>NZ_BSOW01000045.1 GCF_030160715.1 Bradyrhizobium iriomotense
GAAAAATACGCCGCCGCTGCCGCGATTTCGGAATCACTTGCGCTTTTCGCGAGCGAGATCATCAGCGTTTGCGGAGCGCGATTTTGCACCGCCGTTGCTCTCATTCCGCTTTTGTAGTCCGCCATCTGTTGAACAATGTAGTTCGCTGGTAGTCCGGCGAGGTCAGCATTTTCTGGGCCGCCTTGACCATTCGCCCTATGACAAAAACCGCAAGCGAACACGTCGGGCTTCCTCCCGTGCGCAACGATATCGGGAAGCGCAGCATGGTCTTCGGGATGCCAGATCGGAGCCAGAAATAGATCGCGGGTTTGCGGAACGGTATAGGACGCGCGGCTGTCCGGAACCGATCGTGGCTTGCCATCGTCGGGCGCCGGTTTGAAGTCGGGCGGATTGACGGGATAGGCCCACGCGGGCGGACCTTCGCTTCGTGCCGGTTGAACGGCGAGCACGGCAATAAGCAACAGCAAGACAGCCGCGAGCTTGCGCATCTTAACCGCCACCGTTCTGACGCCTGATCCAAAAACTTATTACATGATGTCGCCTACGACAACTTCGAATCCTGAGCCCGTAAGAGGCTACGTCCGCCACGGGTCACGAGCGTCCCCCTGTGCGATAGATCACTGCCTGTCGACTTCCGCTATGCCCTGTTTGCGACTGAAGTCGTGCGGCGATGCAATACGACGCTAAGGGCCAACACCTGACTTATGCACCGCAGCAAAGAGAGGGCGCTACAGGATCACTTCGTCCGCGCGCGCGAGCAACTCGGGAGATAGTTGTAGGCCAAGTTGCCGAGCTGCCTTTTGGTTCACGACCAACTCAAATTCGGTTGGAATTTGAACTGGCAGTTCGGCTGGACTAGCGCCGCGCAAAATCCGGTCAATGTAGGAAGCGGCCCCAATAAATATCTTCTTGAAGTCGACGCCATACGATATCAGGCCGCCTGCTTCTACGAAGCCCCGAAGCGGATAAATTGCCGGAAGACGGGACTGTTCGATCAGGACTGTGAGATGAGCCCGTCGTCGGCTTGCTGCCGCGGCAACACATCCTAGTTGGACCATAATACGTGGCCGGCATCTTCCGCCCGGCCTTGTTGTCGTGATCAGATTGAAGGATGGTAATCGAGAGATTCGGGATTATCTCGTGATGCCTGCGTCCGGGATAGTTGGGCGGGACCTGAGGTTCAGCGAGAGGGACCGAGAGCGTTTCGACTTGCGACGATATGGGACCGTTGTTTCAGTAATCGAAGCGATCAAACGACGTTTGGGCGATATCAGGCGGTTGGGGATGGCCGCTTGAGCACCTTCGAGTTCATCCTATCGCGCGGGTGCCTCGTCCGAACATCCTGACGGCCGTCCGCCGTCGCGCATGCAGGACCGGTATCGCCACGGTTCAACAAAGTTGCCAGCCCACAAGCCTTTGACGCCACGTTCGGCATCACGTTGCGCCGCGGCGTAATGGCCTTTCGAATATTGTGGCCAATCGAGTGCGTGCCCGTTCGAGACCAGCCAATGGGCGATGTCTGGGCCGGGGTCTCCGATCTTGCAGACGGCGACAGTGCGGCCGTATCGGCCCGGGTCTTTCGGTGTGCAGATGACCGGCCGCGGGATCGCGTAGAGCAGGCCGGCGAGAGCTGTAGCAGCCTTTTGGCCGCACCGATAAAGCTCGCTGTCATCGCCGCGGCAGAGCTGATCGCTCTCAGGCGCGTCGATTCCCCACAATCGGATGCGCGTCCCGTGGATCTCGATTGTATCGGCATCGATCACACTGGCGCGGCCAACAATGTCCTGTGCGACAGCAGCCGGCAGAACGGCGAGCAGCGTCGCTACAGCGACGAGAGAAGCTGGGAGCCTCGTCAAAGGAGGGACACCGTGATGTCTTCTTTAGAGCTCCCACGCGCGACAATCTTCAACTCTGCGTCGGACAGCGGCCGCTGCAGCGCCTTGGCTTCATCCCATGGTGCCCGCAACCACACGTCCCATTGCTCGGCAGACGTCAGGATCACCGGCATCGCCTTTGGGTGGATTGGCTCGACCACGGAGTTAGGCGCGGTCGTCAGGAAGCCATAGACCTGATGCGGGCCGGGGATCGGCCTCGACTTTGTCCCGCGATCGCCGTTGAAAGTGGTCCAGATGCCGGCGAATGCGAACGGCGGTCGTGCGTCCGCGAGCGCAAACCAGACGACGCCCTTTTTCTTGGTCTCTGGGCTGGGCTCCGGCGCGTATTCGGCGAAACTATTGGCCGGCACCAGGCAACGGTTCTCCGGTTTGAGCCAGGCACGCCAGTGAGGCGACGAGGTGTTGCGGATGTTCGTCACAGGCGGACCGCCGGTGCGTGGTGGCGGCGGCATGCCCCAGCGCATCAACACCATCTCGCGTTCGCCATTGCCAGCATTGCGGATGATGGGCGCCGCGTAATCGGGAAACACGCCGGGCATTGGTGGCAGATTGGCCTCATAGCGACGGACCACACGGAAGAGGTCAGCAATCGCCGCCTGGTTAGTGGTGATGCTGTAGAGGTTGCACATGAACAAGGAGGGCTCTCAGGGGTGGACGCGCTTTGCGCCCCACCGGTATGATTTAACTACTCAGCGGGCTCGCGTCACTCAACTTTATTTCGGCAGGCGAACGGCCGCGTGTCGGAACCAGTCTTTCCTATTCGTCTTGAATCCTAGCCGCCCCCAACCCGGAGTTTTGCGTAAATGGCCCCCCGAGCCAATTGGAAAGGCTTCCTGCGTCTATCCCTCGTCACCTGTCCGGTCGCGCTGTATCCCGCCACGTCGGAGTCCGAGAAGATCTCGTTCAACCAGCTCAATAGGGCGACCGGCCACCGGATCAAATACCTCAAGGTCGACGCCGACACCGGCGACGAGGTGCCAAACGAAGACATCGTGAAGGGCTATCAGCTTGAGAAAGACCAGTTCATTGAGGTCAGCAAAGAAGAGCTTGAGGAGATAGCGCTTGAATCCACTCGCACCATTGATATCGACGAGTTCGTGGACAAATCCGACATTGACCCGCGCTACCTGATCCGCCCCTACTATCTGCGCCCCGATGGCAAGGTCGGCCACGACGCGTTTTCGGTGATCCGCGAGACCATCCGAGAGATGGACAAAGTCGCGATAGGGCGGGTGGTGCTGACCAACCGAGAGCACATCATAGCGCTCGAACCACTGGACAAGGGCCTCGTCGGAACGCTGCTGCGCTATCCGTACGAGGTGCGTTCGGAGCAGGAGTATTTCGACGAGATTCAAGACGTCAAAGTGACCAAGGACATGCTGGATCTCGCCAAGCACATCGTGAACCAAAAGTCCGGCTCGTTCGAGCCTGAAAAATTCGAGGACCACTACGAGACTGCGCTCATTGATCTCATCAACCAGAAGCGCGCCGGAAAGCCGATCACGCCTAAGGAGCGGCCGCGGGGCGAGAACGTGGTCGACTTGATGGAGGCGCTGCGGCGAAGCGTGGGCCAGGGGGCCGCGCCGGCTGCCAAGCCGAGCAAAAAGCCGCGCAAGGCCGCAAGTGGTCAGAAGGAAATGCTGATGCCGATCGAAGGCAAGAAGCCCAGGAAGGAAGCGGCGACCAAGAAGCCGGGCACACGGCCGCGGAAATCGGCCTAGTCGAGCTCGCACTCGGGACAGGCGTCGCCGATTGAGGCAAGCATCTCGTCAATGGTGGCTTCCGCCTCGGCAGGTGAAAGGCCGAAGGCCGGTTCTTCCCGAGCGACCAAGCGCGCGCGCTCATGCGCGTGTGGATCGGCGCGGTCCTTCATCCAGCCATGCTCTTCACATTCGCGAATGGCACCCGCTTCAAGTAAGACGCTTCGGGCCCAGCCCGCGACGGTGCGGATCGCCGGCTGCCGTTCCTTCATCATCAGCATTCGGTCCACTCCTGCCACGCGGGACGAATCCAGATCGCTCGCCTCCAGTTCCGACGAACTAGCACAGGGCAGGGATTCGCAAATGAGGGTGCTGCTGCTTGTCCACCTGTTCCGCCAGCGGCTGCGCAAGCTTTGTTTTCATGTCCGGCTTTATCGCCCATCCGATCATATCAGCTCGACTTGAGTCTTGCCCACGTCGTTCATTGCCCCGACAGGAACTTCGAAGGATCGGAGAAGTTGGCGATCTGGGCGGGATGCTGGACACGAGGCAAATGATCCGCCCCTTAGGCGCCGCCTTAGCGCTCTGCTGTTTATCCGCATCGGCGTTCGCCGAAACGTGTATTGCCTCTCATTATGGATATGGCGGTGGCCGAACCGCATCGGGCGAGCGGATGGATCCCCACGCAATGACCGCAGCGCATCGCAGCAGACCATTCGGCTCACAGGTCACGGTCACCTCGCAAGCAAGCGGCCGAAGTGTCACCGTCCGCATCAATGACCGCGGCCCATTCGTCAAGGGGCGCTGCATAGACCTGTCCACCAGTGCCGCCCGTGCGCTTGGGATGGCCGGGATTGAAATGGTGTCCCTTCGGTGAGGTACGAGATTTCAATCCCGGCGTGCGGCCTATGCGCCGGAAGGCAATAGCTATAGCTCGCGCTTCGTTGCCGGGTGACTGCGGTGCCTAGATCCCAAACTTCTGCTGGCCGCGGAGCTACGGATATTCGTTTTGCGCGTGACTGAAAACTGAGCGACAAGGAAAGTGTGGCCGCAGATGCCGGGGCCGTCAGTAACCTCGACGCGCCACTTGCTGTCTTGCCAAAATGGTCCCTCTGGTCCTTCGTTGAGAATTTGGCGGCTCAATTCGATTGCTGCTGCTTGGGCAGCTTCAATATCCGGAAGCTCCAGCCCGACGTCATCGAAGACGGAAATCCCGCCGTGTGCGTGGAAGAAGAAGCGAGTCATCTGCACGACTCCCTCTTGAAAGGGACGGCCGCGAGCACGCCTGATCTCGCTCCGCCAATGCCGGTGACAGATAGATAGACTAGCGGGCGGGCCGGAAGGCGGCTCTTTTGAGGCAGATGAATGCCCTTAAGTGGGTAGGTTTCTGATCAGAGCCCGAGGCGGCGGACTTCGCCTGGTCGAAGCGCATCTGATTTCACGCGCAGGCGGTGCTGTAAGAGCTTGGTGTTGTGGCCGTTGCCGACGACCAGCGCAACCGCTTCGGTCGCCTTCTCAGGTTCGACCGCGGCAACCCAGTATGACCTTTTCCCATCGGCCGAGATGACCGCGACGATGGGTAAGCGGACCATCATCAAGAGATTCCATACTGAAAAACCGCAGCTATGAGTTTTATGATTTGTCTAATCAAGGGATGGTTGTAGTTAAGGTTAGCGCCGGCGGTGAATTATTCCCTCGCGTATTGAGCCACGCCTACACTCACCAGAACCGCCAAAGCACGATCAAGAGCACCGCGAGCCCTGCGCAATCGGCGGCGATAAAGAACGCGTTTGTGTCCATGGCGCGGTCTAGCGCCGCGAAGAGAATGGCAACCCAAGCATAGGTCAGCGTACCGCTGCATCGCGGTATGGTCGTTAACCCATGTTGTTGGCTCACTTCTATCGGGAGGCGACTTACTAAACGGTGTTACTTACTCAATTTGCCCATGATACATGTAAATGCGTGTGGCGCGGCCTTGGCTCTACCGTTTCCCGAAATGTATGCGGAGAACGGAGTTGCACGTGAAGAAGCGCCGCCGCCTGCAACAAACTCAACCACTCGAAGAGAGACTAGCCAATCACGCGAAATGCCTACGCGCGGAAGCCCGAACACTTGCTCCGGGACGTCAGCGCGAGGCGATGCTTCGGAGAGCCCGACAGGATGAGGTCACCGTACATCTGTCCGAATGGCTAAGATCGTCGGGTCTCAAGTCGCCTGCATAGTCTCCTTTGGGAAGGCCGGGCGACGGCGGATGTACGCGCGCCCGAAAGTGTCACAGATCGTACCGCCATTGAAGCGGTGCCGCGCACGATTGGCAAAATAGCGACTCATAGGAAGGTCGAGACTGCGCGAGGTACCGCGCATCGTGATCTGGAAAGAGGCCGCTAACTGAGTCGGCTTTACTCGTCTCGATCTGGCAAGGGAATGATCTCGTAATGCTTGCGTCCAAGGAATGTGTCGGGGACCTCGAGCTTGAGCACCTCCAGTGCCTTTGCCACGACCTTCTGCGCCTTGGCTCGCTGCTCGATTATTTCGCTAGCCAAGTTGGTCGGACGGTAGATGGTGCGGCCCAGCTCCAACATGCAGCAATTAAATCCCGCTGGCTCCTCCGTTCAAGCGAAATAGCATTTTCTAATCGGCCGCATGGGGCGGGATCGAGCCGGCCGCGAGCCAGAGGAAAAGACACAAAATCCACCGCGCGACAGCGTCACGGGTGATGGATGAGATCGGTGCCGTGTCCTGTGGGGCAGGGGGCATGTGTTGGCCGTATTCCTTGCGGGGAGCCTGGCACTCCAAACCTGGGGAGCGTGTCCTTGCGGGGCCCCTTGGTCCAAGCGGCCAGAGACTGTCACCGCGGCCGGCGGTCTACAATGCACTGGTGGCAACCTTTCAGAGTCTCTGGCCGTTTGAGCGGCCTTGCTTCTGACTGGCGACAGCGCGTTGACGAGGGGCCGGCTTCGCACGTCATACGCGTAGTGCGTAAGCTAATGATCCGGCGCGTGAATTGCGAACTCGATTCACATAAGTTGGTGCGGGAACTTTCGGCAATGCCCAACTTTAGGGGCGTCGCCCCGGGGATGCGAGCCCAGGCCGGCGGCTTTTGTTTGTTTTGCAAATTGGGGATTGTCCGTGTTGAGCGAATTTGTTCTGCGCTGGCGAGCGCGGAATCTGTTGTTGGTCTGTCCTTCATGCAAAAGGACTGCCGACCCCGACCTCTTTCGCCGGGGGCGATACATGCTCGGTGAGCAAAGTCTTCAATGCAGCGAATGCAATGCCTCCAGCCCGGTGACCTATTGGCGCTTTGAGGGTGCTGGGTCCGCTTGCGGGAGGCCCGTGATCGCTACGCACTAAGATCAACCTCAGTTAGCGGCAAGAGGCGGACATAGGTGCCGCTCTCGTGCAGCTCCAGCCAGCCGCGTTCGATGGCGTGCTTTATCCCGGCGCCAAACTCCGGCCCGCTGGCTTTGAGCGAGTAGAGGAACGGCGCGCTGATCTTCTCGATGTGGATGCGGCCGTCCTGCACCGGCTCGATGCCGGCGGCGATCTCGAGCAGCTTGCGGGCGGCGGCTTCAGGGTCGGCGAAGGGACGTTCGGCGGTGAGCTTCATGAACTAGCCCTAGCGCGATTCGGGCTTGAGAAGATGCGCCCGCCGGTTCACGCTGGCGGCCCACTATCAAAGCAGAGAAGCGAGCGTTAGCAGGGCTATCGCTGTCAGCGCCCACGTCATCGCATGGAGCATCCACTGCCGGGCACGTGTCATCGGGTGCCTGCGGAATTGCTGATCCATCCGCAGCAGACGCACCGGATAACTGAGCCGGATTGCGCTAGATCAATAGAAAGAAAATACCAAGGCGGCAGCCGCGATCGGTCATTTTCTGTGTGCTTCAAATTGTGGTGCGCTAGATCCCACTACCACTTTTTCCCGGAATGCCATGCTAGCTTGTCTCCCGCATCACTCTCCTAGGGTCTGATGCGATCGGACGTTCTAAGTGCCCCGCCTTCGGACATTTCAAAGTACGCTGGGCAGAATTATTCAGTCCCCTGTTCTGCCCATTAACTCGGAGGCGGGACTTTTCATCGATAACCCATCGCGGCGGTCGGCGGCTTATTCCAGTTGAAGTCCGGCCGGACATCGGCGCCACGGCGGCCGCAGGCAGTGCAGGTAAAGCGGGGCTCGACATCCGACAGGCGCATTTCGTCCGGCCAGCGATCGGCGCTCAAAGCGACGTTGTGGCTGCACCGGTAGTCGGCGCAATAGATCAGGACGCCGCGCACGCCCATCTCGCGCATCTCGCCGAAGGTGATCTTGATCGGGCGACCATCGGGGAGGGTGGTGTTCTGGTGGCGGACTGGTCGACGCATGCCGCAATCAAAGCGGCGATGTAAGTAGCTCGCAAATTATCGATTCCTGGCGGCGTCAGTCAGCAGCGAGCTACTGCGGGTCGTAGGTGTGGAGAACTGGAAGCCACCCCGGGCCCTTTGTTTCGCCAGAGTTCTAACCCCATCCTTTCACGTTTCGAATTAATGGGGAGAATCGACGTGGCTACAGGCATTGTTAAGTGGTTTAACGCGACCAAAGGATTTGGCTTCATCCAGCCCGATGACGGCGGCCAGGATGTTTTCGTACATATCAGCGCAGTCGAGCGAGCCGGTCTCTCGGGGCTGGCTGAGGGGCAGAAGGTCTCTTATGAGATCCAGGTCGATCGGAAGCGCGGCAAGAGCAGCGCGGAAAATCTGCGCGTCTGATACACGCTCCGAAAGAGGCCGCGAACTGAGGCGGCCTTAAAACAAAGGTGGGCCCGGTATGCCTAGGAGGCCGAGCCCATAACCTCAGCAACGGCTGTACCGTCGTTCGGCTATGAATCGCTAAGTGGCAAGGCAAGCATTGGTTCCTGTTTGGTCCGGTTTGTTCGCTGCCACCTCGGTGATGGGCATTCGAAAGGGGTAATCCGTCCTTGTAATTGATTGAGGTCAGAACGTTACCCATCCTCGCTAGCTCTGACGCCTCTCGCAGAGTGATGAGGCGAGCTATGCACGTTCCAACGTTGGGTGATGTGTTTCTTGTGTCCGCGATCACAGGCATGGCCCTCCTGATCGCGATCGGCATTTTCATCGTTTTTGGCCTGATCTGAGGCCCCGACATCAAACCGGCTTGTTGGGCGCCCGGTTACTCTAGCGAGCATCATTGCGGTTGGAACCCGCACCGCGCTCATCATTTGGCTGGTCTTGGCATTTTGAGGCCGCCAACTGAGGCCCCAAGTTCCTTGATCGCGAGCGCAGAAAGCCTCGCCGGGTCGCGCACGCCGGTTTGCGCGATCTCGATTATTTTCTTGGCGATCATCTCGGCTAGCGGGTCGCTCCGGTCAACAAGGCCGATGGTGTGCAACGTCTTCTCGTAGGCCGTGGTCAACCGACTGATCTCGCCCGATCCCATCGGTAGATTTTGCAATAAGCGATAAATAGGCATGTGGTGCTCCCTTGCCTCCGGCGGGAGTGCGATCGATCTCTCGGTCACCGACGCCTACGGGGAGTGCCTGCCGGGATGTCAGGTAACCGGGCGCCGGCCAGGATTGTTCCTCGGGAGCTACTGCGTGTCGTGGGTGTGGACAAGAGGCCGCCAACTGAGGCGGCCTCAATGCATCGTCCCCGTATTTCGATAGACTAGGGAGACGCAGAACAGTCGGTCGATTGTGGAGCGAACCTCAACCGCCATATCGGGACGTTCGCTTCCAAAGACCGAATCTTTGGCCATCCCAATCAGCGTTTGCATCGCTTCGATTTCGGCGGCCTTTTGGTTGGGCAAATCCAATCCTTCCTCATCTGCAAAGAAGTCCCGGCCGCTTTGGATGTCGAAGAAATAGAGGGCCATGTCGAGCACTCCCCATAAGAGGCGGGAGCGCATAAAGCTCTCAGCCACCGGCGCCCAAGATCTCGTGCCAGTGATCTTCGACAACGAAGCGATCGGAGGGATAGTTTCTAGCTGGGCGGCTTCAATCCCGGAGACCTTAGCCACTCGCTAATATGCGAGGCAGTCTCCGCCTGCCGCGCCTTGCGGATAATCCGCTCGCGCTCGACGCCGTACGGTGTGCCCTGGGCCATCTTGCGCAGGCGGACGGCTTCTTGAGCGAGCCGTTCTTCGAGTGAGGAAGTCTGTGTAGTGCGACGCCGATTGAACATGGCGCCGCTCCCTGTGCGAGGGGGCGGGAGCGTAACAGGCGTTCTCATCACCGATAGATGCCACGGGTCGGGCGGTGATCCCAAGACCTTAGCACTGGAACCCATGGCGGGAACTAACACATGTGAATCCTGCGATTGGAGTTAGGACGCTCCCGAATTATCTCAGATCACCTTGAGCCATTGGGCGTCGTGGGTAGGGAAAGGCGTGCCGCCAACGAAGCAACCCTAGTCCTCCCAGATGCGTTCGCCGCACCGGCATTGGTACAGCCGGACGGTGTTGCCGTTACGGGTATCGAGAAAGGAATGGGCCAAGCGGGGAAAGGCCGCGCAGGTTGGGCAACGAGGGCCATGGTCCTGCGTCTGTTGTTTTGGGAGGTTCGCTTCCTTCCCTTCCGTCACCGCTCAACTCCTCCAGAGTCGAGTCATCCGAAACGCCTCAGCTCGGGGCTGGCGCCAATCTGAGGCCTTTGTGTCGGCGTCACGTTGTGGAAACGTGATCAGTGTTGCCAAACTCAGATTATTGCCGCTCGTTCCCGCAGATGAGGGCGAGGCCTCACCGTGCCTCGTGTCTTCCAGGGGCGGCTCGAAAGTTGGCCGGCCCAAGAAGATGTCAGGCAATGGCGCCTTCAAAAGCCGGACTGATGTGAGCAGCGCCTGGCGGGTTTCAGGAGCAGTGAGCGCACCGAACTTGAAGGCGAGATGCTCCAAGCGATCAAGTTCGCGAACATCAATCATCGTGGCCTCCCAGATGCGAGGGCACGCCTCGAGAAGACCAGAACTCCGCAAACCAGGCAAATTAAATTCTAGCAGTTGACTTTGATCTTCCGGGCGCCCGGGAGTCTGGCCGCGTGGGCGAGAGATCAGAGAACACAAAATCCACCGCGTGAAGGCCTCACGGGTGGTGGATCAGATCGGGCCGTGTCCGGGTGGTCACCATGGGCGGTGACCGAGACGCTGGCGGGCCTTTTCTAAGGGATGAACCAAATCGGCCCGCAGGCAGTTATGCGCTCAGTCGAAACGGCATTGAGGCGCTCCCATGGGAGTTGAGCGTATGCACCCGCCTCGTTATTGGCGGGATCGAGCTGAGGAGTTCCGCACGAAAGCTGACAACGCGGAGCACGGCCAGACCAAGGAAACACTGCGCAGGGCGGCCAAGAACTACGACGAACTAGCCGATCGCGCCGAGCAAATCCGGACCGTTCAAGACCTTGCAGAATAAGACGGCCTCGGCCTCTCAGTTGGCGGCGTTACTTATGTAGTCTTGCAAGCGCTCTTTGCACTCTTCTTGATCGGTTTAGAACAAGGCTGCTTTGAGCAAGGACCCGGTAGCTGTTTTCTAGGGTCTCAAGTAGGTGGCGAGCGGTTCTGTCCTTGGTATCGCTTCTTGCGTTCCGATAGCGCTCGGCAAGTTCAAGGCACTCTTTGCGCGTTTTCATCCGGGGCAACCAGGGGCCGCGAACAACGTTCCTAGATGAAATCAGGCCACTGGGGGTTTAAAAAACAGGCCAGCGTCCGCTTGACGTGCGCGCCCCGGATTCACGCCGGCGGGTTTCTATTTCCATCGACAGTGTTGCATCGAAGCTCTAGCAGCGCAGCCACATTGTCGCCATGATTGGTTCCAGCCGGTTCGGATCGACCAGCGCACTGGCACGGCTAGGCTCGGCACATCTTCGGCGGGGGCGTGTGCCGGGCCGCCAGCCCTGTTCGCACCCTGTGGATAAGCAGCGCGCAACTACAGCGCGAGAACAGAGGTTCGGCCCAGCTCATACCTCGAACGAGACGCGGCTTGCGCCGGTTACCGGGTGGTCGCCACGGGCGTTTACCGGGCGGACGCCGGTGCAGGATGGCGAGCTCGACCCGCGCTTGGTACGATCCGCCCTAATTCACTTAGTTGAATGCCAGGGCGGCCTATGCGGCGCATAGGTGTCTCATAGCCGAGCGACGGTATAGCCGCCGTTGAGGTTATGGGCCCGGGCTCCTAGGCATACAGGGCCCGCTCGTTCAACGCGCACACACGGGAGTGCGTGTCATGTACCTTCAGACATTCAGGGACGACCGCCGCTCCAGACACTTCGACTTGATTGGTGGAAAAGGACACCCCTGGTCAATTGACCTAGTCACGGTAACGGCTGCGGGCATTCTAGTGGTGGGCTTCGCGTGCGCCCTCGTGGCCCTATGGGTCCGCTAGCGGCACAGGAAACACAAATAGTCGCCGTGGCCGGGTGGTCACCCGCGGTATCTGTCGGCCGTACAATGCAGCGACCCCGCCTCGCCGGGAGCGTGGTAGGGCCGCCTGCTCTCCGGGCTGGGGCTGGGGGGGGCAGGAGCCAGCCGGGGGGCCTATGCATTTTATGCCAATGAAGCGGAAATCTAAAATTAACACTCCAATAATGGAGTGTCCTGGTCTGCCTCCGCGGGTGTCCTAACTAGGACAGTACCCTTGGCGGTCTTGACGTCGGAGGGCGCGCGGGAGTCTGCTCGGCCGCGTGGAGCGGGATCAGAACATCATCGATGAGCTCAAGCGGTTTGAGCGCATCTGCCTGGATCTGGCGCAGCAGAGCAGGTGCCCGGCGAGGCCGGCGCGCTACGCGAGCTCGCAGCGAACTATCGAAACGAGGCGGCGACGCTGGTCCAACATGGCCATGCTTGAGTTGCTCCAAGGCTTCGGCGCCGACTTGACCATTGATGGCTTTCGGTCGACCTTCAAGCACCGGCTACCCGAACGAGATGTCCGAGATGGCCTTTGCGCACAGCGTGTCCAACAAGGTCGAGGCCGCCTACCGCAGCGGTGACGTGCGCGAGAAGCAGCAGCGCCGGTTAATGGCCAATAGGGCAGCCTATTGTGCCAGGCCCGCCGGCGGAGAGGGAAAGCAACGTCGTGGCTAAACGAGCCGAGGCGATATGATCTTAAGCATTCACGCAGTTGTCGGCGGCGCCATCGCCAGCCTGTTCCCGTCGCACCCAGTCCTCGTTGCGGTTGCGGCCTTCGCAAGCCACTTTGCGATCGATGCGATTCCGCATTGGGATTATCCACTTCGAGCGATTAGGAAGCCCGGCGCTCACAATCGCCTGCTAGCGGATCCGAAGCTTTTTCGCGATTTGGCCCTTATCGGTTTCGATGCTTGCGCGGGTCTATTGATAGCAATTTGGCTTTTCGCGACGCCCGCGACGATTGGAGCGATCGTACTCGGCGCCTTCGCAGGGATGGCGCCCGACCCGCTGCAGGTCGTGCACAGCGTGTTTCCGAAGCAGCCCCTGACGACCTTGCAGCGCTTTCATAAATGGTTCCACACGAAGTGGAGGCTTAGGTGGCCGCTCGGCATCAGCTCGCAAGCACTCTTTGCCGCAACCGTATCCTGGATTGTTTTGACCGTCGGGTGAGGAGGCGACGTGGTGTCAATGAGGCTCTGAGTTAAGTCCGAGACAAATCTAGGATGGCGCCACTACAAAACGCGGCGTGTCGCGATCCGAGCGACCGCAAGGATATGCTTCACCGCCTCAGCCTCCAGCCGTATTCCTGATGGGGAATCGTGGCGGTGATGTCGACGTCTGTGCCGGCCGACAGTCGCCAAGCTGCCACCCCGACGCACAAGGTCAGGGTCAGCGCGGTGGCAAGCAAAAGCACTGAGACAAACTGGCTCACGCGCGTATACGCCTAGAAATCTAAGCGAGAGCGAGCACGGATTGCCGATTCGGAAAATGCAGATGCGCTGACGCACCGGCAAGTTTTCCCCAACTGACGGAGGGCGAGGGGGGCAAGGGCCTTCAGCGCAACAAGCTCCAAGCGATCGCCACGGCCAGAAGCGCCAGCATGCAGATGATCGTGCGGCGGCCGATGCGGTTCATGGGCAGGGAGATAAGGACGCTAATCGTCAGCGATTTTGGTCCAGTTGCCAGATGTGTCTTGCATGTCGCGGCGAACGGCCAACGTGTCCCAGTTGAGGCAGCGCCGAATATCCTTGGTCGCGTTGAATGTGCAGACCTCTTTCATGACGATCTTATCATTCATGTCCTTTATAACTTTGACGCCGGTTTCAACTCCATTCTTGTCGAGATAGGTCACAACGTTAAAGCAAAGCTTTAGCTCTGGCTGACACCCTCTCAACGTTCTTGGCTTGCCGTTGTTTTGCTTCGCAGATAGATCGATGGCAGCGTTGACGAATTCATTCCAGGTCGGAGGCGTAGCGGTAGCCTTTGCGCTCGGCGTGATGTCAACAGGGTCCGTGGTCTCAGTCTGTTGGGCCGGCGGCTGATCAGTCTGCGCCACTTGGGAAGGTTTCCTAACTAAGGAAACGCCCATTGACTGCAGGTCTGAAGGGCTTAGCCACACCATATCGGAAGGAGGAGTGACGACCATTCTGCCGATGATTGCGGCCGGAACACCCAACTCTTTGGCCATCCGCGCCATCGAAACAGTTGCCGCACCGGATCGCACCGTTTCCTCACCAGACTGATCTGACGCGCCATGAACACCGATGCGCGCGGTGTAGTTTGCGTATTTCGCATGGCCTGCTGCGAACACTAGAAAGCAGGCCGAGGCGCAAGTTGCTCCGTTTCCGACGTTCGTAACAATCTTTCCAAACCGAACAGCATCAGCAAGTTCCGCGCCCTCAAGGAGGCTGCCGCCTGGCGAATTCAATCTAATCGACGAAACAACTTTGCCCGCGTCATTGGCAGCTTTGACCGCGCTCTTGAAGGCCTCGGCGTCGCCATCGGTCAATTCTCCTGATATCAGGATCACCACGCGACCATCTTTCAATTGAGCTGACTTCAGCGAGGCGGCGGAAACCGCCGGGCACAAAGCCGTAAACAGCCAAATCGCCAAAATCCAATCCGGCCGCCGTGACGTGGGCACAATCCGCAAAAAATCTAAGAAAAATCCCCGAGCGGTCGGGCGAGCGCAAGGGGGCGCTGAGGTTTCACTAATCGATATCGTTGCCGTCGTCGTCTTCGTCGGCCCCACGAAATGGATCTTCCACGTACACCAAGCAACCCTCATAGAAGGAAATCGCGCCTCCCCGTAGAGGGCAGCCGGAATCTGAAGTCACATTGTGCGCTTCCGCCCACCGGTAGCCCGCGGCGTGACCAGAGCAATCGTCGGTACAGTCGTAGCCACCGAACTCGCGTGCCCGCGCGTCACGAGAGGATATCAAAGTGGCGAACGCGACGAGCGCCAGCGCGATCTGTCGGATCATCTCACGTACCCGGCGCCGCTGTGAGCTTAGTCCCCGGCTTGCGCGGCTTTGAGGTCTGAGCGGCTACTGCCGCAGCTTCTTGCTGCTTCTTCATCTCGGCGATCCTGGCCAGCTCTGCGCGTTTCGCGTCCGCCTCGTCCTCTCGGACGAGCAAGTAGCCTTTCTCGGCCATGCATCCGCGCGCGACCGTGTCGGCGGCGTTAGATCGGTCGGCTGCTGCAATGGCGCCCGCCAGACCGCCACTGGCGACGGTGACGCCCGAAAGGGCCGCCTTATTGCGCTCGCCAAGACAGGCGGTGCTGTCGACCTCAAATTGCGTTTGGAGAACCGGATTTTCACGGGCGGACTGTCCGTCGACGCGGATCCAGCCCATTTTCGGTGCGGCGGCGCACCCCCCTAAGGCGGCGCAAAGCACCGCAACCCCAACCGTACGCATGAGCAGCCCCCGACCGTTTTTCTTTCAGTTGCAATCCAAGCTCAACCGACGCGCGAGATCAATAGGTTGCACCCGCAATAACCACTACTTTGGGAAAAATATGCAAACGGGAGCGCGCCTAGGCGGGCGCGCCTCACCTGGCTTATGCCGCGGGGCGAACGGCCGGTGTCGTCTCGGCGGCTAAGGTCACAATTGGCGCGCGTCGATAGCGGCACATGACTGTCCCCCAAAGTGCGTGTTGAGCGTGATGTCGAAGGGCGGAAGAATCACAGCGTTAGCTGCGGCGACGTTGTTGCTGCTCGGCCCTTCGCTTGGCGGGTGCGCAACTTCAACCGCTGGCTCTTCACCGATGGACGCGCGGGCGGAGGCACCGGCGCGCCCGAAAACAAGCGGTTATCCGGCCGTAGAAGACGTGCCGCCGAGGCGCGGGCCTGCCATGACGGCCGACGAGCAATTGAAGCTCCAGAAAGAACTGGCCGCGGCGCGCGATCGTCAGACGTCAAAAGCCAGAGGCCAGGGTTCGGGCCCTGAACTCGCAAAACCCTGACAGCCCCGGTGACTGGACGGACGGCGGTTCACGCGGGCGGGCTCGTTACGTCCTAAGAGCGTCGACCGCGTGGGCGACTGGAATGCTAATGCTGAGTACGATCAAACAAACAATTGCGGCTTGAAATAACATCGGAGTGGCTTCTGTGGGGCGCAGGTGAGGTCTCTTATAAGCAGCGACATTTCGCCAGTATTTGGCCGAGCCGGCGGCGCCTCGGTGTTCACGTCGTTACAAGTTTGCAAGATTTGTTGGCCGGTGGCCCTCCACCACGCTTGTTGATACCGCTCCATCGCTGGGGCTGGGGGCTGTATAGCGATGGAGCGGGGAGTCAGGGGCTTCGATCGTACCAGCGCGGAAATCGACCGAGGTCCTCGACGCGCTCTAATTGCAATTGTGATTCTGGCCTGTTAGCGGCGAAAGCGTGCCGGCACCGCGTGATCGAGCAGTTCCCCGGCCCAAGTGAAATCAAGATTTCTCCGCTCTTTGGACCCCAATAACAGGGTACAGGTCGACAAGAACATTAAGAGGAGGCATTACCCAATGCCGACGAAAGACAGTTTTGATCCGGACTATCCTTTACCTCTCTTTCTCTCGGCCGATGAACCTGAGCAGCAGGGTATCTGGAAAGCTTTGGACAGAACGGTTATCTCGTCGCGAATCCTCAAGACGAGCATTTTGGCTGTAACTGCGACAGCGATCGGCGTCGCGATTCTATCGGTGGGAAATCCAGTGACGCTCTTTGCGGACGTCACGGCTTCGCTAATCGACAGATCAACGCTTCAGCCCGGCACCGATCAGCCGACGCCTACAATTCAATCAACCGCCGACGCTGAGGCTTTGCCGCCGACGGCAAAGGACGCGCCGACCCGCGACGAAATTGCTGCCGCTTCTGAACCCGCCGGTCAGCGTCAGACGGAAAACAGTGAGCCATCATCTGAAGCGCTGTTCAAGCAATATCAAGCTTGGGCGGCCGAGGAAGATACTCGTGCACAGGTTAAGCCCGTACAGCCCGTGCAAGATGCCCCAGCACAGGTCGTGGAAAATGCCCCAACACCTGTGCGGCCCGTGCAAAAGCACCGAAGGGTCCGGCCAGTACAAAATTCGCGGGCGGAGATCCGACATGTGCAGAAGCCTCGACAGGTCCGGCCCGTACAAGATGCACGAGCACAGGACCAGTCCGTGCAAAATGCCCAGGCACCATCGTTCTTGGAAAGCTTAAACCCGCTTAGAGCAAGCCCGCCCCAGCGTGGTCCTTGAACAGCTCGGCATCCCTGACGTAGCCGCGCAGAGTGTCCACAGATTTGTGGCGGCTCACGTCCATCATCTTGAAGACTGACGCTCCCTTGCCCGCCGCGAAGGTCAGGAAGCCCGATCGCAGCGAATGCCCTGAATAAGCGCGGCATCGAGACCGGCGCGCTCCGCATAAGCCTTCACAAGGTGGGTGACGGAACGACACGTCAAGCGCGAAGGACGCACCGTGCCGCCCTTGTCGATGGGGCGGAACATCGGGCCGCCGCGCAACCACGTACGTCGCGCGGCGTTAAAGCTTAGCGCTGATGGCCGAGGCCAATGCCCAACTGAAACGCCTTTTGCCTCAGAGCACCAATCGTACGCTTGGTCTCCTTGGAGATTTTCACGACAGGGGTTCTTGCCTTCGAGTGCTTCTTGAGATCTCTCAGATCAGCAGCTGTCCATTCGCGGCGACCGAATGAGTTGCTCTTCTTTGCTCTAGTAGTTCTCAACGCTTAGCTCCGTTTTTGATAGAGACGGCGCTGCTATCAACACTGGGCCAAGTCCGCAACTTACAATTCGGATATCAACAGAGAGTGAAATGCTAAGCATAGGCTTGAGCACTTTATTAGTTGGCCCTGTCGACCAGTCCCGAGCCGACGTGGTGCCGGCGTGCAGATTTTGTCAACAGCCGATGTCTAGAGTCCCGACGGATCGATGCCGTTCTGCCGCAGCCGCCGCCTCACGGCCGCGGGGTCGGCGCCGCGCGCGATCGCGTCGCGCGCCTGCACTAGCGGGTCGGTGGTCGAGGCTCCGAGTACTCGGGCGGAAGCGCTCGCGCCATACTTCGCGTCGAAATCTTTGGCCAGGTTCGGATTCTGACGCAGTAGCTGGACGGCGCCCGGCGGGATGCCATTTGCCGGAGCAGTCGGCGCGGCCGGTTCTGTGTACATCCTGATCGTGTTTTCGATCTGGTGAAGTTGCTGCACCAGCTTCGTTCGCTCGGCCGGCGCTGTGTTGGGATCCGCGACCAACTGGCGTATCTGCTCATGGTCGCCTTGGAGAGCCTTCACGATAGTCGGGATTTTCGCCGCCTCGGTCTCCGGATTGCTGAGGGCGTTGCCCTGCGGCAGCAAGTCATTCACCCACTGCTGTGCCTGAACCGTCTGTCGGCCGGGTGCGCCGAGCAGAACAGCGCGCGCTTGATTATTGCGGATGTCCTGCGACGATCGTGCCCGCTGAATGCCAGGTGCAATTTCGGAGGAACCGGTAGCTGCCTTGAGTACGGTAGTCGCGCCGGGTAGCGATCCGAAGTCCTCGTTGAAGTACGTCGCGAGCTTGGGGCCGATACCGGAAGTCGTTGCTGCGTCAGTGGCCGCTTGGCTCTTGGATGCATCGCCAACCACCAGTGGTGTCGACGCGCTCGAGCGCACGTTGTTGTCGCGAGCTTGGGCCAGGGCCGCATCCGTGCTCACCGGTTGGAATCCGGTCGCCGACAACGTGCGGCCGTCGGGCAGAATTGCGGTTCGACCGCCGTCGCGAGAAATTGCAGTTTGGCCTGTACGCGGCTCGATCAAAGTCTGCTCTGGCAGATCGAGACCGGCCTTCTTCAGGATGCGGGGATCGACGTTGCCGAGCGGATCTAGCGACGTCTGACCAGGCTGCGCTGCGGCGGCCTGTCGACGGAGCATGTTCGCGACCACATTGTCGGAAGTCATGGGCGCTTCGCCACCGACCGCCTGCGACTTGGGAACATAGTGAGCCACGCCGTTGTCATCGAGGACGGGTGTCAACGTTCTCTGGTCGATCGCCAGTTGAGTGTCCCGGGCGCGATCCGACGCGATGCGTTGCGCTTCGAGTTGGGTCCGATTGTTCATGCCGGTGGTCGCAATTGCATTGCCGAGCGACCGACGCTGGCCGATCGCGGTGTTTGCCGCGGAACCGCCGGCGCCCATCATCGAAATCGCGAGGCGTGGATCATCAAAGTCTGATGCGTGGTTGGCTGCGGCGAGGCGGCCATAGTCTGCGGCGTCTTGGCCGGTCTTCCCGGCGAGAACGCCGTAATAGCCGATATCGTTTCGATTTCCGGCCCGGACCGCGGCCGCTAAGGGCTCTGCATTGTCGTTTTCGCGCTTCAGACCGAACGCCTTCTGACGATAAACCTCCTTCTCCGCCTGGTCGCCATAAATAGCTTCGCCGAGCCGCGACAGCGAATCGCCGAGCGCGGAGTTTTCTTCGTAAGCGTTGATGATGCGGGGCATTCCGTCGTTACCGCTTGATAATGAAGTTCATGACAATCGATTTCGGCTGGTTGTTGTGCGCCAGCGATCCCCCCGTGCTGTTGAGGCTGATGCCGGTCGTCGCCGACGCGGTATTGAAGCTGAGCGAAGTCGTGTTCGCCGACGCCGCGAGTTCGAGGTTGCCCGGTGTGGACGAGAGACCCGTCGGGATCTGAACGTTGTGTACGTGGCCTGGATCGCTAACGCCGTGGGTGTGCGACGGCATCTCCGGCGTCGTGGTAACGTGCGAAAGCTCGCCACCGGTCGCGCCAGGGGTCTGCGCGTCCAGGATCGGTGAGAACCGGCCTGTCGATGATGCGGTGCCAGACGCGGCCGCCGAAAGCGTCAACGTGGTCCCGGAAATCACGTTGATCTTCGTCCCGTTCGGCACATTTGGGTGCGATACGTACATGCCGACGAACAGGCCAGTTGCCGAACCGACGGTCGCCGCAGTGCTGCCACTCGTGAGTGCGATATTGGTAGAAACTTGCAGCACGTTCGACGCGCTACCGCCGGCGTTGTCGCGCCCGACGGCGACATATGCCCGGTTCGGCAGGCCGAACGTCGTCGAGCCGTCGCCAACGCCGTAGGGTGCGAACACCAGGGCGGTGCTCGCGGTCGTGGTTGCGTTCTGCGACAGCGTAACCTGCGTGCTGTTATCAACCGACTGCACGACGGTGCCGGCCGGAATGCCGGTGCCGCTGACGGGCATGCCTGGCGAAATAGGGCTGCCGCTGCCGTTGGTGGTGTCGCTTAGCCCGGTGACGACGGGCGAAGCGTTGGTGAGTGTTCCATTCTGCCGGATTGTGATCGCGTTGAACAGGTTGACGTCGGTCACGCGGTTCTTGTTCGAGCCATCGCAGTAGTACCAGCCGATCGGCAGCGAAAGCGCCGCGGTTTCCTTGACGTCGCCGGACTGGAAACCAAGCGAGGTGGTGCCGAGCAAGTTGTTCTGCGCCGTGGCGTCGGCTGCCGTCAGCAGCGCGCGGCCCGCCGCGGTGCTGTCGGAAATCGCGGAAGACAGGTGCGTATGCGACGTCGCCGCCTTGCCGGTGTCGAGTGCCTGCAGCGACGTTTGCACATCGCTGGTGAGCGTGCCGGAGGGCGTGACGGCGATCAAACTTGCGGCGACAAGCGCGATTGTCGAAAAATCAACGATCAGCACCCATTTGCCGGCGGCGAGATCGGTGGCAAAGACACCGGAGGTGTGGGCGACCAGGCAGCGATAGAACGCACTGCCATGAGTGACGCTTGCGTTCACCGCGTACGTTGTCGAAGTGACCCAGGGGAGCGCCGGCGCCAGGCCGGCGGTCTGCAGCGCTGGAGACAGCGTGTCGAACGTGACAGAGCCGTTTTTTAGGGCGCCGTCGTCGCGTTGGATCTGAGCGAGATTTGTACGAGTCGCGTCAAGGGTCGCTTTGACGTTGTTCAGCTCGCCGTCGATCGCAGACCCTGGCGGTGGCAGGGTCGGATTGGTGGCTTGGAAGTTGGTGAAGCTGAAAGATCGATTATAGGCCGGCGGCTGAGACACGGGGCATCCTCGAGAGGAGAGACGCCGCCGGCGACGCGACTAAATCGGCCAGGAGAGAATTGTACTCTAGAGGAAGTTTTTCATCAACGGCTGTCAGCACGTCGGCTGTCGGAGGTAGACCGGAAACTGCTGGCGCTTGCCCCCCCTTTTGACCCTTAGCTGATGCAGTGCGTCATCATCGCTGCTTCCGCTCTTGGGCGTAGACGAGACAAGCGGCCGGTGGCTTCTGAAGCCGCTCACCGAGAAAGACACCGAGACCTCGACCGATTGCGCCATCATCCCGGAAAAGTTCGCGCCCCTCGTCTTCGACGGCAAGCTGCATTTAGGTATGTCGCGTTTGGAGGTAGTCCCGGCGCTGGGACCGCCGTCGAAGTTGGAAGCTGCTCAGATGGTGTATTCTCACGTCGGAAAGCTCGCAGGCGGTTTCGATGAGACCGCATGGCTCATTCTCCGATTTCGTGAGGAAAAGCTCGTGTCCATGCGCGGCGGCAAGACCACGACGAATTAAAGTGGCTGCTAGCAGCGTTCATGCTTCACAGCGTGATGCGGGCGAGTCACGCTCGCTCCCGCACGATCCCCATCAAATACCCCATCTTCTCCACCACCTTCGGCGAGAGCAAGCCCGGGGCACTTGGTCATCCACTTTGGCTTCGATGCCCCCGAAGCAGCGGCCGAACTGACCCAAGGTGATGAGCAGCCGGGATCAAAAGTTCGACGTTTGCGGATGCGATTGAATCCGTCTGTCGCCTCATGTCGCCTTTGACGGGTAAATCGGACCTACCTAAGAGCGGTCCAAAACGACGCGATTGGCCCGTTTAAGACCTTGGGTAGGCACTGAAGATGTCCGCTCATCGGGGCTGACCGGAAGTCATCGCGGGCATGCCATTCACCAATACGAAATTTCATGTGGCGCCCCCCAACGCGAAGCAGTAGACGGTATCGACGGGGTTCTTCGCGAAGCCCGGCGGTGGAGCGCAAAGGTGATTGCGGCCGTCGGGATTATCCCTGTTCCGCTCTATTTTCTGGGGTGGAATGAGAATGTATTTCCCATCCTCCCGGCGCTTCGCATAGATCTTGCCGTCGACGGATTTGATTTCGGTCGGGTAGCAGTCCGCATTGTTGCAACAGCTGAACGCCGGATTATCAGGCATGTGCCACGTCGAATAAAACCTCTCGTGCAGAAGCTGATCCTGAGCGGGATGGTGGCGATGAGCGGCCTGGTTCTGCTCACCTTCCTGCGCATGGACGAGCGTTGCCAGCAAGCCAAGAGTACTCGAGAGGAGGAGCTTGCAAAGAAGGTTCAAGGCGCAGTCTCCTTGCTCACAACTGCAAAATGGTGCGCAATCTCCGGATGATCGTTGCTACAACGGTCTGAGGCCGCCTGGAATCGGAATAGCCCGTCGGCGATCGCGCTCGCGACGCATCCTGAACCGATCGAGACACTTCTTCGAATAGAGCTCGGTTCGCCAGGAGTAGTACCGGATCAGGCCAAACTTTAGCAGGTTTAGCCTGAAATGTCGTCTATTGGCCGATTCTGTTGAAAAAGTCCCATGTGGCGCGCATGCCTATTTTCTAAAGGTTACTGATGCGCTCGATGTCGTTCGACGCGGAGGGCCACGTCATTCCGCGCAGGATCGCTGTGAGGTCTTCCTAGCTTTACCGCGAAGGCTCTTATAACCTTTACTCGACCTGCGCTGATTTCGGCGAGATTCTTGCGGCCGTAGTACTTTTGACTTTTTCAACAGTATCGACCCGAAGCTGACATCGGGTGCCTCATAGTGGCGGGAAATTGCTCGAATGAAATACGAAAAGCCGGTGGTGCTGACCTCGTCGCCCGAGGAGCGCGAGGCCAGCGCAACTGTGCCTAAACATCAGCTTCGGAGGAACGCAAGCAGGTCAGCGTTGACTTGGTCGGCATGCGTGGCGGTGAGGCCATGCGGTGCGCCGGGGTAGTAAATCTCCTTGGCACCCTTGATGAGCTTGGCCGACTTCCTGGCCGAGTCCTTGACCGGGACGATCTGGTCATCCTCGCCGTGCAGCACGAGCGTCGGCACGTCGAATTTCTTGAGGTCCGGGGTGAAGTCGGTCTCGGAGAACGCCTTAATGCTCTCATAGGCGTTCTTCGCTCCGGCCTGCATGCTCCAGAGCCAGAATTGGTCGAGGATGCCCTGGGAGACTTTGGCGCCAGGGCGGTTGGCTCCATAGAATGCTACAGCAAGATCCTTGTAGTACTGCGAGCGGTCGCCCGCGACACCGGCGCGGATCTTATCGAATACCTCCATCGGCAGACCCTCGGGATTTGCTTCGCTCTTCAGCATGATTGGCGGCACGGCTGCGACAAGTACCGCTTTCTTCACGCGCTTGCTTCCATGCCGACCGATGTATCGAGCAACTTCGCCGCCGCCCGTGGAGTGACCGACCAGCGTTGCCCCATTGAGATCAAGGGCCTCAATGACGGCGGCGAGATCGTCGGCATAACCATCCATGTCGTTATGCGCCGATGCTTGGCTTGAGCGGCCGTGCCCGCGACGGTCGACGCCTATGCAACGATACCCGTGCTGGGCAAGAAATAACATCTGCCCGTCCCAGGCGTCGGAGTTCAGCGGCCAACCGTGGGAGAATGTGATCACGGGCCCCGTACCCCAGTCCTTGTAATAGATCTCTGTGCCGTCTTTGGTTGTGATCGTGCTCATCTTGGCTACTCCTTTGTTTGGGTGAGAGAAGAGCGGTGTTTGCCGCTGGACTGTTAGGCTGCCGTTGATGTGCCGGATCCTACCGAACCGGGTCCGCAACTGCTCCAGAGCGATTGATCTACTTGCAGAGAGATTGCTGTTATCGCGCGCCGTCGCTAATTGATCGGGGTTTTCGCTGGTCAACCGCGTGAACGCCGCGGCGCCGGTGTGGCGCGGCCAAGCATGAAGTGAAAGCCCGGGGCTCCGATTATGGGGACGTCCGCAATTGGCCCGCAGCGGCGGTTCGGGGATGTCTGCTGTTCCGCCGCTGACAAGGGATAAGCAGACATTCGGCGGACAGGCCGAAAATGACGCGAGTGACCCTGAGCAGAAATTGACAACAGTTTTAGCAGGCCTCGACAATGTGCTAGGCTGACAGAGCCTGTCAAAAGTGGCGGTGGGGAATTCACTCGCGCGCCTGTGGGCAGGTGTCTGCGAGAGGCTGCCGTGACCGAGGAGCAGGTTCAAAGGCGACTGGCGGCAATCTTGGCCGCCGACGTGGTCGGCTACTCCGCGCTCATGCAACGCGCCGAGGAAGCCACCTACGTCGAGTTCGAGCGGCTCAAGCGTGAATTGATCGAGCCGAGCCTCTCCCGCCACAAAGGGCGACTAATCAAGACAACGGGGGATGGCGCGCTCGCCGAGTTCGCGAGCCCCCTTGCCGCCGTGAGATGCGCGGTTGATATCCAGGATCATCTCGCCTCCAGCAGCAGTCCCTTCAAGTTGCGCATCGGGCTCAACCTTGGTGACGTCATCGTTGGGCCGGACGGTGAACTCTACGGCGACGGCATCAACATTGCCGTCCGGCTGGAGGGAGCTGCCGATCCAGGCGGCATCCTGATCTCTGAAAAGGTGTACAGCGAAGTCGAAGGCAAGCTCGACGTTGGCTTCGAAGGCCGCGGCGAGCAGCAGCTCAAGAACATCGCCAAGCCGGTCCGCGCCTACGCTGTCCGCGCGGGAGCGCATGGCACCGTGACCGAGAGGCTGAGTGCGGCCCCTCCACTCCCGGACAAGCCTTCTATCGCCGTGCTACCATTCCAGAATATGAGCGGCGATCCCGAGCAGGAATATTTCGCCGACGGAATGGCGGAGGACATCATCACCGCGCTCTCCCGCTTCAAGGCGCTGTTCGTTATCGCCCGCCACTCGAGCTTCACCTACAAGGGACGAGCCGTTGACGTAAAGCAGGTAGGGCGTGAGCTTGGGGTGCGCTACGTGCTGGAAGGGAGCGTCCGCAAGGCGGCAAACCGAGTCCGCATCACGGGACAGCTGGTCGATACCGCGACTGGGACACATCTTTGGGCGGACCGGTTTGATGGTGGGCTCAGCGACATCTTCGATCTGCAAGATCAGGTGACGGAAAGCGTTGTCGCGGCGATTGCTCCAGCGGTGGAAAAAGCCGAAATCGAGCGTGCCAAGCGCAAGCCAACCGAGAGTCTTGACGCCTATACGCTCCATTTAAGGGGGTTAGCCAAGCTTTATCAGTTTAACAATCGGCAAGCCAACGACGAGGCGTTGCGCCTGTTCAACAAGGCGACTGAGCTGGACCCAGATTTTGCGTCCGCCTACGGCCGCGCCGCCTCTTGCTATGTCGATGCCAAGTCCTGTGGCTGGATTTCAGCCACAGCCAACGAGATTGCAGAAGTGTCGAGGCTCGCTCAGCGGGCGGTTGAGTTGGGCAAGGATGACGCAATTGCGATCGCCCTCAGCGGGCGGGCGTTAGCGTATGTTGCTCGCGATCTCGAGGGAGGCGCCGCCTTAACCGATCGCGCGCTGGCGCTCAATTCCAACTCGGCCGAGGCGTGGTATGGCGGAGGTTGGGTGAAAATTTGGCTCGGGGAGCCGAAACTGGCGATCGAGCGCTTTGCACGTGCCATGCGCCTAAGCCCCCTTGATCCGTGGATCACACAAATGCAGGCCGGGACTGCGCATTCACATTTCTTCCTCGGCCGCTATGACGAGGCGGCATCGTGGGCGGCGATGGCATTGCAGGACAGTTCGGATCTTCAAACTGGATTACGGATCGGCGCCGCCAGCAATGCAATGGCTGGACGGCTGGAGCAAGCTCATAAGGCGGTGGCTTGGCTGCGGCAACTAAATCCCGCTCTTCGTGTTTCCACTCTCAAACAGGTGCTAGGCCCTTATCGACGCGCCGAAGACCTCTTGCGATACGAAGAAGGATTGCGGAAGGCCGGACTGCCCGAATGACCATTGCAGCCACGGTACCCGCACGCGGCGACAAGGAGAACGCGACTTCCGCTTCTGGCCCTTTTCGGACTCCGCTCAATCTTCAATTTGAGTCCGATTTGCAAATCAAAGCGGAAATCCGTCGACCATGGACTTGCGACCCTGAATCTCAAAAAATCGCGCACTAGTCGGAAGGCAATACGGCACTTTTAGAACCGTCGAGGAGGGGGGTGGGCGGGGGTAGGGGTTACCCACCTGCTGGAGACAATCACATAGCGTCGACGACGCGTTGCACGACGCTGGTGCCGACGCCTAGGGTGCGGCCAATCTTGAGGACGCCCATGCCCTTGGCGCGTAGGCCGCGTATGCGCTTCTCGACCGAGATTGGTGTACGCGGGCGTCCGAGGCGTGTGCCCTTTTCCCTGGCCCGCGCAAGGCCAGCGTTGACCCGCTCGCGAATGATGCCGCGTTCAAACTCAGCGAAGACGCCAAGCATCTGAAACATAGCCCGGCCGGCTGTTGTCGAGGTGTCGATTCCTTGTTGGTGTAGGAAGAGATCGACTCCTTTGTCGCGGAGCGCCTGGAGAATGGCGAGCAGATCCGTGAGCGATCTTCCCAGGCGGTCAACGGACCAGGCGGCGACCATATCGAATTCTTTCGCGTTGACCGCTTTCATCATGGCATCGAGGCCGGGACGCTTGTCGCGCCCCTTGGCACCGCTGATGCCGGCGTCCTCATAGACCTTGACGATTTGCCAGCCGGAGCGGGCGGCGACTGCCTGCAGCTCACGGCGTTGGTTCGCAGTCGTTTGGCTATCGGTACTCACCCGCAAATAGATCGCGACTTTCTTCACGGCTGACCCCTGGCGCGCTTCGTGCTCCTCCACCATAGGTGAACTGCATACGGAAAACAAATGGTTTGCGTATGCAGTAGGTGCGCGAAAATTGTCTAGTGATCGCAATACTTGGCGGCGCTGATTCGAAGCAGGGTTTTCCGTATGGGGCTGCATAACGTGTCCTCGCATGTCGGGCTTTGTAGAGTTCGAAAAGAATTTTTCGCCCAGACAACAGGCGCAAGCTTTTGAACTAGGTGGCTTTTCTCCCGCGCGTGTGTAGAGAATTGAGAGAAAAAATGATAACGATATCAATAGCTTATTGACTTATCCGGGATTCGGCGCATTTTTTTGAGCGCGGGCCGAAAACCCGAAGTAGCACGCGTATTCAAATTCAAAGTCCCGGTGGCAGCGACATGTCCAAGACGAAAGTCCAAAGGCGCTGCGGACCGTGTGCAGGTCTTTTCGCACCGGGACCGTTCACCTCATCCCCGCCCGAAAGCGGAAAGGCACAGCCATGACCAACATCATTCCGTTCGTCCCCAGAATTGTGAAAAGAGCAGAGGAAGAAATGCCTCAAGTTGAGAAGATCGACTGGTCGACGTTCCCGCCAACTTTCAGCGTTTCCCAGGTCGAGCCCGGAGGCTTTGCGGAGATAGAGGGCCTGGTGCCGATGGAAATTGCGCGTTTGATGCTTGAGGGGCTCGAGGCGTACAAGGCAAAGCGGACGCCGGCAGCGAAGACGAAGGCGAAGAGCTCCGCTGGAAAAAAGAGGCGGAATAGCTGAACGTGCGCGACACGGACCCGCGCCACTCCGGCGCGGGATTCGCGTCCCGCCCGCGGAGGACATAAATGAAACTTGCCGCCGTTTTGGCTGCGCTTGGCATCACGATGTTGATCTACAACGTGCCGCATCTCTGGCGAGACGACGGCTCCGCTAGTGGATACGGCCATGGCGTGTTCTTTGGCATCTTGTTGGTGTTCGGCGCGGTTTGGCGTGTGTTTGGTCAACGCGCTGAATAGATCGCCATCTGGCCGGTTTCCTTAATCGGGCAAGGCCGCCTTTATCCGCTCGCCCAGCTCCGTAAGCCGAAAGAGGTGCAACGGCTCCGGCTCGGCGCCGGCGTTAATGCGCCAGGGGTTTAGAATCCCTTGGTACGCCGGATTGCGAACCTTCTCGACCCATCGGCGACGCAGCAAAACTTGATGCACCTTGCTGCGTGCGCTCGTGCCGACGCCGGCCATGCGGGCGATATCCCCCTGGCCGTACCATTCGCCCGGCCGCATCACCCGTAGCATGCGTTCGGCGATCGATTGACCGGGCAGGGCACGCCACACGTAACGCGCTCGAGTTGCAGCCTGGATGCGTTCCGCCGCCGCCAGCTGCTTCACTGCCTTTATGCGCCGCTTGGCTGCGACTGAAGCCTCGATGTCGCACAGCAGACGCTTGTCGCCTTTTTTGGTGAAGCGCCAACTGTGGTCGTGTTCGTGCGCCAAGCGGGCAACGGCCTCCCAAATCGTGGTTGGGTCGAAAGTGAACGCGGGCAATCTAGGAAATCCTTTTGGCGCAGTTCTGGTTCAAAGCAATCGGCACTGAGCGGCTGACATCTGCCATTTTGGCCAATGCTGGCGGAGGGGATAGCCTGTTCGTTCTCTGGCAAAAGGCGACTAATTCACCGTGACCCATCGGGACGCGCCGCCGCGGCCGCTGACAGGCCGCAGCCACGGGCGCTCCGCTGTTGAGGGCTGCTTTATTTGAAACAAGCACTGCAGGCCGTATTTTCGCGAGCAGGCAAGATTTGTCACCATTGTCACTTGAGGATTTTCCAGTGGTAGGAGGAGAGGAGAAGCCAGGGGGATATATTTATGTGTGTTTGTGTCCTGTCTTCGCGCGCGCAAGTGACAATGGTGACGAATCTAACCCCCTGGCTTTAATCCGCCGGCGCTGACCGACGCGCTTCCGCCTCCCGCTGTATCGTTTCCCGAACATTGCCCCGACGCGATCGCTCCAATTCTGCAGTATCTGCAAACCGGCCATCGTGTACCGCGGGGTTGATTGCCCATTCATCGTCGACACCTTTTCGCTCTTTGATCGGCCGGACCCAGTCGTACATTTCCAGGACGCGCATCGTCGTTGCGATTTGGCTCCGTTGCTCCTGTGCGCGCAGCGCGGGATAGCTCCGGTAGATGTCCCGGGTCTTAATCGTCTTCAGCCCGCGCGACAGGACAAAGCCGGCGATCCAGAGCGCATGCTCGTCCACTTCGGAGGTGCCAAGCTCTTTCAAGTAGAACGTCCGCGCATGCGGATAGACGAACTCGGTCAGGTATCGGCGCGCGCGCGCCGCGGTCCCCAAGCTGATGAATTCGGCAGGGCCGCCGCCGATATCGGCGCTCAGGTCCGAAGCGTACCACTCGATGAAATGAAAAATCAGAGATAGCCGGCCGAATTCGTTGGGCATCTTGTCCAGCCACTGGCGCAGCATCGGCGAACCGTCGGGGCGCGCGATCTCCCTGGCTTTGAAAGCTTCGATGGAGTGCAGCTCGGCATCCGCCTCAGGGGAGAACCGGTACAAGACGTCCTTCTCGGACTCGGCAATGCCGGCGGCCGTGGTCGCTAGGCGTTCCGCGGTTGCAGCGTCCGGCGGGATGTCGAGGCCATTCCCGTTCCGCTGGATGATGACGGGCGCGAAGCGCTGCAGCAGACCGTCGTCTGACATGCCGAGCTTGAGCGCCCGGATCTTGTCCGGCTGGATGCCGCCGAGCACCGAGATAGCGCAATTTTCAACGCAAATGCGTTCGGACGTCTTCCGGTTGATCGTGAGTGGGCCGCCTTCCTTTGCCTGAAGCCAGAATGGCCGATCCTTTCCGCCTTTGGCGCGGTAAGCGTCCATGCTGCCGAGCCAGCCGGCGAGTTCGTCAGCGTGGTACAGCAGCCCTTCCGGGTTTTCGGACAGCGCGACAGCCAGTGCCTCCGTCGTCGCGTCATTGAAAAGCTTCTGTCGAAACCGCGGCTTCTCCGGACCCGGCTCGCCGGCGAATATCTGATCCGGATTTTCGGGCTTGGCTTTTGCCGCTGCTGCGCGCCGGGCTTCAGCCACCTTCCAATTGCGCTCTGCGGAGGCAAAGCTCTTCCGCCATCCGGTCTCGAGCTTTTGGACCGCAGAGACTGCGTAGCCAATGGTTGCTGACTTGTTGGAGCCAGGGGGGCCGATGATGGCCGTCCATTGAATGGGCTTTACGGTCCACTCCGTATCGTGCTGACGCATCTGCAGCCGGTTTCCAGCCGGCACAAGTGAGCCTAGGACCGTTAGCAGTGCGGCGGCTGGCGCGCCAGGTTCGACGCCGAGGCGCCGGCCGCGATCGCGCGCAGCACTCTCTACCAGGTCAGGAAGGGCCTGAGACGGCAACGAAGCCGGCCTGGAATTCTCGACCCACAGGTCGGTCGGTTCGTTCCAGTCGGCAGGCGCGGTTGCCGAGGTTACCCCGGTCATGACGTCAAATCTCGGCGCTTTGCTTTCGTCGATCGCGCGGGCTTCGAAGCCAGGCGCGAGCGGGTGTTTGCAGCCTATGGCGTTATCCCTGTTGCGGCCTGATGACTCGACCACGACGGCCAGACGGTCGATGTCGCCGGGAGGCTCGCAGTGCGTTTCATTCCAGCCAAGCATCTTCTCGTAGACAGTCTCCTGCGTGCAGCCGAAATCGTACAGCATCGCTGCGACCTTGTTCGTTGTGTCGTCGATGTTGCCGTATTGGGCCCTCGGCGCATGGTGCCGCAGGTAGTTGTCGGCCATCGCTATAGAAATTTCGTCTTCCTCAACGATGCGCTTTCCCGCGGCGCTCGTCTTCGGCTTGGCTGTTTTGAGTTGGTCGACCAGCCACGCCGGAGCAAAGGCCGGCGGCCGCGCGTTCTCACAAACGTAGGGCCGGCATTCAATCGTGGACCCTGGCAGCAAGATGTAACCGCCGCGGGCTTTGATATCGATGCCCTTGCCGAGCTTGTTGGTGCCACCCTTCACCGGGCCATCCGGTGCTACGTAGATGAGATGTTGGCCGCCTCCCTGAGTGCGCGTCGTCGCGGTGTCAGGGAAATCGTATCCGATATCGGTCAACGCCGCGAAGGTGACGTCGCCACTGTTGCGGTTGTCAATGTCGACAACGATGTGGTTTTGCGTAACGCCGCCAATATTGGCGTCTGGCCATTCCTCCCACCAGGCATCTAGTTTCGCAAGATCCTGCGTTGCCTCGTTTTGCCAGTTGGCGATGAGCGGAGTTTTGGCGGCTTTTGCGGCGGCCAGGCGTTCTTCGGGCGTTGCATCGGGGCCGGGGTCGACATACCCGCGGACGGGGAATACATCGATGTGGAGCCGCGCGACCGCTTCCTTGGCCCAATCCAGCTTTGTTTTCAGTGCAGTCTCTGGCGCAGCGGCCTTTCTCAACGAGATGACGTTGCTCACTGATTTGCTTTTCGGCAATCGTACGCCGCACATGTCCATCAGCCACGAGGGTGCGGGTTCTACTTTGGCGTTGGCAGGGGCAAACGTCCACCGAATATCATCGATCGTCGAGCCAGGGCCGACAACGAAATCGTTGCTCCCGAAAACACTAATGTGAGGCGCAAGCAAATCGATTGCTGTCTCGACGGTGGCGCCCGGCGGTAAGGCGTAGATCATGAAAGCGCCTTTGCCTTTTCGTTCGCGGGTGCAGACGCCGGCGCCGCCGAGGGTTTGCCAGTATGGGGTGGAGTGTTCAGCGAAGATGCTTTTCAGCTTGGCGATGGACTCGGGACCGCAGTCTTCATCGAAATCGATGACTAAGAGACCTTTCGTTGAAATGCCGATATTCGCATCAGGGCAAAGTTTCCAGCACTCCCGGATTTGTTCGGGATCTGTTGTTGCTACTTTTCGCCAGTTCGGGATCAAAGGATCCTCTGAATTCGGCTCGAGCGGGAACGCGGGAAGACCGCCCGCTGCGATATCGAGCGCGAAATCTGCCTTGGACATCGAGGTGCCGGTCATTGTTGCGCCTCCGGCCCGAAAACGCGAACTTCTGCGCCTTTGCTTTTCCACCGATTGATGTGAGCGAGCCAGCTGGCGGCATTCTCAGGCGTAGCGTTGATCGCGGTCTGAAAGCGTGAGCCCTTGTGTGCGGCGTTCACAATCCATGCGCTCACTTCCGGATGGAGGTCCGTGCCGCGTTCGCACCACAGCGCGATTTGTCTGGCGTTCTCGATAGCCCAGAACAGCGTAGGCGCGTGGAAATCGGGTATTGCCGGGAGCGTTCCGTCGGCATCGTGAATGTCCGCGTGAATGAACACCTGGCAGACGTCGTGCGCCGCGATCGCGAGGCGCCGCGCGTTGCGGGGAAGCCCGCGGCCCGTACGCATGTCGACGTTGGCAAGCACTTTGACGCCGTCGGGTACCGCGATCGTGTGAAGGGAGGTGCCGTTCTGCGGAATCAGGATTGCAGGCAGCAAGCTCCACGCAACGTTGTGTTGCGCGTCGTTTTCATGTATATTGGGCACTCGCAAGATCCTATAAGTCCGGTTCGGAGCTGGTCACTCCGGCCGGGCTTTTTGCTTTAGAGCAAAGAGCACGCGGCAACCCGGTAGCTGATGGTCCGATAATCGACGACGTAGTCGAGGTGGGCGCGGTTGCGGACCGCCGCGGCGCGAAGGCCGCTACAGCAACGTGCGATCGCGTAGATCGCACTGGCATCGAGAAGGACTCGTGCGCGATCCGCCTATGCGTTCGCCCCATCCTCCACGTAATTCGGCGACACAAGTTCGAACGGACCTTTGGGACCGTGAAACTGAATGCGGTCTTCCCAGCCGGAAGGCTCACTGGCCAGTAAGCGCACCGTCCAGCGGCATCCGCCCCGCTCCGAAATGGTCATCTTGTCGAGAAGAGTTTCCCAGTAGTCCAAGTTCTTGTTGCAGCAATCGACGATCCCGAAGATGCGATCGGCGTTGTTGAACACGAACGCGAGCGCCGCCGGCGCGAAATCGCGGATGGAATGATTCAGTGCGTTGATCTCGATCTCGATGATGTCCGCCGACAATAGCGCCGCTTGCGAGCGTTCCGAGATGAGTGTGCCAGGAAGGAGCGCGAACTTGGCGAAGACTGCGCTCATCGTTTGCGGCCCCTTTTAAAGCTGCGCGCAACGGCGATGCCGCGATTTGGCGGGTTCGGCCGCGTCCGGCTTAGATACTGACCAAGCTCGGCCGGATCGTCGACGATGAGGGTGACGTGGAACCGGTGATCGGTACCCTCGGGGGTCTGCTCGAGGATTTGAAGCAGGACATCGGCGAGGTCAGCCTCCGTGTTCTCCGAATTCTCGGGAACTATTCCAGGGGCGATGAATGTCGCTTTGCGGACCGCCCACGACAGAGTCGTCCGCGGCAAATCATAAATGGAGCTGGGCCGAGAAACTCCTTCCGGGACCGGCGCATCGCCACACGCGTACAAGAAAATGCGTGCGCGGGGGGCGGTCTCAAACGTGCGCTGTTCGTCGTCGGTGCATTCGCGCGCGAACGGGAGCACCAAGAGGCAAGCGGTGCCATCTTCCAGGAAGGTGATCCGGTTGGCCGGCTTCTCCGGCAGGAGGACCGATCGAAGGGTCATGCTGACACCGCCTGGTCTTCGACGGCAACGATGCTAGCCAGCGTCGTTTCCTTCCACCACGCGCGGCGCCCAATCATCTTATCCGGTTTCGGAATAATCCCTGCGCGCGTCCAATCGGTGCGGGTTGATCGCGGGATGCGACGGCCGAGGAGTGCCTGCAGCAATTCCCAATCGCCGAGCCGATGGGGGTGGGGGAATCCAGGGGGAATCTGCGGTAGTGGCTTGTGGCCGGCCACCTTGGCGGCACGTGCCTCCACGGCGGCGTGTCCTCGAACAGAGAACAGTTTGGCGCTTGGGGACGATTGAGACTCGTCGACCGACGAGTGGCCGTTGGGCATAGGGGTTCGCTCCGTAACGTGACGTGGGGTTTTTGGAGCGACCCAAAAAATTACTGCTTCACTGCGTCGAACATGCGCTCCGAAAGTCAATCCACTCGCGATCAACTTTCTGTGATCTAAGGTGCCAGTCCTGATCCCAACTGTCAAGCGCCGTGCCCAAACCTGCAAGACCGGCCTCATCCGGCCAATTCGTCCCCGGCGGTCGCCCCTGAGTTGCCCCAAGAGAGTTTTCAACAGGAAGATAGAAAGGAAAATCGACCGCTAACTAGCTGATCTTGCTTGGTGAGCGCGCTGGGGCTCGAACCCAGGACCCCGTGATTAAAAGTTATGGTTTTCCGGATTTCACTGATCTTCAGCCTCTTTCATTGCCTTTCATAAGTGTTTGCATATATTGATATTTATCGTTTTTCATGCTAGCAACCCTTTTCATTGGGGCACGTGCTTTTTCAGATTCTTGTGGCCCCGGGGTGGCCCATGCCTGTCAAAAAGCATCGCAAAGAACTCACCCCCACCATGATCGCGCGGCTTAAGCCGGATCCGTCGAAGCTGCGGCTTTGGGTCGCGGACTCAATCGTTCCCGGGTTTGGCGTGCGCGTGACGGAGAAGGGATCCAAAACCTTCGTGCTCCGGACGCGGTACCCCGGTGAAACTAACGCCAGCCGGCGGGAGATCGGGAAGGTTGGCGAGATCGAGCTTGCAGACGCCCGGGAGAAGGCCCGGAACTGGTTGAAGCTGATCGGTGACGGCAAAGATCCGGCCCGCGTGGAGGATGAAAACCGTCGGTCACAGATCGCGAAGGATGCAACGACGGTCGATGCCGTTCTCGACGCGTTCGAGAAGGATCACGTGGAAGGGCTCCGCAGCGGCGATCAGGTCAAGGCCGCCTTCGCCAACCACGTCCGGCCACGCCTTGGGGATAAGTCCATCTATGACCTCAAGCGCAGCGACATCACGACCATGCTCAACGAGATCAAGGCCGACAGCGGGCCTGTGATGGCTGATCGGGTGCTGGCGCACGTCCGTAAGGCCTTCAATTGGCAAATGATCCAAGACGACGAATTTAAGTCGCCGATCGTCCGCGGCATGGCCAAGACGAAGCCGAAAGAGCGAGCCCGCAAGCGCAGCCTGGCGGACGACGAGATCAGGGACGTTTGGGCGGGGTTGGACCAAATCGAGCAGCCGGCCTGCTATCCGCGCTATGTGAAGTCCCTGCTGATCGCCATGACACGCCGGAACGAGTCCGCCCGGATGCACACCGACGAGCTAGAGGGGGATCTGTGGATCATTCCCGCGTCCCGGTACAAGAACAAGCAGGATCACGTCATCCCGGTCACGCCGGCATTGAAGGCATTGATTGGCGAGAAGCCCACCGGCTGCAATGGCAATTCTTGGTTCGTGTTCTCCACCACACACGGGGCGAAGTCCTTCAGTGGCTTCAGCAAGGCGAAGAAGGAGCTAGACCGGATCATTGCCAAGATCCGAAAGGAGAAGGGCAGGGCGCCGATGAAGCAGTGGCAGTTGCACGACCTGCGCCGAACTGGCCGCAGCCTCATGAGCCGGGCCAAAGTCGACGCCGACCACGCCGAGCGCTGCATGGGCCACGTCATCGGCGGCGTGCGCGAGACCTACGACCGATATGAATATCTCGACGAGAAGCGGAAGGCATTTGAGGCGCTGGCTTCGCTGCTGGATATGATCCTCAATCCGCCGGCCGATAACGTGGTGCCGATGCATGCGGAAGCGGTCGGGTGATGTCACAGGATGATCTATTCGGCCGGCCTGACGTGCAAATCTTGATCGGTAAGGTTGGCGCCGCTTTGCAGGCACCTCGCGTCGTTCCGGCTCGTCAGCAAAATGAGGCCGTCAGCAAAATATACAGTTCTGCCCACAATCTCCGCTCGGCCCTTCGAGGAGGCTTTTTGGCGCTTGAGCAATCCATTGGGGCGCCCAAATGGGGCGAAGCGTTTGATCAAGGCGGACCCGCCGACGAGACGCGCGAATTTCTTCGGCGCTTCGAGGGTGATCTTGACCGGTTGATTAGCCTCGCAAATCAGGATCCAGTGCCGACCAAGGACGGAAAGCCGGGAGACCACCGGCGCACCGTCGCTATGGCCAGAATTGTTGCTTGGTACAGCCGCCAAAATGGCAATCCTCCGCCGCGGTCGAAGGACACGCGCTTCATGGAGTTCGCGAGCGAAGTTTTCCGGCGGGCCGATCCCAAACACGACGTGGACGACCTTTCGGCGCATCTTAACAAAGTCCTAAAGCTGCAAGGCGAGGGACTTAACCTCGAAACTTGGGCGGGTTAGCTCCCTCCAAAAATTGCGACCATTGAAGCACGGTGGGCTCCATTGAATTTCGGAGCCGCCATGTCGCAAACCCTCTTGAGCTATTCAGACATCGTCAAGCGAGGCGTCGGCGCCAGCAAGGTCACGCTTTGGCGCTGGGAGCGCGCGGGCCGCTTTCCGCGACGTGTTGCCCTGTCGTCTCAGCGCGTGGCGTGGGTCGAGTCCGAAATCGATGCGTGGCTCGCGGATCGCATCGCCGCGCGTCGTCAGCCCATCGCCGCGTGACGTTGACAAACAACATTCGCGCAAAACGTCAACACAGGAATCCCCAATGCACGACCGCTATTTTATCTTCATCGAAAGCCAAACCGCGAGCGTCAAAGACGTCGCCGTGCGGGGCGCCTTGACGAAGGTCTCAACGCTTCATCGCGACATCTTGGCGACCACCACCAATGTCCGCGCTAATGCCGATCTCAGCGCGCAGGGAAAGACGAAGGAATCTCGATCCTTCCTTACCAAGCGGGCGCACGAATTGATCCGCGCCAACGCGACCGTGCAGCGGCTTACTGCTCGGCTCGACGAGAAGCGCGCCAAGATCCAGTTGCCCGCGATCGACAAGACGGACGCGGCCGGCGCCGCGCTGCGCAGCCAGGTCCGCGACCGGCTCAACGGCAAGACGGCGAAGGAAATCCGCGCGCTCGTCCCCACAATGTCGCTGCTGTACTTACAGGCAATCCTAGAAGCGCCCGAACTGGTCGGCGCCGCCGATCGCGAGACAGTCGACGCGGTACGGAACGGGGCAATCGAGATTGTCCACCCGGGGAAGACGACCGAGTTGGACGCAGAGCGCAACAGTGTGCGCCTGCTGGCCAGCGCAACCGCTGCGCTGTCCGACGCCGCGCGTGACCTGGCAGCCATGCCCAATATCCACGCGCTTGACGCCTTCCTCAATGAGACCGTTCCAGATCAACGGCACATACTCGCTGAAGTGGAGCGGGAAACCGCACTCGCCGCCTAAACCCAACCATCACACACAGGGAAATCACATGGTTAAATCTTTGAATGCCGACGAATTCGCCAAGCAGGCCGCCGCGCCGCTGCAGCCCGTTGTCGATTTCAATGCGGCCGCAAACGTCAAGCAGCCGACGATGCCGGCCAACACGCCCCCGTCGTCGCCGCAGGTTCGGAAAGCGCTCGGCATCGAGCAGCTTTGGAAGCAGTCGTGAACCGCGAGCAGCTCCAGGTCGAGCGCCAGGCAGCCGGCCAGGCTTACGCCGAAGCAGCGGAGGCGTTCCGCGAAGCATGGGCACGCCTGGCCGCGATCGACCGAACGCAATCCAATTCGAACGTTGCGCAGGGCGAGGCAATTCGGTCCTGGCATTTCGCATCACGCAACAAGCTCGAGGATGGGCTCCGCGCCTTGCAACACTTGGAGTTCGCGCCACGCCTTATCGTCAATGATTGGCACGATCGCGCCGTCGCGATCTCCGACAAGCAGATATCGGAGTTTACGCCGTGAACTATCACGAATGGGGAAACATCTCTGTCACCGTTCAGAACGGTCAACCCGACCGGTTTGAATTGCCTGCACGCCAGCGTTTACGCGTGCAGGCGCCGGCTCCGGATTGCACAGGACTGGTTACCCGGCTGATGGAAGCACACTCGTCCGGCGATACGCGGATTCCAGATGCTAACGTATCGGTTTCGGCAGGCACGACGGCGACAATCGGCCCGTTCCCCTGGCGCGCCATCGTGAAAGTTGAAGCGATAGCGGGCCGCGTGATCGTCACCGAATGTCCCGGAAACGATCCATAACCGCAGCCGGCATCACCAACAGGAGTTAGAACCACAATGGGTGGATATTTGGAAGGTCAACCTTGGACGCTTAGCGCAGGAGAGAAAATCTCCGTCCGCACTGTCGCAAGATTCCACGTTCGCACGATGCCGGATTCGACAGCACGCGTTTACTTGGATGAAAACAGGCCTGAGACTCTGACGATCGTTCCGTCGGGGACGTCCATATTGCTTACGTCGCCTCAAGGCAGCGCCAGCGTCGAAGCGGTCGGCGGCTATGTCGTCATAAATGACCCGACCGGAGTCGGTGTGCGGGACTTTAAGCCCCACTATTGATGAGGATTGAGCCCTAAACGAAGGACGCTTGCCGGGCTCGAAATGCCAGTTCCCCCGGGCAGCGCCTTATCTCAAACTGGGCGCTGAAATCCCAGTTGATTTGACTGCGCAATGGCCGTGCCACAGGCGCGCGCCAGTACAACTGGCGGGTCTAACTCGTTTTAAAAAGAAATGCTTTTCGGATCTGCCCCAGCAATCAGAATCCGATGCACGTGTTCGGCTTGCTCTCTCGTCAGATTGGCGGCCAGTTTTAGTTTGGTGCCAATCATTGCTGGCCCCTTCAGTTTTCGATCGTAGACCATCCATCCTTTGCCCCCTAGCCGAACGAAGAATCGAGCTTCGGCCGCTTCGTCACTCATTTTTTGTTTCTCCCAACAGCGCTTTCATTCCTCGGCAACGCTGCCGGTCTGGACTGTATATGCGGTTTGCGCCACGCGGTATGCGCGCATAACGGCGGACGAAAACGGCCCAGTCTGGAACAAAGATCCGGTGGAGCCTTTGGTTCCGATGCATGGGTGCAGTCCGCCGAGAACATACCCGAACGTACCTACCCCTTTAGGGGTAGGTGGCCGTCACAAAAGCTGAACGCCCGCAGACCATGGGCAGAACTTGAAGTGGCCTAATCTCGGTTTGCGAGTGTCCGAATTAGGACAACGCCCGCGCGAGTGAAACGAATCGACCCCAGGGGCCGAATCCAATATCGCGCATCTTCCGAGGATGAGACACGAATGTCGGGGAACTAACCAATCGATGTAGCCAGCCCAATGACCTAATCTGGAAGAGTCAACGTCTTAACTACGACAGTATCGCACTACCTTGCGCCACCCGCCTTCGGGCGGGTTCTTTTTCGTAGTGAAGAGATGCTACCGACTGGCGACACATGCCCGACGGCTGAGGCGGTGAACACGAGGCCCGCCGGTTCTCGCTGGCGGGCCTTTCCATCACAGTTCACGCTCCATCGAGGGATGGCTGCAGTGCCGGCGCATTCTGCTGAGGCTGGATCGCCGTGGCGCGGTTCTTAAAGTGGTCGAGGACGAACAGACGTATCGCGGACGACAGATTGCCGTGCGGGCGGTTGCGGTCGATCTCGTCGACCAACTCCGACAGCGTCATGTTGCGCAGGCCGGAAATCTCCTTCATGCCATTCCAAAAGGCCGCTTCCAAGCTGACACTGGTCTTGTGGCCAGCGACAACAATGGATCGTTTCACGACGGGGGATTTCATGGATACCTCGTTCAATCAGAAGACAATCCCGCCGCCCGCCTGAAATGAACGCGGGCGGTGCTTTAGCCCCGGGAAGATGATGCAAAATCCCGGATGACATCAGTGTGGGCGAGTCGTCCAGTGCCGTCGATTCGGTATGCAACAATTCGTGTCCCGCTGCGAGAGAAGCCCGGGAGCGTGAGCAGCGGGCCTTCAATGGGACACCACGTCGCTAAGGGTTGCGACAAGTACGAGCAGCCATGAGTACCTGGCGATCAGTACCCAGATATCTGTTTCGATCTTCCTCATGATGGGGAAAAGAGGGCGGCCGGCTTCGCCGTGTTTGACGTATGTCAAAGGGCAGCTCACGAAGTCGGGAATAAGTGGCAATTATACCGTTCGTTTGTCGCCTATCGGGCAGACAGCGCTATCCATGATGCTTAGGATGAAAACGGGCAGCAGGCTTACCGGGCTGCCGCCTGCTCTGATTAAGCGATACTCAAACACCCGCCTCCAGTTGTTTTTCCCCTGACTTGGGGGCGGGCTTCCCTCGAAGACTCGTGGCTTCGGCGTCAGTCACCCCACGAGCGGTGACCGGCAGACGGTCATCGCACCACCCTGTACGCCTTAGCCTTCTTGCGCCTTGGTTCGGCATCGGGGAGCGACCTCCCGCGGTTCAATGCTCTCATGACGCCAATCCTTGCAAGCATCGTCGGGCCACCTCGCTCGACCACCAGGAGCAGAGCTTCCATCGCGGCGCGCCATTCCGGCCGGTCGTGCTCCTTCTTCGGCAACGCAGCGATGTACTTGCCGGCATCGCGCAGCGTCACCAGCTTGCGGCCGTCTACGTCAATCGGATCTTCGAACGATCGGCCCCAGCCTCGATCGGTCATTATTTGTACTATCCGTTTGTTTAACCCCAAATGTCCTATTTCTAGTTAGGAACCTACCGGGAAGAGGTATAGTATTCCCGCATCACCGGCCGAGGCTCTGCCCGTAGGCGTCGGTGGCTGAGAGACCATCGCGCTCCCGCCTGCGCAGCAAGGGAGGGGCGCCATGCTCGAACAGCCCCAATACGACACCTATTCGATCCCAGCGCGTATTTGTCTTGCCGTTGCCATCCTTGGCGCCGCGCTCTTCCTCGCGGGATTGCTTATGAGCTTCTCCGCATAGTAAGGCCGTTGGTGGCCTCCTTCATTTTCAACTGGAGTGCTGGGGAACGATCGGCCCAACCGTGCTTTGGACTCAATGGCTCCAGACCATCGAACGGTCTCAGACTATCGACACCTCCAGCGGACATGTGAACGACAGGCCGGCGTAACCAGCAATGAGGAAACGCGCAGAGTGTTCGAGAATATGGCCGAGGAATACCGTAAGATGGCTGAGTTCCTAGAGCAGAAATTACAAGAACAACAAAAACACTAAGGCCGCCTCCAATTGGCGGCCTCACTTCTCAGGAGAGTAGCCAGGCGAGCGCCATCCAAGTCAGCCAGCAGAGCGTAGCAAACCATCCTATCGTGGCAACGACCGCTGCGACGGCAAAGCAGCCCACGCCCATCATTTCGAAGGCGCTTGTACGCTGATCGTCGTCGTGTTCTTTGTGTGGGCGGTCGAGCATTGCCCTTCTTGCAAAATAATGGACCCGCCGGGACTTTCGACAATGCCGGTGGTCCGCGTCGCGCAATTGAAATCGTGGTTCCAGCCCGAACCCCTCTGTGCGACAATCGCCTCCTTAGAGGCGGTCGATATAGCCGGCAAGTCAGCACTACAATTAACCTAAGGTTTCAAGGTTAAGCGCGTTACCTGTTGCGAAGCGGGTGATCGTTTTGACAATCAATACTTATGTTGACAATTTCCATAAATCCGAATTTTGCTTGACGATGAACGTCTAAGGTGATGAAATCTCTTCATGGTCGATTTTCGGCCAAAGCGGGCAGCATCACATGGACAGCCAGGCATTCATTCAAACGATCCGCGCCGAATATCCCGACGTCGTCGCGCTACGCAGTCTCACCGATCTGGATACATATGAGGATGCCGTGGAGACGTTCGCACATGGCGGCAGCCAGCTTGAGCTTGTGGCCGCATTGTTCGCGCTCGGTATTCCCGCGGGCCAGATCCGGTCGATCGCCAGCTATCCCGGCCGATGGCCGCGTGCGATCTGTCCTGGCTGAATAGCGCGGGGCGTCGAAGACGTTAGGCAAATTTTAGTTAGAGCGCTGTAGAATGCCGCTGTTTCCAGACGAATAGCGGAACCGTTGCCGGGACGGCACTACGAGGCGGGATGCCTTAACGGGTCTGTGAAAGTCGAAGCGCGGGATGCGCGGGAGCGTTCAGCACACATCTGTGCTCGCCCTAGCATCCATGCAAAGCGAGCACTCAATCGGAGTCTCGCAGATGCACAGCAATCAGCCAGAAGTCGTTTGGGGCGCCCGCGCGATCGCTCAGGTGATCGGCAAGGGCGAAAAGGCCACGTTCGCAATGCTCGAGCGAGGGCAACTTGCCGGCGCGCAAAAGGTCGCCGGCCGATGGGCATTTAAGCCCCGCATCTTCTTCTCAATGTTCGAAACAGCCGCGTAGCCATCGCCTGGTGGCAGCCTGCGCGTAATTGCAATTCCCACCAAAGGAAATCGGAAATGAAGATCGGACAAGTTAAAAAGTGGAACGCCGAGCGTGGCTTTGGCTTCATCGCAACTGACGGACACGACGTGTTTTGCCACGTCACGGCACTCCCGCACGGTACCGACGCGCTCGAAGTGGGATCGCATGTCGGCTTCGAAATCGAGATCAGCTCGCGGACCGGCAAGCCGCAGGCCGCGAACGTTCGGATGGTCTGACGTGAACGGCACAGAAATCAATAAAGCTTGCGAGCACGCCTACACGCTGCTCCGGGAGCACGTCGAGAGATATCGCACCGAAATTCTGGTCGAGCCGACGGCATGGCGGACGCGCTGTAAGGAGCTGGTCGAAAATCTTGAATGGCTCGAATTCTGCCGAAGCCATCCGCTCCCCTGGTCAGCAAAGAAGTTACCGCCGAAATATCCCCCGCCGCCGCAATTGAGGCGCTGACAAAAGAAAACCCCGAACGCGGTGGCACGCGCCGGGGCTTGTAATCTTCGTGACCGCGGCGTTGGAGGCCGCAAATCAATGCACAATTCGTACACTAACAATCTGGAAATCGCAACCAATTTTCTCGGGTTTGCCGAGCGGCACGGGCTAGCGCTGCACGAGGTGCACACTGGCGACAAGCACCCGGTCGGCAAGGGCTGGCAGCATCTTCATTCGTCGGATTCGACCGCTTGGCGTGGCTGGCTGACCGGTGGCCGCAACATCGGCTTACATCCGGGGGCGTCGCGGATCGCGGTGCTCGACATTGAAGCTGGCAAGGAAGAAATCGCCGAAGAATGGTTTCGCCGGGTCACTGGCTACGCAATCCCGGCGCCGCACGTGCGCAGCCCCTCGGGCGGTACGCATACCTATTTTCGTCTCGGTGACGCCACGGGATTGACGACCTTGCGAGAAAAGGACACCGGTTGGGGTGATTTGATCGTGGGTAGCGGCAACGCAATGTGCCCGCCGAGCAATTTTGCCAACCCGAAAAATGAACCCCACAAGAAAGCCGGCGATTATGTGTGGTTGGGTAATGAAGCGCTCTACGACGGCGAGATACTGCGCCCGGCCTGGCCGAAGCGTGCGGAACGCACCAACACCGCGCCCGCGCTCGACGGGTTTAATTACGACCGCGTTGCGCGTTGGATAGATCGCAAGGTTGCGGGAGAGTGGAAGGATGATCCTACAGCATTGTCCCAACTAGACTGGACGATGCTCGGCGCCGCGCTGAAACTGCATTTCGGCGACGACGGCATCGAATTGTTTCAGCGCATGAGCCACGATGTGGATCAGGCCGCACGCCGCTGGGACAAATTCCCTGCCGAATATTCCGAAGGTGACCGCACGCTGCATTGGTACTTGGACCGAGACATCGATTGGATGTTCGGCGATACCGTGGATGTGCTCAACGGCAAACTGGTGCTGCCTTCTCCACCGCTTGTTCCGCTTCTCCCTGGCGCGCCGTTGCCGGGGCCGTGTGAGTGGCACGAACCTCCCGCCAGGCTGATCAAGTCTAGTGCTGCCTTCATCGCCGATTTTGTGGCGCCAGAATACGTCATAGACGGGATCTTGCAGCGGCGTTTTTTTTACGCAATCACTGCGCGGACGGGCGAAGGTAAGACAGCCGTGGCGATGCGCCTATCCGCGCACGTCGCCACCGGTCGTTCGCTCGGCAACATCGAGGTTGCCCGCGGCACAGTGGTCTATCTTGCTGGCGAAAACCCCGTTGACGTGCAAATGCGCTGGTTAGGCGTAACCAAGGCGATGGGAATCGATCCCGATACGGTCGACGTGCATTTCATCACCAGACGCTGCCCGCTGGGCGAGATCGCTGAACAAATCCGGGCGGAAGTGCTTGAAATGGGCATTGAGCCAGCAATGGTCGTTGTCGACACGTCTGCTGCGTATTCGGGCGCCGAGGACGAGAACAGCAACACTCAAGCAGTCGCGCACGCCCTGACAGTACGGACGCTGACCGAGTTGCCTGGTGGCCCGTGCGTCGTGCTGTTGTGCCATCCGACGAAGCGGGCGGCAGATGACGACCTTACGCCGCGAGGCGGCGGGGCGCTGCTGGCGGAACTCGACGGCAACATTGGGTGCCGGAAAGTGGATAGGGCCGTGGGGCTGGAAGTCCAAGGTAAATTCCGCGGCCCTCAATTTCCGCCTCTGATGTTTGAACTGGATGAGGTGCATCACCCGAAGCTGCGGGACGCGAAAGGCCGGCCCATTCCCACGATCGTGGCGCGCCCGATCGACGATGCTGCGCGGGCTAAATTGGCGGCCCAGACCCGTAGTGATCAGGATGAGATGCTGCGCGCTCTCGAAAAGCACCCCGGTGGCTCCCTGGCCGATTTTGCGACGGCGCTCGCCTGGACGTATGGGCGGGACAACCGGCCGAACAAGATGCGGGTGCAGCGCGCGCTTAAGACACTGGTCAATCAAAAGCTCGTCGCCGAGCACCGCGATAGCTGGAAAATCACCCAAAAAGGCGAGCGGGAATTGAACGATTTGGACCGTCACAGCGCTGTGACGGCAGCGCCCGGATTTTCGAAGGAATCAACATGAAATTGCAGCCGTCACAGGTGACGATGTGACGGGCTGTGACGATGTGACGAAAATCGGAAAAGCGCTTGAGTATTGGGCACTTACCAGTTGGCATGCTGTGACGTTTCGTGTGACGAACCATAATGGCGCGGGGGGACGTTTACGTCCCCGCCATGGCCGTCACGTCACATCCATATCCCTAGGGTGTGACGCTGTGACGGTGATCGTCGCCAGCTTGGGAGTAAACTGGAAAAGAGGGCGAGAGAGCACGTTGGCACCCTAAACAATTCCTCGAAACTATGCGTCACGGCGTACGTGGCTTCGCAATTACCACCGTTGCCAATGCCTCGGTGACTTGGGGCACGTGGGGCACTTCCTCATATATGGACCGTCTATACGTATAACGTGCGTACGTCTCAAATATGGGCTTGTGCCCCACGTGCCCCGCATCCCACACCGTACTACTTCATCGAAGCCCAGCAGTATCCCTTTGCAAGGCCATTATCCCCGCCGGGCTTTTTCCTCGCGAACCATTTACACTTTAGCCAGGATGGACCCGCACCTAGCGCTGTAACATAATGCTCAGCGCCGCCTGCTTCCAATTCAACTCCTCCCTTTTTTCCGTCATCGAGCGTCACGCCGACGGGCGGTTTAAAGACCCACTCCGCCGTCGTTGGCGGAAGGTGGAAGTCATCAGCATGCACTTCGATTATTCCAGTTTTGCACACTTTAAGCGTAGTGTCGCAGTCTAGAGTAAATCCGGTCCGAGGCGTTCTCGTTCGGGCGTCGACCCCGCCCGATAAGACCATCAGGCAAAGGGTGGTTAGCAACGCGCGACGAAATCCAATTCCATTCATGGGACATCCTTAAACTGGTAGCAAATAAAGTAAGGATGCAACTCAACAGCGAAGTAGTGAGCAGCGTCAAGTCCATTCAAGCGCTCGAGCGCGCTATTCAATCCGCGCCGCTTCTTCGACCTTGCCGCGCTTCTTTCAACCGATTTCACCGCGCTTCATCATCTTTAATCACGTGGTCAAATTCTCAAGACGTTGATTTTTAAGTATTTTTGTGGCATGATTTGAACGTCGATCGGTTCGGGCCACTTGAGGGCCACATGGCGCAACTCGCGTCACCAAATCGCACTAAGTCAGTGAGTGAGTAATGGGCAAGACCGGCCCGAAGTGTACCGTCTGCAATTCCAAACACCGGCATCAAATCGAAATCGGCCTGGCGCACGGTATCGCGCACAACGCGCTCGCCCGTCGCTTCAACGTGAGCGCCGATGCGGTGGGGCGCCACGCGGCCAACCACGTCAGCCCCGCCATGCGCGCGGCCATCCTGACCGCACAACAGCCCACCACCATTGATCTGGAGGCGCTGCAGGCGAGCGAGCAGGAAGGCTTGCTGTCGCAGCTCGTGCACCAGCGCGCGCGCCTGCAACAGCATGTGGCAACCGCCATCGACTTCGGGGACATCAAGGCGGCGATCAGCGCGGAGGGTGCCATTACGGCCAACCTGGCTCTGGTCGGCAAGCTGTTGGGCATGATCGTGCAGCGGCACGACGTGCGCTCGACGTCGCTGCATATCAGCGCCGACTACCTGGCCACGCGCCAGGCGATCGTGACCGCGCTCCGACCCTATCCGGAGGCCGCGCGCGCCGTGGCTGCGGTCTTGTACAAACTGGAAAGCGACGCGGCCAAGGACATCACGCAGCGCGCCGGCAAGCCGCCGTTGGTCATTGACGCCAAGCCACTGCCACCCTGTCCGGTTTCGCTGCCATGCTGATGGCCCGTGACATGGCCCGGTCGCTCGACCCCGTCCTGTTTGCCCGTGACTGCGGCATCGAGCCGGATCCGTGGCAGCAAGATCTACTGCGTGACCGGCCCCGGAAAGCGCTGCTCTGCTGCTCCCGCCAATCCGGCAAGACCACCACCACGGCCGTTGTGGCGCTCGAGACAGCTTGCCACGTCCCCAATTCGTTGGTGCTGATCGGCGCGCCCGCGCAGCGGCAATCGGGTGAAATGCTTCGCAAGGTGCGGGAGTGCCATAGCCGTATGGATGGTGCTCCTGAGCTACCAGGCGACAGCGTGCTTAAGCTGGAGTTCGCCAACGGCTCCCGCATCCTGGCGCTACCTGGCGATGCCAAGACGATCCGCGGCCTATCGGCGCCGGCCCTGGTCATTGTCGACGAGGCGGCGTTCGCGGATGACGATCTGATCCAGGCGCTTCGCCCGATGCTGGCAGTCTCAAACGGCCAACTGATCGCCCTAAGCACCCCCAACGGCAAACGAGGGTGGTTCTATGAGCAGTGGCACAGCGGCGACGACAGTTGGCGGCGCTTCCGGGTGCCGGCGACGGACTGCCCGCGCATCTCGAAAGAATTCCTGGCCGAACAGCTCCGCGAGCTGGGCCCGACCCGCTACGCGCAGGAATACGAACTGGCATTCGTCGACACGGAGGATGCAGCGTTTTCGACGGCCATCATCGATTCCATGTTCACGAACGAGGTTCTGCCGCTATGGACGTGATTACGAGGGTTGCCGATTGGCGCCGCATCGAAGCGAGAGCGGTTGACCGCTGGTATGTCGGCGTTGACCTCGGGCAGAGCACCGACCCGACGGCGATTTGCGTCCTAAATCATCGGGTGATCCCGCTCGATAAGTGGACACGAAACGAAACGACCAGGACGACGCGACAGGAACGCACCGAGTATTTTGATGTGCGCCATTTGGAGCGGTTGCCGCTCGGCATGTCCTACCCGCAGCAAATTCAGCGCGTCGCCGATCTGCTCGCTCGACCGCCCCTGAATTTGCTTAAACCCAAATTGGTCATTGACGAGACCGGTGTCGGCCGGCCAGTCGGCGACATGTTCGATGCTGCGGGATTGCGGCCGAACCGCATCACCATCACCGCCGGGCTCGAGGCGACGCAGCACGGCGCCAATACCTGGCATGTGCCCAAGGGGCTGCTAATTTCAAACCTCGAGGCGCACTCACATGCAGGCGAACTGCGTATCGGCGTTGCCGTGAACGATGCCGCGGCTTTGAAAGACGAGTTGAAGGACTTCAAACGGAAGATCTCGGAGGCCGGCCGCACGACCTACACTGCGCGTGTCGGCGCGCATGATGACTTGGTGCTGTCTGTTGCCATCACGCTTTGGATGGCGACGCAGGGGCCGTTGACGATAGTCGAACCGCTTTCGCTGATCTAGGTCGGAGGAAGAACGCGGTAGTGAAGCTCAATGCTATCGTCGATTCCGTTGTGAAGCCGGTGCCATGGTTCGGAAGATCGGACGTTGAGACGAACAATAAATTGAAGTCCCACGTGCTTCATACCGATCTGCAGTCTCATCGGGAGACCTTGACCATGATCTCCATTAAAAGTGAACCAATCGAGCGTGTAGCCAGTAAAATTGGGATCGACCTCAGCTTCAAGCACGAGTTCGTCACCCACATATAGGTCGCCGTTTCCTTGTCGGCGCAAGTCAAAAAAATGCATTTGTCGGTTGGGATCGTGCGTTAGATGGAATTCGTTTCCGCGATTGTCGACGACGCGAACGAACGTTGGAACATTGAATTCCCGTTCCATGTTTTGCTCTTTGAAGTGTTGCTTGATCGAATCGATGAGGTCGTTTGAGTAGCAAACGGCGCGTTCATGGTCCCGATCGCTGCACGTGCCACCATGAGCAAGTTTGTTTCGAATCTCCTCGAGCCGGCTAAGAAACGTCCTCGCTTCGGCGGGGCCGTCCGGAAAGGCCCCTAGCAGAGCGTCGCGAAAATTCCCAGGGTAAAGCTCTGGATGCAGTGCGATTGTTATCGCGTGACCTAGGTCGGCAGCATCGATTAGGCGCGAGAATCGTGACCGATCTGTTTCAAATCGACCACCTATTTGCCGCCGGATATCTTTGGATATCGCGCGACATCCGCCGGCTTCGTCGGCAGCTAAATAGTTTGCCCCAAACTGTTTCGTCAGTTTCATTTCGATGACGCGACGGAGCCAACCTTCCGCCGCGTCTAGATAGCGCCGAGCCGATTCCCGTCGGTCAGTTTCAATCATTAATGTTCTCGCGGGAACCGCTCAACTCAGCGATCCGGTGAATCTGTCGAAGTCCTGAAAGCGGACGAGCGCGCCTTGCATGATCGCGTGAATCGATCCGTCGTCGGCTACCTTGTACGGCACTCCGGCGAACACGCCGTCGGGTTCAAATGGTCGTGGCGTCCGATCAATCGTCACCCTGTCAGACCTTCCGAGAAAACTCGCTTTTGGAAGAGGAGGCGGTCCCCGCTGCGCGACGGCGGCTTCCAACAACCTCTGCTGCTTCAAATTAGGGAAAACCAGAAGCAGCAAAATCCCGATCAACGGCGAGAGGAAAAAGGCGATCACAAACCATCCAAACGCATTTCGGCCGCGAGCTTCCGCAGCCCCAGCCACGACGAGCGTCAGGACAAACCAGATTATCAATACGATCACGTGAGCCCCCGGAAAGCCCCTACGCTATCGCAGGTTGCCCACAACGGAAACACGCCGGTCGACGATATCCGCCGGTGGTTTAGGGCTTGTCGGCTTGGGCTTCCTTCAGCGCCTTTCGCCAGGCACGTCGACGCTTCCGTCGGTCACGTGGCCACTGATCTGCTAGGACTAGGCCACCTATTCGAGCGCGTTCCCCTTCGCGAAGCGGGCGTTTGATGGCTTGCTCGATTTTCTTTAGCGGATCGATTTTTTCTAGCTCGTCTTTCATCGGTTGTGGCCCACGATGTGGCCCCGAGCCAAATCGGAGCAAAAGTTAGAGGCGAAATTTCAGCTAAGTCTTTGATCTTGCTTGGTGAGCGCGCTGGGGCTCGAACCCAGGACCCCGTGATTAAAAGTCACGTGCTCTACCGGCTGAGCTACGCGCTCCCATGGCCGCTTGATGGCTTCGCTAATCAGTCGCCATCGTCTTCGGACATTCGAGAAGCATGTCTTGCCGCAACGTAACGCGCGCGTCGCAGGGAAAACCGGCAGGCTGTTTCCGGATCATGCTTTCGGCCCGCGCTGTGTAGGGGGAGCGGCCGCGCAGGTCAATAGCGCGCGCGGTCGCCGAGGATCGCGGTAGGGGCGGGGATTCCCGCGGCGTTTCCGGCGTTTAGGGCGGGATTTTCATCCTGCCGGCCGGACATCATCCACGCCGAAGAACGAGCCGGTTCATGACAGGGCCCTCGACCCACGCTCCAGCCGGCCCCGGGGCGGTTAGTTCGCCTCGCGGCGGACCTCGCTTGCGACCGGTTGGGAGGAACCGGCGGGGCTCGGCAGCGCGACCGGGCGCAGGCCGATCAGCTCGGCGGCGCGCACGGCGCTGTCGCGCCAGAACTGGAAGGAGTTGATGCGGCTGAGCTCCAGGATGGCGATCGCGACCGCCGCCAGGAACGGCAGGCTTTGCAGCACCAGGACGCCGGCGAAGATGTAGATCTCGGTGATCTGCCGGAAGCTGTTGGAGGCGACGAGCACGCCGGCACCGATCAGCAGCAGCGCGCCGATCACCGCTTCCCAGAACGCCTGGAACTCGATCGACATCCGCGACAGGCCGCCCTTGGAGGTGCGGGCAAAGGCGAGGTGCTCGGTGATCAATCCCTGCGCCACCGCGCGCGACACCGTCCACTGCACGCTCATCGCCGCGATCATGGCGCCCAGCATCTGGCCCGGCTTCACCGCGACGCGCAGGCGGTACATCGACAGGAAGTGCGCGAGCGAGACGACGAAGGCGGCGATGATCGGCAGCGTCAAAATCTTGTCGGGGATCGCGATGTCGGCGAAGGCGACGATCGGCACCCAGACGAGGTTGAGGAGGGCAACGACGACGCCGAGGCTTTCCGCACCCAGCCAGTTCAGCCAGCCCAGGCCATATTCGCGTTTCTGGTCCTGTGTCAGGCGGCTCGCGCCGGGCAGGAAGCGCCGCCAGTGCTTCTTCACGATCTGGAAGCCGCCATAGGCCCAGCGGTGACGCTGCTTCTTGAAGGCCTCGTAGGTGTCGGGGAGCAGGCCCTGGCCGTAGCGGTAGCGGGTATAGTGCGTGGTCCAGCCGAGCTCCTGGATCGCAAGGCCGAGGTCGCTGTCCTCGCAGATCGTGTCGCTCGACCAGCCGCCGGCCATGTCCATGGCGGCGCGGCGGATCAGGCACATCGTGCCGTGCACGATGACGGCGTTGAATTCGTTGCGCTGGACCATGCCGATGTCGAAGAACCCGGCATATTCGCCGTTCATGATGTAGTGCATGATCGACAAATCTTCGTCGCGGTGATCCTGCGGCGCCTGCACGAGGCCGACGCGCGGATCGGCGAAGGCCGGCACCAGATCCTTCAGCCAGTCGGGATCGACGACATAGTCGGCATCGAGGATACCGATGATCTCCGCATCAACAGCGGTGCGGTCCATGGCGATGCGCAGCGCACCGGCCTTGAAGCCCTGCACCTTCTCGGCGTTGATGAACTTGAAGCGTTCGCCCAGCGCACGGCAGTGATCCTGGATCGGCTGCCAGAAGGCGGGGTCGGGCGTGTTGTTGATGATGACCACGCACTCGTAGTTCGGGTAGTTCAGCCGGGCCAGCGCATCAAGCGTCTGCTTGAGCATGTCGACCGGCTCGTAATAGGCGGGGATGTGGATCGAGACTTTCGGGAAGTAGTTGTCCGGCACGCCTTCGACCGGCTTGTCCTTGGCCAGCAGCCGGCGCGGCGGCCGGCCGAAGGCGACCGCGGCGATCTCCTCGATCCGCGCCATCGCGATGAGGACGAGCGGAACCAGGAGGATCATGCCGAGCGTCAGCGCGAAGGCCGAGCCGAACAGGAAATAGTGCCCGTTCCAATAGGCGAACACGGTCGCGACCCAGGCGCCGACGCCGTTCGCCGTCGCCGACAGCAGGAATGCCTGCCTGGCGGTGGGCTGCTCAAGCCGCAGGATCGGCAGGGACAGAAGGATGCCGACGAGCAGCGCGATCGTCATCAGCTTCCAATAGTCGGGGTTCTCGACCGGGCCGGTCCACGAAAACTTCGGCTCGCGGCTGGCGTTGAGGATGCCCCAATACGGACCGACGCCGCCTTCGAAGAATTTCCAGGGCTGATCGATCGCCTCGACGATGTTGTACTCCATGCCGAGGGCTTCGGCGCGGCTGACGAAGTTGCGCAGCGTCAGCGCCTGCTGGAACGGACCGGGGTCGGCGTTGCGCAAATTGTACCCCGCGCTCGGCCAGCCGAATTCGGCGATCACGATGCGCTTGCCGGGGAACAGGTTGCGCAACAGGTTGTAGCGGTCGACGGCCTGATCCACCGCCTGGTCCGAGCGGAAATTTTCCCAATACGGCAGCACGTGAGCGGCGATGAAGTCGACGTTGGAGGCAAGGTCCGGATTGTCGCGCCAGGTGTTCCAGATCTCGCCGGTCGTGACGGGCACGCGGACCGCGCTCCTGACCTTCTTGATCATGTCGATCAAGTCTTCGACCTTCTGCTCGCCGCGGTAGATCACCTCGTTGCCGACGACGACGCCGATCACGTTGCTGTTCTTGCGGGCGAGGTTGATGGCGGCCTCGATCTCCCGCTTGTTGCGCTCGTCGTTCTTGTCGATCCAGGCGCCGACCATGACCTTGAGGCCGAACTCCGCCGCGATCGGCGGCACCAGCTCCACGCCGCCCGTGGACGAATACAGGCGGATGGCGCGCGTCATCGTCGACAGCGTCTTCAGATCGGCGCGGATTTTCTCGACCGTCGGGAGGTTGTCGATGTCGGGATGGGCCGCTCCCTCGAACGGCGCATAGGACACGCTCGGCAACAGGCCCTTGAAGTCCGGCGCGGGCTCCTTGTCGCGCAGGATTCCCCACAGGCCGGCGTGAAGCGCGGACACGAGCAACAGAACGGCGACGACGGCACGCATCGCGGCTAAACCAAATGGGGCTGAGATGGCAGGGAAGCGGATCCGACCCCGAGATCCGACCGAGTCCGCGGCAAACGGAAGATACCTCTGCCACGCCTTTTCACAACTGTCATGACGCCGTGTCGTTTAGCGGCATGGCCTTTTGAGGGCACCGACGATCTGAAAAGCACGCGCAGTGCCAATCGCCGGTATCGCCCATCGTTCCTGAACGGCGGGTGAAGTGATCGCGGCTATTTCTGGGGGGCGGCGGGCGAGGGGCTCGCGGCGGGCGCAGGGCTTGCGGCCGGCTGCGGCGAGGTGCCGGTCGTCGGCGCCGGCGGCTGGGACGCGGCGGCTGCGGCCTGCTGGGGCTGCGCCGCCGGATTGATCCAGCAGGCGTGCACGCGGCTGTCCAGGGTCTCGGCGACCTTGGGATCGATCTGGCCGCCAAAGCGGGTCAGGCAGCGGAACGCCGCCTGGATGTGGCCGCCGGGGCAGCCGAAGCGGTCATAGAGATCGAGATGGCGGAACGCGGTATCGAGGTCGTCCCGCCACATCAGCCGCACCACGCGGCGTCCGAGCCAGACGCATTCGGGGTTTCCGGCCGGGCCGTTGATGGCCTGCGCGGCCTCGGCGAACTCGTCGGTCCGGCGCTGGTTCTGGCTGGCATCCTTGGCGGCATCGGCCGGTGCGTTTGCGGCCGGCTTGCCTTGGTCCTGGGCGGCGGGACCGCCACTCTGGGCGAGTGCGCTTGACAGGCCGAGCAGAACGATAAGGGAGGGGACGGCAACATGCCGCAGGACCGCATTCGTCAACTCAAGCACCCGTCGCCGCATAAATTCCCCGATCTCTCTGGCCGCCCGCGCGAGAACGCCAAGGACGCGCGGTGTGATGCCGTCCAAATGGGTCTCCAATGCGGCGGAAAAGTCCCGCGAAATCCATTGACTGGTATTTCGAATTTTGTCCAGCAAAGTCACCATCCTATGCGCCGGTCGAAGCGCCGCAGGCGAAACATGCGGGATGGCGGGTGCAATTGCCGCCTGGCCGTACTGGCCCCCCTTGGCAGACGGCCTACAAGCAGGTAATCGACGGACCCTTCGCGGAGGACGGAACCGATTTCTCTTCGTACGCCACTGGCGCTATTGCTCATATCGTTGGGTGCGATTGCTGCCGTGTGGTGGTGGCTGGCCACGCCGATCACGCTCGCGCGCGCGCCCATCGATCCCAGTTCCAAGCTGCAATGCGTCTCCTACGCGCCGTTCCGCGGCGACCAGACGCCGCTCGACCCCTCGACCCATATCGAGGCCGCCCAGCTCGAGCAGGACCTGCGGCAGCTCAAGGAGATCACCGACTGCGTCCGCACCTATTCGATCGAGAACGGGCTCGACCAGGTGCCCGCGATCGCTACCAAGGTCGGCGGGCTGAAGGTGATCCAGGGCATCTGGCTCGGCAGCAACCGCTCCAAGAACTTCTCCCAGGTCGCGACCGCGGTCCGCCTGAGCAAGGAATTCCCCGACACCATCACCTCGCTCGTGGTCGGCAACGAGGTGCTGCTGCGCGGCGAGATGACCACGGCCGATCTCGTGGCCATCATCCGCTCGGTAAAGGCTCAGGTTACCGTTCCCGTGACCTATGCCGACGTCTGGGAATACTGGCTGAAGAATCGCGAGGTCTACGACGCCGTCGACTTCGTCACGATCCACATCCTGCCCTTTTGGGAGGACTTTCCGATCCGCGCGAAGTTCGCGGCGTCCCACGTCAACCAGATCCGCCAGCGCATGGCGGTGGCGTTCCCCGGCAAGGAGATCCTGATCGGCGAGACCGGCTGGCCTAGCCAAGGGCGCATGCGCGAAGGCGCGCTGCCCTCGCGCACCAATCAGGCGCGGGTTGTGTCGGAGATCCTGGGCCTGGCCAAGGAGCAGGGATTTCGCGTCAACCTGATCGAGGCCTATGACCAGCCGTGGAAACGCCAGATCGAGGGCACCATGGGCGGCTATTGGGGCCTGTTTGATTCCGTCCGGCGCGCCCTGAAATACCCTCCGGGCGAGCCGATCAGCAATTTCCCGCTCTGGAAATGGTACATTGGCGCCGGCATGGCCGTCAGCGTGCTGGTGTTCGCGGTCGCGGGCCTGACGTTACGCCGCCGGCCTTGGACGCCGCGCTTCTCGGCCTGGCTCGGCGTCGGCATCTCGGCGACATCAGCCGGCATGCTGTTCGGGATCGCCGCCGACAAGATGTATTACGAGAGCTACGGCTGGGGTGGCTGGCTGCAATGGGGTGCGCTGCTTGCGGCCGGCGTGCTGTCGCCGATCTTCTGCGCGCAGGCGCTGGTGTCGGGACGGGGGCTGCCGACTTTCCTCGATATCCTGGGTCCCCGTGAGGAGCGCAAATGGTCGAAGCTCACCGCGGCGCTTGGGCTGACGCTTGCGGTGACCGCCGTGATCGCAGCCGAGACTGCGCTCGGTTTCGTGTTCGACCCGCGCTACCGCGATTTTCCGTTTGCCTCGCTGACCATGGCCGTGGTGCCGTTTGCGCTTCTGATGCTGAACCGCCCGCAGACCGGCGCACGTCCGATCGCGGAGTCGGTCTTTGCCGGCCTCTTGGCGCTGTCGGCGGCCTACGTGCTGATCAACGAGGGTCGCGACAATTGGCAGTCGCTGTGGACCTGCGCGATGTATCTGCTGCTCGCGCTTACGCTGTGGCGGGCGCGGGCCGCGCAAAGCCCAGGATAAGCAGCCCGATCGCGATCCCCGACAACGCGATGTTGTAGAGCACGATGCCGAGGCCTGCGGCGACCACGCCCAGCGTCAACAGCACGATCGAGGGCCGCATCAGGTTCAGCGTCGCGATCACCAGCGCGACGATGCCGAAAACCGAGTTCTTGAACAGCACGGTCGCGGTCGCGCGCGCCTTGCACATCACCGTTTGCAGGCCGGCATCGCAGGCAAGCGAGACTTGCGAGAACTCGATGGCGAAATAGCGCAGGTAGATCGCATAGCCGACGGTGACGAAGCCGACCACGAGCAGGAACTGCACCTGGTAGGGCGTGAGGCGGAACGGTTTCTTCTTCATGGGGCCAATATGGTCGGGAAGGCGGATGCGGGCAACAGGCAAGGCGAAGGCCTTGTGAGCTCGCCTCAGGTTCTTGCGGTAATGGTTTGATCTGACTTCAGTTTTTGTTGCGGCTGAAGAACGAGGATATGGTCGAGGCGGCCGTCGTCTCCTGCTTGGGCGGCGTCGCAGGTGGCGGTGGAGGCGGTGGCGGCGGCTCCTCGCGTTTGGCGCGCCTGGAGGAGTAGCTTCGCCGGTGCTGCGGCTTCTCGGGCTTGGCTGTGGCCGGCGGCGTCTCGGCCTGGGGAGAGGCCTGCTGCGGCGACGCGTCCTGGCCGCCGCGCATCGACAGCCGCTGGCCGTCGAACACGGTGGTCTCGCAAGCCCGTTCGTTCTCGGTGAGGCCGGCGCAGATCTTGGCAGCGGCGGCCGCATTCACAAGCGGACCCGCGCCGAGGCGCAGCTGCATGCCGGCGCCGGTCTTGCTCTCCCGGATCATGATGATCGGGCGGAGGTTGGCGATCTCCGGATTGGATTTGATCAGTCCTTGCCACAATGCACGCAAGCCGCCGATCGAGTTGGCGCTGCCGAGATCCACGGCAAACCGGGTCTGCTGAACGGCGATCGCCGGTGCCGGTGCTTCGCTCTCGGCGGCTTCAGGCTCGGTGGGGGTCGCTGCGGCCACCTCGGTCGCCGGTGCGGCATCCGCCTTCGGCTTGTCAGCCTTGTCCGTCTTCTCGGCCTTCTCCGTGTTCTCCGGCTGAACCAGTTTCGATGCGGCTGCATCGGGCGGCGCCATGATCGACTTGGACGCGACCAGCGGCATCGTCGGAAGTCCCGTCGGCGCTGCTGACGACTGCGGAACAAGCGATGCTGCCGCTGCGGTCTGCGGCGGCGGAGCGGCTTGCTCCTTGGCCTGCTCCTTTACTTGTTCCTTGGCTTGCTCTTTGGCGGCGTCCGCGCGCGGCTTGTCGCTTGATGCAGGCGTCGAGGCGACCGGCGCGACGCTGGGCGCAACGGGTGACGGCGAGGGCGTCGGCTGCGCGGTGGCCGCTTGCGTCTCCTGCGCCTTCGCGGCGGACGCCTGCGGCGGCGTGGCAGTCTGCTTTGCGATCGCGCCGGTGACGGAATCGAGCCCTTGCTCCAAAACCGTCACGCGCGAATAGAGCCGGTCGCGATCGGTGTTGAGCGTCTCGATCGCTGACGCCAGCCTCCGGGCTTCGCTCTGGCTTTCCCTTGTCATCAACTGGAGCCGGTCGGCCTGGCGCGCGAGATCGGCGGCTGCGACCTGGTCGCGGCGCCATCCGAGCTGCGCCTGGCTGGCCATCACGGCGATCACCACGGCGCCGACGGCCCCGACGCCCCACGAGCCGAGCCGCCACATCATGCGGCGATCGAACTCGTTCTCCTCGGCCAGGAGGCCGGCGAGAAGGCCGCCGGATTCCTTGGTCTCGAAGACGCCGGCCAGTGGGTCGGAATCCTTTGCCATGATTGTTAAGCGCCCAGCCCGTCGAGCTTCCCCGAATCAATCAGGGAACATTAACAGGAAAAGCGGGATGCACTTGAATTCCGGCCGTTTGCGGGGGTAGCAAAACGCCTCTATGACGATGCGTAAAGCAGCTAGCGCCGATCGGAAGCGATTCGGCCGACACGGGAATCACCGGGGATATCGATGACCGCCCGCTCCAGCCTCACGATCGTGCTCGCCGCCGGCGAAGGCACACGCATGCGATCGAGCCAGCCGAAAGTGCTGCATCCGGTGGCGGGGCAGTCGCTGCTCGCCCATGTGCTCGCGGCCGCGCCACATGGAACCGGCACGTCGCTTGCGGTGGTGATCGGGCCCGACCATGCAGCCGTTGCGGATGAAGCGCGGCGCATCCGGCCCGACGCGCTCACCTTCGTGCAGGACACGCGGCTCGGCACCGCGCATGCGGTGCTCGCGGCGCGCGAGGCGATCGCGCGCGGTGCCGATGACCTTCTGATTGCGTTCGGCGACACGCCGCTGATCTCGGCCGAAACGTTCGAGCGGCTGCGCGCGCCGCTCGCCAAGGGCGCTGCGCTTGCCGCGCTCGGCTTTCGTGCCGCCGATCCGACGGGCTACGGCCGGTTCATTGTCGAGGGCGATCGTCTGGTTGCGATCCGCGAGCAGGCGGATGCGAGCCCCGAAGAGCGCAAGATCACGCTGTGCAATGCCGGCGTGATGGCGCTGGACGGGCGCCACGCGCTGGCGATCCTCGACAAGATCGGCAATGCGAACTCCAAGGGCGAATATTATCTGACCGACGCGGTCGGCATCGTCCGCGAACAGGGATGGGAGGCCGTGGTGATCGAGACCAGCGAAGACGAGGTGCGCGGCATCAACACCAAGGCGCAGCTTGCGGAAGCAGAAGGCGTGATGCAGGCGCGGCTGCGAAGAGCGGCGATGGACGCCGGCGTCACGCTGATTGCGCCGGAAACCGTCTATCTCGCCGCCGACACGACGTTCGGCAAGGACGTGACGATCGAGCCCTTCGTGGTGATCGGTCCGGGCGTCTCGATCGCCGACGGAACGGTGATCCACTCCTTCTCGCACATCGTCGAGACGTCTCTCGGCAAGAACGTCTCCATCGGCCCCTACGCGCGTCTGCGGCCCGGCACCTCGCTCGGCGACGGCGCCCGCATCGGCAATTTCGTGGAGACCAAGGCCGCAACGCTGGAAGCGGGAGTCAAGGTCAACCATCTCTCCTACATCGGGGATGCGACCGTGGGTGCCAATTCCAACATCGGTGCCGGCACCATCACGTGCAACTATGACGGCTTCAAGAAGCACAAGACGCTGATCGGGAAGGGCGCCTTCGTCGGCACCAACTCCTCGCTGGTCGCCCCCGTCAAGATCGGCAACGGCGCCTATATCGGCTCGGGCTCGGTCATCACCAAAGACGTGCCTGACGATGCGATGGCGCTGGAGCGCAATCAGCAGACCATTCGCGAAGGGGGCGCCGCGCGCTATCGCGAGATGAAGACGGGCGGCAAGAAGCCGGAGAAGTGAGCGGCGCTATTCGTCCTCGGCGAATTCCGAGAAGATCGCGCGGGTCAGGCGCCAGCCGCGCGGCTTGGCGCGCTTTGCGGGTTCGCCGGCCTGGTGCTTGACGAACACGGGCCTGCTTTCCTTGCCGCGTTGCGGCGGCGGCCAATGCGCCAGGTGCGTGCCAGCGGTTTCGCTGGCGTGCACGTACATCGAGGAAAGACCTTTGCGGTCGGACGAGCGCTTCATGGCCTTGATCTCCAAGGGGGAGAATCGTTGGCCAAATCTATTGACAGTTTGTTAATGCGCGCGATTAAAGGTGAGCGAATCCGATGGCGACGGATCGCCGCGTTATCCTTGCGTGCATTCGGTGCTGTCGCAATCCGCAATAATTATTGAGTTCCTCAAAGCTTCCGGAACTCGTTAAAAACTGCGCGCGTCGTTTTGATGATTTTTCGACGATTTGGGGGATATTGATCCGCATGTGCGGGATTGTCGGCATTCTCGGGCGCGAACCGGTTGCAGAGCAATTGGTGGATTCGCTCAAGCGGCTTGAATATCGCGGCTACGACTCCGCGGGTGTTGCCACACTCGAAGGCGATCACGATCACCTGGAGCGCCGCCGCGCCGAAGGCAAGCTGAAGAACCTCGAGGCGCGGCTGCGTGACAAGCCGCTGAACGGGACGACCGGAATCGGTCACACCCGCTGGGCCACCCACGGCAAGCCGACCGAGCACAATGCCCATCCGCACGCCACCGAGCGCGTCGCGGTGGTCCATAACGGTATCATCGAGAATTTCCGCGAGCTGCGCGAGGAGCTCGAAGGGAAGGGCACGGTGTTCCGTACCGAGACCGACACCGAAATCGTGCTGCATCTGGTCGACGATCTGCTCACGCGGGGCAGCAAGCCGGTCGAGGCAGTGAAGCTCGCCTTGAGCCGGCTGCGGGGCGCGTTCGCGCTCGGCTTCATCTTCGCGGGCGAGGGCGACCTGATGATCGGCGCGCGCAACGGCCCGCCTCTCGCGATCGGCTACGGCGAAGGCGAGATGTTCCTGGGCTCGGACGCGATCGCGCTCGGCCCGTTCACCGACACGATCAGCTATCTCGAGGACGGCGACTGGGTCGTCCTGACCCGGAGCAGCGTTGCCGTCTTCGACAAGGACGGCCGCGCCGTCCAGCGCGACAAGATCAAGCATGCGGCCTCGACCTCGCTGGTCGACAAGGCCAACTACCGCCACTTCATGGCGAAGGAGATCCACGAGCAGCCCGAGGTCGTCGGTCATACGCTGGCGCGCTATGTCGACATGGCCTCCGAGCGCGTGTCGCTGCCGGTGAAGCTGCCGTTCGACTTCAAGGATATCCAGCGCGTCACCATCACCGCGTGCGGCACGGCGAGCTACGCCGGCTATGTCGCAAAATACTGGTTCGAGCGCATGGCGCGCCTGCCGGTCGAGGTCGACGTCGCCTCCGAGTTCCGCTACCGCGAATCTCCCTTGCGCAAGGGGGATCTCGCGATCTTCATCTCGCAGTCGGGCGAGACCGCCGACACGCTCGCCGCGCTCCGCTACGCCAAGGCCGAAGGCGCGCACACGCTCGCCGTGGTCAACGTCCCGACCTCGACGATCGCGCGCGAGAGCGAGACGGTGCTCCAGACGCTCGCCGGTCCCGAGATCGGCGTCGCCTCCACAAAAGCCTTCACCTGCCAGCTGATGGTGCTCGCCTCGCTCGCGGTCGCGGCCGGCAAGGCGCGCGGCGAATTGTCCGAGGAGGACGAGACCAAGCTGGTGCACGGGCTCGTCGAAGTCCCGCGCCTGATGGCGGACGCGCTCACCACCGAGCTCCAGATCGAAAAGCTTGCGCACCGGATCGCCAAGTCGCGCGACGTGCTCTATCTCGGCCGCGGCACCAGCTTCCCACTTGCGCTCGAAGGCGCGCTGAAGCTGAAGGAGATCTCCTACATCCACGCCGAGGGCTACGCTGCCGGCGAGCTCAAGCACGGGCCGATCGCGCTGATCGACGAGACCATGCCGGTCGTCGTCATTGCGCCCCACGATCGCGTGTTCGAGAAGACCGTCTCCAACATGCAGGAAGTCGCTGCCCGTGGCGGCAACATCATCCTGATGACGGACGCCAAGGGCGCCGCCGAGGCGACGGTGGATTCGCTCGTCACCATCGTTATGCCCGACATGGCGTCTGCCTTCACGCCGATGGTGTATGCCGTCCCCGTGCAACTTTTGGCGTACCACACGGCGGTGGTGATGGGCACCGATGTCGATCAGCCGCGCAATCTCGCTAAGTCGGTGACCGTCGAATAGGCAGGGCGGGCGCAGAAGGGAGCAGGCGCGGTCGCCTTGCTCCTTCAAAAATCTGCTAGAAGACCCTAGCTAGTTTCTGTCGCGAAACGCCCGGGTTGAGTGGCGCAATCTAAGTTATGCCGATGGATTGGGCACAAAATGCCGGTAGCTGCAGGGATCGGCAAGC
>NZ_BSOW01000046.1 GCF_030160715.1 Bradyrhizobium iriomotense
CCTTTAACGATCGGGTGCCTCACCTGCGCGCGATCAGATTGGAAACGCTGCGCGGCATCAGATTGGAATACCTGCGCGCGATCATTGGAATCCGCAATCCCGCTGCGCGGGCCGTTATCGGCACCGTTCCGTCTGTTCGGCATCAAGCCAAGCCGGATGAATCCGAACACCTGCACCATTTGCGAGATGGCGTTTTCGCAGGTGATGAAGGCGCGCTCAGTCACCATAGAGGCCACGGTCATGTTCGCGGATCTGCGCGGCTATACGGCGCTCACGCAAAGCCTCGAGCCGGCCGCGCTGACTGCGCTGCTCGATGCCTTCTACGACGACTGCGCCGCAGCGATCTGGCGCTATGACGGCCTGTTGAACAAGACGATCGGCGACGCGGTGTTCGCGATCTTCAATTTCCCGGTGCGGCAGACGGACCACGCGGTTCAGGCGCTGCTTGCCGCGCGGGATATCCAGGAGCGGTTTGCCCGCAGGCGCGACGAGCTGTTGCGCTTGATCGGGAGTGGCGCGCTCGAGGTCGGCATCGGGATCGGCATCGACAGCGGGGAAACCAATTTTGGCGAGTTCGGCCAGACCCATCGCGACCTGACCGCGGTCGGAACCGTGGTCAACCGCGCCGCACGCGCCCAGGCCGCGGCTCGCTCGGGCGAGATCCTGGTGACGTCGGCGGTGCGTGACCGAGCCGGCGACCTGGTCGCGGGAGAGGGCGCCGAGCATAAGCTGAAGGGATTTCAACAACCGGTCATGCTGTTCGCAGGCTGACGGTTCGCCCCGCCGCAAACAAAAATGGCCGCCTGGGAGCAGCCATTCGAGAGATGATTTGCGATGCAAGTCTTCTAGTGAACGTTTCTAATCAAGGTGTGTCGCTCACATCCAGCCGGCGCTGAGGTCGATGCCGCGCGCCATCAGGCCGAACGAGGCAAGCAGACCAGCGCAGCAGAACAGCAGGATGGTCTTGAAGGAACTGTCGATCGAACGAATTTTGATGCCGGCCGGCGCCGAGGCGAGTGAAAGCATGCTCATGTCATTTCCCCCTGTTTGACCCTGAATTGCATCAGGCAGGGGACATCTCTAGCGCAGAAAGTTTGATACGGGATTGCCAGGCATCCTTAACGGAATCGCAATCGGTACCCGACTCCGCGGCGGCGGCGATCAAGCAGGGCCGACGTCCCGGCGATCAGTTGCGGCCCGTTCCCAGCACCTTGGCGATGGTTTGCGCCGTCATCGCCGCCCGGTCGGAGGCACGCTGCGCGGCCAGCCGATCCCTGGCCTTTTCCGCGATCAATAGATCGATGAGCGCCAATCGCCTGTCCTCATCCACCGCCTCGGTCAGCAACCGGTGATAGCGATGGTAGTCAAACCCGATATCCTGCTTACGCATGCCACGCCCCGCCCCGTACCGCACACACACGCATCACGGGCGAATTGTTTCTCAAGCGACGGCAGCGGGCAAGCAGGAACTCGCGTTCGGTGACGTGAATCGATGCAATCAGCTGTGGATTGCGCCGCGCGGCTTGCGCGAGATCAACAGCAAAACGCGCATCCGCTGTGAATGAGGTCACAGTGCTCTCGCCAGCCCGGGCCTATAGCTAAGCGGCAGGGCATTGGAACACGAGAATGCAAGACGAATTCGATTTCATTTCGATCATCGTCGCCGTCTGGGTGGCCGGCTATGTCGCCATGATGCTGGACTACCTCGCCCAGGCCGAGCTTGGCTGGTCGCTCGCGCAATTGCGCGGATGGGCGTGTCTGACGGCTGTTCTGATCGCACTCGTGACACTTGCCGGCACGCTCGGCCGCAAGCGCGGCGAGCTTGGCAAGCGTCGCTAGCAGACGGCGGGCTATCTGCTCGCGTCCGCTGCATCCATGCATTTCAACACGAAGGCGGCGCGGTCGCGCAGCACGATCTTGGCCTGCTCCGCCTTGAGGCCGCAGGCGCGCTGTTTCAACTGCTCGGCGCGGCGATGCTCCGCCGCGTCGCGGTACTCCGGCGCAACCATGGCTGGATCGACCAGTTTTTGCGCAAAGACGGGGGTCATCAAAACAAACGAAATCGCAATGATCCGGATCAGGTGAATCACAAAAAGCCTCCCCGAGCCCAACCCGCTGATCCTAGCATGGCGCGACGGCACGCAGTGAGGCGTTTCACTATTGGGTGCCACCATATCGGCGCTCGGCCGGGGGCTCGCCGCAGGAGGTGGAGTCAGGTCGTGCTGTGATCGCAAAAGGCCTTCAGGCCTGCAAAGCTTGCGTCCGGCTTGACGATGATGCTGGTCGGAATCGGATGCAGGTAATCCCGGAAGCGTCCCTTGGCTTCAAAGCGCTCGCGGAACGCGGAGGCGGCGAGGAATTTCGGGAAGCGCGGGACGATGCCGCCAGCGACATAGACGCCGCCGCGGGCACCGAAGGTCACGGCCAGATTGCCGGCGACCGAGCCGAGGATGGCGCAAAACATCTCGAGCACCGTGCGGCTGAGGTCGCAGCTTCCGTCGAGGGCGGCAGTGGTGATGGCGGCCGCGTCGCGTTGCGGGGCCTTGATGCCATCGACCTCGGCGACCGCCTCGTAGAGGTTTTGCAGCCCCGCACCGGACAGCGCGCCCAGCTCGATCTCGACATGGCCCATGCGCCGTCGCATCGCCGCGATGACGCGCTCCTCGCGCTCGGTCTCCGCCGGCAGGGTCGCGTGACCGGCTTCCGTGATCACGGCCACCCGGGCGCCGTGACGCTCGACGAGGCAGGAGACGCCAAAGCCCGTGCCGGGTCCGAGCACCAGCAATGGCTCGCCGGCCGCGCCGGTCTGGGTATCGAGCGGGAACAGGTCGGCAGGCTGCAGGGCCGGCAGCGCCCAGGCCAGCACCTCGAAATCGTTGAGTACCTGGACCGCGTCGAGGCCAAAAGCCCCCCGAAGCTCATTGCCATCGATGATCCAAGGGCTGTTGGTCAAGACACAGCGGTTGTTCACGACGGGTCCCGCGACGGCGAGCACGGCGGTGCCGACGCGCGCGCGACTGGCCTGCCGCGCCAGGAAGTCGGCCATGGCGTCGCGAACGGTGGGGAAGTCGGCGACCCGCGCATAGGTGACCGGCCCGATCCGGCCGTCCTCCTCCATCAGCGCGAACCGCGAATTGGTGCCGCCGATGTCGGCGAGCAATGCGCAACCTCTTGTCGTCCGACTGGTCATGTCCTCGTGGCCGCCGCGTCCACCGTCATGGGTGATCGCGGGAACCTTTGTCTCCATTGCTTCGCGGTCAGATTCGCATACCACCGCGGCTTGATGATGTCGTCAACGTCGATGCGGGCGAACCGTTGCGCCGGCAGCAATCCGCCCGCGACCACGGAGGCGGTTGCGAAGCGGCGCCGGAAGATCGACATTGGGGCCAGACCGGGTGGAGACCAGCGATGAAGATATCCGACCGGGACGTCCTGCTCGTGATCGACGTCCAGAACGACTTCTGCACCGGCGGGGCGCTGGCCGTCCCGGGCGGGGAGAGGGTGGTGCCTGCCATCAATCGTATCGCCCAAAAATTCGCCAACGTGGTGCTGACACAGGACTGGCATCCTGCCGACCACGTCTCGTTTGCCTCCAATCACCCCAACAAGCGGCCGTTCGAGGCGATCGACCTCGACTACGGGGTGCAGGTGCTGTGGCCGACCCATTGCGTGCAGGGCACGCCAGGTGCCGAATTCCATCCGGATCTCGACGTCCGCCGGCCGAGCCTCGTGGTGCGCAAGGGATTTCGCCGCGGCATCGATTCCTATTCGGCGCTGTTCGAGAACGACCACAGGACGCCGACCGGGCTGCTCGGCTATTTGCGCGAGCGTGAGTTGAAGACGGTGTTCGTCGCGGGCCTGGCGCTGGATTTTTGCATCCGCTTTTCGGCGGAGGATGCCCGCAAGGCGGGGCTCGAGGTCGCCGTAGTCGAGGATGCCTGCCGCGGCATCGATCTCGACGGATCGGTGGCCGCCACCCATCAAAGCTTCAAGGCGCTCGGCATTCCCGTGGTCAGCATCGAGGCGTTCTTCTGAGATGGCGCAAGGGACCAACAAGCCGCCGACGCAGACGGGATCCGGGACCAGTTCCGACGATCCGCTGCTGTGGCCGTTTGCAGCGGCCAAGCTCGCTATGGAAACCGCGTTCTGGTGGTTGGAGCGCTCTTCGCCCGAACCGCGCGAGACGGAACTGCCCTGGACCACGCCTAACAAGGTCGCGCTGGAACTTTCGACCATGCGCCTGCGCGACTGCACGAGGAAGCGCGCCGGCGCGCCGGCGCTGGTCTGCGCGCCCTATGCCCTGCATCGCGCGTTGATCGCCGATTTTGCGCCAGGGCACAGCGTCGTTGAATCTCTGCTTAAGGGTGGGGTTGATCGGGTCTATCTCACGGACTGGCGATCGGCGTCGCCGGAGATGCGTTATCTCTCGATCGATAGCTATCTCGGCGATCTCAACGTCGCGATCGATGAGATCGGCGCGCCGGCCGACCTCATCGGCCTCTGTCAGGGCGGCTGGCTTTCGCTGCTCTACGCCGCGCGCTTCCCGGACAAGGTGCGCCGCCTGGTGCTGGTCGGCGCCCCCGTCGACCTCGCGATCGAGTCCGCATTGTCCCGCCTTGCGCGCAATGCGCCGGAGCTGGTCTACGACCAGCTCGTGGCGCGCGGCGGCGGCAATGTCAGCGGCGAGGAGATGCTGCGCTTTTGGTCGAGGTCACTGAGTGCGGATGATATCGCGGTGGCGTTGCAAAGGAGCCTGTCGGAGGAGGGCGGTCCGGAGCTCCTGGAACGCTTCAATCGCTGGAATGAGGAGACCATGAATCTGCCGGGCGCTTATTATCTCCAGATCGTCAACTGGATTTTCCGCGAGAACCGGATCGCAGCGGGAGATTTCGTGGCGCTCGGCAGGCGGATAGATTTGAAGGATGTGAGAGCACCCATCTTCCTGCTCGCTGGGCTCGACGATGAGGTCGTGCCGGCGACGCAGGCATTGGCGACCGCCGATCTCGTGGGGACGTCGCCGGTATTCATCGCGGCGGCGTCGGAGCCGTCGGATCATCTCGGGCTGTTCATGGGAGCGCGGACCCATGCACATGCCTGGCCTCGCATCACCGAATGGCTGCGTTCCGATCTCGGCGGCGGCGTTCTCGCGCGGAGGGCGTGAGCGACAGGGCCGTTATGCATGATGGTGAATTGCGTGCATTGATCCGCGGCAATCGGCTAAGAATGGTTCGCAACAACGACGCCGCACGGTGAACAAAAGGTACGCAATGAGCTTTCACTCGATCTACGCCCACGGATTTGCGCGCGTGGCGGCCTGCGTCACCACCTCGCACGTGGCCGATCCCGCCGCCAATGCGACGGCCATCGTCGCGGCGGCGGGCGCCTGCCACGAGCAGTCGGTGGCGGTCGCCGTGTTCCCTGAACTGTGCCTGTCCGGCTATGCGATCGAAGACCTCGTGATGCAGGACCCGCTGCTCGATGCGGTCGAGCGCGGACTTGCTCCGATCGTCGAGGCGTCGTCTGCGCTGATGACCGTGCTGATCGTCGGCGCGCCGCTGCGCCATGGCGCGCGCGTCTACAATTGCGCGGCCGTCATCCATCGCGGCAGCATTCTGGGCGTCGTGCCCAAGACGTACCTTCCGACCTATCGCGAGTTCTACGAAGGCCGCCACTTTGCCTCCGGCGCCGGGATCGTCGGCGAGGAGATCACGGTCGGCGGCTTACGCGCGGCTTTCGGCGTCGATCTCCTGTTCGCGGCCGAGGACGTCACGGGCCTGACCATCGGGGTTGAGATCTGCGAGGACATGTGGATCCCGGTCACGCCGGCCTCTGAACTGGCGCTGGCGGGAGCGAGCGTGCTGATCAACCTCTCGGGCAGCCCGATCACGATTGGCCGCGCACGCTCGCGCGCGCTGTTCTGCCAATCGACCTCCGCGCGCTGCCTTGCCGCCTACGTCTATTCAGCCGCGGGCGCGGGCGAGTCGACGACCGACCTGGCCTGGGACGGCCAGACCTCGATCTACGAGAACGGCGTTCTGCTGGCCGAGGGCGAGCGCTTCCGGCAGGGCGGACAGATCACGACTGCCGACGTCGATCTCGACCTGCTGCGGCAGGAGCGTTCGCTGATGGGAACGTTCGACGACAACCGTCGTCAGCGCGAGGCAAGCTTCCGGAAGATCACATTCGCCCTGAAGCCGCCGGTTGCCGACATCGGATTCCTGCGCAAGGTCGAGCGCTTTCCATTCGTGCCGAGCGACGAGCATCTGCTCGAGCAGGACTGCTACGAGGCCTACAACATCCAGGTTGCCGGCCTCGTGCAGCGCATGCGCGCGACGGGGACAAAGCGCGTCGTGATCGGCGTGTCCGGTGGTCTCGATTCCACCCACGCTTTGATCGTCGCGGCCAAGGCGATCGACCTGCTCGGACTGCCGCGCGAAAATATCCTCGCCTACACCATGCCGGGCTTTGCCACCGGCAGCGAGAGCAAGACCAACGCGCTCGCGCTGATGAAGGCGTTGCAGACGAGCTGGCAGGAGCTCGACATCCGCACCACGGCGACGCAGATGCTGAAGGACATTGGTCATCCCTTCGGCAAGGGCGAGAAGGTCTACGACATCACCTTCGAGAACGTGCAGGCGGGCTTGCGCACCGATTACCTGTTCCGCCTCGCCAACCACCACGGCGGCATCGTCATCGGCACCGGCGATCTGTCGGAGCTCGCGCTCGGCTGGTGCACCTATGGCGTGGGCGACCAGATGGCGCACTACAACGTCAATGCCGGTGTCCCAAAAACGCTGATCCAGCATCTGATCCGCTGGGTGATCGCGTCGAAGCAGTTCACCGATGACGTCAATCGCACGCTTGCGTCGATCCTCGCTGCCGAAATCTCGCCCGAGCTCGTGCCGGTCAAGCCCGGCGAGAAGCCGCAGAGCACCGAGGCCGCGATCGGGCCCTATGAGCTCCAGGATTTCAACCTGTACTACACCTTGCGCTACGGGTTCCGCCCGTCCAAGATCGCGTTCCTGTCGCTGCATGCGTGGAAGGATGTTGCCGGGGGCGAGTGGCCGCCGGCGTTCCAGAACGATCGGCGCAGGGCTTATGCGCTCGCCGACATCCGCCACTGGCTCGAAGTGTTCCTGCGGCGGTTCTTCGCTTTCAGCCAGTTCAAGCGCTCGGCGATGCCAAATGGTCCAAAGGTCTCGGCCGGCGGCTCGCTCTCGCCGCGCGGCGATTGGCGCGCGCCGTCCGATTCCAGCGCCGCCGCCTGGCTCGACGATCTCGCGCGCAACGTGCCGAAATAATGGAGACAGGCGAAAGAAGGGGATAGGCTGATGGCGGCCAAGGCAGGGCCGGAAACGGCCGATGATCACACCGGGGTCGTCAACGGCCTCTATTTGTTCGAGATCGAGATGCGCGACGGCAGGCGCGGCCAGGCCAAGGGCGTCGCCGTGCTCTGCGACGGCAGGATCATGGGTGGCGACAGCTATTTCTACTACACCGGCCACTACACCTTCCGGAACGGCAAGTGGCGCGGCGAGATGACGGTCAATCAGCACACCGAGGCGGTCGGCAAGTCGCTGGCGTTCGCCGGCAGGGAGGTCACCTGCGGTTTCTCCGGCGGCTATTCCGCCGGCGGCGCCGAGGTCGAAGGCATGGCGCTGGTGGGCAAGACCAGCGTGACCTTCACGGCGCGGTTGACGCTGAAAGAGGCGATGTAGGTGCGGCGGCGTATCGCCGCATGTAACCTGATCCGCCTGTGATCTGAAGAGAGCACGAGGTCCGGAGTGCCTAGGAGTCCGGACCTCGTGACTTCATCCCCCGCCCCATGAGGCCCCCGCCCATGTGACGCGGCCAGGAAAGTGTGATGCGCGTTGGCCGTCGGTCGCGCGGGGATACGCGAAATCCGATCGCGTTGCTATCCGCGTCATTACGGGCGTGAACGTCTGTCTTGGTGCGACGCGTGCGTGGGCCGACCCGGGCGATGTCCACATCTGCTGGACGTCGGAAACCTGCCTTTCACTGGCCTGTCACCGAACTGCGTTAGCGCTGCCCCTGTCATCACGCGATGGCCAAGGGAGTTCAAGACATGTCCGCTGTGCTGCCTGTTCTGGGCGCTGCTCTGTCCATCAGATCGATCCCCGCGCACCGCGACTGGCTCCTCGAACGCCAACGCGATCTCGAGATCCAGGACTTCTTCCGCGCTGACCTGCTCGACAGTGACTGGCGCACAACGGCGAGCGAGATCAAGCAGATGCTCGCGGGCCACACCGGTCGGCTCGGCATCCACGGCCCGTTCTGGGGTTTCAAGATCGACAGCCACGACCCGATGATCCGTCAGGCGGTCACGAAGCGGCTGCTGCAGGGCCTGGACGCAGCCGACTTCCTTGGGGCGACGCAGATGGTGATCCATTCGCCGTTCACGACCTGGGACCACAACAATCTCGATCTCTATCCCGAGAGCCGCGGCACGCTCGTTGAGCGGGTCCGGGCGACGCTCGCCGAAGTGATCGCGCGGGCCGAAACCATCGGCTGTGAGGTCGTCATCGAGAACATCGAGGACAAGGATCCCCGTGATCGCGTGCGCCTTGCGAAAGCGCTCGAGAGCCCGAAAGTGCGCGTCTCGCTCGACACTGGTCATGCCAACTACGCGCATGTCTCAACAGGCGCGCCGCCGGTCGACTACTACGTCGATGCGGCCGGCGACATGCTGACGCATGTGCATCTCCAGGACACCGACGGCTTTGCCGACCGCCATTGGGCGCCGGGCGAGGGCAACATCCGCTGGACCGCCGTGTTCCGTGCGCTGGGACGGCTCACTTCCAATCCGCGGCTGATCCTCGAATTGCGCAATCACGATCATGTGCGCGCAGGCGCGGCATATCTCAAGTCGCTCGGTCTCGCTGAATAGCCAACACCAATAAGGGCAGGGGTCATCGTCATGAGCAAGCTCACCCGTCGCACCATCCTGAAGTCCGGCGCCGGCGCGGCAGGCGCGCTGATCCTGCCGCGTTTTGCGATCGCGCAGGGCGATAACCGTCCCGCGGTGACGATCGCGGTTCAGAAGGTGACGAATGCGAACGTGCTCGACGTGCTGCGCGAGCAGTCGAACGTCGGCGAGCGCGTGTTCTTCTCGTCGATCTGGGAAGGCCTGATCTCGAAGAATTGGCGCGGCAATCTCGAGGCCGTGCCGGGGCTTGCGACCGAATGGCACCGCATCGACGACCAGACCGTCGAGGTGAAGCTGCGCCAGGGCGTCAAGTTCCACAATGGCGACGAGCTGACCTCGGAAGACGTCGTCTTCACCTTCAGCCGCGAGCGCATGTTCGGTGAGACCGAGGCGAAGAGCCGCAGCACCATCCAGGCGTTCGAAAAAATCCCGACGCCGCGGCCGGGCAAGGAATTGCCGCCGGACGTGCCGGCCGTCGCGCGCCGCATCTGGCCCGACCTCGTCCGCGTCGACGCCGTCGACAAGTACACGGTGCGCTTCTACAACGCGACGCCCGACGTCACGATCGAAGGCCGGCTGCAGCGCTACGGCTCCGACATCATGAACCGCCGCGCCTGGGACGAGTCCGCGAGCTACCTGGATTGGGCGCGCAAGCCGATCACAACCGGACCCTACAGGGTCGTCGAGCTCAAGCCGGACGTCTCGCTGACGCTTGAGGCCCATGACGAATATTGGGGCGGCCGCCCGCCGCTCAAGCGAATCCGCTTCTTGGAGGTGCCCGAAGTCGCGAGCCGCATCAACGGGCTGCTCTCGGGCGAATACCAGTTCGCCTGCGACATTCCGCCGGACCAGATCGCCGGCATCGAGAAGAACGCCGCGTTCGAGGTGCAGGGCGGCACCATCCTCAATCACCGCCTGACCGTGTTCGACAAGAACCACGCCCAGCTCGCCAATCCGCTGGTGCGGCGCGCGTTCACCCATGCGATCGATCGGCAGGCGATCGTGGACAGCCTGTGGGCTGGCCGCACCCGAGTGCCGAAGGGGCTGCAATGGGAGTTCTACGGCGACATGTTCAACGCCGACTGGAGCGTGCCGGCCTACGATCCGAAGCTCGCGCAGGATCTGTTGAAGCAAGCCAATTACAAGGGCGACCCGATTCCCTACCGCCTGCTGAACAATTACTACACCAACCAGGTCGCGACCGCGCAGATCCTGGTCGAGATGTGGAAGCAGGTTGGTCTCAACGTGCAGATCGAGACGAAGGAAAACTGGTCGCAGATCATGGAGCGCGGCGACACCCGCGCGGTGCGTGACTGGTCGAACTCGGCCGCCTTCAACGACCCCGTCTCGTCGATGGTTGCCCAGCACGGTCCGAACGGCCAGCAGCAGCAGATCGGCGAATGGACCAATGCGGAGCTGAACAAGCTCTCCGAGTTCCTGGAGACCTCGACCGATCGCGAGGCGCGCAAGAAAGCATTCCGCCGCATGCTGGAGATCGCCGAGCGGGAAGATCCCGCCTACACGGTCTTGCATCAGAACGCGACCTTCACCGCCAAGCCCAAGTCGATCAGGTGGAAGGCCGCGCCCGCGTTCGCGATGGACTTCCGTGCCGGCAATTTCGAGGCGTAAGCGGTGTCGCCGCTGGTCAGCATCGAGGGCCTCAGCGTTGCCTTCAACGGCGTGCCGGTGCTGCACGGCGTCGATCTCTCCTTGCGGAAAGGCGAGGCCATCGGCCTCGTCGGCGAATCCGGATCAGGCAAGTCGGTGACCTGGCTGGCCGCGCTCGGGCTATTGCCGCGCCACGCGCGCGTCTCGGGCTCGGTGCGGCTGGACGGGCGTGAGATCCTCAGCGCGCCCGCCGCGACGCTCGATCAGGTGCGGGGCGGCCGTGTCGCCATGATCTTCCAGGATCCCGCGAGCGCGCTCAATCCGGTGCTGACCATTCGCAAGCAACTTTGCGAGGCCCTGGCGCTGCACCGCGATCTCTCGGGCGACGCGCTGAAGGTTGAAGCGCGGCGGTTGCTCGATCTCGTCGGCATTCCCGATGCGGCGCGGCGGCTCTCGGCCTATCCGCATGAATTCTCCGGCGGGCAGGTCCAGCGCATCATGATCGCGATGGCGCTCGCGGGAAACCCCGATCTGCTCGTTGCGGATGAGCCGACCACTGCGCTTGACGCGACCATCCAGGCACAGATCCTCGATCTGTTGTCACAGATCCGTCGCGAGATGGGCATGGCGATGGTGCTGATCAGCCACGACCTCGGCGTCGTCGCGGAAAACTGCGACCGTGTCGCGGTGATGTATGCCGGCCGCATCGTCGAGGAGGCGCCGGCGACGGCCTTGTTCGACGATCCCTGGCACCCCTATGCGCAAGGCCTGATCGGCGCGCTGCCGCCGCTGGACGGACCGCGTCGCCGGCTGACCGCCATTCCGGGGACCGTTCCCGATCCTTCAAAGATGCCCGCAGGATGCGCGTTCGCGCCGCGTTGTACCGTGGCGAGCGAACAGTGCGGTGTGGGGGCACCCAGCCTTGCGCCGCTCGGCGACGCGCGCGCCGTCGCCTGCATCCGCGCCGAGGCCTCGCGGCGCGCGCTGCTCGGGATCGCTGCGGAATGAGCGCGCCGCTCGTCGAGGTCTCCGCGATCTCGCGCACCTACACGATGCGCTCAGGTATGTTCGGGCGGAGTACGGCGGTTCACGCCGTTGACGGCGTGTCATTCTCGATCCGTAAAGGCGAGACCCTCGGCCTCGTCGGCGAGTCCGGCTCCGGCAAGTCGACGACGGGACGCATCGTGCTCGGGCTCGAGCCGCCTGACGCCGGCGAGGTGCGGTTCGACGGTGAGCCGATGGCCGCGCCGGGAACACGAGAATGGCGCGCTCAGCGTGCGCGCATGCAGATGATCTTCCAGGATCCGCTCGGAGCGCTCGACCGCCGGCTGGTCGTTGCCGAGCAAGTCCGCGAACCGCTGGATATCCATGGCCTCGGCACCAGGGCCGAGCGCGAGGTGCGCGTGCAGGAGCTGCTCAGGTCAGTCGAGCTCAGCGCGCAGCACGGCCGGCGCTATCCGGGCGCGCTCTCCGGCGGGCAGCGCCAGCGCATCGTGCTGGCGCGAGCGCTCGCCACGAAACCTGATTTCCTGGTCTGCGACGAGCCGGTCAGCGCGCTCGACGTCTCGATTCAGGCGCAGGTGGTCAACCTGCTTGCCGACCTCCAGGCGCAGCTCGGGTTGACCATGCTGTTCATCAGCCACGATCTGCGCGTCGTCAGGCAGATCAGCAATATCGTCGCCGTGATGTATCTCGGCCGCATTGTCGAAACCGGCAGCGCCGACGATCTCTTCGCGCGTCCGCAACACCCGTACACGCAGGCGCTGGTCTCGGCCTCGCCGGCGCCCGGCCGTCGCAGCGCGGGCCGCATCGTGCTGTCGGGCGATCCGCCGAATCCGGCCGCGCGTCCCTCCGGCTGCGCCTTCCATCCGCGCTGCCCGCTCGCCATCGCGCGCTGTGTGACCGAGCTGCCGGCGCTGGCCTCCGTGGCGAGCGACCGCCAGGTCGCCTGCCATCTCGTGACCGGACCAGAGGCCCAGAGTCGGGATGCGGCGTGATGGGACGCTATTTCGCCATCCGCATCGCGCGCGCGCTGCTCACGATCATCCTCGTCGTCACCTTCGCCTTCGTCGTGCTGCGCCTCTCCGGCGATCCCTCGTTGATGATCCTGGGGCCGGAAGCACCCCCGGAGGTCCTTGCCGCCTTCCGCAAGGCTTGGGGCCTCGATGATCCCATCTGGATGCAGTACGTCGATTATTTCGGCGCCATCGCCAAAGGCGAGCTCGGCCGCTCCATGCGCGACGGCAGGCCCGCGATCCAGCTCGTGCTGGAGCGGATCCCCGCGACACTGGCGCTGACGCTGCCGGCCTTTGCCTTCAAGGTCGCGCTCGGGATTCCCGCCGGCATCTACGCTGCGCTCAATCGCGGCTCGGCCATCGATCGCGCGGTGATGATCACGGCGGTGGCGGGCTTCACGGTGCCGAGCTTCGTGCTGGCGCTGCTGCTCGTCCTGGTCTTTGCGGTGCAGCTCGGCTGGCTGCCTTCAGGCGGGCAGGAGGGCTGGCGCCACGCGATCCTGCCGATCGCAACCCTCGGCCTTGGCGGCGCCGCGGTGCTGGCGCGCTTCACCCGTAGCGCGATGCTGGAGGTGCTGGGCCAGCCCTATATCCGGACCGCCTCTGCCAAGGGCGTGCCATGGCGCAAGGTCGTGACCTCGCACGCCTTGCCGAACGCGGCGATCCCGACAGTGACGGTTCTGGGCTTCATGGTGGGCACGCTGATCGCGGGCGCCGTCGTGGTCGAGAGCGTGTTTGCCTGGCCGGGAGTAGGGCGGCTGCTCGTCGTTGCCGTGGCCAACCGCGACCTCGCCGTCGTGCAATGCATCCTGCTCCTGGTCGCGCTGACCATGGTCACGTCCAACCTGATCGTCGACTTCCTCTACGGGTTCCTCGATCCGCGCCTGCGCGCCAAGGGAGCGCATGCATGACCGATGCAACGCTGAAGGATACGGCCGTCCGCCGCCGGATCAACCGTCCCGCGATCCCGGTCTCGGTCGCCCTCGCCGTCACCTGGATCGCCGCGATGCTGGTGATCGCGGCCCTTGCCGACAAGATCGCGCCCTACGGCTTCACCCAGCTGGACCTGCGCAACCGGCTCGCCGCGCCCGGCAATGTCGCGCACTGGCTCGGCACGGATGAACTGGGGCGCGACGTGCTGTCGCGGCTCCTGGTTTCGATCCGCATCTCGCTCCTGATCGCCTTCGGCGCGACCGCGATCTCGGCCGTCGCCGGCACCATGCTCGGCTTCCTCGCTGCGCATTTCCGCGGGCTCGTCGAGCAAATCGTCCTGATGCTATCCGACTTCCAGGCCAGCATGCCCTTCCTGATCATGGCGCTCGCGGTGCTCGCCTTCTTCGGCAATTCGCTGCCGCTGCTCATCGGCCTGATGGGCCTGTTCGGCTGGGAGCGCTACGCCCGCATCGCGCGGGGGCTCGCGATCTCCGCCAATGCGCAGGGTTACGCGGCCGCGGTCCGGCAGCTCGGCGCGACACCGTCGCGGATCTATCTCAGGCATATCCTGCCCAATATCGCCTCGACCCTGATCGTCTCGACCACGCTGGTCTTTCCCGAGGTGATCCTGCTGGAATCCGGCCTGTCCTTCCTTGGGCTGGGCGTGCAGCCGCCGATGACCAGCCTCGGCAACATGGTCGGCTACGGCCGCGAATACCTGACCCGGGCGGCCTGGATCATGCTGGCGCCGGCCACAACGATTGTCGTGACCACGCTGGCGGTCTCCATCATCGGGGACTGGCTGCGTGACAAGCTCGATCCGACGCTGCAATAGCACGACTGGCTGGACGCGTACGTCGATTTGCGCGTCGGACCCTGATGGGGCGAGATTCTAGCTCGGGACCTCCAGCTTCTTGCCGCGCCCGAGCGCGAATTGACCGACCGGGCCCTCTATATGGAATTCCAGCGCCGTCATTTTCGCGAACAGGTCGATGTTGATGCTACCGATGGCGCAGCCGCCGAGGCCCATGTCGGTCGCCGCCAGGTAGAACGTCTGGATCATGCAGCCGACATCCTTCAGGATCAACGAATACGCGATTGAGCTGTATTTCCAGGAGATCCGCCCGAAGCGCGCGGCGATCGTGATCAGGATTTGCGGCTGACCGGGCGCGTCCATGGCGAACTGGGCCGCCACCGACTGCGCCTGGAGTTGTTGGGCGGAGGCGGTGATCGCCACCAGCGCGTGGCTCCCTGCGTCGTAGTGGTAGAGTCCGCGCGCAAGCCCTTCGCAGTTCGAGACCGTCAGGTACAATTCCAACTCGTACGCGCTGCCGGCCGACGGATACGGCCTAGTGCCGTAGGTGACCTCAGGACCGCCATCAAAATACGGGCCGCCCTTCCATTCGGACATGACGCGTGCCGTGGTGTCGAGAAACTGCGCGAGTTCGCCGAGCGTCACGGGATGCTTGTCGTCGAAATCCCGTGTTGAATGGCGTTCGCGCAACAGCGTCGCGAAGGGGGAGCTTGGCTCCGCGGAGAATTTGCGCAGGTCGATCCTGCTGCCGGGCCAGGACGGGCGCACTGCGGGCGGCGGCGGAACTGCGTCCGCATAGGTGAAGGTGGCGCCGACCGGGTTGGCTTGCCGGCCCTCCGTGCTCCGCGTGTGAAACACCAGATCATGGAAATCCCAGAGAACGAGATTGCCGTCGCCTTCATTCACCCGCAGGCCTTGGCCGCCTTTCGCATCGAGCTTGAGCAGGATCTGGCTGTCCAGCAACAGTTCGAACAGATAGAGGTTGAAGGTGGCTCCCTGCCGGTTGAGCTCGCTGATCTTCTGAGGCTGTGACAGCGCAGCGAGGGTGGCGGCGATGGCGGGATGGCCAATCCGGAACAGCGCGCCGGCCCGCGGTGATTCCAGCACCATCTCATTGCCGCGCCGGCGCAGATGGGCAAAACGCGACAACACAACGGTGTCACGGCTGCTCAGCTTCGCCCGTCGCGGCCAGTATTCGGGGACCTGGGGCTCGATGACCACGAGGTCCTGCTCCTCACGCGAGGAGGCGAGGCGGTATTCGAGAAGCCCGTGCCGGGCCAACCGATGCACCAGGGCGTCGACTTCCCTGGCGAGGAGGCTCTTGCCTGTAAAGGACGCGAGCGGAAGGCCGGTGCTCAGATTTCGCGCCCGGTCCATCGCGGCCCCGCTGAATTGTCCGAGGCTGACGGAATAGTCGCCCAGCGAGGCGGTGATGTTGCCGTCCGCCTGCATCTGGAGGGAGAAACGGTGGCTCAATCGGGCTGCGATGTCTGGCGCGGTCTTCCTGGTCGGCTTTTTCCGGGGAGCGCGCACGAAAGAGCAGTCCTTCAGGTGTGTGGAAGGAATGAAGTCAGTTCGCTTTCCAGTCGCGGCCGCTCCAGCAATCCAAGCTTCACCGGCACGTCGTAAAGGCGGCCCGGCGCGAAGCGGCGGTAGAAATGACGCAAGCCCGGAACGAGCACTCTAACGACGGGGACCTCAACGTCGGGCCGTGTCTGGTCAAGCACGAGGAAATCGTAACCTGCGCGGGTGGCGATCTCGACGCAGGCATTGACCTGATCACGCGTATTGTTGTGAACCTTGAAGCTCGGCGCCGGGGGGATGATCGGGGTCTCGCTCGGTATCAGGAACGGGTAGTCTTCCAGGCGCAGCGGTGTGACGCCGTCAAGCGTCGGCTTCTCGCCGCTTGCGCCGCCCATCATGCCGACGGACATGAACTGGGTCAGCTCGGTGAGGGAACGCAGCAGGGCTATGCGGCGGTCGAAATGCGCGCCGGAGCCGAACTCGATATTCTCGTGTCCATTCTGCATCCAGTGCATGATCGCCACGTAAGTCGGAATGCCGAGATCGCTGGTGACGTCGAGCACCCACAGCTTGCGCCCGGCTTCCGTGAATTGGGCTTGGAGGTCCCGGACATAGAAATCGTCGAATTGCGTGAGGTCGACCTCGGCGCGCTGCACGCGGTTGTACCACCAGATCGCGTAGGCATCGCGCTCGATCAGTTCGAGGAAGCCTTGAACGACGGCTTCGTCGCGGGTGTTGCCGGCCGCGCAGCCGTTGGAATCCGTATGGAAGCCGCCATAGAAAAAGTACAAGAGACCGGTCGGAAGATATTTGAAGCGTTTGTCGCGCAACGATGAGACCGGCGACCACTCGGTCCTCGTCGATGGCTCGAGCGGCTCGGGAACCGGATGGGGATCGTCCGGCTGCTGAAGAAACCTGTTCATGAACTGCGTTTCGCTGAAGAGCTGGATATCGTTGGGAAGTAGGGCCTCGCCGGGCGCGAAATCGACGAAGCGGCGAGTCGTCCTGATCTCGTCGCCCTGGAAAATACCCGAATAGCGCTCGATCGATTCCATCAGCGCGCTGGCCTCGCCCTGCTCGGCGGTCGAGCCCTTACCAAAACTTCCGCCGCTCAATCCGGACCTGAGCTGGTCGATGCTCCGGGCCGGTGCGGAGAAATTGTGCTGGGCGAAGTAGTTGGTATTCATCGGCAGATCGGCGTCGATCCGCTCGAGCCTGGTCACCACGCCGGTCAGCGGGCTCACATGCTTGCGGAAGCGCGACACCGTCGCCCGAGACGTCACGGTGCGATAACCACCGCTGGTCATGACGAGCTTCTTGCCTTCGCCGATCTCAACCGGCGTCGGAGATCGGCGCGGGCTGTGCAGCTTCTTGCTGCCGCAGGTCGGACATTGCGGGCGCCGCGCGACGTAGTGCTTGGCGATGACGGCGCCGGTCAGGTCGAAGCTTGCGATGTGATCGCGCAGATCGGTGCGAAAGCCCGAGGCGATTGCCTTGGCGATCTCGACGGCTGCGAAATGGATTGCGGTCTGTCCGACGCTATCGTTGGCGAGCGGCGAAACGGCGACCGCACGCGCCGGTGCCCGGTCAAGAAACCCCTTGATCTCCCGGTTGCGGATCATGCGATCGAACAGGCAGGTCCAGCACGAGCTCTCACCGGGCTTGAACATGGGCCCGACCAGCGGAAATGCGCCGGACGGTTGTACCAGCAGCCAGGGCGTCTTGCCGGCCACACGCTCCTGGTTCAGTTCAGCGAGCCGACGGTCCAGATAATCGTTCACCAGCGTGATCTTGAGCTTCGGCGCGCGCTTGGCGATTTGAACGCTGAGCTTGCTCAAGGCCGCCGTTAGCTCGCTGGCGCCTTTGACGTCGATCGACTCGACCTGCACGGGGCAATCGCGAAGATTCTGTTCCGCGACCTCCAAAGACAAGCCGATGCTCGCCCAAAAACCGCCGGTGGCGCCGTCGAATGTTTGTGAGGTCTGCGCGACGACATATCGGCGATCGAGGAGCCGCTTGAGCGCTTCATCGATCTTGTCGGCCGGGAACGACTTCGAAAGCTGACGAATGATCTCCCGCCTCGCCTTGCCATGCTTTCCGATCGCGGTGGCCAAGGCGCAATAGAGTTCGCCGTGCAGGAAGAACTTGCGATCCTCGGAGTAGAGACAAACCGCATCGGGAGGCAGTACATAGGCGGTGAAGTTCGGTGCAAATCGCAGGATGTCTTTGCGGGTCTGCCGCACAACGCGGGTCTTGCGATTGCCAGTCATTGAGTCAGCACGCTGATCCTGTTGACGCTACGTTAGATCGCCGCAGAGGCACGCGTCGTAACCAACCCAAGGAATTGGCCGGCCCGTTTCTCGCGGCCGGCCAATGATATTATCGGCTTGTGGACACGCCATCGGAACGCGCCGTGGCCTAGCACCAGCGGCAGCGGCCCCACGATGCGCAGCAACCTGCGCATGATACCACGGCACATCCCACCACGGCACATCCGGCACATCGGCAACCGACGCCACACCGACAGCTTCGGCACGCTCGACAGCCTCTGCAGCCGCGGCAACCGCCGCATCCGCGCCAGGCCACCTGCACGCCGCCGGCCACGTCTTCCTTGTCGAAGAGATGGAAGGTGGCGAGGCTGACGTCGGCCATTTCCTCTTCGCCGAGCGTGATTGCCTGACCGGGTACAAGGTGGGGCATTTGCTGTACGTCGGCTGCTGGCACGGCTGACGCCGATGCGCCTCCCGCCAGCGAGAAAGTCAACCCTGCGGCTCCGAACGCCGGCACGGCCACTTTGGTCACTCGCTTCTTCCGTTTAGAAGATTGCTTCGCCTGCCGCATGGTCGAACCTCCGCGCATTGCAAGGTATCCCAGCCTCGGTAACTCTACGCCCAGGAAACAGGGCAAGCAAGAATCACGCGTAGAAAACGTGGCGCACGTTCCGGGTGCATTCATCTTCATGAACGATATCGGCACGTCCCGTTGACAGGGCATGGACGATCCACGCACGTTGCGCAGGTGCACTGCGTGCAGCCTGGTGCAGCCGCTATTGCATCCAAGCCTGAACGGAGAGATCGGCGTGGCGGATCAATTCGGACGTTTCGCTTGGTATGAACTCCTGACCACGGATGTCGCGGCAGCCGGCGCCTTTTATCGCGGGGTCGTCGGCTGGAGTGTGAAGGATGAATCGACGCCGGAGCTGGCTTACACGGTGCTTGGTCGTGGCGGCGCTCGGGTAGGCGGAATTATGGATCTCCCGGAAGAGGGGCGGAGATTGGGGGCAACGCCGAGATGGATCGGTTACGTCGCCGTCGATGACCTGGATGGGGCCGCCGCGCAGGTCAGGCGCCTCGGAGGCGCGATCTTTGTGCCGCCGACCGACACCAATATTGGCCGGATTGCAGTGGTTGCCGATCCGCAAAAGGCGACGTTTGGGCTGATCGAGGAACCGACACGCGCCCGATGGAAACCTCACGGGCTTGACGCGCCGGGGCGCGTTGGCTGGCATGAGCTCCTGGCCGCAGACCGGAACGTGATCTTCGATTTCTACAGGGAGCAATTTGGTTGGCAGAAGGCCGACGCTCAAACCGAATCGGCGGACTTGTATCAATTGTTTTCGGCGGGTGGGCAGACGGTCGGCGGCATGCTCACAAAACTTCCGAGCGTAGCGCAGCCGTGCTGGCTGCATTACTTCAATGTCGACGACATGGGCGCGGCCACAAGGCATGTGAATGCTGGCGGAGGCCGGATCCTCCAGGGGCCGATCGAATTGCCTGATGGCTGCTGGATCGCGCGATGTGTCGATCCTCAAGGCGCCCTGTTTGCGTTGCAAGGTGCTCGAGGTCAGACAGGCATCGAGCGATCCTCTGCCTCGGAAGTCGGGTGGTCCGCCAAGTGGGGTGGCATTGCTTCTCAGGGCAGAATGGTGCTGCCCAAGCCAAAGCGCCCGCTCTAGCGTCTGCCTTGCGCCGACGCGGCCATGAGCCGCGCCGGGAGCAGGGGAGGCCTGCGCACGCGGCTTTTGGGCCCGGTTCGGGCCAAGTTCCCGTTGCGCAGGGCCAGCCCGTGCGCTATCCGGCCGGAAAGGCCTGAGGCGGCTTCCGAATTTCCCCGCCCGGGCCGACTCCAACCAGGACGGAAACCGCTATGCCAGCCTATCGCTCCCGCACCACCACCCACGGCCGCAACATGGCGGGCGCGCGCGGCCTCTGGCGCGCGACGGGCATGAAGGATGCGGATTTCGGCAAGCCGATCATCGCGGTCGTCAACTCCTTCACCCAGTTCGTCCCGGGCCACGTCCACCTCAAGGACCTCGGCCAGCTCGTCGCCCGCGAGATCGAGCAGGCCGGCGGTGTGGCGAAGGAGTTCAACACCATCGCCGTCGACGATGGCATCGCCATGGGCCATGACGGCATGCTCTACAGCCTGCCGTCGCGCGAATTGATCGCCGACAGCGTCGAGTACATGGCCAATGCGCACTGCGCCGACGGCCTCGTCTGCATCTCCAATTGCGACAAGATCACGCCCGGCATGCTGATGGCGGCGCTGCGGCTCAATATCCCCGCGGTGTTCGTCTCGGGCGGGCCGATGGAGGCCGGCAAGGTCAAGCTGCACGGCAAGACGCATGCGGTCGATCTGATCGACGCGATGGTTGCCGCCGCCGATTCCAAGGTCAGCGACGAAGACGTCAAGGTGATCGAGCGCTCGGCGTGCCCGACCTGCGGCTCGTGCTCGGGCATGTTCACCGCCAATTCCATGAACTGCCTCACCGAGGCGCTCGGCCTGGCGCTGCCCGGCAACGGCTCGGTGGTCGCGACCCATGCCGATCGCAAGCGCCTGTTCGTCGAGGCTGGCCATACCATCGTCGACCTCGTCCGCCGCTACTACGAGCAGGACGACGCCTCGGTGCTGCCGCGCAACGTCGCGAATTTCACGGCATTCGAGAACGCGATGACGCTGGATATCGCGATGGGCGGCTCGACCAACACCGTGCTGCATCTGCTTGCGGCTGCCCATGAAGGGCAGGTCGAGTTCACCATGCGCGACATCGACCGTCTGTCGCGGCGCGTCCCCGTGCTGTGCAAGGTCGCTCCTTCCGTGGCCGACGTCCACGTCGAGGACGTGCACCGCGCCGGCGGCATCATGGGCATCTTGGGCGAGCTCGACCGCGCCGGTCTGATCGATACCAAGGTCTCGACCGTGCATGCGCCGACCATGGCGGACGCGCTGGAGCGCTGGGACGTCAAGCGTTCCAAGAGCGAACAGGTCCGCACCTTCTATCGCGCCTCGCCCGGCGGCATCCCCACCCAAGTCGCCTTCAGCCAGGAGCGCCGCTATGACGAGCTCGATCTCGACCGCGAGAAGGGCGTGGTGCGCGATCTCGAACACGCCTTCAGCAAGGACGGCGGCCTCGCCGTGCTCTACGGCAATCTCGCGCAGGACGGCTGCATCGTGAAGACGGCGGGCGTCGATGCCTCGATCCTGAAATTCTCCGGCCCCGCGCGCGTGTTCGAGAGCCAGGACGCGGCGGTTGAAGGCATTTTGGGCGGCAAGGTCGTCGCAGGCGAAGTCGTGGTCGTGCGCTACGAAGGTCCGCGCGGCGGGCCGGGCATGCAGGAGATGCTCTATCCGACCAGCTACCTGAAGTCGGTCGGCCTTGGCAAAGCCTGCGCGCTCGTCACCGACGGTCGTTTCTCCGGAGGCTCTTCGGGCCTGTCGATCGGCCATCTGTCGCCCGAAGCCGCCGAAGGCGGCAACATCGGCCTCGTGCGCGACGGCGACCGCATCGCGATCGACATCCCGAACCGCAGCATCCAGCTTGACGTCTCCGACGAGGAGCTCGCCAAGCGCCGCGCGGCGGAGGAGGCCAAGGGCGAGAGCGCGTGGCAGCCGCAGAACCGCAAGCGCAACGTCTCGACTGCGCTGCAAGCCTATGCCGCACTGACCACCAGCGCCGCGCGCGGCGCCGTGCGCGAGGTCAAGCGCCGCTCGAACTGAGCGGGCTATCGCGCGCAGCGACCAGCGATCACGGCGTGCATGGTCAATGAAGCGTTAGCGGCCGGCCAGAATTGTCCGGTCACATTAAGGATGCCCCAACGAACTTTCGTCGATGCGGATTTCGCAGCGTATACTGCTGCACGCCGAGCTTCGGATCCAAATCATTTTCCGCGCAACTGGGGCACCACCACTATGTCACGTACCATTGCCGTCGTTTTCGCCAGCGCAACCGCCGCCATCGCCATGACGGGCGCAGCGTCCGCCGGCTGCTACAATTGCTACACCCCGCCGCCGTGCACGACCTGCTACCAGCAGCAATACGTGGCGCCGCAGTATCGCACCGTCGATGAGACCGTGATGGTCTCGCCCGGTTCGGTTGTCGCCCATCGCACGCCCGCGCAGTACCGCACCGTGATGGTCCCGCAGACGGTGATGGTCGCGCCGCCCGGCGTGCAGTACGAGCGCATCCCGCCGCAGTATGCAACGCGCCAGCGCGTCGAGATGGTCTCGCCGGGCTATTCCTATTACGCGCCGGTCGCGACGGGCTGCGCTTCCTGCGGCGGCTACTGAACCGGACCAGGTTGCAGACAAAAAGCGCGGCGCCCCTGGCGCCGCGCTTTCGTTTGAAGCGAACGAGGCCCGGAGTTGGAGACCAGTCCAACCGGGCCTCGTAACCGGCGATGCCCTGGGCGGCGGCGCCGATGTTGCGAAATTGATTGTGTCCGGCCGCGTCGCGAGGGCCGTCGCGAACGCGCGCAGCTTAAAGCGCCAAGCTGACAGCGACCTTACAGCTGGTTCCGGTGGGCGAGGGCACTTCGCGCCTCGACCCGCCCAATTTCGCGTTGTCTTTGCGTGCCGCCTGCGTTAAGCGACTGAAATTCCTGCCATGGAAGGGTGGCCGAGTGGTTTAAGGCACCGGTCTTGAAAACCGGCGTGCCCGCAAGGGTACCGTGGGTTCGAATCCCACCCCTTCCGCCAAAACATCAGCAAAATCAAATATTTAGTCCTGATTTCGCCGGTCAGCGCACAAATGAACGTACAAGGCCTCAACGAGCGGGCGTGCCTTCCAACGAAACCTGTTTGCCGGCTCCGCGAAGTGCTCCCGAAATAGAGCCGGCCCAAGCTCGCGCACATAGACCAATGGGGATTCGGTCATGTGGGCATTCATTGAAGATCTGTATCGGGACTATTGCCTAACTCGGTTGCAGGAGATCCGGAAGCTCGAACGGTCACAGTAATGGCTCGAGCCAGACGGTTACCGATCGTCCACCGCCTTGACGGCCCTGGCCTTAGCAATCCCATATGGGCGATCATGGGGGCGCCTTCAGGCAACCCACCAGAAACCAGCGGCTCATCTCGCAGAGCGTCGCTGAGGGTGCCCAAGTCCTTTTGTGGTGAAATCTAACAGTGTCCTAGTTTGTTGTCCGGTTCCGTCCAACGGGCCTAAGATGTTCCGATGGGAGCCGAATTGGGCGCGCCTCGGATGGAAATCCTCAGACGATCGTTAGAGCAAGTAACCACTCCGGTTTGCGGGACCTGCAACATCGAGATGGCTTGGTCCCGCTCCGTCCTCATCGCGTCTGAACAGATGATACTGCACGAGTTCGTCTGCCCCCGCTGTAGCAGAATTGCTCAAACGAAGACGCCCGTGCAACCGTCGAAGGAGTAAGGCCCGCCAGCGTGAACCCGGCGGGCCTTGCAAGCTCTAACCAACCCGAAGATTTCCGGCGGATTCCTTGCCGCGGTCCGTGACTACTTCATAGCTGACCTTGGCGCCCTCGTTGAGGCTGCTCAGGCCGGCCTTCTCAACGGCCGAGATATGGACAAATACGTCCTTGCCGCCTTTGTCAGGCTGAATAAACCCATAACCTTTCGTCGGGTTAAACCACTTCACTATCCCTGTAGCCACGTCGATTCTCCCCATTAATTCGAAACATGAAAGGATGGGGTCAGAAATCTGGCGAAACAAAGGGCCCGCGGCAAGCCAGCGGGCCCTGCTGTCAGTCTAAGACGGATTACACCGCAATGGCCTCAAGCGACCGGACCAGAGTGCGATGGAGGAAGAACTCCCAAGGCTTGGTATGCTCGCACTCGGGATCTTCCAGATCGTAAAGGTGCGGCCACTCGCACCCGTAACTGGCCTTCATCTCGGGCGAGACGTGCTTGGTCCAGTGTCGCCAGATCGCGTCACGGTCCAGGCTGAACTTGTCGGCCAGCGCATCGAGAGACGCGCCACCAGCACGCAGCAATTCAACGCGCCATCGCTCGGGATGGCGGCAGACCTGGCAACGGTGATTGGCGATGCGTTCGCCCATGCGCAGTGCTTCCGTGTTGAACCTGGAAGCCCGCTGCCGCGCGATCTACGCGACCCATGAGCACATCGAGCGAACTCGATGGTGGAAATATACGCGATAATCCGTCGCGTTCAAGGAAGAGTTTGTACGCAGCGGTGTGCGTACCGTTGTGACTACAAATTATTTGCAGAAATATCGGGAAAATCTACACAAGTTGACGGATGTTGTTTCCGCCAACGCGATCAAGAATGAGGGTAGGGAAGTGCAACAGCCACCGATCGGCGTCGCGCTGGCGAGTTCGAATGGGTTCGCCTTACGGAGGAAGCCCCCGCCGATGTGTTCGACGGGGGCTGTGCAGGTGGATGGCGCGAGGCTCTGGCTGGAGGGCTCGAGGTGTCGCATCAAGGACCCGCAGCAACATACTAAGCGATAACAGATCTGCCAGAATGTTATTCAAGTCACTTACAGGCCACGCGGCGGTCAGATCCAACTCACGAAAAAGTCAAATGGCCGAGCCGGATCGAAGAAATGCCGAACTAGCGTGAGCGCATTGCGTCGATCGCGTGGGCGATCAAGACCGCTACGCTGGCAGCGATGAGCAGGACAAGCAGCCACGTAATAATCACGTTCACCTCCCGTCATGGGAATTGAACGCGCTGATGCGTGCACAGTCAAAAACAACCCGCCGAAACTCTTAATTTCGGCCTTCGGCTGAGGATTCAAAGCAACTGTTGCGCCCGTAGTCGGTCCTATCGGAATGCCATGACGAGAAGAACCCCAACAACGCACGCCACAAGAGAGAGCAAGTAAATACCCATGGCCAAATCTCATGAAACCCAGGGATTTGAGTGAGAATCTTAGGATTTCAGACGGCTGCTGCCAACTTTTCCCGAGAGCGAAACTGACACAAGTCACAGGATATCGCGTTCAGTCGAACCCTCGCCGAGTCATGTGAGCATCATCACGGAAGCTTGGTCTCGATCGCTTCATGGTCCGGTTCATGGCTGCACAATGCAGCCCAGGAACTAGGGCGGCGAAGACGAACATGACTCTGGACCAAGTTTTTAGTCTCATCACCTTCGCGGCCGGAGCGCTGTTCTACATAATGTTCACAACCTCCCTGCGCCGCAGACTTAGGCGCTGCATGGTTCTCTCGAAAAGCCACCATAGGCCATGATCGAGTAGGCGGCAGGCGTAGCAATCGTAGCACCCCTAAAGGGGTGTGCTACGCTACACCCCATGCCCCGTAGCAATGCTACAGAATGCTACGCTACTGCTACAGTGCTACGGTGCCACATAAAACTGTTCCCCTTTGAAGGATATTTTGATGCGCGATTGAAACGCGCACCGCTGCTCGTTGGTTGGAGAGTAATCGAAACTGCTCTCGGGAGATCCCATGAGCGACGAGGATATGGCCATGCTGTCCGGGTTGGCCGGCTTAGCCTGGTGGACATACGTCTTTCTGCCTCTGGTCTATTTCTATATCTGAGGACAGAACCTTCCGACTTAGAAGGTTTGGCAACCGTGGCCTGCCACCATCATCCCTCACACTTCGGGGGAACACCCCGAGATATAGAGGTAGTGTGGGTTTTCCCTCCTAGGACAGTAGTGTGGGTTTCCCACCCTGGGGATTGTTCCTGACAGTGTGGGTTTTCCCTACTGTGACAGTGTGGGTTTTCCACCCTGGGATTTTGTTTTCGCGATGTCCTCGACTTGGCTTTGCGGGCGAGTCGCGCAAGCAGAATTGCATCGTCGACTGACTTGATGCGACGCCATTCGTGCGTCGGGTTCGGCGTGCTCTTGCAATTGATGCAGGTTAGCCGAAACAGGTTTGGCCACCTAAACTCACCTGCGCTCGGTCGTCCGCGCTGCGTCACTTCCACAAAGCCCAACGCCTCAAGCTCGCGGATTGCCGGCGCGATGGCCTGGCGATCCACCCCATATTCTTCGAAGTGCTCATACGTGACGGGCAGCTTGCCGTTGTCGTTCCCGCCGTGTTGCGCCAGCTCAATACAGATGCGGTCGAACACGCGGTGTGCCGAAAGGCTCAGCACGCGCCATGGTGGACTGGACAGCATCTCGATAGTACGGGCAGAGAACTGCCCGTCTATCTGGTTGTTGCGCCTCTTGCCCAAGCGATCAGCTTTCCTTGGCTCGCTTGGCGAGGCCTTCCAGGAACGTCACCTCGTTCTCGCGCGAGATAAAGACGAACGTGTCGCGCTCCTCGTCCCAGCTTGCGCGCTGGCGAATGATTAGCTCACCGGCCTTGTTGCGATAGGCCGCTGTCGCACGCTGCTCTTTAAGGATGATGGAATCGTCATCATTCCAGTCGAAGTCATCTTCCGCCTCGCCCACAGGAGTAACCTCCGCGATGGTCATCTGATCGAGCTTCGCTAGGTCCGCCTTGAGCGTGGGGCTTTCTACAAGAGGCAGGCCGCAGGTCATTTCAAGCTGTCTGGGGATAACGGGCTTGTTCATAGGCGAGCCTCCGCCTCGACAAGTGCGTCAATCATCTCCGTGAGCGATCCGCGTCCTACGACGATATGGCGCGGCGTCGAAATCCAGTTGCCGTCTTGCCTGCGCTCGAAGATGCGGATCTCAGCTTTCATCGTCCCGTTGTAGTCACGCAGCGTGACGCGAAACTCTTCCCGTCCAGATTTCGTGACCGAGGCAATGAGCCGTTGCGGCCTAGCAGAGGGCTGGTTATATTCGCGTTCGACCTGCCGTCCAGCTTGGTCAGAATTTCCGCGAACCCCGGCGCCCGCCAGCGCCGGGTTTTGCATGTCAGAGGCCATGATCTATGCGGCCTCCGTCGTGCGCGCCGCAATCTTCGATGCAATCCAGGCGTCGACTTCTTCCGAATTCCACGCGCGGGACTGCTTCGAAATGGGGAAATTCTTGGGAAACCAGCCCTCACGCATGCCCCGATAAATTTCGGTAGTGCAGAGGCCAGTCCGTTCCTGAACGCTGCGGATGCGCTCCAGTCGCAGTGTCATTGATTTGTTCTCCGTTGCGTGCGCCTAAGTGCGCTTGCGTTCGGAGAAGTGCCCGAAAAAGTCGGGTGTGTATTGATGTCGAATTAGCTATTTTCGCAACTTGGGCTTCTGTCCATCGACATATATTTTAAGCAAGGGCATCCATTCGAAAATATCTGCGCTACGCTGATCAAGCTCTTTTGGCAGCAGCTTGCCGAGATTTTCCTCTCCCCGTCTAAAGCCGCGCTTCACCTGTTCGAATGAAAACCAGCCTCCCTTCGCTCCAGGATATTGAGCGAGCATTCGCAGGCTCTCAGTTTTTTTGAATCCCCGACTCATGATCCCGCGGACCATCAGATAGACATCTCCAGCGATATCGTCGTCCCACTTTTGGGGGCGGCCGGTGCTTCTGGTGCGCTTGCGCTCAAAAAACTCGTCGACTTGACGGAGCGTCCAGTCGTCTCCGAAGCGCTTGCGAAGCTTCCGCGTCCAAAATGCGGCTCGCTTGTTACCCCTCACTGGCGAGCCCCTCGAGTGACGTTGCCGTCTGTCGATTTCTTACTACTGCAGTAGTCGGCCCAGTCTTGCATCAGGCGCCGTCGCTTCTCCCGCATGTCGCCGCGCCGGTAGGCCGCCTCGACCTTATCGGAGACCGAATGCGATAGCGCCATCTCTGACATTTCGTTAGGGTAGGCGGTCTGCTCGCTGCACCAGTCCTTGAACGCGGAGCGGAAGCCGTGAACTGTCGCCACGTCGCCCTCATAGCCCATTTCCTTGAGGGTTTCTGCCATGGCCATATTCGACAGGCCTTCGCCTTCGTTGCCGCCGGGGAACGCAAATTTGCAGCCATCAACGGCTGGCAGTGCTTCCAGCACAGCAAGGGCGGCGTCGGACAGGGGGACGACATGGTCACGCTTCCGCGCTCCCTTCTTGCCCTTCACGCGCTCCTTGGGAACGGTCCAGGTGCCTTCCTTGCGGTCGAACTCGGGCAGGGTGGCCCCGATCGTGTCCTGAGTGCGCGCGGCCGTCAGGATTGTGAATTCCAACGCGCGGGCGCTGACGCCGTCGCGGGCGCGAAGCTTCGCGATGAACGAAGGCAACTCGCGATACGGGAGAGCAGGGTGGTGACGAACCGGTTTGACTTGAGACCTCGCCGGCAGCAATTGATCTAGATGGCCCTTCCATCTGGCCGGGTTTTCGCCGGTCCGCAGTTTGAGAGCCTTGGCCCGGTCTAGAACTTTTTCGATGCGGCCACGGACGCGGCTGGCTGTCTCGGTCTTTGTGTTCCAGATCGGCTGGAGGATCTTCATGACATGCGCGTCGTCGATTGATCCGACCGGCAGCTTGCCGATAACCGGATACGCATACGCCTCTAGGGTCGCCTCCCACTGCTTGGCGTGCTTCGGGCTCTTCCAGCCAGACTGGTGCGCCTCGATGTAGCCTTTGGCGCACTCCTCGAAGCTCATCGCTTTGGCCTTCTCGACGGCCAGCGCGGCCTTCCTGGCATCCCTTTCAGCGATGGGGTCGACCCCGTCCACCACCAGCAGATGCGCGGCGTTGGCTTTCTTGCGGGCATCCGCCAGCTTCACCTTCGCGACCTCGCCAAGCCCCATCTTCCGGGGAACGCGATTGATCATGAAGCGGAAGACCCAGGCCTTCGTATTGCGGTTGCTGACCTGTAAGTAGAGACCATTTCCGTCCCCGTAGAGGCCTGGCTTTAGGTCCTTACGCTCGACAAATTTCACTGAAAGCTTATTCGTTGCGCGCCCCACGATCGCCCTCTCGACAAACCTACGCACAAATTGATTATGGTTGTGTCCGTAACCGTGCGCAAGAGTCCGCGATGACAATCTCCATATATTTCTGATTTCTATTGAGTATTTGCATTGGTGCGCAATGGTGCGCAGAGTTCCAGAGCGGACACCCCTTCCGCCACTCTCTCGCCTCGTCCGCTGCGGTTCTTCACCCGGGACCAAAACTTCTGCCGGCCGCCGCGGCTGGGTTAATCGCCGTGCGCGTGATCGAAAACTGAACGATGAGGAAAGTCTGCCCGCGGATTCCGGGGCCGTCAGTAACCTCGACACGCCATTTGTTGTCCCGCCACAACGGACCGTCGGGTCCATCGTCGAGAATCTGGCCGCTCAATTCGATCGCCGCAGCTTCTGCAGCTTCGATATCCGGAAGCTCCAGCCCGACGTCATCGAAGACGGAAATGCCGTTGTGAACGTGGAAGAAAAAGCGGGTCATCCGCACGACTCCCCTCCCAGGGACGGCAGCGAGAGCGCCCGATCTCACTCCGCCAATGTGGGTGACGAGACAAAAATAGACCGGCCGTGGAACCCGGAAGGCGGCTCTTTTGAGGGAGATGAATACCCTTAATGGGTAGGTTTCCGGTCAGAGCCCGAGCCGGCGGACTTCGCCTGGTCGGAGCGCATCTGATTTCACGCGCAAGCGGTGCTGCAAGAGCCTCATGACGTGCCCTTGGCCGACGACCAGCGTGACAGCTTCGGCCGCGCGCTCTGGCTCGACCGCTGCAACCCAGTATGACCTTTCCCCGTCGGTCGAGATGACCGCGACTATGGGTAAGCGGACCATCATCAAAGAATTCCATACTGAAAGCCGCAACTGTAAGTTTAAGGAGTTACAAAAACAAGACATGGTCGTGGTTATGGTTAGCGTCGGCAGCCGCCGGCCAGCTGTCGGGGCCGCTCGGTTCAGGGGTGAACACTCAGCCTTCGCGCCTTTGGCTAGGCTTGCACTTGCCGAAACGCGGGAAGCCCTGTTGGCGCGCGCAGCGTCTCAGCTCAATTAGTTATGCTTGGTAACAATGTTAGCTCTGACCTAATCGGGCGATTAAGGTCCGCGTCCCGCTTAGTGCAGAGTTCGGGGGCCCCGATGACCGGTTTCCAAGCCAAGCTAGAACGTTTTGAAAGCCTCGCTGCCGAATGCGAGTTGATTGCCACGCGAATGGATGGAAGCAAGCGCGAGCTATACCTGCGGCTAGGCGAGCGCTATCGCGATCGTGTAAACGATCTGCGCGCCCTGATTGCGTCGTTCGATATCGCCGCATAAAGGCCGGCGGGCCTTTCAAAGCGGTGCAAGCATTTGCCGGTTCGAGCGCAACGCCTCGAGCGACAGGCGTTGCGCCCTGTTCCTGACAGTTCGGTCCGCACGCTCCTTGTCACTCGCAACGTGGCTGCAGATTGAGGCCTCGCAGGAGAGGAGCCAGTCCGTCCGAACTGCAGGGTTTCACTTCACTCACTTGCTTTGACTTGTCGATCGGAGGTGTCTGTGACGTCTTCGCATCAGCGGCCCTGCGCGTTTTGATCTGATACTTGGAAGACGCCGGGTCGTGCCAATGGCGCGCAATGAACTTGGGCTGCGTTCGATCGGCAGTGGGGCTGGCGAGCGGCGGAGCCACAGCGATTGGAGTTGTCAGTTCGGGTGGCTTAGCCACCTCGGCGGCGGTCTTGGGCGCGATTGCTTCCGTGTAGATCGGAAGCCGATCGCCCTTGTTGCCGCTGACGGCCGGAAAACTCGATGCCATGCCGACTTCGGTAGCCGGTGCCGGCGCGCGGCTCGGGCCGAGCGGGGAAACCACGCCAACCACGCACATCGTGCAAGCGGCAATCATCCTGATCATGTCGATTGGTCCCGACCGTCAAGCGCGCCAAGCGTCGAGTCGGAATTTGCCCAGAATAAGACGAGAGGCTTATGCAGCGGGTTAGGTCCTGGACTGCGCTCGGTTGAGGATCCCGCAGGCGAATATCTTTAGGCGGTTCCTGCCCCGCTCCATCGCTGGGGCTGGGGGCTGAATAGCGATGGAGCGGGAGTCGAGGTTTTCGATCGTACCAACGCCGAAATCGACCAAGGTCCTCGACGAGTCACAATGCGACTGTGATTCTGGCCTGTCGGCGGCCAATGCGTGGCATCATTCGTATTACCCACGATGACTCGGCGCAGGTTGGCCGGTGGCACGTGCCATCGTGCAACCGCTCGGAAAAAACTATCGAGTGTTGCAGCGGAGCAATTTTCAAAATCACATTGTTGCCCCAATATCGACACTAGCCGGTCAGGGTTCGACCAGCCGAGACTGGCTAGGCCCGGCACACGTTTCGGCGGGGGCAGTGTGCTGGGCCGCCGATACGGGCACATTGTGGCGGACAATTCGAATGAAATCCGACCGGCTACGTTGGGCGGTAGAGAACGACCGCAAGGACCTCGCTAACTATGAGTCAGACCGACGCTCGGATTGCGACAGCGGTTCCGAGCAGGAGGCTTTGGCCGAGCGCGTTCTGAAGAATCTCGCGCTGATTCGGGCCTATGAGGCCAAGGCAGATGACAAGGTAGATTAGCAGCGCAGATCGCTGGCCACGGGTGGTCAAGCGCGATCAAAACCCGAGGCGATGAAGCCGCCGTCGGATACCGCACGTGCTGGCGTGGACGGGTGCGGCTCAGACCGCGCTGGCGACGTCCTGCTTCTCGTCTCCGCGCGCGACGATATTGATTGCGTGACTTGGCAATGGCCAATTCCGCCGAACGGCACCGAGCGGGATATGCGTCAGGGTTTCCGTGAGTCGTCGCCACCAGGGCGGCGTTACAGTCGACAGTCGTCCCTCCAGGTGAGCGGCTTTCTCTCGGGCTGCCGTAGTTTCAATGTTTGCTTTCAGCAGCTCGGCCAGGAGCTTGCTGGTGCGGCCACACTCTCTCTCGAAGTCCGCCCGGTGACCGCCGGCGATGACCTTCATCTCCGAGAGATCCGCCTGCAAGGTCGCGATGTGCTCCTTCAAGGCGGTGACCACCTCCTGACCGGCGGGGGACTGGGATGCGCGTGTGATAGGAGAATGGCTGATCTCGCTGAGGTCGATCTGGACCAACGTCTTGCCATCGTTCGAACGCGAGCGCGGGAATCGATGTCGCTTGACGAGCGCTCTCGCAGCTTCCGGAGAAATTTTCAACCTTTCGCCCAACTCGGCGTAAGTAAGCATCTCGACGGGCATGTGTGTTTGCTCCCGTATGATCGGACGGTCACCACCCAGACGAGGCGACCATACCAACCGCAGGTTAAGGGCTGGTTTACTATGATTTGGGCTCGGTTCGCCTCAGACCGCGGTGGAGGAGCCTTCCTTTTCGTCGCCGCGGCTTTCGGGGACCGTGGCGCTAGGTCTGGCATCGCGTTGGTAGGCTCAATGCTCGGAGCAGGTCATCGAAGACACCTGACGGGCAGGGTTTGACCTCCGCGACCGGTTTGGCGCGATCGAGTTTCGCAGTTGCCTTGGAAGTTCCCCGCTCGGGCCGAGCTCTGGGCAGCACAACCGCGGATATTCCTCTGCGTGCACTGTGCTTGTGTTGCTCGAGAATCTTCGAAGGCGCTTGCTTCGAAGGTTCTTGCGCAACATTTGAGGTTTGATCCGGCGGTGGCGTCACTTCGCTCGACGAGATCGGCTGCGGGGGCGCCGCAAGCCTATGCGGGATTTCGAGACGGTCCGCCGTCGTCAGCGTATCGCGTGAGCCAACGGCCGTCTGAGCGGGCGGCTCGCTTATAGGCTTTGTCGTGCGCTGCGGTGCCTTGAGCTCCATCACCGCGAGTGTACTGAGGCCAACAATGATGAGAGCCGCTCTCATCTGATTTCACGCTGTCCGAGGAGGAAGCCTCGCTCAAAGCCCGCCGGAAATGAGCTCCCGAAAATCGAAGGCGATTGCAGAGATCCAATGAGGCGGCTTGGCGGCAGAAGTGAACGAGCCGGCGCTGATACGGGATAAGATCGGAGGCAGGGTTAACGCAGCCCAGGGAAGACGCATGAGGTGTTGCGCGATCGGGATACTTGCGGTTGCGTCAGAATGAGCGAGATGCTGGCGACCTGGTCGTCGGTTGGCCACCGCAGGCGGTGACCGTGCGATCACAAGGTGGCTATGACTGCTATCCTTCGAGGTCGATGTATTCACGAAGCCTGCACACAACGTCCGGCAAAGCCTGACGGAGACGTGCCGCGTTCTGGGTGGTGGTCGAGAACGGCGCAAACCGGATCATGGCGTTCCAGCGTCGGTATCCGTAAACAGTGATAGAGACTCCGGATATCGGAAAGCCGTCTATTTTGCGAAGCTCATGAAGGACGAGGTCGGCGATCGCGACAGCAGGAAGCCGCGCTCGCTTTTCATCAGTCCCGGTGGAACTGTTTCCTTCAGGCATCGATGAACGAAACGGCGAAGTTTTCGCAGATTGAGGCAAAGGCCCGTTTCGCTTCAGCGTCCTCGAAGCAAAAGCGCGTTCCGATGTCGGCTCGCTCGATCCACCAATCAAGCCTGGTTCCCCGTGCAATACGCGACGCCTCTGCGCGCAGTTGATCCAGCTGCCTGCCGTAAGCGCGTACGGTTACGCAATTCGTTTCGACCATGGAAATCACCTCAGAACTAAAATCAAACAGTAACGAATAGTGCCGTTGCTTTCTTAAGATGCTGGCTATGCAGTTTGTGCCAGGAAGGGATCACCTCTTGCTCAAAGGCGACGCATGCCGGGCGACCGAGTCGGTAGCGAAGCCGCCGTTACAATTGGTGGCACCGATGCGCTCCCTCAGTGATGGATTCGTCCGTTTCTCCTCGCGGTTATCGACGGTGCATACACGCTTGCACGTACTCCTTGAGGCCGGGATCTCCCTTGCCGAGACCCATCGCTCGGGCTTCGTCCTTGCAGCTTTCCAGCTTTGCTTCGAACCGCGGATTGTTTGCAGCGGCGCACTGATGACGGAACGGCCCCGGGGGATATTGCATGCAGTTTTGCGCTTGGGCACCCGTTGAAAGACAACCGAGCACCACGGACGCGGTCAGCAGGATTCGGATCGTCGCGCGCCTCCGACCGGGACCAGTCGACGTTTCGGCAGGCGAGGGGCGAGCGCAAGGGGGCTGGGGCATGGCGCTAGAGACGCTGGTGTTTGGGGCGAGGCTCGCCGATTTCGCGAAGCGTTAGTGTCTCGTCTGCGATGGCAGCGGCGATCAGCCGAAGGGCCTCATAGGCCTCCTGCGAGTCTTGACCGGCAACGCTCAACTGAGAGGCGGGTGGACGCGATTTGAACGCAGTTTCTTCCTCATCGGCTAAAGCGATCATTTCTTGAATGATCGCATCTAGCCGGTCAGCCATGTCCTGTATTTCGTATCGGCGCTGCTTATCCATTTCCCTGCCGGAGGGTCAGCCGTTCGCTTACCGTAGGGTGTCTCGGAAATACATGCGCGCGCGCAAGCGGATTACCCCGGGAGCTGCGCGATGTCGGTTCGACGTCGACAAGGCTCAGATCAAACTCAAGGCCATCCGCCGACAATTGCAGCGCGATCGCTGCAAGCGGCGCGCTCTCGGAATCCGCAAGAGAGTTTGTCCAGGGACGGTCGACGAGCTCGGCAAATGAAGCGCGGCGCCGATCGCATATGAAGCGCTGCCGGCAGCGGCTGGCGAAGCAATGCCCGCCGGTCGACGCGGTAACAGAGAACCGCGCTACAGCTCGCCGGCTCGAACCGGAGAGCTTTGGCCCGGCTCAATATGCATTGAGTCAGGTGGTCGACGGCTGCGCGCGCTATGTTCGTTCATTGCTTTCACCGCCTCATTTTCAGCGGCGCAGAAAGCAATGCACTTCCGATCGGCGAACACGAGCCATTGGTGAAGGCCAACTTCCCTGATGACGTACTCGGCCATTTCGAGCGTCCTGGCAGTGAGCTGATTGCATCCTACGCCAGTAGCCTTGCTGGTCTATTAACTACAATCCGGCGCTGCTGAGCGAGCTAAGGGCCTTCTCCACCCATCGCCAGAATGTCGAATACGTAGAGCTGCACTTCATGGTCGTGCTTGCGTGAAGTGCAGCGCCAGTTAAACGGCCCCAACCGGGGGCCGCCAACCCATACGATAGGGGTTTTCCTCCAGCAGTCGGGGGGGCTGTCCTTTCCGGCTGGAAGCTTCAAATTGACTCTCTGCCAAGTCGTTTGTTCCGCGCCTCTAAGGAGGTACCCCTTGCGCGTCATGGCGAAGCAAGTGCCCGTCAAAAATCGGCCCCAACTCAAGGCTGGTAGAGCTGAGGCCGAGTTGCTGAACTTAGCGAGACTATTCACCAGTCCAGGCACGCTAGCATGCACTGTCGGCAGCACTCCGCGCCATGGGGCAGCTGATTTACCTCGGATTTTCCGCAATGCCGTTGCCGCACTTGTGTCCGCCTGCAAGGGAGGGCGAGCAGCCGAAGTTTCCTCAACCGCCGGGATAGCACGAGGGGCGGGCTACGGCTGGACGGCAACTTGTTTTGGTAGCCGACCTTGATGGTGACCGTCGGCCGGCGGTGGACCAGCAAGCGCCCAGATAGCAACGGCAAGCGCAGTGGATGCCGCCAAGACGGATGCGATTGCTTTGCTGCCCCTCATGCGAACAGGGTCACGGCCGTTTTCAGCAATTTCGTGGCGCGACACTATCGACGAATGGCGGAGAAGTCGGTGGGGCAATGGTGGTGGCAGGACGCGAGAATGCGTTCCGATGCGCGCCATACCGTGAAAGCGCCCAGGAGCAATGCGACGACAACGAGTTTGGCCAATGTGCCGCTGCTCAGCTTCGCTTCTCCTTCGCCCTCAGCCCGAGTTCGACCAGTCGGCAGCCGTTTTCATTTCCCATTCGCCTGCGTTTCCTACGGCTCGCCATCGGGCTCAGCATTCCTGTTTCGTTGAAACGCGAGACCGATAAACCCGAGAACCACCAAGACTGCCCCAGCCACCATCAGCCAGTGCGGATACTGGATTTCGGAGAGGATGCTCAATTGGCACCTCCGATGTTGGCCGATCTAATCTCGGCTTTGGCCTGACGGTTCCAGAACCCCGCCGCGAGTGTCGCACAAAAACGGCCCCGACTTGAGGCTGGTGAAGCTGAGGCCATGTTACCGGACCAACCAAGCTGGACGCTGGCCCAAGCGTGCCAAGATGCGCCCGAGGCCGAACACCACGCCATGGTGCAACCGATTTACCTCGGATTTTTCGCAGTGTCCCAGTCGCGCCATCAGGCGTTTGTGAACTGCTAGGGGTGCGACATTGTGGCACATCGTCCGGAGACGGACATCTGACATGGACGACAGCGTTCATACCCGTTGGCCAATTATCGAAGTCACCGCTCCCGACGGCGGCAGATCCCTTTGGGTGGCCGCGGTCCATCCGGACAAGGCTGTCGCTGCCGTAAAAGCGTTGGTGCCCTGGAACTACGTTGCGAGGCTTACGATCCATCGGTTTGCGCCGAGCAGGAAGTCCGATGAACTCAGGGCGGGTCAGGTGCGCAGGCTGAGGCTGTGACGCGGCGCGCGGGGCTCGGTCCGCGTGCAGTGTTGGTGGGGCGCCAGGCTTGCCCCGGCGCCCCGGTTGCCCGCGCCAGTCCCACGATGGCAACTGGCTTGGCGCATGAGAGAGATCAGGAGGGCGCGCGGAAAATTCCCCGCACGTCCTCCCGCCGAATTGACCGATCGTGAAGCCTTCAGCGCTTGGGGGTGATTGAGGGCCGAACCACATGCCTGGCTTGGCAACGCTCGGTCGGAAACAGCTAATGATGCGCTCCGCTTTGGCCTTGAGCCTATTGATTGCTCTGAGTGCTGTTGCGAATGCCGCCACGGTGCATCGCTCCACAGTGCCGTTACGCATGCGCCAACATGTCGTCGTTCCTCCCGCTCAAGTCATTCCTCACGATCAAGGTGTGGCGACCCCCGGCTTTGCCGTCCCGGGTTGGACCGACGAGGCCACACGGCGATGGATGGACAACAACACGGCCTGCGCAAGCTGCGGTGGATAGACAAGATAGCGCTTGGCGCCGCTGCCATTCACGGCATTGGATTCTAGGGCGTGCATACGCAGCCAGGACGGAAACCGATCACCTCGCGCTCAATCAAACGCGACGCCTTCCCGGGCAGTAGGGCCGTCGGCGCAGACCTCGAAATAACCGGCGGCCCGAGGCCGAATAATTCAAATGGTGGTCGCCAGCCGCGATCACCTTATTCGTCCCAGCCTGCAAGGCCATCGGATGCTACGACCGAAAACTGACATGAGCCTTACGGCGCGGGGGCTCGACGCCGGTCACCGGGTGGTCTCCACGGGGGGGGGGGGGACCGGGCGGCCGCGGGTTCAAGCCAGCTTTCTCAATTTCTGCGGGGCGCCCGCGGCTGTTGCACATTCTGCTGCGGGAAGGCCTGCTGGTTGAATAGAAGGCGCCGGTTTTCCTTGCATATCACGTTCGACCGGCCGGACGCCGAGGCCAAGCATTGCTCTCTCGTCTCATAAGAGCAATCGCCGGAATAGCCGAGTTCCCCACCGTAGATGCACCAGGGGTAGTCATACGAGATGGGAAGAGAGGAGCCTGCGCTAGCGGCTGTCCCTGCTGCCAGCAAGGCGAATATGACAAGCATTGTGCGCATGACCGTATGTCCTGTCGAAAGTGCTTGAGGTTGGAGCGAGCATCTTCAGATCCTCGCCCTGATACCAACCCCGGACAGTCACGGTTCACCCCAAACGCTTTGGGCCTCGCTGCGCTGCCCTACGCGTCGTGGGCATGCAGAAATGCCTTCAAAACTGCGGCGCGTTCTTCTCTCTCCTGTCGCTTTCGCGAAGGCGACTACTCGCTCAGCTTCGCTTCTCTTTCGACCTCAGCCTCAGCTCGAGTTGCTGGCGAATGGTCTTTGCAAGAGGCCGCAACGCCGCGACGGTGAAGCCGCAGAGAAGCGTGAGCCATGTCGCGAGGGCCGCGCACCACAATAGGTCTTCCAGAATCTTGGGCATGACCTGCCCCCAAATAACTGCCTGAAATGCGAACAGTGTCCCTCAACCCCGGGGCGGCCACAAGGCGTCCTAAAAGTAGCAATGGAGCGACGGACGTGCCGAACGCCGAATCGGGATGGACAAAATCACGATCGCAGCCGCGGGGCCGGAGGAGTCCCCGCGCGCTGCCTTGCCCGGCGGAGCGGGCCGTTCCCCAGAATTCCCCGCTCAGTGATTGCGAGATCGAGGATCGATTCTCGGGGCAATCGGTTGGGTGCGCATGCGCATTCGGGTGATGAGATGGACAGGTTCGCTGACCATTGTTGGTCTACTCGTCTCTGCTTGCGCGAATTCCGACCATGCGAGGCCGACAGTTCGGTCGGGCGCATCATGGGCCCGCGACCTCAATGAGCCGCCTCCAAATCGAGAGCCCGCCAATGAAACGGCGGTGCCGGGAATAAAAGCGGATCTGAATGCTGCCCGACAGAAAGCATCCCATTAAAGCGCGATGAGATTAGGATGAATCGTCATCGCGCTTTCGGTTGTTGTTTGAGCATGATCTTTTCGGAAAACCGCTCCACACTTTTCCGGATCATGCTCTAGGCAGGGCTTCGGTCCGCCGCAGGATCGTGCCGCGCCTCGCCACGCGGGCGGTGCGGATGGCCGCGCTTTTTCCGGCCATCGGGCGGCGGCTGCGCCCCTTTGCATGGGGTTGTTTTCGATATTTTTGTTTGGGCGCCGGAAGCTTCACTGCCTGCGGTACGCCCGGGGCTGCTGCGCGCCCGGCTGCTGTCCGGTCTGCTGCTGCCACAGGACGCGCGGGTTCAGGTCGCAATAGGTATTCCACCGGCCCGAAGCGGATGCGAGGCACTGTGCCCTCGTTTCATACGAGCAGTCACCGGACCAGCCGAGCTGCCCTCCAAAGACGCACCAGGGGTAGTCATAGGAGACGGGAGAGGTGGGACCCGCGTGAGCGGCTGTTGCTGCGGCCAGCAGGGCCAGGATGGCTAGCGTCGTGCGCATGATCATATCTCCTGTCATGAGGTCTTTGGCGGTCGGCGAGACCTCGAACGATTGCATATGCCGCCTCAACGCGATCAAGCATGTTGAGGATCAGGCCAAGAGGCCCGCCGGTCTACGTAGGCGCACTTTTTTTCTCGCCATCTGTGAACTGCTTCACATTGGGGGTGCCGATCGCCTGTTATAGAGCACGCATTGCTTTACTTATCCATTATTTAGAAAACACACCCCCGGCAGTCGCATGCCGGGGGTGTTTTTGCGTGTGCGGTCCTGGGGCGAGGGTGCCGCCTTGTTGGAATCCGGTCAGGTGGCGATTTCGTTCAGTGCCGGCCGGACGAGCGCACGGGACTGAGGGATTGCTTCAGCGCCGCGATGAAGCCCGTGGTCGGACGCGCCGGCGATTTGGCTTCAATTGCTTCCGCCGCCACACGGCAATCCGCGGCAACCTTCAGAAGGCCGATCCGCGCGAGGTCGAGGGTGGAGAGCTCCGCCTGCTCCAGACACACACGCTCCAAACGGCGGAATTCCCGCAGCTCTCTATTCATGCGCTGTCTCCCGGTGCTTGGAGACAAGCCAACCGCGATTCTCCTTAATGAGTAGTAAAACAGGCGGGGCTGGCCACAAGCTGGTGACTACGCCTGTGCTATAGTCCGACACATGACCTGATCCGCAATGGTCGGCTAACCGCGGTTCCACCGCTCGGTCGGCGACTCGGCCAGGCAATCTGAAGCAGATGGCAAAGCGACTACGGAGACGATCGTAACGGTAGGGAGCCTGACCATGACCACGTTCGACAAGCGCGAGCAGGGCTTTGAGGCCAAATTCGTTCACGACGAGGAGCTCATGTTCAAAGCCACGGCCCGGTCCAACAAGCTGCTCGGCATGTGGGCGGCGGGACAGCTCGGGCTGAGCGGTGATGCCGCAACCCGTTACTCAACGGAGCTCGTGACCGCCAATCTCGAAAACAAGACCGTCGATCATGTCCTGGCAAAGGTCTCCGGCGACCTCGCCGGCAAGGGGATCTCGCCCGAGCAGGTCGCACAGAAGCTCCAGGAATTCCTGCACCAGGCCGTGCAGCAGCTGAAGGGCCCCGAATAGGATTATTCGTGGTTGCGCAAGGCCGCGTCGCTCAGGCGATCGACGAAGGCAATCCCGATCGCCGAGAGGATGAAAGTGATGTGGATCAGGACCTGCCACATTACGCCCTGCTCGGTAAAGCCGGCGCGGCCCGAGCCGAGATTGCCCGCCTCGATGAAGGTACGCAGCAGCGCGATCGAGGAGATGCCGATGATGGCCATCGCGAGCTTGATCTTCAGTACGCTCGCATTGACGTGGCCGAGCCATTCCGGCTCGTCTGGATGGCCCTGGAGATCGAGCCGCGAGACGAAGGTCTCGTAGCCGCCGACGATCACCATCACCAGCAGGTTGGAGATCATGACGACGTCGATCAGCGCCAGCACGCTCATCATGATCTGCTGCTCGGTCAGATCCAGCGCGTGCCAGGACAGGTGCCAGAGCTCCTTGAGGAACAGCACGATGTAGACGCATTGTGCGACGATCAGCCCGAGATAGAGCGGCAATTGCAGCCAGCGCGAGCCGAAGATGACCATTGGCAGCACGCGCAGGCGCGGCGGAGCCGGAAGGCGGGGCTGGCGTGTCGTCTCAGGCTCGCTCGACATTTTCAGGCAATTCCCCGCTTCGGTTGCACGGCGACCAGATGTAGCCCGGCACGATGGCTTGCGGAAGACGCGACGTCAGGATCATGCGCCGCCTGCGACATGATGCTATCCTGACCTCCGGGCGGCGCTGATTTTCGGCTGACATCACTGGAGACATCGTGCGGACGATTGCGGCTGTTGCAACCATCGTGCTCTGCGGAGCCGTGATCAGCAAAGCGGTCGCGTTGCCGCTGACGCCATTTCGCTACGCAGACCAGGCGCAGCGCTATTGTCCGACCGACAAGGTGGTGTGGCTGGATTTCAGGAAGGGCCGCTACTACGCCAAGGGGCAGAAGCTCTACGGGCAGGGCTTCGATGGCAGCTTCGTCTGCCTGAACGAAGCCAGGACCAGCGGCTATCGCCGCTCGGTGCTGGGCGTGCGCTGAGCTCGCGCAGGCCGGGTGCTTTGCGGGCTATTTGCTCTCGCTCGGCAGCTTGACCGGCACGTGCGGGGAGGTGCTGACGACGCGCGGGCTTCCGTCGGGATGGGTGCGATCGGTGCGGATCAGCGATTCCAGAACCAGTATGAATTTCTCGGAAAGCATGTTTCTCACCCTCGTTGGTGATGGCCTCTTGAATTTAGGTCGAGGCGCGAGGGGCGGAAATTCAATCAACTAAAAGGGAGGCTCGCGTCGCGAAAACGACTGGACTTGTCACTCGGCAACTAGTGCGCCGCAGCATGGCGGCCGTTGGGTCAGGAAAAAGTTGGCGCGGCTCAGGCGAACGCCAGGGCCATCAGACTCGAGCAGAGCAGAACCAAGCCGCCTGCGGTCAACGCCAGAAAGCCGTCGGACACCAGATCATGGTTGCGCATAGGACACCTGCCGCTCTCGTACTCGATGCTCGACCGGATTGATTAAAAATTTCCGAACGCGCTCAATTGAAAGAGGTGATGCTTCCGCACGAGGCATTATGCCCTCGTGCGGTATCCTTCGAATGCATGGGCCAGGAAGATTCCCGCGCTCACCAGACCCATCAGTGCTGAAACCGTCTCAATCATCGCAAACTTCCGTTGCGCCCCTCGCACACGCGACAAAACGCGTACCGCCTTGCACAGTCAAAAGGATTCCAATGTGCGCGCTTGCAATGGGGAAGCAGTGAGGCTTCGGCGCAACAGTTTGTCCAGGACCGGGACGGGAATAGCGCGCGTCGCGCGCCGACGCTCCGTAGATCAACGGAGAGAACGCGAACTTCTGGTTTACCATCTCGGCGCGAGGGCCGCGCGCTCCCCATTTCCGCCGTGATCACGTTGCGATATCGTCACCACTTCCGAACCGGTGGTGGGCCGTTTCGGGCAAAGACCGGCAGAAGGCCTCCTTGTGGGCACGCGTCCGGCGAGATGGTATTGGGGCGAATGGGGATCCGACGGTCAGATTCGATGATGCGGGCCGCGCGTGGTGTTGCGGCTGCCGCGACCTGCCTCGCGCTCGCCAACTGCGCCTCATCGGGCAAATTCGCCAGCCGCGTCGATCCGAAATACGGCGTGTCCTCCAGCCCGCGCGTGGTGGCTTTTGGCGATCCCGTGCCCAAGGGCGGCGGCACCTATCGCGTCGGCAAGCCCTATGTGGTGGCCGGCAAGACCTACGTGCCGGAGGAGGACGCCAACTACCGCGCCGAGGGCCTCGCTTCCTGGTATGGCGACGACTTCCACGGCCGCCTGACCGCCAATGGCGAAATCTTCGACATGGGCTCGCTCACCGCGGCGCATCCGACCTTGCCGATGCCGTGCTACGCGCGGGTGACCAACCTTTCGAACGGCAAATCGCTGATCGTCCGGGTCAATGACCGCGGGCCCTATCACGGCAACCGCCTCATCGACGTCTCGAACAAGGCCGCTGAACTGCTTGAATTCAAAGGCAATGGCGTCGCCAAGGTGCGCGTCGAATATGTCGGCCGGGCGCCCCTCGAGGGCTCCGACGACCGCCAGCTGATGGCCACCTTGCGCACCGGCATTCCGGCTCCGACCCCCTCGATGGTCCGCGTCGCCTCGGCCAGGCCGTTCGTCCCGGAGCTCTCCGTTTCCAGCCATGGCGCGATCCGTGGCGAGGTTCCGCTGCCGGAAGGGCGGCCCTACAGCCTCGGCAACACGTCGCCCGACGTCGCCTCGATCAACGCGACCTCGGAAATGTCGGCCTCGAGCCGCACTCGCGGCCGGGCGCTCCAGAACGCGCGCGCGGTGTCTTATGACCAGGACGGCCGCTATGCGTCGGATACGGCGCCATCGGCAGCCTATGTCTCCGACGACGGTGCGGCCGAGGCGCGCAATATCCTGAGCGGTCGCGGGCTCTACTGAACCGCGCTTTCCTTTAGGAACTTCACCAGGGCCGCGTTGACCTCGTCGGGCCGCTCCTGCTGCACCCAGTGTCCGGCGCCGTCGATGATCAGCTTGCGCTTCAGGTTGGGCAGCACGCGATCGAGCTCATTGACGCGTCTGGCACCGATCAGTCCTGTGATGACGGCATCCTTGGAGCCGGCGATGAACAGCGAGGGCTGATGAATCTGCGCATCCTGCCAAGGCGCGGTCAGTTCCCAATTGCGGTCGATGTTGCGATACCAGTTGAGGCCGCCGCGGAAGCCGGACTTGCGATAGGTCTCGGTGAAATAGGCGAGGTCCGCCTCCGTCAACCAGCTCGGCAGCGGCTCCGAGCCGCTGGCGTGGCCGAGAAAGCCCTTGTCGTCCTGAACGAACATCGCCGCCGTCGGATCGGACAGCCCGCGCCCGCCCAGCACGATGCGCATGGTGTGGGCGACATCGCGCTCGAGCTCGGCCTCGGCGACGCCGGGCGTCTGAAAGTACTGCCAGTAGAAATTGGTGATGCCGTTCTCGCGCAGCAGGTCGAGCGGCTTGCCGTGGCCGCGGAACGGCGGCGGGACGCTTAGACCCGCCACCGCCGTGAACATGTCCGGCCGGAATAGCGCCGCATGCCAGGCCACCGGCGCGCCCCAGTCGTGACCGATGACCATGGCCTTGGTCTCGCCAAGCGCCTGCACGAGGGCAACAACATCACCAACCGTGTCGAAGATGGAGTAGGCGGCAACGCCGGACGGTGCCGTTGTCCGGCCGTAGCCCCGCATATCCGGGGCAACGACGCGAAAACCAGCCGCCGCCAGCGCCGGGATCTGATGACGCCAGGAGTAGGACAGTTCCGGCCAGCCGTGGCACAGCACGACCAGCGGCCCCTGGCCCTGTTCGCGGACGAAAAGATCGATCCCATTGGCTGAGATCACGCGGGAGGAGGACATCGCTTTTCCGCCTTCTTTCAGAGGTTTGGTCGGAAATCGTGACGCGCTACGATAGGGACGCCGGCCCACCTGTGCAATCTTCGGGTGATGATCCGGTTCCCCGTGTTGTTTGCGCAGGGGCCAACTGTTAGAACGCCGCTCTCAGGGCTTCGCCATGGCATTTCGCTTTCCTCCGACCCGCCCAACCCGGTTCACCGCCAGGTGGCTTGCGCGCGGGCTCGTGGCGGCCGGCGTGGCCTTGAGCCTCGGCTGGGGCGGGGTGCTCTACGCCGCCAATCAGAGTGTGCAGGGCGCCAAGAAGGAAGAGGCCGGCTTTGACGGCGACGCGCCCACCGCGATCCTGATCGAGGCGTCGAGCGGCAGCGTCCTCTTTGAGAAGAACGCCGACGAGCTGCGCGCGCCCTCCAGCATGATGAAGCTGATGACCGCGGAGGTCGTCTTCAACGCGGTCAAGAAGGGCGACATCAAGCTGACCGACGAGTACCGGATCAGCGAGAATGCCTGGCGGAAGGGCGGTGCGCCCTCCGGCGGCTCGACCATGTTCGCCGCCATCAACAGCAAGGTGTCGGTCGACGATCTCCTGCACGGCGCGATCATCCAGAGCGGCAACGATGCCTGCATCGCACTCGCCGAGGGCTTGTCGGGTAACGAGCGCCTGTTCGCCTCCGATTTCATGACCAAGCGCGCCCGCGAGCTCGGCCTGACCAAATCGACCTTCGCCAATTCGAACGGGTTGCCCGACCCCGGCAACAAGATGACGGTGCGCGAGCTCGGCGTCCTCGCGCGCCACATCATCCTGGACTATCCGGAGTTCTACAAACTGTTCGGCGAGAAGGAGTTCACCTGGAACAAGATCCGCCAGCCCAACCGCAATCCGCTGCTCAATGCCATGGAGGGCGCTGACGGGCTCAAGACCGGTTTCACCAAGGAGGGCGGCTACGGCATGGTCGGCTCGGCCGTGCAGAACGGCACGCGGCTGATCGTCGTCGTCAACGGCCTGGAAGACTCCGAGGATCGCGCCACCGAAGCCAAGAAAATGCTGGAATGGGGCTTTCGCAACTTCGAGACCCGGACCCTGATCGCAGCCGATCAGCCGGTGGGCTACGCAAAGGTGTTCGGCGGCGAGAGCCGCTCGGTCAAGCTCGTCGCCAAAACTCCGGTCAAGGTGATGGTGCACAAGAATGGCGGCGACAAGCTGATCGCGCGCATCGTCTATAGCGGCCCGGTGCGCGCGCCAGTCCAGGAGGGGCAGCCGGTCGGCGTGGTGCGGGTCTGGCGCAGCGGCCAAATCGCGGTCGAGACACCGGTCTATGCGGCGGAGGCGATCGGCACCGGCTCAACCATGCGGCGCGCGATTGACGGCGCGAGCGAGCTCGTGATCGGCATGTTCCGCGCGGGCGCCGAGAAGCTCTGACCATGACCGAGATCGCAGTGAAGCCGCCGTCCGGGCGCGGGCGATTCATTACCTTTGAAGGCGGCGAGGGCTCCGGCAAGTCGACCCAGATCAAGCGGCTCGCCGACCGGCTCAACGCCACGAAGCTGAAGACCATCGTCACCCGCGAGCCTGGCGGCTCGCCGGGCGCGGAGATCATGCGCCATCTCGTGCTGTCGGGGATGGGCAAGCTGCTCGGGCCGGATGCCGAGACGCTGTTGTTCGCGGCTGCCCGTGACGACCATGTCCGCACCGTGATCGAGCCGGCACTCAACCAAGGCACCTGGGTCCTGTGCGACCGCTTCGCCGACTCGACGCGGGCCTATCAGGGCAGCCTTGGCAGCGTGCCTGAAGGCGTCATCAACGCGATGCAGCGGGTCACGATCGGTGATCTCAAGCCGGACGTCACGATCGTCCTCGATCTGCCGGTCGAGATCGGTCTGCAGCGCGCGGCCGCGCGGCGCGGCAGCGGCACACCGGATCGCTTCGAGGGCGAGAGCCTCAAATTCCACCAGGATCTGCGCGAGGCCTATCGCAGGATCGCAGCCGGCGATCCCGGGCGCTGCGTGCTGATCGACGCCAGCGGCGATGCGGATACGGTCGCCGCGCGAATCTGGGCGGCGGTGCGCGATCGTGTGTTTAGCGCACCGACCAGGGCGGCGTCCGCATGAGCCCTCGCCAGACCGAGCGCGAGACCGCGGTCCCGCATCCGCGCGAGACCAGCCGCCTGTTCGGCCATCGCGAAGCCGAAGCGGCGCTGCTGTCAGCCTATCGCAGCGGGCGCATACCGCATGCCTGGCTGATCGGCGGACCGCAAGGCATCGGCAAGGCGACACTGGCGTACCGGATGGCGCGCTTCGTGCTCGCGCACGGCCATCCGCTCGCGCCCGCCGTACAGCGGGCCGGGGATCTGTCGATCGATCCAAACGACCCCGTTGCGCGGCAGGTCGCCGCCGGCTCGCATGGTGGGCTGCTGACGCTGGAGCGCACGGCGAACGACCGCGGCGTGATGCGCACGGTCATCACCGTCGACGAGACGCGCGAGACGATCGCATTCTTTGGTTCGACGGCGGCCGCCGAAGGCTGGCGCGTCTGCATCGTCGACACCGTCGACGAGCTCAATCCGAACGCGGCGAACGCGCTTCTGAAGATCCTCGAGGAGCCGCCGCAGCAATCCCTGTTCCTGCTGGTCAGCCACGCGCCGGCGCGGGTGCTGGCGACGATCCAGTCGCGCTGCCGCAAGCTGCGGCTGCGCGCGCTTGCGACCGACGAGGTGATCGGAGCTGCTGCGATCGCTGCCGATATCGAGGAGGCCGATCCGTCGCTGCGTGAGGCCGCAGATGCCGCCGAGGGCAGTGTCGCGCGCGCGCTGACGCTGCTCGGCGGCGATGCGCTGAAGCTCCAGCAGCGCACCGCGGCGCTGCTCGCGCGCCTGCCGCAGGTCGATCCGAAGGAATTGCACACGCTTGGCGATTCGCTCGGGACCAGCGACCGCGTGGCGCTCGCCGCCTTCATCGACGGCATCGACCGCTGGATCGCCGAGCGGCTGCATGCCGATGAGGCGAGCGCCAACCAGAACCTGCCGCGCCTTGCGCGCCTTGCGGAGGTATGGGAAAAGATCGTCCGCGCCGCGCGCGACACCGAAACCTACAATCTGGAGCGAAAGCCCTTGGTTTTCTCGGTGTTCGGCTGGCTGGCGGACGCAACGCGCTAGGCGCAGGTTCGTTTCCAAATTTTGAGAAGCCGGTAAAGGAATTCGTGGTGGCAACGCGAGCTAAGAAAACCGTCAAACGCAAAAGCGGCAAGAAGGCTGCAAAGAAGGTCGCCAAAAAAACCGCCAAGAAAGCTGCCAAGAAGGCCGCGAAGCGGTCGGCGAAGTCGCGTGCGGGCAAGACTGCCAAGACGACGAAGAAGGCTGCAGCCAAGGCAGCGAAGAAGTCCAAATCCAAGGCCAAGGCGCGCGTAACCAAGACGACGAAGAAGGCCAGCAAGACAAGCGGGACGAAGCAGGTCGCTGCCAAGAAGGAAGTCGCCAAGAAACCGGCCAAGGCCGTCAAGACGACCGTGGCAGCAGCGCCTTCCGCGACGCCAGCTCCGGTCGTGGCGCCTCCGAAAGTCGCGAAGCCGAAGGCACCTCGCGCGCCTGCGAAGAAGGTGGCTGCTCCGCAAGTGGCAGCGCCCGCCGCCGCAGCTGCGCGCGGCAACGCGTTCTACATCACGACCGCGATCGCCTATCCCAACGGTCAGCCCCATATCGGCCACGCCTACGAGGCGATTTCGGCCGACGTGCTCGCGCGCTTTGCGCGGCTCGACGGCAAGGACGTGTTCTTCCTGACGGGCACCGACGAGCACGGGCTGAAGATGATCCAGACCGCGCAGAACGAGGGGCTGACGCCGTCGGCGCTCGCGACGCGCAACGCCAACCGCTTCAGGGAGATGGACCAGCGGCTCGACGTCTCGTTCGATCGCTTCATCCGCACCACCGAGGAGCAGCACCATCGTTCCAGCCAGGAGATCTGGCGGCGGATGGCTGAGAGCGGCGACATCTATGTCGACACCTATGCCGGCTGGTACTCCGTCCGCGACGAGGCCTACTACGCCGAGGACGAGACGCGCCTGAACGATGACGGCGTGCGGCTCGGCCCGCAGGGCACGCCCGTCGAGTGGGTCGAGGAGAAGAGCTATTTCTTCCGCCTGTCGGCGTATCAGGACAAGCTCCTGAAGCTCTATGAGGACAATCCCGAGTTCATCGGCCCGGATGCGCGCAAGAACGAGGTGGTGAGCTTCGTTAGGAGCGGCCTGCGCGATCTCTCGATCTCGCGCACCACGTTCGACTGGGGCGTGAAAGTGCCCGGCGATGAAGACCACGTGATGTATGTCTGGGTCGATGCGCTGACCAACTACATCACCGGCGTCGGCTTCCCCGACGAGAGCGACGGCAATTGGCGCTATTGGCCGGCCGATGTGCACATCATCGGCAAGGACATCATCCGCTTCCACGCCGTCTACTGGCCTGCGTTCCTGATGTCGGCCGGCATTCCCGTGCCAAAGCGGGTCTATGCCCACGGCTTCCTGTTCAACAGGGGCGAGAAGATGTCGAAGTCGGTCGGCAATGTCGTCGATCCCTTCAATCTCGCGGACCAGTATGGCGTCGATCAGATGCGCTATTTCTTCCTGCGCGAGGTGCCGTACGGCCAGGACGGCAACTATAACCATGAGGCCATCGTCGCGCGCATCAACGCGGACCTTGCCAACGACCTCGGCAATCTCGCGCAGCGCTCGCTGTCGATGATCGCCAAGCAGCTCGGCGGCGTGCTGCCGGAGCCGGGCGAGTTCAGCGACAACGACAAGGCGATCCTGGCGCAAGCTGACGGCATGATCGCAGCGGCGCGCGAAGCGATGGCGACGCAGCAGATCCATCAATGGCTCAACGCGGTGTGGGCCGTGGTCGCCGAAGCCAACCGCTATTTCGCGGGCGAAGCGCCCTGGGCGCTGGCGAAGACCGATCCGGCGCGGCAGAAGACGGTCCTTTACGTGACCGCCGAAGTCGTGCGCCAGATCGCGATCCTGACCCAGCCTGCGATGCCGAGCGCCTCAGCCAAGCTGCTCGACAGCCTCGGCATCCCCGAAGGCGAGCGGACTTTCGCTATGCTCGGCGGCGAGAAGCGGATCGCGCCCGGCTCGACGCTGCCCGCGCCGATGCCGGCCTTCCCGCGCTACGTCGAGCCGGCGGCCTAAGGCTTAAGACGATGCTGGTCGACAGTCACTGCCATCTGGATTTTCCGGATTTCTCGGACGATCTCGACGGGATCGTGTCGCGTGCGGCTGCCGCTGGCGTTGGCCGCATGGTCACGATCTCGACGCGGGTGCGCAAGTTCGACCAGCTCATCGCTATCGCGGAGCGCTACGACAACGTCTATTGCTCGGTCGGCACCCATCCGCACAATGCGGATGAGGAGGACGGCATCTCGCCGGACGAACTGATCGCGCTGACGAAGCACCCCAAAGTGGTTGCGCTTGGGGAGGCGGGACTCGACTATTTCTACGACAACGGTTCACCCGAGGCGCAGGCGAGGGGCTTTCGCGCCCATATCGCGGCCGCACGCGCAACCGGCCTGCCGCTCGTGATCCACACCCGCGAGGCGGACGAGGACTGCGCGCGCATTCTGGAGGGGGAGGTCGCGACAGGATCGTTTGCCGCCGTGCTGCATTGTTACACGGGCGGACGCGAGCTTGCACTGAAGGCCATCTCGCTCGGGCTTTACATCGGTTTCACGGGCATCCTGACCTTCAAGAAGTCGGAAGCCTTGCGCGCGCTTGCGGCCGAGCTGCCGGCGGACCGCATCCTCGTTGAAACGGATTCGCCTTATCTTGCGCCCGGCAAATTCCGTGGCAAGCGCAATGAGCCGGCTTATGTGGTGGAAGTGGCAAAGGTCCTCGCCGAGACGCGCGGCGTATCGCTTGACGAGATCTCGCGCCAGACCACCGACAACTTCTTCCGCCTGTTCTCCAGGGTGAATGCCTAAAGCGCGATGAGATTAGGATGAATCGTCGTCGCGCTTTAGGTTGTTGTTTGCGCATGATCTTTTCGGAAAACCGCTTCACACTTTTCCGGATCATGCTTTAAAGCAGGGACGCCGCATGACACTGACGCTGACGATTCTGGGCTGCGGCTCTTCCGCCGGCGTGCCGCGCCCGGCGCTCGGCTGGGGCGCCTGCGACCCCAACAACCCAAAGAACCGCCGCCGCCGCTGCTCGCTGCTGGTCGAGCAGGCCGGGGAGCACGGCACCACGCGGATCGTCATCGACACCTCGCCCGACCTGCGCGAGCAGCTCATCGATGCCAATGTCGATCACATCGACGCGGTATTCCTGACGCACGAGCATGCCGATCAGACTCACGGCATGGACGATCTGCGCTCGGTCGTGTTGCACATGCGCAAGCGCATTCCGACCTATTTCAATCAGTCGACCGCCAAGGACATCATGGCGCGGTTCTCCTATTGCTTCATCTCGCCGGAGGGCAGCGACTATCCGCCGATCCTGACGCGGCATTCGATCGAGGCAGGCGAGACCCAGACCATCTTGGGGAAGGGCGGTGCCGTGAAGATGACGGCCTTCCTGGTGCAGCACGGCCAGATCCCCGCGCTCGGCTATCGCATTGGCGATGCCGCCTACACGCCCGACCTCAACGACATTCCGCGCGAGAGCTGGGGTGCGCTGGAAAATCTCGATCTCTGGATCGTCGATGGTCTGCGCTACACCGGTCACGTCAGCCATTTCAGCATCAACGACGCGCTGACCTGGATCGAACGCTTCAAGCCGAAGCGCGCCGTCATTACGAACATGACCGCTGACGTCGATTACGAGGTGGTGAGGCAGTCGCTGCCGGCGGGCGTGGTGCCGGCCTATGACGGTATGCGGCTGGAAACGCGCTAAAGCGCGTGTCCTACCAAGCGTAGCGCATGATGGCCTTGCCGGTATAGGACCGCACCTGGCTGGAGAATTCGCCGTCGAAGCTTGCGGCCGCGGCCCAGCCATTCAGCCATTTTAACTCGATCGCCCCGCCCGCGAGCGCCGAGTTCGGAGCCAGCGCTGCGCCGCTGGCGACATAGCCAAGCCCGGGCAGCGCCTGGAAGGCCGGTGCAACCGTGTTCGCGGCGCTGAAATCATGTGCCCAGGCGAGGTGCGTGCGTAAATTCAGCACACCGCCCTGGAGCGCGAAGGACGCATTGGTGCGCAAGCCTGCTTCGCTGCGGCTGTCGGTGACGCGATCGCTGCCGAAGGCCGCGGCAAACGCATTCGTAGCAAAGGCCGGTTGCTGCGCATTGGCCGGCAGGCTGAAGGCCATGAACTGTCCGGCGGCGTAGGCGGTCACGCCGAGCCAGGGCGTGGTGAAGCGGTAGCCGCTTTCGATACGCCCGGAATAGGCATTGGCGTTGAAGGCCGCGTTGAGCTGATCGATGCCGGGATGATCGCTGGTGATCGCCTGCCAGCCATAGGCAAGCGCCGTGGCGACATAGGCCTGCCCGACCGTATGCCGGACGAAGGCGCCGGCCTGAAACAGATCGGAACGGCCGCTGCCGGCGCTGCCGGCGAAATTGGTGCCGCCGCCGGCCATCGCAAAGCCAAATCGCGTTTGCTGTGACAGCGAATAATCGGCGCCGACCACGGTCGCGAAAATCCGGCTCGATGAGCTCGCACCCGGTGCGACGTTGCTGCCCGCCACTTGTGAACCGCCGATGCCCGAAGCCCAGATGCTCCAATGCGGTGCGTAAGAGGAGCCGGCGAGGGGCATCTTGCCGTAGACGGCCTCGTAGACCTCGCGCCCGACACCGCCACGCATTCGATCCGATGGGATCGCGGCATAGGCCGCCAGCGTTTCGTCGGCGAGCGCCGGCGATGCATCCACTCCGCGGCCGTCGATCGTGGGATCGAGCAGCGTCTGTGTGAACTGCGTCATCGCGAGGAGAGTCGCCTGCGCGGTCTCGGCCTGCGACAGCGCTGCCGGACCGGGCGACGATGCCGGACCGAAGCTGGCATTCGCACCCGTGGTCGGCGCGGTGGTCGCAGCGACGCTCGGCTGACTGGTCGGATTGCCGCCGGCGGAAGGCGAGGTCGTGGCGCTGGTGGCACTCGCGGCCGGCGACGAAGCTGACTGTGACGGTGGCGCGGTGGCGACGCTCGGCTGGCTGGCAGCTGGAGATGAAGTCGTACTGGCGGTGGCCACGCTGACGCTGGGCGCGACTGAAGCGGTGGCTGCGCTGCCGGCACTCGGGCTCGTTGGCGCTGCCGGGCTCGCTGGCACTGCCGGGCTTGTGGGCGTTTGAGCGGTTTGCGGGGAAGGTGCGGGAGCGATGGTCTGTTCAGGCGCGGACGCACTGACGGGAGGCTCCGTCAGGCCTTGCGCCTGCGCGATGCCCGGCAGCAATCCGATCATCAATAGCGGCGCCAGACGCAAAGATGCGTCTGTGCGCAAGACAAATCGCATGAAGCGCCCCACCGGTCCGGTCGCCCGCCACACGAATCGCGCGGCGCCTCGTTCGGGAATCAGCGAATCCGATCCTGAGGAACCGTAGGCGCGTCTCCATCTTTTTCATATCTTTTCCGACCGTTTCCGGGGTTTCACGGGCGGTCGCAATTCGCGCGGCGAATCAGGCCGATATCGCCTTTGCCGAGTCCACCTGGTTGCGCAGCAGGAATTTCTGGATCTTGCCCGTGGACGTCTTCGGGATTGGTCCGAAAACCACCGCCTTTGGCGTCTTGAAGCCGGACATGTGGCTGCGGCAGAACGCGATGATGTCGGCTTCGCTCGCGCTGGCGCCGTCCTTCAGCTCGACGAAGGCGCAGGGCACCTCGCCCCATTTCGGATCGGGTTTTGCGACCACGGCCGCGAACAGCACGGCCGGGTGCTTGTAGAGGATGTCCTCGACCTCGACGGAGGAGATGTTCTCGCCGCCGGAGATGATGATGTCCTTGGAGCGGTCCTTGATGATGACGTAGCCGTGCTCGTCGAGCACGCCGAGATCGCCGGTGTGAAACCAGCCGCCTTCGAAGGCCTCTTTGGTCGCCTTGTCGTTCTTCAGATAGCCTTTCATCACGATGTTGCCGCGGAACATGACCTCGCCGATGGTCTCGCCGTCGCGCGGCACCTCCTGCATGGTCTGCGGATTGATGACGGTGACGCCTTCCTCCAGCGGGTAGGGCACGCCCTGCCGTCGCTTCATCCGCGCGCGCTCCGGCGCGGACAGCTCGTCCCAGCCCGGCTGCTCGGCGCAAACCGAGGCGGGCCCATAGACCTCGGTCAGGCCATAGACATGGGTGAGCTTGATGCCGATGCTCTCGGCCCCCTCGAGGACGGCGACTGGCGGCGCCGCGCCCGCGATCAGGCCGACGACGCGGCGCGCAGCGTTGCCTTTGGGCGCATCGGGCGCGTTGATCAGCGTGTTGTAGACGATCGGCGCGCCGCACATGTGGGTGACGGCGTGCTGCTTGACCAGCTCGAAGATCTTTGTCGGCTCGACCTTGCGCAGGCAGACGTTGATGCCGGCGGATGCGGCGATGGTCCAGGGGAAGCACCAGCCGTTGCAATGGAACATCGGCAGCGTCCAGAGGTAGACCGGGTGCTGGCCGAGATTGCCGGCGAGGATGTTGCTGACGGCGTTCAGATACGCGCCGCGATGATGGGTGACGACCCCCTTGGGATTGCCCGTGGTGCCCGAGGTGTAGCTCAGCGCGATGGCGTCCCACTCGTCCTGCGGCGGGATCGCGGTGAAGCCGGGATCGCCCTGCGCGACCGCTGCTTCATACTCGATCTCGCCGATGCGCTTGCCGCCGTTGAAGGCGGCGTCGTCGACGTCGATCACGAACGGCTTTGGTCCCTTCATCTGCGCCAGCGCATCGGTGATCACGCCGGAGAACTCGGGATCGACCAGGATGATCTTCGCCCCGCCGTGATCGAGCTGGAACGCGATCGAGGGTGCGTCGAGGCGGATGTTGAGCGCGTTGAGCACGGCACCCGTCATGGGAACCGCAAAATGCACCTCGTTCATCGCCGGCACGTTCGGCAGCATGGCCGCCACGGTGTCGGCGACGCCGATGCCCTTGCCCGCCAGATATGATGCAAAGCGCCGGCACCGCTCATAAGTCTGCGCCCAGGTGAAGCTGCGGCCTTCATAGACGGTGCTGACATGGTCGGGATAAACGGCCGCGCTGCGCGCGAGGAAGCTCAGCGGGGTCAGCGGCACGTAGTTGGCGGGCGTCTTGTCCAGGCCGATATTGTAGTGGTTCTGCCTCTCACTCATCGGCACCCTCCCTCAACGCTTCAAAGGAATCCGATCGAAATCCACGGAAAGATTGCAACGATAATCAATCCCACGAGCAACGCCAGCAGATAGCCCCAGATTGGCCTGATGCCCTCGGCGGGGTCAACGCGTCCAATCGCGCAGGCCGCATAATAGCCGACGCCGAAGGGCGGGGCGAACAGGCCGATGCCCATGGCGAGGATGATGACCATGGCATAGTGCACCTCGTGCACGCCGACGGCGCGGGCAATCGGAAACAGAAGCGGTCCGAACAGCACGATCGCCGGAATCCCCTCCAGCACGCTGCCGAGGATGGTGAAGGCCAGGATCGAGACCGCGATGAAGGAGGCCGAGCCGCCGGGCAGGCCCGTCATGGCTGATGCGAGCGAGCGCGAGAAGCCGGATTGCGTCAGGCCCCAGGCCATGCCCGTGGCGGTGCCGATGATCAGCAGGATCGCCCCGGACAGCGCCGCGGTCTCGACCAGCATCGGAAACAGCCGTCGCCAGTCGAAGCGGCGGTAGATCAGAAGGCCGACCAGCACGCCATAGACGATGCCGATGGTCGAGACCTCGGTCGCGGTCGCAATGCCCTCAACCACCGCGTAGCGGATCACGAAGGGCAGGGCGAGCGCGGGCAGGGCGATGACGAAGGTCTTGCCGATCTCGGACGCCCTGGCGCGGCGGACATGGCTCATGTCCTCGTGGCGGTAGCGCCACCAGACCAGCATGCAGAGCGTCAGCGCCAGCACCACGCCGGGCAACAGGCCGCCGGTGAACAGGGCCGCGATCGAGACGCCCGTGACCGAGCCTATGGTGATCAGCACGAGGCTCGGCGGAATGGTTTCGGTCTGCGCGCCGGTGGCCGCGAGCAGGGCGACAAGATCGCCTGGCTTGGCGCCGCGCTGCTTCATCTCGGGGAACAAGACCGGTGCGACCGCCGCCATGTCGGCCGCCTTGGCGCCGGAGATGCCGGAGACGAGGTACATGGCGCCGACCAGCACATAATGCAGCCCGCCGCGGACATGGCCGAGCAGGCTCGCCAGGAACGCCACCATGGCCCGCGCCATGCCGGTCATCTCGATCAGAAGCCCCAGGAACACGAACAGCGGCACCGAGAGCAGGATCAGATGGCTCATGCCCTCGTCCATCCGCCCGATCAGCACCATCACCGGCGTGCGCGTGGTCAGCGCGAGATAGCCGAAGATCGCGAGGCCAAAGCCGAACGCAATGGGAACGCCGGCAAAGACGCAGAAGCCGGCAACGCCGACGAAGAAGATCACCAGGTTGAGATTGCCGAGCGGCCGCAAGTACGGCTCTGCGAGCCAGAACAAACCGACGACGACGGCGACGGTCACCACGGCCTTCAGCACTATCCGATAGTCGGCGGCGCGCAGCAGGCGCAGCACGGCAAACGCCGCCATCAGGCAGATGCCGACCGGCAGCGCAGCGGCGCGCCACATGTTCGAGATCTGGAGCGCCGGCGTCGTGATGAAGCTTTCCTCATAAGCATAGTCGTAGGACGGCCAGACGATCATCACGAGGAACGCCAGCGCGGCGCAGACCGCCACGAGATCGAGATAGGCCCGCATCGCAGGCTTGGCGCTCGCGACGATCGCCGTCATGCGCATGTGCTCGGAGCGGCGGAACGCCACCGCCGCGCCGAGCATGGCGAGCCACAGGAACAGGATGGATGCGAGCTCGTCCGACCACACCAGTGGCCGGTGCAAGCCGTAGCGTGCGACCACGCCGGCGAACAGGATGACGATCTCGGCGACGACCAGGATCGCCGCCGGGATCTCGACCATGAAGCCGAGCACGCGCTCCAGCGAAGCCGGAAACGAAGGTCGGCGAGGGGACTGCACGGTCACCTCGCCCACCACCTCGGTCACCTGAACCTCGACATGAGCCATGACGGCCTTGATGCGTTACGACAGCTTGCCGACGGCCTTTTCCAGGAGATCCCAGGCCTGGTCGCCATACTTGCCCTTCCATTCGGCATAGAAGCCGGCGCTGCGCAGCTTGTCGCGGAACGGCGCCGTTGCCGGCTGGTTGAAGGTCAGGCCCTTGCCGGCCAGCTCCTGCTGGAGATTGGCGTTGAGCTTGGCCGTGTCCTCGCGTTCCTTAACAGCCGCAGCGTTGATGTTCTTGGCGACGATGGTCCGCACATCCTCCGGCAAGCTGCTCCACGCGCGGCGGTTCGCCAGGAACCAGAAGCCGTCCCACATGTGGTTGGTCAGCGAGCAGTACTTCTGCACCTCATAGAGCTTGGCGGTCGAGATGATCGCCAGCGGGTTCTCCTCGCCTTCGACGACCTTGGTCTGGAGCGCCGAATAGACCTCGCTGAAATTGATCGAGGCGGGGGCCGCATCGAACGCCTTGAACATCGAGGTCCACAGCGGCGACACCGGCACGCGGATCTTGAAGCCCTTGAGGTCCTCCGGGCCGTTGATCGGCTTGGTCGACGACGTGGTCTGGCGGAAGCCGTTGTCCCAGATCTTGTCCATGACCTCCAGGCCAGCCTTCTTGATCTCGCCGCGCACATAGGCTCCGAGATCGCCGTCCATGGCTTTCCAGACCGTATCGTAGTCCGGGAACGCGAAGCCGATGCCGTTGATCGAGGCCGCCGGCACCAGCGTCGCCAGGATCAGGCCGGACAGCGTGAAGAACTCGACGCCGCCGGAACGGATCTGGCTCAGCATGTCGGTGTCGGAGCCGAGCTGGTTGTTCGGGAAGATCTGCAGGTCGAACTTGCCGTTCGTCTCGCTCTTGATCGCCGCAGCCATCTCCTTGGCGCGGATGTTCAACGGATGGGTGTCCGGCAGGTTGTTGGCATATTTGTACGAAAACTCGGCCGCCTGGGCGCGCGCCACATGGGGTGCGCCGATACCGCCGAGAACCGCGGTCGCGGCGGAGGCCTTGAGAAGCGTGCGTCGGGAAAAGCTCATCGGGGGTTTGCTCCCAAAAAGGTTTGTTGTTGTTCTGAGATGCAGTTGCAGCGGAGCCGAGCCGCGGCAATATCGGCTTTCGGGACAACGCGTCGCGCTTCGGTGCTCACCACCAAAATTCGAAAAACAACCCCATGCAAAGGAGCGCCGGGTCGCAGGTGCCAAGCTCAACGGCTGCGGCGATTTGGAGGCTCAACCGAATCTGCAGTGTCAGGAATTCCGCCTAAATAATTGATCTAATTCGACATAAAAATATTCCATAATATACCTTATGCGAATTACGGATATGTGTGCGCAGATCAGGCGCGACAATTCTGAGTCTACCCAGAACCCCGCTCCCGGCCCAGAGTTGTACGAAGCGCAAGGCGGCAAAGACGATCACTCATCGGAGGTCCATCATGCAGGAGCTCGCTCGCGGAGCCGAGGCTCGCGCCATTCCATTCGATGCCGCCAAGCTCGACGGGCTGATGGAGGCCGCTGGCCTCGACGTCCTGATCGCGACGTCCAAGCACAATGTGCAGTACCTGCTCGGCGCGGAGCGCGCGATCTTCTTCGACTACATGGATGCGATGGGTGTCAGCCGGTACCTGCCGGTCCTGGTCTATCCCAAGGGCCAGCCCGATAAGGCGATCTATATCGGCCATCGCCTGGAGACCCACCAGCGCGCCGTGGCGCCGCCCTGGGTGGCGCAGGTCCGGACCGAATCCAACGGCTCGGTCGATGCCGTCATGCGCGCCGTTAACGTCCTCAAGGAGGCCGGCGTGCGGATGAAGTGGATCGGGGTCGAGATGGCGTTTCTGCCGATGGACGCAGGCAGGGCGCTGGCCGATGCCCTGCCCGACGGCGGACTGAAGGACGCGCTACTGGTGCTGGAGCGGCTGCGCGCGGTCAAGTCGACGGCGGAGCTCGCCAAGCTCAAGACGGCCTCGGAGCTCGTGATCGCGTCCATGCTGGAGGTGATCGCGCGGCACGGGCCAGGCACGACCAAGCAGCAGCTGTCCGACGCCTTGCGCATTGCCGAAGCCCAGCGCGGGCTGACCTTCGAATATTGCCTGCTCGCCTGCGGCAACAGCCACAACCGGGCGCCGTCGCCGCAGCGCTGGGAGCACGGCGACGTGCTCTCGCTCGACTCTGGCGGGAATTACCACGGCTATATCGGCGACCTCGCCCGCATGGCCGTGCTGGGTGAGCCGGATGGCGAACTGAAGGACTATCTCGCCGAGATCGAGGCCGTCCAGCGTGCCGCGTTTGCGGCCGTGCGTCCGGGCGCGCTCGGCGGCGCGATCTATGCCGCGGCCGAGCAAGAGCTCGCCAAAATCGGCCAGCGCGACTGCACGGACTTCCTCGCCCACGGCATGGGCTTAGTCAGCCACGAGGCCCCTCGCCTGACCGCCAAGGGTCCGGTTCCCTATGACGATCCCGACGCGCGGCTGCCGCTGGAGGTGGGCATGGTGGTGTCGATCGAGACCACGATGAAGCATCCGAGGCGCGGCTTCATCAAGCTCGAGGACACGGTCGCTGTGACGCCGACGGGTTACGAGATCTTTGGCGAGGGCGGCCGCGGGTGGAATCTGGGTGGAACGGCCGTGTGACCCATTCTCGGGATGGCTCCTGCTGTCGCCACTTCATTTGAGGGCGGCGACTCCTGAGTTTGTTCGCAACCAAATTGATCCGACAACTACGCCCGTAGTCCCCATGAAAATGGACAGGAATGTAACAACTAAAGCGTGATGGCATTAAGTTCGATAACCTGAATTTTTGAGGTAGTTGGCGCATTCCTCGGATGTGAAGGCATCGAGTGCGTGGCCGATTGCGG
>NZ_BSOW01000047.1 GCF_030160715.1 Bradyrhizobium iriomotense
TCCAGCCCGAGCTTGGCCGCCACTTCCGTGTTCTGACCACCTTCCGCACAGGTCAGGACGATCCGGGCTCTCAGAGCCAGCGCCTGCGCCGTCTTCCGCCGCATCGTCAACGACGTCAGTTCGGCCCGCTCATCATCGCTCAATATCAGGGGGGCAAGTTGCTGGACAGCCATTGGAGACTCCGTCGCCGTTTGCCTCCATCCTTGGCACAGCGACGCGAATCTACTGCGAATCTATGATTGCGAACTTGTGACTCGGGACACTAGAAGCTCGAAAACACGACGGGTTGTTGCTCATCCAGGCACAGACGGCTCAGCGTGTTGACCTCTCGCGGTTGCCGCCATTGAATTGCCTATTGGGCGCACGGGGGCGGATGGTATGTCGCAAGCCTTGCCCGCGATGCCATGGTAGGCGATCCCTCAAGAAAACGCGGCGAAGCTAGCCGAACTTGTCTTCGGATCGGCGAGTACCGAGGCCGCAGTGGCCGATTCCAGGTGCGGCTCTTTGATCCTGAGAAGCCCGGCAGCGCATGGTTCGGTTCGGGCTCTTCGCGCGCTGAGGCGTTGCCTGGCGGGCGGATTGGTTTTCGCTCACGCAGGAAGCGATCGAGATTCATCTAAGCCTGTTGGATCACCGTCAGTTACCCGCCACGCAAGTGAGCAAATCGATATCGGCGCCGGCGTCTCCTTGATGAGTCGCCGGCCCTGTTCGCTACGCTCTTCAAATCGGGCAACGTACGAAACGTACCTTACATCGTCGGTACGACACGTACCCTTATGGCACGATTAGAACACGCTTGCGGGGCGCGTGCATGAATTTGTTCGTTACGTACAGAGTTTGTGCGCCAATAACAAATGCAATCTGTCAACGTAAGAACGCGAGCGGCGGAATCATCCGCACGGCGACGCCGGCTGGTTCAATCTATCAGTTAGCGTTCACGGAAGGCCCTGCAGTTCGGGAAGCGTCAGGGTGAGGCCGAAGTGGTTGGTCTCTATCGTAGGTGGTTGAGCGGCCACTTTGAGGTGGAACAATCTGGAGAAAGTTGATGAACATGTTGAAGAGCCTTTTGCGCGGTTCGGCGGTTGGTCTGATCGCCGTTGGCGGAGCACATGCGGCCGATCTTCCCGTGAAGGCCAAAGCGGTCGAATACGTGAAGATCTGCTCCCTGTACGGTGCCGGATTCTACTACATGCCGGGCACTGACACCTGCATCAAGTTCGGCGGCTACGTCCGCGCCGACACGACGGTTGGCGCAGGCGACTACTCGTTCAGGCAAGGCGCGCCCCAGGGTGCGAATAACCGTCTGACCAACTACTGGTTCAGCCGCGCTCGCATGGACTTCACCGTCGATACCCGCACCGCGACCGAGTACGGCGTGGTTCGCACCTACGCCGATATGGTCTTCACCTGGACGACTGGCACCTACACCGGCAGCAACCCGTCAGCTTACACGGGCGACGGCATCGGCGGCGGCACGCTCGGCCTCTACCATGCGTTCATCCAGTTCGCTGGCTTCACGTTCGGTCGCACGGTCTCAATCTTCGACGCCCCGTGGCAGAGCTATCCGGCTGGTGGTCCTGACACCATTCCGGGCGGCAGCAATAACGTCACCGGCGTGAACCAGGTCGCTTATACGGCTGACTTCGGCCAGGGCATCACCGGTTCGGTGGCGTTGCAGGATGCGACTGTGCAGAGCCAGTCGAACCTCTGGAACCTGTCGGGTGCGACTGCTGCCAACATGATCCAGGGCGTCTACGGCAACAACGATTGGGGCGGAACGCGTGCTCCCGACGTCATCGGTGCGGTGCGCGTTGACCAGGCTTGGGGTCTGGCTCAGTTCTCGGTTGCCGCGCATGACCTGCATGCGGCTTACTACGGCGCGACAGAGCCGACCGGTCACCCCGGCGACAAGTGGGGCTGGGCGGTTCAGGGTTCGTTGTCGATCAAGAATGTCCCGACTGGGCCTGGCGATTCGATCAACTTGCAGGCCGTCTACACGGATGGTGCGAGTCGCTACAACTTCCAGAGCTTATTCCCGCAAACCTTCTTTATGTACAGCGGTACTGGCCTGGCTGGAGCCTACCAGAGCCTCGGGATCGCCGGCATTGCTGACGGCGTGTTCGTGAGTGGCAGCGGCATCGAGACCGTCAAGACTTGGGGCTTCCGTGGTGGCTACACCCACAACTGGAACCCGAACTGGGCAAGCGCCATCTACGGTGGTTACGGCGCTGTGCAGTACGGTTTCGGTGGCAAGGTCGCGATCTGCGCCAACGCAATTGCGTTGCTCGCTTTGACTGGGGCCTGCAACCCGGACTTCAACTTCGCTGTGATCGGTGTCAATACCGTGTGGACCCCGGTGAAGAACCTGGCCTTCACGGCGGACGTCAACTGGAGCCATCTCGACCAGAAGTACTCGGGTACGTTCACTTCACCGGGGGTGGCCTCGATTGCCAAGCCGGCGGCCGTGTACGAAGCGAAGGACCAGAACTCGGTCAGCATGCTGCTTCGCGCTCAGCGCAATTTCTAAGTCTCCGTCAATCTAGCAGAAGGAGAAAGAAAGCAACTTCATAGATCTAAGTTTGACCTCCAAGTAAGGCCTCCGATATGCCCATCGGAGGCCTTTTTACTATTTAAGTCAGAATCTGCCCCGCGATGATTACTTTTGCTGCTTGAGCATCGTTAGGCTGCACGGGCGAGACCAAGTTCAGATCGATGCGGGTGAACGGATCGTCGGCCGTAAGCTTCTGCGACCAGGCCGCAAACGTCCTTGCAGCGGACGCGCCTGCGCTGGAGCATGATATTTTTACACCAAACGTAACCTGAGTTGAAGTAGTTGGTGCACTCCTCTTTGGAGAAGAGATCGAGGGAGTTCACCGGCCTTTCGCCAGGCTGCCTCCACCTCACGAGGCTCTGCAGTTCGCAAGAGGTGCTTGAGTTTGGCGAAGACCTGCTCGATCGGATTGAGGTCAGGGCTATGGGGCGGCAGGATGATCCGGTGGACCCCTCTGGCGCGGATGGCTTGGCGAGCCGCTTTGCCCGTGTGGCTGGCACGATTGTCGAGGATGACGATCTCGCCCGGTGCGAGGGCGGATGCCAAACCATCGATCACGCAAGGCGCGCCGATCCGATCGTGACAGCGCCGCGATGAAGGTCATGGCTTTCCAATGACCAAAAGTGCAGACGCTAGAAGGCACCGCCCACAGGGCCCCCAGCCGCGCAGCGGTGCCATATTGGCTTTGATCCACGTCTCGTCGAGAAAACCAATCGCGCGACGTCGATCGTGCCTTGATGTGCTTTCCAGCGGGTACGCTTACGGCCGACGTCGGGGCGATCCTGCTCGGTCGGTAGAAGCGTTCTTTTTGAAGCTCAGCCCCTCGGTGTGAACAAAAGTCAACACCGCCCGCAAGTCTGTCCTGATGCCGCGTGCAGCCAGCTCCTGTGTCAGCTTGGGCAAGGTGGCAGGCGAGTAGCTCTTCTGTGGACACCTTCCGCGACATCGGAGCCGATCATTTCGTCGACCGCGGACCAATTGCACTCCTCAGCGTGGAAGAAAGCGTACGGCTCATCAGCAATAGCACCGATGATCATTGGCCACTTCGAAACGCTCGTGCTGGGGGTGCCGCTGCGGCTACGCGAGAATTTGGATGGCTAGGTGATCCTGCTCACTATGGCGCGACAATCAGGATGAGAACGCGTACTGCCGCATCTAGCGATGTTCCCGATAGACCTGTTGTTGCCTCATCTATTTTGCTCCCTACCCAGGAGACCGAAGGAAGGCGGTCGCACTACTGGTGGGCATTTCGAGCGTGCCGATGTCGCGCTCGGTCCTCGACCGAGCGCTTGCAAAGCCAACAGACCGGTGATCGGGCGTGGTCAAGGCCGCCAGCCGCCGAAGGCGGTGGCGCAACGCGCCAGCCTTGAGCACGGTCGATCACCGGTCTACTTTACACCGTCGTTCCTTCATCCAGCAGCGGCGGGCTTTCCGGTGATGGATCGATCACGTCGGTTTGTGCTGCGTTTTCTCGGGAGCTAAACAACAGTGCGCTTGCTTGCTCGCTGCGCCACGATTTGAGCTATACAATCTGGATGGGAACTTCCATCCTGATTGCCGCGCGGCATTGAGACGACGTTGAAGAGTTCGGAGTACTTTGCTTGGGTAGACCCCGGGGCATTCTGCCTGAAGCTTGCAAAGGAGTTCGCTGCCGGTTCGCCACGGCTCGGCCTCGAACCATTCGCGCAGTTGTGGCGTAGCCTTGACGAGCGGATCAGGGCGTCGTCGCTCACGCTTCGGCTTCGCAATTGGTCTGTCGGTCGGGCGGACCGCTCCTTCTTTCCACGCGATTCGCAAGCTCGATAAAAACTGTTCGATCGTTGGCGCCGCAGTTGGATGGCTTGCTGGGGCGGCGTCGGTGAGACTGGCTAACTTCTCCTGCACGGCGAGCGGCGAAGATGCCGATTCGGTGTACAGGGCTTTGCTCGTGAAGGCATACGAACTTAGGTCACGTGATCAACAATGAGGAGCGAAGAGCAAATTTTGCCGAAAGGCGGAAAGCCCTAGCGGAATGAAAGATAGGTGAAGAAGCGAGAGGGCGAGTAACGCCATATCGAATGACAAGAGCACCCGTAAGAAGAGCCCATCGGACGCCCCACAGAAGTTGGCAGAATGGCTAAGCCTCATTGCGCCTGCTGCGAGTAGCGCGGCTGACATCACAGGGCAAAAGCCGACGCATTGCTCAGTTGAACGATCAGCACTGCCGGCACCACCGCTGCCGGTCTTCGCAACATCTACGTCGCAGTCCATAGTGCGATCAGCCGCGTCTCCGTCGAGGTGATCTGGCAGATCAGCCCAAAGCGCTGTCACGCCGGAATGGCCAGCTCGAGGTGCCAGAATAAGTTCGCTGAAGAAAAGAGGAGACCTGTGGTCGTATCGTCCGCTGGATTGCAATGGGATTTCAGCATCTGATCTCTCACTTGTCTTCCTGCCTCGATGCTAGGGGAGGGCTCCTGCGTTGAAAGATGAGCTCCGCATTGCGCAGATCTTCGACACTGTCGATTCCGCACCACCTGAGATCTTCACACTGGGCTGCACCAAGCTGCAGACCTCGTTTTTCAATGAGAAAGGCGACAAGCTCGTCAGTGTAGGCTCGTATGGCTCCCGACGTGACAATATCGTCTAGCGCTGGGACGATCGTTGTTTTGAGAGTCGATGCCGAAAATCGAAGCAGGTTCATCGTCTTAAAAGCCCTTCGGCCATCCGTAACGATGCCTGTCGCAGTTTTGCCCATGCAGAAGCTCGATATGAGGCCGCTATCCGACAACAAAACGGCCGCCCCTTCCGTCAGCTCGCCAAGGGGAGCTACTGCGGCCACATCGGGTACTTCGCTGGCCATCAAATAGCGCAATGCATCCTGTTCGAAGAAGACATCCCCATCTAAAACAAGGCAGTCCCCAGCGAGCAGCACGTCACGTGCCAGCCACAGAGAAAAGGCGCTTCCGGTGCAGTCGAATACCGACGACTCGAGATAGTTGATTTTGAGCTTGCCAAAGCGCCTTCCGCAGGCATATTGAATGGCGTCCTTGCGGTAACCGACCACGATGGTCACCTCTCCGATACCAACCGCATCCAGGTTTCGTAAGGCGTTATGAATGATCGGCGTGCCATTGACCTCCACCAGCGGCTTTGGGCAGAAATCGGTCAGCGGCCGTAGCCGCGAGCCCAAGCCAGCGGCGAGAATGACTGCGCTGTTTGGGACTTTGGGGGTCATTTTATTCCCTTTCGTCGTCGAATGATTTCCGGCCGCCGTTCCCTGGCGTTGAGGACTGTTGCCAAATGCCTCTGGCCTCGGCTGTTTGGCCGGCTTTCTGGGAAAGGACAAACGTCCGCGGGCTCCGATGCCGTGACCGATGTGGCCTCTTGATCGGAGGTCCCGCTCCCGGAGGGTAGGTGTCGCGCGTGGACGACGCAGGCGAGCCGCATCCCGCCGCAACCACGAGGGCGGGGCTCGGAAAACGCAGCTCTAATCATATCGGCACTCGTAAAACCAAGCTTAGTTCCACTCGTTCAGACTTGCGGTCAGGCGCCGCAAGCCCTTGCCGAGCAGTTCAAGATCGATGCCGTAGGAGAGCCGGAGGCCAGAGAGGTCACCAAAGGCTGTGCCCGAAACTGTTGCCACACCAGCATTCATCAGCAGCGCATCAGCGATGTCATCGGGGTTGAATTCGCATCCGCTGGCCGTGGGACGCCGCTGGAGCCCGCTGAGATCGAGGTAGAAAAACAATCCGCCTTGGGCAGAAGGCGGGGACACCAATTTCAGGTTTGAAAGAATCGAGAGCCCGAGCGCTCGCGCCTTCTCCATGTGGCGCTGCAATTGCTGTTGGAAGATGCCGTCGCCGAATTTAAGATGATGCAGTAGTGCATGCTGCGCAATGACATTGGGGTTCGATGTTGTATGGCTTTGTAGCGCCTTAACCGCGCCGACAATGGTTTTGGGGCCAGCTAGATAGCCAATCCGCCAACCGGTCAGGGCCAACGACTTCGAAAAGGAATTGACGATCAATGTGCGATCGCGTGCCTGGGGCGCCACCGATAGGATCGAATGATGCGTATGTGGGGGGTGAGCGAAAGCCCCGTAGCATTCGTCGAAGATGATCCAGAGTTTCCGTTCCGTCGCGAGTTCGGCAATGCCGCCAAGGGTGGCGCGGTCGTAGACCGTGCCTGTCGGATTGTTTGGCGTGTTGACCACGATCGCCTTGGTCCTTGAAGTAACGGCGGCGGCGAGATCTATAGGCCTCGGCACGTAATTGTTGTGCCGACTCTCAACAAAGATCGGCCTGCCGCCGGCAATAATGATCTGTGCTGGGAAAGTCGTCCAGTATGGGGCGGGGATCAGTACTTCGTCGCCAGGATTCAGAAGGGCCAGGGCCGCATTGAAGAGCGCCTGCTTGGCGCCGCTCGTCACAGCGATTTCGTCTGCTGACCATGGCTGAGCCGTCTCGGCGGAAACCTTGCAAGCAAGCGCGCGGCGCAGCTCCAGCAGCCCGATCGGGTCGGTATAGCGGTTGAGGTTGCCGCTGATCGCTGCGATCGCGCCCTCGCGCACCGTTGGGGCGAGTTCGCTCCAGATCTCTTCTGCGGTCAGATCGATAATGTCCTCGCCGCGCTCAGTACCCGCCTTTGCGGCGGTCCTGGTCGCAGTGCGGCCCCACAATTTGACCAAAGCTGTCCGGTGCGCCAACACGAGCGCTCTCCCTCAAAATTTATGGGATTGTTGTTGGGTGGCCGGAGTCTGTTGGACTTGAGCAAAGAAACTCCCCGGTACTGAACAAAAGCACACAGCAGAGCTCCTGCCTAATCGTTTTCTGGACGCCAAATGAATTCGGTGCGTTTTCTCAGTGCCTAGCCGTCGAGCAATGCGATGAGACGGGAGCGCAAGCCGTCGCGGAATAGGGGCTGGTCGTGCCAATCAATAATATCTCCACGAATAGGGGCTGCGTTGGAGATTTCAGTGGTAGGTGACGATGATAAGGACTGGTGCATGGCGTTAATCCGTCAAAAGTTCATGAGTCCGTAGCGCATGAGGACCTACTATTTTTTGTCATTAGGCTGAAGATATCGCGCTTCTGCACGGACGAGTTCATCGTACCCCAATAGGTTGAAAACCTCGTCGAGCGTCGCAATATGAGGTTCGATACTCGCGATGCCTTCCCTGGCCATGATGCGACCGCAGACCCTGCGCATGGCAACTATTGCAGCTCGCATGGAGTGGTTGGCCCAGATGACCGTGGAGATGCGCGCATCGCGATATGCAGAGACCGGCGTTTGATAGTATTTTGTTGGGATGATCACGATGGGCAGTCGGTTCTGCCAAGCACCCGCAAACTCAAGGATCTCCTCCGCTGTGCTCTTTCGCGAGTGAATGAGAATCGCGTCGGCTCCCGCATCCGCGTAAGCGTGAGCACGCGAAACCGCTTCCTCCATTGGGTGACCGGCAATCAGCGCTTCTATCCGCGCCACGAGAACCAAGTCTTTCCCAACTGTATCCCTGACGGCCCGCAGACGGCCCGAGAATTCGTCGATGTCAGCTATGGCGTGTCGCTCGCCAACGAACGAGTTCATTTTTGGAAAACAGCTGTCCTGCAGCGCCAGACCGGCCGCACCACGTTGGCGGAGTTTGCGCGCGAGGAGACGCGCATTGTTGAAATTGCCGAAACCGCTATCACCGTCAACGAGCACCGGCAGCTCGGTCGAGTCGACTATGCGTTCGACGACGTCGACGAGTTGGCTCCATGATGCCTCGTTGGCATCGCGGTAGCCGAGAGAGGAGGCAATTGATAGGCCTGAAGCCCACAAACCTTTGAAACCCGCGCGCTGAGCGATTGCTCCCGAAAGCCCATCATGGGCTTCCATGAGAAAGGAAAGGTCGTCGTTGGAGCAAATCTGAGGTCGAAGTATATCGGCAGGCAGCGCTTTCACGCCTCGATCGGGCCCGACTTCGCGAACAGATCTATGTTGCATGCCGAATTTCCTGAGGCCGGATCTGCGCCCCTTGATCAAGTATTGATTGGCACGTCTCTGCTATCTCGATCAATCGCTAACGTTAGTAGTTGACTGGAGCGCAAAGCTCCGCATGGCGGCAACCGAGGGCATAGAATTTCCGGATTCGCGCCGGTCGGCGAGAACTATATTGCGAGATCCGAACTGGGTCGGCAATGCATGCTTCGTTCGGCGCATCGGTAAAGAGCTTCGGTCGCTCGTGTGGTCGTGCAGCCCCAAGCTGCGCGCGTTCAGCCGTTTTCTACGACCAGGAAATCGTATGCGCGCTATATCAGGAGATTCCTTGGTCTACATCGAGGGATGTCGTTACTGGTGCAAACGGTGCTGTCGCAATTCCGACATATGTCGCCGTGCGTCAAATCGGTTAAGACCCGTTCTCTTAAACTGCTTGTCTTGACGGCTGAGTTTCCCGAGGGGCGCGACTGGTACGACACTTGCTGTGCTCGTTTCCGTCCCTTGCAAGGTTCTTGGAGAAGCGGATGCTCAGTGTCATCTTCATCAATCTGGTTCCGGAGCTGGCCCTAACCGCCGTGCAGGTTCTCGCCAATGTCAGCAGGCGTCAGGGCGGTGACCGGTATCAGCCGGTTCGATCGGCTCGCGCTGAAGGGAACGGGGGGCCTGGGCGAATAGCTCGACGGCAACCGCAGCGTTCTCACAATAGGCACAGCAAACGGAGCGCATTCCTTATCCAAACTCGGGTCCTTTGGATCCGCGACCGCCAGGCGCTTCAAAGATCACGTCGGCGACGCCGAGTTCGGCCCGCTGCCGGTCACGTATGCGTTGGCAGTCGCGATACGCAAGAATCAATTGCCGATCGAGACCGGACGAACTCATCTTCGCTCCCAAGCGCATCGATGGTGACGTCAAGCAGCTGGAGCCCGGCACCAACAGGCCGATGTGAGCACTGCGGCTCAGGTGCCCGCCCAAGGCCGGAACTCTGGGTATCGCCCCATGGGCGATCGAGCAATTGGCTGACCTCTGTTTGGCGTAGCGGGGAGACCGCCAAGGCTATTCAGTCTAGCACGAAGTTTCGGCGCAGGCGTTTCCCGCGCGATCCCCCATCATTTGGGCGCGCGCCGAAGCAGTTTGGAGACCGCCGCACGGTCCGGCGGAAACACGCCGGCGTTCCGATTTTTTCCATATCGGCAGCGTGTGCATGTCCTACCGGCGCTGACGGCCCCTTTCGACCCGTAGCTATCGCCGCACCCGTGCGACTGCCTTGCGAGCTGGCGCATGTCAGGAATGCAACGAACCTCCGTCTGAAACAGACTGGTTCGAACGGCGCGCAACGGTCTTCCGGCTCGATCGCGTGAGGCGCCATATGAATCTCTTCAGCTTCGTCGAATGCGCGAATCGAACGCAATCTCTCAAAGCCCTGTTTGATCTGCTTGTGAGCTGTGCGAGCGAAGAGGGGTTCACTGAGATCGCTTACGGAGCACTCACTTTCGCGGAGCCGCTTCGTCTACCGGGGTGTCCACCGCCTCTGGTAGCTATGAAGGTTCCCCCCGAGTGGTGCCAGCGCTACTTGGAACGCAAGTACTACACCGTCGATCCGGTGGTCCGGCGGACACCGATGTTTGCGGGGCCATTTCTATGGGACGAGCTCGCCAAAGAACATCAACTGCAGGCATGTGAACAACGTGTACTACGAGAGGCCAGAGAGGCAGGCCTGAAGAATGGTGTCGGCGTGCCATTGTTTGGGCCATCAGGGCGAATATCTGTGATATCATTCGCCTCCCGTTTTGATGATGCCGATCCTCAGAGGAATGTGAAGCATCTCAACGTGCTGGCTTGGCACTTCCATATTGCGTTTGCGGAGATCGCGAGGCCCTCGGACAGTGGCTCGAACAGAAAAGTGAGCCTATCGGAGCGCGAAAAGGATTGCCTGCGATGGGTCGCGGTGGGCAAATCGTCCTGGGAAATCGGGAAGATACTGAACGTGAGCGAGAATACGGTGAACTTCCATGTGAAGAACGCAATAAGAAAGCTCGGCACAGCGAACCGGACCCATGGTCTTGTAAAGGCGATTCGTCTTGGGCTCATTGAATTTTCAGAGCCTGCGTTGGCAACGCCGTTGGTGGCCTAACGGTGTAGCCTCCGCTCGATAGAAACGTGACCACAAACGTCGCAAGCTGATTTGCGGAAGAAGCGAGCCGCGCGCCGGTATGGCCTCAAAAGGCTGGCCTGGTTGACATGGATTCCCCGACATCTACTTCCTTGTGACCTTGACCGATGGATGCTGCTACTCAATAGGCCGTCGTCAGCTGACCAGCTGTGCCCGCGCCGCTAGCTAGCGCGCTCGACACCACTTAGTAAAAGATATGCTTTGGCACGGTCTTTTCCTTAACGTTTCGCGCACAGGAGCGACAGCGATGTGCTTATGATACAGATTGTTAGGTATTCCAGACTTGCGAAGGAGCCGCGCTTCTGCAGAACACTGAAGCCCTAGAAAAGCCTTACACCTTGCCGCGTTGCTGCCGAACTACGCGTCAGCATGTCCCAGTACTGGGAGGTAGCGGGTAAGCTTTGGCGAGCGCGACTTGGTGCAAAGTATCTGCACAAACAGCAATGTCTGCCGATGCACGTCTAGCTATTGTCGTCATCAGGTGTAAACAATGCGCGTAGGCGAGGTGGGACTTCGCTGAAGCTGCGCTGGTTGATGATGCGGAGAATTGATGATCGCGAGCTCGATCCAATTTTCGAGGCAATCAGCGTCGCTAACGTGCTCCTCACTCTAATTGGGCGCGGGCGGATAATCCAGGTCTCACACATCCCACTTTGCGGATCGTCTTTGGAGAGGTGGTGCAGGCGTGTCTCGCTGGCATAATGGAAACGTCGTCTGCTGTGTGCCATGATTGCCGAAAGCCAAAGCATCGGCGCCATCAAGGTCGCAAAAGCCGCACGTCGCAACGTGTTATTTGCTGTAAGGCGCTGGATTAACGAAGCCGAAGCTTTTGCACAGACCGCCGGTGACACACTCGAGCGTAGTTGTGGGGCGGTTTACACTATGGCGCCTTGCGCACTCGCTGTGCCTCAGCACATCCAGCAGGTCGACATATCCCTGAAGTTTCAGAACGGACATAAGGACGTTAAAGCGGGCACTTTTCAGAAAATAGAGGCACCTAAGTGATCTTGCGCTCTTGAACTATGAAGAAAGAGCCCCGGCTGCGGCCGGGGCTCTCGATCGCGTTTGGAGGTGAGGAGATCGCTATTTGAGAGCTACGGGCCAGCCAAACTTGTAGTTGACTCGCGCGGTCACGAGATCGAAATCCTGGCGGATACGATCGTTCCCAAACGAGCCACCACCGGCAGCGGTGAAGTTCACGTCGCTAGTCGGCATGAACACATGGTCATACTCAAGACCAGCTGACCAGTTCGGCGTCAAGTTGACCTCGAATCCGGCACCAACGACGCCCCCCCAACGTGTCGTGTCCGCGCTCCCAAGCTGCGTGCCTGAAGCAACGGCGTCGACCTGATAGCTGCTGCTCACGATCGCGGTGCCGCCTTTGGCGTAAAGCAGGACGTTGCTGATCGCATACCCGATCTGGCCAGTGATCAAGCCGAACGAGTCGATCTTTGTCTGGTTCCTGTTGGTCGGAAAAGCAGTGCTGACATTGGAGCCGTTGAAATCGGCCCAGTTGCCCTGGCCTTCGACGCCAAGCACTGTCTGGCCGATCTGCCAGCGATAGCCGATCTGCCCGCCCACCGTGCCGCCGCTTGCGTCGTGGGAGCCCTCAGGCGTCGTGCCTGCAAAATCCCAGGAGTTATGGCTCGAACCCCAACCGCCGTTGACGCCAGCATAGAAGCCGCTCCAGTCGTAGAGTGCGAGCGCGACCGGTGGCGGTGGCGCCTTGGTGTAGACGGGCTGTGCGGTGAGATCCGCGGCGAATGCAGGCGCCGCAGCGGTGAGTGCGACGATGCTCGCAGTCGTAAGCAACAAGTTCTTCATTTCGAGCTTCATTTCCTTTAGTGGCCCCCGGCCGTTCGCGTCATAACAGCGCCGACGCGAATTGCTGTAACTGCAGCGCAACATTCGCTCTCAAAGAATCGGCTTGATCCTGACGCTGCGTAAGGTTGTACGCTTGAACGTCCCTAACAACGCACGCATCGAATTGCATCAGATGCGTGCGGTAATTCCGACTGGAGTAGGTGGCTGTACGTCGAAGCTCGTTGATGAAGGATGGTCACCCGCATGCTTGATGACAAAAAATGGAGTGCGACACGATTGCACTTAGACACGCAACGACAACAAATGTGCTTTCCTCGAAGCTGTCGTGTCCATCAGCGAGAATAAGCGGCGCAGGGATGCCGCGCTGGATGGCGATCGGTCCGTGGAGAGTGGCGCGCTATATTCTCACGGGTTCGACGGCACCGAGACGGGCGCGCTGAAACAATTCGCTACACTGAACCGGACTTGCTCGGCGATGCTTTGCCGAACGCGTAGCAGCGAACGTCAGAATGCCTAAGGAGCGCTGCGTCTTCGGTCGGACATAGCGGTGCCTGAGTTGGATCGTGGGCTGCTCGCAAGTCTCCTAGGATGACTGGGAGTCTGGCAATGCACCGTTTTGGTGGCGAGTTCCTGTTCTCTATCTGATCCCTATCAGCCGACTTTGCGCCACGGGATGAGCATGCCGGCTTGTCTTTTGTATTGGCGGTACTGCTCCCCGAATAGTTGGAGAAGATCCCGCTCTTCGAAGAAGATCCCGACAAAGATGTAGGCGGTGGTCACGGCCGCAAACAGTAAATGCCCGATTGTCATGACCGGCGCGGCCCAGAACGCGATGATAAAGCCGAGATAGATGGGATGTCGCACGAATTTGTAGTACAGGGGCTTTTTGAACTGCGGCGCCGGTATGCCGCGACCGCTGAGATTGGCGGTGACGTGACGCATTCCAAACAATTCGAAATGATCGATAAGGAAAGTGCTGGAGAACACAGTCGCCCAGCCGACAAATGATAGCGTCGCGATCATCACGAATACGTCGGGGTCCTCGACCTGCCAAACAACCGCCGGAAGCGGCCTCCACTGCCAGAATAATAACATGAGGCAAAGGCTAGCCAAGAGCACGTAAGTACTTCGTTCAATGCAGGTCGGCACATATCGTGTCCAACAGTTCTTGAACCCCTTGCGTGCCATGCCGGTGTGCTGGATAGCAAACAGAGCCATCAACAACGTGTTTATGGAGAGCGCATCGATAACCGACGCCTCCGGCCCCGTGTCAATCGTCTTCGGCACGCCTATGCCGCTTACGAAGCCGACAGCGTAGACAATCGTAAAGAGAAACACCGCGTAAGCGAATAAGCCGTAGAGGAAAGCGATCAATCGCAACAATCGTGTCTGGGAAGCTGCTTGTCTTGTGGAGTTCACCTTAAGCATGGATCGACTCCGCTTTCGGGCAGCGGCTCGCTCAAGGCCGTGGGGTGCTGAAGGATCAGGAAAAACATCCGATCAAAGCCTCATGGTCCTGCACATATGGTGGAGATACAGCCGATATGCGGCGCTGACGAAATACTCGATGATCGTCATCATCAGCAAAGAGCCGTCGACCGTCTGCACCGCGTGAGCAATGCGGACTAAGGGAAAGCCTGGGTTGACGAGCCTCAAAGCGATATGACAACGAGCAGGTCTCATCGTGAACTCCTGGCGCAGTTCGCTGCCCGCAACATTGGTTGCGGAGCTTTCATCCTCATCCCAGCAAAAGGCGTGCCGATCGCGGAATTGGGGGTGCATCTTGCATGACTGGAGAACACCCGTGCTATCCGCTGCCAAATGGGGATAATGCTGAGGCTTTTGGGATTTTTGACATGGCGTAGTCACCGGACATGGCTCGCATGACGGGCCCCTATGTGATGCCAGCCACTCCTCGCGCCGCTTGCGCGAGACTTGACGATGATGTGCCTTGCGACTTGGTGCCGTCATTCCGGGATACCGCTTCAGAACCCGACGCGCCGGTGGCTCGAACGTGGGATGTCCTGGCATCCAGCACCTCGATTGGTCATCGCGGTTTCTACGGCCAGTTGCCGTGTCAGGGCGCCAGCTTTTCGTTTCTCTCATCGCGGTCGATTACGCGCGCAGGATGGCGCTGCGGCCGACCCTTGCCGAGAATTGGGAGCGGATCGATGGTCAGTCGCTGCGGCTGTCCGTTTTTGGGACGGAAGGCTGCTGATGCCAGAAGAAGTCGCTATCAAACTCGGTCCCGATCAAATGTTGAGGTCCTGACGTAACGGAATCGACGGATGCGCGGCAGTTGCTCGATCAGCTCGACCAGGCCGAGGTCGTGGACCCCTGCGCCGCGATCGTACACGCCAAGGGCCCCCGACGCTCTTGAAACTGGCTTATCGGCGCTCCGGCTGCGGCAATTGCGTGTCTCATAGCCACTGAACGAGCGGCTGATCGTCGCATTCGAGCGCAAGGGGTGCAAAGCCCGCCGCGCCTCCGTAAGGATGCCCCCCGTCATCCGTTTACACGAAGCGGCGATCCGAACAGCTTCTTAGCCTGCTATCCGCTCTTAATGCGCAGAGGATCCATCTCCTCAGGCGGGGCCAGCCCCGGGCCACCGGCAATTGCAGTGCTGCTTGTTCGAAACAATGAACTTGAAGTGACTGGCGCGTCAGGTTGTAGGCTGCAAACCACATGATGCTGGCGTATCGAAAGCGCAGTGACAAGACTGGAGAGAACTGTGTCTGAAGCAAGCTCGGCAGAGGTAAGCGGTGGGAAGCCAACGCTCTCCGCTCCTGATGATGATCCATATCTCTGGCTGGAAGAGATAGAGGGACCTCGGGCGCTCGACTTTGTTGAGCAGCAGAATGGCAAAACTCTGCAGGTGTTCGGCGGAGCGACATTCATCCAGGATCGCGACGAACTGGCTTCGATCTATGACCGAGCGGACAATATACCCTATGTCAGCCGGCACGACGACCATCTCTACAATCTTTGGAAAGATGCCGATAATCCGCGGGGCCTCTGGCGTCGGACGACTTTAGAAGAATTTCGAAAGTCGAAGCCGTCATGGGAGGTTTTAATCGATGTGGATCGGCTCGCGGCCATGGAAGGCGAGGACTGGCTTGTAAGCTGGACCGCCATGCTGCCTGGTAGCTCACAAGTGATACTCGCTCTGTCACGGGGCGGCAGCGATGCAGTGACGCTGCGAGAGTTTAACCTGACTGCGAAGAGTTTTGTGCCTGATGGTTTTGTGCTTGGGGAAGCGAAGAGTAGTGCCGCTTGGGTCGATCAGGATACACTTCTATTGTCCAGTGCTTATGGCGAGGGCATGGCGACATTGTCGGGCTATGCTAGGACCGTCCGATTGTGGCGCCGCGGTGACCCCATTGAACAAGCGGCCGTGGTGTTTGAGACGACCGCCGATCACATTGGTGTCAGCTGCAGGATCGATCGAACCGGCCAAGAGAAACGCGTCTGGTTCACCGATCAGCTGAATTTCTTCAATTCCCACACATGGCTTGGAACCGAGTCAGGGGCGTACATCAAGCTCGACCTTCCTACCGATATCTGGCTGCAGCCGCATCAGGATTGGCTGGCGGTGAAGCTCCGCTCGGCCGCGACAATCGATCGAGTAATCTACCCGACAGATACCCTGATCGGCATATCGTTGAGCGCCTTTCTCGCTGGGAAGCGTAACTTCGCGGTGCTGTTTCTGGCAAGCCCGCGGCGAGCACTGCAGGGATTCTTCTGGTCGGGCGGTAAGCTTGTCCTCTCCATCCTAGACGAGCTGCGGCCGGTCTTCGAGAGTTGCACGCCATATACTACGACTTGGAGCCGCGAGCCGCTGAGCATGCTTCCCGATATGGGCCTCGTTGATGTCTCGCCGCTCGACCGCGATCCATCCGAGAGCAACGGCGACCTGCTTGTGAGGATCCAGGATCCGCTCACGCCCCCGTTACTGATGCTTTTGGACCAAGGCGTAGCAAGTCCAGCGGTGCTTAAGGAAGCTCCAAAGACCTTTAGCGCCGATGGTCTGGTGGTCACCCAGCATGAAGCGATCTCGGTCGATGGCGAGCGCATTCCCTATGTGCAGACCGGGCCGAAACGGGAGACGGGCGGTGCGCCCGTCCATATGAGCGGTTATGGCGGGTTCGGCATCTCAGTGAAGCCGTACTACAATTCCGCGCTCGGCAAGCTGTGGCTCGAGCGTGGGGGCACCACGGTTCAGGCACATTTGCGGGGCGGCGGCGAATTCGGCACGCGATGGCACGATGCTGGACGCCTCGCCGGCAAAAGGCTCTCCCATGATGATTTCGCAAGCGTTGCCGCCGACCTTGTCCGCCGCGGCGTCACACAGGCAAAGCGGATCGCGGCCGAGGGCGGATCGAACGGCGGCATTCTCATCAGCAATATGCTGGCGCGGTACCCTGAGCGTTTCGGCGCGCTGTTCTGTACCATTCCGCTGATCGACATGCGCCGCTACACGAGGCTGCTTGCAGGCGCGAGTTGGATCGCGGAATTTGGCGATCCCGACAAGGTCGAAGAATGGGAATGGCTCAAGACCTATTCCGCCTACCATATTGCCAAGCCCGGGCAAAACTACCCGCCGATCCTGATCGCCACGACGCGGCGGGACGATCGCGTCCATCCCGCACACGCTCGCAAGATGGTGGCCAAGCTCCAAGGGATGGGCTATGAGGCTTATCTCTACGAGCCGGACGCTGGCGGTCACGGCTATGGGCGGGACAACAAGGAACATGCCGGCTTTCAGGTGCTGGGCTTCCAATTCCTGAAAAGCAAGATTGGCTGGCTGGATGAGACGACCTGAGCGAGGTCCGCCCGTTCTTTCAAACACCAGTCTGAAATTGCTGGCCGGAGGTTTGGCGGCCTGGATCAGCGTGAGGTCGGAATCGGGCGCAGGCTCCTCAAGGTCAGTACTTTGCGAACGCTCGTTCGCCGTTGCGTTCGTGCACAATCAGTCTGTAACGCCCAGATTTCTGCTCACCATGACATATTCGCTTGGCCAAACCGCAAGCTTAGCTTCTATCTAGCGGCGAGCCGCCCTTAACCTTGGAAGAAAGTGAGGTTACCCGGTGGGTTCAGAGGGCCGTGCGTATACAACCCACGCCTGCTTGGCAGCTCCACTTCATCCCTGCTAGATGTGTGCACAGAATCCCAACGGAGTTGTTATGCCCAAGACGCTGAACAAGAAAATTGTACGTCGCGAGTACACAAAGACAGACGTAAAGGAACTGCGCGCACATTCGAGGGCGAAGACACCCGTTACGAAAATCGCAAAGCTTACAAAGCGAACGACCGGATCGCTGCGTCAAAAGGCGCGAAAGTTAGGCATCCCGCTCGGACACCGACGGTAGTGAGCGCGTCGCGCGGTAGAAACACCGCGCGGAAGCACCCGAGGTCAAGTACATTGCCGGGAGGAAGCTCAGCGCCATCTGAGTTTGGTGCATGCACTCACCGCGTCATCTACCGGCTGCGAGCTGAGGCCAGCTTGTGCGGAACGCAAGGTGCGCCGGGCAACCGTATGGCAACACGTTATGGCAACACGTTCGGCGGCTTGAAAAAGCCGCCGGGATACACCGGCCACATGATCGAGCCCGCATGTGTCACTGCGAAGCTACTTTATCGGACCTGCGCCGTGTCTTGACACGTCCAGTCCTTGGGCCGTGCCAAAAAGGAAAGCACTGCCGCAAGACGGACATCAAATTCCTTACCTCCGAGGAAGTGTCTGCACGATACGGTGGCTAGTTCACGCTGGGCACGCTGCGGAATTTGCGCGCGAGGCGAACAGGGCCTGCATACATCAAGATCGGGAAAGCCGTCTTATACCTGGTGGACGAGCTTGGCGCGTGGGATCGCCGAAATCTCGTGATTTGTAGTTCGTCGGCTTATCGGAGGCTAGAGGTTCCCATGTGCAACCTTCTGTCTGTCGGTGCTTGCACTTTCCATCCCTTGCTGGAGGATAGCGGATCCGAATGATGTTTTGGTCCTCTAGAAAAGAACGCCTCTTTCTAGCGCAATGAGGGCACATATGCGGCGGAAAAACCTAGCACAACGCGAGCCTGAGAACTCCCGCACCGGAATGAGCCGGTTCGGGACGGCCGCAAGTCTACGGCGAGCTTATCAATGGCCGAAACGGCGGAAAACTTTCAGACCACAGGTTGCCCCGGCACGTACTGTTTGAGCTGCACAACTTAAGCGAGCTAGCGGGCTCATGAAAGGTTCAACGAGCTCTTCTAGGATTTGGTGACCGGCCTGATCCGGCGCAGCAGTGAATTGGCATATTCCTCACGCTCGCGCATGAAGCGCTCTTGATGCGCTTTGAACGTCTCGACCCGCTTCCTGATCTGATCGCGTTCGCTGCCACCATAGTCGGGCACGCTGAGGCCACCCCGGTCGACGACTTTTTTCGGTTGAGGCCGGGGCTGCTCGATCTCCACCTTCAGCGATCCGGCGAACGCCGTCGCTTCAGCGACAAGCGCATCGAGTTCGCTCTTCCAATCACGCATTGACGCTCTCCCGCGCAGTACGGCCCGTTAGACTAGCAGTTCATCACAAGCCAGGCCGCGACGTGGCGCTGGTCGCAACATAGGGAGGCCACCCCTCATCCGCTTCTCTCCTTGAAGGAGGCGCCGGCAACATTGCCGGCGGCCCTCCGGGTTCAAAACGCTCATTGTGAAATAATGCAGTCCAGCCCCGTGCCAGAGATCTTATAGAGCCAAAACGCGTCGTCTCCTAGTTTTGCCATTCAGGACGCTTAACGGGTCCGATGCGGCTTGCGCTGGACCCGCGAAGCGCCACACATTAAACAGACGCGAGGTGCCGAACTCGATTTATGGAACGCTGCTGGCAATAAGGCACTTCAGTTCGACTTCGGCGTGGTCGCTGCGGCGGGCTGCGCCGCCGCCTGGGGTGCGCGGCCGACGACGACGGTCAGGAGGCCCTGGCCCCACAGGCGCTTGGCGGCCTGCTTGGCGTCGTCCAGCGTCACGGCATCGACGATGGCATTGCGCTTCTCGATATAGTCGATCGGCAGTTTGTCCTGCTGATAATGCAACAGCGCCTGCGCGAGCTTGGAGGAGGTGTCGAGCGCCAGCATCTGCGAGCCCTTCAGATAGGACTTCGCCTCGTCGAGCTCCTTCTGCGTCGGTCCCTCCTCGGCGATGCGGCGCACCTCCTTCTCGACGGCGTCGAGCGTGTCGCCGGCGCGGTCGGCGCGCGTGCCAGTGTTGCCGACGAACACGGCCGAGTGCTCCATCCATACCAGCTGTTCAAACACCGAATAGGCGAGCCCGCGCTTCTCGCGCACCTCGCGATAGAGCCGCGAGGACAATCCGCCGCCGCCCAGAATGTGGTTGACGACGTAGGCGGCCATGAAATTCGGATCGCTGCGCTTCACGCCGGGGCCGCCGAAGGTGATCACGGTCTGCGGCACGTCGAGCGACACGAAGGCGCGCTGCGGCGGCGCGGCCGGCTCGACGTCGGGGACCGCGGTGAGGTTCGCCTTGGCAGGCAGGCTGCCGAAGGTCTTGTCGAGCAGCGTGCCGAGCGTTGCCGGGTCGACGTCGCCGACGACCGCGACCTTCAGCGTGTCCCTGGCCAGCACGCGGCCCACGTAGTCCTTCATGTCGGCGACCGTGATGGTCGGCACGCTTTCCAGCGTCCCGTTGGTCTGCCGACCGTAGGGATGATCGCCGAAGGCGAGCGCCAGGAACTTGCGGCTGGCAAGCGCGGTCGGATTGGTACTGTCGCGGCGCAGGCCCGAGATCACCTGGGAACGGATGCGCTCGACATCGGCGGTGTCGAAATGCGGCGAGGTCAGCGCCATCCGCAACAGGTCGAAAGCCTCGTCCTTGTTGTCGCGGAGCATGCGCAGGCTGCCGCGGAAGGTGTCGCGGCTGGCGCTGAAGGAGAGCTCGATGGCGCGGCGGTCGAGCCGCTCGTGGAAGGTCTTGGAATCGAGATCGCCGGAGCCTTCGTCGAGGAGGTCACCGACGAGGTTGGCCACGCCCGGCTTGTCCTTGGGATCCTGCGATGCACCGCCGGCAAAGGAATACTCCATCGCGATCAGCGGCACGGTCGCGTCCTGCACGAACCAGGCTTCGATGCCGCCGGGCGAGGTCAGGTGCTGGATCTTGGCCGCGGCCTGCGACGGCGAGATGGACGCCAAGGAGAGCGTCACCGAGGTGACGACGGAGAGCGCGATGCCGCGCATGCGGAGGAAGGGATAGGTCACGAACGCTTCTCCTCGCGCTTGGCGGTGGCGGTGTCCTTGATCAGGTAGCCGGTGACCGAGCGCTTCTTCTCGAGCCACTTTTGCGCGGCGGCGCGCACCTGTTCGGCGGTGACGGCGCGGATGCGATCGGGCCAACTGCGGATGTCCTCGATGGACAGACCCGTCGTCAGCGCGCCCCCATACCAGCGCGCCAGCACCGCCTGATTGTCCTGGGCGTAGATCGCCTCAGCAATGAGCTGGGTCTTGACCCGCTCGAGATCCTCGGCGCGGATCGGGTTCTGCACAATGTCGGCGATCACGCCGTCGATCACCTGCTCGACCTCCGCGAAGCTGACGCCCGGTTTGGGCGAGGCCGAGATCGAGAACTGGCTCGGGTCGAGCGAGATGCTCGAATAGCTGGCGCCGGCCGAGACCGCGAGCGGCTTGTCGACGACGAGCGCGCGGTAGAGATAGGAGTTGCTGCCGCTGCCCATCAGTTGGGCGAGCACGTCGAGTGCGGCGCTCTCGCCGGCCGCCGCCGTGGTGGCGGACGGCACGAGGTAATAGCGGCGCACGCCGGGCTGCTCGACGCGCGGATCGGACAGCGTGACGGTGCGCGGGGCGGCCGGCTCCGGCTCCTGCGGACGGATGCGTTGCGCGGGGATCGCCGGCTGTGCCGGGATCGGGCCGAAATTGCGCTCAACCAGCGGGCGCACGTCGCCGACCTCGACGTCGCCGGCGATCACCAGGATCGCGTTGTTTGGCGCATAGAAGCGGCGGTAGAACGCCAGCGCATCCTCGCGATTAAGCTTCTCGATCTCTTGGTGCCAGCCGATCACCGGCCGTCCATAGGGATGATTGAGGTAGAGTGCCCCCTGAATTTGCTCGCTCAGACGGGCGGCGGGACTGTTGGCAACGCGCATGTTGCGTTCCTCGAGCACGACGTCGCGCTCGGGCAGCACGTTCTCGTCCTTGAGTACGAGCCCCGTCATGCGATCGGCTTCGAACTCCATCATGGTCGGCAACCGCTCGCGCGGTACGCGCTGATAGTAGTTGGTGTAGTCGACCGAGGTGGAGGCGTTCTCGTTGCCGCCGACGCGATGCACCGTCTGGGAAAATTCGCCGACCGGATGCCTCGAAGTGCCCTTGAACATCAGGTGCTCGAGGAAGTGGGCGAGCCCCGATTTGCCAGGCGTCTCGTCGGCCGAGCCGACCCTGTACCAGATCATCTCCGTGACCACGGGCGTGCGGTGGTCGGGGATCACCACGACCTGCAGGCCGTTACCGAGCGTGAAGCTGCTGGGTGGTGCGGAGCTCGCAGAAGTCTCGGCTGACATGCCATCTGTCAAGGAGGCGCACGTCAGGACCAGCGCTAGAAGGCAAGCGGCCGATCGCGATGATGGGAGCCTTGACAGCACTCGAGGCAGAATTTCCGGAACGAAAGCACGGTCGGGTGGCTGGTTGAACGCGGCATTGTTATCGACATGGTTCGCCAGCCGCTGGATCGGCACGACTTTTTGCAAGCTCCATTGCAGTTGGTTCTGGATGAGGAATGAGACCATGATGCAAGTCATCTATCTGCTGCTCCATGCTTTGGATAACCAATCGACAGATCGGCTTGCCCCAGGGGTATATCGTGGTCCGGCGGCGTCGCCGGCTGACCCAAAGCATTAGTCGTGCCAAAGAAGGAACTCTTTGAACTAAAACGTGGTCGCCCAAACCAGCCTGTTCGCATCTTCACACATCGTCGTACATCGGACACCGTGCGCGCGCTTTGCAACAGGTGTGGCTATCGAGAGGCCTGTTTCTTGCGGAGCGGGGTTGGGCCCGCGTAGCGCGACGTACGGCAGCGTCATGATGGACATTCTGCTGTCGAAACGCCCAGCCGGCCTGGCGCGATCGGCTGGCGGCCTTTGCCACCAATCGCGACGAAGTCGAGGCCACGATTGCTGCGGTCGCCTCCTCGAATTTCATGCCAATCCGGTAAAAGCTTACTCTTGATTTTGCCAGGAGCGCTGTGTCTTTGGCGTAATCAAACGCGAGCTCAGGCGCCACTCGTCAATCAAGCCCGTGCATGGTGGTGAAAGCCGACGGTCATCTCGGCCGCTGCTGCTGACCGATCACTACGAGACTGGCGCGGCCAATGTGATTCTTGCCACACTCGGCCAAAGTCGAGGGCCTAGTCCTCGCCTAACTGGAGTTACTGTTGCCGCTTAGTTTTGAATTTTTTGTTCGGCTGTTCGCCGCCCTAACGGCGCTCATAAGGGAAGATTATCGTTGCCGGACGTTGGAAGCCATCCCCACCGTTCGCGAGGCATGTTAGACACCAAGGCAACGCATATTGATAAATGCAACTTCTCAAACTCGCCTACGTTTTGAACCGGCGCATAACTACCAACCAGAAACTTAAGGTATGTCACAGTTCGAATCGACCGTTTTCGGCGAGCGTTCGTAACGATCGCCCGTGCAGCTTTGCCTGGAGCTTATCCAATCTCGCTAGTCCCTCCTCGATGACGTTCGTCGGGAGATAGCTAAAGCACAGGCGCACATGATGGCCACTTCGTGGGCCATAATGACGGCCGTGCACAAGGTGCACGTCGTGCTCGCAGCGCGCAGCCTCAATGAAAGTCTCAGCCTCAATTCCGCCGGCGAGCCGTACCCAAAAGGAGAAACCACCGCTTGGAAGGAGATATTCTGGCGCGCAAAACCGGCTACTTTGCAGCAGCCTGTGCAAGCTGTCCCGCTTGGCACGATAATGCTGGCGTAATCGCGCAATGTGCCTATCAAGTGCGCCTGACTGGAGCAACGATAACACGATATTGCTGACAATAGGGCTGACACCGCCGTCGCATTTGAGACGTGCCAGCCTGTCAATGACATCTGAATCTGCAAGCACCCAGCCCACTCGCAACCCGGGTCCCGCGACCTTGGAGATACTGTGGACATTTATGACGTTGCCGCCCGGCGGCAGCCAATCAGCTAGACCGTCGTACGGCAACTCCGAATAGACGAGATCCTGTACCAACGTCACCCCATGCCGGGCTAGCATCCTTGCAACTCGGGCCATATGGGCGCGCGAAATCCGGCATCCAGTCGGATTATGAAATGCTGGCGCCGTGTAGAAAAGTTTTACGCGGGGCTCGCGGCGCAAGGTCGATTCAAGCGCGTTTAGATCGACACCATCAGCGCTCATCCCGAGCTGGAGGATGGTCGCCCCCGCGATCGAAAAGATGCGCAGTGCACCCATGTAGGACGGGTCCTCGGTTAGGACAATATCGCGTGGGTCGAGCCAGGCGTCGCCGATCAATTGCAGAGCCTGTGAAGCACCAGCGGTAAGGATAACCTCCTCATGCTGCACATTATAGCGTTCTGCGAGCTTTGTTCGCAGCTTGGGCAAACCCACCGCATCCGTATACTGAAGCAGATCGGCGGTGGTGACGCCGGTATTCTGGCTCAATGCGTCCGGCCAGGCCAGCTCTGAGAACATCGCGGGATCGGGGAGCCCATAGGCGAAATTGATGGCGCGCTTCGCACTTGAGTAGTTGAATGCTGCAAAGCCCTGAGCGAGGGAGCTTCGCGTCGAGACAGGCGAGTTCATGGCTTCTCGTTCATCTCCCGCTATTTTGCTTAGCTTGGCGTATGCGAAAACGCTCATTGTACGCTGCGATGAAATGCGGTGGTACCGCGGCGTTGAGGCCCGGGAAGTCTATCTTTGGTGGCAGGCTAGCTTTTGCTGCCAATTTGCCGAAGGACGGCTGCCATGCTGCACCGAAGAAATGCCGGCCATATCGCAAGGCTAGCTCGGGTACCACAGGGTTCAGCAGGCTCAGGAACAGCGAGATCTCCATGGCGTTCCACATGCCGCTGTTGTCACGCGCAAAATCGGCCGTCTCGAAGTACCTGTCCACGAAATCAAGCGCATCCCAGAAGCGGAGGTCCTCGATTGCATCCGCGTAGCGCTGAGCCAGGATGCGCAGACGAGATCGCAGACGCCTGCTGTCCAACGTGCGAGCGTTGCTCGCATATTGGCGCAATGCATCTTCAAAGACCTGAAGGTGTGATGCCGCCGTGATCAGTCCGTCAACATCGAACTCGTTTTCGTCTCTGCCGAATGGCCGTGCAATTCGAGCGAGCGCGTAACGAATGACGTTGGGATCCACTTCGCGCGCTACCTCGTCGACCCAAAGCGCATGGTCGCGACTGGTCGAAAACTTTTCGCCTTCGAGCTTATAGAAATCCTGGACCGAGTGGTTTGTGGGAATTGGATAGCCGCGCGCGAGCAGGACGCCAGTCACGCCTATCGTGTAATAGAAGCGGTTGTCCTGGCCCATGAAAAACATAAGCCGGGTGCTGGGGTCGTGCATGGTCGATTTTGCATCCCGAAAGTCATTGGCGCATTGCTCACGAATTCCGGTGTCGAAGCACCACAAGCCTTCGAACCATGTGAGCAGGGTTTGGCCGAACAAAGGTTCAGGCTCAAGTAGCTCCACACCATGACTGAAGTGGCGCGACATTGGCAGACCATGCATATCGCTTGCGAGCCAGGCTCGCGCCTTGTCTCGTATGGGCGCGGACCAGGCGCTTTGTCCAATAGCTGTGTCCAGCGCCTGGGTGAGGCGGGGCGTATCGAACACGGCCTGCTCAATGGACCTTAGTTCAAGCTTGTGGCCGCACGTGGTGTGCCTGGCATTGCGCAACGTATCATGTCGAACTGCCAGGCCACAGTTCTCACACAAATTACTGTCGGTAGCTGAGTTGCACGCCGGGCAATTCCCGGTGGCAAGCGAATCCGCGACAAATTCGTCGCAATGCTCGCAATAGAGCTGGACACCCTTGCGGACTTCGACGTAACCGGCCTCCTGCAGCTCGCGGAAAATCGCAAGAGCGTTCTCCTTATGTAGCTCGCTGGACGTGCGAACGAAGACATCGGGCGTGATGTGCAGCGCACGCAAGCACCGCAGGATCTCGTCAATGTGCTTTTGCGCGACCTCACTAACGCCTTGCCCAAGCTTTCGCGCCTTTACGAGCGTATACGTGCCGTGCTCATCCGCGCCGGTGATGAAATGCGCGCGATGGCCGGCCATACGTTGAAAGCGCACGAAAATATCGGCGAGCAAGTATACGCCGCCGACGTGACCGAGATGCAATTTGCCGTTAGGGCAGGGGGGAGCTGGACATACGAAATAGGTCCGCATGTCAATCCCACCAGATAGACAGGAACTTGAGGGTGCTCTCCTGGCTGAGATTGCGGATCGCGTGCATCTGATGCGGTGGCATGTAGAATAAAGTCACGTCTTTCACCGACCGTGTCTGCCCGCCAGCTTCGAATTCTCCCTCACCGGAGATCAGCACCCACAATTCGTGCTCGTGGTGTGCGTGCAGATCGACCGCGCCACCGGGTATGACCTCAACGACCGAGGCACCGAACTCGGGGCTGAGATCATCCGGCAAATGCTCCAGCAAGCGACAAACCAGCGCGCCATATTCGGTTCGCATCAGGGAGCGATCGATCTGCTTCGTAAACACGTCTTTCCTCAGGAGTTGCGGTCGTCACGATAAAAGATGCCGTTAGGCGTTTTCAGATCTTCAAGATCAGATACCTTGCCCTCTGGTGGGTTATAGGCACGCTTCATTCGGTTGTATTCGGCACGATCAGGACCGCCAGTGGATGCCCGCTGGAACACCAAATAGAGCGCGCGGCGAGAGCGATCGCTCTTGTTCGGTAGTGAGTAGTGGGGCGCGTAGTCGTCGAAAATAAAGACGTCGCCTGCCTTCCACGGCACCGGTTCCCATTCAAAGCTCTCGGCCACGTCCGGGTTGATGACGCCGCCGGCATCCATGGGAAAAACCCCCTCCTTATGCCGCCCCGGAGTGAAAAATAGACCTCCATTGTCGGGAGCCGCATCGTCGACAGCAATGGCTGCTATGGCATGCACCATTCGCTCCGGGAGCTTGTGGGGGACATGATAGATGTCCTGATGTGGGCGGTAGCCGCCACTATCAGGATACTTGAAGATCAGTAGCTCCTTGAGCATCCGCGTGTCTTCATCGAGTAGCTTCTCTATCGAGGTGCGAATGCGACCGTCGGCCAGCAGCGTCTGGCGTAAAGCATCATGGTAGTCCAGGAAGTTTTCGACCTTTGAGACAATCTTACGATTATCGGAGGTCTTCTCGAACCACTTCATCCATTTGTCGGTGCTTACGTCCCAGCCCGCGACGTCCTCCACGAAATCAGAGATCCTGTTACGCGTAGGCGCATCAAAGAAGCCCTCAAGCCGAAGATATCCGTCCCTATGCCATTTCGCTTTTTGTGCGTCGGTCAGCATTTTTCGAGCTCCTTTCTTAGGTTACAGAGAGCCTGTTGCCTTTGGGCGGAGTGCGGTTGCCAATACTCCGTTAAGTACGGTCGCACCCAATAGCGTGAGCAACATCGCATTGGGGCCAAATTCGGCGACTATCTGCCCTCCAAGAACCGGAAAGCCGAACAATCCGAGAAAATAGGCTAAGGTGAAGATCTGAGAGGTAACTGGTACGGAGAGGCCATGCTCGCCGGCGAGATTGACGCCTATTCCGTTGAGTGTGGAATAGCTGAGCCCGTAGCCTGCGGCGAAGATTGCGGCGGCCAGGATATAGAGCAAATCATCGCCAGGATTGACAATGAACAACGCGAGCGAGGCGCCGGTCGCGAAAAAGAGCGTGAGCGCAAGCTGGTCGATGGGCACTCGATCCAGCATATGGGCGACAGAAAAGCGAAGCGCCACGCTGGTCACGGTGAATACGAGGAAGAAGAGGTCGGGATTGAGGTGACGTGATGCTGCATAGGCGCTCTGATATGTCGAGAGCCCTGAGAAAATGCAGGCCGCAACCGCGATCATGAGAATCGGCCTGACTGTGGCGTGTCGAAGCAGGGCGATCGTCTTGGCCAAGGTGACCTCGATGTGAGGCATGGGCACCGAGGGGACGTTCAACATGGCATGTTGTGCCACGCCTATACAGATGGTCGCGATGACGCAGGCGATTGCGAACAATGCGTACATGATCGCCATTGAGCCTGTGTATTCCGTTAGAAAGTGGCCGAGCGGAGCCGCTAGGCCAAGCCCGGCCATCTGTGCGCCAGACAAGATCGTCAGATGTTGGATACGGGCCGTGGGGCGTAGATGACGGATGATCTGCAGCGGCGACAGGATGAACAGCACGGACCATCCCACACCGACGAGCATGCCGTCTGCGTAGGCTAGTCGCGCATCTAGCACTGCGGCGGCAAAGGCTGCCATAGCCAGCGCCATCACGACCGAGGCGGCAGCCATCGTCGGCATAATGCCAATACGCTGAGCCAGGCGGCCAGCTAGGCAGCAACACACGATCGTCGCAACCATGCCACTGGAGATAATGAAGCCCGCGACCTCGCGCTCCAACCCAAGAATTTCCATATATTCCGGCAATATGAAGCTCGAGCCATAGGCTGCCGCGATGACACTCGATGCGAGCAAGAATGGTCCGGAGGCGCGGAAGGGCAATCTGCAGGCGAGGCGGTCCGCAGCTCCAGGGGGCACATCGACAATACGCAAGATAGAGGACCGTGCTGCGCTCATGTAATCGCACTCATGTTTTCCGCCGATGTCATTGCCTCCGACACAACGTTCAGCTCTGCATGGTCGGGACTGTCGTACCCGTGCTCAGATTGATCCAGATAGAACGGCTGTCCGAGGAGGCTGTTGATAATGAGGCTGTTGCGGTACGCCACCAGCGACAGGTTTGCGCTCTGTAACCCGTGCTGCAGGCGGCTTTGATTCTGCAAATAGACCGGTCCTGGCATTTTCTGGGTGAAGCTGACCGCGTAGTCCGCCCCCAGCACGGGCAGGTTGTTCTCCATGTGCGCGCTGCCTAGGAGCGACTGCAGAAAGAGGGGAGTGCGCGGCCGAAAGCCCGTGGCGAGTACGATGCGATCAACGACGATGCTGCGATGCTGCTGCCTGGTGAGACCGGTCAGATCTACTCGCCAGCGCTTGTTGAGAAGCGTGATGTGCTTCAGGGTGACATTGCAGAGCAAATGGAAGCTCTCAGAGAGCGCACCTTCCACGTCTCGCTCATACAAAATGTCGTAGAGGCGATTGCACAGCTCAGCAGAAATGCCATCGCTGGTCAGCTTCTCACGCGCGATGATGGCACGGCGGTGCGCAAGCGGCAGGGCGTGAAAGCGCCGGCTATAACCGGGTATATAGGCCTCGTTGACGAAACTGGTGTCGTCCATTGCAAACAGGTTTGAGCGCGACGTGACCCAGGTAATCCGGGGGGTGTCGGGGCGAATGAGCATGTGCTCGACAATCTCCGCGCCGCTCTGACCGCCTCCCACCACGAGCACATGCTCGTCCGTCCGAGGTAATCCCCGTTCAAGATAGTCAGCCGCATGGTAGACAGTGTCGCAAATGAGGGGCTTAGCGAACCGGGGCATTTTTGGCTCGACGCCAACTGCGATCACCACGGCGCGCGCCAGATATGTGGTTGTGCCCGTACTGACGCGATAGGCGTCCCTGAAGGCGGCCACATCTAAGACTTCTTCGTGAAAGCGGAGCGTGCCGAGTTGTCGCGCGACCCACCGGTAATAGTCGGTGAACTCCCGCCGCGAGGTCGAAGCGTTGCGTTTGTTGATGAAATTGTAGAGCCGCCCGTTGACTGCGAGGTAATTCAGGAAGGAATAGGGACTGGTGGGGTCTACCAAAGTCACGCAATCCTTGAATGGCGACACTTGTAACCGGCTGTTCGGCAACGCCAATCCCGGATGCCAGCAAAATGCCCCGCGCTTCTCCAGGAATAATGCGCGTAGAGGCGTAGGTTCAATCAGCGCCGCCAGGCTGAGATTGAACGGACCGATCCCGACGCCAATGACATCCAGCGTATCCACGAAGCTTTCTCTCGCGCTTGCATAAGGTCGTCCCCGCTTGAGGAGGGCGGTCAGTTGCTGCGCATGGAAACCTACAATCTGACACTACGTGAGATACAAGTCGCTTTATCGCCGCACTGAAGGGGATGTTTTGAGTAAGGTTGCGTCTCCTCGCCGACCGCAAACGCACTCCTCCGGCAGAGTTGTCTCATGGACGACGAAAGAGGGGCGGATGTGCTAAATCGCCGCCGGGTATACGTTACGGCTGTGACCGGACGTGCCCTGAGCGACTTAAACGCCGCTCGCGTTGGCTGAAAGCGCGCTCTAAGGGCCGCCCGCGGAAACAGATGGCCGTGTGCGACGACTTGAAGCGTCGGGAATGCCGCGCTGGAGATTACGGCGGAGGCATACGGTATTCACGCTCGAAAGCTCTCTGCTAATCGCAAAAAATTGCTGAGCAGAGCGTCTCCTTGTTGGGTCAATATCGATTCGGGATGGAACTGCACGCCAAAGGTCGGTTGATCGCAATGCGCAAGGGCCATGATCTCGCCCTCGTCGGAACGCGCCGTGACCATAAGGGGCGAGGTGTTGGACGGATCGATCTCAACAACAAGAGAATGGTAGCGCCCCACGCAAAGAGGGGAAGGGAGACCTTCGAATAGCCCTTCGCCGTCATGCCTGACATGTGAGGACCGACCGTGCATGGGGCGACGTGCCCGTGCCACCCTTCCGCCGAAAACACTCCCGATGCACTGGTGTCCAAGGCAAATGCCTAGAATCGGGACGCGACCTGAAAGCTCGCGAACAATCGAGGTCGATATTCCCGCTTCCGTCGGGGAACAGGGACCTGGCGAGATGACCACGGCGCGTGGCCTGAGACGGACAATATCGCCCGTGCTGATCACATCATTCCGGATCACTTCCGTTGCTTCACCAAGCCGGCGGAAGTATCGGGCAATGTTGAAGACGAAGGAGTCGTAGTTGTCGATGATGACAATCAAGGGTCACCGGAAGAATAGGCGGCAAATGCATCAAACATTCGCTGGGCTTTGGCGAGTGTCTCATCGTATTCAGCCGCTGGATCCGACATCGCCGTTATCCCGCCACCTGCATGAAACACAGCCGAGCCGTCGTCGATCGTGACAGTGCGGATCGCAATATTCGTATCCATGTGGCCGCTAAAGGCGATGAAGCCGATCGCCCCGCAATAGGCCTCCCGTGTGACTCGCTCGATTTCGGTGATAATTTCCATCGCTCTCACCTTCGGCGCCCCGGTGATGGAGCCGCCTGGAAAGCAGGCACGAAGCAGGGCGACAGCGTCTTGGCTCTCTTCAAGTTCACCAGTCACGGCTGATACGAGGTGGTGCACAGAGGCGTAGGATTCGAGATTGCACAGCGCAGGAACATCAACTGAATGTGGGGTGCATACACGTGACAGATCACTCCGCTGGAGGTCGACGATCATGATGTTCTCGGCACGATCCTTGTCGGAGTTGACCAGGAGTTGAGCCTGGCGCTGATCTTCCACGGGCTCAGTGGAGCGCGCGCTTGTGCCTTTGATGGGGCGCGTTTCGACGCGCCGTCCGTCGAGTTTGAGGAAACGCTCCGGCGAGCTTGATGCGATTGTGAGATTGCCGTAACGCAGGAGCGCTGCGAACGGTGCGGTGTTCAATGACCGCAGTTGGCAGTAGAAGGCGACCGGATCAAATGAGGTCGGTAGCCGGGCGCTGAAACGCTGCGCAATATTGACTTGAAAGACGTCTCCAGCCAGAATCAGGTCGATCACGCGCTGTACCGCCGCAATGTAGCCCGCGCGGCTAAAGTTCGAGCGCCATGGTCCGACCGTGCCGTGGGCGTCATTCCTCGCCAAGTTTGAGGTGGCAAGGAGAGCTGCAAACTCATTGGCTCGTTGACGTGCACGCGCCGCTCGTCGCGCGGGATCCTGCTCCGGCCAGCCTGTCGAAACGATCCAGCATCTGTTCTCGCGGTGATCGTGGCTGACGACCACGTCATAGAAATGCAGGACTGCTTGAGGTAAGCGGTGTCCTGAGGCTGCCGGCACCGGCAATCGCTCCAATGTCCTATTCAGATCGTACCCAAAGACCCCGGCCGCTCCGCCCTGAAATGGCGGCAGATCAGGGCGGTGCTCTTGCGGATACCTAGCAAGCAGCTTGCGAAGGGCTCCCCATGGATCGTCGTCAAGACACTGCCCGTTCCAACTCGGCCGCCCGTCCGCGACCATATAAGTGCCGAACGGGTCGCAGGCCAGATATGAGTAGCGCCCCAGCGGCTCCTGGCTTGCTGCGCTATCAAGAAACGTAAGATGACGTCGGTCGGCGAGGCGCCGCATTGCTGTGACAGGGGCAATCCATGGCAGTTCGCGGACGTGGATCGGGCTGTCAGTCATCGGCGAATAGCGTCCGCGTGCTGGCGAGGATGGTCCGCCAAATGAGATCGAGGATAGATCGGAGCCTGCAAGCTCGTGGAACTGACGCTCAGCTTAGCCCCCGCCCGTGGATGCAGCGCAGTGAGTAAGGAATCGCACATCGCTTGCTACATCGTAGTCGGCCGCGAACCGCAGCTCGCGGAGTGGGCGTACCCGCCTGATCGATTCCTGGTATAGGTCATGCGCTTTGTAAGCTGCCAGTTTCGCCTCGTTCTCGAACTCCCCATAAACGATGACGTCGATGTCGTTGCCGAGCTGGTCGCTCTTGCGGTTGCGAGCGACCTCCAGCCGGCTTGCATGCGGGATGGTCGTCAGAACCGATAGGCCCTCGATGATCAGGTCAATCTGCGCCTCATCCTTGGCGGTGAACAAAACGATGTGTCGGATCATGGATACTCTAGGAGTGCTATGAGAGATGGGGCGCTTAACTAACTTGGGATCGCGGCTTCCGCAACAACTCTGCTGCATCGCTGGTTGATGATCGATTGTTCGCGCTGCTCCGCCCCGCAACTTTGTCAACTCAGCTCGGAAGTGGCGCTTCTTGATCAGGAGGTCTGAAGGGCGAGGCGCTCGATGGATTGAATGTGACGCGCGAGAAGGTTACAGGCTTGGTCAAGGTTGCGCGCTCGCAGGGCCTGAAAGATCAGGCGGTGATCTTGGTTGGACCGTGGGCGCCAGCCGGCCGTGCGCGCCATCGCGAAGACCAGCCGAGAATTGGCCAGCTGAAGCTCGTCGAGGCTTGCAAGCAGGCGCGGCATCGCACAGGGCGCAACCAGGGCGTAATGAAAGGCCCGGTTGGCCATCTCAAAATCCTCAATCGTCTGGGCATTGTCTCCTTCAATCAGGGCAAGTTCAATGCGTGCCAGGTGGACCGATGAGAGCTTTGGAGCTGCATTGCGCAGCGCGACCACCTCGAGCGCTGCACGCATCTCGGCGATCTCCTTCACCGAATTCGCATCGAGCGGTGCAACCCGCACGCCTCGACGAGGCGCACTCACGACAAGATGTTGAGCCTCCAGTTGTCGAAAAGCCTCGCGCACCGGGACGTGACTTGAATTGAATTCTCGCGCGACATGATCCTGGCGCAGAGGGGAGTCTGGGTGTAGCGCGCCGTTGATAATGCGCTCGCCAATCGACTCGGCGATGCGTCCAGCAGTCGTCCTGTTCTTAGCTGTCATAGATTATCTATCGGAAAAGTGGGTGCGCCTCGGTAGCGCATCGATTAGCATCAATCCAATGCTGCTGACGATAGATAATTCGCGTGATTATCTATGATTATGGACGCGAGGCTTATGGACGTCTTTGATGGAGTTGACCGGAACGGAAGCTGCGAGCTCGCGCAGGTCGGCGGGACATGGAAACGCACTGACGCCGAAGCGGTCTATGATCTGCCCTTCGCTGAGCTGATGTTTCGAGCGCAATGCGTTCACCGCGACAACTTCGATCCAAACCACGTCGAAACAGCTAGTCTGCTCAGCGTCAAGACGGGGGGCTGCCCGGAAGACTGCGGCTACTGCGCGCAGAGCGCGCGCTACGAGACGGGGGTGAAAGCGACCCGCCTGATGGATTGTAGCGACGTGGTCACCGCCGCGCAGCGCGCCAAGGAGGCAGGCGCAACCCGCTTCTGCATGGCTGCGGCTTGGCGCAGTCCAAAAGACCGTGATCTCGATCGGGTCTGCGAAATGGTCAGCGCTGTCAAAGATCTTGGCATGGAAACCTGCGTCACGCTCGGCATGCTGACGCCGAAACAGGCGGCGCGGCTTTTCGAGGCGGGGCTCGACTTCTACAATCACAACGTGGACACCTCGCCTGAGTTTTACGGCAGTATCATCACCACCCGCTCGCTGCAGGACCGAATTGACACGCTTGAGCATGTGCGCGAGGCGGGCATCAAGGTCTGCTGCGGCGGCATTATCGGCATGGGAGAGGGGGTTCAAGATCGGCTCGACATGCTCGTCCTGCTCGCCAATCTCTCGAAGCCTCCGGAAAGCGTGCCGATCAATCTTTGGAACGAGGTCGAGGGGGTTCCGGTCGTTGATACCGCGCAGGCTCCAGATCCGATCGCGCTGGTGCGTCTGGTCGCAACCGCCCGAATCATGATGCCCAGAAGCGTCATTCGGTTGTCCGCCGGACGGCATGACATCACCGACGAATTGCACGCGCTGTGCTTCTTGGCCGGTGCGAATTCAATTTTCATCGGGGACGTGCTGCTGACAACTAAAAATCCGAAAGCCGACCGCGACGCCAAGTTGCTGACCAAGCTCGGCATCACATCTGCCCTTGCCTGAACCAAAAGCGGCAGCAACCGAGCCCGTGTGCAGACCTCCAAGATCAGGTTGAGAAATGCAGATTACCTTGTTGAAAGGCAAAATCCACTGCGCATCGGTGACCGAAGCCGATCTGCACTATGAAGGCTCAATTTCAATTGAGCGTGCGCTACTGGACGCGGCGGGATTCCTGGTGAACGAACGGGTCGAGATTCACAACGTCGAAACCGGCGCCCAATTCGCCACTTATGTCACTGAGGCGCCGGGCGGCGCGGGCACTATCAACTTGAACGGTGCGGCTGCGCGATTAGCGTTACCCGGAGACAAAATCAGCATCCTTGCATACGCCTTACTTGATGAAGCGGAAGCCAAGACGTTCAGACCACGTATTGTACTCGTCGATCGAGAGAATCGAATATTGCCGGTTTGATCGCAAAGCGGCTAACCGAAGCCGTTTTTCTGCGCGGGTCCCCAGAATTTTGCGCGATTTCAATGCCCTCAGGGTGCACAATGAATTCAATCCACGCGGGAAAAGCTGCCCCATATAGCTCGGCGTTGAACGTCCTGAAAGAGGACCACCGGTTGCGCAGCCTCAATCCGCGTGCAGGGATCGATTTCACGTCGAACGACTATCTGGCGCTCGCGAGCGCGCCGCGCGTGAAGAAAGCTGTCTTAGCAGCTATCGAGGCCGGCACACCGATCGGGGCCGGCGGGTCGCGGCTCCTGCGCGGCAATTGCGCAGAGCACGAACGTCTGGAAGCTGAAGCTGCCAGGTTCTTTGGCGCCGAGACGGCGCTTTTCTTCTGTAGCGGGTATGTCGCAAATTTTGCGGTCCTGACGACGGTGCCGCAGAAAGGCGATCTGCTTGTTCTCGATTCTCTGGTGCACGCGAGCATCCATGAAGGCGCGCGAGCCGGCCGCGCAGACTTTCGGATGAGCGCGCATAACGACCCAGAGGCGGTAGCAGGCACGATTCGTGACTGGCGGGCAAATGGCGGAGTTGGCCGTGTCTGGATCGTGGCCGAAAGCCTCTATAGCATGGACGGCGATTTTGCCCCGCTCAAGGAGCTGGTTGCGCTCGCCGACCGGCATGATGCGTTCCTGATGGTGGATGAGGCCCATGCCACAGGCGTTTACGGTGAAAAGGGAGGGGGGCTCACCGCACCTTACGAGGGGCGAGAAAATCTCCTGGTCGTTCATACTTGCGGCAAGGCGCTAGGCGCTGCGGGTGCGCTCGTCACTGCGTCCGGCGTCTTGCGAGACTTTATGGTCAATCGGTGCCGTCCATTTATCTTCGCCACCGCCCCCTCGCCGTTGATCGCCGTTGCCGTGCGAGAAGCGATTCTGATCCTGCAGCAGGAACCCGAGCGTCAGCAGCGTCTCATCGAGCTCGTCGCGTTCACGCATCGGCAGATAAAGCAGCGCAGTTGGAAAAGTCCTTCGAACTCGCAGATCATACCCTACATTGTCGGCGACAACGCGCGTGCGATGCGGCTCGCCTCTGCGCTGCAGGCGCGCGGCTTCGACATCCGCGGAATCCGCCCCCCAACCGTGCCGGCGGGCACGGCCCGTTTGCGAATCTCGCTGACACTCAACGTCGCTGAAGCTGACGTGCGCGCAATGCTCGATGCCCTCGTCGAGGAGACGGAAGGTGCACTTTGATGAACCCAAGGATCGTGGTCACGGGCACAGATACCGGAATCGGAAAGACGGTATTTTCGTCGGGGCTCGCTAACCTCCTCGGCGCGAATTATTGGAAGCCGATTCAGGCCGGCCTCGATGGAGAGACAGATAGCCAGACCGTCGCGCGGCTGGGCGGCCTCTCAGCCGACCGCATCTTGCAAGAGCGCTACCGTCTTCGAACGCCCGCCTCGCCCCATTATTCGGCAGAGCTCGACGGAGTTCGCGTGGAAGCAGATTCGCTCGATTTGCCGGATACCGGGGGACGGCCATTGGTTATAGAGGGCGCGGGCGGGCTGATGGTGCCGCTGAGCGGCGACACACTTTACATCGATGTGTTCGAGCGGTGGCGGCTTCCAGTCGTGCTTTGCGCGAGCACAAAGCTTGGCACCATCAATCACTCGCTGCTGTCGATAGAGGCTCTCCGAAAGCGTGATATCCCCATTCTCGGGATGGCCTTCATTGGCGAGCGAAATGCCGAGACTCAGACCGTCATCCGCGAGATGGGGCGGGTGCGTTGGCTAGGACGATTGCCATGGCTCTCTGACCTCACCGCGGACACGCTGCAGGCAGCGTTCAAAGCCTCATTCCGTGCAGATAGTTTCAAGTTGTATGCCAAAGAATAAGTCTCCGATCTGGCATCCGTTCACGCAACACGCTCTTCAAGACGAGATGACGCGGGTTGTTCGGGGTAATGGTGCCTATCTCCACACCGCTGATGGTCGCCGTATCATCGATGCAATCTCATCCTGGTGGGTGGTGACGCACGGTCACTGCCATCCACATATCGTGCGCGCGATTCAGGAACAGGCAGGTAAGCTCAATCAGATCATCTTTGCCGGGCATACCCACGATCCTGCGGAGGAAGTTGCCGCGCAGCTCCTGAAGTTCGCGCCCCCAGGGCTCGAGCATGTCTTCTTCTCCGATGGCGGCTCAGCAAGCGTCGAAGTCGCGCTAAAAATGGCACTCGGCTATTGGCATAATATAGGCAAGCAGCGAATACGCATCATCGTGATGCAACATTCCTATCACGGCGACACGATAGGTGGGATGTCGGTGGGTGCGCGCGGCGTCTTCAACGAGGCGTACGGATCCTTGCTGTTCGACGTCACCTCAGTCCCGTTTCCCGCAACAGGTCGTGAGCAGGACACGCTGGACGCGCTGGAGTTGGCATGTCGAAACGAAATTCCAGCGGCCTTTATTGCGGAGCCTCTGATATTAGGGGCAGGCGGAATGCTGATGTATCCAGCCTGGGTGCTCAGGGAGATGAAGCGGATCTGCGAGGCTTCTGACGTCCTGTTCATTGCCGATGAGGTCATGACCGGCTGGGGTCGCACGGGAACACTCTTCGCGTGCGAGCAAGCCAATATCACACCGGATATCGTGTGTTACTCCAAGGGCATTACCGGAGGAACGCTTCCCCTCGCCGTAACACTCTGTCGCGCAGATATTTTCGATGCCCACTATTCGAAAGATCGGACGCGCACGTTCTTTCATTCGAGTTCATATACTGCAAATCCCGTGGCCTGCGCCGCAGCAAGAGCCAATCTGGAGCTCTGGCAAGATCCTAATACTCGCCAACGCGTGGCGGCGATGGCCGTGATGCAAGAAAAGGCGATTGAGCCATTCCGGGCCGATGCACGTTTCGGAAACGTTCGCCAGACCGGCACGATTACAGCACTCGATCTGAAGACGAGCGACTCCGGCTATCTGGCGGACATAGGTCCAAAGCTCCAAGCCTTCTTTAACAATCGAAATCTGCTGCTTCGGCCGCTCGGCAACACGATCTACGTGATGCCCCCGTACTGTGCAACAGCGGCAGACCTTGATGAAATCTATGCTGGCATCTGGGATGCAGCCGATGCGCTGGCTGGAAGGGACGCTCTGCGGGCTGAGAAGCCGGGAGCGAGCGTTTGTTAACTTTTTCGGCGGTGTTGCGATGATCGCAATCCCCTGAACCCTAGCCTGGGGGGACTATGGGTCGGAGGTTCAAATCCTCTCGATCCAAAATCAATGGCTTAGCCGGAAGCCTCTCGATCCAAGAATCGTACTCAGGAAACATCTGGGAAACATCGGCGGGAGGGATATCCCCTCCCGCTCTTTTTTTTGCAAGCCAATCCAAACCGGCTGCCCCGGTCCATTAAGTTGACGATCGGCCGTTCGATCACGCATACCCGAACTCGGGTTTCATCGTTGTATGTCAACATTTATGTTGACAACGCGACGATGTTCTCGTTATGTTCTAATAACGAAGTTGAGTCTTGGCGACTCGTCTTGACGGGCAGATCCCGTTCCTGTGTCTCTGTGAGGCGAGGTTTCTGCTTCCTGGGGGAGGGAGTTTTGGCGCTGCCGGAGCTACAGCGGATAATGCGCTAATCTTCCGCATCACGCACAAAGACAATCTGCCTGAACTGCTTTGGATTTTGGATAACGGACTGCACTGCCGGAACTCCGATAAGCAAGACCCGAACTTCGTAAACATTGGACTCGTAGAGCTTATCGACAAGCGGAAGACTTGGGCGGTTCCCCTCTCGCCCAAAGAGACCTTGAGCGATTACGTCCCGTTTTACTTCACGCCTCGGTCAATAACGGCCTACAACATTCATACGGGCCGTACTCATGCCAATCGACGCTCTTCTCGGCGTGGCATGTTGTGACGAAAAGCAAAAATCGTGGGCGAACGAATTGGCATCTAAGCGCAAGCTGAGCCTAGAAGTCGACACCGAGCGAGGATGGTACTTCTGATGATTATCTTCACTGAGGGTAACCTGCTCAAGGCTAACACCGAGGCCTTGGTCAACACGGTGAATACCGTCGGCGTGATGGGTAAGGGAATTGCCTTGATGTTCAAGGACGCATTCCCTGAGAACTTTCGCGCGTATTCGGCTGCTTGCAAGAAGCAGGAGATCAAGGTCGGTCAGATATTCGCGACTGAGCGAAAAGATCTGATGGGAGGACCGAAGTGGATCATAAACTTCCCCACTAAGCAGCATTGGCGCAATCCCTCCAAGATTGAGTGGATCAAGGATGGGCTGCAAGATTTAGTGCGGTTTATTGGCGAGCATAAAATCAAATCGATTGCCCTCCCGCCACTTGGAAGCGGCAACGGAGGCTTGGATTGGAAGAGCGTTCGGCCGCTGATTGAATCGGCAATGGGTAATCTTGACGTGCAGGTCATCGTTTACGAACCGACAGCGCGCTACCCAAACGTTGCAAAGCCCCAGGGGGTAGAGAAGTTAGACATGGAAAGCCCCCCGTGGGAGTATGCGGGGCATTGCTGACGCAATCAACACTCAAGGTTGCGGATCGCAACCGTGCTGTCATCCCCTGATTTTGGCGACCTGTGTTTCAAACGCTAAAACAGCCTTGCGTTTCTCTTCGAACATATGCCAACGGGCGTAGACACGCGTCACGCCCTTGTCGTGTGGTTCAGAAGGGCCTTGACGTAGTCAACCGGCAGACGTGCTGATTGCACGATTGTCGCTGCCGTTCGCCGAGGGTCGTGGGGCGTGAAGGCCGCCAGTTCTTTGTCTTCCAGTAGGCGGCGGACCGGTGCGAGGTCCTTGCCAAGCTCTTGGTGTCACGCCTGCGCGTCGGCGGCGAAGGCGTCCTGGTTGTTGAACGTGTCCTCGGGGACGGCGCCCCACTTTTGTTCAATCCGTTTCAGTTTCCACGGATATTGTTCGCGCGATTCCTCACCGAGGCTGGCGAACGTCTCCGATTGGTCCCAATGCCGAATGAATGAGCCGCGATCGTTTGGCCGAATTCCTCGAAAAGTGTCCGCTGGCTAACCGGCAAAAGGAAGAGATCAAAAAAGGCGTCGGAAAACGAAGCTCTTGGTGATATGCCCGCCGAGATCGGTGTTACCGATCTCGGCGACATGAATCCTGCGCAAGTGCGCCTAAGATCGCGCGATTTATGCGCGCGCTGCCGCCTACGGCGCGAGTCTGCAGCTCGAGGGCGTGATATGCCGAAGTCGTAACCTGTCTTTCGACTGTCGACGATCGGCGAGTAAGCCGGTCGACCGCGCAGAGCAAGCCGAAGGACAAAGAGCGCAAAACCACAGCCTGCCTGCTTTTGTCACGGCATGCCCATCGACTCCGATCTCTCCGTCAATCTTGTGTAACAAACTCAAATTAGAGGCTGCGAATGGTCAGCATCTCGCCGAGCCATCGTTTCGAGCGTGCTGATCAGAAACGGCGAAATGATGATGGATTGATGGGCAATCAGATGCTTGCTTCAATCATTGCACTACTACGGCTCATATTGCCAATTCTTCGTCGTCTTCGCCCAAGCCTGCGAACCAAGATTGCCATGCTTGGAATAGCGGGCGTGGTCGTCACAGGGATGACTTGCGTCCTTGGGCTCAATTATGTTGCTCAGGTTCAGCGTGAGGCAGACCAGAGCATTCACCTTCGTGCTCACTTGGCGGCGATCTCAGAAGCGTTTCTTGAGTCGCAGCAGCTTGCACTGGAGTTTTTGCGCAAACACGATGAAGCGCTGATCGCGCAACACGACCAAGGCATCAGGAAGGAGCTGGCCGGCCTCGATCAGATCGAGGAGTATGTTGCCTCCTTGTCCGAGAGCAATCCCCTAAAAGACGTGTCGTTCCTGCGTGCCGGAATCGGCCTTTATGCAACACGTTTCAACAACATCGTTTCAGCGCAACGCGTGCTCGGATTCGCCGAAAATGATGGCCTCCAGGGCAAGCTGCGCAACGCCGTGCATGAAGCCGAATCACGGCTTTCGCAGATCAATCAGCCGCAGCTAACTGTGTTGATGCTGATGATGCGACGACACGAAAAGGATTTCATGCTGCGGCGGGAGGAGAAGTACGGCGATGAGCTGGACAAGCGCGTCGCCGAGTTCGAGACTGCCCTTGCTGCTTCGGAGTTGGCGCCAGCCGCCAAGTCGGAACTGAAGAAGCTTATCGAGTCCTACCGGTCGAGCTTCGTGGCGTTCCTGGTTGCGCAACAAGCATTGGATGACCAGGTTGATGATCTCGGACAGATCTACGGCCGAAATCGTCCTCTGCTGTTGAAAGCGATCGCGGCGGCTGATGCCAGCGCTGCCGCTGCGGAAGCGCGCGCGTCGCAGATCCGCCAGATGCTGGGCTGGGGAGTTGGGCTTGCCACGCTCGTCATCGGCTTCGTTGCCATCGTTGTCGGACAGACAATGGCGCGGCTGATTACACGTATGACCAAAGCGATGCGCCAACTGGCGGCCGGCCAGTTCGAGGTGACTCTACCCGGACTTGGCCGTTCGGACGAGATCGGTGAGATGGCGCAGGCCATGGAATCGTTCAAGCTTAAATTGAGTGAAAAGGCGCAGGCCGATCTTGTCGCGAATATGGAACAGGACCGCTTGGCGGGGATGCGACGGAAGGCGGAGCTTGAGAGCCTTGCAAGCACGTTCGAAAATGCAGTCAGCGGCGTCCTCGACACACTCTCATCCGCGTCGACTGAGCTCGAGGCTTCCGCTCGCAGCCTGGCGGACACGGCGCACGATACACAGGAAGTCTCTGACAAGGTGGCTTTAGCCTCGGAGGAAACTTCAGGCGGTGTTCGGGTTGTCGCTGCACGTACCGCGGACTTGATGGCGTCGGCTATGGAGGTTGGACGCCAGGTCGAGCAATCTGCAGAAATTGCAAGAGGAGCCGTGCGTCAGGCCGAAGAAACCGACCGAAGGATAAAGCACCTGTCGGCGGCGGCACTAAAGATTGGGGGCGTGGTTGAGCTGATCGCCGCAATTGCCAGGCAAACAAATCTTTTAGCTCTCAATGCAACGATCGAGGCTGCGCGTGCGGGCAAGATCGGTAGCGGCTTTGCTGTTGTGGCGCACGAAGTAAAGTCGCTGGCAAGGCAGACAACCAAGGCGACCTCGGACATCGCAGAACAAATCGCAGATATCCAAGCGGCCACAGAGGAGTCAGTTACCGCGATCGCGGAGATCGGCAGCAGCATCGGCAGGATCTCGCAGATCGCCTCGACGATTGCTGCTGCCATCGAAGAACAGGGTACAGCAACTCGACACATTGCGCAGAATATTCAACATGCGGCAGAAATGTCGACGCGGGTCGCCAGTAACATCCGCCAGGTTGCAGGGAGCGCCTCGAGTACAGGGGCCTCATCCTCGCAGGTACTGACATCTGCGAATGCGCTGGCCCAAAGCAGCCATCGTCTCAAACTGGAAGTCGATGGCTTTCTCGCCGGGGTCAGGTCGTGATCATCTGAAATTCCTGCAGAATTATTTGACCATGTGATTATTTGCTCTCACTGGGGGTCTCCGAATGCCTACCTATCTTGCGTCGTATGATTTGAAGGAGACCAGGCCTGATCCGCACCCCACCTTTTTGAAGCAAGCAGCGGCGCAGGGTTGGAAACTGTGGATTCTTGGCTCAAACAACGTGCGATATCGGCTGCCGAACACAACGCTGGTCGGCACATTTGACAGTTTGGCCGTTGCCGAGGCCAGGCTCGAAGCAGCGCGTCTGGCAACAGAGAACGAAATGGGCGGCAACGTCACGACGAGCAAGTGGATTGTTGCGGAATACGGACCCGCTCGTTTCAATTCTGACGAGCGGCAGAGCGCGTAAAACTAGAGACCGCCGGAGTTTGCCGGCGGCCCCAGACTCATCACAAACCTTGCCCGCAGCGTTGGCTTCGTCGGCCTGACGCTTGCGTCACGGCCTGGATCCGAGCGCGGTGGTACGCGAGCTCACCACCGTCTGCGCGATGGTGGCGCGGGCAAACCAGCATAGGGGAGCGGCCGAATTCGGCCTGCTCTCGAGTTCACCTTCTAGCTTTGTGCATGCTATCCCGTCTTTAGGCGGTCGCGAAGGGCTTGGGTCTCCGCTTCGGGCAACCGGGTCAGCGGATCGCTACGGAGGGCCGCGGATGTTTAGGAGAGATCGAGGCACACAAGAGTAGGCAGAAATATTGAGTTAGAGTTATAGGGATCGCGCTGTCGGCCATGCCTGTCCCGCGCTCGGGGTCTATTTCAGTCAGCTTCTCGAAAGCTAGCCCTGGTAGTTACGATCCTTTTCGACGACCTTGTGAAGGTAAGGCTGGCGTGGACGCAAACAACGTTGATCCATTCGATGTGTCAGGCCGGCCGGAGGCGCATCACGCCATATTGCAACAAGAGCAAGCGGGACAGGCCGGGCAAGAGGATTTTGAGCAGCGCTTGGCGGAAGGGCGCCAGGCCAATGCCGCTCCGCCCGCGGGCGCAACCCCAGACCCCCGCTATCCTCATCTAACTGAAAAAGACCGGACCCTCATCGACGCGGCAGCCGAGCATTTTGGGAGGAATGTACAATCGCACACGGTCGGCACTTATACCTGGGCTCTTCGCGTATTGGGAAATCATCTTGGGTTTCGGAGCCAGACGATCGATGCGCTTGATCACGATTCTTTGCTCTGGCACGCTAACGCGTTCTTTCCCACTGATGGATCAATGGTTACCGCATTGAATGCGCTTCGTAAGTACCGCGAGCCCAGGGCCTCAGATGGCTGCCGACGTTACGTTCCTTCTGTAGAGGATGGGAGCCTGATCGAGGCAGCCATCCGCGCGGCTGCTGGACGTCGAAGATGGACGCCTAGTACCGCCGAGAACAATGAGCAGATTCTTCGCAGATTGGCGAAGAGTCTCGAGTCTCAGGGGCAAACAATTGCCGCGAGCGATCACAATTCCCTGGTCGCTTACGTTAAGGAGTCCTTCGGGGATGACGTGAAAATGCCCTCCGTGTTGGAGGTGCTTCGCGAGTACCGTGAGCCCGATTTTTTAGCTGCTCGTGTCCCTCGTCGAGAGGATGAATATATTCCATCGAGGGAGGACAAGGATCTCATCGATAGTGCGGTTCTTGCCAGCGGGCGCCCCGAGCATACCGTCAAACGCTATACCGACAAACTTTACAGGTTTGCTGGAGTGCTCAAAGATGAAGGCCAAGGAATTGCTAAGCTAGATCACGGGTCTCTGATCAGGCGGGCGAAACGCCTATACTCAAGCAACAAGAATCTAATCACAGGGTTGAACATCATCCGCGATTACCGCAACGCGCAAGGTGACGCCGCGGGCAGCTCTCGACACGCGGAGGCTCCGACCGTGCAGTCACCGGTGGCAAGTGTCAACTCAGAGGAGCTTCTGCGACGCCTGGATGATCAACCCACCCCCTCGCGGTCGATTTACGATCCGGCGGAGCTTCGGAATGCCTCGGATCAAACGGGCCAGCTGCCAGCCGAAAGTTTGGACACAGCAGAGCTTTTGGGGATTTTGGCTTCACCCACGCATTCGCCGGCGGACAGCGTTGATCAGCCAAGCCCAGCGTTACCCTTGCCAGTCCAGGCTGTCGCTCCTGAGGAGACTTGGCGGGCAGCGGATAAAGCTGACCAGCTACCAACCGAAAGTTTAGACACAGCAGAGCTTTTGGAGATATTGGCTTCACCCACCCATTCGCCGACGGCCAGTGTTAATCAGCCAAATCCTTCGCCGCTGTGGGACATCGGGGCATCGACCTCCCGCCCGGCATATCTCGCGGTTCACGCGCCGCTTGCGGTGCCGGATCTAGATTTGTACCTTCCCCAGAACTGGCAGCACGGCGACCAGTGGGCGACGGAAGACTTCATGCACGGGATGCGCTTGCATAACGTGCTGCCAAGCGTTGCTGAGCCGCAGACAAATCTCACCATTCAAGGCGTGAACTACACAGCCACTGTCGGGCACCCAGGCTGGGAGCGCGCGGTTTTTCTCCGCCGAAGCTGAATAGGACGCAATTGTCGTTGACGTTCGTGCTACCACTTCCACGTATCGGGGCTCGTGTCGGTAACAAGCACCCCGATTCCGTAGCCGCTGATGGTTATAGCCGCGTAAGTATCGCGATCGTAACAGTTCAACTGGTATTCCCTGCCTAGCTCTGACCATCGCCAATAATCCCGATGACCACCGGACGGGAAAAACTGCTTGCGCGGTGAACTCCTGCCAGGTTCAAGACCATTGACGTCGAGCTTGATCTCGTTGCGGCTGCTTCTCCACAAAACATGCCCCTTGAGCTTTTCATTGGTCAGATTCACCACGAAAAATTCGTGCCTTCCTCCGCCCGTCATTGCTCCCTTTTCGCCTTCTCTTTCCTTTTCATCATCAAGCCTCATGGCCTCTCCTCCGAGTGAAGGGCAGAATCCTCGGAGTGTGCTAATAAGATGCTGTCGTCTCAACTATCTGATTTGGTGGCTAACAGTCATATCCATCTCGCACTTCGCGGATAGCTTTCGCGCATCTCACAACGGCGACGACATTACTTCACCGCGACGTGAGCGGCATTTGTGATGGGGGCAATGCGTATGGCTGTGCAGGCGCGCAGAGTGCGAGATGCGAAAGTGTTTCGGCGGCTGGAGCAGAGTTACCTGCTACAGGCTGAGCACTCGACAGGAGAGCTCGAACGAGACGGCTTACTCAATCTCGCGCGAAGTTTCGGTTATGCGGCCGAGCAAATCGAGAGACGTGCGCTGGTCAGCAAGACATTGGTGATCTGCGCTCTTGCCGCGCTCGTACTATTTGCCGTCTTGTACATTCCTTAGTGTGCTCCCGCCACAGCCGTGATGGCGGTTTCTGGCCTGTCGCCTGGACTTCCGAGAAGGATTGAGGTTCAATGCCAACGCCCTTCCTGGTGCCGATCTCTATGACTTACAAGTAAAATACTCGGGGACCCGCACGACATCGCCACTCGTATCGCATCCGCGGCGATGGGTTGTGAGCAAACGACTTCTGCTGGCGTTCGATTCGAATTCCCCGCTGGCGCGCAGGAAATCCAGTGCGCCGCGGCATGGGTAGACACGAGCAACATCGGCAGCTCCTCGCAGAACTGCGCGGTAGGTGGCCTGGTGGCGACCGGAGCGGGCAGTATGAGAGGGCGTGATAGGGACTGCATCAACATTCCGCCGTTTGGTCCAAGAGTGTGCAGTTGTCCAGGTGACGGCCTGGTACGCTCCAGATATCGGGCACAAAGTGCCGGAGCCCAAGTTTGAAGACCTCAATCGGGTGGACGTAGGAGCTTATGTGCTGAAAGGCGGAAGGGACGTGTCCACGTCGCTGCCTTCTGATGCGACCGTCGAGATCAAGAAGGTTGGTGTCTCGATAGCCCGCAAAGCGTGCGGCAAGCAATTCGATACGATTGCAATCAATGTGCCGGCAGCCTACCAGAAACTATCGCAAACGTGGCCTGTTCCAGGTGACACTCTGGAACGGACAGTTGAACGTAAAGAAACAGCAGTAGTCTACCCGGCCGTTTATCAACCCATTAATTTCGCGGTCGGCACGCAGCTTGCTTTGCTCGGCACACCGTCATCGTCCAGGGCTTCGGTGATGGAGGGGCGGACCGGACGTGTCACGGCGCGTTGAGTCCGCCCCGCGGCGATGCTGGCCGCCGGCGCCTCGACCTCCGCCGCCGCATGCGCGCCCTTGCGCACGTTGCGGGGGCGACTTCTTCAGCATGTTCCGCGGCACGAAAATCTCGCTGCCGCTCTTGGGTTGGGTGTTCTTGGTCATCTTGGGTCTCCTTTGTGGTTACAGGTTTCAGCGCAAAAGCCGCGCTGAGGCCCTGCCCGTCAGCGAGACCGGTGAGGCAAGTGCAAGGGCGGACGCAGCCCGTGGGGTATTTCTCGGTCTGCAAAAGCGCAGCGCGGAAGACTTGGAAACGGCTGCGGCCGAGCACAAGCACTCCCCTTCAGACGCCAGGCCCCTTAGATTTGCTTGGTCAAAAGCATTTAGGCGAACGGTAATGCCGGGCGATGGGGCGCGGCATCACGTCGCTTCATTTCGAAGTCTCGGCCGAACTCGTCGCGACCGCGCGACCGTCGATCGTTATGCGCGTGCGTTCCGCATACCGGACCACCTCACGGCAGCGTGGACATCGCAGAAGTTCGGAACGCTTGCCCGAGTGAAGGAGGTCGATGTCGTTCGAGCTCGTGGCTTTCACATTGAATGGATTTCATGGGTCTCTCGAGAGTTGGCCATCTTGTGTGGCCCAAAGGGCCGCAGAGCAATTATCAAGATGAGCCGGTATGCTCGGAGACTAATCGGTGGCGGCATTCACCCGGTCGCTGACACCCCTCGGTGAGGGATCGTAGGCGCGGGTGACGACACCGCCTGCCTCAACATAGGCTTCCGTCCCGACAAACTGCGCGCGCCGGTCACTGGCCGCCTGCTCCTCGGTCAAAGCCCTGCGGTGACATGGGACCCCTTCTTCCAACCCAGCGCCTGCCACACCGCCTCCTGGCGCGCGCGGTCGTCGGTGAGGGTGTACATCACGCGCTCCTGATCAGCTTGGGGAGGGTGATCTTAAACTCGCGACTGAACGTCTCTTTTCACTACCGCCGGCTGGACAAAACACCTGATCTTGGACTCCATCACCGGCAGCAGCGCACTTCAGTCAAACCTGTAGGAGGCCTGTAAGAACGTGCCCCATCGCTCCATGCTGTACTTCGCTAGAAGAGGGGTCTGAACCAGAGTACCGGGGCCGTTGCAGCCGCTGCAGTTATAGGTGACATCGCTGTCGTTCTTGGTCCACATTGCCCAATACCTGGCACCAACGCCAACGCTGAAGTTTTTGCTGAGGAAATAGGATAGCGTCCCTTCCATCTGAACACCCCCGCCACCGTTCCCGCGCTGATCGTAGAAAGTTGTGTTGTCGCGGAGAAGATGGTTGTCGCGACCACTGAAGTCGGTCCATGGCAGGTAAGCGACGTCGGCGGTCACGCGCCAGCGCTCAAGCAGCATGGCCTCAGCGCTAAAACCAATGCGCGACGCATTCCAATTGCTGTCTTGAGTGCCGATGAGCTGCTGCGGCAAGGCGCATGGCCGGAACGGCAAGGACGAGGCGGTCTGCAAGCATCCCATCGAATCCGACTTCTGACCGTAATAGGTCCATCCGACAAATGCCCCCAGCTTATAGGTGCGACCGCGTAGAAAATCGTAACCGGCATCAGCGGTGTAATACATGAATTTTCCATTCGCCTGGCCTGACAGCGTGTTGCTGTAGGCCACTTCACCGATGCTGGAATCTTCGTCGTTCAGCTTTCCTTTGTTGAAACGTCCGACGCCGATATTGCCCTTCAGGAATATCCCCCAGGGACTATCAAGACGCCCGAACAATTCGCCGGAAATGCCATCCAGCCCGTGATAGGTGAGCCTTGAACTAGGAATGCCGCCATCTCCAGGCATTGGGGGCGGAAGGATGAAGTCCCATTGGAATGTTCCTCGGCTGAGCCAGACCCGTGAGCCGCTTTCGACCGACCAATCGCCAGGCTTCACGCTGGGGGGCGCGCTTTCCGGGTACAGCAGCGCGTCGGACCATTTGGGCGCGCTCGGCGTGGCGTCAAAATGGTAATTCAAGCCGACCTTTCCGACGTGATAGTTGCTGGATAATCTGGTTGTGTTGCCGGGGATGACTGCAACGGGCGGATACTGCATGGTCGGAGGGGTGGCTAGATGGGGCCCGCCAAACCCCATATAGTCGTACTCGAATTTGACAGACCAAGCAGGCGTGAGGGCTTGCTCAACGCCCGCTCCAACGGTCCCACCGAAACGGCCGTAGTCGAATTGCGTTGTCTGCCGCGGGTACCCAGCGAAGGTCCCCGCCCGGAATTCGTTGTTGTTGGCGATTTCGCCGCGATTGTTTTGCCAGGCCACGCCTGCCTTGACGTAGGCCAGCGTTCGGCCCTGCGGGCCAAAGGTATAACCGACACGCGCGGTCCCTGTGACAAAGACGTTCGGACCTGCCTTGCAAGTGTCGATCACAGCAATTCCTGAGAAGGCAAAGCAGCTGTTAGTCCCATCGGAGACAGTATAGCTCGCGTCGAGTTCGGCGCCGAAAACCCACCTATACCGTTGCCAATTGTAGCCGACCTGACCTCCGGCCATGAATACAGGGGTACTGATGGCGTCGCCATAGATTGGCGGGCCGTAGGGGTCACTGAAGGATGTTTGGCCATAGCCACCGCCGCCGTGGACGCCGACATACGCTCCGGTCCAGCTCCACACTGTCGGCGGCAGCTTGATCACCGGGTCGAGATCCGCCGAATTAGCGACACCGCATGCAACGAGCGCAACTGTTGCAGCTCCCCCAACAAGAACTCCAGATCGCATATCACCTCACGAAGACGACGCGCGCGCTAACTGCAACGAAGCTCCCAACGGCCAACGTTGTAGCGCCCGCTTCCACGCCGCTTGTGGTGTGCAGGATCGATGCCAGCGGGCCGCGATGCGTATTCCCGGCGTTTTCGGCTTTTATGTCGTCTACGCGACAATCGCTCGACTTGGACAACGACCAGCGATACGACCGGCCCGCCGAATGTATGTATCTTCCGTATCAACGACTACGAAATCACCGCATCCGTGGAGCCCGATATCCCGATATCCCGGGATCGACGGGTCGCCGAGTTGGCGAGATCTTCTCGGTAACGCCGAGATGAGAAAGTGGAACGGTCGTCCAGCCGGCAAACCGGCGCGCGCCCGCCGCGCAATCGGTCCGTATGTCGGTGGCATCTGGAAAGTCTTATTCGATGATCGCGCAATCATTGGATGTTTTTGGACGCCCTCCGTTAACTTTGGAGAGATCGCTTTCTTTTTTCTCTTCACCGTTGACAAATTTCTCTCGCCTTCCCAAGGAAGCGACGACTCTGGGTATGTGGGTTAGTCGACGGATCGGACTTAAGATGAGCCATATTTCGGACTCGCCTGTTGAACGCGTCACGATTCCAGTGCTGCAGCGGTGGAAGGGGGAGGGACGACGTGCGGTCATGACCACCGCTTACGATGCGGTGACGGCACGCATCGCCGACCCCATCGTCGACATCATCCTTGTCGGGGATAGCGTTGGCAATGTCTGCCTCGGTTTCGATAACACGCTGCCGGTCAGCATGGCGATGATGAACCATCATCTCGAAGCCGTGGCGCGCACAAAGCCTCGTGCCTTGCTTGTAGCCGACATGCCCTTTCTAAGCTTCCACCTCAGTCCCGAGGAGACGATCCGCAACGCCGGAGGCTTCCTGCAGCGAGGGGCCGACGCCGTGAAACTCGAGGGTGGGGCCAAGCGCGCCGAAATCGTGCGCGCCTTGGTCGATTGTGAGATTCCCGTGATGGGCCATCTCGGCCTGACGCCGCAGAGCGTCAATGTTATGGGTGGTTTCAAGGTGCAGGGCCGCAACGCCGATAATGCCCTGCGCCTGCTCGACGACGCCCACTGTCTGCAGGAGGCCGGATGCTTCGCTCTCGTCCTGGAGGGTATCCCAGCCGAGCTCGCCGCCCGAGCGACCAACTCCCTGACAATACCGACGATTGGAATCGGGGCCGGCCCCAGTTGTTCGGGTCAGGTGCTTGTGTTCCACGATGTGCTTGGCTTGACTGAAAGTCATCGGCCAAAATTCGTTCGCACCTATGTCGAGGGTTTTCTGTTATTGCAGGAGGCGCTGTCACGCTGGGCCGCAGATGTCCGCACCGGTACATTCCCGACGCCACAAGAATCCTATCGACTTCCCGAAGGGTTGAGCGATGCGATCGCAAACTGGGCGCCTTCCAATCCAACCTGATGTAAAGCTCAAACATGCAAACAATTACGACGGTCGCTGAGCTTCGTAGCGCTCTTGCAAAAGCTCGTGACAAACGAGTTGGCTTCGTACCGACAATGGGCTACCTGCACGATGGCCACATGGCATTGGTCGAGGCGAGTCGTGCGCGATGCGACCTCACGGTCGTAAGTATCTTCGTCAACCCCACTCAGTTCGGCCTAACCGAGGACCTCAGCACTTATCCGCGCGACTTTTTGCGCGATGAAAAGCTGTGTCGTGAGGCCGGTGTCGCGATCGTCTTCGCTCCAGATGCGCGGGAGGTCTATCCAGCTCAGTTTGAGACCTTCGTCGAACCCGGCGAGCTCGCAAAATCATTGTGCGGGGCGTTCAGGCCTGGACACTTTCGTGGTGTCGCGACCGTCGTCTGCAAGCTGTTCAACATGGTGCGGCCGGATATCGCATTTTTTGGACAGAAGGATTTCCAGCAATGTGCGGTCGTGCGTCGGATGGCAATTGATCTCAATCTTCCGATCGAGATCGTCACCGTGCCAACCGTTCGGGAACCGGACAGGCTCGCCATGAGCAGCCGCAATCGATACCTCAGTAAAGAAGACCGCCAGCGAGCTCTTGCGATCAGTCGCGCTCTATTCGCTGCGGAGGCCGAATTTCGTGCAGGCGAGCGCCAATGCGAGAAGCTTATCGCAATCGCCAGGCGGCATTTGGATGAAGTCGACCGGCTGCAGTACATCGAGCTCGTCGATGCCGACACGCTTGAGCCGGCCTTAAGTCCCTTGCGTCATCCTGCTGCCTTGTGTGCTGCGGCCTACGTCGGCTCGACGCGGCTGATCGATAACGTAATTCTTAGGCCGGAAGTGAGCACGGAATACGCGATCAAGCTCTAGCGACGACATCGAGCGCGGCGACGCTGCGTAGCAAAAAGGCATGACCCGCTACGCGCCGTGCTTACTGCTGAGCACGGGCGCGACGTCACAAGCGCATAGCGAAACGACGGCCGATTGAGCGACCACCGTCCTGTCTCTGTCCGATTCGACCGATCTCGTCGTGTGGTGGTTGTGCGTTGCCCGCCGCCCGCGCAACCCACCTTTTCTGAGCGGTGCGATATCGAAACGCAGATACTAAAATTTCATTCTACATGCCGTCCGTCTTCTTGCCGTCCGTCTTCTTAGAGTAGCGCAGCACGTCAGCTCGCCAAACACAAAGGTCACACCTCGGCTGGCTCGCAGTGGCCATGCTGATCGAGAAGCTCGAGGCGGGAATGCCGTTTTTTGACAGTGCTAATCGATGCTAACTGTCCGCAGCGCTGCCAAATGCGTGTCATCGGATCAATCCAGTTAAAATTCGTCAGAAATTGGCAGAAGAGCGCAGGATTTAGACTTCAGACGGCTATTGATTGCACTAATCAAGATCAAATTACGCTTATTGTGAGCAGCCTTGGCGAAGCCCTCCACTGGAGCGGTTGCTTCGTCAAATCGGTGCACATCAAGCGATTGCGCGGTGTCTGTACAAGCCGGACGGCTGGACGCCGGGGTGAAGCCGCACGTCGCGTGCGCGTCGTGCTGCGCCGAAGGAAAAGCCCACTAACGCCGACAGGAGGCGAGAATGCAAAACAGCTTCCATAATTCGGAGCATGGTTCAGCAAGGTGTTGTGCGATCTGCGGTGGAAAGTTCGGTCTGATCCGCTACTATTGCTGGAGAACGGCTCTTTGTTCCAAGAAATGCATCGACCGGTTCAAGGCGCGGCGGGAAGCCGATCAAAAATGGCTTCGCTGGTTGCGAGCCGCCTAATACCGCCGGGTATCACAGAGATCTTGAAGAAGATTGCATTGCGTTCTTCATTTTGGATGCCTCTCGAGTGACCAATCCGGTAAGCGGTTGTTACTGCCAGTCCAGGATATTCGTCGCAATCGGCCCCGCGCTTTCGCATGTGATCTGCGGTCGCCCGAGAGTGGCGCCCTTTCGAACTCGAACCACGGGCAAAATCTCAAGGCACGGACGGAGCACCCTAACGGGGTCATGCTATGAAATTCATCCTGGTGAATCACCGCACCCCGCACGGCGAGCGAACCTGCACGACCTGTTCTCGGCCGTTGGGTACTGGCTACCTGCGAGATGTAGTAACGCGGAGAGAATATTGCGGCTATGATTGCTACCGATGCTGTCACTTAGCAAACGTCGCCTTCCTTTACCGCAACCCGCGTGCCTTCCTTGGGCGCGATGCGCAAGATCTCGTTCCTGTTGGGCTCGTTGCCTTGCTGACTGCCGCTTCATGCTGGCTTGAAGTTGGGGTCGCCACAATGTCGTGGATCAATAGGGCGGCGCATCCCGGCGGGCCCTCTAGGTCTGAAAGACCTCCGTCGGCTTAAGCTCTTAAGGTTTCGTGCAGGCCGCGCGTCACTGCGGTCGTGATTGCTGATTGAACTGATTGGGACCTTTGCGTGATTGTGGGATGGCACCGGGTGGCCCTTAAGGCAAAACCTCGCCGGCAATACGATCAGCGCTTGATATGAGCTCTCTTTGGAGACCTCTGCGTGGCAAGCACGGTCTTTCCTTCATTTCGAAGTTATAAATGACGTGTATGAATACATGGTCGCAACGTAAGCGAGTTCTTTCAACTTTTTCATCAGTGAGGATTTTCCATGAAGTCACGTTTCTGGATCGCGCTGGGCTGTGCAGTGCTCTTTGGGGCGCCCGCCAAGGCCTGGAATAATTTCGGACACATGGAGGCAGCTGCGCTGGCCTGGAATCAGCTGACGCCAGCCGCCAAGCAGGAAGCCACGCGCCTTTTGAAGCTCAATCCTCAATACGATGGCTGGATCCAGGGCGTGCCAGCGAACCAGCGCGACCAAGTCGCGTTCGTCAAGGCGGCAACGTGGCCGGATCAGATCAAATCGCTCAGCGACTATCACAACGATGGCGACAGAAACGGCGATGTCGCGCCGCAGACGCCCGAAGCGTCGCAGAATATCGGCTATGCCGATCACTTTCGCCACAAGTACTGGCATTTCATTGACGAACCGTTCTCGACGGATGGCACCACATTGCAGCAGCCGCAATCGCCCAACGCGCAGACTCAAGTCGCTGTCTTCAAGAAGACGCTTGCGGACAAGACGGCATCGGACGACGTACGCTCATACGATCTTTCCTGGCTGCTGCATCTCATCAGTGACCTGCACCAACCGCTGCACGCGACCTCCCGTTTCACGCACGCCGAGCAGGATGGCGACGCCGGCGGGAACGACGTGAAGATCAGTTGCACCAAATGTGGAAGCGCCAGAGAGCTCCACGCCTTCTGGGATGGGTTGTTGGGACCGACCAGCGCGCCACCACAGGATGCCATCGACGCCGCGGCGGATCTTCGCACCGTGGATGCCGGATCGACGGACGAGAACGACTGGATTCAGGAGAGCTTCCAGATCGCCAAGACGTCAGTGTACGCGCCGCCGATCCGCGGCGGCGACGGCCCGTACAAACTCACGAAGGCTTATCAATCGAGGGCGCATAGGATCGCCAACCAGCGGATTGCGCTCGCCGGCGCCAGGATTGCGGCGATCCTGAACGATGCGTTCAAATGAGCGTCTGTCTGGGGGGCTCATCATAAGTTGTTGCGTACGATGGCCGATGAACATTGCTAAATGCTATTCGTGTTCACGGCTCCTTGCCGGATCATTTTGAGTAAGAACGAGCCTGCCAGGAGGATGGCACGTTTTTCCATTGAGGCGTATGCCAGCGTCTTCGAAAGGAAAGTCGCGGATGATACAGTGACGCGTTTCCTGTCATTTGGCAGCCGCCCTGGCATTGGTCGCTCGCGTTGGGCGGGGCCGCCGATTCTGGAAGCGGCGGCCCCTTGCCGCGAAGGCGCCAGTTACGCGAAACATCGGCACCTTCGCGACCGCTATTAGAATGGGCGCGGTTAATGCATGGCGACAAGGAGCTTTGCTCGTTAGTCTTACCAATCAAGGTTTTCGCTGTGCGATGCTCCGCGCCGCTGTCGTGATCTGCTAGATCGACCTTTTGGGAGCATTGTTTGTTTGGGTGGTAGATGTCGCATTCAGTTGAGTTAATCGTCAACGGCTACGTCAGGCTAAACGATCGTGCCGCGCTGGAGAAGCTTCTTGCGCACCGGCGGGAGCTGCTGAGGCAACTAAGCAGCGTCACCGGCATCGATCCAAGACAAACCGTCGCGCAAGTCAGCCAAGAAATCGCAATCATCGAAGCTGGGCTTGCGACGATCGCGCCAGAGTGAGGAAGGCTGATCGTTCAGCGGAGCCGAGCAGCTTGGTGTTGCTGCGTCGGGGCCGCGGCCTCTACGCCCAAGCGGGTTAACTCAGCAACGACTAGCGCGAGCAAAGTGATTCAGAGACAGGCGAAGGAAACGGCGGACAGCAGCTTGCGCGCAGGATAACGCTTTCGACCAAACGAAGCGCCGCGCCGAGTATATTGGCGCGACGGCTTCGCCTCGGGTGGACCCGGACGGGGCAATGTCCGGTGCGGCGAGCCTAGACGCCGCGCAGCGCCACCGCAAACAAACCCTTGCATTAAGCTTGATGTCGCCGCTGCAGGTTAATTCTGGAACCGCCATCTTGCGTCGTCATTGGCCGACGTTTCAGCGAGGGCGCGACGCTGAGGCTCGGCAACAGGATCCAGAGCGGGTCTTTGCTGGAAAACCAGAAGCTCTACAGATCGCGTTGGGCTTTGGTCTCGTGTTCTCACTTGCGAGCCTGCTTAGGTCGATCAAGAAGGTCAAGGGCAGTGTTTACCTGCTCAAGCTGACGCTCTATCTCCTCGCGCTGCTCGACGTCTTGGGTCAAATCAAGTTGCTCAATGAGCTTCTGCTTTCGGGCGAGCAGATTTTGAATGACTGTCGTCATCTGACCTCCGTTACAGCGCTCAGGCCGATCGCGGGATGCTTGCTGTTCTTCACCCTGATCCGGTGCTTCTTCCGGCCGACATGGAGAGGGTCGCGATTGCTTGGGGATCACTTCGATGGGCCTGAATGCACTCGGAATCGCGGCCGCTGCCAACGCAGCAGCCGCGCCGCAAGTAAACCGTAGACAAGATCGATCCGACGCCTAGCGATCCCGTTTGTAGAAGAACGACACTATCTGCTCAAGGAGGGTGGCGGCGTCTCCTTTGTGCGCGTTGGCAGTATCGGATACTCGATCTTGGGCAGGCGCCCGCTCAGTGAATTAAGAAACGCAACAATATCGTTGTTCTCCTTCTCGCTGAGCTTGGCGCCGAGCTGGACTTCGCTCATGATTCCCACGGCTTCCTTGAGAGTCCAAACCTGACCCGAATGGAAGTAGGGAGCCCGCAAGGCAACATTGCGCAAGGGAGCGACGCGGAATACGTATTGGTCGCTGGGGGCCGTGGTGACCGCGAACCGTCCCTTGTCGGCCGCAGGAAGCAATTTGATATCAGGCTTTTTGATTACACCAAACGGGAAAAAATCCTGTCCCCCAATATTGATTCCGTTATGGCAGGAGGCGCATCCTTTGTTCATGAACAGCCGCAATCCCGCCTTTTGCTGATCGTCCAGCGCGTTGGCATCGCCATTCAAATACTGGTCGAACGGAGCCGCCGGTGTCGTGAGGGTCGCTTCAAAAGCCTCGAGCGCTTTCGTGAAATTGTCGAAGGTGACCGGCGGTGTATCACGCGGGAACGCTTGCTTGAACTTGCCGACATAGTCTTCCATCGAATTCAACGTCCTCGTCACGTGACCCGGAGTCGCATTCATTTCGGCGCTCGCCTGAACGGGTCCCTTGGCCTGTGCCTTGAGATCCGCCGCGCGTCCGTCCCAGAACTGCGCGACATTGAACACCGCATTGTAGACGGTTGGCGCTCGACGCGGTCCCTTTTGCCAGCCGTGACCAACGGATGTCGGACCGGCGTCGACGCCGCCGGTGCCGAGATTATGGCACGTATTGCAGCTAATGATCCCACTCGCCGAGAGCCGAGGGTCAAAAAACAGCATCTTGCCGAGCTCGGCTTTCTCGGTCGTGACAGGATTGTCTTTTACCGCGGGGATGGCAGATGGGATCGGTTTGAAAATTCGTTCTGCCGCCATCAGCAAATCGTCGTTCGCGATAGCATGGGATGAGACGAGCACTAGAACGGCAGCAATAGACACCTTGCGCATCACGTGAGACTTCCGGTTCTTTCGACGCCGCTACCGAAACAACATTTCTTCGGGGCGGCACTCACTACATGATGCCTGCAACCATGCAGAAACTGAGCCAACTCTCGCGCTGCAAGTTTTCCTGCTCGACGTCGGCTTCGCGACACGTTGGCAGTAGCCCGACACAAGTACGTCGACCTCGCACGAAGCATGTCGTTTTGCCGCTCTTCGAGAAGGCAAAATGCGTCTGTCTAACGGCACGTCAATTGCAGGAACACCGCGACATCGCAGACACCTGTGCCGCGCGGTCAGATGCTACTTGCTCAATTGGATCCAAATCGATGCCATAGACGCTACACCATGAATGCGATCCCGCCGATTGAAGCTGCGCCGCATCCGCCGCGCCGCGCGAGCCGCACTCCCAAGTGGCTTCGATCTGTATCGCGTCCGGAAGGCAAGGCTTACGCCTGTCGCGCCGAGATGAGGCGTCGCCGAGCTCGATAATGGCTTCGCGGCGCTCGAATAAACTTAAGCTAGCTGTCGGCCTGGATGGATTGGTGGCGCGCGTCTTGAGCGGCGTGCACCACGACATTTTAGGTGACTTGCTACATCCCATGGCACGCCTTGCCCGCAAGCAGAAAGTGTAACGGGGTGCCAAGGAGAGCGGATGAAGAGGTTTCTCATGTCTAAAGCGAAGCTACTTGAAATAATCAACCCGCCACTGCCGTACGGCTCAATTGGCCGGCATACGCGCCGTTATTGGAATAGCCTTGGGTATTGGAGAGAGCGAGGTGCAAGCGAGCGCTGCCGGGCAGCGGGCTGTTCGCTGACCACCTACGGGGCCGGGCGGCCTGATGGCAGTCACCGGGTTCGGTTTCGCGGCCCTTCTTCGACCGACAATCCGACAATTACGAAAAGAACTATGAGGCGTCTATTTCGACCCTGGTCCAGTGCGCTCTTCGGCGGCGCGGCATCGCTGTTCGTCGTTGCGAGCGCGTTCGCGCAAGGTCGCCTCACCGAACCAGCCTCACGCGTCGTGCTGTGTGCCGAACACAGGAACAAGGATTGTCCAATTAATTTGCAAAGGGCAAGCTCGATGGAGAGCGGCAAGTTCTTCCCCGCTATGAAGGGAGGGCTGCTAGACTCTACCGCGCCGACCGATGTGCAGAATGCGGCGCCACCAGAGGACGGCCACATCGCCGGCAGCAGCGTGCGCGGTGATGTGCCCTTGCTCAATGAGCAGACGCCGACGCGCTGGGAGAAGATTCCGCTGCACTCCGGCGCGAAGCAGAAGTTCAAGTGGGAATACGGCTCGGTTCACCTTACGAGGCGTTGGAACTACTTCATCACACGGATGGGCTGGAATCCGTCCTCGCCGCTCGCGCGCGCGCAGTTCGAGGTGAAGCCATTCTGCACGGTTCAGAATCCAGGCCAGCCCTTTTGGGATCCGAATGCCAACCTCATTCCCCAGGAGCCCACCGAGCACCTGTGCGACCTGCCAAAGCGCACGGGCTATCACGTTATTTTGGCGGTGTGGGAAGTCGCCAGTAGCCCGATGGCGTTCTATCAGATCGTCGACGCGACGTTCGAGGAACGCAAGTCGTCGAGCGCCAGTGGCCCCGATTGACGGGGCGGAGTGTTGCCGCCGAAATGCAGCGGGCACTTGGACGACTTAGTCTAGTTTCTGTCGCGAAACACATTCGCCCTTTAAAATAGGGGGTATTTCGCGATTTTCGAGTACGTTTTTTCTTGCGACGTACATGTGCACGGTATC
>NZ_BSOW01000048.1 GCF_030160715.1 Bradyrhizobium iriomotense
CCGGCCTTCCGCGCCGCGCCCACGGTCGCAGCGCCCCTGCCGCCACCGCCGCGGCCGCCGCAGCGTGACCTGACGCCGCTCGCAATTGGTGCGGGCGTGGTGGCCGGTGCCGTGATCGGTGCGACCATCGCCGACTACCGTAATCAGCGGCAGGAGGTCGTCGAAGGCGGCCGCACGATCTACACCGAGCCGGACCGCATCATCATCCGCGATCCGGGCGGGCAGGCCTATGTGCGCGGCAACGATCTCTATCGCTTCCGCTACGGCGCGCGCGACATCCGCACCGACACGGTCGGCGGCGAAACCCGCACCGTCGTGATCCGTCCGGACGGCAGCGAGGTGATCACCGTGGTCGGCGCAGACGGTCAGCTGCTGCGACGAATTCGCAGGGATCCGCGCGGCCACGAGATCATCATCATTGACAACACCTACCGCGATCCGCGCGCGGTCGGCGGCTTCTATGTCGACGTGCCGCCGCCGGTGGTCAGCATCCCCTACGACCGCTACATCGTCGACGCCCAGGAGGCGTCACCGCAGGTGATCTACGACACGATGCGAGCTCCGCCGGTGCAGCGGATCGATCGGCGCTACTCGCTCGACGAGATCCGCTATAGCCCGAACGTTCGCATGCAGATGCCGAGCATCGACGTCAACACGATCAACTTCGAGACGGGGTCGTGGACGATCCCGCCGGACCAGGCGGCGCGGCTTCAAGTGATCGCCGACGGCATCAACCAGGCAATCCAGGCCAACCCGCAGGAGGTGTTCCTGATCGAGGGCCACACCGATGCGGTCGGCAACGACGTCGACAATCTGTCGCTGTCGGATCGCCGCGCTCAGGCTGCAGCCGAATTGCTGACCCAGCAGTTCAATGTGCCCGCAGAGAACCTGACGTCGCAGGGCTACGGCGAGCAGTACCTGAAGGAGCAGACACAAGGCCCGAGCCTGATCAACCGGCGCGTCACCGTCCGCCGCATCACGCCGCTGCTCAACGGCGGCCAGGCCAACGCGGCACCGCCGCCGCGGCAGTAAAGACATCGCATAAGGAAAAAATGGCCGGGAGCGATCCCGGCCATTTTTATTTTGCTCTTGTAGGGTGGGTTAGCCGAAGGCGTAACCCACCACTGTCTATTTCCGCGGAAACCAAAGTGGTGGGTTACGCTTCGCTAACCCAACCTACGATTCCGCGCTTAGCCCTTGTCGCTCTCGAGCCTGAAGATCTGCGCGCCTTCGCCGCCCGACAGCAAGCCGTTCTCGGTATAGAGCTTGAGCTTGGTGCGGGTGTCGGCGATGTCGAGGTTGCGCATGGTGAGCTGGCCGATGCGATCGGCCGGCGTGAACGCTGCGTCCTCGACCTTCTCCATGCTCAGCCGTTCCGGCGCATAGGTGAGGTTCGGACTCTCGGTGTTGAGGATCGAGTAGTCGTTGCCACGGCGCAGCTCCAGCGTCACCTCGCCGGTGACGGCGCGCGCGACCCAGCGCTGCGCGGTCTCGCGCAGCATCAGGGCCTGCGAATCGAACCAGCGGCCCTGATACAGCAGCCGGCCGAGGCGCAGGCCGCTGATGCGGTACTGCTCGATGGTGTCCTCGTTGTGGATGCCGGTGACGAGGCGCTCATAGGCGATGTACAGCAGCGCCATGCCGGGCGCCTCATAGATGCCGCGGCTCTTGGCCTCGATGATGCGGTTCTCGATCTGGTCGCTCATGCCGAGGCCATGGCGGCCACCGATGGCATTGGCTTCGAGGAACAGCGCGACGGGATCGGCGAAGGTCTGGCCGTTGAGCGCGACTGGCTGGCCTTCCTCGAAACGCACGACGACCTTCTCGGCCTTCACAGTGCAATCGTCGCGCCAGAACGGCACGCCCATGATGGGATTGACGATCTTGATGCCGCTGTCGAGGCTCTCGAGGTCCTTTGCCTCGTGCGTGGCGCCGAGCAGATTGCTGTCAGTCGAGTAGGCCTTCTCCGCACTCATCTTGTACGCAAAACCCTGGGCGGTCATGAACGCCGACATTTCGGCGCGGCCGCCCAGCTCGTCGATGAACTGCTGGTCGAGCCAGGGCTTGTAGATGCGCAGGCTCGGATTGGTCAGAAGGCCGTAACGATAGAAGCGCTCGATGTCGTTGCCCTTGAAGGTCGAGCCGTCGCCCCAGATGTTGACGCCGTCTTCCTTCATCGCGGCAACCAGCATCGTGCCGGTCACGGCGCGCCCGAGCGGCGTGGTGTTGAAATAGGTGATGCCGCCGGTCGAGATGTGGAAGGCGCCCGACTGGATCGCGGCGATGCCTTCGTGGACGAGCTGCGTGCGGCAATCGACGAGCCGCGCCTTCTCGGCGCCGAACTCCATCGCCTTGCGCGGGATCTCGTTGTAGTCGGCTTCGTCCGGCTGGCCGAGATTGGCGGTATAGGCGTAACAGCGCGCGCCCTTCTGCTTCATCCAGAGCAACGCTGCGCTGGTGTCGAGACCGCCGGAGAAAGCGATGCCGACTTTTTCCCCCTTGGGCAGGCTCTTCAGAATCGTAGTCATGGCGCTTCCAATCGGATCTTAAGGGCTGATGTCGTCTGCGGTTTGACGTGTGAGGTTCGACTTGCGCGATTATCAAATTTCGCTGCGCTCGGCACGCCTTTAATGGCTCACATCGACGTCGCCGGGCCGGTTTTGCGGCCGAACAGGCGCTGCCGGAGCCGATAGGCCGGCCAGGCCAGCCGGGTCAGCGCGGCATCGACCGCCTCGTCCGAAAACCGTGTCCGCGGCCAGCGATAAATCAGGGCGTAGGCGAGCCAGATCACCACGAAAGTGACGAGGCCGGCGATCGAGACGTCGGTGAAAAAGTGCCCGCCGAATGCCATGCGCAGGCCGCTGGTCGCGGCGCCGAACACCACGGCCCCGGCATAGGCGAGCGGTCGCCACGGCGGCGGCGCCAGCGCTGCCGGCGCCAGCGTCCAGAACGCCGTCGCGCCCTCGCCGGAGAAGAACGAGCAATTGCGCCCGCAGCCGCCGCGCGGATCCCACCACGGCACGAATGGCAGGTCGCCGGCAAACTCGCTCACCACCACCGGGCGCGGCCGGCCCCAATAGGACTTGAAGGCGAGATTGGTCAGAATGCCGGCCGACAGCGTCAGCGTCACCAGCAGGAAGACGATGGTTCGCCCGGAGACCAGCAGCGGCCGGTCGGGCCTGACGAGCTTGACCACGAGCGCCACGATCGACGGCAGCGCGAATGCCCAGGCGATCCACATCGCCGCATCGCGCGCAAAGCCGGCCCAGCCATTCAGCTTGAGCGGAAACGTCTTCGTAGCAGGGTCGAAGAACAGCGCGGCGAGCTTGAGATCGAGCTCGGGAAAGACGCCGAAGACGACGCCGATCACCAGCCACAGCGCCAGCGCGATGAAGAGTCCGGTCCGGTTCATGGCGCGCGGTTTAGCCGAGCAGGGAGAGGATGAAAACCCCGGCGCGCCTCATTGCGGCCGCGACGCGGAGGGCAGCGGCGGGGGCGGCTTGTGTGGAGGCGGCGGATGGCGCCAGGCGCCGGCGTTGCGGCCGGCGATCATCCAGTAGACGACGCCGGCAACGATCCCCGCACCGGTCATGATCTCGAGATGGCGGCGCACGATGCCCTCGAATTGCAGCGTCTCGGGATGGAAGGGAATGAGGCCGAGATAGCAGGCCAGCCCGACGAGTCCGCCACCGACGGCATAGGCGAGCGCGCTGCGGATATAGAAGGCCTCGGTGATCGCGACGATGACCATCGCCGGCAAGAGCGCAAAGCCGGAAACGAAGATGAAGCCAAAGCCGAGCAGGATGTCGATCGTACCTTCATCGACGGGACCTGCACCGAGATCGGAGAACTCCGGAAACAGCAGCGCAGCCACGACGATCATGCCGCCGACCAGGCACGAGGCCAGAAAGCCGAGAAAGATCACGACGAGACGTCCGATCAGTGCCATCGGACGCATCCATCATCATTGAGCGAGTTTAGCACTAAGTTCCCCACCGTCATTCCGGGATGGCGCGCCGGGAGCGCGCGAAGCGCGTCCCTAGAGCGCCAGACCCCGGAATCTCGAGATTCCGGGTTCGGCTCTACGAGCCGCCCCGGAACGACCGCCTAGAAACAGGATGCCCGGCCATGACGGATGTTGATGGCCGCTTCATGTCAATCGGTCATCGCCATCGCGCGCAGCGCCTGGCGCTCGCGGGCCGAGAGCTTTTCCGTCTCCGATTTGAGCTGGCCGCAGGCGGCGAGGATGTCGCGGCCGCGCGGCGTACGCACCGGCGAGGAATAGCCTGCATTGAAGATATATTCGGAGAATTTTTCGATCTGGTCCCAGTCCGAGCATTCGTAGGCCGTGCCGGGCCAGGGATTGAACGGGATCAGGTTGATCTTGGCCGGAATGCCCTTGAGCAGCTTCACCAGGAGCCTGGCGTCGTCGAGGGAATCGTTGACGCCCTTGAGCATCACATATTCGAAGGTGATGCGGCGCGCATTCGACGCGCCCGGATAATCGCGGCAGGCCTGCAGCAATTCCGCGATCGGATATTTGCGATTGAGCGGCACGAGCTCGTTGCGCAGCTCGTCGCGCACCGCGTGCAGCGAGATCGCGAGCATGACGCCGATCTCGTCGCCGGCGCGCACGATGTTCGGCACGACCCCCGAGGTCGACAGCGTGATGCGGCGTCGAGAGATGCCGATGCCCTCATTGTCTCCGACGATCAGCAGCGCATCGCGCACCGCGTCGAAATTGTAGAGCGGCTCGCCCATGCCCATCATCACGATGTTGGTGACGAGGCGCGTGCCGTTCTCGCGATCGGCCCAATCATTCAGGCGATCGCGCGCCACCATGACCTGCCCGACGATCTCGCCGGCGGTGAGGTTGCGCACCAGCCGCTGCGTGCCGGTGTGGCAGAAGGAGCAGTTCAAGGTGCAGCCGACCTGCGAGGAGACGCACAGCGTGCCGCGATCGGTCTCGGGGATGTAGACGCACTCGACCTCGTGCGCCTTCTCGACATTGTCGCCGCTCGGCAGGCGCAACAGCCATTTGCGGGTGCCGTCGTTGGAAATCTGCTCGGCCACGACTTCGGGCCGGTCGACGGTGAATCGCTCGGCGAGATCGGCGCGGATGCCCTTCGAGACCGAGGTCATCTCGTCGAAACTCCTGGCACCGCGGAAATAAATCCAGTGCCACAATTGCTGCACGCGCATCTTGCGCTGCGCGGGCGCCACGCCGATCTCGCCGAGGCGTTCGGCTAGCTCGTCGCGCGACAGGCCGATGAGCGAGGGCCTCGCCGGCGGCACGTAGGTTTCGAGCGGAGTTTTCTCCAGGGGAAGCCCGGCGGCAATGGTGTCGGTCGATTGAACGGTCATCGTCATTCTGTCTTGAGAAGAAACTCTCACCCCTCATCCTGAGGAGCGCGCATCTCGAAGGATGAAGGCCCGGATCAGGCACCTCGGCCTCGTGGTTCGAGACGGCGCTTGCGCGCCTCCTCACCATGAGGGGAAACAGTGTTCAAATAGGCGTTCGAAAGGCCCCAAACAACGCCAAATTAGCGCGAAACGCCCCCTAGCGCTTGCAGTCCTGCGCGATTCGATCGAGGGCCTGCGCCAGGCCCTTGAGCGAGAAGGTGTCGGTGGTCTCGGTCCCCTTGGCCGAGACGCCCTTGACCACGAGATCGGCGGATTTGCGCATGGCCTCGACCATCCGATCCTCCTCGGCCGCGTTCTTGATCCAGAGGCCGTCGCCTTGCGTATACATCGCGTAGGACGCGCCGCCGACCTCCAGGGTCGATTCCGAGCCCGGTTTCAGCGCGTAGCCGATCATGACCGAGACTTCGTTGCTGACCTTCTCCGACGGCCGGGTGGAGACGAAGGCATAGGCCGGATCGCGCGGGCGGTTCGGCGGATTGGTCTTCGAGGACGAGGGTTTCGCCAGCGCGAAACAGACTTTCTTGCCGTTGGGTGTCGCCGAATAGGCGCCCCAGGTACCGAACTGGCCGATCAGGGTCGGCTCCGCACCGCCCGCAATGGCCGGGGGCGGCGCCACCGGCTTGCCCTCGGGCTTTGCAGCCGTCTTGGCGGCCGCAGCCGGAGCAGCAGCCGGCTTGGCCGCCGCCTTCGGCGCCGGTTGCGCGGTCTGCGCGTGCGCAAGATCGGCCATCCCGCACGCCACCACGCCAGTCATCAAGGTTAGAAAAAGCACCCGCCACATGCTGGAGTGGTTCCCTCAATATTGTGACTGGAAGATGGCCCGGCCGGACTTTGTCCCAGACCGAAAATAACCGGTAAGAGCCTGATTCGGAACGAGGTTATAGGGAAGAAAGTCCTAGCCCTGCCGTCTAACCCTTGGACCTTGCAGCGCGTTGCGCGGCCCATTGCGCCTCTGTCCAGCCGAGCAGGTCCTCGGCGCCGGAACTGCGCAAATGGGCGCCACCGTCGATCACCACCATCTCGCCATTGATGTAGCCGGCGCGGTCCGAGACCAGAAAGCTGGCGAGATCGGCGAGCTCAGCATGCTCGCCGGTGCGGCCCAGCGGATTGCGCGACGCCCAGCCCTCACCGCGGCCCTCCGGGCGCAGCTGGCCCAAGGCGCCGGCGGTTGGGAATGGACCCGGCGCAATCGCGACGGTGCGGATGCCCTTGGGCCCCCATTCCACTGCGAGGCTCCTGGTCATCGCCAGCACCGCCGACTTCGCCATCGCTGAAGGCACGGTGAAGGCGCGTCCGGTGATGGTCGAAGTCGAGAGGATGGAGAGCACGACGCCCCTGTGCGTGCCTTCGATCCAGCGACGGCCCGCCGCAAGCGTGCAGTACATCGTGCCGTGCAGCGTCGGCGCCAGGATCGCGTCCGCCGCGCGGAATGAGAGATGCTCGCTCTGCGCGATGAAGGTGGCTGCCGCATTGTTGACGAGGATATCGAGCGGCGCCTCGCACCAGATCTGATCCATCATGCCGTCGACCGCCACGCCGTCGCGGATATCGCAGACGATCGTCGTGACCTTGCCGCCGGTTTCCTTGCGCATCTCGGCGGCGGCAGCCTCGAGGCGATCGAGCTTGCGGCCGCAGATCACGAGCTCCGCGCCGAGCGCGCGGAAGCGCCGCGCCATCGCAGCACCAAGTCCGGAGCCGCCGCCGGTCACCAGGATGCGCTTGTCCCTGAGCAGGCCTGTTTCAAACATCGTTTGAATCCTTTGTTCTCCTCGTCATTGCGAGGAGCGAAGCGACGAAGCAATCCAGACAGTCTCCGCGGATGCATTCTGGATTGCTTCGCTTCGCTCGCAATGACGGAGAATAGGCCTATGCTTCGCTCGCGACAAAGAAACCGGATTGTCGGGCCGCATTAAATCCGGCAGAAACAGCCCAACTATAAATCCGATTTCGAAACGCCAAGCGCGTCCATGAACGTGCGCTCTCGAGAAGGTGTCGCCATGAAAGCCATCCTCTGCTCGCAATATTGCCAACCCGACGATCTCGTCCTGGCCGAAGTGCCGGATCCGGTGGCAGGACCCGGCGAAGCCGTGATCGCGATCAAGGCAGCGGCGCTGAATTTCTTCGACATCCTGATGATTCAGGGCAAGTACCAGATCAAGCCGCCGTTCCCGTTCTCGCCGGCCGCCGAAGTCGCCGGCGTGATCGAAAGCATCGGCCCCGGCGTGACCGATCTGAAAGTGGGCGATCGCGTGGTGGCCTCCTGCGGCCATAACGGCGCGCGCGAGAAGATCGCGCTGCCGGCCGCTTCGATCGTGAAGATCCCGGACAATCTCGACTATGACCGCGCAGCCGGCATCATCATCATCTACGGCACCGCGCTGCATGCGCTGGAAGATCGCGCGAGCCCGAAGCCGGGCGAGACGCTCGCGGTGTTGGGTGCAGCTGGCGGCACTGGGCTTGCGGCCTGCGAGCTCGGCAAGCTGATGGGGCTGAAGGTGATCGCCTGCGCCTCGTCGGATGAGAAGCTTGCCTTCGCGAAAGCGCACGGCGCGGAGCTGACACTCAACTACGGCAAGGAAGATCTGAGGGAGGGCCTGCGCAAGCTCACCGACGGCAAGGGCGTCGACATCATCTTCGATCCCGTGGGCGGTGCCTATGCGGAAGCCGCGCTGCGCTCGATCGCCTGGGAAGGCCGCTTCCTGGTGATCGGCTTTGCCGCGGGCGACATTCCAAAGATGCCGCTCAACCTCGCGCTCCTGAAGGGCTGCGACATCCGCGGCGTGTTCTGGGGCGCCTGGGCGCGCCTCAATCCGGCGAAGAACCGCGCCAATCTGGAGAAGCTTGTGAAGTGGACGGCGGAGGGCAAGATCTCCTCCCACGTCGACCGCACCTTCCCTTTGGCGCAGACCGCGGATGCGCTGAAAGTGCTGGCCGGCCGCCAGGCGATGGGCAAGGTCATCCTGCATCCCTGACGTCGCGCGGATGTTGCGAAACATCGCTCGCCACAAACTTCGCTGTCATCACCCTGTCATGTCCCAACCAGGTTGGGACATGACCGCGGAGTGCACGGTCGGCGCATAACCAACTTACCGCGCCCCGCCGTCACGCGATAACGCGCCACCAGATGGTTAAAACATTCTCAACCACCACGATCAAAATCGCGGTGTACTTCCAGCTGTTGCCTCAATCAAACCCAAATGTTTCCTGATTCGCCCAAATCGTGGTCGTCTTTTGGGCTGAATCGGACGGCGATTTACCGGTTCCAGTTAGCGGGGGCTTCTGGACAATAACAAGAAGACTTCACCCAGATGCCCCAGCGCGTTGCGTTCAGTATTTGGGGAGCATCATACCATGGAGAGGACGGCCTACCGTCTGTCCAAGACGTCGCGGACGTTCGACGTCGAGCAAGTCACGACCGAACCGAACGTCATGCCCTTTCATCTGGCACAGGCTGACCGGACCGAGCTTTCGCCGCACGATCCGATCCCGCTGTTCCTGTCCGATCCGCAGGGCACGCCGGATCCACGCGAGTTTACGCCCCGCCGCGCGCGGCGCGTTGGCCTCGCGACGCAGATCGTCGCCAGCGTGCTGGCCGCATCCGCGATCGCCGTGGTGGTCACGCTGTTCCACTCCGACGTCAGCCGCCTGTTCGCGGTCAACGCCAAGGACTGGATGAGCAGCCTGGCAGCGGAGCAGCCGCCAGCACCTCCGGCGCCGGTCGCGCGCCAGACTCCCCTGAAGGATCCGGCCCGCGTGTCGAATCCATTGCAACTTGCGAGTGCAGAAGCCAGGGAAGTCACAGCGCCGGCGACGCCGAGCCGCGAGGCGATCGCGACCGCCTACCAGAATGCGCTGCAGTCGCAGACGCCGCCACAAACCGCCGCCGCGCCCGCAACATCCGCCGCACCCGTCACGCCGCCGCCGGCACCACCTCCGCCGGCCAAGACGCTCGATGCCGACACGCTGGCCGGGCTGATGACGCGCGCCAGGAGCCTGATGGCGATCGGCGATCTCGCCGCCGCCCGGCTGCTGCTCGAGCGCGCGGCGAATGCACAGGACGCAACCGCGGCGTTCGTTCTGGCCCAGACTTTTGACCCGGCCGTGCTCGGCACCAAGGATACGCGCAGCATCACCGCGGATCCTGCCGCTGCACGAAGCTGGTACCAGAAGGCCGCCGCTCTCGGATCCGCGGAGGCGCGAGCGCGCCTCACGCAACTTCAAGACTAAGATTTCAATTTAAGCAGGGAACATCATGCGCAAGGCTTTGGGAATGGCGCTTGTCGCCATAATGACAATGTGCGGCCTGTCGGCACAGGCCGAGCAGACCGAATACGATCCGAGCAAGGTCTCGGACAGCCTGAAGGCGATCTTCCAGTTCGGGTCGGTCTCGACCAAGCAGGCGTTGAACGCCAACACGGTCACGCTGATCACCGGCACCATCGGCGGCACCTATGTGCAGTTCGGCGCCGACCTCGCCTCCGTGCTCGATGACGGCAACAAGCTGCGCGTGCTGCCGATCGTCGGCCGCGGCTCGGTGCAGAGCGTCGCCGACATCCTGTTCCTCCAGGGCGTCGATCTCGGCATCGTGCGCGCCGACACGCTCGATTATCTCGAGCGCAAGGGGTTTGCGAGCGACATCAAGAAGCAGTTTACCTATGTGACCAAGCTCTACAACGAAGAGATGCAGGTCATCGCGCCGAAATCGGTTGCGACGCTGAAGGATCTCGAGGGCAAGAAGGTCAGCGTCGACCTGCCCAATGGCGGCACGTTCGTCACCGCGCTCACGGTGTTCGAGCGGCTCGGGATCAAGGCCAATTTCGTCTATATCGAGCAACGCATCGCGATGGAGAAGCTGAAGGCTGGCGAGATCGACGCGGTGATCGTGGTCGGCGGCAAGCCGTACAAGTCCGTCTCGACCTTCACCAATGACGGCCGCTTCCACCTTGCGGGCGTGGACTACGCCAAGCCGCTCCAGAGCGACTATCTGCCGGCGACATTGACGGCAAAGGACTATCCGAACCTGATCAAGGAGGGCGAGACGGTCGACACGATCGCCGTGCCGGCGGTGCTTGCCGCCTATAACTGGGGACCCAAGACCGACCGCTATCGCAAGATCGCGCAGTTCGTGGACGCGTTCTTTGAGAAATTCCCGGCGCTGCAAAACCCGCCCTTCCATCCCAAATGGAAGGAAGTCTCGCTCGCCGCGCCTCTCGCGGGCTGGAACAGGCTGCCGGTGGCGCAGCAATGGCTCGACAGCCACGGCGTCGAACCGGTGGCGCGCCAGCGCTTCGAGTCTTTCCTGAAGCAGAATCCCGCGGCGGCGAAGGTACCCGACACCGACAAGGAAGCGCTGTTCAAGCAATTCCAGGCCTGGGAAGCGCAGAACAACTCACGCGCGCAGGCGAAGCCGGAGAAGAAGTAGAAGGCGTCATTGCGCAGGATCTCACGTGTGGTCGTCCTGGCGAAAGCCAGGACGACATTGCGGTGAGCTTTTGCCGCAAACCCACTGCCTGCGAAAGGGCAATGACAGTGGCCTCCCGCGACTACGCCGCTTCCGCCTCTGCATCGCCCACACCGCGCTTCAGCGCGGCGCGGGCGGCTTCGCGGTGGTCTGGCGTGATGTGGCTGGCGACAAGCTTGATCGCGGTCGCGAGCACGGCGGCATCATCGGTGAAGCCGAGCATCGGCAGCATGTCGGGCACGACATCGAACGGCAGGATGAAATAGGCGATCGCGCCCAGCAGCGATGCCTGCACATGGCGCGGCGTCTGCTTGTCGAAGGCGCAGTAATAGGCGGCGAGCAGATCCTCGGCGAACGGCAGGTGCGCGACCACGCGCTTCAGCTTGCGCCAGAAACGCCGGCGCACGGTCTCGCGGTCTTCCGCCAGCCGATCGGCCGCCTCAAAGCCGGCGCCCTGTTCGGCAGCAGCCATAGTCGAACTCCCCGTTGTCAAACTCGCCGTTCTGGCCGGCGCGGCCGATAGCCGCATCCGATGCCGATCACAAGATGGGGATGCGCCGTCAAAGCAACAAGGCGTCAGCCAGGGCGCAGCTACCTCGCGATGGCGTTCATCGCCTTGGCGAGCTCGATATCGAGCGCGGTGACGCCGCCGGCATCATGGGTCGAAAGCACCACGTCGACCGTCTTGTAGACGTTCTTCCACTCGGGATGATGATCCATCTTCTCGGCCACCAGCGCCGCGCGCGTCATGAAGCCGAAGGCCTCGTTGAAATCCCGGAAGGTAAACGTCTTGCCGATCGCCTCGCGGCCGGGGGTCTCGGTCCAGCCGGACAGTCCGCTCAGGGCCTGATTGCGTGCTTCCGCCGACAGCCGCTCCGCCATGGTCGCCTCCGTTTTCAGGGGAACTTTACCCTAACACCGAGCTGACGCCCGGGTTCATACCCGGATGTCGTCCATCCGCTAACCATGACGCAGATGTAACCCAGACGGGCAAGAAATTTGCTACAATTACCGGCGTAATGACCAGGCCACGATGAAACCGGGCCTGAAGCGCCTGTATGGGAGATCGATGACCGGGGGTCTCGACCTGGCCGAAACACCCACACCGACGTCGCCGCGATCGGCGGCGCGGAGAACCATGCTCGTTTCGCTCGCATTCGTGCTCGCCATCGTCGGCGCGCTCGTCGGCGGCTACTATTTTGCCATGCGCCCGGTGACGCTCAAGATCGCGGTTGGCCCGGCCAACAGCGACGACGTCAAGGTCGTGCAGGCGCTGACGCAGGCCTTCGTCCAGAGCAAGGGCTATGTCCGGTTGCGTCCGGTCCAGACCGACGGCGCCACCGCAAGCGCCGAGGCGCTGGCCGAGAACAAGGTCGACCTTGCCATCATCCGCGGCGATCTCGACGTGCCGAAGAACGCGCAGGCGGTCGCCACCCTGCGCAAGAACGTCGTCGTGCTGTGGGTGCCGCCGGCCGGCAAGGGCAAGAAGAAGGGCGCCAAGATCACCAAGATCGCTCAGCTCGCCGGCCATCGCATCGGCGTGGTCGGCCGCACCCAGGCCAACGTCAATCTCCTGAGGGTGATCCTCCAGCAATATGGCGTCGATCCCGCCAAGGTGGAGATCGTGCAATTCCCGGCCAATGAAGCCGCCGAAGCGATCCGCACCCAGAAGGCCGACGTCTATCTCGCCGCCGGCCCCGTCAACAGCAAGATCACCGCGGATGCGATCGCCGCCTCCACCAAGGACGGCGGCACGCCGACCTTCCTCGCGATCGATTCGGCCGACGCCATCGCGCAGAACCATCCGGTCTATGAAGCGGCCGAGATCCCCGCCGGCACCTATGGCGGCTCGCCCGACCGGCCCGATGACGAGGTCAAGACGATCAGCTTCGCCCACCACATCGTGGCGCGCAAAGGCCTTTCGGAAACCACCGTCGCGGCCTTCACCCGGCAGCTCTTCGCGATACGCCAGCAACTGGTGACGGAATTCCCGTTGGCGGCAAAGATCGAGACGCCCGACACCGACAAGGATGCCGTGATCCCCGTGCATCCGGGCGCGGCCGCCTTCGTCGACGGCGAGGAAAAGACGTTCCTCGACAGATACAGCGACTACATCTGGTGGAGCCTGATGGCGCTCTCGGCGATGGGCTCGATCGGCGCCTGGTTCGCCGGCTACCTGAAGAAGGACGAGCGCGACAACAACAGCCATCTGCGCGAGCGGCTGCTGGACATGATCGCCGCGGCGCGGCGCTCGGAGACCGTCGACGAGCTCGACCAGATGCAAAGCGAGGCTGATGGCATCCTGCGCGATACGCTGCAATGCTTCGACCACGGCGCGATCGAGGAAGGCGCGCTGACCGCCTTCAACATCGCGCTGGACCAGTTCCACGCCGCGGTCGCCGACCGCAAGGCGGTGCTGCTCAGCCTGCCGCAGAACCTGCAGCGCGCCGGCACCCAATTCCGCGCCGCCGGCAACGGCTAAAGGCTTGCGCGCGTAATCGCTGCGTCACATTGTCTCAATATAGCGTTGGCTTCGCAGTGACGGCTGCCACCGTAGTCGTCCGGGCCGGATCTCGAGACGATTCCTCATGAAAATCAAATTCTCCCGCCGCCAATTCCTCTCCACCAGCGCCGGTGCGCTCGGCGCGATCGCGATGCCCTACACGTCGCGCGCGGCCGACCGGCCCGTGATCACCCATGGCGTGCAATCGGGCGACGTCACGGTTGACGGCGGCGTGGTCTGGGCGCGCACTGACCGTCCCTCGCAGATGCTGGTCGAGGTGGCGACGACGGATAGTTTCAAGAATCCGCGGGCGCTGCCGCCGATCGCGGCGCTGCCCGAGAGCGATTTCACCGCGAAGATGCTGGTTGAAAATCTGCCCGGCGGGCAGGACATCTTCTACCGCGTCCGCTTCCGCGACCTCTCTCATACCGCGATCGAGAGCGAGCCTGTGGTCGGCCGCTTCCGCACCGCGCCGGCCGACCGCCGCGACGTCAGCTTCGTCTGGGGCGGCGATGTCGCAGGTCAGGGCTGGGGCATCAACCCCGACGACGGCGGTATGTTCACCTTCTCCGCGATGCGCAAGAACCGCCCGGACTTCTTCCTGCATTCCGGCGACACGATTTACGCCGACGGCGTGATCCCCTCCGAGGTGAAGCTGGCCGACGGCAAGACCTGGAAGAACGTCACCATCCCCGAAAAGGCCAAGGTCGCCGAGACACTCGACGAATACCGCGCCGCGCACAAATACAATTTCACCGACGACAACGTTCGCGCCTTCAATGCCGAGGTGCCGATCTTCGTGCAGTGGGACGACCACGAGGTGACCAACAACTGGTCGCTGTCGAAGGATCTGCCGGCCGCCTATAAGGAGCGCAATATCACGCTGCTCGCTGCGCGTGCCGCGCGTGCCTTCCACGAGATGTATCCGATGCGCGAGAGCATCGTGGAGCCTGGCCGGGTCTATCGCCAGATCTCCTACGGCCCGCATCTCGACGTCTTCATGCTGGACGAGCGCAGCTATCGCGGCCCCAATGGTCCGAACCTCGAAACGGAATACGGCCCCGCGTCCTACTTCCTCGGCCCGGATCAGATGGCCTGGTTGAAGCGCGGCCTGCTCAACTCGCGCGCAACCTGGAAGGTGATCGCCTCCGACATGCCGCTCAGCCTGCTCGTCTATGACGATGCGGCCAACAAGAAGGGCTCGGAGGCGTTTGCGCAGGGCGACGGCCCGCCGCGCGGCCGCGAGCTCGAGATCGCCGACCTCCTGCGCTTCATCAAAATGGCGCCGATCAAGAACACGGTGTGGCTGACCGCCGACGTGCATTACGCCGCCGCGCATTACTACGATCCGAACAAGGCGCAGTTCCAGGACTTTGAGCCGTTCTGGGAATTCGTCTCGGGACCGCTGCATGCCGGCACGTTCGGACCGAACGAGCTCGACAACACCTTTGGACCGGACGTGCGCTTCATCAAGGCGCCCGGTCTCGACAAGCAGAACCTGCCGCCATCGGCCGGCATGCAGTTCTTTGGTCACGTCAAGATCGACGGCGCAAGCGGCCAGATGACCGTGACGTTGCGCGACCGCGCCGACGTCGCGCTGTGGTCGACGACGCTCGACCCGAAGCTGGCTTAGGCCACTAGGCTAGCTGGGGGCGCGCGTTCGCAGCGCGGCCTCCATCGCATCGCTCGAGCAGGGCTTTTGCAGCCGCGGCACGTCTGCGAACTCGGGCGGAATCCGCGTCTCCGCGCCATAGCCGGTGACGAAGACGAACGGGATTTTCAGCACAACCAGGCGCTCGGCGATCGCAAAGCTCTTCTCGCGCACCAGCTCGACATCAAGCAGCGCGAAGTCGGGCGTGCGGTCGATGATCGCATCCAGCGCACGCGCGACCGACGCAACGGTGCGCACGTGCTTCACGCCGAAGCCGAGCAGGCGATCCTCGAAATCGATCGCGATGATGGGATCGTCTTCAACAATCAGCACGTCGGCGGGGACATCGGAGCCGTCGAATGAAGCGCGCTGCATGATCTCGTCGGTTGAGGGCTGCATAATTTTCCAATCAAGATCGGGCCTCGACCCGATGCCCGCGCCCCCGCGCATCGGTGTTCCAGGAACGAAACCCACCACATGGCCGTTTCCTAGTCTGTCCACTTGTGCACACTAGCGGCGAGTGGAACCAGCTAATGTCGAGGGGAGATCGGAGAGCATCGGGATGGATGCGCGAAGCAGCAAGGCAGCCGAGATTGCGAGCCGGCCCTACAACAATCTGTTGCGGCGATTGAACCCGGCCGACTACGCGCTGATCACGCCGCACCTGACGACCGAGGCAGCATCGGGAAACGAGCTGCTCTACAATCCCGGCGACGATGTCCAAGTCGTGCACTTTCCCTGCGGGCCGTCGCTTGCGACCTTTCTCGTTGCCAATGAGGACGGCCGCGACGTCGAGACCATTCTGGTCGGCCGCGAAGGCGCCGTCGGGGGCATCGTCAGCGAGGGCTACCTGCCAGCCTATACGCGGATCGTCGTGAAATTCGGCGGCCCCTTCGCCCGCATCCATGTCGGCAAGCTCGAGGCCGCCAAGCGGAGCTCGCCATCGCTGAGCAACATCTTTGCGCGCTATGCCGATTGCATGCTCGCGCAGATCTTCCAGTCGACGGCCTGCAATGCCATCCACTCGATCGAGCAGCGCACCGCCAAATGGATTCTGGCCGCGATGGAGCGCACCGACGGCGACGACAGCGTGCCGCTCACCCACGAGCAGCTCGCGACCCTGCTCGGCGTCGGGCGCAGCTATGCGAGCCGCGTCATCCAGTCCTTCAAGGCGCAGGGCGTGATCGAGACGCGCCGCGGCTCGATCCTGGTGCGCAACCGCGAGGGCCTCAAATTGCGGGGCTGCCTCTGCAACGACTCGGTTAGGGCCCATTTCGAGGAGGTGCTGCGCGGGGTCTATCCGACCGAGGAGGCGGAAAGCGGCGCGGAAAGCGGTCCGCCACCCCGTTCCCGCCTCTAAGCCCCGGGGATTCCCGGACAAAATTCAGTCAACCGATCCGCAAAGAACACATTGTTTTTTGGCGTTTTTTGCCTATATTGCGCTGCAAACGCGTTGAGGTGCCCGGCTCGCTAGGCCGGGTTTCCTTTTTGGGCGGAAAGCGCCCTTTTTCTCAGGTTTCAAAGCGTTATCCGAAAAGAGGTCCCGGTCTGACCGGCGAGATCGCGCTAACCCATTGTTCGACCGCAAAGAAGCTCACTCATGAACCTTCGTAACGTCGCCATCATCGCCCACGTCGACCACGGCAAGACGACCCTCGTCGACCGTCTCCTCCAGCAATCCGGCACCTTCCGCGAGAACCAGAAGGTGGCCGAGCGCGCCATGGACTCCAACGATCTGGAGCGCGAGCGCGGCATCACCATTCTGGCCAAGGCGGCCTCGGTGCAGTGGAAGGACACCCGGGTCAACATCGTCGACACCCCCGGCCACGCCGATTTCGGCGGTGAGGTCGAGCGCATCCTCAACATGGTGGACGGCGCGCTGGTGCTGGTCGACGCTGCCGAAGGCCCGCTGCCGCAGACCAAATTCGTGGTCTCCAAGGCGCTCAAGGTTGGCCTGAAGCCGATCGTCGTCATCAACAAGGTCGACCGCCCCGACGCGCGCCCGACCGAAGTCATCAACGAAGTGTTCGACCTGTTCGCCGCGCTCGATGCCAGTGAGGAGCAGCTCGATTTTCCGATTCTTTATGGATCAGCCAAGCAGGGCTGGATGGCCGAGAGCCCCGAAGGTCCGAAGGACAAGGGCATGGAGCCGCTGTTCGACCTGATCCTGCGCCACGTCGCACCGCCCCAGGTCGAAGAGGGCCCGTTCCGCATGATCGGCACGATCCTCGAGGCCAATCCCTATCTCGGTCGCATCATCACCGGCCGTATCTCCTCGGGCATCCTCAAGCCGAACCAGCAGGTGAAGGTGCTGAACGCCGACGGCAAGCTGGTCGAGCAGGGACGTATCACGAAAATCCTGGCGTTCCGCGGTCTCGAGCGCACGCCGCTCGATGAAGCCGAAGCCGGCGACATCGTCGCCATTGCCGGCCTCACCAAGGGCACCGTGGCCGACACCTTCTGCGATCCGACCGTCGAGGTGCCGCTGCCGGCGCAGCCGATCGATCCGCCGACCGTGTCGATGTCCTTCATCGTCAACAACTCCCCGCTCGCCGGCACCGAAGGCGACAAGGTGACGAGCCGCATGATCCGCGACCGTCTGTTGCGCGAGGCCGAGGGCAACGTCGCGCTGCGCGTGGTCGAGGCCGACGACAAGGATTCGATGGAAGTGTCGGGCCGCGGCGAATTGCAGCTCGCGATCCTGATCGAGACCATGCGCCGCGAGGGTTTTGAGCTCTCCGTGTCGCGTCCGCGCGTCGTGCTCCAGAAGGACGAGGCGACCGGTGCCACCATGGAGCCGATCGAGGAGGTCGTCATCGACGTCGACGAGGAGCATTCCGGTGTCGTCGTGCAGAAGATGAGCGAGCGGAAGGCGGAACTGATTGAAATGAAGCCCTCGGGCGGCAACCGCCTGCGCCTGGTGTTCTACGCGCCGACCCGCGGCCTGATCGGCTACCAGGGCGAACTGCTCACCGATACCCGCGGCACGGCAATCATGAACCGCCTGTTCCACGGCTACGCCCCGTACAAGGGCGAGATCCAGGGCCGCCGCAACGGCGTTTTGATCTCCAATGAACAGGGCGAGGCGGTGGCCTACGCCATGTTCAAGCTGGAAGACCGCGGCCCGATGATGATCGAGCCCGGCTGGAAGGTCTATCGCGGCATGATCGTCGGCGAGCACACCCGCGACAACGATCTCGAGATCAACGTGCTCAAGGGCAAGCAGCTCACCAACATCCGCACCACGTCCAAGGACGAGGCGGTCCGCCTGACCCCGCCGATCAAGATGACGCTGGAAAAGGCGCTCGCCTATATCGAGGACGACGAGCTCGTCGAGGTGACGCCGAAATCGATCCGGCTGCGCAAGAAGCATCTCGACCCGAACGAGCGCAAGCGCGCGGAAAAGTCCAAGGAAGCGGTGGCGTAAGGCCACTCTCCCTGTCATCTCGCTGTCATGCCCCGCGAAAGCGGGGCATCCAGCACATCGCGGTCTCGCCGTATTCGTCGCTGTCTCTGAAATACTGGATCACCCGCTCCAGTGCGCAAATGCGCACAAGGCGGGTGATGACAACTCACTTTGTGGTGGCTTCAGCACGCCCAGCGAACGTGCTAGAGCCCAGCCATGACCTCCCTCCCCTCCTCCGTCGACGTCGCAATCATCGGCGCGGGCGCCGCTGGTCTCGGCGCAGCCCACGCGCTGAAGGATAACGGCCTCTCTGTCATCGTGCTGGAAGCGCGCGACCGCGTTGGTGGCCGCGCCTGGACCGTGCAGGCGTCACCTGAGGTGACCTTCGATGTCGGCTGCGGCTGGCTGCATTCGGCGGACAAGAACTCCTTCGTTCCGATCGCGCGACAACTCGAATTCGAGATCAACAAGGATATTCCGCCCTGGCGCGATCGCGCCTTTGGCGAGGTGTTTCCAGAGAGCGAGCGCAACGACTTCGGTCGCTCGATCGACGAATTCTACGAGCGTGTGTCGGAAGCTGCGGAAGACGGCGAGGATGCGCCAGCTGATCGCTATCTCGAACCCGGCAATCGCTGGAACCCGATGATCCATGCGGTCTCGACCTACGTAAACGGCGCCGAGCTGGACCGGGTCTCAATTCTGGACATGGACGCCTACGAGGACACCTACTTCAATTGGCGCGTGCGGGCCGGATTTGGCACGCTGATCGCGGCCTATGGTGCGTCGTGTCCCGTGGCACTCAACTGCAACGTCACGCTGATCGATCACTCCGGCAAACGCATCCGGCTCGAAACGTCGCTCGGAACGCTCACCGCGGAAAAGGTGATCGTCACGGTGCCGACCAACCTGATTGCTGATGAAGCGATCCGGTTCTCGCCGCCGCTCCCGGCCAAGGTCGATGCCGCGCGCGGCCTGCCGCTCGGCGTCGACGACAAGGTGACGCTGGCGCTGGAGAACGCAGAAGCCTTTCCAAAAGAGGGGAATTTGCGCGGCGCCACCATGCGCACCGCCATGGGCACCTATCACATCCGCCCGTTCGGTCAGCCTTGCATCGACGGCTTTTTCGGCGGCCGCTTCGCACGCGAATTGGAGGACGCCGGCGACGGCGCCTTCGCCGCACAAAGCATCGACGAGATCGCGGGCTACCTCGGCAACGACATCAGGCGCAAGCTGAAGCCGCTGCGTGAGTCCCGCTGGGCTCACGACCCCTTCGCCCGCGGCGCCTACTCCCACGCGCTCCCGGGTCATGCCGGCGACCGCGCCGTGCTGGCGGCTCCCGTCGATGGGCGACTGTTCTTCGCGGGCGAGGCGACGTCGCCGAACTTTTTCTCGACCGCACACGGGGCGAGGGATAGCGGGGAGCGGGCTGCGAGGGAAGTGTTGGCGGAAATGGGAAAAGGCTGACCAGAACCTCCGCCGCTGCGGCGTCCTGCCTACCAAGGTCGTCCCGGCGAAGGCCGGGACCCATACCGCGTGATCTGTCGGTGACGCTCGGTATCAGTACCGCGGGAAGATCGCGTAACTACCAGTCTTCGCCAAACTACTGCCTGTAGCTGTGGGTCCCGGCCTTCGCCGGGACGACTTCGAATTCTTGAAACCCTACTCAATCACCCGCGCCCGCAATTCTGCATCCGGCACAAAGCACGCATCATACTTTCCGAAGATGCGATACCGGTTGCGCGCGACGAGATTGTAGACGGCGTTCCGCAGCGGCCTCGGTACGGCGAACAATGCGCGCACCCAGCCCCAGCCTGGAAGTTGCGACAGCACGGTCAGCGCGGCGTCCGATTTCATGAACACCTCGCCGCCATGAACGACCGCATTGGTGTCGGGATCATCGGGGTCGATGCCGAAGGTCTGCGCCAGCTTCGCGCCATAGTCCGACTGGATCGGCGTGAAGCGGAAGCGCCTTGCCGTGTCGCGCGTCGCGACGAAGCGGACCCAGCGCGAGCAGAAGATGCAGACGCCGTCGAACAGGATCACGTCTTCATCGGGCCATTTGCTCATTTGATTCTCTATCTTGACGCGTTTTCTTCACGCGAACCGGTTCCCACTTCGCTCGAAAACGCTATCGGCTATCCAGCATCAGAAGCGCGACCAGCATCAGCACGATCGCAGGGCCCGTCTTCACCAGCGCGCCGAGCGGCTCGATCCAGAGGTCCGGCGTGAGGATCGCGGCACCCACCATATAGCCCAGCGAGGCAACGATGCCTGCGACGAGGCCGATCGCCGAGGTGCGTCGGAACGCGATGAGCACGCCGATCGACATGTCCATCAGGCTGGTGCCGATGGTGATAGGATCGACCAGTGCGGGCGGGAAGCCGTGCGCGCTCAGGATGCCGGCGGCGGCGCGGTAGGAGACGAACAGCGCGATGAAGCCTGAGACGATCCAGAACGCCACCAGGCTCGCGAAAACAAGCGCCTTGACCAGAAACAGCCGCGCGAACCATTTGTCCTGGATGGTGGCGGGATGGCGGCCGATCATGTCGGCCAGCGTCTTCGGCGCGATGGCCGTGGCCGCGATCCAGTCGCGCGGATCGCCCGTCACGCCACGGCGCAGTTCGGCGATCGCGGTCGAGCGCATCGGCGGCATCCAGCCGAGAAGGCTGGCGAGATCGCCGAGCTTCGCCCCAACGTCGAGCAGGAATGACGGCATCGCGAGATGCGGCCAGCCGGCCGTGCCGAAGGCGATGCGGAATTGCTTGATGACACCGGCCATCGTGACCGGCTCCGCCTGCATCAGGTCCCAGCTCACGGCTTGCACGGAAACGTCGTCGATCTTGCGCGCCGCGAGCCAGGCGATCGTGGCGGCGATGTCGCGGGCCGCGACGGGTTGGAACGGCGTCGCCATCTCCTTGGCCGGCAGGTCCAGCGGAAATGCCGCGAGCGCGCGCAACATGGCGCTGCCGCCATACGCAGAAGGCGCGACCACGAAGCCGGGGCGCAGGATCGCATAGGGAATACCGGAAGAGGCGATCAGGCGCTCGGCCTCGCGCTTGGTCGTTGCGAACGCAGTGCGATCCTCGTTGGCCGCGCCGGGGATCGAGATGTGCACGAGCCGGATCGCGCGGCCGCTCGCGCGAATTGCCTGCGTCAAGCGCGCGACGAAGTCGCGATGCACCGCATTGGTGTCGCTGCCGGGACCGTCCTGGAGCACGCCCAGGCAATTCACGACCACATCGACCGCATGCACGTTCAGAAGGTCCGTCAGCGCCGCACCGTCGAGCAGCAGGATCGGCAGCTCGATATCGAGCGCGCTCATCTTCTGCGCCGGCGACATGCTTCGCGCCACGCCGATGACGCGAAAGCCGCGGGCGCGAAGATCGTCGGTGACGAACCGGCCGATCAGGCCGGAGGCTCCCAACAGGAGAATGTTGCGGACGGGTTCGCTCATCGCATCACTCAAAACGGCTTGGCGATCATCAGCCAGAGGATCAGCATCGTCGCGCCGAAGCCGGGGAAGCCGAAGGCGAACCAGCGGCGGAACAGCACGAAATAACGCGGCGGCAGGCTCGCGCGCTGCTCGGCCGCCTTGCGCGCGAGATCGCGCATCTCGATCTGCATGAACACGACAGGCACCCAGAACAGCCCGGCAACGGCATAGAGCGCGAGCGAGGCAAGCAGCCAGCGCTCCGCGATCGACGTCGCCGAGAGCATCATCAGCAATCCGCCCGTGACCGGCTGGAGGATCACGGCCGAGAGCGTGAACAGCGCGTCCGCAATCACCACGACCGACGCCGTGCGCGCGATGAATGCGGCATCCTGGCTGCGATGCGCCATCAGCATGAAGAACGCGATGCCACTGCCGGTGCCGAGGATGACGATGGCGCCGAGCACGTGCAGATATTTGACCAGGAAATACAGCGTCATGGCTTTTTGGCTGCGACCGGCTTTGGCGATTTCAGCGCGCGCTCGAGCTCGGCGCCGGCGGCTTTGACGCCGGCTTCAGTCTCGATCATCCAGTGGCCCTCGCTGCCCACAGCAGGCAGCGCGCGGAAATCGACCTTGCCACCACTGCCGCGAAATGCATCGGCCAATTGCCGCGAGAATGCCGGCGCGAAATAGGTGTCATTCGCCGCCACCAGCCAGGTGACCGGCACGCGCGCAGCCTTGCCGAATTCGCCTGCTGCCGCAATCAGCGTATGCGGCGCGCAGATCTGGTTGGGGAAGTCGTTGGCGTGGCCGCCGCGCCCGGCTGCGAAGGCGATGATGGCCGCAACCGTCTTGGGGTCGGCATTGGCGAGCGCCAGCGCGCCCCAGCCGCCCGCGGAATGGCCAAGCACGACGGCGCCGTCCTTGCGGACGAAATCCTGCGTTTGCAAAAAGTCCAGCGCGCGCGCGATTTCCTCGGCTGCGGCGCGGCCCGAGCGCGCATAGTCCGCCTCGTCGCAGCCGCCCTGGTCCTCGACATAACGACCGCCGGTTGCGCCATGGCCGAGCCGTTCCGGCACCAGCACGGCAAAGCCGCGCGCGATTAGAAACGCGGCCAGCGCGCGATACTCCGGTTGCGGCATTTGCGCACGACGCAGCACGTTTTGCGTCGAAGCATGTGCGATCAGTGCGAGGCGAAACGGGCCGTCGCCCGGCGGGCGGAAGAGCAATGCGCGCGCCGCGATACCGGCGTCGGAAGTGGGTACGCGCCACTCTTGCCGGCGAAACGGTTCGCCTTCGACACCCAACGCCCCCAACACGCTCTGCGCGCGGGCGGGCGTGGCGAGGATGAACAGGACAACGATGAGCCTAGAGAACCGCATAAATACCGGCAGAAGAATTCGAACGACAAAGGCAAGACTAGCTGGAACGAATCATCCTGGGCGGACTTTTCTCGCGTTGCCGCCGTTCAGTCCTTCGCAACACAACTGGTTTTGCACCGGCGCACGGCATTTCGCTGCCATACAAAGCGGCGCCCTGTCCTCTTTCGGTACAACACGGCTCGGAAACTGATGCAGAAAGTCCACAGGTTAACCGATAATTAACGATGGCTCTTGCCGCCGGCGCGGCGACTTGGTTTGATCGCGTCCATGAGCACAACCCTGATCGAGGTCCGGCCGGCCAAAGCTGCTGACGCAGCCGCGGTGGCGTCTACCCATGACGAAGCCTGGCGCTCGGCCTATCAGGGCATCATTCCCGGCGCCGAGCTCGAAAAGCTGATCAATCGCCGCGGCCCGCAATGGTGGGACAGCGCAATCCGCAAGGGCAGCCGCGTCAGCGTGCTGGTGTTCGGCGACAAGATCGCCGGCTATGCGAATTACGGCCGCAATCGCGCCCGCAGCCTGCATTTCGACGGCGAAATCTACGAGCTTTACCTGCGTCCGGAATTCCAGGGGCTGGGCTTCGGCCGGCGCCTGTTCGCCGCCGCCCGCCGCGATTTGATGCAGAGCAATCTGAAGAGCATGGTGGTCTGGGCACTGTCCGACAACGATCCGGCGACGGAGTTTTACCGCGCGCTGGGCGGCCGCATGGTGGCGCGCTCCTCGGAACGGTTCGGGCCGAAATCGCTCGACAAGGTCGCTTTCGCCTGGACCAATTGATCTGCCGTCGTTTGGACGGCCATACGTCCTTCCGCCGATACCGTTTGCCCATTTGCGCCGGTAGAACCGGGGTTCATATTTCGCGAAAAGTCGATGGATCGGCGGGCCAAGCCCGCGTATGACAGCGCGAAATCGCGGCCGGGCGAGATCCCTTTCGGCAAAAAACGGAGCCTTTTATGCGTATCGATGCGGTCTCGATCGGGACCAAAGCGCCAAACGAAGTCAACGTCATCATCGAAGTGCCGGTTGGCGGCGAGCCGATCAAGTACGAGATGGATAAGGAAGCCGGCACGCTGGTGGTCGACCGCTTCCTCTATACGCCGATGCGCTATCCGGGCAATTACGGGTTCATCCCGCACACGCTGTCTGACGATGGCGATCCCTGCGACGTCTTGATCGTCAATACCCGCGCCATCATCCCCGGCGCCGTCATGAGCGTGCGCCCGGTCGGCGTGCTGTTCATGGAGGACGAGGCCGGCGGCGACGAGAAGATCTTGGCGGTGCCGTCCTCGAAGCTCACGCAGCGCTACGACAAGGTGAAGGCCTATTCCGACCTGCCCGACATCACGCTGCAGCAGATCCAGCACTTCTTCGAGCACTACAAGGATCTCGAGAAGGGCAAATGGGTGAAGGTGCTGCGCTGGGGCGGCCCGGAGGACGCGCACAAGCTGATCCTCGAAGGCATCGAGCGCGCAAAGAAAAAGAAATAGCAATCAGGTGTCCCGGACGCGGTGCGGCGCCATAAGCGCGTTCACGCGCGTCTTCGACGCGCTATGGTGACGCACCGCAGAGCCGGGACACGAGAGAGTGTCGCGGCTAAACCGCCGGCTTCGGCAGGCCGGCGATCGAGCAGGCTGCGCGCAGCGTGTTGACCAGCAGGCACGCCACCGTCATCTGGCCGACGCCACCGGGCACCGGCGTGATCGCGCCGGCGACGCCAAGCGCTTCCTGATAGGCGACGTCGCCGACGAGACGCGTCTTGCCGTCTTCCTTTGGGATGCGATTGATGCCGACGTCGATCACCGTCGCGCCCGGCTTCAGCCAGTCGCCGCGCACCATTTCCGCCTTGCCGACCGCGGCGTAGACGAGGTCGGCGCGCCTCACGAGCCCCGGCAGATCGCGCGAGCGCGAATGCGCGATGGTCACCGTGGCGTTCTCGTTCAAGAGCAATTGCACCAGCGGGCGGCCGACCAGATTGGAGCGGCCGATGACGATGGCGTTCAGGCCTTCGAGCGAGGCGTGCACGCTCTTGGTCAGGATGATGCAGCCGAGCGGCGTGCAGGGTGACAGCGCCCGAAAGCCGCCGGCGAGCCGGCCGGCATTGTTCGGATGCAGTCCGTCGACGTCCTTGGCGGGATCGATGGCGTTGATCACGGCCTCGGTGTCGAGGCCCTTGGGCAGCGGCAGCTGCACCAGGATGCCGTGCACGGCGGGATCGCGATTGAGCTTTGCGACCACCGCAAGCAAATCCGCCTGCGAGACGTCGCTCGGCAGCTTGTGCTCGAACGAGGCCATGCCGGCGGCTTGCGTCTGGGTGTGCTTGGAGCGGACATAGACTTCGCTCGCGGGATCGTTGCCGACCAGCACGACCGCGAGCCCCGGCACCAGATTGTGCTCGCGCTTGACGCGGGCGACCTCGTCCGCGACGCGGGCGCGGAGCTCCGCGGCAATGACTTTTCCATCGATGATCCTGGCCGTCATGTCCTAGTCCTTGTCCGTCGATTTGGTCGCGGCGAGCCCGCGCAGCGCCTCGCCGAGGCGCACCGGATCGCCATCGACCGCAACCTGTTTCAGCCGCGAGGTGGCGCCCGAGAGCAGCCGCACGCTCGCCTTCGGCACGCCGAGCGATTTCGCGATCAACTGCAACACCGCACGGTTGGCCTCGCCGCCATCGGCAATCGCGCGCACCCGCACCTTGAGCACGCTGCGGCCATCGGAGAGCACCTCGATGCCGTCGATGTCGTCACGGCCGCCGCGCGGCGTCACCCGCAGCGCGATAATGATACCCGAGGCGGAATGGCGCCAAGGCTGCTCTTGAGACGACTCTCTGGAGCGCTCCGAGGAGGCCAAGGCCCGCCTGCTGCGCCTAAATCACGTTCGGGTAGACGTAGTACATGATCACCCGCTCGATGAACATGATGATCAGAATCAGGATGATCGGCGAGATGTCGATGCCGCCGAGATTGGGCAGGAAATTGCGAATCGGCGCCAGCACCGGCTCGGTGATGCGGTACAGGAACTCCGCCACCGCCGAGACGAATTGGTTGCGGGTGTTCACCACGTTGAAGGCGATCAGCCAGGACAGGATCGCGGAGGCGATCAGCAGCCAGACGTAGAGGTCGAGCACGATGATGACGATGTCGAGAACGGCACGCATGGCGGGGAAAACTCTGGCTTGCGGTCGGGGACTTGGGACTTTTGCTAGATATCGGTTCCCCCCCGCCCAAACAAGGGAAGTTCGGGCGCCGGTATGCCTAAAACCGGGTGACGCCCGTCCTTGACTTGACCTTGGCGGGGACTTAAATGGCGCCCGGTTGTCGGCCGCGTTTACCAGAGCGGCCCACGACGGGGCCATAGCTCAGCTGGGAGAGCGCGTCGTTCGCAATGACGAGGTCGGCGGTTCGATCCCGCCTGGCTCCACCAGCCTTCGCTCGCTTCGCGAGCTACGGCTAGGCAAGCCCGGGAAGTCCCTCGTAGCGAAGTGAGCGAAGGCTGTCCCGCCATAGCCCGAAGGGCGACGGCGGACGCCCTCCGCAAGTCTCAATCCTCGTGCTTCCCCGCAAACCCGTGGCGGCCGTTTCTCCATAGAGCTCGCCGCGCGAACGCGCCGCCGCGATCACTCGGCGGCTTGCGCCATGACCGGCCTGCGCGCCAGCCAGCCGTCGACGAAATTCTTCAGCCAGGCGCGCTCGGCGACGTCATAGACCGCGCGGTCCGCGAAGTGATGGTGGCGGGCGCACGCACCGGGCGCGCTCAGGCCGTCATAGCCGCGCGTGGTCCAGCGATGCATCATCGCGTAGGTCACGTCAGGATGAAACTGGAAGCCGAAGGCATTGCCGGCACAGAACGCCTGCATCGGAAAATCATCACCCTCGGCGAGCAGCTCCGCGCCGGTGGGCAACTCAAAGCCTTCGCGGTGCCAGTGATAGACCTTTCCCGGCCAGTCCGGGCATAGTGCGCGACCGGCCGCTGTCGGACGGATCGGATAATAACCGATCTGGGTGAGCGCTTGCGGGTGCGGCGCGACGCGGGCGCCGAGCTGCATCGCCAGCATCTGCGCGCCGAGGCAGATGCCGAGAAACGGGCGCTGCTCGCGCAGCGGAACTTCGATCCAGTCGATCTCGCGGCGGATGTAGTCGTCGCAATCATTGGCGCTCATCGGCCCGCCGAAATACACGGCACCGGCGTGATGCTCGAGTGTTCGGGGCAAGGGATCGCCGAAGCGCGGCCGGCGGATGTCGAGATGATGGCCGAGCGCACGCAAGGCGTTGCCGACCCGGCCGGGTGTCGAGGATTCCTGATGCAGGACGATCAGTACGGGCAGCGGCGGCTTGCGGTCGGCGGCCTCTGGCGCCCTTCTCATGAAGGGGACCACCTTCGCACCACCAAGTCTGTCCGTCCGGAACGACATTGCCCTTTTCGAAAGCTATCGGTTCAGACCGCCAGCATAACTAAGCGATCGTTAATTTCGTGTGAGTCTGCGCACACACGCAACTGAAGGAGATCAAGCAAGCACCGGGCCAAAATTGGCTCTCGCTGCGCGGCTAGCGCCTGCGCCTCTGGAACCGGCCAACGGCGGCCAAAATGAAGCCGCGCGGGAAGAAGCGCAGCAGGAAAGGCACGATCTTGATGCCGAGACCGGGCAGCACCGCCCGTTTATTGGCCATCAGTCCGCGATAGGCGGCAAGTGCAACATCAGCGGCAGAGACGTCGAGAACGGCGGAATCGATTCCCGGGGCAAAGCCGGCGCGGCCCTGAAATTCGGTCGCCACCGGCCCCGGGCAAAGCACGGTGACGCGGACGCCGCGAGCTCCGAGCTCGCCGCGCAGCGCCTCGGTGAAGGAGATGACGTAGGCCTTGGAGGCGTAATAGACGGCCATGCCGGGGCCGGGCAGGAAGCCCGCGACCGAGCCGACGTTGAGAATGCCGCCCTTGTTCTTGACGAGCTGATCCGCGAAACGCAGCGACAGATCGGTCAGCGCACGGATGTTGACGTCGATGATGCCGAGCTGCTGGGTGCGATCGCACTCGATCGCATCGCCGAACACCCCGAAGCCGGCATTGTTGACGAGATGGTCGAGCTCGACGTCGGCAGCGGCCAGTGTCGCGGCGATCTTCTCGCCCGCACCAGGCTCTTCCAGATCGCAGGCGATCACGATCGGTCGCTTGCCGCCCTTGGCTGCAATCTCGCTGGCCAGTGCATCGAGCCGATCGGCGCGACGCGCCGTCAATGCCAGACGGTGTCCGTTCGCGGCAAACACGCGCGCCAGCTCCGTGCCTATGCCCGCCGAAGCACCGGTAATCAGCGTCACACGCTCAGTCACGATCGACGTCTCTTCAATGCATGCGAAATTAGGGCGACTACCCCAAGACGAGAGCATAGGCCGCGTACGGGATGCAAGCCGCACGTCAGGCGCGCGACCTGCACGCGGGGATCGAGGACGCAGAAAAACCGCTGATTTGCAGGGGTATTCGGTTAAGCCGCGATCGACCGATACATTAAAGTTTCGTCATGTGGTCGTGACTGGCCGTGTCTCACTGAGGCGCTCGAGTCGTGGCGACATCGTCCTTGACCTGACCGCTGCGGCGACTCGCGATGAGATGCTTGAGGTCGATCCGGTCGCGCTGTGACACGCCGAGCAGATCGGATGCACGCCAGACCACGTTGTCCTCGAACTCCGTCACCTGACCGTCGGCATAGACGAGCTCCCACATCATCTCGACGATGCGCTTGCGGCCCTCTTCATTGAGCGAACGCATGATGACGCTGGTAAAGTGATAGAGATCGACCGCCTCGCCCTCGACCCGGGTTGCCGACGCAATCAGGCGGTCCGCGGTGCCGCGATCCAGCGAGAAATGACTCTCGATCAGGCCGTGCAGCTTGCGCCGTTCGGCTTCCGTCGGCTCGCCGTCGAGCGAGATCACATGGATCAGCAGCGCGGTCGCCGCCAGGCGATAATCGCTGTCGCCGAAGGCGCGGTCCTCCGCCTGGGGAGCGACGATATCGGCAATGAATTGGCGCAGTCCGTCGAGCATGAAATCCTGCCGCAATGGGTGGCGCCGCCACGGCGGCCTGTCTCCATTATATGAGCGGGAAATTCGCACCGCGCAATGCGCGCTTATGCCCCGCGCTGCATTACGTTTCGGCAATCTGGACGGCGCGACTTGCGAGCGAAGCAAGCCGCCCCGACGTCGTCCTGGCGAAAGCCAGGACCTATTACCCCAGGGAGAAGTTTGGTGCGAGAGGCCCACCACCAGTCTTTGCGCAAACCTGGGCCGGTGGGTATGGGCTTTCGCCAGGACGACACTGAGGAACCATGGTGCTGCGCTGGCAACGACGGAAATCATGGCGGCGCCGTCGCGATGCTCACGGCAGCTCGTACACCACCATCTTGTCGGCGATGCCGCGGAGCGCGGCCTGCTTCTGGATCGGCTTGATCGACCACTGCTCCAGGATCGTGGCGACTGCCGGCGCGTCCAGCACGGGACCGGTGATGTGGATCTCCTGGGCCATCGACACGCTCTGCACGCGTGCGGCGATGTTGACGGTCCGGCCGAAATAGTCCTGCCGCTCGTTGAGCATGACCGCAAGACAAGGCCCCTCGTGAATCCCGATCTTGAGAACGAGATCTTCGGAGCCGCGCTTCTTGTTCAATTCCTCCATCGCGGAGCGCATGCGCAAGCCGGCGACGAGCGCGTCCTCCGGCTTGACGAACGTCGCCATCACGGCATCGCCGATCGTCTTCACCACCGCGCCCTTCTCGGAGGCGATGATCTCGAGCAGCGCGTGGAAATGCGCGCGCACGAGATCGAACGCGGCGAGATCGCCGACGCGCTCATAGAGCGCGGTCGAGCCCTTCAGGTCGGTGAACAGGAAGGTCAGCGAGGTGATCTGTAGCCGCTGGTCGATGTTAAGATTGTCGGCCTTGAAGACGTCGCGGAAGGTCTGGTTGGACAGCATCCGCTTGGCGGTGAGGAACGGCTTGCGCTTGCCGATCAACTGATGCAGCGCGTCGGCGGCAATGAACACGGTCGGCAACACGCGCATGCCGGTCTGATTGTCCAATGAGAGCCGCAAGGGTCCGGGGCGCAAGGTCGTGGTCCCCGTCGGGGCCTGGACCTTGTTGTACATGATCGCGAGCTGCTGACGCTCCTTGGTCGGCTCGCCCTGGACATCGATGAAATGCGCGGCGTGCGTCACCGGCTCGAACACGATGACGAAATCGTTCGGGAGCTGGAGCGACATCGTCGCTTTCTCGCCGGGCGGCAACTCGAGCGTATCCAGCGTGACCTCATTGGCGAGGGTCGCGAACTGCTCCTTGTTGAAGTCGACGCCCGAGCTCCAGAACATCTGCTTGAAATAGTCCCACACCGGCAGCGAGTCGGGATCGTGCGCCGCGATGCGCCGCACGCGCGGGCTGACCGTGAAGGAGACCTCGACCGCCTCGTCGACGGACGCCTTGTAACCGCAGGCGCAGAGCGCGCAGTTATAATCGTCGGACTTGAGCGACTTCAGGGTCGAATGCGCGCCCAGCACGCCGCCGCACCCCGGGCACAGCACGTTCCAACCGAGGTCGAACAGACCGAGCCGCGCCGAATGCAGAAATGCGGAGATGGCCCGCTCCTCGTTGAGACCATACTGCTTGGAGAAGTCGATGACGTTGATCCGATTGAGTTCGTGATCTTCGCCCTGCTCGATGAGGCGCTGGATTGCTTCGACTGCGCCGGGATCAGCGGTCTGCTTCAGAACCGAAAACTGGGCTTGGATGTCGCTCATGGCGAGACTCTATCTAGGCTGGATCACGCCATTGACCAGACAGCGGTCTGTCACCGTGGCGTGATGCGGAACATGGGAGAATGGTCTGGTTGCGTCGTGACGATGCCGAGGGGAATGACGGGCCCGGTGTCGACCAGCTCGACGCGGAATTCTCCGATCAGCCGGGCCAGGGCCAGCACCGACTCGGCTTGCGCAAAAGGCGCGCCGATGCAGACGCGCGGGCCGGCGCCGAACGGCAGATAGGCGAAGCGGTCGGGCGGGGTCGCTGACATGAAGCGCTTGGGGATGAACGCGTTGGGCTGCTCCCAGAGTTTTTCGTGCCGGTGCAGAAGCCACGGCGCGATCATGATGATGTCGCCCTTTTCGATCTCGACACCCGCCGCATTGTCCTTCTCGAGCGCCGCGCGCGCGACCAGGAAAGCCGGCGGATAGAGCCGCATGGTCTCCTCGACCACGGCGCAGGTGAATTTCTGCCGGTCGATGTCGGCCATGCTGTCGAGGTGCTCGCCGCGCGTCTCGGAGGCGACCTCGTCCTGGGTTTCGGGATCGAGCGCCAGGAGATAGAGCGCCCAGGACAGCGCCGTCGCGGTCGTCTCATGACCCGCCAGGATCATGGTCGCGACCTCGTCGACGAGTTGCTCGTCCGAAAAGCCCTTACCGGTCTCGGGATCGCGCGCCTCATCCATGAGGTCGAAGAGATCGCGCGGCGGGGCGCCCTCCTTCTTGCCCGCGGCCCGCCGCTCGGCAATCAGCGTCGCGACGAACGCGGTCCAGCGCTTGCGGAAACGGGCGCGCGCAAAATCCATCGGGCTCGGCCAGGACACCGGCAGCAGCATGTCGAGGAAATACGGCCGGCCCAGACGCTGGCCGTATTCCATGACGAAATTGCGCAAGGTCGCGCCGTGCTTGTCCATGCCGAACGAGAACATCGTCCGGCCCGCGATCTCGAGCGTCATCCGCTGCATGATCTCGCGGAGGTCGATGACCTCGCCGGTTTTCGTCTTGAGCTTCGCGATGGTCTCGTCGAGCACCGCCGTCATGTGCGGAACGAGATTGGCCGTGGCATTCGGGGTGAACGCGGGCGCGAGCGTTCGACGCTGATGCCTCCAGGGCTGGCCTTCCGCGATCAACAGACCCTGGCCGAGCACCGGGCGCAGCATCCGGATGCCGGCCGGCGTGCGCGTGTAGTTCTCGTAATTGGTGAGCAGGATGTGCCGGATCGCGTCCGGCCGGTTGAGGATGAAGCTGTTGTGGAGAAAGAAGCGGCCCTTGATGACGTCTTCCTCGTAGGCGCGCTGTCCCCACGTCGCGATCATGTTCTTGCGGATCACCGCAACGCGGCGGAGGAACGACATGCCCTCCGGCGCACGCGGCGGGGTCGGCGGAACGATGGGCCGGCGTACCTGGGCGACATTCATGGGCTCTCTCCCCGCATATCCACCGCACCCACAGAGCTAGTAAGTCAGCTCGGCAATCGCAATCCTGTTCTCGGCGGCCGGCCAGGTCCTGGCCACGATCCGTTCTTCGTTGAATTGAACCACGACGTTACGCCCGGCCTCCGCGGCCGAAAGGCGCAGGGTTGCTGCCGAATCCGTGGGCACACCCGGCTTGACGTCGGCCGGCTCCTTGCCGTCGAACAGCACGATATCCCGCGGCAGCCCGAGATAACCGCGCGGTCGCGACATCACCAGAACTGCACCGGCACCGGCATCCGGCGGCCCGAGCGGCCGTGCGGGCCGCAAATGCACGACGTCAGACGAGCGCGGGAATGGCGAGCGGTAGATGTGCGTCGTGGGGGCGTCCGGCGCGGCCACGACGAATTCCAGCGGCCAGGCCGGATCGACCTGCACCGGCCCCCAGCGGCCGTCGGCGGCGGTCTTCGCGCTATATAGCGCGGCACCCTGGCGCTCGCCGCTCGCGGGATCGACGCGAAACACGTCGACGCTGGCGCCCTCCACGGGACGATTGGTCGGCACGCCACCGGGCGTTCCCGTCACCAGCCCGCTCAACTTGACGCTGCTCTCCGGCGTGATCGCGATGCGGTCCGGCTCGCGGCCCGCGATGAACTTGTAGATCTCGCGGAACGCGCGTGGGTGAAACGCCACCTCGCGATGATCTAGCGTGCCGAGCACGAGATTGGTGGCGCCTTTCAGCTCCGGCCCTTCGACAGTGACATTGGTGGGCACGCCAGGCTTGCCGATGAAGCGGCCGTCGGGTTGCGCATATTTGTCCATGCCGTCGCTGCGCAAAGTGAGGAAGGCGGGGCCCGGCGTAACCTCGCTCTCGCCCTCGTTCAGGCCGCTCAGGAAGGCGCCGCGGCCATTGAACTCGTTCCCCGGCAGGTCGTCGATCGCGAACACGCCGTGATTCGGCGTGCCGCACAGCACGGCATGGCTGACGTCGGCGGCGCCGCCATTCTTGATGACGTTGCGGATGGCGTTGCCGCCGCGCGAGCTGCCGACCAGCGCGACGCGCGCAGCACCGGTGCGGCGCTTCAATTCCGCGATCGCGGCGGCCAGCTCGCGGCGCTGATCCTCGGCCGAGGAGCGGTTGGGCTGCTCGACCCTGTCGTCGTCCCGCGCGTTGGGATTGGTGAAATTGATTGCGAACATGCGCTCGCGCGCGATGCCGTTCGACTGCATCCGCCACAATGTCGTCATCCAGAGAGCGTCGTAGTCGCCATTGCCGTGGACGAACAGGATCGGCGGCACCTCGGCGGGCGGCGCTGCGGGCGTCGTCTGCGCCAATGCAGACGTCCGCAAGCTCGCAACCGCGAAAGGCAGCGCACTGGCGCCTTGCAGGATCGTCCGTCGCGATAGCTTCATATCGTTCCTCCCCGGCAAACCAGTTGGTTGCACCGCTTATAGCCGTCTAACCACTGGACAGCGAAGGACTTTCGCAGGCATCACTTGGCCAGCAGGAATCGTCGAACCATTTCTCGCAAGCCATTTGGAAGGGGATATGACCGAGCAGTCGAAACGCCAGAAATTTGCCAATGACGGCATCACCGCGCCTCTGCGGTATACCGTATTCCGGCGCATCTGGCTTGCCAGCCTGCTCTCCAATCTCGGGCTCCTGATCCAGGGCGTGGGCGCGGCCTGGGCGATGACGCAGATGGCGGCGTCCGCCGACAAGGTCGCGCTGGTGCAGACCGCGCTGATGCTGCCGATCATGCTGATCTCGATGCCGGCCGGCGCCATCGCCGACATGTATGACCGCCGTATCGTCACCCTGATCTCGCTCTCGATCGCGCTGATCGGCGCGTCCGCGCTCACGATCCTGGCCGGGCTCAAGCTCATCACGCCCGAAACGCTGCTCGCTTTCTGCTTCATCGTCGGCAGCGGCAACGCGCTGTTCGGCCCGGCCTGGCAATCCTCGGTCAGCGAGCAGGTGCCGCCGGAGCAGCTGCCATCAGCGGTGGCGCTGAACGGCATCAGCTACAACATCGCTCGCAGCTTTGGGCCCGCGATCGGCGGCGTCATCGTCGCCGCGGCCGGTGCGGTGGCGGCCTTTGCCTGCAACGCGATCCTCTATCTGCCGCTGCTGGTCGTGCTGCTGCTCTGGCGGCGCTCCACCGAACCGTCGCGCCTGCCACGGGAAAAGCTCAACCGGGCCATGGTCTCCGGCGTGCGCTACATCACCAATTCGCCGCCGATCAAGATCGTGCTGACGCGCACGCTGGTGATGGGCCTGATCGGCGGCGCCATCATGGCGCTGATGCCATTGGTCGCGCGCGACCTCCTGCATGGCGGCGCGCAGACCTACGGCATCATGCTGGGCGCCTTCGGCATGGGCGCCGTGGTCGGCGCGCTCAACATCCACGAACTGCGCAAGCGCATGAGCGGCGAATCGGCGATCCGCGCCTGCACGATCTCGATGGCGTTTGCGATGGCGGCGATTGCGCTCAGCAGCGAGCCGGTGCTGACGGCCGCGGCGCTGGTGCTGGCGGGTGCGGTATGGATGGCGGCGGTGGCGCTGTTCAATATCGGCGTACAGCTGTCGGCGCCGCGCTGGGTCGCGGGCCGCTCGCTCGCCGCATTCCAGGCTTCGATCTCCGGCGGCATCGCGATCGGCGCCTGGGGCTGGGGCCATCTCACCGATTACGCCGGCGTGGAGATTGCGCTGCTGGTGGCGGCCGGCCTGATGCTGCTCTCGCCGCTGCTCGGCCTGCGGCTGGCAATGCCGCGCGTCGGCGCGCGCAACGAGGACGCCGAGGTGCTGGCCGATCCCGAGGTGAGGCTGTCGCTGACCGGGCGCAGCGGTCCGCTGGTGGTCGAGATCGAATATCGCGTGGCGCAGGAGAACGCACGCGCCTTCCACAACGTGATGCAGGACGTGCAGCTCTCCCGGCAGCGCAACGGCGCCTATGGCTGGTCGATCGCGCGCGACATCGCCGATCCGGAATTGTGGACCGAGCGCTATCACTGCCCGACCTGGCTCGATTATTTGCGTCAGCGCAACCGCTCGACCCAGTCCGAGCGCGCGCTGCATCAGCAGGCGATCGATTTCCACATCGGCCCCGAGCCGGTGCGGATCCGCCGCATGCTCGAGCGCCCGTTCGGCTCGGTGCGCTGGAAGGAAGAGACGCCGGACCGCAGCAGCGGCGAGGTGCTACCGGTCGTCGCCACCGCGGCGGGGAGCAGTACGTAGCTTTTGGTAGCCCGCAGCGATATGCGGGACCCTCCCGGATGTCGCTTCGCTCATCCGGGCTACGACGCTAGATCCTCACTGCCCGTGCTCGGTCAGCACCTTGTCGCAGGCCTTGCTGAGGCGAGTGCGATTCTGCTTGAGGCAGGCGAGCACGGCCGAATCGCCATTGTTCATCACGGGACGGCAGAAGCGCGAGACGTCGCGGGCGCAGGCATCGTGTCCCGGCTGCTGCTGCGCCGACGCACTTGATGCGATCAGGACCAATGAAAGAATGAAAAGAAATCTGCTCATCGCGTAAATGCCTCATACCCGAAACGATAGGCGGGCGAAGCTAAAGCGACGGTTCCCGCGCTGCAACGGCTTTGTTGATGAGCCGTGCCGGCGAGAGACGAGTGGCCCCGGTTCTCGCACCGGGGCACTTCGCGAGGGAGCTCAAGCGCGCGGTGATGGCATCGTCACCACGCAGGTAGCGCTTGTCTTAATGCGCACCTTCCTGGGCGTCGGCGACTTTGTGGGTCGCGCCCTTGGCGAGATCCTTGTCCATCACGGCGCGGCAGCCAGGGCTGAGGTCGGCACGATGCTTGTACATGCAGGCGGTGATCTTCGGGATGTTGGGGATTTCCGACGAGCACAGGCGGAAGGCATCGCCGGAGCACATCTGCTGCGCCTCGGCGGTGTAGGCAAAGCTTGTCGTCGCAGACAGGATCGAAACGAAAGCGGCAAAACCCAGCGCCAGGCTGGCGTCGCGGATCTTGGACGAGGTGGTCATTTGAGGCTCCATTGGCGCCGCCGTCGGGCGGGGTGCGTTGTTAACGGGAACTACGATGCTCCGGCAAAACCGTTTCCACTGTGATGATGGTCACGACCGACCCGCTGACTGTGAGACCGGTCACTTTGGCGCACCCTGCTGAAATTCCTCCGCAACCGCCGTCGTGTTGGTGTCACGTTAACTGTTCCTTCGCATTAATGGCTCGGCGCGGGGAAAACCGCTCGTTTGGTTGCGTATTTGGAAAGAGTAGCGATGCGTAATGCGTTGGGCCTGATAGCGGCCAGTGTGATTGCGGCGGTCGTGATCGCCGGAGGTTGGTTCTTTTATTCCTCGCGCGCCGAACAGGCCGCCCCCCAGACAATGGCTGCCCGCGCGCCGGAGTCCCTCCCGGCCTCGGCGAAGCTTGCCGCCAGGGACGACGTCGAGACCACGGCGGCATTGTCCGGCAGGCAGGTTGCGGCTGCGGCGCCGCCTGCGCCTGCCCCAATGCCGGCGATGCCGGTTCAGCAGAAATCGACCTGCGCCAATCCGAACGCGCTTGGGGTCGCCCGCGTGGTCGAGATCGACACCACCGGCGGACCGGGCTTCGGCTTCGAGCACTTCAAGCAGTTCGACTTCCTCACCGACAAGGAGGTCGTGCTGACCTTCGACGACGGTCCGTGGCCGAACAACACGCCCGCCGTGCTGAAGGCGCTCGCCGACGAATGCACCAAGGGCCTGTTCTTCGCGGTCGGCAAGCACGCGACCTATCACCCGGAAATCCTGCGCCAGGTGCTGGCCCAGGGCCACACGGTCGGCACCCACACCTGGTCGCACGTCAACCTGAACGGCAAGAAGATGACGGAGCAACAGGCCAAGGACGAAGTGGAAAAGGGCTTTAGCGCGGTGAAGTTCGCGCTCGGCACCAACCCCGCGCCGTTCTTCCGCTTCCCGCAGCTTCAGCACAATCCGGCGATCGTGAGCTATTTCGGCACGCGCAACGTCGCGATGTTCTCGACCGATCTCGATTCCTTCGACTTCCGGAAAGAAAGCACGCCGGACAAGATCGTCAGCAACGTGATGACCAAGCTCGACAAGCTCGGCAAGGGCATCATCCTGATGCACGACTTCCAGAAGCACACCGCGGAGGCCTTGCCGACGTTGCTCGCGCGCCTGAAGGCCGGCGGTTACAAGGTCGTGCAGATGAAGGCGAAGACGACGTTCCAGACGCTGCCGGAATATGACGAGGCGCTGCTCAAGGATTTGAAGGTGCCGACCTCGAGCGCGCGTCCGATCTCGAGCGTGGTGCAGACGGTTTCGCAGTAACGCGACAAGCCAATACGCTTCGACAGTTCATGATGGCCGGGCTTCCCGGCCATCATCATTTTTGGATTACCAATAGATGCCGTGACGATGCAGCTCGCTGATGATACGGCCTTCGGTCCAGTAAGGCTTGCGCTTCGGCTTGTCGGTCTTCGCCGTGGTCTTGGTCGTGGCTACAAGCGTCTGCGTCGTCGCAGGCGTTGAGCTTGTGGTAGCCGTCGTCGCCGGGGTCGTGGACACGGCTGCGGGCCGGTCGACATATTTCGGAGCTTCGCTGGGCTTGGCGGCCTGCGGCGCGGTGGTGGTCGTGCTCTGCTGCGCGGCCGGATCATCGGCGGAAGCGAGCGTCAAGCTGCGCGAACCGGCGGCCTGCGCGGACGCGGAGGCCAGAACCATGGCAGCAACCAGAATGATCTTGCGCATGTGCGTGTCTCCCGTTTGAGCCTGACCGGAAGACTAGGAGGAGCAGCTGCTTGGTTATGTGATCTGCATCACGCAAGCAGCGGCGGCTCGCGGCAACGACGTCTCGAAGGGGGATGACCATTCCAGGCGATGGTGCCGCAAGAGGGACTCGAACCCCCGACCCCGTCATTACGAATGACGTGCTCTACCAACTGAGCTATTGCGGCGGACCAATAAGGGGCCGGCATAGCGGCCCCAAATACGCGCGCCCCTGATATCGGGCATGGCCCGAATTGGCAAGGACAAGCCGGGGCCGAACTTGCCGATCAGCGGCCCCAGCGGGACCAGAAACCCCGCCAGCCGCCGGCCTGGGCCTTTGGCGTGCCGATTTGTTCGGTAAATTCATCGCTCGGCCCCTCGTCATCGATTCCCGGGTCATCCGGCGCGCGGATGATCGGGATGACGGCAGGAATCGGCGAAGACGCGGGCTTGCCGAGATCGGCTCGGGCGCGGAACACGGGCGTGGCCGCAATGGGGGCTGATTCGGCAGGCTCCGGGGTCGATTTGGCGAGCTCAGTGGCCGCCGTAGCCGGCTCGGGCGCTTCGGACGCCTTCACGTCGACCGTCTTCGCTTCGCTGCTGGATTCCGTCGCCTTGACCTCCGAAGGCTTCGTTTCCAAAGGTTTGGTTTCCAAAGGTTTGGCCTCCGGAGATTTGACCTCCGAAACCCTGGGCGCGGGCGGCAGATTGTCCTGCGCGGCGGGCGCAGGCGCGGGCTGGACCGGTTCCAGCGGCTCGCTGCTCACGGTGATCCGCTTCGGCGGCGGTGCCGCCAGCATGGCCTCCTCGAACGGAGAGGCCTCGATCGTCGTGCCCTTGTCCGAGGGCAGGCTCGCCACCGGCGTCTGCCATTGGAAGGCGTCGAGCCGGCCGGTGACCGGCGAAACCGGACGCCAGCGGTTGCTGACATAGCCGTCGGCCGTCCAGGCCGGGTCGTGGCGGGCGCGCACCGCACGCAAGGTCCAGGCCCGCGCGCGGCCGCTGTCGCCATGCTCGGCGCGCTCGATCTCCGCCATCAGGAGCGCAACCCGCTGCGTCGGATCGTTGATCAGCGGCGCCAGCGCCTCGCGGGCGCGGGCGAATTCGCTGGCGTCGATCGCGGCGCGCGCGAGCGCGAGCTGGCCCTCGACATGGCCGGGCGTCTTGGCCGCCAGCGTCTCCATGCGCTGCAAGCGCTGCCGCGCGGAATCGCCGAGCTTCACATGCGCATAGGCGTCGGCGAGATCGGGATGCGGATGCGCGAGCCAGGCGGCTTCCACGAGCTTCATGGCGCGCCGCACCTGATGCGCCTCGCTCTCGAATTTCGCGGCGAGGCTTGCGGCCGGCACCAGCGTCGGCGCGAGCTTCACCGCTTCCATCACGCTCTCGCGCGCGACGTCGCGGTCCATGGTCTCGAGCTCGAGCGCGCGCGCGGTGAGCAGCACGCCGCGCTGCCGGCGCCAGGCCTTCTTGTCGATCAGGCCTGCCGAGAGATTTGAATCGAGGATCGCGAGCGCGCCGCTCCAGTCGCTGCGCGCGCAGCGGAAACCGAGCACCGCCTGCGATGCCCAGGTCGAGGACGGCGACAGCTTGATCGCCTCCTCGGCGATCATTACCGCAGAAACCGCGTCGTCGGCGCGCTGCGCCTCGATGAAGAGGCCGCGAAGGCCGAGAAGCCGCGTGTCGGGACGCTCGGCCATGGCGCGGAAAGCACGCTGCGCCTCGTCGCGATTGCCGTCGAGCTGCGCCGACTGCGCATGCAGCAGCAGCGCCAGCGGATCGTCCGGCGCATGCCGCCGCGCCGCATCCGCGTGGCGGCGCGCGAGCGCAGTGTCGCCGTGGCCGATCGCCAGCAGGCCATGGGTGATGGCGTGACGGCCGCGCGCGTGGCGCTTCTCGTGGCGGCGGCGACGCATCTGCGCGGGCGTCCGCCAGATCGCGCTCAAAATGCTCCAGGCGAATATGGCGATCACCGCTAGGAGGCCGAGCCCGAACACGAATACCGGCACGGTCGTCTTGGCGCGCAGATTGCCCCAAGTCAGGATGACATCGCCGGTCTGATCGGCGACCCAGGCCGCACCGGCCGCGGCAAGTGCGATGAGGATGAGGAACGATACGACGCGAAGCATGGTGATCCCTTCGGCGCGGGTCTATTGCGCGGGTTTGGCGAGATCCGCCATGGCATCGTCGGCGAATTTGCGGGACGCAGCGAGCGCGGCCTCGCGCGCGTCGGTCTTGTCGAGCCAGGCCTTTGCGGCTTCGCGATCGGCTTCCGGCAGCGTCTTCAGTTCGCGCCGCGCCGTGTCGAAATCGTTGCGCAGCGCCGCCGCGGTCACCCGCGCGACGATCGCGCCGCGATCATTGCCGACGCCGTCGGTGCGCTCGATGCGGACGAGCTTCGACGCGCCCGCCTGAAGACGCTCGACGATGCCGCCGCCGCTGGTTGGCGCCTCCGCCGGTGGCGAGAGTTTTGGCACGATGTTGAGGAGCTCGCGGCTCAGCGCGACCGGGCTCGGAATGCCCGCGGATGCGAACGTCTCGAGCGGATTCAACGCATCCGAATTGGGCGCAAAGGATTTTGCCGACGCAAGCTGTGCGGCATAGGGATCGTTATGACGGACGGCGACGTCGAGCAGCGCCGCCGCAACGACGCGACGCAGCGCCTTGTCGTCGCTGGACTTTGCATCGGCGATTTTCTCGCCCTGCTGTGCGAGCTCGGCACGCTCGGCCTTGATGGTGCGCTCGAGCTGCGCGATGCGATCGTTGACGCCTGACAGATCGGGCGCGGCGGCTGCGTCGCGCGGCGCCGACTTCACGTCGTTGAGCGCACTGCCGAGCTTGTCCGATTGGGTGCGCAGGCTCGCGATGTCGCTGCGCAAGGCTGTGACGGATTTGTCCAGCGCGTCAAGGCGCGCCGCTGCGGCCGGATCCACAGGCTTGTTGACCTTGGTCTCGACAGTGGCGAGGCGGCCGCTCAATGCATCGACCGTCGCAGTCGTGACCTGCGGCGTCGCCGGCGCTTGCACCTGGGGCCAGCCCAGCATCCAGCCGACCGCGATCACGAGCGCCGCTGCGACCGCACCCGACAGCGGCGCAATGACCCAGGGGGACACGGGCTTGGAGGTCGGAGGTACCGCGGCCTGAGCCTCGGCGCGATCCGGCTCGCCTTCCGGCTTGGCTGGCTCGGCCGCGACCGATTCGGCTTTGACCGCATCGGCGTCGGCCGGCTCCGGCTTCACCTCATCGGCCGCCTGCTGCGGCTGGGTGGACACCTCGGTCGCCTCGAGATCAATGGTGGGCGGGGTGCGCTTGGCACGGCCGGACTCGGGGGCCAATCCTGCGTCTTCAGGCTTGTCTTCGGCCATCGTGACGTTTCCCTCACACTTAACAAGTAATGTACTCGGACCGGACCCCTTGATCGCAGGATTCGGCCCGTTCTCTTACGCCAAACGGGTGCGCAAAGCACGCGCCAAGGTCTCAAATAAGGCATTTTCGTCCGGCGCCGCCGCGACCGCAACCTGCGTCGCGCCGGCCTCGCGAAGCACGCCGGCGATACTCTCGGACAGGCAGCATTGCGGAATCGATAACGCGGAGATTTCGACGCCCTCCTCGCGCGCCGCATCCAGGAAGGCGCGCGCGCTGCGCCGCGAATAATGCAGCACCGCCCGGATGCTATCGGCGGCAAAACCTTCGCAGACCTCGCGCGGCAGATGCTTGACCGGCACCATGCGATAATTGGTTTGCGTGACCACGTTGAATCCTTCGGCGCCGAGCTCGCCCCCGAGATCGCGCGACAGATCCGCGCCCGCGAGATAAAGCAGCGTGCTCTTTTTCTTCACGACCTTGTCGCGCGCACTTTGCAGCACCTTGTCCCTTAACGCCGCCGCATCGCCGCCGGCGACGATGACATTGACAAAGCCGGCCTCGCGCGCGGCCGTGGCGGTATGCTCGCCGACCGCAAACAAAGGCAGCTTCGACAGGTGAAGCTCCGGCAATTGCGGCGCGATGGCGCGAATGGCATTCGCCGACGTGACGATGATCCCGCTGTAGTTCGCTTCGCTTTCGTCGCGAAACGCCATCGCCTCGAACTTGAGCGCCGGCGCCAGCAGCACCACATAGCCCAGGGCACGCAAGCCTGCTGCGGTGGCCTCGTTGTCGGGATGCGGCCGTGTGACAAGAATGGCCATGATCTCTATTCTCCGGCGCACCGTGACCGAGTTTTCGGGGCGCTATAAAGGCGCGATTGCCTTTGGCGACCCCGGAATGCTACCGGACGTACCAGAACTCTGCTTTGCGGAAGAGCGCAAGGGCGCAAATTGGGTAACAATTCGCCAATGCTGGTGTTGGGCATCGAAACCACCTGCGACGAAACCGCCGCAGCTGTCATCGCGCGCGCGCCCGACGGCGACGGCAGGATTCTCTCCAACATCGTGCGCTCGCAGGTCGAGGAACACGCCCGCTTCGGCGGCGTGGTGCCGGAGATCGCCGCGCGCGCCCATGTCGACCTGCTCGACGGTATCATCGACCGCGCCATGAAAGAGGCCGACATCGGCTTCGCCGAATTGTCGGGTGTCGCCGCAGCAGCCGGACCGGGACTGATCGGCGGCGTGATCGTCGGGCTCACCACGGCAAAGGCGATCGCGATGGTGCACGACACGCCGCTCGTCGCGGTCAACCATCTCGAGGCGCATGCGCTGACGCCGCGGCTGACCGATCACCTCGAATTCCCCTATTGCCTGTTCCTGGCCTCGGGCGGCCACACCCAGATCGTCGCGGTGGTCGGCGTCGGGCAATATATTCGGCTCGGCACCACCGTCGATGATGCGATCGGCGAGGCCTTCGACAAGGTCGCGAAGATGCTCGGGCTGCCTTATCCCGGCGGACCGCAGGTCGAGCGCGCCGCGGCCGACGGCGATGCGGCGCGATTCGCTTTTCCGCGGCCGATGCAGGGGCGGCCCGATGCCAATTTCTCGCTGTCGGGATTGAAGACGGCGGTGCGCAACGAGGCCAGCCGGCTCGTTCCGCTCGAGCAACAGGACATCAGCGATCTCTGCGCGAGTTTTCAGGCCGCGGTGCTGGATTCGACCGCGGATCGCCTGAGCATGGGCTTAAAGCTGTTCCGCGAGCAGTTCGGCGTGCCGCAAGCGCTCGTCGCGGCCGGCGGCGTTGCTGCCAATCAGGCGATCCGCAGCGCGTTGCAGCACGTTGCGGATGCGGCCGGGACACGGCTGATCATGCCGCCGCCCGCACTCTGCACCGACAACGGCGCGATGATCGCCTGGGCCGGCGCCGAGCGTCTCGCGCTCGGCCTCACCGACACGATGGATGCCCAGCCCCGCGCACGCTGGCTGCTCGATGCCAATGCCACGGCGCCGGCTGGTTATTCCAACACCCGCGCGGGATTCTAGCGATGACATCCTTCCAGTCCGTCGCGGTGATCGGCGCGGGCGCCTGGGGCACGGCGCTAGCGACGGTCGCTGCGCGGGCAGGACGAACAGTGACGCTGTGCGCCCGCAACACCGAGCACGCCGGCCGGATTGCCGCATCGCGCGAAAATCCGCGGCTGCCCGGCGTGCCGCTTTCGCACGATATCGTGGTGACGAGCGAGCTTGCTTTGGCAGCGCGCGCCGACGTGCTGCTGATCGCAACACCGGCGCAGCACCTGCGCGGTGCGGTCAACGCGCTGGGGTTGCATCTCACGAAGCCCGTGCCGGTGATTGCCTGCGCCAAGGGCATCGAGCACGGCACCCACAAGTTCATGACCGACGTGATCGCCGAAGCTGCGCCGCATTCGCTGCCGGCGATCCTGTCGGGACCGAGCTTTGCCGACGACGTCGCGCGCAGCTTGCCGACGGCGGTGACGCTGGCCGCCAAAGACGAGCAGATCGCAAGCGCGCTGGTGCAGGCGCTGGGCTCGCCGACTTTCCGCCCCTATCACTCGACCGATGTGCGCGGCGTCGAGATCGGCGGCGCGGCCAAGAACGTGCTGGCGATCGCGGTCGGCATCGCGGTCGGACGCAAACTCGGCGCGTCCGCGCAAGCGGCATTGACCACGCGCGGCTTTGCCGAGCTTGCCCGCTTCGGCCGTGCGCTCGGCGCGCGCAGCGAAACGCTTGCGGGCCTCTCCGGCCTTGGCGATTTGATCCTGACCTGTTCGAGCCCGCAATCGCGCAATTTTGCGCTCGGGCTCGCACTCGGGCGCGGCGAGGCACCACCGGCCGGCAAGCTCGCCGAAGGCGAGTCCACCGCACCCGTGCTGATCGAACTCGCGTCTTCGCAAAACATCGAGATGCCGGTATCAGAAGCGGTGGCAGCGATCCTGAGCGGCAAGAGCACGATCGACGCCGCAATATCCGGACTTTTGACGCGCCCCTTCAAGGCAGAGGAATGAACATGGCGTACTGGCTGGTGAAATCCGAACCGTCCGTCTGGTCCTGGGATCAGCAGGTCGCCAAGGGCGCCAAGGGCGAGGCCTGGACCGGCGTGCGCAACTTCACCGCGCGGCAAAACCTCGTGAACATGAAGAAGGGCGACAAGGCGTTCTTCTATCATTCCAACGAGGGCAAGGAGATCGTCGGCATCGCTGAAGTTATCAAGGAAGCCTATCCCGATCCGACCGACAAGACCGGCAAGTTCGTCTGCGTCGACATCAAGGCCGACAAGCCGCTGAAGACGCCGGTGACGATGGCCGCGGTCAAGGCCGACAAGAAGCTCGCCGACATGGCCCTGGTGAAATACTCGCGCCTCTCCGTGCAGCCGGTGACGGCGGAGGAGTGGAAGCTGGTCTGCAAGATGGGCGGGCTGTAGTTGCTGCCGTAGCCCGGATGAGCGAAGCGACATCCGGGGTGCTGCTGCCCCGCATATCGCTTCGCTCATGCGGGCTACTTCATCAACCTCATCAAGTTTCCGGCAGCGCGAACACGGCGCATGGCGCGGCGATACCGCGCAGCGGATGCATCCCGAGCGGAAGCAATGGTGTGTCGGTCTCGGCAGCGAGCGCGCCGGAGACCAGAACCGTCTTGCCGAGCGGCTTGCACAATCCCTCGAGCCGGCTCACCAGGTTGACGGCCGAACCGATTGCGGTGAAATCCAGCCGATTGGCAGCGCCGATATTGCCCCACAGCATCTCGCCGAGGTGAAGCGCGGCGCCGAACGATAGCGACGGCAATCCGCGGGCGCGCCGTTCGTCATCCAGATGCATCATGCCGGCACGCGCCGCGGCCGCCGCGCGCAAGGCGGCGGCGCAGGCACGACGCGGCGAATCATCAACCACGGGGAAGATCGCCAGCACGCCGTCGCCGATGAACTTCAGCACCTCGCCGCCAAAAGCGTGCACCGCGCCCGCGATGCGATCGAACCAGGCGTCGAGCGCCGAGATGACCACGGCGGGCGGATTGCTTTCGGACAACGCCGTGAAGTCGCGCAGGTCGGCATACAGCAGTGCCGCCTGGATGGTTTCGCCGAGGTCGCGGCGCAGCGGCGCCGCCAGCACGCGCTCGGCGCTGCGCCGGCCGAGATAGGCTTCGAGCGCCGCCGCCAGCGTGGCCCGCGCGGCGAGCACGGCGAGCGGCGCAGCCGCGAAGCGCGCGGCTTGCTGGAGATCGTCGATCTCGCGGGGCGTGAACGGGCGCGGCCCGATCCAGCCGAGCAATGGCCCGTCCTGCCGTGGCCCGGTCGCGTCTTCGTGGACGATGCCGGCCGCCAGTCCACTCAGCCAGCGCCGGCCGGCATCGTTGCTCGGCTTCAGAGCGGCTGCGCCCGGCGCAAAACCGAGGGCTTCGACGACCTCGCCGCTCTCGGCGCGCCACAGCCAGGTTCGCTGTGCGATCAATGGATGCGGGACATCGAGTGTCAGGCTGCCCGCCACGAGCGGCAATCCGTCCGCAACCAGATGCGCGCCGAGATCCGCGAGCAACCGGTCGGCCCCCGCAGTCTCAGCGGCGGCATCGACGAGCCAGGCGAGCGTGGAGGACAACTGCATGGGCGCGATCATGCGGTCTGCGCGCCATTTTTGTCACGACCTATCATCGATGGCGGGCCTTGAAGAGGCGCGGGCGCGGCGCCATGTGCCTAACTCAACCTGGGAACCGACGCCGATGACTGAGCCTTTCATAGTCCGCCGCGAGACCCATATCCCGGCCCCGCGTGCCACTGTCTTCGCCTACCTCGCCGACCCCGACAAGATCGTGAACTGGATGGGCACGGAGGCGGCGATGGAGCCGCATCCCGGCGGGCTTTATCTCCTCAAGGGCATCGGCCAGCGCGGCGGCGTCGCCCGCGGGGCGTTTCGCGAAGTCGTGCCGGTGCATCGGCTCGCCTACACGTTCGGTTGGGAGGGCGGCCAGGAAGTGCCGCCCGGCTCGAGCCTGATCGAAATTGACCTGATCGAACGCGACGGCGGCACGCTGTTGCGCATGACGCACAGCGGCCTGCCGACCGCAGAACAATGCGAAGCCCATAACAACGGCTGGGCCCATTATCTGGACCGCTTGAGCCTCGTTGCCGGGGGCCGCGATCCCGGACCCGATGTCATGAAGCCTGCGAACCGAATGTAACGTCGACTGCGGTGTCCGCGCTAAAGCGCGATGAGATTGGAATGAATCATCATCGCGCTTTAGGTTGTTGCTTGAGCATGATCTCCGCGCAAACGCCTCCCGCGTTTGTCGCGAGGGAAAGCCGTTTCACACTTTTCCGGATCATGCTCTAGACCGCCGCGGTCGCCACCACCTGCGCCAGAAGCTGCTCGCGCCTCGCCTGCGAGCGCTGGCCCTTCATCGTTGCGGCGAAACGCTCGAGGATGCCGTCCTCGAATGCGGTGACGATGGTGTCGTGGACGTAGCTCCTGCGGCAGATCGCCGGCGTGTTGGAAAGCTTGTCGGCAGCGGCACGGATCGCGTCCAGCACCTGGCGCTTGCGGCCGCGCTGGCTGGTCGCCGGCGTGATCCGCGACAGCGATTCCACCACGACGGCCGAAGCCATCAGGGTGCGAAAGTCCTTCAGCGAAATCTTGATGCCGGCGATCTCGCGCAGGAACGCGTTGACCTGCGTGGTGTTGACCGCGCGGACGATGCCGTAGGCATCGCGATACTGGAACATGCGCTTGCCCGGCACGCTGCCTAAGATGCCGATGGCGCGGACGAGCTTGGCCGCGTCGCATTCCTTCCGCACTGCCTTGCCGCCCTTGGCCTTGAAGGTCAGTACAAAGCAGTCGTCTTCCAGCGTGACGTTGGACTTCAGCAGCGTGGTGGCGCCGCGGGTGCCGTTGAGGCGGGCGTAGGATTCATTGCCGGGACGGATCGCGGTGCGGGCGATCAGCTCGATCACCGCCGAGAGCGCGAATTCGCGCGTCGGCTCGTCACCCGACAGGAACATCGAGACCTTGCGCCGGATCTTCGGCAGCGCGCCGACGAGCTTCTCCAGGCGATGCGCCTTGCGCTGCTCGCGGACCTTTTCCCAGTCGGCGTGATAGCGATATTGCAGCCGCCCTGCGGCATCGCGCCCCACCGCCTGGAGATGCGAGCTCGGGTCGGCCGAGTAACGCACCTCGCGATAGGCCGGCGGCACCGCCATGGCGTGCAGGCGGCGGATGGTGCGGGCGTCGCGGATATGGGCACCGTTGGGACGGACGAAGGAGTAGCCCTTGCCGCGCCTGATGCGGCGGATGGTCAGCTCGTTCTGGTCGCCGAGCCGCAAGCCGAGCTCCCGGGCCAGCGCCTCGACCGAGGTCGCGGAGGCCGTGTCATAGGTCTTCTTCGGGCTGGGGCGCTTGAAACCGGTTGGTTTCGGCCATTGTCCGAGCGCTTTGGCCAGCGCAATAGCGGCGGGATCGGCTGAAGCGGGCCGCATCGTCCCGAAATTCTGCTGATCCATCATAGTCTTACGCCTTAGCTCCGCCTGTTATCGAACAATGCTGTTATTTTGATTTTTGTTCCATTGGGTCTCGTTGGACCCCGGTCAGGCCATTTAGGAGGTTCCGAACGGCATTGCGAGTCCCGAATCAGTGACGGAAGGTTTCTAAATACCTCCAAACCGCGCATGGGCGCCCTGCGCAGGCAGCTTCCGGAGGTTTCGGCAAAGAGCCGGGAGGTCAGGTCGGTGACTGTTTCAGATTTGCGACAGGCGTGCTGCCCGGCTTGATCTTGCTCATGGTTGTGTGCCCGCCGAAGGTCCAGCTTGTCCTCCTTGTCGGGTCCGGTTAGCCCGACGCATAATCAGTCGAATGATGATGTCGGCATTGCCTGAGCTTGCCGCATGGTGGAGGAAAACATGTCCGAGAAGATCTACGACGTGCCGGCGGAGTGGGCGAAGCGCGCCTGGGTCGACCAGGCCAAGTACAAGGACATGTACGCCCGCTCGATCTCGGACCCGCACGGCTTCTGGGCCGAGCAGGCCAAGCGCGTCGACTGGATGAAGGCGCCGACCAAGATCGACAACGTCTCCTTCGCCCCCGGCAACATCTCCATCAAATGGTTCGAGGACGGCGTCCTCAACGTCGCCTGGAACTGCATCGACCGGCACCTCGCCAAGCGCGCCAACCAGACCGCGATCATCTGGGAGGGCGACGATCCCTCGCAGTCCCGGCACATCACCTACAAGGAGCTGCATGACGAGGTCTGCCGGATGGCCAACATCCTGCGCACCCGCAACGTCAAGAAAGGCGACCGCGTCACCATCTACCTGCCGATGATCCCCGAGGCCGCCTACGCGATGCTGGCCTGCGCGCGGATCGGCGCGATCCATTCGGTGGTGTTCGCCGGCTTCTCGCCCGACAGCCTCGCCCAGCGCATCAACGACTGCCAATCCAAGGTGATCATCACCGCCGATGAGGGCCTGCGCGGCGGCAAGAAGGTGCCGTTGAAGGCCAATGTCGATGCGGCGCTCGCCAAGACCGAGGGCGTCGATTGGGTCATCGTCGTCAAGCGCACCGGCGGCAAGGTCGACATGAGCCCGTCGCGCGACCTCTGGTACCACGACGCGGCCAAGATGGTGACGACGGAGTGCCCGGCCGAGCATATGCACGCCGAGGATCCGCTGTTCATCCTCTACACCTCGGGCTCGACCGGCACACCAAAGGGCGTGCTGCACACCTCGGGCGGCTATCTCGTCTACGCCGCGATGACGCATCAATACGTGTTCGACTATCACGACGGCGACATCTACTGGTGCACCGCCGACGTCGGCTGGGTCACCGGCCACAGCTACATTCTGTACGGGCCGCTCGCCAACGGCGCGACCACGCTGATGTTCGAAGGCGTGCCGAACTACCCCGATAATTCCAGGTTCTGGAACGTCATCGACAAGCACAAGGTCAACATCTTCTATACCGCGCCGACCGCGATCCGCGCGCTGATGCAGGGCGGCGACGAGCCGGTCAAGAAGACCTCGCGCGCCTCACTGCGCCTGCTCGGCTCGGTCGGCGAGCCCATCAATCCGGAAGCCTGGGAGTGGTATCACCGCGTCGTCGGCGAGGACCGCTGCCCAATCGTCGACACCTGGTGGCAGACCGAGACCGGCGGCATCCTGATCACGCCGCTGCCGGGCGCGACCAAGCTGAAGCCTGGCTCGGCGACGCTGCCCTTCTTCGGCGTGGCGCCGGAGATCGTCGACGCCGACGGCCAGGTGCTGGACGGCGAAACCACCGGCAATCTCTGCCTCACCCGTTCGTGGCCGGGCATGATGCGCACGGTCTATGGCGATCACGCCCGCTTCGAGCAGACCTATTTCTCGACCTACAAGGGCAAGTATTTTACGGGCGACGGCTGCCGGCGCGACGCCGACGGCTATTACTGGATCACCGGTCGCGTCGACGACGTCATCAACGTCTCCGGCCACCGCATGGGCACGGCGGAAGTCGAGAGTGCGCTGGTCGCGCATGAGAAGGTCTCGGAGGCGGCCGTGGTTGGCTTCCCCCACGACATCAAGGGCCAGGGCATCTACGCCTATGTCACCCTGATGGCCGGCGTCGAGCCGACCGAAGACCTGCGCAAAGAACTCGTGACCTGGGTACGCAAGGAGATCGGTCCGATCGCCTCGCCCGACCAGATCCAGTTCGCGCCCGGCCTGCCCAAGACGCGCTCTGGCAAGATCATGCGTCGCATCCTGCGCAAGATCGCCGAGGACGAGCCGGGTAGCTTAGGGGATACCTCGACGCTGGCCGATCCCGCCGTGGTCGACGACCTCGTCAAGAACCGCCAGAACAAGAAGCAGACCTCGGCCTAAGCAAGCTCTCGTGCCCCGGACGCAGCGCAGCGCTTCTTCAGCGGTGCGCTGCAGAGCCGGGGCTCATCGATCGGCGCGCTAAGATTGGATCCCGGCTCAGCGTCGCGTCACTTGCGTGCCGCGCCGCGTCCGGGACACGAGACCCGAGCCGCAATCCGAAGCATCTTCTTTCAAGGCTACCCACGCCCTCACGCACTTGTCAGGGTGCGGGCACGCACGTCCGTATCTTTCCCGGCAAGTGTTGTTTTCCGGTCATTTACTTTAATTCGAACTTTTCCTTTGTTCCCCCTGCTGGCGGACCCCCCGGACATGCCGCGAAAACCATCCGGTTAACGCGCGCGGTTAAGAATGTGTGGGCGAGCGGGCGATTGCCGGGTTTTGCGTAGATTTGGACGACCCGTTCGGGGCAACGGATAAGGAAGCAAGTCATGTCGATGCGGATTGCGGTGGCATTGGCCGCCACCATCGGGGCTGGGATCTTGATGTCGACGGCGGCCGAGGCGCGGCCGGAAATGGTGGGGCTGCACGGTGGCGAATATTCGCCAGGCACCATCGTGGTCAAAACCAACGAGCGCCGTCTCTATCTCATTCTCGATGACGGCCACGCCGTGCGTTACCCGGTCGGCGTCGGCAAGTCCGGCAAGCAGTGGGCCGGCACCACCCGCATCGACGGCAAGTATCGCAACCCGGCTTGGTCGCCTCCGGCCGAAGTGAAGCGCGACAAGCCGCAACTTCCGGACGTGATCCCGGGCGGCTCGCCGCGCAATCCGATGGGCGTTGCGGCGATGACGCTGGCCGGCGGTGAATACGCCATCCACGGCACCAACGTGCCGGGCTCGGTCGGCGGCTTCGTCTCCTATGGCTGCATCCGCATGCTGAACGACGACATCACCGACCTCTACAGCCGCGTGTCGGTCGGCACGACGGTGGTCGTGACGCGCTGAGATCGACCTGCTTCAAGGCAAATGACAAAGCCGCGCTCTTTGCGCGGCTTTTTTATTGCCAGAAACGCCAGCCGCGCGCGCACCAGCCCTCGCGATGGCCGCCATTGTAGCTTCGCGCATAACCGCCCGCGAGCAGCGCCGCCGAGACGTTGACCGTGCGCTTCGTCGCGACGTCGGCAACGACGCGGCCTTCATATTTGTCCGGGCCGATATTGTAGATGGCGACGCCGCCCTCACGCAGCAGATTGCGCAGCGCGTCCGTGGCAGCCTCGGCTTTCTCCAGTTCCTCGCGGCAGGACGCCTTCAGCTCAGGCGCATCGATGCCGCGCAGGCGGACCCGCGTGACGAGATCACGGCCATCCTGTTGATGCACGCGCGCGACGAAGGTGTCGCCGTCGATGGTGCGGACCACGTCCACGCCGTAGCGGGCGTCGGCCTTGCCGGCGTGCTGCAACACGATCTCGGCATCCTGCGCCCTGTCATCGCCCGCATGCGGAACGGGCCAGTTCGTGCCATGCCGGTAGGTGAGCACGATCGCCGTCACGACAACGAGCACGAACATCCATGGCAGCAGGCCCGCGAAGCGGCGGCCAAACGGCGCGCCGCTGAACGAGGGCCGATACGGATTGATTCGGTCGCGAGGAAGCATCGGCCGACGCTAGGCCTGAGTCGGCTGAACCGGCAAGTGATGGCCCGGGTCTCAGAAATCCGAGGCGATGCCCTTGCGTTCCCAGTCGCCGAAACGCGTGGGCTCGGGCCCCTTCGGACCCTGCAACTCTTTTGGCGCGGCCTTGGCATTGGCCTCGGCCGCCTGCCGGCGTGCCTCGGCTTCCGCCAGCGCGCGCTGGGCGGCCGGCGTCAGCGGCTTGCGCCCGGGCGGGCTGGACGGAGTGTCGTTCATCTCTGGCTTCCTAGCCCAGGCACGCGCCGTGCGCGATCGGAAAAAACGCCGCGCATAAGGCAGAGATCGTCACGCGGGGCTGAAAAAACCAGAGCCGATTCTTACATTTGGCATATTCGCATGCCACAGATGCGCTCCTTAAGGCATGCGCCCTCACGGCGGAACTGCCGCTCGCTCAGAACCTTACCTCCGCATGCCCTCTCAACGTTTTGCTCCACCCACCGAAGTGCCAGGTCTCGCAGCACGGCGGATCGCCGCCGACATCGTCGACGGTGTCCTGCACAAGCACCGCACGCTGGACGACCAGCTCGATGGTGGCGGCGCCCATCCCGGACTGAAGACGCTCGCCGATCGCGACCGCGCGCTGATGCGGCGCATGGTGGCGACCGTTTTGCGCCGGCTCGGCACGCTCGGCCACGTGCTGTCGCGTCTGCTCGACAAGGGCATCCCTGCCGAGGCGCCGCGCGCGCAAAGCGCGCTTCTGATCGGCGCTGCGCAAATTCTCTGGATGGATGTTCCCGATCACGCCGCCGTCGATCTCTCGGTACGCCTCGTGCAATCCGACCGCCGCGCCGCGCGCTATGCCGGCCTCGTCAATGCCGTGCTGCGCCGCTGCGCGCGCGAGGGCAAGGCGCTGGTGGAAGAAGTCGCGACGCAATCGCTCGACCTGCCACCCTGGCTGCTTGCGCGCTGGAGCGCGCATTATGGCGAGACTGCCGCGCGCGACATGGCGCTCGCGCTCGGCCATGAGCCCTCGCTCGACCTGACCGTGAAGTCGGATGCCGCGCAATGGGCGAGCCGCCTGCATGGCGAGGTGCTGCCGACCGGAACCGTGCGCACGCAGCTGCACGGCTCGGTGACCATGCTGCCCGGCTTCAGCGAGGGCCAATGGTGGGTTCAGGACGCCGCGGCCGCATTGCCGGCCCGGCTGTTCGGCGACGTCGCCGGCAAGTCCATCGCCGATCTCTGCGCCGCGCCCGGCGGCAAGACGGCCCAGCTGGTGCACGCCGGCGCGAACGTTGTCGCGGTAGACCGTTCGCCGGCGCGCGTGGCGCGGCTGCGCGAGAACCTGGCGCGGCTGTCTTTGCAGGCCGAGACCGTCGTCGCCGACGCCGTGGAATGGGCGGGTCCTCTGCAAAGCTTCGACGGCGTCCTGATCGATGCGCCCTGCACCTCGACCGGCACGATCCGCCGCCATCCCGATGTGGCCTGGCTGCGCCAGGAGTCCGACATTGCGGCGCTCACGGCGCTTCAGCAGCGCCTGCTGCGCAAATCCGTCTCGCTGCTCAAGCCGGGCGGGATGCTGGTCTACTGCACCTGCTCGCTGGAGGCGGAGGAAGGCGAGCAGGCGATCGCCGCGCTGCTGGCCGCCGAGCCGGGCTTCCGCCGCGTCCCGATCCAGCCGTCCGAGGTCTCGGGGGTAGCTGAGATCATTACCGCCGACGGCGACCTGCGGACCCTGCCGAGCCACCTGCCAAACGCCGACCCACGGCTCGGCGGGCTCGACGGATTCTTCGCTGCCCGACTCGTTAAATCCTGATTTTGCACTAGATTTTGCTTTCCGGACGCTGATTCGCAGCCTTTCAAGGTGGTGTCAGACGGCGGATTTTGGGATTAAAAGGATTCGTCAGGAATCCTCTCCCCCTTCAAGGTAAGGCGTGTCGGTCGCTCAACGCAGACGCATCTCGACGCTGGTCATGAACCGCTTCGCGCGGAACATGCTTGCGCGCGCGAGCGGCGGTTCCGTGGCGCTGTCGCGGCTATGGCCGGGCCGCACCGACCGGCTGATCATCGCCCCGCACGATCTGCGCACCGCGGACGCCACCCGCGCGGCCGAGATCTATGCCGGGCGATTCGTGTTCGCCGGCAAGATCGTCAATTGCCACGGCCGCTCGATCTTCGATCTCGAGCCGCCGTCGGAGGACTGGGAGGTCGCCCTGCTCGGCTTCGGCTGGCTGCGTCATCTGCGCGCCGCCGACACCGCGCTGACGCGGGCCAATGCCCGCGCGCTTGTCGAGGACTGGATTTCCAATCCCGCCAACAAGCGCCGCGCGGTGGCCCGCCGCGCCGACGTGCTGGCGCGGCGCGTGATCTCGCTGCTGTCTCAGGCGCCGCTGGTGCTTGGCGACACCGACAACAAGTTCTATCGCCGCTACTTGCGGGCGCTGGCGCGCGAGCTTCGTTATCTGCGTTTCACCATGGTCGACATCCCGGACGGGGTGCCGCGGCTGCAAGTGTTGATCGCGCTGTGCTACGCCTCGCTGTGTCTTGCCAACCAGGCGCGCCACATCCGCAGCGCCTCGCGAAAACTGTCCGACGAATTGCAGCGCCAGATCCTCCCCGACGGCGGACACATCTCCCGCAATCCTGGCGCGCTGATCGAGCTCCTGATCGATTTGCTGCCGCTGCGGCAGACCTTTGCCGCGCGCAACATCGCACCGCCGCCGGCGCTGCTGAACGCGATCGACCGCATGATGCCGATGCTGCGTTTCTTCCGGCACGGCGACGGCAATTTCGCGCTGTTCAACGGCATGAGCGCGACGTCGTCCGATCTGCTCGCCACGCTGCTGGCCTATGACGACACCCATGGCGCGCCGATGGCGACCATGCCGCATACCGGCTTCCAGCGTCTCGACGCCGGGCAGTTGACGCTGATCATGGATACCGGCGCGCCGCCACCGGCCAATGTCAGCCACGACGCTCATGCGGGCTGCCTGTCGTTCGAATTGTCCTCGGGCACGAGCCGCATCGTGACCAATTGCGGCATGCCGACGACGGGGCGCGACAATTGGCGGCCGTTCGCGCGCGGCACCGTGGCGCATTCGACGCTGACCTATCACGAGACATCGTCGTGCCAATTCGTCCAGCTGTCGGCCATGAAGAAGCTGCTGCACGGCGCGCCCGTGATCAGCGGGCCGGCCGTGGTCGAGAATTTTCGTGAGGTCGTGGCGAACGGCACGCTGCTGACGACGTCGCATGACGGCTACCTCGCCAAGTTCGGCGTGATCCACCGGCGTGTGGTGATGGTCTCCAATGACGGCACGCGTCTCGACGGCGAGGACACGCTGTCCCCGCCGCAAGGAGGCCGGCTCAAGGGCGCGAATGCCGATTTCGCGCTGCGCTTCCACCTGCATCCGGCAGTGAAGGCGAGCCGGCTGTCGGATGCCCGCGGCGTGATGCTGGTGCTGCCGAACCGCGAGGTCTGGACCTTCGAGGCGCTCGACGACAAGGTCGATCTCGAGGACAGCGTGTTCCTGGCCGGCAATGACGGGCCGCGCCGCACCGCGCAGATCGTGATCCGGCAGGATGCGCGTCAGGCCCCCTCGATCCGCTGGAGCTTCGTCCGCTCCTCCGCTTCGCCGGCCGTCACCAACGCCCGCCGCAACGCAAGGCGCGAGCCGGAACTTCCGCTGTAAACGCGCAGGGATCGCGCCTATCTAGCCGTTGTGAAGAGCACCGAAAGCTGATAACGAGCCCTCGCTCGCGCGACTGGCGACCTTGGATGGAGCACCATCGGGAAGCGCGGGACATATCTGCCGCGCGCCTGGGCATAGGTACTCCCGACACAGAGGATCATGCCCATGACTCAAGCGATGACTGACCATCCCCGTCGCGTCACCCGCGCCCTGCTCTCCGTTTCCGACAAGACCGGCCTGATCGAGTTCGCCAAGGCGCTGGCCGCCCATGGCGTCGAGCTGGTGTCGACCGGCGGCACTGCCAAGGCGATCGCGCAAGCGGGCCTCGAGGTGAAGGACGTCTCCGAGCTGACCGGCTTTCCCGAGATGATGGACGGCCGCGTCAAGACGCTGCATCCGAAGGTGCATGGCGGCCTGCTCGCGATCCGCGACAACAAGGAACATGCAGAGGCGATGACGACGCACGGCATCGCGCCGATCGATCTGCTCGTCGTCAATCTCTATCCGTTCGAGGCGACCGTCGACAAAGGCGCCGGTTTCGAGGAGTGCATCGAGAACATCGACATCGGCGGTCCCGCGATGATCCGCGCCGCCGCGAAGAACCATGACGACGTCGCCGTTGTCGTCGAGGCGCAGGACTACCAGGCCGTGCTCGACGAGCTTGCCGCCAACAACGGTGCGACCACGTTGAAGCTGCGCCGGCGCCTCGCCGCAAAGGCCTATGCGCGCACCGGCGCCTATGATGCCGCGATCTCCAACTGGTTCAACCGGCAGCTCGAGATCGAAGCGCCCGACTACCGCGCTTTCGGCGGCAGACTGATCCAGGCGCTGCGCTATGGCGAGAACCCGCACCAAACCGCGGCGTTCTACGCGACGCCCGACAAGCGGCCGGGCGTCTCGACCGCGCGGCAATTGCAGGGCAAGGAGCTCTCCTACAACAACATCAACGACACCGACGCGGCCTATGAGTGCATCGGCGAGTTCGACGCCAAGCGCACCGCGGCCTGCGTCATCGTCAAGCACGCCAATCCCTGCGGCGTCGCGGAAGGTCCCGATCTCGTCACCGCCTATCGCAGGGCGCTCGCCTGCGACTCGACCTCCGCCTTTGGCGGCATCATCGCGATGAACCGTGCGCTCGATGCCGACACCGCGCGCGAGATCACGAAAATCTTCACCGAGGTGATCATCGCGCCCGATGCCAGCGAGGAAGCGATCGCCATCATCGGCGCGCGCAAGAATCTGCGCCTGCTGCTCGCCGGCGGCCTGCCCGACCCGCGTTCGGCGGGTCTCACCGCCAAGACCGTTGCCGGCGGTTTGCTCGTGCAGAGCCGCGACAACGCCGTGGTTGACGACATGACGTTCAAGGTGGTGACCAAGCGTGCGCCGACCGACGCCGAAATGCGCGACCTGAAATTCGCGTTCCGGGTGGCCAAGCACGTCAAGTCCAACACCATCATCTACGCCAAGGATCTCGCCACCGTCGGCATCGGCGCGGGCCAGATGAGCCGGGTGGATTCGGCGCGGATCGCGGCGCGGAAGGCCCAGGATGCGGCGAATGAGCTGAAGCTCGCCGAGCCCCTCACCAAGGGTTCAGTCGTAGCATCCGATGCATTCTTCCCGTTTGCCGACGGTATGCTCGCCTGCATCGAGGCAGGCGCCACCGCGGTGGTGCAGCCCGGCGGCTCGATGCGCGACGACGAAGTGATCAAGGCCGCCGATGAGCATGGCATCGCGATGGTGTTCACGGGAACGCGGCATTTCCGGCACTAAAGCGTGATGGCATTAAGTTCGATAACCTGAATTTTTGAGGTAGTTGGCGCATTCCTCGGATGTGAAGGCATCGAGTGCGTGGCCGATTGC
>NZ_BSOW01000049.1 GCF_030160715.1 Bradyrhizobium iriomotense
GCGGCGCGCGCCGCCCGGCGCGGTGCGCCCGGTTCGGCCGGCGCCGCCGCCGGAATCAGTGCCTCATGCCCAGGAACCCGTGTCGCAGGAGCAGGGCGTCTCTCAATAATTTGAGAAAAAACTCCGCCTGACGGTGTAACGTCGCGCGTTGAACCCCGTATCTCAGCGCGTGGACAGGTGAAAAGTCCCCTCGCACGGAGAAAGAGATGTTTGACCGCCGCATCCTGTTGACGTCCGTCGCCGGCCTGTTCGGCCTGATGGCGTTCCGCTGGCTGAGAGCGACCCCGGCCAACGCCGCGGAGAAATTCGAGATCGAGAAGACGGAGGCCGAGTGGCGCGCCCAGCTCACGCCTCAGCAGTACGAGATTTTGCGCAACCACGGCACCGAGCGGCCCGGCTCGAGTCCGCTTCTGAAGGAACATCGCAAGGGCATCTTCGCCTGCGCCGGCTGCGACCTGCCGCTGTTTGCTTCCGACACCAAGTTCGAGAGCGGCACCGGCTGGCCGAGCTTCTACCAGCCGATTGAGGGCAATGTCGGCAAGACCGAGGACCGGACCTACGGCATGGTCCGCACCGAGGTGCATTGCCGCCGCTGCGGCGGCCATCTCGGCCACGTCTTCGACGACGGTCCAAAGCCGACCGGATTGCGCTACTGCATCGACGGTTTTGGGCTCGTGTTCCACCCCGCGGCGGCGTCCGCGACGTAAGGGGTGTGCCCGGCAATTGTTGCCTGCCCGGCAATTGTGCCCCGGTCTCACGGCCGGGGCATGTCTATTTAAATATCTGATTTCATTGAAATACCCGCATTGGCATAGGCCTTGCGACGTCTCCGTTCGATTGCGGCCACGGGTCGGCCGGCCGCCGAGATCGATTTTGGAGACAAAGTTATGGGTATCTTCGATGCAATGAACACCTCGGTGGGTGGCCTGCAGGCGCAGTCCTACGCGCTTCAGAACATTTCGGGCAATATCGCGAACTCCTCCACCACCGGTTACAAGGGCATCGGAACCAGCTTCGAGGACCTCATTCCCGACGCCTCCGTGCCGAGCAAGCAGGTCGCCGGCGGCGTCACCGCGCATGCGCAGGCAACCATCACCACCCAGGGCACGATCTCGGCCTCCAGCGTCGCCACCAACATGGCGATCACCGGTGACGGATTCTTCTCGGTGCAGAAGGCGAGCGGCGTCGTCGACAACGTGCCGGTATTCGACGGCGTCACGTATTACACGCGTCGCGGCGACTTCCAGGTCAATGCCAACGGCAACCTCGTCAACGGCGCCGGCTACTATTTGATGGGCGTTACGGTCGACCCGAAGACCGGCAACCCGACCGGCAGCGTGCCGACGGTGCTGCAATTCCAGAACAATTTCGTCCCGGCGCAGGCGACGACCTCGATCCAGTACGCGGCGAACCTGCCGACCCAGCCGAACACGGTGGCGAGTTCGACTGCGGCCAGTGGTACGCTGCTGGCCGCAGGCGGACTGAATCCGTCGGATTACGCCGCAAATCCCCTGGCGATTGGCACACCGCCCGCGCCCTACACCAATGCAACGGTCTCCGGCGCGGCTGCCACCGGCAATCTGCGCTCGGCCTATACCTCGACGACCGGGACGGGCTCGGTCGCCTTGCAGGACAGCGCATCGGCGGCTGCGGCCACGACCACTTCGCTCGATCCTTCTGCGACACCTCATCTCGCCACGAGCATTCTCAACGCGCTCGCCAACGGTACGACCGGTACGACCCTGACCATCACCGGCTCCCTCGGAGCCCACACGATCACCTTCGACCCCACGGTCACCACCGTCACGACGGCCAGTAACAACACCACGATCGGATTGGCCTCGGGCAGCGCGGCGAAGGTGTCTGATATCCTGAATGCGATCGCGACGGCTGCCGGCGTCCCCGCTGCCAACGTGACGCTGACCGCCAGCGGCAATATCCAGATCGCGACCGGCACCTCCGCCGACGTGGCGGTCACGAGCGGCGCGGCGGCCACGGCGCTCGGTCTCAGCACTGTGACGCGCGGCGGCAACGTGCTGTCGACGCCTGCGATCACCGGCTCGACGGTTTTGAGCGGCGCCGCCACGGCGGGCGGCGCGGAAGTCATCTCAACGGGGTTCCAGGCCGGCGACGTCATTTATGTCGACGGCACGACCGCGGGCCAGACGCTGACTTTTGTCACTTCGGGCGCCAGCGGGGCAAACCAGATCAACATCACTGACAACATCACAACTCTGCTCAGCAAGATCGATGGGCTCAGCGGCGCGACCGGCTCCTCGATCAGCTCCTCCGGCGTGATCACGCTGAACACCGGCACCGCCAAAGACCTCACGCTTTCTGTGGGAGGCTCCTCCACCGCCAGCGCAGCCTTCGCTGCACTTGGTTTCACGTCATCGATCAGCAAGAACCGCGACGGCGGCGGCACCGCCGGCACGGGCACCGTGATCGGGAATGATATCGCCACCTTCACCAAGGAATCGATCAGCGGTGGCGCGGTGACTGCCTACAACGCGGCCGGCACGCCGGTGAACCTGCAATTGCGCTGGGCCAAGACCGACAGTGCGTCTCTTGGCACCGGACATACCGACAGCTGGAACCTGTTCTATCAGACCGACCCGAACGCGACCGGCACGACGGTCGGCTGGGTCAATACCGGTCAGACCTTCACCTTTGCCAGCGACGGCTCGCTCACCTCGCCGAGCGGCTCGGGCATCACCATCAGCAACGTGTCCGTCAGCGGCCAGTCGCTTGGGTCGGTCGCCTTCAACATCTCCTCGGGCGGGCTCACGCAATATGCGAGCACGAGCGGCGCGGTGACCATCAACACCATCACCCAAAACGGTTATGCCGCCGGCCAGCTTCGCTCGGTCGCCGTCAACAACAACGGTCTCGTGGTCGGCACCTTCTCCAACGGCCAGAACCTCGACCTCGCCTCGGTGACGCTGTCGCACTTCAACGGCACCAACTACCTGAAGGCGCTCGATGGCGGCGCCTATGCCGTCACCGACCAGTCGGGCCCGGCGATCGCTGGCGCCTCCGGCACCATCAGCGGCTCGTCGCTCGAGGGGTCGAACACCGACATCGCCGACGAGTTCACCAAGCTGATCGTGACCCAGCAGGCCTATTCGGCCAACACCAAGGTCATCACGACGGCGAACTCGATGGTGCAGGATCTCCTGAACGTGTTGCGCTGATCAGCGCCGACGCAGCGTAACCAGAGGCGGGCAGTAACATGGGTTTGAGTTCATCCCTCGCCAGCGCAATGAGCGGCCTGCGTGCCAACCAGGCCGCGCTTTCGATCGTCTCCTCCAACGTCGCCAATTCGCAGACGCCGGGTTACGTCGCCCAATCGCCGAACCAGATCGAGGTCACCACCGGCGCATTCGGCTCGACGGTGACGACCACCGGCGTCAGCCGCGACCTCGACACCTACGTGCAGGGCCAGCTCCGCACCGAAACCGGTGGCGGCGGTTACGCCGACCAGATGGCCAACATCCTGAAGCAGCTTCAGAATGTCTACGGCAACCCCGGCGGCAGCGGCACGCTCGAAACCGCGCTGAACGATTTCACGAGCTCGTTGCAGGCTTTGTCGACGAGCGCGGGCGCGTCGTCGGCGCAGACAGTGGCGGTCGCCGCTGCGCAGTCGCTGGCACAGCAGCTCAACCTCACGACCAAGGGCATCCAGTCGCTGCGCAGCAATGTCGAGCAGGATCTCGGCACCTCGGCGCAGCAGGCCAACGCGTCGATGCAGCAGATTGCCGACATCAATACCAAGCTGCAAGGCCTGAGCTCAAGCGATCCGTCAGCGGCGACGCTGATGGATCAGCGCGACCAGGCCATCAATACGCTGTCGAAATATGTCGACGTCCGCGTCGTCACCGACGGTTCCAACCAGGCCAACGTCTACACCAACACCGGCATCCAGCTCGTCGGCGCGGGGCTGGCCTCGAAGTTCAGCTACGCGTCCGCGGGCGCGCTGACGGCGAACTCGCTCTACGACAGCAATCCGGCCAAGTCCGGCGTCGGCGCGTTCAACATCTCGCTGCCGAACGGCTCGTCGATCGACGTCGTCGCCAACAACGTGGTGTCGTCGGGACAGATCGCGGCCGACCTCAAGCTGCGCGACCAGACGCTGGTGCAGGCGCAGACCCAGGTCGACCAGCTGGCCGCGACGATGGCAAGCGCGACGTCCGACAAGACCACGGCCGGCACGGCCGTCGCGGGCCCGCCGTCCGGCTTCACGGTCGACATTTCCAATGCCGCGCCGGGCAATTCGGTCAACCTGACTTATACCGATACCGCGACCAACACCCAGCGCCAGATCACGATCATCAACGTGACGGATCCGGCGGCGCTGCCGCTCCAGAACGCCACCAACGCCAACCCGCTGAAGGTCGGTGTCGACTTCTCCCAGCCCATGGGTTCGATCCTGTCCACGCTCAATACGGCGCTCGCCGGTACGCATCTGTCGTTCGCAGGCAGCGGGACAACGTTGCGGGTCACGGACGACGGCATCAACGCGGCCTCAGTCAACTCTGCCTCGGTGACCAAGACGATCTCCACGCTCCAGTCGGGCAATGCGCAACTGCCGTTGTTCACCGATGGCAGCAGCGCGCTCTACACCGGCGCGATCACCTCGTCGGGGTCGCAGATGACCGGACTTGCCGGGCGCATCGGGGTGAACGCGGCGGTGGTGACCGACCCGAGCAAGCTATCGATCTACAACACCTCGCCGGTGACGCCCGCGGGCGATACCACGCGCTCGGACTTCCTCTACACGCAGCTCACCAGTTCGGTGTTCTCATATTCGCCGACGACGGGGCTGGGCTCATCGAGTCAGCCGTTCAGCGGCACGGTTTCGAGCTATCTGCAGCAGTTTCTGAGCATCCAGAGCAACGCCTCGACCCAGGCGACGGCCTTGCAGCAGGGCCAGAGCGTCGTGGTCTCGACGCTCCAGGCAAAGTTCAACTCGACATCCAGCGTCAACCTCGACTCGGAGATGTCGAACCTGATCCAGCTCCAGAATGCCTATGCCGCCAACGCCCATGTGATGTCGGTCGTGCAAAGCATGATGAACACGTTGATCCAGGCTCAAACGTAACCAGTGTAGGGCTCTGAAAGATGTCGATCGCCAGCATCAACTACTCGTCGTCGGTTCTCGGCGCGCAGATCCGCAACATCAATCAGCAGCTCACCGACCTGTCGACGCAGCTCTCCACCGGCAAGCTGTCGCAGAACTATTCGGGCATGGGCACCAACGAAGGCTTTGCGATCGCCTCGCGCGCGCAGCTTTCGAACATCGCCGCCTATACCGACACGATCACCAACGTCAACGTCAGCATCAACCTCGCCAATACCGCGCTGCAGTCGCTGTCGACCATCCGCAACACGGTGCAGACGGGCGCCGCCAGCACGGCGCAGGATCTCAACGTCAACGGCCAGACGATCGCGCAGAATACCGCTGCCGCGCAGTTCGGCTCGATGGTCGGCGTTCTGAACACCCAGTCGGGCAACCGCTATCTGTTCTCCGGGACTGCCTTCAACACGCAGTCCGTTGCCAACGCCGACGACATCATCAACGGCACGACGACGCAGGCGGGCTTCAAGACCGTCATGGCCGAGCGCCAGGCGGCCGATCTCGGCGCCAACGGCATGGGCCGGCTGGTGCAGACGCAGCCGACGGCGAGCTCGGTGCAGGTGGCCGAGGACGTTGCAGGATCGCCGTTCGGGCTGAAGATCGCCGCGGTCTCCTCGACGCTGACCGGCGCCACCGTGACGGGGCCGAGCGGATCGCCGGTGTCCTTCTCGGTCGATCTCAACGGCAACAATCCGAACAATGGCGACAAGCTGAGCGTCCAGTTCACGCTGCCGGACGGCACCACCGAGCAGATCGACCTGACCGCCTCCAGCGCGACGCCGACGCCGCTGGGCAGCTTCGCGATCGACCCGACCACGCCGAACAACACCGCCGCCAACCTCAACACCGCGCTGAATACTGCGATCAAGAAGCTTGCCAACACCTCGCTGGTGGCGGCGTCCGCCATGACGGCCGGCGATAATTTCTTCAATACCGCGAGCTCGGCGATCGGGACGCCCGTCAACAACCAGCTGGCGACGCCGGCGCCGGTCACCGGTGCGACGCTGTTGTCCGGTACCGCGCCTTCGGACTCGATCGGGACCAGCTTTGCCGCCGGCGACACCATCACCGTCAACGGCACCACGCTGACCTTCGTCAGTTCCGGTGCGACCGGCAACCAGCTCAACATCACCGACAGCATCCAGACCCTGCTCGGCAAGATCGACTCCATCACCGGCACCTCGAAGCCGTCGACCGTCCATGGCGGGGTGATCACGATCAACACTGACGATGCGGCGAGCCTGAACATCACGAGCTCGAACACGGCGGCGCTGGGCGCGTTGGGGTTTGGCTCGACCCCGGTCACGGCCGCGCAGCCGCCGTTGCGCGTCGGCTCTTCGCCGGCGAGTTCGGCGACGACGCTGGTGAACGGCTCGGCCAACACGATCAAATGGTACACCGGCAATGACGGGCCCGGCTCGGCACGCTCCACCGCGGTCGCGCGCGTCGATGATGCCGTGACCGTTCAATATGGCGCGCAGGCCGATGAGGATGCGATCCGCCGGCAGATGCAGGCGACCGCGGTGTTCGGCACCTTCTCGACGTCGCCGACCGGGCAATATTCGGGGGGGCAGGTGTCCGCCCTGAGCCAGCGGGTTGCGCAGGCGCTGACCGAGCAGCCCGGGCAGCAGCGTATCGAGGATATCCAGACCGATATCGCGATGGCCCAGAACACGATGAAGGACGCCACCACGCGCCAGACCCAGGCCAAGGCGCAGCTTCAGACCATCATCGACCAGGCCGAGTCGGCTTCTCCCGACCAGGTCGCGAGCGAGATCCTGGCGCTTCAGAACGCGCTCCAGGCGTCCTACCAAACCACGGCGAACCTGGCGCAGCTCTCGCTCGTCAAGTTCCTGTAAGGGAGCGTTAAGGCTCCATTAACCATGCCTGTTTACCTCTTGGTGAGGATTTGGGGCGCGCGGGGCCATTGATGTCGGATCGGATGCAGCTTGTGGTGGCAACGCCGTGCTTCGGCGGGCAGGTGTCGAGCATCTATGCGAGCTCGATCTTCGCGCTCCAGCGCACGGTGCACGGCATGTCCAATCTCGAGCTCAAGGTGCTCCTGCGCGACGGCGATGCGCTGATTACCCGAGCGCGGGCCAATCTGGTCGCGATGTTCCTCGACGATCCCAAGGCGACGCATTTCCTGTTCGTGGACGCCGACATCGGCTTTGCGCCCGAACAGGTGTTCCGGCTGATCGAATGCGGGGCCGACGTCGTCGCCGGGTGCTATCCGATCAAGCGCGTCAACTGGGACAAGGCCAGGCGGGCGATCCAGGCCGGTCGGGTCGACGTGCCGGCGGCCTCGCTGGACTACGTGCTCGAGATCGAGGATCCCGACCGCATCGTCGTCGTCAACGGATTTACCCGCGTGCGTTACGCGGGCACCGGCTTCCTGATGATCCGCCGTCACGTGCTGGAAGCGATGTGCCGGCATCCGAATTACGCGGGCTTGCAGTTCTTCCGCGAGCATTCGCACGACACGCTGGCCGCGAGCCAGAACCGCTTCGCGCTGTTCGAATGCATGATTGACCCGACAACCGGCACCTATCTTTCCGAAGACTTCGCATTCTGCAAGCGCTGGACCGATATCGGTGGCGAGATCTGGGCCGACATTCAGAGCTCGCTCGACCACGTCGGGCCGTCGGTGTTCCACGGCGACATCGCCTCGCAATTCGCGCCGGCACCTGCCGCCGCGGCAGACGCTGCGTGAGCTTTCCGGATGAGCGTCGGCGTACCCCGCCTGCGAGCTGAGGACGGCCCGCGATACGGGCTGCGCGACCTCTTCACGCCACTGGAGACGCTGCTGGCCTCCGGTGGCGACCAGCGCCTGGCGCTCGATCCGCGCGACGGCCTCAACGCCTACGCTTGCGCGCCGCAGCCGACGCCCGAGATCTGGAATTTCGCATCCTCGACCGCGTCCTCGATCTCGCAAGCGGCCTATGAGCGCGCCGCGCTTGCGCGCGAGGAGCTCGTGCACAAATCGCTGTTCGACGAGGTGGAGGTCGCCTTCGACGCCCGCCTCGAGGACATGCGCGACGAACTGCGCACCCATCTCCAGCTCTCGCCGCGGGTGGATGTCGTGTTCTCGCCCTCCGGCACCGATGCGCAGCTTCACGCGCTGTTCCTGGCGCGTGCCGTGCTCGGCGCGCCGCCGGTCACCATCGTCGTCGGCTCCGAGCAGACGGGAAGCGGAACGGCGTTCACTGCGCGCGGGCGCCATTTCAGCTCGGTGACGGCGAGCGGTGTATCGGTCCGCAAGGACAGTCCGATCGCAGGTCTTGGCGGCGACAGTATCGCGCTGCCACTGATGGCTGAGGCGGACGCCGACTCCGCGGTGCTTCGCGCAATCGAGACGGTGGTCGCGCAAGGCGCGCCCGTGCTGCTTCAGGTCATGGACTCCTCGAAGCTCGGCTGGCGTGCGCCGAGCGAAGCCTGTCTCGACGAGATCGCGAAGCGGTGGCCGGGCAAGGTACAGGTTGCGGTCGATGCCTGCCAGATGCGCCTGGGGCGGCGGCGGCTGCGCTTCTACCTCGACCGCGGCTACATGGTGCTGGTCACCGGCTCGAAATTCTTCGGCGGGCCGGCCTTCAGCGGCGCGCTGCTGGTGCCCAAGGGTTTTGCGCGCACGCTCGATCGCTTGAACGAGATTGCGCCGGGCTTCCTCGACTACGCCAGCCGCTTCGACTGGCCGAAGGGCTGGAACGGCTTGCGATCATGTTTCGAGCGCCGGCCGAATTTCGGTCAGTGGCTGCGCTGGGAGGCGGCGCTGGCCGAGATCGCGGCCTACTACGCGCTGCCCGGTGCCTTCCGCGCCAAGGCGCTCGGCGAGCTGAGGGCCGGCATCGACGACATGATCGCCTTGACGCCGTCGCTTGGCGCGATCCCGTCGGCCTCGCAGCGGAGTAGCGTGGACGACGAGGAGTTCATCCACGATACGATTTTTCCCGTCATGCTTCTGCGCGGCGGCCGGCCGGTGTCGATCGCCGACACCAACGCGGTCTATCGTGCGCTTGCGCGCGACCTGAACGACGACGTCGTCGGCAGTGCCGCGGACCGGCAGGTGGCCGCGCAGCGTTGTCTCGTCGGCCAGCCGGTGCGGCTGGAGCGGCCGGACGGCGCGCAAACCGCGGCGCTGCGGCTCTGCATCGGCGCGCAGCTCGTGACCGGCGCCTGGTCGGCGGACGCGGTGCAAGCGCAAAAAAATCTTCAGCACGTTCTCGACCGCATCGCCCACGTGCTGGTGAAGATCGAGCTGCTGCTTGGCCGCCCGAACGGTGCGGCATCTGCATCCGGAGCATGACATGCAGTCCGAAGTTTCGCATCCGCTCGGCTTGAGCGCGCCGCAAGTCGCCGATCGCATCGGCTTTGCGCGGTTGACACACCAGGCGTTCGTCGGCGTCGATCTGCGGCCGCTCCGCGATCAGCTCGTCGGCAAGATCGCCAACGGCACGGCTCAGGCCGGCGAGGGGCTCGACCTGTCGCTGATCGCGCAGCTTCTCGGCGACAAGGAGGCGGGTCTTGCAATCCAAGCCGAGGTGCTCGCCTTCCATCAATTGTTTCGCTCGCCTTGCGCCGTTGCAAAGCCTGCGCTGCGCGTGCTCGCGCTTGCTGCCGCCATCGACATGGGTGGCAACACCCCGATCGAATTCCTGCTCGAGAGCTCGGACATCGAGCTGTTGACGCTCTACGTCGTCAAGGGCGTCGGCCTGCCGGAGCCGTTGCCGGATCACGACGTCGCCATCGTCGTCGCATCCGATTCCGAGGAATGTCGCGAGGCGCTCGCGGCGATCGACGATGTCGCATCGCGCTGGCCACGGCCGCTGCTCAACCACCCCGACCGCATCGCCAATCTCGATCGCGACAAGCTGCATCGCCTGCTCGCCGGCACGGCAGGCCTCGACATCCCCGCGACGGTCTGTGCGACGCGCGCGCAATTGTCGGATCTGTCGCAGGCGCGGATCCGGTGCGAGGACATCACGAGCGAATTGCACTTCCCGATGATCGTGCGGCCGCGCGGCACTCATGCCGGCGTGGGACTGGCAAAGGTCGACGGTGCCGCGGCGCTTGCGGATTATCTGGCCGCGCGGCAGGAGCAGGACTTCTTCGTCGCGCGCTTCGTCGACTATTCCAGCGCCGACGGACTGTTCCGCAAATATCGTCTCGCCATCGTCGACGGCAGGCCGTACGCCTGTCACATGGCGATCGCAGATCGCTGGGACATCTGGTATCTCAACGCCTACATGGCCTTCAGCGAAGAGAAGCGCGCGGAGGAAGCCGTCTTCATGCGCGACTTCGATGCTGCCTTCGCAAGCCGTCATCGCGCCGCGCTCGACGAGATGATCGCGCGCGTGGGGCTGGACTATTTCACCATCGACTGCGCCGAGAACAGATGCGGCGAGCTTCTGATCTTCGAAGCTGACAATACGGCGGTGGTGCACAACATGGATTCGCCGGACGTGTTTCCGTACAAGCAGCCGCAGATGCGCAAGATCTTTGCCGCGTTCACGACGATGCTGTCGCGACATGCGAAGGTGGACCGGAGCGTAGCATGAAGGAGATTGTCCTGGATAGCATGCAGAGCGCACTCGCGAACAGCTCGCTCGATCCGCAGGATTGGAACGCGTTTCGCGCACTCGCTCACCGCATGCTGGACGAGACGATCGACTCGATTGCCAATGTGCGCGAGCGGGCAGTGTGGCAGCCTGCGCCGGACAGCGTTCGCGCGCAATTGAAGGCGGATGTGCCGCGCGCTGAGACCGATCTCGGCGAGGTCTATCGTGAGTTCTCCGATGTGATCGCGCCTTACGCGACCGGTAACGTCCATCCCGGTTTCATGGGTTGGGTGCATGGCGGCGGTACCGCGGTCGGCATGCTCGCGGAGATGCTGGCGGCCGGGCTCAACGCCAATCTCGGCGGCCGCGACCACATGCCGATCGAGGTCGAGCGGCAGATCACCGCATGGATGCGCGAACTGTTCGGCTTCCCGCAGGGCGCCAGCGGCATCTTCGTCACGGGGACGTCGATGGCGAACCTGATGGCGGTATTGGTGGCGCGCACGAGCGCGCTGGGCATGCTGGTGCGTCAGCACGGCATCGGCAATGACGGCGCGCTGCTCACCGCCTACACGTCGAAGGCGGCGCATGGCTGCATCGCGAAGGCGATGGACATCGCGGGGCTCGGCACTGATGCGCTGCGACAGATCGATGTCGATGCCGAGCATCGCATCGACATTGCCGGGCTGCGCGCGCAGATCGCCGTCGATCGCGAGGTCGGCTTCAGGCCGTTCCTTGTCGTTGCCTCGGCCGGCACCGTCGACATCGGCGCCATCGATGATCTCGCCGATCTCGCCGCATTGTGCCGTGAAGAGGGAATCTGGTTCCACGTCGACGGCGCGTTCGGTGCGCTGGCGATCCTTTCGCCTGAACTGGCGCCGCGCCTTGCCGGCATCGAGCTTGCGGATTCCATCGCGCTCGATTTCCACAAATGGGGGCAGGTGCCCTATGACGCCGGCTTCCTGATGGTTCGCGACGGCGAGAAGCATCGGCAGGCCTTTGCGCAGCCTGCGGCCTATCTGCGGCGCGAAGCGAGGGGGCTGGCTGCGGGTTCGCACTGGCCGTGTGATTTCAGTCCCGATCTGTCGCGCGGCTTCCGTGCGCTCAAAACCTGGTTCACGCTGAAGACCTTCGGCACCGACAGGCTGGGCGCCATGATCGCGCGCACCTGCGCGCTCGCCGAATATCTTGAGGCGCGGATCGTCGCCGAGCCTCGACTCGAACTCATGGCGCCGGTCAATCTCAACATCGTCTGCTTCCGCTATCGCGCCGATGACGAGGTCAATCGCGAGATCGTTGCCGATATCCAGGAATCCGGCATCGCCGCGCCCTCGAGTACGACGCTGGACGGCAAGTTTGCGATCCGCGCGGCGATCGTCAATCACCGCACGGATGTGACCGATATCGATGCGCTGGTCGCCGCCGTGCTGGATTTCGGCGCGCGACGATCGGGCGATGGCCTGATCGAGATCGACGCACCGCCGCTCGCGGCGCAGTAGTCCCTCGAGAGCGCCTGAAAACGAAACCGCCCCGGATCAGGTCCGGGGCGGTTTCGTTTTTGGATCTGCGAGTAGTCTAGGCTGCCGTGCTGACGTCGGTCTTGGGATGCGTGGCTTCGAACTGCTCGCGCAGCTTGTCCTCATAGGCGATGAGCTTGCGGGCGTCCTTGAGCGCGCGATAGAGGTCGCCGCTCATGATGTTGTTGTTGATGCCCTCGATGATCGGCCAGGCGCTCGGCACCGCCGTGACGATGTCGCGCACCAGGTTGAAGTAGGTGCCGTGCTGGCTCTGAGGGTCCGGCGAGATGTACATCAGCTGCACCGCCAGATAGACGAGCCTGGCCGGCGTGTTGGCGGTCTCTGGCGTGAGGATGTCGCGCTCGCGCAGGATCGGCACGTTCTCGCCGTCGATCAAAAGGCGGGCGCGCTGGTCGGTGTTGGTTATCACGCAGTTACCGACAATGATGCGTTCGTGCGGCCTGAGCTCGACCTTGAGGGCCATGCCTGTTCTCCATCAACGCTTTCGTAACCGAGCGTGTGTTGCGGCGGATCAGGGCGCAATACTCCCTCAACAATAGTTAACGAGTTGTAAAGACCGGCCGGTCGCGCTGAATAATTCAATGAAATCAACATGTAAGAGGCCGCCTCGAATCGGGCTGCGATCGGACGGATAGCCCGTTTCCGTCGCCGACTCAGCGAAAGCGACGGTTTCATTTCATGCTTCGTTAGATTCTCGAACGCACGGTCCGGCGTCGCTCGATCAATCGCGATCGCAGCACGACGCCACGCTTACCAGAAAGGTAACACGCAATGTCCGGTATCGTTCTCTCCGCATCGGTTCGTCAGAACCTGCTCTCCCTCCAGTCCACCGCTGACCTTCTCGCCACCACCCAGAATCGTCTGGCCACCGGCAAGAGCGTCAACTCGGCTCTGGACAACCCCACCAACTTCTTCACGGCACAGTCGCTCGACAACCGCGCCAGCGACATCAACAACCTGCTCGACAACATCGGTAACGGTGTGCAAGTGCTGCAGGCTGCCAACACCGGCATCACCTCGCTGCAGAAGCTGGTCGACAGTGCCAAGTCGATCGCCAACCAGGCCCTCCAGACCACGGTCGGTTATTCCACCAAGTCGAACGTCTCCACCACGATCTCGGGTGCGACGGCGTCTGACCTGCGCGGCACCACCAGCTACACTAGCGCGGATGCTCTGAGCAACGTGCTCTATAGCGGTGCTGCAGGTGGCGCGACCGCTGCTGCTAGCGGCACTACGCTGGGCGGCATTTCGGGCGCCGACACGGGTTCGGTCATCAACGCGGCGACGACTGCGGCCAAGCTCCTGAACGGTGCGGCGGCAGGCGACGCGAACGCTGGCGTCGTCGCGGGTGACACGCTCACCGTCAACGGCAAGACCATCACGTTCGCTGCGGGCGACCAGCCGACCACGACCCCGGCCGGCCTGACCCAGGTTGCTACGTCTGCCGGCGTGACCACGGGTAACGTCTACACCGACACCAGCGGCAACGTGACGGTTTACCTGGGCTCTACCACGAAGGCTTCGATCGGTGACGTGCTGACCGCCGTCGATCTCGCCAGTGGCGTGCAGAGCAACGTTGCGGGCACCCTCACACTCAACGCCGGCCAGACCGCGTCTACCGTCACGGGCGGCGGCGCGCTGAAGCTGCAAAGCACGACCGGTTCCGACCTGAGCGTGACCGGCAAGGCCGACATCCTGAAGGCCCTGGGTCTCACCAGTGCGACCGGTGCCGGCAATGTGACGGTCTCCGCGACCCGCACCACGAGCTCGACGACCCTGTCGTCGTTCATCTCGTCGGGTTCGACCCTGAACGTCGACGGCCATGTCATCACCTTCAAGGATGGCCCGACGCCGGCTGCAGCTTCGCTCGCCTCCACCCAGGGTGTGTCCGGCAACGTCGTCACCGACGGTAACGGCAACTCGACGGTCTATCTGCAGAGCTCGACGATCGCCGACGTGCTGAAGGCGGTCGACTTTGCGACGGGCGTGCAGACCTTCACGCTCAACGGCAGCGGCGGCGGTACGCTCGCGACCGCATCCGGCCAGACCAACTCGTCGATCAACGCCTCCGGCCAGCTCAAGATATCGACCGGCGTCAATGCCGATCTGTCGATCACCGGCACCGGCAATGCGTTGCAGTCCCTGGGCCTTGCCGGCAACACCGGCACGTCCTCGGCCTTCACTGCGGCTCGTACTTCCGGCACCGGCGGCATCAGCGGCAAGACCTTGACCTTCACCTCCTTCAACGGTGGCACGGCGGTCAACGTCACCTTCGGCGACGGCACCAACGGTACGGTCAAGACGCTCGATCAGCTCAACACGCAGCTCCAGGCCAACAACCTGTCTGCGACGATCGACGCCAACGGCCTGCTGACGATCTCGACCACCAACGACTACGCGTCTTCGACCATCGGTTCGAACGCTGCAGGTGGTGCGATCGGCGGTACGCTGACCTCGTCGCTGACGTTCTCGACGGCATCGACCCCTGTGGCCGATACCGTCGCGCAGACGACCCGCGCGAATCTGGTCTCGCAGTACAACAACATCCTGAGCCAGATCGACTCGACCTCGCAGGACTCCTCGTTCAACGGCGTCAACCTGTTGAACGGCGACCAGCTCAAGCTGGTGTTCGACGAGACTGGCAAGTCCAGCCTGAACATCACCGGCGTGACCTACAACTCCAAGGGTCTGGGTCTCGCTTCGCTGACGAGCGGTTCGGACTTCATCGACAACGCCGCGACCAACAAGGTGCTGACCAGCCTCAACTCGGCTTCCAGCACGCTACGTTCGGAAGCGTCGACCCTCGGTTCGAACCTCTCGGTCGTGCAGGTTCGTCAGGATTTCAACAAGAACCTGATCAACGTGCTGCAGACCGGCTCGTCCAACCTGACCTTGGCCGACACCAACGTCGAAGCGGCGAACAGCCAGGCGCTGTCGACCCGCCAGTCGATCGCGGTCTCCGCGCTGTCGCTGGCCAACCAGTCGCAGCAGAGCGTGCTCCAGCTGCTCCGCTAAATCGCGGAAGACATCGCTACACAAGATTGAGCGGCGGGGCCTCGGCCCCGCCGCTTTCCTTTTGTGTCAACGTTTTGATTGCGACAGTGTCTTGCAGCGAGGCGAAGACGATGTATCCGGCAGCGATTTGCACACTCTGAGTTATGGTTGACAAGTAGCAAACGCTCCGTCGCTGCACGAAAAAAGCATCATCCGATCATGGCGATACGCGTGGAGCCGATCTGGCTTCGATCGCTCGTATGGTGAATCCGCACGAGGACTGGAGCGACGCGCTTCATGCTTTGTTAGCCGTCTGCGTTCACCGTCCCGGCCATCGATTAATCTTGATCGAAGTTTGTTGCGTTGCGTACCAGAAAGGTAACACCCAATGTCCGGTATCGTTCTTTCGGCATCGGTTCGTCAGAACCTGCTCTCCCTCCAGTCCACCGCTGACCTTCTCGCCACTACCCAGAGCCGCCTGTCGACCGGCAAGAGCGTCAACTCGGCTCTGGACAACCCCACCAACTTCTTCACGGCGCAGTCGCTCGACAACCGCGCCAGCGACATCAACAACCTGCTCGATGGCATCGCCAACGGCGTTCAGGTGCTGCAAGCCGCCAATACCGGCATCACCTCGCTGCAGAAGCTGATCGACAGTGCCAAGTCGATCGCCAACCAGGCGCTCCAGACGACCGTCGGGTACTCCTCGAAGTCCAACGTCTCCACCACGATCTCGGGTGCGACGGCGTCTGACCTGCGCGGCACCACCAGCTACACCAGCGCGGATGCTCTGAGTAACGTGCTCTATAGCGGTGCTACGGGCGGTGTGACCGCCGCTGCTAGCGGCACAACGCTGGGCGGCATTTCGGGATCGGACACGGGTTCGGTCATCAACGCTGCGACGACTGCGGCCAAGCTCCTGAACGGTGCGGCTGCAGGCGACGCGAACGCCGGCGTCGTTGCGGGTGACACGCTCACCGTCAACGGCAAGACCATCACGTTCGCTGCGGGCGACCAGCCGACCACAACCCCAACCGGCCTGACCCAGGTTGCTACGTCTGCCGGCGTGACCACGGGTAACGTCTACACCGACACCAGCGGCAACGTGACGGTTTACCTGGGCTCTACCACGAAGGCTTCGATCGGTGACGTGCTGACCGCCGTCGATCTCGCCAGTGGCGTGCAGAGCAACGTTGCGGGCACCCTCACACTCAACGCCGGCCAGACCGCGTCTACCGTCACGGGCGGCGGCGCGCTGAAGCTGCAAAGCACGACCGGTTCCGACCTGAGCGTGACCGGCAAGGCCGACATTCTGAAGGCCCTCGGCCTGACGGCTGCGACCGGTGCAGGCAACGTGACGGTCTCGGCGACCCGCACCACGAGCTCGACGACCCTGTCGTCGTTCATCTCGTCGGGTTCGACCCTGAACGTCGACGGCCATGTCATCACCTTCAAGGATGGCCCGACGCCGGCTGCAGCTTCGCTCGCCTCAACCCAGGGTGTGTCCGGTAACGTCGTCACCGACGGCAACGGCAACTCGACGGTCTATCTGCAGAGCTCGACGATCGCCGACGTGCTGAAGGCGGTCGACTTTGCGACGGGCGTGCAGACCTTCACGCTCAACGGCAGCGGCGGCGGTACGCTCGCGACCGCATCCGGCCAGACCAACTCGTCGATCAACGCCTCCGGCCAGCTCAAGATCTCGACCGGCGTCAATGCCGATCTGTCGATCACCGGCACCGGCAACGCGCTGTCCGCGCTCGGCCTCGCCGGCAACACCGGCACGGCGACCGCCTTCACCGCGGCTCGTACCTCCGGCACCGGCGGTATCAACGGCAAGACCTTGACCTTCACCTCCTTCAATAGCGGCACGGCGGTCAACGTCACGTTCGGCGACGGCACCAACGGCACGGTCAAGACGCTCGATCAGCTCAACACGCAGCTCCAGGCCAACAACCTGTCTGCGACGATCGACGCCAACGGCCTGCTGACGATCACTGCGACCAACGACTACGCGTCCTCGACGCTTGGCTCCACGGCCGCAGGTGGTGCGATCGGCGGCACGCTGACGACCGCTCTGACCTTCTCGACGGCGTCGACTCCAGTGGCCGACAACGTCGCACAGACGGCTCGTGCGAACCTGGTCAACCAGTACAACAACATCCTGCAGCAGATCGACTCGACCTCGCAGGACTCCTCGTTCAACGGTGTCAACCTGTTGAACGGCGACCAGCTCAAGCTGGTGTTCGACGAGACCGGCAAGTCGAGCCTGAACATCACCGGCGTGACCTACAACTCCAAGGGTCTGGGCCTCGCCGCGCTGACGGGTGGTGTCGACTTCATCGACAACGCCGCGACCAACAAGGTGTTGACGAACCTGAACACCGCGTCGAGCACGCTGCGTTCGGAAGCCTCGGCCCTCGGTTCGAACCTGACGATCGTGCAGGTTCGTCAGGACTTCAACAAGAACCTGATCAACGTGCTGCAGACCGGCTCGTCCAACCTGACGCTGGCCGACACCAACGTCGAGGCGGCGAACAGCCAGGCGCTGTCGACCCGCCAGTCGATCGCCGTCTCCGCGCTCTCGCTGGCCAACCAGTCGCAGCAGAGCGTGCTCCAGCTGCTCCGCTAATAAGCGGAAGACATCACAAGCAGAATAGGGCGGCGGGGCCTCGGCCCCGCTGCTTTTTTGTTGGCACGCGAGTTCGAAGCGCCCTCGATGAGGCTCCGAAAAGTAACCGTCGGTTATGGTTAATGGAGCGTAAGCGCGCAGAATTGCCAACGATTTCAGTCTGATTGCTGGGCGTGCCAACGCCCGCCGCCGGTTTATGGTGAACTGGCGCTTATGCAAGTGAGCCTCGTTTCACCCTTTGTTAGCCATGTCCGCGCAGGCTGTGCGCGTCACTCGATCCGAAGCGATCGAACGAAGACGCGTAAACCAGAAGGGTAAGAGTTATGTCCGGTATTGTTCTCTCTGCGTCGGTTCGTCAGAACCTGCTCTCTCTCCAGTCCACCGCTGACCTCCTCGCCACCACCCAGAATCGTCTGTCGACCGGCAAGAGCGTCAACTCGGCCCTTGACAATCCCACCAACTATTTCACGGCGCAGTCGCTCGACAATCGCGCCAGCGACATCAATAACCTGCTCGATGGCATCGCCAACGGCGTGCAGGTGCTGCAGGCCGCCAATACCGGCTTGACCTCGCTGCAGAAGCTGATCGATAGCGCCAAGTCGATCGCCAACCAGGCGCTGCAGACCACCGTCGGTTACTCCTCGAAGTCCAGCGTTTCGACCACGATCGCCGGCGCGACGGCGGCCGACCTGCGCGGCACCACGAGCTTCGCCAGCGCAGTCGCCAACAGCAACGTGCTGTACAGCGGTGCTGCGGGTGGTGTGACTGCCGCTACGTCTGGCGCCACACTGGGCGGCATTTCGGGATCAGACACGGGAACCGTGATTAACGCGGCGACGACTGCGGCCAAGCTCCTGAACGGCGCGGCTGCAGGCGACGCGAACGCCGGCGTCGTTGCGGGTGACACGCTCACCGTCAACGGCAAGACCATCACATTCGCTGCGGGCGACCAGCCGACCACGACCCCAACGGGCCTGACCCAGGTTGCTACGTCTGCCGGCGTGACCACGGGTAACGTCTACACCGACACCAGCGGCAACGTGACGGTTTACCTGGGCTCCACCACGAAGGCTTCGATCGGTGACGTGCTGACTGCCGTCGATCTCGCCAGTGGCGTGCAGAGCAACGTTGCGGGCACCCTGACGCTCAACGCCGGCCAGACCGCGTCTACCGTCACCGGCGGCGGCGCGCTGAAGCTGCAAAGCACGACCGGTTCCGACCTGAGCGTGACCGGCAAGGCCGACATTCTGAAGGCCCTCGGTCTCACCAGTGCGACCGGCGCCGGCAATGTCACAGCTACTGCTGCGCGTACCACGAGCTCGACAACGGTGTCGTCGCTTGTCTCGTCGGGTTCGACGCTGAACGTTGACGGCCATGTCATCACCTTCAAGGACGCGCCGACGCCGGCTGCGGCTTCGCTCGCCTCCACCCAGGGTGTGTCCGGTAACGTCGTCACCGACGGCAATGGCAACTCGACGGTCTATCTGCAAAGCGGCACGATCTCCGATGTGCTGAAAGCAATCGACTTCGCCACGGGCGTGCAGACCTTCACGCTCAACGGCAGCGGCGGCGGTACGCTCGCGACCGCATCCGGCCAGACACCTTCGTCGATCAACACCTCCGGCCAGCTCAAGCTCTCGACCGGCGTCAACGCCGATCTGTCGATCACCGGTACCGGCAATGCCCTGTCGGTGTTCGGTCTCGCCGGCAACACCGGGACGGCATCGGCATTCACGGCTGCCCGTACTTCCGGCGTCGGCGGCATCGCCGGCAAGACCTTGACCTTCACCTCCTTCAACGGCGGCACGGCGGTCAATGTCACCTTCGGCGACGGCACCAACGGCACGGTCAAAACGCTCGACCAGCTCAACTCGCAGCTCCAGGCGAACAATCTGGCCGCGACGATCGACGCCAACGGTCAGCTCACCATCACCGCCTCCAACGACTACGCGTCCTCGACGATCGGTTCGACGGTCGCTGGCGGTGCGATCGGCGGCACGCTGACATCTGCGCTGACGTTCACGACCGCCTCCACGCCGACTCAAGACGTTGTTGCCCAGTCGGCTCGCGCGAATCTGGTCTCGCAGTACAACAACATCCTGAACCAGATCGACACGACCTCGGTCGACTCCTCGTTCAACGGCGTGAACCTGTTGAACGGCGATCAGCTCAAGCTGGTGTTCGACGAGACCGGCAAGTCGAGCCTCAACATCACCGGCGTGACCTACAACTCCAAGGGTCTGGGCCTCGCCTCGTTGACCGTCGGTGTCGACTTCATCGACAACGCCGCGACCAACAGGGTGCTGACCAACCTGAACTCGGCCTCGAGCACGTTACGTTCGGAAGCTTCGGCTCTCGGTTCGAACCTCTCGGTCGTGCAGATCCGTCAGGACTTCAACAAGAACCTGATCAACGTGCTGCAGACCGGCTCGTCCAACCTGACCCTGGCCGACACCAACGTCGAGGCGGCGAACAGCCAGGCGCTGTCGACCCGTCAGTCGATCGCGGTCTCCGCGCTCTCGCTGGCCAACACGTCACAGCAGAGCGTGCTCCAGCTGCTCCGCTAATAAGCGGCTGAAATCGCTGTATAAAATCGAGCGGCGGGGCCAAGTGCCCCGCCGCTCTTTTTTGCGTCCGGAAGCCGGCAGGGGCGTTCACCGGCCATTAACCGTATCGCTTAAGTCGGCGTTAACCATACTTTAAAGGACACCCCCTACAACTGGACCAAAGCCCGCTTTCCAGATCGGCGAGCCCCGATTCGTACCCGGTATCGCGCTTCAAGAGGAAGACCCGCCAATGTCCAACATCGTTCTCTCGGCGTCAGTTCGCCAGAACCTGTTGTCGCTGCAGTCAACGGCCGACTTGCTCGCCACGACGCAGGAGCGGCTGTCGACCGGCAAGAAGGTCAACACGGCGCTCGACAATCCGACCAACTTCTTCACTGCGCAGGGGCTGGACAACCGGGCGAGCGACATCAGCAACCTGCTCGACGGCATCAACAACGGTGTGCAGGTGCTGCAGGCGGCGAATACCGGTATCACCTCGCTGCAAAAACTGATCGATAGCGCGAAGTCGATCGCCAACCAGGCGCTTCAGACCACCGTGGGCTATTCCACCAAGTCGAACGTCTCGACCACGATACCGGGCGCAACGCCGGCCGACCTGCGCGGCACCACCTCTTATGCCAGCGCCACCGCCAACAGCAACGTGCTCTACACCGGTGCCCCCGGCGGTGTCACACCGGTGACATCGGGTGCGTCGCTTGGCGCGTCGCTGGGCTCGACCGCCGGCACCTTGACCGGCACGGCTGTCAACGCGGCCGACAACTCGACCGCGCTCACTGGCACCGACACGCTGATCGGCTCCACGACGTCGAGCACCTTCGCCGCCTCTCCGGCGGATGGCGACTCGATCACCGTCAACGGCAAGACCGTCACCTTCCGCACCGGCGCGGCGCCGGCGACCCTGCCGACCGGCTGGGGTCTCAACGCCAGCGGCCATATCGCGACCGACGGTAACGGCAACTCGATCGTCTACATGGGTACAACCGGCGCTCCGACGGGCACCGTCAATGACCTGCTGACCGCAGTCGATCTGGCAAGCGGCGTGAAGAGCGCTGCGATCAGCGCCGGCGCGGCGACGATCACCACCAGCGGTGCCACCGTCGGTACCGTTCAGACGCCGTCGTCGATCGCCGCCGGCGTGGTCACACTGAAGAGCTCGACGGGCGCCGATCTGAGCGTGACCGGCAAGGCCGATTTCCTCAAGGCCCTTGGCCTGACCTCGGCAACCGGCGCGGGCAACGCGACGGTGACGGCCGCGCGGTCGACCACCGCTGGCTCGCTCGGCTCCCTGGTCCAGGACGGCTCGACGCTCAACGTCGATGGTCACGTCATCACTTTCAAGAACGCGCAGACGCCGCAGTCGGCGGCGAGCGTCACCTCCGGCGGCGTTAGCGGCAACATCGTCACTGACGGCAACGGCAACTCGACCGTTTACCTGCAAAGCGCCACACTGACCGATTTGCTGAATTCAATCGACCTCGCCACCGGTGTGAAGACCGCCAGCATCTTCAATGGTGCGGCCACGCTTTCGACCGTCTCGGGGCAGATCCCATCGTCGGTCAATACCAGCGGTCAGCTTTCGCTCTCAACCGGTATCAATGCCGACCTCGCGATCACCGGCACGGGCAATGCGCTCAGCGCCTTTGGCCTCAGCGGCAACACGGGAACGGCGACGGCGTTCACCGCGGCGCGCACGTCCGGCATCGGCGGCATCAGCGGCAAGACGTTGACCTTCACCGCTTTCAACGGCGGCACGCCGGTCAACGTCACCTTCGGCGACGGCACCAATGGCACGGTCAAGACGCTGGACCAACTCAACGCACAGCTTCAGGCCAATCACCTGACGGCGACGATCGACGCCAACGGTGTGCTCACGGTCACCACCGTCAACGAATACGCCTCCTCGACGCTTGGTTCGACGACCGCCGGCGGCGCGATCGGCGGCACCATCACCAGCGTTCTTTCCTTCACCACCGCACAGCCGCCGGTTCAGGATCCCGTCGCGCAGACCGCACGCTCGAACCTGGTCAACCAGTTCAACAACATCCTGGCGCAGATCGACACCACCTCGCAGGACTCCTCGTTCAACGGCGTCAACCTGCTCAACGGCGATACGCTGAAGCTCGTGTTCAACGAGACCGGCAGCTCGACGCTCAGCATCAACGGCGTGGTGTTCAACGCGGCCGGCCTGGGCTTAAGTAACCTCGTCAACGGCGTCGACTTCATCGACAACGGTGCGACCAACAAGGTGCTCACGAGCCTCAACGCGGCCTCGAGCACGCTGCGGTCGGAGGGCTCCGCGCTCGGTTCGAACCTGTCGATCGTGCAGGTGCGTCAGGACTTCTCGAAGAACCTGATCAACGTGCTGCAGACCGGCTCGTCGAACCTCACGCTCGCCGACACCAACGAGGAAGCGGCCAACAGCCAGGCGCTGTCGACCCGCCAGTCGATCGCGGTCTCCGCGCTGTCGCTCGCCAACCAGTCGCAGCAGAGCGTGCTCCAGCTCCTCCGCTAAGCGCGACGCCGACGATCGAAGCGAATGAAATTGCGGCGAGGCCAATGCCTCGCCGTTCTTTTGAACGAGATCGCTAACGCTCGATTAGCTGAAATCGGCACATAATGGACGCAGTCGTTTACAGTGCACGCACCCGGATCTAGCCTTGAGGCGAGCGAAGAATCTTCGGCCCGTAATTGTCCGGAGTCCTTCCGCGCTCTCACGTAAGCAAATCTTAAGCGGTGCTGCCTAGGGTTGGGAAAGAAATCCTTAAGCTCGTTCAATGGGCTAGGTAAATCTCCAAGGTGTGATTGATGTCGAATTCCGCTGCCTCGGCCTACGCGCGTGTTGCAACGACCACAGCATCCCCTCGCGACATTGAGGCGCAGACGCTGCTGAAGGCCGCCAACAAGCTGCAGGATGCGATCAACAACGCCGATCCGCTCAGCGAGCAGACCATGCAGGCGCTGATGTTCAACCGCAAGCTCTGGACCATCTTCCTGAGCGAAGCGATGCGCGACAACAATCCGCAGCCGCTCGACGTCCGGCAGAAGATTGCCAATATCAGCGTGTTCGTGCTGAGCCAGACCGCGGCTCTCCAGATGAGTCCGCAGTTCGATCACTTCCGTCCGCTGATCGAGATCAACCGCAACATCGCTGCCGGGCTGTCGGGACGTCCGTAACGGAGCTGCGCCATGGCCGACATCATGAGCATCTTGTCGACCGCGTATAAGTCCAACGTTCTTTCGAATACGACGGGCTCGTCCAAATACGTCGCGGTCGATCCGACGTTGTATCAGGGCTCGTGGACCGGCACCTATTCCGACGGCAAGAAATTCTCGCTCAGCATCTCGCAAGTCAACGGATTTCGCGCGCAGATCCACTACCAGAGCGGCGGCACGTCGCAATATCAGCAGGTGCTGATCAAGGACTCCTCGTTCCGCTTCGGCAATACGAAGTTCACGCTGACCAATACGGGCACTGCGCAGATCAAGAACGTGGTGACCGATCCCGCGACCGGCTCGACCTATCTCGACACGGCGCAGGCCACGCTGGACACGTGATCAGGCGCTGCGATCGGTCGAGAGCGGGCGCGAGAGCTCGGACTTGCTCAGATCGAGGGCGTGGAAATAGGCGCGACGGCGCAGCATCGCTTCGTCCGGAAATTGCGTCACTACCGCGTCGGTCTTTTCATTGACGACCTGGAAGACGAACGAGGCCGCCGCCTGGTTGAACACGACCTGGCGCGAGACGTTCTCGTTGCCCTGCAAATCATTGCGCGCGGCCGCGCCCGCATCGCTTGCGGCGACCGTCTGGCTTGCCGGCAAATCAGTCTGCACGGCATCGTTCGCCGCCGTGCTCGACGTCGCTACTGGCAACATAGGGGCCGGTATCCCCACCGGCCTGATGCTGAAATCTGTACTCACGGCAGCCTCCTGGCCTTGCCCCCGAGTCAAATCCCAACCCGTCCAATCGCGCAACTATGGGCGCCAGGTTTGAAGTTCCAGTTAGGAAACGTGCCTAGCTACGCGCCAACATCGGCGCGCTGTTTTGATGAAAATTGTCGGTATTTCCTGCGCCGCGATCAGAGCGAGCGGCTGACCGAGAGCGGCGTGATGTGGCGCGGACCTGGTGCCGCGCGCCGGCCGGCGGCGGTGTAGGTGTTCGGCACGTTGCGCTTCTGGATCTCGGCGTTGACGCCGCGGATCACGCTCTCGGACACCGCGTGTGCGGTTGCGAGCACGGTGAGATTGACCTGCAGCATGGCGCGGAACGCATCGTGATGGCGGTGCAGCGTCGAGAGCAGCTCGGGCGCGGATTTCGCAAGCTGGGTCTGGTTCGCCTTGAGCTGGCTCACGGCACTGACGTAGCGGCGGGACAATTCCTGCTTCTTCGATTCAAATGCCAGCGCTTCGCGCAAGCGGCCGGCGCGCACCAGCTCGGTCTCCCGCTCGATCAGCCCGAGCAGCGCGCTCATCGCGTCCATCAGGTCCTCGGCGAGCTTGCGGGCCTCGGCGCTGCCCGGCGCGCTTGCGCTGCCGGGTGCAGCGGCAGCGCGAGGGGCGGGCACCGGCTGACGTGACGCATTGAAGTGGTTCATGTCGTTTGGACCTTATGCCGTGCGAACGGTTTTCGCCTGCTGCAGGATGAGGGTGCGGTAGACTTCGCTGGCCACGCCGACACCGCCGGCATTGGCGAAATTCTTCGAGTACTGCTCGGTCAGCATCGAGCGCCACACGCCGGTGCCGACCGTGTCGCCGAACGGGCCTTCGCCCTTCAGGCCCGACGTCATCTGCGAGAACATCGCGTTGAGGAACATGCCCTCGAAGTCGGTCGCGGTCTTCTGGGCCTTGGCCTGCTGCTGCGGCGAGACCTTTTGCAGGGCGGCGGCGAGCTCGAAGTCGGGCCGGCCGTTGCGGCTCTGCACCGAGAAGGCGGAGGAGGCGATTGGGGTCGAGTTGATCGAGCCGGTCTGCATCACATCACCTCGATATCGGCTTCGATCGCGCCGGCGGCCTTGATCGCCTGGAGGATGCTGATGAGGTCGCGCGGGCCGATGCCGAGGCCGTTGAGGCCGTCGACGAGCTGCTGGAGCGAGACGCCGTCCTTGACGACGGCGAACTTCTTGCCGTCCTCGGTGACGCTGACGCCGGTGCGCGGGGTAACCACGGTGCGGCCGCGCGACAGTGGATTGGGCTGGCTCACTTGCGGGCTCTCAGAGATCGTGACGGTGAGATTGCCCTGCGCGACTGCGACGGTGGCGACGCGGACGTCGCGGCCCATCACGATGATGCCGCTTCGTTCGTCGATGATGATCTTGGCGGCGAGATCCGGATCGACCTGGAGCTGCTCGATCTCAGTGAGGAAGGCGACGACGTTGCCCTTGAACTCCGGCGGGATCGAGAGCTGCACGGTGGAGGGATCGAGCGGCTCGGCGCTCTTGACGCCGAGATAGTCGTTGATGGCGGCCGCGATGCGCTTTGCCGTGGTGAAGTCGGCGTTGCGCAGCGCCAGCCGCACGTTCGGCAGGCGGTTCAGCGCGAACTCGATCTCGCGCTCGATGATGGCGCCGTTGGCGATGCGCCCGACCGTCGGCACGCCGCGGACGATTTTGGCTGCTTCGCCCTCGGCCTGGAAGCCGGAGATCGCGAGCGAGCCCTGGGCGACCGCGTAGACGTTGCCGTCGGCACCTAACAGGGGGGTGACGAGCAGGGTGCCGCCCTGCAAATTCTTGGCGTCGCCGAGCGCGGACACCGTGACGTCCATGCGCGTGCCCTGCGTCGCGAAGGCCGGCAAATTGCCGGTCACCATGACGGCGGCGACGTTGCCGGTGCGGATGGTGGCGCCGCGGATATTGACGCCCATGCGTTCCAGCATCGCTTGCAGCGACTGCTTGGTGAAGGGGATGTTGTTGAGCGTGTCGCCGGTGCCGTTGAGGCCCACCACGAGGCCATAGCCGATGAGCTGGTTCTGCCGGACGCCTTCGATATTGGCGAGGTCCTTGATGCGCGAGGTCGCGCTTGCAGGCGCGGCCGTGAGCGCCAACGCTGACAGCGCGGCACATGCCACCCTCAATAACCTTGCCCAACGCACGCTTGGCATCCTCTGCTCCCCGAGGCTTCCTCAGATCCCGGACCTGTTCGACACTCCCATGACGAGCTGGTCCGAACCTCTCTATGCGAGCGCTGTGCCAGCGTGGCGCGGTGAATCTAGATGGTTGAATAGGTTGATTAAATTGCGCTTCATCGACGCCAGCCGATGTTCGCCTTAGGAAACGAAACTGCCGCCTGTCGGCAGATTTTGCCGGGCTGTTTACGCCTCATTAACCATAATGCGGCGAAGCTGCTGTCAGCGATCACGCGGATTCCTTCGATGCGCATCTACGGACCGAACGGCACCACGCTTGGAGCGCCCGCCAGCCAGACGAGGCGGACGAGCTCCGGCACCTTCGTGCTGCCCGACACCTCCTCGACGCAGGAGACCAAGTCCGCATCCGCGCCGAAGGCCGCCGCCAACATTGATGCGCTGCTCGCGCTGCAGGGCATCGAGGAGGACCCGGTCGAGCGCCGCAAGCGCTCGGTCGCCCGCGGCAAGACCGCGCTCGACGTGCTCGATGATCTCAAGATGGGATTGTTGTCGGGCAACCTCGACGCCTCGACGGTGATGCGCCTGCGTGATGCGGCAGCGAACCTTAAATCGTCCTCCGGCGATCCGGGTCTTGATGCCGTGCTCTCCGAGATCGAGCTGCGCGTCGAGGTCGAGCTGGCGAAGGCCGGGCAGGCCTAAGATGCGGGCTCGTTGCCTGCGTTCACGTATCTCTCAGCGGGTCGTCGCCCGGCTTGACCGGGCGACCCAGTACGCTGCGGCCCTTGTTGTGAATCTCGCTGTCTCTGGAATACTGGATGCCCCGGTCAAAGCCGGGGCATGACAGCGGAGTTTGATGCGCGCAGACCGACTGCGCTCTCACGCCGCTTCCTGCTTCTGCTGCGCGTCGTAACGGCGCTGTGCGGCGAGGACGTCCTTCAGATTCTGCTCGGCCCAGTCGCGCAACGGATCGACCGCGGCAGCGAGCGTCAGCCCGAGCTGCGTGATCGAATACTCGACCGTCACCGGAACGGTTGCGATGGCGCGGCGCTTGATCAATCCGTCGCGTTCGAGTGATTTGAGAACCTGGCTCAACATCTTCTGCGAAATGCCTTCAATCGTTCGGCGCAACTGATTGAAACGCATCGCTTCCCCGCGCAGCAGCAACAGGATCAGCACCGCCCATTTGTCGCCGACGCGATCGAGGATCTGGCGTGTCGGGCAATTGGCTGCGTAGACGTTGGGCTTCATGTCTTCGTTCCTCGCGACCTGTTCCGGTTACTCCTGCGTAAGCAGGTAAGCCAAAAGTGCTCTCTTAACACCAGCATCCTTTGCGATATCTAGTCACTGCTAGTTACCACATAAGCAAAGGAGCCTTCCATGAAAATCGCAGTCGCCGGCGCCTCGGGCCGGGCCGGTTCGGAGATCACCAGGGAACTGTCCCGCCGCGGCCATGCCGTCACCGCCATCGCCCGGAACCCGGAGAAGATCGCCAGCCTGCCGAATGTCACCCCGACCAGGGGCGAAGTGCTCGACCAGGCCGGGCTCGCCAAGCTGTGGAGCGGGCATGATGTCGCCGTCAGTTCCGTCCATTTCCTGGCCAGTGATCCGCACAAGCTGATCGGCGCCGCCAAGGACTCGAAGGTTGGCCGCTACCTCGTGGTCGGCGGTGCCGGCAGCCTTGAGGTGGCTCCCGGCGTGAAACTGGTCACAACCCCCGGTTTTCCCGCCCAATACAAGGCCGAGGCGGAGGCGGGGTCGGCCTTCCTCGACCTGCTCCGGCGGGAAAACGAGCTGAACTGGACCTTCATCTCACCGTCGGCCCTGTTCGTGGAGGGTGAGCGGACCGGCAAGTTCCGGCTGGGGACCGATCAGCTTCTCGCAGATGCGAGCGGGAAGAGCTGGATCACCTTCGCCGATTACGCCATTGCGCTCGCCGACGAAATCGAGCGTCCTTCGCATCTGCGGAAGCGTTTCACGGTCGGCTATTGAGTGGATAACCGCCCCCAGGTGCTTGCCGATAAGGCTGCCGGCGCAAGGACTTGGGGGCGGTAACGCCAAGATCAGGGAAATATTGTCTGTCACAGGAGGCCGCTATATAAGCCCGGCTCAACGGACCCTGTCCGTCGCGAGTCGTTGCTAAAAAAGAATAGGCCGCCCTTGGAAAAGTTGAAAAATTACCGACCGACCGAAAAAGAGCCTTTCATGAACGACCGGCAGAAGGAGTACTTCCGTTTGAAGCTCCTCGCCTGGAAGGATGAGATCCTCAAAGAGTCCAAGCTCACCCTGCAAGCCCTGCAGGAGGAGAACGTGAACCACCCCGATCTTGCCGATCGGGCTTCGTCCGAAACCGACCGCGCCATCGAACTGCGCGCCCGTGACCGCCAGCGCAAGTTGATCGCCAAGATCGACGCCGCGCTCCAGCGCATCGAGGACAACACCTACGGCTATTGCGAAGAGACCGGCGAGCCGATCTCGTTGAAGCGGCTCGAAGCCCGCCCGATCGCAACACTGTCGGTGGAAGCGCAGGAGCGCCACGAGAAGCGCGAGAAGGTCTATCGCGACGAATAGGCCTCGAGCCGCTCGCTGCGGCTCCTCAAGTGAGACACATTTGGCGTGTAGTGTCGCGCCAGAGTGGATGTTTTCGCGCCGATCATGCGCGTGCCCAGAGCCCGGGGGGCCGAACGCGAAAACTGAATCGCGATCAAGGGGCTAGACTCAACTCCTTCATGCTCACGTGAGCTCGCATGAGAACGAGCCGTCACTTCAGGTGGGGACGTTTTTGCGAGTCGGAGCAACGGGATCGACTCGACTTCTAAGGACGTGACCGGCGTCACGAAGCATAACTCGCGTCACGCATCTTGCGACCACGCGAGCGCGGGGCGCGCTCCACCATAAAGTCTACCGGTCTCGAAATTCATTGTACTTGTGCCTTCGGCAGATAGCGACTGGATACGGCTGGCAGCAGTGTCTGGTGGGACAATCTTGCCGGCTTGCGCGAGCTGGGTTTGCGACATGAGCACGGTTCTGGTCACGGGCGGATCGGGTTTCGTCGGCATTCATGCCGTCCTCCAATTGCTGGCTGCCGGTCACGACGTGCGGACCACGCTCCGCCGGCCGGACCGGCAGGCGGGCGTGCTGGCAATGCTGCGCGAGGGCGGGATCGATCCGGCGGGACGGCTCGTGTTCTTCACCGCCGACCTGACCGGCGATGAGGGCTGGCGCGAGGCGGTAACCGGCTGCGACTACGTCCTGCATGTCGCCTCGCCGCTCTCGACCACCGTCCCGAAGGACGAGGACGAGATGATCATTCCGGCCCGCGACGGCACGCTACGTGTGCTGCGCGCCGCGCGCGAGGCCGGGGTGAAACGGGTGGTCATCACCTCGTCGCTTGGGGCGATCGGTTACGGCCATCCGCCGCGCGCAACGCCGTTCGATGAAACCGACTGGACCAATCTCGACGGCGACGATGTGCAGCCCTACGTCAAATCAAAGACTCTGGCCGAGCGGGCGGCCTGGGATTTCGTCGCCTGTGAGGGAGGCGGGCTTGAGCTTTCCGTCGTCAATCCCACCGGCATTTTCGGTCCAGTGCTGGGGCCGGATTTCTCCGGCTCGATCGAGATCGTCAAATTGCTGCTGAGCGGCGCGATGCCGGCGGTGCCGCGGATCTATTTCGGCCTGGTCGACGTGCGTGACGTCGTCGACCTGCATCTGCGGGCGATGACCGCGCCCGAGGCCAAGGGCGAGCGGTTCATTGCGGTGTCCGGTGAGACGCTGTCGCTCCTCGACATCGCAGGCGTGCTGAGGCGGGAGCTCGGGCCGGCGGCGCGCCGGGTTCCACGGTTTCAGGCGCCGGACTGGCTGGTGCGCCTCGCCGCAACCGGAGTTCCCATGCTGCGCTACACCTTGCCGATGCTCGGCAAGGTGCGAAAATCGACCAGTGCCAAGGCGAGGCGGCTGCTTGGTTGGCAGGCGCGGTCCAATGAAGAGGCAATCCTGAGCTCCGCCGAGAGCCTGATCCGGCTCGGCCTGGTCAAGGCATGACGCGCGCGCACGCTGCGGCGCTTGTCAGCCGGAGGCGGGGATGCTGAAGTGCGCGGCAGAGTTGCGTAGTTGGAGGCGGCGCCGATGGTGGACAGAATTCTCGCAGGCGCAAAGGCAATCGCGTTGGCGCGCCGCAACCATGCCCCGCTCGCGCCGCTCGAAGTTCCCCCGCGCGACGAGGCGGAGGGTTACAAGATCCAGCGCGCACTGCACGATCTGCTGCTACCGCATGCAGGTCCGCTCGTCGGCTACAAGATCGCCTGCACAAGCCAGGTCATGCAGGACTACATGCAGATGGACCATCCCTGCGTCGGCGGCGTGTTCGAGAAAGTCGTGCATGACAGCGGCGCAAAACTCGCTGCCTCCGACTATGTCCGCGTCGGCGTCGAATGCGAGATCGCCGTGCGGCTGAAGCGCGACCTTGCCCCGGGCGAGGCGCCGTTCACCGCCGAATGGGTGGGAGAGGCGGTCGATGCCTACGCTCCCGCGATCGAGATCGTCGATGACCGCTATGTGAAGTGGGAGACGATGGGTGCGCCGACGCTGATCGCGGATGATTTCTTCGCCGCCGGCTGCGTGCTTGGCGAGGCTGTCCCGCGTTCGTCGGTGCCCGACCTCAAGGCGGTCGCCGGCCGCGCTCTCATCAACGGCGAGGAGGCGGGCAAGGGCACCGGCGCCGACGTGCTCGGCCATCCCCACAACGCACTTGCCTGGCTCGCCAATCATCTTGCCGCCGAAGGCAAGGGCCTGCATGCGGGACAGCTCGTGCTCACCGGCAGCCTCGTGAAAACGCTGTGGTTGAAGGCCGGAGACAAGGTGCGGATGGAGCTGGACGGGCTGGGTGTGGTGGAGGCGAAGTTTACGTGAACTCTCTCCGTCGTCATTGCGAGCGAAGCAAAGCAATCCAGAATCTTTTCCGCGGTGGCAGTCTGGATTGCTTCGCTTCGCTCGCAATGACGGGGTGTAAGGCCGCGGCGTTGCTATAATGTCGCGGTCCTCTCTAGCTGTATGTAGTTTCTGAATCCATCAGACAGGGACATCTTGCGCCCCCGGGTGATCGGGTATATGAGACCGGCCCCATTCAACCCGCGCGTTCAACCGATAAGGAGACCAGCCGTGAACAGTCTGTGGCGATCGACACGCTCCGTGCCGACGCTCTCAGTGCGTCCGGCTGACAGTCATCCAATCCTGTTGAACGACAATGGCACATTCATTGATTCAGCGCCGGCGGGAGGCCGAGCGCGCGCGGGTTGAAGCCTATGAGCTGTCGCTGCGGCATGTGTCGCAGCGGACGCGCCCTCCACCGGATTTCCAGAACGCGATCAACGAGGCCAGGCATGGCTTCGAGGCCGCAATCGTGCGCGACGCCTCGGCCTGGAAGCCGCGGATGAAGACTCGCGATGCCGCGCGTCTTCGCCTTGCTGCAGCTCGTTATCTCTTCGCGCGCTATCCCGTCGCAGAACATCTGGAGCAAGTCTGGATCGACGGCGCAGGACTGGGTGCGGACGAGATCGTGTTGCGTAAGCGCTGGTACGTCGTGGCGGCCGGCGGTGGTTCGCTCTACGGTGCCGGTGCGGCCGCGTGGCTGTCTCGCAAGGAGGTCCATGCGTTCCTCAATCCCTTGGGGAACGTCGGCTTCGAAGCTGCGATCTGGCAGGCGATCGCGCGATCCTATGCGAACGATCCCAGCGTTGCGCTGCGGATCGCGCGCACCAGGATCGCGCAGACGCCCCGTGCCGAGCATGGCTTCTGGCGTGAGGTGGTGCGCTTCTTCTGTGCGCATCCCACCACGGTTGAGGAGATGGACGATCTCCACGACTACCTCGCCGCTTGCTACCGGCGTGATCCGGAGTTTAGCCTCAAGGGGCGCTCGCTGGTCTCGCTTGGTCGGCAGATGCGCGAATGGCATCGCGACCTCGAAGCGATCGCTCGCATCGAGGCTGCGCGTCGTCGCGCCGAGGCTGTGCGGAACCGTGCGCGTGGGCTGGCAGTAGACCCAGTCGACGAGGCTTGGCGAGGTACGACGATCGCGGACTGGTCATGGAGTACGTCGTCCAAGGACCGGGCCAAGCGTGAGGAGTACGTCGTGGTTCAGCTGCGGACCGCAGCCGACCTCGTGGCTGAGACGCGGGGCATGCGCCACTGCGTCGCTAGCTACGCGACAAAGTGCATTGCCGGGCAGGCGTCGATCTGGTCGCTACGCCGCCGTGCCTCGGGTGATGTCCATCGGCTGCTGACCATCGAGCTTGATCGTCGTTCCCGGGCGGTCCAGGTTCGCGGGTTTGCAAACCGCCCGCCGCTCGCTGAGGAGCGCAAGATCCTGGAGCGCTGGGCGCAAGCACGCGGGATCGTCCTCCTGTGACAGTCGCCTGCGCCGCTCACGCGGCGCAGGCAAAATACATGCGGCCCTCGCCAGGGGAGCTAGCGAGGGCCGCGTAGTACATCGTCGTTCGCGCCTAGGTTCGCGAACACGATGTGGGAGCTCGGGAGAAACTTTTAGAAGGGCAGCAGAACGTCCATCACCTGCTGGCCGTAGCGCGGCTGTTGCACGTCGGTGATCTGGCCGCGGCCGCCATAGGCGATGCGGGCCTGGGCGATCTTGCTGGAGTCGATGGTGTTGTCGCTCTGGATGTCCTCGGGCCGGACGATGCCGGCGACGACCAGCTCGCGGATCTCGAAATTGACGCGGATCTCCTGCTTGCCTTCAACGACCAAGTTGCCGTTGGGCAGCACCTGCGTGACCACGGCGGCGACGTTGGTCTGCAAGGCTTCCTGGCGCTGGACCGAGCCCTTGCCGTCGGCGGAGGACGACGAGTCGGTGGTTAGGATACGGCCGGGCAGGACCTTGAGCGGCTGCGTCACCGTCTGGCTGCCTATGAAATCGGTGATCCCCGAATCTTCCTTGCTGGTGCGGCTGCGCTGGGTTTCGTTGGCGATGTTGGCCTTGTCCGTGAAGTTGACCGTCACCGTCAGGAGGTCGCCGACCTGATGGGCGCGCTGGTCCTTGAAGAAGGCGCGGCTGCCGTTGCGCCACAGCGAGTTCGGATTGTAGGAGGCGACTTCCGGCTTCGGCATCGGCATCTGCACCGGCTTGTAGCCGGGCTGTGTGGTCGGATTGTCGATCGCCGACAGTTTCGGCTGTTCGCCGATCTGCGACAGGCGGTCGATCGAGGAGCACCCGCTCGCAAAGGCGAAGGTTGCGAGCAGCGTGCCGGAGAGCGCGATACGACGAAGACGGGCCGCGGAACTGAACTTGGACATGACTTACTCTGACTTGGCTTGTGCTTGCGCGATCTGGGTTGGCGAAACCGGGGCCTGGATCAGGCTTTGGGCAAGGGCGGCCGCTGCGGGCGTCTCCTCGCGCCTGGATGAGGTCTGTTCGACCGCGGGCGCGGCCGGGGCGGATTGGCTGGCGCCCTGGATCGTGACCTGGCCGCGGCCGGTGACGACACCCTGGAGCGTGCGCTTGGATTGCATGTTGAGGACGGAGACGGTGTCGCCCTCGGAGCCGCTGTCGACCGCCTTGCCGCGGGTGGTGAGGTAGAGGCCCGGCACCTGGTAGATGATGGTGACGTTCTGGTCGCGCTGCACGAGGTCGGGCTTTGCGATGTCGGCGACCCGGATCGGGGTGCCCGCCCGCATCGGATGACGGAGCTGCATGCCGACCGCACGCTCGCGCGAGGCGGCTTCGCCCTGAATGTCGGCCTTCGGGCGGCGCTCCAGCGCGACATCGGACGACTTCAGCATCTCGGTGCGGTCGATGTCGCGGGTCAGCACGGCGACCTCCACGGTCTCGATCGCGGTGCCGGTGAGGCGCAACTTGGTCGGCGCGAGGCTGTTCTCGTTGTTGATCTCGAAGCTCAGGTCGAAGCGGCCGCTGCGAGCGTCGTAGCGCGTGGCGGTCGCCTGGAGCGCGCCGGTGTTGGAGGCATCCAGCCGCACGTTGGAGATGCCGCGGTCGAAAGTGACGGTGATGTTGGCTGCGTCGCCAAGGCCGAAGCGGCGCTCGAGCGCGGAGGCGACCGCGAGCTCGAGATCCTTGTTGGCAAGCGTGCGCGCGAGCCGTGTGACCGTGACCTCCTTGAGGTCGCCGGTCATCACGCCGATCACTTGCTTGGCGCGCAGCACGCTCAGGACCTGCGCGACCGGCAGCGCGCCGGTGGTGCCGAGATCGGGCGAGCGATAGACCGGGATCTGCGCGGCGGAGCCCGCATTGTCGATGAGGTCGCCGACCCTCACCACGTCGGAGGTCACGGTGATGCTGGCGCGCAGCGTCGGCGGCGCGATGCCGTCGTCGGCGGCGCATGCCGGCGCCGACAGCGCGAGCAGGGCGGCGAGGGCGGCAACATTGAACATGGAGAGGAGCACGCTGCCTCCGTTCCCTCCCCCATTGCGGGGGAGGGTTGGGGAGGGGGGTAGCCCCAGGTGAGAGCGGAGCTTGTGGCCACCCCCTTCCCCAACCCTTCCCCGCAAGGGGGAAGGGAGCAGAGCGGAGATCTTGGCTGCTGTTACCAACATCATAATCAGCCCCTTACCGGAACAGCGCGGTGGTGGATTGCATCATCTGGTCGGCGGCGCTGATCACCTTGGCGTTCATCTCGTAGGCTCGCTGCGCGGCGATCAGGTCGCTCATCTCGGAGACGACGTCGACATTGGCCTGCTCCAGGCTGCCCTGGGTGATCTTGCCGTAGCCTTCGGAGTTCGCGGTGCCATCCTGCGGCGCGCCGGAGGAGGGCGTCTCGGTGAACTGGTTGTTGCCGACCGGCTGGAGACCCGCCTTGTTGATGAAGCGCGTCACGGTGAACTGGCCGATGATGGTCGAGCTCGACGAGCCGGGCAGCGTCACCGAGACCTGGCCCTGCTCGCTCACGGTGAGGCCCGAGGCGTTGTTCGGGATCGTGATGGTCGGCTGCACCGGGTTGCCCTGGGCGGTCACGATGCGGCCCTGGTTGTCCATCTGGAAGGTGCCGTCGCGGGTGTACTGGTAGGTCCCGTCAGGCATCAGGATCTTGAAGAAGCCTTCGCCCGAGACCGCCAGATCGAGATCGTTGCCGGTCTGCGACAGCGTGCCTTGCGTCATGCTGCGCGGCGTGCCGACCGTCTTGACGCCGCCGCCGATGTCGACGCCGACCGGCAGGATGGTGCCCTGGTCGGAAGACTGCGCGCCGACGCGGCGGATGTGCTCGTAGATCAAATCCTGGAACGCCGCGGTCTGCTTCTTGAAGCCGGTGGTGCGCAGGTTCGCGATGTTGTTGGAAATGACCTGCACGTTGAGTTCCTGTGCCGCCATTCCGGTCGCAGCGGTGTGAAGCGCTTGCATGTCAATCGTCTCCTGATGGCGTTACGCTGGAACGTCGGCGAGCTTCTCGATCGCCGATTTGTGCATGTCGCTCTGCTGCTGGAGCAGGTTGGCGACCTGGGTGTACATCCGCATCACCTCGACCATTCGGCTCATCTCGCCGACCGCGTTCACGTTCGACTTCTCGATGTAGCCCTGGCGCACGGTGGACTTGGCGTCGACCTGCTGGTTCGCCGAACCCTGGGCGTAGAGATTGGCGCCCTGCTTGGCGAGCTTCTGCGGATTGTCGAAGGCGACCATGCGGATCTTGCCGCGGATCGAGTCGACACGGGCCGTGCCCTCGAGCACCGTCACGGTGCCGTCGGGCGCGACGTTGATGTCGTGGTCGGTCGGCTGGAAGGTGATCGGGCCGGCATTGCCGAGCACGAGGTTGCCGTCCGACGTGACGAGCTGGCCCTGGTTGTTGAGCGAGAACTTGCCGTCGCGGGTGTAGCGCTCGCCGCCGGCGGTCTGCACCGCGAAATAGGAATTGCCGTCGACAGCGAGGTCGAGCGGGTTCTTGGTCTCCTCCATCGGGCCCTGGCCGACGTCGCGGAACGTGCCGCGGTCCTGCACATAGGAGACCCTGCGGTCGGAGCCGACGAAATTGTCCTCATGCGCGCGGGAATTGAGGAATTCCTCAAACAGCGTGCGATCGGCCTTGAAGCCGTTGGTGTTGGCATTGGCGACGTTGTTGGCGATGACATCCATCTGCCGCTCCAACGTCATCTGCCGCGATAGACCGACCAGAAGCGCGTTCTGCATCGGATGGTTCTCCCCTGTGGAGGTCCTGCTTCGCCGCTCTCCCAAGCGTCTTGGCCGACCCGTCGATGAGACCTTCGGGCTCTCCCAAACCGTCCGGTCTCGGCCTCTTCTGAGCGAAAGCCGTGCCAACGCAGAAAATGACGTATTTACAGCCGCTTAGGTATTCTGGAGGGGTGGGCGAGGGGCGGCAGAAAGGTTCTGTTGACCATGTTTGCCCGGCAGATTTTTCCTAGCGCAGGGGCAATCGAAAGGTTCTGTTAACCATCATTACCGTAGCGTTCACGTATGAGGAGCGCGTTGCGCGCTGGGGCATTTGTATCGCGTCACTGGCCGACCAGGAGGCTTCGCTCTCTCAGACCCTTTATAGTGAGCGAGCCCGGCGATCATGGCAGAGAATGAAGCGGAAGGCGGCGCAGCCGCGGAAGGCGCCGAAGCGGCCCCGCCGAAGAACAAGCTCAAGCTCATCATCATCGCGGTCGCCGTGCTCGCCATTCTCGGCGGCGGTGCAGCGACCTGGTTCTTCTTCTTCCGTCACGGCGATGACGAGCATCACGCCGAGGCCGCGCCGCCGCCGAAGCCGCCGGCCTTCGTCGACGTGCCCGACATGATGGTCAACCTCGCCGGCGCACCCGGCGAGCGCGTGCAATATCTGCGGCTCAAGATCGTGCTCGAACTGAAGGAAGAGAAGCAGATCGAGGCGATCAAGCCGACGATGCCGCGCGTCACCGACATCTTCCAGACCTATGTGCGGGAACTGCGCCCCTCCGACCTCAACGGCTCCGCTGGCATCTTCCGCCTCAAGGAGGAGCTGACCAAGCGCGTCAACGCGGCGGTCGCGCCGATCCAGGTCAGCGCGGTGCTGTTCAAGGAAGTCGTGGTGCAGTGAGGGTGCAGGGAAGGTAATGGGCTAGCGCCATGGCCGGCAACGAGCAAATGGACCAAGATGCGATAGCCGCCCAATGGGAGGCCTCGCTCGATTCCGAGGATCCCGCGGAGGCCGCGAAGGCTGCTGCCGAGAATGAACTATCCGAGACCATGGCCCTGCAATGGGCGGCCATGGTCGAGGACGGCAGTCGCGATCTCGGCAACGGCAAGAACTCGGGCGAGCGGGTGCTGTCGCAGGAGGAGATCGACAATCTCCTCGGCTTCACAGTCGGCGACGTCACGCTCGACGACCACTCCGGCATTCGCGCGATCATCGATTCGGCGATGGTCTCCTACGAGCGTCTGCCGATGCTCGAAATCGTCTTCGACCGCCTGGTGCGGTTGCTGACGACCTCCTTGCGCAATTTCACCTCCGACAACGTCGAAGTCTCGCTCGACCGCATCACCTCGGTGCGTTTCGGCGACTACATGAACTCGATCCCGCTGCCGGCCGTGCTCTCGGTGTTCAAGGCCGAGGAGTGGGAAAACTTCGGCATGGCCACGGTCGATTCCAACCTGATCTACTCGATGATCGACGTGCTGCTCGGCGGCCGCCGCGGTACGAGCCAGCTCCGCATCGAGGGTCGGCCCTACACCACGATCGAGACCGAGCTGGTCAAGCGGCTGGTCGAGGTGGTGCTGGCCGACGCCGAGCAGGCGTTCCGGCCGTTGTCGCCGGTGACCTTCACGATCGACCGGCTCGAGACCAATCCGCGCTTCGCCGCGATCAGCCGTCCTGCCAACGCCGCGATCCTGGTGCGTCTGCGCATCGACATGGAAGATCGTGGCGGCAACATCGAATTGCTGCTGCCTTACGCGACCATCGAACCGATCCGCGGCGTGCTGCTGCAGATGTTCATGGGCGAAAAGTTCGGCCGCGACCCGATCTGGGAAGGCCATTTCGCCACCGAGATCGTGCAGGCCGAGATCGCGGTCGACGCGGTGCTTTACGAGGCCGACATCCCGCTCAAGCAATTGATGCGGCTCAAGGTCGGCGACACGCTGCCGCTGGACATGCGCGCGGACGCCAATGTGACCGTGCGCTGCGGCAGCGTCACGCTCACCGAAGGGCGGATGGGACGCGTCGGCGACCGCGTCGCGATCCGGGTGACGAAACCCCTGCGCAAGCCAGGTACGACACTTGCGATGTTCGAGAAGGTCGACGAGCAGAACAAGATGATGGAGGCACCATGAACCACTCCTTAGGCATGGCGATCGAGATGCTGGTCGCAATCCTCCTGATGCTGACGATCGGCTACTGCATCCTGCTCAACAAGCGGCTGACCCGCTTGAAGGCGGACGAGCATTCGCTGAAAGCCGTCATCGCCGAGCTGATCACGGCGACCGAGATCGCCGAGCGCGCGATCGGCGGGCTGAAGCTAGCTGTCCGCGACGTCAACGAGAATCTCGGCAGCCAGCTCGCCGCCGCAACGCAGATGTCCGACCAGCTCTACCGCCAGCTCGGGGAGGCCGACAACGTGGTGCGGCGTCTCTCCAAGATCGCCATTGCCGCGCGCCCCGCGACGAATCCGGAAGCGGCCCCGGCCGCCAAGCCCTCGGCTGCGAAGGCGGTGGCGGCGGCGGCCGAAGCGTTCTCCGAGCGCAGAAGGTCCAACGGGCTTGCCGCATAAAGTGGTTGCATGAAATCCTTTCGTAACATCCGCGTCATTCCCGTCGTCCTGATCGCAGTCGCCGCCCTCGCCACGCTGAAGGTCGCGGGCCTCGTGATCAACGGCGGCTATGTGTTCGACTACCAGCCGAACACGACCAGGAAATCCTGGGCGCAGGAGAACCTCAACTTCCCGACCGGCCGCGAAGACCCCGACATCACCGGCTCGACGCATGGCGCGCCGAAGGGGGCTTCCAAGGAGGACGCGCCGAAACCGGCCGCGCCCGAGACCAAGCCCGAGGGCCAGGTGATCAAGCCGGAGGAGAACCAGCAGCAGGTCTCACCATCGGAGCGCGCGATCCTGGAGCGGTTGCAGAACCGCCGCCAGGAGCTCGAAGCGCGCCAGCGCGAGATTGACATTCGCGAGAGCCTGTTGAAGGCTGCCGAGAAGCGCATCGAGTCCAAGGTCGAGGAGATGAAGGCGGTGGAATCCCGCATCTCCACCACCGCGGCCGAGCAGAAGGCGGCGGAAGCTCAGCGCCTCAAGGGGCTCGTGACCATGTATGAAGGCATGAAGCCGAAGGACGCGGCGCGGGTGTTCGATCGCCTGGAGATGGGCGTGCTGATCGAGATCGCGACGCAGATCGCGCCGCGCAAGATGTCCGACATCATGGGCTTGATGCAGTCCGAGGCTGCCGAGCGGCTGACGGTCGAGATGGCCCGCCGCGCTGGTGGCGGAGGAGACCGTTCCGCCGATGCCGACCTGCCCAAGATCGAGGGCCGTCCGACGCAAAAGCCGAATTGAAATCTGGATAACCGCATCAAGCTTCGCAGCACCGCGCGGTATCTCGTTATTCCAGCGTGGCAATTTTGCAGCGCAGCGTGCGCCAGTACGACAAGAAATTAAGCCGCCGATAACATCTGCGGATCATGCTTCCCGGCATGAGAGTTGCGATGGCTACATTTGTTGCTCTCCTCGCCCTTCATTTCGTGGATGAGCAGCTTTTCGGCGCCCGGTTCACCCGAGGCGCAACGGCGATGTTGTCTCAGATCGTGAGATCGTTCGGTTAGGTCGCGCAGGCGGCCTGCGCCGCCTCTAATTCGCGAGCCGACGGTACCCTCTGCGATCGGCGACTTTGCCGGCGGTCGAGTTGTGCCATTCTCCGAAGGGGACTGGCATTCCACATTTTTGCTTGATCAGCGCTGCCTTGGTGACCCGCGTCACAAGATGCAGAGTGCTGTGGCAACAGGAGCACTCATAAACCTTCAGGGCATATCCCCTGGCGATTGGAACAAGAGCAACGAGTGCTCGTGCCCTGCTACACAGAATGCAATTGGCTTCCCCGTGCATCGATCGAGCCCCCGCTGACCAATCGAATTCGGATCATTATGGCAGCTAGTCTTTCTGAGTCGCGTATTACGAGCAACAGCGGTTGAGCGGAAACAGTCGGCAATCGAACCTTCATTCCCGATGAAGTACTCGCTTCAGCTGTAGCCGAATCGAGCTTCAGCTTCTGAACGTGCGATGAGTTGACGCGTGCAAATGTGAGGTGCCCGACAGTCGCGCCGGACGGTTCGTTCTATTTTTAGCCATTCGCAATCAGCCGCGCGGGAGGAAGCTATGAACTACTCGTCCGTGGCGGAACGCGCAATTGAAGCCGTGAATCGCCTGCTCATCTTCGCGATGACATCCGCCTGGACTACCACGTTGGACCATCAGCACGCGTTGCCGACTTCCGAGGAGGATTGGGACGCTGACGAATGCTCGGATCAGGAGAGTTCCCTTGAGGCAGATTTGACCAAGAGGCAACACTGAGAGCCGCCGCACGCGTGCGGATGTTTCTGCTCAACACGCGATGTCGTGGAGCACGGAAGTTCGGCGCGGTGCCGTCCACGTTTCAGCCGTCAGCGGTCTCCGATCCGAGCGCGCCAACGGGCGTCGAACGTATCGATCTCCTTCGCGGTCGACGCTTGCGAGTTCAATAAACTGGTCGACCTTGATGCCACCGCGCTTGTAATGTCCGCGGCGGCATTTGCTTGCTTGGACTCGCTCTTCGGCCACTCCAGCAACGATTTCGCGAGCATAGGCTTGCCCTCGTACCAGCATTTCCGCCCGTCAATAATGCGATAGGACCACCAGCGCCCCTGTGTGGCCGATGGGGCGGCGCTGCTGCATTGTTGCTTCGCCACGGCTTGAGGTATCTCGATCGGCAGGAGCGCACTGGCGCACGCGGCGAGCGCGATCGATCGAAGCCGGGCCTTCATGGCTCTGCACGAGGATTACTTCGCTGCAATCGATTTACAGCGACGACCAGGTCTGGACGTTCGAGAATTTCGATCAGCCTATCGAGCGTGCGTTCGATACTCTGAGGTCGCGGTTGAAAGTAGTCCTCAAGAATTGATTGAGCTTCGCTGATCGCATTGAGTGCCAATTGTTGATCGGTCATATCTTCTTACCCATCCACAAATTACGCCCGTGAGATCGCAGAAAGAAATCAAGACCATTTTGGGGAATATTCACGCTATTCTCGGACCTTCGATCAATTTTTGTTTCGACATGGAACCGCGAAGAGGAGATTTGCCATGTGAAATCGCGCAGGAATGTCCGGAGTTCTTTCTTCACCCCATCAAATCGTGATGGGTGGCGCGAGCGATTACGTCTCGAATGAAAGCCGCAGCTGAAGTGTCGGCTGTCTCCTGGCCCGTCGCTGGTTCAACCATTTGCGCGCCGTGAGGACCGTGGTCTGCTGTAGCGCTTACAGCATGATCGATCGATGACGGGATACGGAGCAACTCCGCGGTGTCGTTGGCGTCCGAGCCACTGGAATTGAGGATCTCGACCTTGAAGTGGAAGGCGTCTTCAGGGCCCAGCACTGCGGGCGGAGCCGTGGTGAGGAGCAAGTGTGCGGGACCGGGCAATTCGGGATGGTCCGCGCCGGCAGTTTGAAGAGAGGCGACGGCTTGCTCGGTTGCTGCGCCGGAGAGCGAGGCAGCCGCGGACGAAAAAACAAAACGGTCGCCGCCGTTGTTCGTCCAGTATCCACCGCTGCCCGCATCGCCTGCATTGAGCCCATTGATCGTTGCGGGTGCCGACGCTTCCTGGACGATGTGATCCCCACTCTTATCGGCCATCGTCACGCTGCCGGTACTCGCGCCGGTCACGTCGTCACTCGGTGGGACAGAACTGACTGCCGCCTGAGGTGCCTGGCTGCCGTCGCTTCCACCCGCTGCGGCGGCCTGCTGCGACGTTCCATCGATTGGCGGCGAATCCGCTTGCGTCGCGACGGCTGGACTGTCGAAGCCCCGGAAGCCTGCGCCGTGGATGGTAATGGTCACAACCTGCGTGGTGCCGTCGATGGTGGTCACCTTGAAGGTGTCGGTCAGCGTGTCGCAGGCCCTGAGCGCCTGTACCGCGCAGTTGTCCTCGTCGAGCGTGTAGGACCACACGCCCGCCGCCGTCATCGTGAAGGTGCCGTAGCCGTGCGTGCTCCACTTTGGCGCACAAACCGCCGTGAATGTGTTGGCTGGATTGTCGACGTCAGTGTCGGTGAGCGTGCCGGTCGCAACCGGCGCTCCCTGTGTCTTGCAGTCGGGCTCGGTGACTGAGCCGGTCGTGGTGCCGGAGATGACTGCGGGGTCGTTGGCGCCGTGGATTGTGATCGTCACGACCTGAGGGGTGCCGTCAATGGTGGTCACCGTGAAGGTATCGGTGAGCTTGTCGCAGACATTGAGCGCCTGCACCGTGCTGTTGGTGTTGTCGAGCGTGTAGGTCCAGACACCCGCAGCCGTCATGGTGAAGGTGCCGTAGCCGCCCTTGCTGGCCTCGGGCGAGCATACTGCCGTAAAGGTGTTGGACGGATTGTCGACGTCGGTGTCGGTGAGCGTGCCGGTCGCAGTCGGCGTTCCCGGCTTGCAGCCGGCCGCCTCGGTGACCGAGCCGGTCGTCTTGCCGGAGATGATGGCGGCGTCGTTAGCGCCATGGATGGTGATCGTCACCACCTGCGGTGTGCCGTCGATGGTGGTCACGGTGAACGTATCGGTCAGTGTGTCGCCTACATTGAGCGCCTTCACCGCGCAGTTGTTGTTATCGAGCGTATACGTCCAGACGCCCGCCGCCGTCATCGTGAAGGCGCCGTAGCCGCCGTTGCTGGCCTCGGGGTAGCATACAGCCGTGAACGTGTTGGACGGATTGTCGACGTCGGTGTCAGTCAGCGTGCCGGTCGCAATCGGCGCTTCCGGCTTGCAGCCGACCGCCTCGGTCACCGAGCCGGTCGTGTCGCCCGAGACGACGGCGGCATCGTTGGTGCCATGGATAGTGATCGTCACCACCTGCGGCGTACCGTCGATGGTGGTTACGGTGAAGCTATCGGTCAGGGTATCCCCGACGTTGAGCGCCTGCACCTTGCTGTTGGCGTTGTCGAGTGTATAGGTCCAGACGCCGGCCGCCGTCATGGTGAAAGTGCCATAGCCGCCCGTGCTGGCCTTTGGCGTGCTCACCGTCGTGAACGTGTTGGGGGTATTGTCGACGTCGGCATCGGCAAGCGTGCCGCTCGCACTCGGTGTGCCGGGTGTCGCGTTGGCAACGCCGCTGGCCTCGACCGACGAGCCGGTTGCGGTGCCGGAAATGACGGCGGCGTCGTTGACGCCATCGATGTTGATCGCGAAAGTCTGACTAACAGTGAAGTTGCCGTCCGACACCGTGATATCGAAGGCATCGGTCGTAGGCGCTGTCAGCGCGTTGATCGCGTCACTATTCGGCACGAAAGTGTAGGCGCCGCTCGCACTGTTGACATAGAGCGTTCCATAAGGACTGTCCTTGGACACATCGTATGTCACTCCAGCCACGACCGTGCTGCCGACGGTCCCGCCACTGATGCCGAAGGTCAGCGGCGCGCCATCGGGGCTGCTGGCACTGAACGTTCCGCTCGTCGCGGTGAAGGTGTCAAACACCGACGTGTCGAGCTCGGTCGGCCCCGCCTGCAAATTCAGCGTCGGCGGTGGACGAATGATCGGAATATCGGGAACCACGATGGTGCTCGGCAGCACGATTGGAAGCGAATGTTGCTGCGCAGGACCTTCAGGCTCCGTGAAATTGATCGGTTCAGGCGATAACGACTCGACGGACGGAGGCGTGCTGGAGCCCTTTGGGCCCACCTCTTTCGAAAGGTTAGCCCATACCTCATGTTCGGCCGCCTGCAACTCCTCCATGCGAGCCGCCGTATTGACGACCTGGCTTGCGCTGATCGAGGACCCCACCTTGTTGAGCACAACCGTCTCGCCGGGATCCTCGACGAGGATGTGTCTGGGGATAGCCTCCTTGGTCACGAGTTCGAACGCGCCGTGCTCGAGGTCCTTGTATGTGATCCTGTCGTTATCCAGGAACGTGATATTCGGGTCTGCGGCCTCGGCATCCCTAAACATCGAGAAGGTCAATGCAGCGAGCGTGAGCATTCCGAAGCCGCCCGTATGAATCGGGCCGCGAATGTCACCCAAGGGCGTGTCGATCCGCAGGGCGCCACTTTTTGCCCACCGGCCGGCCGCAAACGCAAATATCCCCCTTGATACGTTGAGCAGGGCCGAACTGGGCGTGCCGTCGAAATTACAGACGAATTCGCTCAGCTCAATGCGAGCGTCGCCAGAGAGATTGAAGATAGTATCGTCGATGAAGCGAAGACCAATCCGGCCGTCGGCGTCAGTCTCGATCACGTCGCCCTGGCAGACAGGATCGCCGACCATGATTGGAGTAGCGACACCGCTTCCGCGTCTGATCGTCGCACAACCGATCGCGCTATGAACGGTGCCGACAATTCGGAGAGGCGGGACCACGCAGGCCTCATCTCCGGCCTCGCTGCCGAACGCAACTAACATACGCTTTGACCTCGCCTGCTACGGAAACTCAGGCCGGCGTGGTGCCGCAGTGATTTGCTCTGGTCTGCCCTCGCTACGAGATCAAAATGCTCTCGCGCCGGCAGCCCTAGGGTTTGCCCGCCGCAATCTGCTGATCGAAATTACCAGTCACTTCAAGAAAGAAGGAGATGTAGATCGCGAACGCTGACGTGAACACTCGCGCTCGCGAGGCAGCTCCGTCCAGTGCTTCAAATTCCTAATCAGACGAATTTGATTTATGGCATTCACTCGATATCGGCGATAACCTAGAGCTATAAGCTAAATTGAACAACACATTTGTATGTATTGCTGCCGTGCTTCGTCGTCCAAAAAAGGACAGCGATAGCGACCGATCTTCTCAGAGGGGGGATCATGTGCACACATACGATAACTGGATTGGTGACGGTCCTCGTTTTGGCGCTCGCCAGTCTTTTGCCTGAGGCGGCGCACGCGCAAGCCGATTCCGCCAAGCCCGCCATTGCGGACTCGTCAACCAAACCCATTGGTAAGGTTGTGGCGGTCGCCGGTTCGGTCACAATCGAACATGCGGGCGCCGTGGTCGTTCAGGCCAGTACCTCAGATGAGCGCGGCCGAACCAAGATCGGTGATCTCGTATATCAGGGGGACGTGGTGCGGACCGGGTCGGATGGTCGGGTCGGCATCAACTTCACCGATGGCGCCTCGTTCAATCTATCGAGCAATGCGCGCATGGCTCTGGACGAGTATGTGTACGACCCAAATGGGAAGTCCAACTCGACGTTTTTCAGCCTCGCCAAGGGAACGTTCACCTTCGTTGCCGGGAACGTTGCGAAAACTGGCGACATGAAGATCGACACACCCGTCGCAACAATGGGAATCCGAGGCACCACGCCCCACGTGGAGATCTCCGATAATGGGGCAGTAAAGTTCTCGACGCTCATTGAAGAAGGCAAGAGCAAGACTAACAAGACTGACAAGAAGTCCAGAGCCTCCACGGCAGTTCCACCCGAACAGAAAGCCGAGCGCAAGCTCAACTTGAACATTTGCCGACGGTGCTAGGAAGGTTCATCAGCAGCAAAGTCCCCAAGTTTCGCGATCGGGACCCTGATATGAAGAGTGCGAGAGGAAGCATCACCGGCGGCGTGGCGTCGTGTGTCATCCTGCTGTTGCTCGGGTTGCCGGCGAGGGCGCAGACGCCGAAGCAGGATGATAGCTATCTCAAGACGGTCGAGCTCTGTAACAGCGTGGAGCACGCCTCGCTCGAGGCGCGAATAGACGGGTGCACAGCGTTCATCAACGCACATCATGGCGCGACGAAGGCGTTGGCCATAGCGTATAACAATCGTGGTAATGCTTATGCTGAAACAGGAGACTATGACCGCGCCATCCACGATTTCGATCAATCGATCGGGCTCAATCCAGCCTATACCAAGCCCTTCAATAATCGCGGCGTGGCCTATTTGAGGAAAGGCGAATACGACCTTGCGATCAAGGCGTTCGATGAGGCCATCAAGCTCGACCCCAACTACGTCGACGCTTATTTCAATCGCGCCGCGGCCCATCTGAGGAAGAGCGAGTACGATCACGCCACGCGAGACTATGATGAGGTCCTTCGGCGCCAACCCAATTTGGAGGCCGTGTGGAACGCCCGCTGTTGGGCCCGTGCCATGACCGGTGCGCTGCAGGCGGCGCTGGAGGATTGCGACAAGGCCATTCAGCTGGCGGCGAACAGCGCCGCGGCTTATGACTCGCGCGGGCTGATTCATCTGAAGATGGGCCAATGGGGTGCGGCTGTCGATGACTATGGTTCTGCGCTGCGCCTTGCCCCGAATATGGCAAGTGCGTTCTACGGACGCGGACTTGCCCGGCTCAAGCAGGGCGACAAGGCGGGAGGCGATACGGATCTCTCGGCGGCCGAAGCGATTCAGGCAAGGATCGGCGAGGACTTCGCGCGTTACGGCCTGCGGTAGATGTACGAGCGCGGACTCTCCATTGTTTGCTTGCCGCGGCAAGCGGACAGCGTGAGAGGCCTGCGGCGGCCCGATATGCTTTGATGTGTGGGCCGAGACCGAGACGCATGGGTGGCCTGATGTACATGTTCATTCGAAAGTACACCGAGGTTCGTTCGGTTGCGGATTCTGCTCGCCGCGCCAAGAGCGGCATCGGCCAGATCCTGAGGCAATCGCGCGGATTCAGATCATATTATGTACTGGATGGGGGCGAAGGCGTCGGTGTCGCGGTGATGATCTTCGAGGACCGCGAAAGTGCCAATGCGGCGAACAGCAGAGTGCTGGACTTCGTTCAAGCAAGCCTGCACGACCTTCATCTTGGGAGCCCTGAGATCATCGCAGGGGAGGTATTGGTGAACATAGAAGCGGATGCGTAATTGTCCCTAAGGTCACTCATCCGCTACGAGACGTGCTTTGCGCGCGCGATTGCGCAAACAATTCAACCGGGGATCGCCGACGACTGCACGCGCTACCGCGTGCGGTCGACGCTGGGGCCTGCGACCACGAGCACTGCGACTTTTCGCCGTATCAAAATCCGGTATTCAGGCGGGTTCGATGGTGCTTAGATTTCACCTACGTCATGACGTGGCGGGCGCTGGCTTACGGACTCCGCCCGCCGTTTTGGAATAGGCATGCCCTTGAGGCCCGCCTCCAACTCTTGAGCTTTCCGTTCTTCCCCAAACTCGGGGGCGGGCCTTTGTTTTTCAGAAGACCGCGGGTCGCGAACGGGTGACCCGAACATACGGAAGTCATCGTCCGGTTCGGTTCAAGAGATGTTGCCGTGGGCTGCACCGCCGGCCAGGAAGTCCGTTGCCATACTACGCTGCACAGTCCAACAGGATGGCACCGTAGTGGTACTCTCCTCATTGTGATGTTCTGTCTCGCACACGCCGTGCTGGGTGCGCGTGAAGCAGGCGCCCAGTGTTCAGCGCGCGACGTCCTGCAAAATCAACTTCGGCTCAAGAACGTTCCCTCACCAGGCGCGCCGGGCATTCCAATCCGCTCCGCCGTGGACGCTCCGGTGTGGAAGACGATTGCGATAGGTACATTTGTAGATCGATTCACCCTCATGGGCGCCCTGGATGCGGTCGGGTGCAGCGTTGGAAATCTGGCAGGAGAAGTTCTCGACAATCCGGCCTTCTCCCTCAGTGCAGTGAAAACGAATGTGGATCTCTTCGCGGTCTTCGGAGCCGAGCTCGGCTTTCTGACCGACACGGCGCCGCTGGGAGATATCTATGCCCGAGCTCAGCAGCTGGGTTTTGCGCTTGCAGCGGCAGAGGTCGCTCCACAACTAAGGCTTCAATATTTCGACCAGCCGGTTGGCGAATTTCTCATCATTGGAATGGAGCCGATCAACACGAGGAATGGTGAGCCAGTCATTCTCACAGTGGCCAATGGCGGCGCAGGACTGATTCTCATCGGCCAGGATGGAGCGGCCGACGCACAGATATCCGTACGATCCCGTTTTCTGTTTGCGCGGCCGACCGGAGTCGAGACCACGGCATTCCTCCCGCCCTAAGCATATCGGCTGCGGAGAGTCGGCTTCCCTCGTGGCGGCCGAGGCGAATGGCGGACTTCACCGGGCCAGGCTCCTTACGGACTGCCCGATTGCCGGCGGATGTCTTCGAGCAGGCTGCGCATCGCCTCGATCTCCTTGCCGAAGCCTGCCCAATCACCGGACTTCAACCGCTCCATGGCCTGACTGTAGTGAGCGAGCGCCTCTTGTGCGCGTGCTGCTGCGGCCCCATCGCCAGGCGATTCCGCGGTCCCACCCCGCGCTGCCGTTGTGGGCCCACTGTTCGCGAAGAGCGCCGACAAAGCTTCCTCGAGCGTTTCCTTCATGACGACGTGCTCGCCATAGGCGGCAATCACTCGTTTCAGCTCCGGCAAATGCCCTTGCTCGGCCCGCAGATAGAGTGGCGACACGTAGAGGATGGAGTTCTCGATTGGGATCACGAGCAGGTTTCCCCTGATCACCCGCGATCCCATCTGGTTCCACAGCGAGATCTGCTGGGATATCTCCGTGTTCTGATGGATGCGCGCCTCGATCTGAAACGGCCCATAGACCAGCTTCTCCTTGGGAAATTCGTACACGATCAGCTTGCCATAGCCCGGCTCGTCGCAGCGCGCGGCGAGCCATGCGATCATGTTGTCGCGGCGGCTCGGTACCATCGGGATCATCAGAAAGAACTCGGCTTGCGCTTCGCCGGGCAGTCGCATGATGATGTAATAGGGCGCCATCGCGGTCGTGCCGTCCAGTGAGGAGACGCCGTCGCCGGCCGGCTGGCGCGGGAATTGCCAGAGGTCCTCGCGGTTGTAGAAAACATCGGCAGATTCCATGTGGTAGGTTTGGAAAAGCCGGGCCTGGATGAGGAAGAGGTCTTCGGGATAGCGAATGTGCCTTTGGAGATCGGGGGGCATTGCCGTGAACGGCTTGAAGAGAGCCGGGAAAATTCGATGATAGGTCGCGGCGATCGCGTCTGCCTGGTCCATCAGATAGAAGTCGACAGTGCCGTTGTAGGCATCGATGACCACCTTCACCGAATTTCTGATGTAGTTGAGATTGAGGCCTGACGCGCGCTGCGCATAGGGAAAATATTCGCTGGTCGTGTAGGCGTCCTGAATCCAGAACATCCGGCCATCGCTGACGACGAGGTAGGGATCGCGATCCAGAACCAGGAACGGCGCAATCGTGCCGACACGCTCCTGGATGTTGCGCCGAATCATGATCCGGCTGCCGTCGCCGATGTAGTCCGAAAGAAGAAGGTTCACGTCGTTGAAATGGTGGGCGAAGATCAGTCGCCGCACCATGCTCGACAGCGGGACGCCGCCGGCGCCGTCATAGGCCGCGTAGACGTTGTCCTTTCCCTTGGGGTAATCGAATTCCGGCACTGTTGCCTTGACGATGACGTAGTCTTCAGTCAGCTGCCCGAAATAGATGCGCGGCTCGCGAATGTCGGGACCTCCCTGTGCAACCGGAGGAACATCGTGCAGGTAGAGGAGCGGAAGCCCTTCGCTGCTCTTCTGGGTGACCGGACTCAGCACCGCACCATTGCCATGGGTGAACAGGATGTGACGGTTGACCCAGGTCTGCGCGTTGGGCGGCAGAAGCTCGGAATTCAACTCGCGCGCAGAGAGGATCACGCTCTGGTAGGTGCCGCCGAGCCAGTAGCGATCGACATCGAGGTTGCGCAGCTTGTAATAGGTGCGGATCTCCTGCAACTGCGCGTAGGTGTCGGCCAATGGTTGCCAATCCCACAGCCTTATATTCTCGATCGTGGCCTTGTTGGCCTCGAGTGTGCTGAAGGTCAGGGTCTGTTCGGCAGGGAACGGCTTCGGTGAGATCCGATTGAGATTGTAGGCTTCCCGGGTCAGCGCGATGTTGCGTTCGATGTAGGGACGCTCCCAGTCCAACTCGTTCGGCCTGACGTAGAAGCGCTGAAAAACCGCGGGGATGATGCCCGACAGCAGGAAAGCGGCACCGAACAGCAGCGCGATCGCGGCGGTGGGGAGGCTGTAGGTGCGGACCCACAGGTTCGCCCATGCGGCCAAGGCGGCGACGATCGACAGCGCGATCAGGATCCACAGGACCGGCAATTCGACGTTGACGTCGGTATAACCTGCGCCGACCACCACGCCATTGTCGCCGAACAGCAGGTGGTAGCGGTCGAGGCTGTAGGACCACGCCTTCACGCCGAAGAAAAGGCCCAGCAGCGCCGAACCGTGGGCGATCGCCGCCGGCGACATTCGCTGGGCCCGGTCCTCGATGTCGCCATGCACCCAATAGACAAATCCAGCGAGCATTGCGCTCATCACGAGCGTCAGCATTGCCCAATTCTTGACGGCGACAAACGCGGGCAGGGAGAAGAGGTAGAAACCGATATCCTTGCCGTACAGGGGATCGTTGCTGCCGTAGGGCACCTGGTAGATGAACCGGAGCAGCGTGCTCCAGTTGCCGACCTCGCCCCAAGCGACAAGCAAGGCGAAGAAGCTGCTGCTGGCAGCGATCACGCCACGCCACGGTAGTCGCTCGCGCAGGAATTCAAGCGGATCAGCCTGAGCCGCAGCGGCCGCAAGAGTTGGAACAAAGGCCGCAGGCAACCGGGTTCGCCGCCCGGCAAGACCAAGTGCAATCCGCGCGTTCACCCACAAGACGGCGGCAGTCGCTGCGAAAACGACGAGGAAGCCAGCGATCTTGGCGCCGATCGTGATCCAGAAGACCTGGCTGTAGCCGATCGAGGCGAACCACATCCAGTCGACCAGGATGTCGCTCACGAGAGCGAGCAGGATCAGGCCAATGACGACGGCGATGGCCGCGATAATGAACCCTGCCGCAGCACTGCGCCGCGGCGCCTTCTGGCCGGGTCCGGCGATCCCGATCGTCATGTCCGCACTATAGCAGAACGGCAGCCGGGGCGGCGCTCCGTGGACGTGCGACCGATGGCGCGAACTGCCGACAGACCGGAGGCCCGGACTGGCCGTTTCGGGAACGGTGGTGCGGCGCAGCGAGCGCAGGTCAAATCAATCCGACAGCATTAACAAGTCCTTAATTGGCGAAACCTTAGAGTCGAGGGCACGGCCGGCCCCCATTGCCGGCACGAATCGTCGGACCGGATGAAATGCCGCCAATGGCGCGACAGGCTGCCGCTGGATTTTGGTCGCGAGCCCGCGCCTTGGTGTTGACCTCGGCGCCGGGCTCGCGCCGTCATGTCCGCGCGCTGTCCGCACTGGCCGCCTGCCTGTTGGTGGGCCTGGCTTCGCCCGCGCGCGCCGAGCCGGTGCGGGGTGAGGCGACCTTTTCGGCCGGCGGCGGCTTTGCGCGCCTCGTCATCAAGCTCGGCGAGGACGTTCCCTCCGAGGTGACGACCGCGGGTTCGATCCTGATCATCCGCTTCGAGCGACCGGTCGATGTACCGGTCGATCGCATCCCGGAAGGTGCGCCCGACTACGTCAACTCCGCGCGGCGCGATCCCGACGGCGGGGCGATCCGCCTGTCGTTGGCGCGCCGCGTCACCGTCAACACCATGAATGCCGGCGAGCGGACCTTCGTCGACCTTCTGCCCGAGGGCTGGAAGGGTGCGCCGCCGAGCCTGCCGATGGACGTGGTGAAGGAACTCTCCGATCGTGCGCGCGCCGCCGAGCGCGCGTTGCGCGCCCAGCGCGTGGCCGCCGAGACCAAGAAGCGCCCGCCGATCCGCGTCCGCGCCTCGGTGCAGCCGACCTTTGTGCGCTTCGTCTTCGAGATGCCCGAAGGCGTCGGCGTCTCCTCGGTGCTCAACGAGCAGAAGCTGACGCTCGCCTTCAACGCCAATCTCAACTTCGATCTCGCCGACGCGGTCGTCGCCGCGCCGCCGAACGTCGCCTCGATCAAGCAGAAGGCCGACATCGACCAGACCAATGTCGAGATCGCGCTGATCGGTGAGGCCGACGTGCACTCCTTCCGCGACGACAAGAACTATGTCGTCGACGTCGCCTTCCAGCCGGACAAGAACAAGGCCGCGACGGCGGCCGAGCAGGTCCTGGCGCCGGCAAAACCGGCCGCGGCGCATGGACCGCACGCGGCGGCCGAGAAGAAGGAGATGCCGCGCGAGATCACGCCGCCGACCTCCGAGACCATCGCGCACGAGGCCAGGATCGAGGTGAAGCCTGAGGCCGCGGGCGCGCCGCCGGCTGCCGAGGCGCCGAAGCCCGCGCCGGTGCAGGCTGCGCCCGAGCCTGTCGCGGTTGAAGCTCCGCATCCGGCCGAGGCGCCGAAACCTGCGCCAGCGGCCGCAGAGGCCGCAGCGCCGGCTGCCGCGCCAAAACTGGTGGCACCGGTGGCTGCCGAAGCGCCGAAGGAGCCGGTGAAGGAGGCCGCGAAAGAGCCCGTCAAGGATGCGCCGAAGGACATGGCGAAAGCCGCACCGGTCGAGACGCCGGCTCCGGCCGCCTCGAAGGACACCGCCCCGAGCGTCGATGCCCGCCGCGACAGCGACGGCTTGCGCGTGACGTTCCCGCTCCCGGTCGCAGCACCCGCCGCCGCGTTCCGCCGCGGCGACACCGTCTGGCTGGTATTCGATACGCAGAAAGCCATCGACGTCGAGCCGATCCGCGCCAAGGGCGGCGCGATGATCGGCGAGGTCAGCCGCACGCCGCTCGACAAGGGCCAGGCCATCCGCATCCGCCTCAACCGGCCGCTGGTCTATTCGCTGTCGAGCGAGGAGAACGGCAAGGAGACCAAATGGCTCCTGACGCTCGCCGACAAGATCCAGGCAACGCCGCTGCCGTTGATGATCATGCGCAACATCACCGATCCGGCGCTCGCCAATATCGCGATCCCCTTCGCCAATCCGGGCATGCTGCACAAGCTGACGGATCCCGACGCCGGCGACACGCTCTACGTCGTCACCGCGCCGCGGCCGGTTCGCGGCTTCATCAAGCGGCAGGATCTGGTCGATCTCTCGCTGCTCGAATCCGCGCACGGCATCGCCATTCGTCCGAACTCCGACGAGGTCGGCGTCGAAGTGGGCCAGGACAAGGTCATTCTCGGCAAGAAGGGCGGGCTGACGCTTTCGCCGGTGGACGTCTCCGCCGAGCGCGCGCCGACCGCCGTGCGGCCGGTCTTCAACATCGAGGAATGGCGCAAGGGCCAGTCCGAGCTGTTCATGAACCGGCAGAGTGCGCTGGTCGCCGCGATCGCGGCGGTCGAGCCGGCGCAGCGTTCGATCCCTCGGCTCGGGCTGGCGCATTTCTACATGTCGCGCGCCATGTATCACGAGGCCAAGGCGATCACCGACGTGATGCTGAACGATCCCCTCAACAAGGAGGAGTCTTCGGCGCTGATCATGCACGCGATCTCGAGCATCCTGATCGGCCGGCCGGGGCAGGGGCTGAAGGATCTTGCCAATCCCGTGATCGGCAACAGCCACGACTCGCAGCTCTGGAAGGCGCTCGCCTATGCCCGTCAGGGCAAATGGGCGGATGCGCGCGAAAAATTCAAGAACGTCGAGTTCGCCATCGCCTCGCTGCCGCTCGACGTCCAACGCATCGTGACGATGGATGCGATGCGAGCCTCGCTCGAGGTGAAGGACTATGCCGGTGCGTCCAAGCGGCGCAGCGAGCTCGAGGTCGTTGGCGTGCCGCCGGACGCGGCGCCGTCCTTCGCGGTGCTGCGCGGCCGGCTCGCCGAAGCACTCGGCCACGACAAGGACGCGCTCGACGACTACAAGTTCGCGGTCGGCTCGGACGACCGGCCGGCTGCTGCCGAGGCCAAGCAGCTCGAGGTCGCGCTCCGCCAGAAGCGCGACGAGATCACCAAGGACGACGCGCTGCGCGAGCTCGAGACGCTGTCGATGACCTGGCGCGGCGATGCCGTCGAGGTGAAGACGCTCCAGATGCTGGCGCGGATGTATGCGGACATGGGACGCTACCGGGATGCGCTCGCCGCGGCGCGTACCGCGACCAAACTCCAGCCGAATGCGGACGCCTCGCGCCAGGCGCAGGACCTCGCGCAGGAGCTGTTCGCGCAGATTTTCTTGAGCTCCAAGGGCGACGATCTGCCGCCGATCGAGGCGCTCGGGATGTTCTACGAGTTCCGCGAGCTGACGCCGATCGGCCGGCGCGGCGACGAACTGATCCGCAAGCTTGCCGATCGCCTGGCGTCCATCGACCTGCTCGACCAGGCCGCCGAGCTCCTGCAATACCAGGTCGACCACCGCCTCGAAGGCGCTGCGCGCGCGCAGGTCGCGGCCCGCCTTGCGATGGTCTATCTCGCCAACCGCAAGCCCGACATGGCGATCTCGGCGCTGCGCGCGAGCCGCATCAGCGATCTCTCCGGTGAATTGCGCCAGCAGCGCCTGCTGCTCGAGGCGCGCGCGCAGAGCGACGTCGGTCGCCACGACCTCGCGCTCGACATCGTCTCCAACGTTGCGGGCCGCGAGGCCATCCGCCTGCGCTCCGACATCTTCTGGGCTGCGCGGCGCTGGCGCGAATCCGCCGAGCAGATCGAGCTCTACTACGGCGAGCGTTTTCGCGATTTCAAGCCGCTCAACGCGGTCGAGAAGAGCGACGTGATCCGCGCCGCCGTCGGCTACGCGCTCGCCGACGATGCGATCGGGCTGTCGCGCTTCCGCGAGAAATACGCGCCCTTGATGAGCGAGAGCTCCGACCGCCTCGCCTTCGACATCGCGAGCAAGCCGGCGGCTGCCTCCAGCGCCGAATTCGCCGAGATCGCGAAGTTGGCGGCCAGCGTCGATACGCTCGACGGCTTCCTGCGCGAGATGAAGCAGCGCTTCCCCGACGCCACCGCCCGCGCGCCCATGCCGCCGCAGGCCAAGGACGAGACCGAGCAAACCGGCTCGCTGCCCGCGATCCCGCCCGTGAGGCAGATCAAGATGACCCGCTAGGCCCTCTGCTACCTTTGGCCTCTCGACAGTTGCCCATTGAGGCGGCAACCTGCCCATCAAGGCGCGGCGTATCCTGATCGCGCGCCGGTGCCGGGAGAGCGATGAGATGAGCAAGCCTGTCAAGACCGAAGCCGAGCTGATCGCGATGGCGAAAGCCGAATTGAAGGTTCACGCCGATTGTTCGGACGGCATGAAGATCATCATTCTCCGGGACGGCGATAGCTGGGAGTTCCGCGACGAATCCGACCAGGCCACCATCGACAAGCCCGGCTACCCCGAATGCGTCGCCATGCTCGTGCAGATCGGCGATCACCTCAGCAAGCAGTACGATGTGAAAGGGTAGGGAGCCGCGCTACCCCCCGTAACTCTGCACCAAACTCCCCGCCACCAGCGACCAGCCGTCCACCAGCACGAAGAAGATCAGCTTGAACGGCAGCGACACCACGGCCGGCGGCAGCATCATCATGCCCATCGACATCAGCACGGAGGCGACGACGAGGTCGATGATCAGGAAGGGGAGGAACAGAAGAAAGCCGATCTCGAAGGCGCGCTTCAGCTCGGAGATCATGAACGAGGGGATGAGGATGCGGAGCGCGAGCTCGTCGGGGGTTGCCGGCGGCGGCTCGCCGGAGAGGTCCATGAAGAGTTTCAGATCCTTCTCGCGGACGTTCTTCTGCATGAAGCCGCGCAGGGGGACTGAGGCGCGCTGGAGCGCGTCCTCGACGCCGATCTGGTTCGCAATCAGCGGCTTGATGCCGTCGTCGTAGGATTTTTGCAGGACCGGTCCCATCACGAAGAAGGTGAGGAACATCGCGAGCGCGATGATCACCGAGTTCGGGGGCGCGGTCGCGGTGCCCATGGCAGTGCGCAGCAGCGACAGCACGACCACGATGCGCGTGAACGACGTCATCATGATCAGGATCGACGGCGCGATCGACAGCACCGTGAGCAGCGCGATGAGCTGGATCGCACGCTCGGTGACGCCGCCGCCACCCTGGCCGCCGAGGTTGATGCTGATGTCCTGCGCATGCGCAGGCGCCGCCAGGAGAGCGGCGCCGATCAGGACAGGAAGGAAAAAAACTCTACGCGGAAAAGCCGGGCGTCTCACGAAGGCGGCTTCGGACGGCCGAGCAGGGAGGCCATCTCGTCTTCGAGATTTTCAAAGCTCGTCTTTGCGGGCGCAGCCGGGGCAGGCTCGCCGTTGCGCGAGGGGCGCTGCGCGGGTGCCGGCGGCTCGGGCGCAACGGGAGGCGCGACCGTCTC
>NZ_BSOW01000050.1 GCF_030160715.1 Bradyrhizobium iriomotense
GCGGTCATTGGCCGAGAGTTCTCGTTTGAATTGTTGGCTGCAGTGGTACCATCCAAGCCCAAAGAACTTGCGGCCGCTTTGGCGCTGCTTGTGGCGGACGAATGCTAGATAATTGGCTGCGAGCTTGTCGTATCGGGTCGCAACACGCCGACATTGCTTGATCTTGTTGAAGAACCGTTCGATCAGGTTGCGCGCTCGATACAGATAAGGGCTGAAGCAGATCGGGTCTTTGCGATTGCGTTTCGGCGGAATGTTCGCCCATGCTCCTTTCTGTTGAGCAAGCTCCCTGATCCAGTCGGCGTCATAGGCACGATCCCCGAGCAACATCGTTTGGGGAAGCAAGGCGCTGAGGAGAACCGAGCACAACCGGTTGTCATGCGTCTCGCCGGGCGTGAGCGCGAGATGGACCGGCAAGCCATTGGTGTCCACGACGGCGTGAATTTTGCTGGTCAGGCCACCTCGCGAGTGGCCCATATCCTGATGATTGTTGTCCGCGATACAGGCTCCGTGCTGATGTACGCGCACGATGGAGGTGTCGATCATCTGCACCGCCGCGTCGTGACCGGCGGCCAGCGCATCCATGATCCGGTCCCAGACACCAGCCCGCCGCCAACGAACAAAGCGATTGTAACAGGTGGTGCGGGGACCGTAGGCGGCTGGCAGGTCGCGCCACGGCGCTCCTGAACGCAGGATCCAAAAGATGCCATCGAGCACGCGACGGTCATTTACCCGTCGAACGCCGCGCGGCTTGTTCGGCAGCATCGGCTTGATCGCGGTCCATTCATAATCGCTGAGTTCATAGCGCATGATTCGAAGCTCCGGTCTTAAGAGCTTGAATCACGCCCACGGTAACAGCATCAAGCCCCGGGTTGGGCTAGTGAAATGAGTCCGACCTCACCGACGATCCGGCGAAAGCGAGGATTGTCGGCAAGCGGTCGAAATTTCGGGTTGTTCAACAGCGAGATCATCATCACCGGTCGCTCGAACAGAGTCTGCTCCAGCAGGTCCATTGCGTGGTCCGTTTCACCCAGCGCGCAATGAATCTCCGCGAGATAGGAGCTGGGCACGTAGCACTCGCCGGCCATGGCGTGCAGTCGATCGAGGTCGCGCCGTGCATCGCGTGATAGTCCCGCACGGGCCAACGCATGGCCGCGCCCCACGGTGCCATGCATATTCGACTCCGGCATGGCGATGAGCGCATCGAAGCAGGCCAGCGCCTCATCGAAACGGCCAGTCGCATCCAGCGCTAGACCGAAGCGGAAGCGGGCAAAGGCCGAATTGGGGTTGATCGCGACGACGTTCTTGAGCTGGGCACACGCGTCGTCGAAACGGCCAGCCCAGTAAAGGATCATTCCGACATTGACGTTGACCACAGTCGAGGTCGGGTCAAGCTCACGCGCTGTCCGGATTTGCTCCAGCGCCTCGTCGTGCCGCCTCATCGCGCTTAGGCCGATGGCGTAATAATGATGCGCCAGTGAATTGGCCGGGGCCAGCTGCAGCGCGCAAGCGATCGACCGCTCAGCCGCGCGAAAGCTCCAATCATAGCAGAATCCGATAAAAGCGCTGATCGTAAGCGCCTCGGGTAGGTTCGGTGCGATCGTCAGAGCCTCGCCGACCGCCGCCTTTGCCAGGGGCATCAATTCGATCGCGGGGCGGGAACCGCGAACCATGCTGGCCAGGCTGCGGAGCAGGTAGGTCTCGGCGAGCGCGGAATGGCCAAGCGCAAATCGTGGATCACGATCCACCGACTCCTGCAGGAGCGTGCCGGCTCGCGTGAGCGACTCGGTGGTGCGCTGGCTGATCAGGGCGCGGGCCTGCAGGTAGAGTTCATAAGCTCGCGCATCGCTGGCCCTGATCCGTTCTGGAAAAACTAGATGCCGGAGCACCGGAGCCGCGGCGACCCGCTGCGCGATCGCGTCTTCCAGGCGAAAGATGTCAGCCCCGTTCTCGTCCACCTGTTCGGCCCAGACCGTGGCGCCGCTCGCCACGTCCAGGACCTGCACGGTCGTGCGAAGTCTCTCGCCTTGCTGGCGGACATGGCCGGCGACGACAAGGTCGGCCTCGAGCGCCCGTCCCGCGTTAATCAAGGACACAGCGTCACCCTGGTAATGCGCAACTGCGGTGGTGGGGCGGACGACAAGCGCCTCGGCCTGACTCAATCGGGCGATCAACGCGTCGCTCAACCCGAAGGCCAACAACGGGTCAGCCTCGGTGCCGATCGTTTGAAACGGCAACACGGCGATGACGGTGCGCGCCTCGGCCGAGGGCGCGGTCGGGGCTTCGATTTGCACCGCGCCGTCAAAACGATAGCCCTGGCGCGGGACAGTCACGATCACGTCGCCGTGATCTCCCAGTAGCTTGCGGAGATCGGACACAATCCGCGCGAGGCTATTTTCCCCGACCGTCGAATCCGGCCAGAGCCTGTCCAGAAGGTTCGCCTTGCTCATCAGAGCGTCGCGGTTCGCCAGCAGCGTCACCAACGCGTCGAAGGCGCGCGGATAGATCGGCAGTGCCGTTCCATCCCGCTCCAGCACGCGCCTGCGGCAGTCGAGCCGGAATGGTCCGAAGACAAAGGCGGCCGGCGCCGATTTCAGAACTCCATCAGAGTTTTTCATGGCTGCTGCAAGACTTGGTCGTGCACCTCGCCGATCATGCGGCATCTGGAGCGCAGCGGCAACACCATCGTTCTTCGAGGAGTAAAATGCCATGAGCGAGCAGGCCATGCGAACTGCCAACGGTTTTGGGACCAATCAAGGGGGTAGCGAAGGACGGACCGGCGCCCAATGGCCCATCTGCGCTGTCGCGTGGTCGGCGACGACGGAGCTGACGCCGTTGCGGTCCCGCGATCCAGCCTTCAATGCCTGGATCGGCTCGCTGCCGTTCCTTCCCGCGCTTTGCAGTGGAAGTGGCGGCCAGGTTGGTCGATCGGACCGGCCGGCATGGCGTGCTCACCACGGGCATCCTCGCGCCGAACGCGCCGGAGAGTGTGATCCGGCTTGTCCATTTGAGATCCGGGCGGCATCGTGGGACGCTTCGCGATGGGCGGCGCCACTGGTGACCGCGCTCGCGAACATCGTGCCTGGCTGCGTCCGCGAAATCAAAGATCGGCGCAAGGATCAAATGATGGCCTCGTGGAGATGGGCGATACATCAGTTCGAGATCCTATTATTGGCTATCGCTCTCCTTTGGGTCGACGGTACTTCGATCGCTCAGGCGCAAGGGAACTACGGCCCCGGCGTGAGTGACGTTGAAATCAAGATCGGGCAGACGATGCCCTATAGCGGGCCAGTCTCGGCCTTGAGCGTCTTTGGGAAGAGTGAGGCCGCGTATTTCAAGATGATCAACGAGCGCGGCGGCATCAATGGTCGCCGTATCACGTTCATATCGCTCGATGACAACTACAGTCCGGCAAAGACGATGGAACAGACCCGTCGTCTGGTTGAGCAGGACAACGTGTTGGCCATCATGGGATCCCTCGGCACCGCGACCAATGCAGCGATTCAAAAATACCTGAACTCGAACCACGTTCCCCATCTCTTCATCCAGACGGTGGCCTCGCGCTGGAACGATCCCGACCATTTCCCTTGGACAATGTCACTGATCTACCCCGCGCGATCGGAAGCAGCCTTCGCCGCCCGCTACATCATGCAGGCGAACCCGTATGCACACATTGCCGTGCTTTATCAAAACGACGACTTCGGCAGAGACTATGTTGCCGGCCTTGTGGAAGGATTGGGTCCGCAGGCGCGCAGCAGGCTCGTTGCCAAAGCCTCATACGAGGTAACTGATCCAACGATCGATTCGCAGATCGTGCTGCTCCGATCTTCGGGTGCCGACACCATTTTCATCGCGGCAACTCCCAGATCGACCGCCCAGGCCCTTCGCAAGGTCTCTGAGATCGACTGGCACCCGACGCGGTTTGTCAGCCAAGCATCTTCGTCGGTTACGGACGTGCTTGCGGCCGTGGGCCTCGAAAAGTCAGAGGGGGTCATGACAACGACGTCGTTCAAGAGCGTCGGCGACCCGCAATGGTCAAATGACCCGGATTATCTTGCGTGGCTTGATTTCATGCGCGCCTATTACCCGGGTGGCGACATCAACGACAAGTTCGCATTCCTTGGCTATTCGAACGCCGCGCTGTTCGCCGAGGTACTGCGTCGTTGCGGTGACGATTTGACGCGAGAGAATCTTTTGGCCGTAGCGACGCATCTTCAAGGAGTGCACTTGCCTGCGCTCTTGCCCGGCATAACCCTGAGCACAAGCCCTACCGATTATATTCCGATCAAGCAGATCCGACTGCAGCGCTTCGATGGACATCGCTGGGTACTCTTGCCGGACTTCGACGAGAAATAGGCTGTGCCTATTACCGGCCTGAACCATCAATTCATCGAATGGATCATGCGACGAAACCTTGCCGCTTCCGCGGCTCGTCGCGCCAGACGACTTTGGAGGGGAGAAAGGGATGAGCAAAGTCCTGGTTTGCGGCGGCGGCATGATTGGATTGTGTGCAGCAATCATGCTTGGTCGCGACGGTCACCGCGTCACGGTTCTGGAGACTGACCCGGAAGATCGCCCTGGTGCCTGCATCGAGGGATGGGACTCGTGGGAGCGCCCCGGAGTTGCCCAATTCAGGCAACCGCATAGTTTCCATTCGCGGTTTCGGATGATCAGTGATTGCGAATTGCCCGGGCTGACCGATGACCTACTTCGTGCCGGCTGCGTTTGGGTGGATTTTCTCGACAGTCAATCTCTCCCCCCAACCATAACGGACAGGGCAGCGCGACCGGGCGATGAAGCCATGCGTTGCGTCGCCGGCCGGAGGCCGATCGTTGAATGGACGGTGGCTGGGATGGCGCAAGCCGCACCGAACGTGACCATCCGTCGGGGGACCAAGGTTCGCGAATTGATCACGGGCGCATCGGCCATACCCGGTGTACCGCACGTCGTCGGCGTGCGCACCACATCCGGCGAAGCGATTCGTGCCGATCTGGTCATCGATGCCATGGGACGACGAAGCCCGGCCGGCGAATGGATCGTCGGTGCCGGAGGTCGCAGCCCGATCGAGGAAGCCGAAGACTGCAACTTCGTCTATTTTACACGATATTTCTCGGGACATCAGCGGCCTCGCCGGATCGGACGCACGCTCACGCCGATGGGCCTGTTCTCGGTCGTTACGGCGTACGGGGACAACGACACTTGGTCGATCACTTTGTTTATCTCGTCGAGGAATAGGGCGATGCGAGCCTTGCGTGATACGACCACGTTTGACCGCGTCGTCTCCGCTTGCCCACAGCAGGCCCACTGGCTCGATGGCGAGCCGATCACACCCGTTCGCCTGCTGGCGGGGGTTCTCGACCGGTACCGGCGGTTTGTCGTCGACGGTCAGCCCGTCATCACGGGATTCACCGCCGTCGGTGACGCATGGGCGTGCACCAATCCGTCCGCCGGGCGGGGCTTGAGCGTCGGTCTTCTGCACGCACAGGTGCTCCGCGACGTTGCTCGCCGGCACATCAACGATCCGGAAGCGTTCTCCCGGGACTTCGACGCGGAGACCGAGCGCGAGGTCGGCCCGTTCTATCGAAACCAGATCGCTGCGGACCGCGCCCGGATCGCCGAGATGAACGCTCTGGAAGAGGGCACGCCGGTGCCGGCACCCAACCCGATCACGGCCAGGCTCCTAGTTGCTGCATCATGGGATGCCGACGTATTCCGTGGCGTGCTTGAAATTGCAATGTGCGTTGCTCTGCCTCAGGAGGTCATCTCTAGGCCGAATATAGCTGCAAAGTTGGCCGAATTGGACAGCCATCCGTTGCCACCGGACCCAGGCATCATCGATCGACATCGGATGGCAGCACTACTAGAGGGTTGATCTTTGCGAAGCCCGACCATTATTCCCGCGCGTGCACATCGCTCGGCGAGACCCGATATTCGTTCCCCCTGCCAATGGCGCTTGTCCAAGCGAACCACGTGGTTGGTCGGCTCATGGCCCTTCCCGTATTCAGCTGCGTTGCGGAATTTGGTCACTATCAGTGCATTGCGGACCCTGGCAAGCCGTCCGCTCGGCAGATTTATGGGTTCACGGCCTAGTTGGCAGGACTGAAGATCATGATGGGGCATCGGCAAGTCGAACAGGCTGCGTTGTACTATGAGTTCTCGCTCGAAAGACACATCCCGACTGATCACTTGCTGCGGTTGATCGACAGGTTTGTCGATCTTGAACAGGTCCGGCGGGATCTGGCGCCTTTCTACAGCAGCATCGGTCGGCCTTCGATCGATCCCGAGCTGATGATCCGGATGCTCCTGATCGGTTACTGCTTTGGCATCCGATCGGAGCGGCGCCTGTGCGATGAGGTTCACCTCAATTTGGCCTACCGGTGGTTTTGCCGGCTCGGTCTGGATGGGGCGGTGCCGGATCATTCGACATTCTCCAAGAACAGGCATGGCCGCTTCCGGCAGAGCGACCTCTTCCGTCGCGTGTTCGAGAGCGTGCTGCGCCGCTGCATCGAGGAACGACTGGTCGGCGGTGAAGGATTCGCGGTCGATGCGAGCCTAATCAAGGCCGATGCCAATCGGCAGAAGGGGATCGAAGGCGATAAGGGACTTCCGCCGGAGGCTGCCGGCCGAGCAATCGATGAGTATCTGGCTGTCCTCGATGATGCCGCTTTCGGAGCCGCGACCGAGATTACCCCGAAGTTCGTTTCGCCGTCCGACCCGGCGGCGCGCTGGACGGGGGCACACGGCGGCCAAGCGTTTTTCGCCTATTCGACGAACTACCTGGTCGACATCGAGAACGCGATCATCGTCGATGTTGAGGCAACGACGGCAATCCGGCAGGCGGAGGTATTGGCCGCTAAGCGTATGATTGAGCGCTCGCTGGAGCGGTTTGATCTCTATCCGAGCCGGCTCCTCGGTGACAGCGGCTATGGCTCGGCCGAGATGCTCGCCTGGCTGGTCTATGAGCACGGCATCGAGCCGCACGTTACAGTCTTCGACAAGTCGGCCCGCACAGACGGGATCTTCTCGCGCGACGACTTCACCTATGACCATGCTGGGGACATCTATCGTTGCCCTGGTGGCAAAGTTCTTACCACGACTGGAACGTTGGTGAATGATGGTGCCACCATGCTTTACCTCGCCAGCAAGCGCGATTGTGATCGATGCGCATTGAAGGCTCGGTGTTGCCCCAAACAGGCTTCACGGAGAGTGCCGCGCTCGATCTACGAGGGCGCTCGCGACATGGCGCGCCAGATCGCGAGATCGTGGGAGGGAGGCACCTCGCGCCGGCTCCGCAAGAAAATCGAGATGTTGTTCGCGCATCTCAAGCGCATTCTCAAGCTCGACCGTTTGCGTTTACGAGGTCCAAACGGCGCGCGCGACGAGTTCATCCTAGCAGCCACCGCCCAGAACCTTCGAAAGATGGCCAAGCTGATCCCGATGCCCACCCCGAGGCTCGCATAGGGTCGGTAGAGCAGTTCGGCCACGTCGCGACGGAGCTATTACAACGAAATACTGCCGGCCTTTTTCAACGGAATCGGCCCGAAAGCGAAGTGGCGACACCTTTCGCTGGTGTCCGCTTCGTGGAGCGCGGACTAGATTTGCTCACTCAGAGTTCTTCTCATGTTGACCCAAAGCAGGCGTTGGACTCTGCGCAGGTCTGGTCGCTATGGTACAGACTGCGATCACGGATACCTTGTCGCCTACGGAGTGACCAAATGGGAAGGTTTACAGCTGCGATCGCATTTCTGGCAGTGTTGCTCCTGTTCGGTGCGCCAGCTGGAAGCGAAGCCGCAGGGACCGCACCACGCGTCGCGATCCTGTGCGTCCCGTCGTGCAGCGGAACCACCTTCGAGGCTTTGTTGGACGAGCTTCGCAATCTCGGCTGGGTAGAAAATGCTACGATCGTCCTTGAACGTAAGGAAGCGGGTTCGCGGCTCGATCAGTTATCGGTGTTCGCTGCCGACCTCGTGCGATCGAAACCCGATCTCATCGTCGCGTTCACTCCTCAGGCAGTGCGCGCTGTCAAGGAGGCGACCTCGGACATACCGATCGTGATGCTCTTCGTGGCTGATCCGGTTGGTGTAGGGCTTGCGTCAAGCCTTGCTCATCCAGGCGGAAACCTGACGGGTGTTGCTACGCTAGTTCCAGGCGCTTTCATGGGCAAGATGCTTGAAGTGCTTCGGGAGCTTCTCCCGCACGCGAAGCGCGTCGCGGCTTTTCTCAACCCCTCGAGCGAGACTTTGCGCCTTTTATTTCCGAGGGAAGCACCCGCAGCGGCCGCTAAGCTCGGCTTTGAGCTTGACATCATCAACGTGAAGGAGACGAACGAAATTCCAGGCGCAGTTGCCGCCGCTAAGGCTGGAGGGGCAGAAGCCTTGTGGATAGTGGGCGATCCCATCTTTCATAGTCCGCCGCACCGGGTGCCAGATCTCGCAGCCCAGGCACGCTTGCCGTCGATCTATCTCGTCCGCAACCTAGTACAGGCGGGCGGATTGATTTCGTATGGGCCGGACTTTCCCGGTGAGGCTCGACGGGGAGCCCACTATGTCGATCGGATACTGAAGGGCGCCAAACCGGCCGACCTGCCAATTGAACAGCCCGCCAAGTATCTGCTCGCCATTAATCTCAAAACTGCAAAATCGCTTGGTATCGAGATCCCGCCTTCCCTTCTCGCGCGTGCAGATGAGGTCTTTGAATAGTAGCGCACCGTCCGATGTTGGCCCGTTTGAGACCTTGTGATGGGCCCTGAAGATGTCTGCTCACCGGGGCCGACCGGAAATCATCGCGGGAGGGCTCAACCGACGCGATTGACCCGGAGCCGATATCACCCCGGTAATTTTGCTGCGGCGCAAGAGCTGTTGTGGCGCAGAAGAGGAGCTACAAGGTGGTAGGCTGCCCCCAAATCTCTGTGGGAGATCCGACATGATGAAGCGGCGCGCTTTCCTAGGCAGTACACTCAGCGCGTTAACTTTGGGGGCCCCAAAAGCGCAATCAGCAACGGCCACGACACAAAATGCGGTCGATTCCACTAGGTTTGAGCCGCTTGTCTGGCCAATTACAACGAGGCTACCCGAGGGCGTTCGATCATTCGTTGGTCACGCGGACACGGTGCTTGACGTCATTGGCCGGGTCGGAGCGCCGGCGAGCTTGGTCATCTTTACCGAAGGCAATCACCTGATGGTGCTTTCGAGCAACGATATCGTCGGCGCATTTCCATCATGGGCTAAATCCCAGCCGCAATACGCCAATCTCGATCTAACCAACGTCATTTTGGTCACATTGCCTCAGCCCATCCTTGTCCAGATGATTCGCACCGGAGCAGTTGCGCTTGGCAACCTCTCGCTCGAGGTCAGCCGTACCTCTGGTTTCTATCCTGATATCTTCATGGGCTACCCAGAGCCCTTGCGGCAGTTGCATCAGATGGGCGTGGTCGAGCCTCAGGCGCGCTTCTTCTGTAGGAATCGCGGTGTGGCGTTGCTTGTCCGCAAAGGCAACCCACTCGGCATTCGTGGCCTGGCTGATGTGATCCATGCGGGTACCAGCGTTGCGCTGCCAGATGCGGGCGATGTTCGTGCGAAATGTCTTGCTGCCGCGGAGGCGCTGCTTGGAAAGCCAGCTGCCGATGCTCTCGTCGCCGCTGAGGTAAATTTTCGAGGTCGCCTTGGCATCATGCATCGCGACCTTCCTGAAATGGTCGCCCGCGGCTACGCGGACGTAGCCTTCACGTGGTATCATCTCGTTTCGCACTGGGCGCAGATATTCCCAAATCACTTTGAGTTTGTTGCCGTTCCGGGCGCTGAGCCGTTCTTCACCCAGATCGCTTTGGCCCGCGTCAACAATCCACTGCGTTCCGGTGCTACGAAAGCGTTCGACGAGTTCTTCTTCGGCCGAGCAAAGGACGTGTACCCCCGCTATGAATTTGCGCCTATGAATGACAATGAGTTTGGAGTGTCCTTGGCGCTCGGCTGATTTTTAAGGATGGAACGTCGCCTTGTGGCCCGTCGCGCCGGTGGGCGCAGTGCAACGAATGTCCGAAGTTAATGGGAGACCGGAAGTAGCTGTCTGATTGCAAAACGACGCGATGGACCCGAAGCCGAAGTTGACGCTCCAACGAGATTTGAGCGAACTTCCGCGTTCGGGCTCTTCCAAAATGGCTATCCCGTCTCATACTATCCTCGTCGTGAACTATGGGGTCTGGCACGCGACGGCGAATTTTCATCGCTGGATTGGGCTTGTCCGCCGCGCTTCCGAAGCTGACGCGAGCCCAAGTCCAAGTTTCTCGAATTGGTGTGCTCACTTTGGAAGGGCCGGCAACGCGGCTTCTGGAACAAGCCCTCCAACAGCGGGGCTGGGCGGTCGGTCAAAATCTCAAGATCGAATATCGGATTTACAATGGGGATACCGATCTCGCGCATCGTTATGCCCGCGAGCTAATCTCCTTAAAGCCAGATGCACTTTACGCTGTAACCAATACCTCGATGGCGGCACTTCAACTTGAAGGCTCAACTATTCCGACCGTCTTTGCGATGGTCAGCGATCCGGTCGGGAAACACTACGTCGATAGCTTTGCCAGACCGGGTCGCAACGTGACAGGCTTTACGCCATTCGTGCCGTCACTCGGGGGCAAATGGTCGTACGGCGTCGACATCAACCAAATATTCGTCGGTGCTGCCACCTACATTGACCGGATATTGCGTGGCGCTAACCAGCCGAACTGCCAGTTCAAGTCCCAACCGAATTCCAGCTGGTCGTCAATCAGAAAGCAGCAAGGCAACTCGGCTTGCGCCTGCCGCCGGCGCTGCTCACCCGCGCTGACGAGGTGATCGAACAGAGCCCATGTTGTTGCACTGCACGAGTCCGTGGCCGGATCTTGTGCTGCGCCAGTTGCGGCGAGCAGCGTCGGAAGCCAGTCCATATTCGCGGTCACCTGCTGACTAACTAGGCCGGCGAGAATGCGCGCGGGCCAAAAGACAAGGGCGGGAATGCGCAGCCCGCCCTCCAAGAGCCTCGCGCGGCTGAAAATTTTATATCACCTAATGTCGGTCTGATCCCGGTTCCTTCGTCCTTGAGTCGGGAGGCGCGCCAAGTGGACCGGATTGCCGCCGATGGCGTTTCAACGCTCAGCGCTTCATTCTTCGATTTTGCGGAGTGACTTACATGACTGATACCCTTGTCCCTGCCCGAGACTTGGCTGCCGGACGGCACCCTCGGTTTCCCGGCGAAAGTGCTGACTATGCGAACGCGCGGCAAGCGCTGCTGGCCGAGGAGATCGAGCTTCGCCGCCATATCAGCCGGGTTGCCGAACGGCGTCGGGCGCTTCCGCCCGGCCCCGTGATCAAGAAAGACTACCGCTTCGTCGATGCGAACGGCACCGAGCTTGGTCTGACCGATCTGTTCGGGGCGCACGACACGCTGGTGACCTATTTTTGGATGTACGGTCCGCAGCGGGAACGACCCTGTCCGATGTGCACCAACCTACTCGGACCTTTGAACGGCAATGCTGCTGATATCAAGCAACGGACAGCGCTGAAAGTGCTCGGCCGCTCCGCTGTCAGCCGCCAGATCGCATTCGCCCAGGAACGCGGCTGGACGCAGTTGGATTTCGTTCAGACGGTTGGCAACGATTATGCCCGGGATCTTGGTGTGCTCACGCCAGAGGGTTTGGAATGGCCCGCGCTCGTGGTCTACCGGCGGGATGGACATGACGTTCGTCTGTTCTGGGCCGGCGAGATGAGTGGGGCAATGGCCGACCCCGGGCAGGATCCCAGGGGCGCTCCGGACCTCGCGCCACTGTGGAACATTCTCGATCTCACGCCTGCCGGCCGTGACCCATCTTGGTATCCAAAGCTGAGCTATTGACGCGCGCTAGCCGCAAAGGAGAACCGACATGAAGATCTACTGGATCAAGGCGCAGGCGCCCCGTCGCGTGCTGGCGCTTGTTGGGCATCTCGGGGTGAATGCCGAGTTCATCGAGATCAGCCGCGGCCTGAAGACCAACGACTACGCGGCGCTCAATCCCAATATGAGGGCGCCGACGCTGGTCGATGGCGAGGTGGTATTATGGGAATCCTCGGCGATCATGGCCTATCTCTGCATCAAGCAGGGATCGGACATGTGGCCGGCCGACAATCCGCAGGAGCAGGTCGAGGTGCTGCGCTGGCTGTCGTGGGACAACTGCCATTGGCTGTCAGCCGTCGGCCCGTTCTATTTCGAGCATATCGTCAAGAAGACCTTCAACATCGGCCCGCCGGACCGCGCAGCGCTGGTCGAGAAGGTTCCGAACCTGAAAACATATGCCAAGATTCTTGACGATCACCTTGAAGGCCGGAGCTTCGTCGCCTGCGACCGGCTCACCGTCGCCGACTTCCATCTGGCGTCGATGGCCGCCGACTGGCGCGAGGCGGAGATGCCGTTTGCGGACTTTCCCAGCGTCGTGCGCTGGCTCGATACGCTGGCACGCCTGCCGGCCTGGGCCGACCCGTGGCCGAAAACGACAGCGGCGGCGGCTTGAACGGCGCGCGAGCCGCAGAGGCATTTCAGCGCGTCGGCGTTGCGCGACCGGTCGGTCGCAGCTGAGTGAATGTGATTGCGTCGCAATTCCCGCGTCAGCGGCGCCAGGGCACGTATCCTGGAAACCTCATCAAGCGGATCCGCGACCGCGCACCACTCCAAGTACCGTGCTACATCGACCTGAAACCGCCACATGTAAAACTACGATGTCGCCTGTTGGCCCCAAGCGGCGGTTGGGGAATGTCTGCTATTCCGCCGCTGTTAGGAGAAGCAGACATCCGTCGAGCGGCCCAAAGATGACGTGAGTGACCCCCAGCGGACATTGCACCGGCACCAGCCCGGTTTGACCCTGAAGACAGTTTGGTCGCGCCGTGGTAATCATTTTTGCAGTAAGCAGCCCTCGGTGGAGAGGCGTGCAGATGCCAGCCGCGATTGGAAGGCGCGAATTGATAGGGCGGCTTCTCGCTACCGCGGTAGCGTGCCCGCTGACTGTATCCGCGCAGCAGCAGCCTATGCCGATGGTCGGCGTTGTGCGTATTGGAAAGCGGGGAGAGACTCCGCATCTTGATGACGCATTTCGTCAAGGGCTTTCAAAAGCCGGGTACATTGAGCATCAGAACGTCGCTATAGAATGGCGATGGGCGGAGGGTCGCTACGAACTCTTACCAGGGCTGGTAGCCGAACTGGTCGATCGTCACGTTGCCGCCATCGCTTTGCCCGGAGCGACAGCGTCAGTGCTCGCTGCAAAAGCAGCCACGCGATCCATTCCAATCGTGTTCATGATAGGTGCTGACCCGGTCGAGTTCGGGTTGGTCGCAAGTCTTGCTCACCCCGGAGGAAACATCACAGGAGTGTGCCTACTGCAGACTCCCGTGATCGCGAAGCGGGTCGAACTATTGCATCAGCTCATACCAACAGCGACGACCATCGCGCTGCTGATAGACCCCGAAAATCCTTTCGGGCAGGTGGAGCGTAGCGAAGCTGAAGCTGCGGCGCGGGATTTAAGACTGGAACTGCAAGTTGCCGCCGCGAAATGGCAAGATGAAATTGATGCCTCGTTTCCGAATTTGATCGGCCGAGGAGCCCGCGCGATCATGATTGGAACCGACGCGTACTTTTTCAATCAACGCAGCCAAATCGCTATGCTGGCCGCTCGTTACGCCATACCCGCCATGGCTCATTGGCGCGAGTATCCAGCGGCCGGCGGCTTGATGAGCTACGGAAGTAACGTCGCTGACGCTTATCGTCTCACCGGCATGTATGTCGGTCGGGTGCTCAAAGGAGAAAAGCCGGCTGATATGCCGGTGCAGCAGGCGACCAAGTTCGAGTTGGTCATAAACCTCAAGGCTGCGAAGGCGCTCGGGCTTACCTTTCCGGACAGAATGCTCGCCATCGCCGATGAGGTGATCGAATAAGCCGGGCCATTGCTGCGTCGCACGAGTCCGGAAGTGGCCCATCAGCGAAGTGGCGACAACCCCACCTTGAGGTCTGCTTATTGGGGCGGAGCGGACTAGATTTGCTCACTCTGAGTTGTTCGCATTTTGACCCAACCGGCCCCCAGACAGCTTGGCCTTATCTCTCGAAAACCGTTACGCTCGTCGTCAGTCTGGACAGAGGAGGCATCAGTGGCGGATAGCGAATTGTTTCAGAGGGGTCTCAAGACGCGGAAACAGGTGCTCGGCGAGAAGTATGTTGATGCAAACCTCGCCGGTTCTGATGAGTTCATGATGACGTTTCAACGGGCCGTTACCGAACTGGCGTGGGGTTATGCGTGGAGTCGTTCTGGGCTTGACCAAAAGACACGGAGTATCCTGACGCTTGGAATCCTCGCAGGGCTCGGCCGCTTTCAAGAGCTGGGCATTTACACGAATGCCGCGGTTGCCAGCGGTGTAACGGTCGATGAGATCAAAGAAGCCTTGGTTCAGATTACTGTCTACTGCGGGACCCCCGCGGGCCGCCAAGCATTCTTAGCAGCGCATGAAGCTCTAAAGTCTCCTAAGGACTAACGCGCCCCTTGACGAACCTCTATTCTAGCTACGCCCGCTTCTTTGGCACGAAACCGACCTGCCGGGCCCAGGTCACGACGTCCGTTGTCAGGGGAGGACCGGAATTCTTCGGCCTACGTGCAAACCGACGCGAGTGACCCGAAGCGGTCCTTCAAAGTACCTCACAGCCCCATAACAAAGTGCTAGGCTCCGCCTCCCCAGGCGCGGTCCAGGGAGGGGCACGTGCGACGGCGGGACCTTCTTGCAGGTTTGTTGGCCACCACAACGGCGAGCGCGCTGCGGGCTGCTGAGCCGAACAAGATCTATCGGCTTGCGATTGTGTCAACGGTTGCCGACTTAAGCGAGACCGGTATGTACAAGCCGTTGTTTGTCGAGTTGCGGCGACTTGGTTACGTCGAAGGAGAGAACCTCGTTGTTCTGCGCTTCTCGACAAAGGGAGATACCTCGCGCTACGACGAAACGGTTCGCGATGCCGTCAGCTCGTCCCCGGATCTCATTTTCGTTTCAGGGACTAGCCATTTACTTCTTCGAGTGAAAGCGCTTGTACGCTCCATTCCCGTCGTCGGGGGGATGAATGATCCCATTGCACTTGGGATCGTCACCAATCTTGCTCGACCGGAAGGAAATATAACCGGGATCAGCGTCGATGCCGGCATCGAAATTTTCGGCAAGCGGCTCGGGATACTTCTGGAGGTGGCTCCGACAGCTAGTCGCGTGGGATTTCTTTGTACAGAAGCATTCTGGAATAGCGCCGGTGGTGACGCAATGCGCGCGGCAGCTCACAATTTCTCAGTCAAAGTTGTGGGTTCACCGTTGCAGGGGCTAGCTCAAGAAGCCGAGTATCTACGTGTTCTAGATCTTCTCCAACGTGAACACGCCGATGGCCTGCTTGTGACTGATGGGCCACAACACTTGGCCCACCGAGATGTTATTGTGGACTTCGCAAAGGGGGCTCGACTTCCAGCGATCTATCCTTACCGGGAGTATATCGAGATCGGAGGTTTGATGGCCTATGCCATTGATAGACAAGACGTAAACCGCCGATTCGCTCGCTATATTGATGCGATTTTTAAGGGCGCAAAACCCAGCGAGTTACCGATCTATCAGGTGGACAAGTACACGACCATCATCAACCTCAAAGCCGCCAAGATGCAAGGCATTACGATTCCCGCGTCATTGGTCCTTCGCGCCGACGAGGTGATCGAATGAGGGCGTGCTCTTTTGGTGCGGTGCATGAGTCCGGAAGTGGCCCATCGCTGCCGTCTGTATTAGTCGAGGCTACGTCCGGTATTGGAGGAGAAGCGGACCAACGCTTGTGCGGTCAGACAATTTTGAATCTGCCCATGAGCTGCCTGTCTGAGTGGGGCGGAGTTCATCCGCTCCGCCCCGTTAGTTCAGACGTCAACTTGTTCTGCGATTGCCAGCGCGTCGTCGACCTCGATCCCGAGATACCGGACAGTGCTCTCGATTTTCGTGTGACCCAATAGGAGCTGGACGGCGCGCAAGTTGCCCGTGCGCTGATAGATCAGGGTCGCCTTTGTTCGGCGCAGCGAATGTGTCCCAAACAGGTGCGGATCTAAGCCCACACTGACAATCCACCCAGCGAGCAAACGCGCGTACTGCCGGGTCGTCAGACTGCAGTTCGATCCGCGCCGGCCGGTGAACAGATAGTCGCCCGGCTTTTTGCCGGTAGCCTTCAGATAGTCGTCAACGGCCTTTCGAGTTGCCTCAGTCAGCTCAAACTTGACCGGCCGGCCGGTCTTCTTCTGTCGAACACTCGCACGATCGGCTGCGTAGCCGGTCGGCGCAATGTTATCGACCTTGAGCGCCACGACATCGCAACCACGGAGCTTACTGTCGATAGCGAGATTAAACAGAGCAAGGTCCCGAACCCGACCTTCGACTTGAAGCTTGGTCCGGATCGACCAGACATGCTTGGGGCGAAGCGGCGGCTTCGCTCCGACAATCCTTCCCTTGTTCCAAGGGACACGCCTAGAGGCTGCTGCGATGATGCTTGAATCTTCGGTCATGGTAACCTCCTCAGCTAGTGAGGTGGCCCATGCTCAACCTGCTAAGTTTGTCGTCAGCTTTCAGACCCTGCCGGACGTGAACCGGCGGAGCGCCGACGCCAGCTTTCAAAAGACGAACGGTCTAGGGCCTATTGGGGCCCGGGCCACTCGGGCAGCCTTGTCGTTTGTCAGCTAACGTCACCTACGTCTTTGGTTTCAAAGCGTTTTATTCGTTCTTTGAGTGACCAAAAAAGTACTGGACTACATGACCACAGGATGCGGTTTGGCGAAGATTGATGACCCCGATCTCGTGCCACAACTACTCCCTGTGGTTATGGGTCCCGGCCTTCGCCGGGACGACGGCGGACTGTGTTGCGCCTCAAGATCGCACCAAGAAGCAGGACCGACCTTCGCTCACTTCCCGAACTCCTCCCGCATCTTGGCCTGGATCTTGGCCATGCCGCCGATCCAGCGGTCGTAGTTCTCGGTCTTCTTGCGCATGTAGCCGAGCACCTGGGGATGCGGCAGGATCAGGAACGTCTCCTGCGCGATACCAGCGAGCGCGTCCTTTGCGACCTGCTCAGGCGACAAATCGCCGTCACCACTTTGCGGGCCCTTGGGAATCGAACGCAGCATGTTGGTGTCGACGCCCTGCGGGCAGAGGATGGACACCCTGATGTTGTGGGCCTTGTGCGAGATCGCGAGATTTTCGGCAAAGCCGACCGCGGCATGCTTCGTCGTCGAATAAGCCGGGCTGCCGACCTGCGAGAGCAGGCCCGCGGCCGAGATCGTGTTGAGGAAATAGCCGCCGCCGCGGGCCTTCATGCGCGGGACGAGGTGCCGCGCCGCGTAGACGTGGGCCATGACGTGGATCGCCCAGCTCCGCTGCCAGGGCTCGTCCGACGAGCCGCCGGCGTTCGCCGACATGGGATCGAAGCCGCCGCCGATGCCGGCATTGGAGCAGAACAGCTCGATCGGGCCGAACTGCCGCTCGGTTTCCTCGATGACGTGGGCGATATCCTTTTCCTGGGCGACGTCGCATTTGAAGGCGGCGCCGTTCACGATCGCCGCCACCGCGCGCGCGCCAGCGGCCTCCATATCCGCGACTACGACCTTGGCTGCGCCTGCCTGATGAAACACCTCGCACAGCGCCTTGCCGATGCCATTGGCGCCGCCGGTGACGACCACGACCTTGCCGGTCACCTGCATCAGACGTCTCCTCTTATGCCGCGTTTATTAGCGCTCAGCTCAGGACGAGATCGAGCACCGCGGTATAATGGCACGCCGCGCCGGCCAAGACAAAGCCGTGCCAGATCGCATTCTGGAAACGCAGGCGCCGCCAGGCGTGGAAGATCACCCCGAAGGAATAGAGCGCGCCGCCCGCGACCACGAACCACAGCGCCATGGTCGGCAGCGCCTTGACCACGGCGTCGTAGAGCATCAGGCCGCTCCAGCCCATGGCGAGGTAAATACCGACGGCGAGGCGGTCGAACCGGCCGGGCCAGCCGAGCTTGAGCACGATGCCCAAGATCGCAACGCACCAGACACCGACGAGCAGCGCCAGCGCGAAGATGCTGTCCTTCAGTTCCAGGATGAACGGCGTGTAGGTCGCCGCGATCAGGAGATAGATCGCCGAGTGGTCGAAGCGCCGCAATATCCATTTGGCCGGCGACACCGGCCAGAGATTATAGGTCGCCGACAGCACCAGCATCGAGAGCAGGCCGGCGACGTAGATCGAGACGCCGACGATATCGACCGCACTGGCATAGAGCACCGTCAGCACGACCAGCACGGTCGCGGCGACGATGCCCAGGAGCAGGCCGATGGCGTGGACGACGCCGTCGGCGATCAGCTCGGCGCGATCATAGTCCCAGCCGATGGCATCGGCTGCGGCATGGACGGAGGTCGACGCGAGTTGTTTCAATCTGAAAACGGTCATGGCAGTTCGAAGGCGGCGCTGTGGCACTCTTATGTGGGTCTTCCGTGGTCGGCATGGCGTTCAAGGGCTGGTTCGCCCGAAAACGCGGTGGAAGTATGAAGCTTGATTTTCGTCAGGCCGTTGCCACTTTTGTGACTAGTCCAATTTGCTTATTCCGGCGGCAAGAAACCGGCAAGAGATCCCCTCGCCTCCCCCCATGGCATTCAGCTTCCAGGAAATGGTCGAAGAGGCGCGCCTGTCGGCCCGGGCGCTCCTCGACTATGGCGAGCATTTCTTCAACCCCACGGTCCGGCTCGGCGTCACCGGCCTGTCGCGGGCCGGTAAAACCGTGTTCATCACCGCACTGATCCATGGGCTGACCCGCGGCGGCCGCTTTCCCGTGTTCGAGGCCTTTGCCTCCGGCCGCATCGCACGTGCAAAACTCGCGCCGCAGCCCGACGATGCCGTGCCGCGCTTCGACTACGAGAACCATCTGCGCGCGCTGACCGAGGACCGGCGCTGGCCGAACTCCACCGTCGACATCAGCGAGCTCCGCCTCGTCATCGACTACCAGCGCCAGAACGGCGCCGACCGTACGCTGACGCTCGACATCGTCGACTATCCCGGCGAATGGCTGCTCGACCTGCCGCTGCTGCAAAAGAGCTACGAGCAATGGTCGGCGGAGAGCCTGGCGCTGTCGCGCGCGGCGCCGCGGGTGCATCTGGCAGCCGGCTGGCACGCGCATCTGGCAACGCTCAAGCCCGAGGCGGCCGAGGACGAGCAGGCGACGCTGACCTCGGCGAGGCTGTTCACCGAATACTTGCGCACCTGCCGCGACGAGCGCTTCGCCATGAGCCTGCTGCCGCCCGGCCGCTTCCTGATGCCCGGCAGTCTTGCCGGCTCCCCGGCCCTGACCTTTGCACCGCTCGATGTGCCCATCGAGGGACAGGCGCCGGAGGGATCGCTCTGGGCGATGATGGTGCGCCGCTATGAGGCCTACAAGGACGTCGTGGTGCGTCCCTTCTTCCGCGACCATTTTGCCCGGCTCGACCGCCAGATCGTGCTGGCCGATGCGCTCGCCGCGTTCAACTCCGGCCCCGAAGCGCTGCATGACCTCGAAGCCGCTCTCGCCGGCATTCTGGATTGCTTCCGGATCGGGCGCAGCACCTTCATCTCCAGCCTGTTCCGCCCGCGCATCGACCGCATCCTGTTCGCGGCGACCAAGGCCGATCATTTGCATCATTCCAGTCACGACCGACTCGAAGCCGTGCTGCGGCGCGCGGTCTCGCGGGCCGTCGCGCGCGCCGAAAGCACCGGTGCCGAGATCGACGTGGTGGCGCTCGCCGCCGTCCGCGCGACGCGCGAGGCGCAGGTCGCGCGCGGCCGCGACAGACTGCCGTCGATCCTCGGCACGCCTGCGGCTGGCGAAAGTGCCGGCGGCGAATTCTTCGACGGCAATACGGAGGTGGCGACCTTTCCGGGCGATCTGCCGGCCGACCCGGAAGCGCTGTTCAACGGTGTCGATTCCTTCCGCGGGCTATCGACTGCAGCTGCCGAGACCAGCGACTTCCGCTTCCTGCGCTTCCGCCCGCCGAAGCTCGAACGCGAGGGGACCGAGGAGCCGGCGCTGCCTCACATCCGCCTTGACCGTGCCTTGCAGTTCCTGATCGGAGACAGGTTGGAATGAACGAGCGAGACCAGCAACGGCGGCCCGCGACGTTCCGGCTGGATGACCCCGGCGTCGTCGTGACGGAAGCCGACGAGCCCACACGGCTCAGCCGCGGCGCGATCCAGATCACGCCCGAGCCCGATCCTTTGGCGCTGCCCGTGCCGGTCGAGACGCCGGTCGTGGTGCGGCGCGGCTTCCCCTGGGGCACGCTGTTCTGGTCCGGCCTTGCCGGCCTGACGCTGCTCGGGGTCGGACTTGGCGTCGTGCATCTGATCGAGGATCTCTTTGCGCGCAGCGAGGGCCTCGGCATCGTCGGTCTCGCTCTGGCTTTCGTCACCACGCTCGCACTCGCCGTGGTGGTCGGACGCGAGGCGTTCGGCCTGATCCGGCTCGCGACCATCGAGAAGCTGCACCAGCGCGCCGCCAGCGTGCTTGCCAGCGACAACCGCGCCGAGAGCCGCATCATCGTGCAGGATCTCCTGCGCATCGCGCATCAAAACCCGCAGCTCGCACGCGCCCGCGCGACGCTGCAAAACCACGCCGGCGAAATCATCGACGGCGCCGACATGATCCGCCTCGCCGAGCGCGAATTGATGACGCCGCTCGATGCGGAAGCGCGGCGGCTGGTGTCGTCGGCCGCGCAGCGGGTGTCGATCGTCACCGCGGTGAGCCCGCGTGCGCTGATCGACGTGCTGTTCGTGTTCGTGGCCTCGCTGCGCCTGATCCGGCAGCTCGCCCGGCTCTATGGCGGCCGCCCCGGTGCGCTCGGCATGATCCGGCTCCTGCGCCACGTCATCGCCCATCTCGCCATCACCGGCGGCATGGCCGCGAGCGACAGCCTGGTGCAGCAGATGCTCGGCCACGGCATCGCTGCAAAACTGTCGCAGCGGCTGGGCGAAGGCGTGCTCAATGGACTATTGACGGCGCGGCTCGGGCTCGCCGCCATCGACGTCACGCGCCCGCTGCCATTCGCGGCATTGCCGCAGCCGAAGCTGTCGGATCTCGCGACGGATCTGCTGCGGAAGAAGGACGACGAGGAGTAGCGCGTTTGCGCCGCTCGGACACTGCACCCTCTCCCCTTGTGGGAGAGGGTGGCTTTGCGAAGCAAAGCCGGGGGAGGGGTTCTCTCCGCGAGTGAATCTCTTGCATTGGTATTCGCGGAAACGACCCCTCATCCGGCGCTTCACGCCACCTTCTCCCACGGCGCTGGTCTTGTCTTTTCAGCAATGGAAAGAATGGAAGGCCGAAAGGATCACTCCGGGGCGCACCGCCTCGCTCGCCGGGTTCTTCACCTTGAGCCACGTCTTCGACAGCCCGCTGCGATAGGGCGCATCCACCCGCTTCGACACGACGCCCTCCAGCTCCATGCGGCAGACGTGCGCGAACACGGTCGGGCCGTCATCCGTCACATGTATCGTCTCACGCTTTCGAGAAATCTTTGTTTTTCGCCAGGTGCGTAACCTTGGGAAGCTCCATAATACGGTTCATTGTATTGATTGTACGGTGCAGCCCGGTAGTGGATCGGCGGCCCAGGTGGCGTGTACGATCTGGTCTCGGCGTGCGCGGTCGATCTTGATCCGACTTGGCGAGAATGACGCCGATTGTCCCGTCTCACCGGCGCCGTCGCGCCAGCGTAATATGGATTGAGGACGCACATCTGACCGTTGGCCGACGCCCTGCATTGGTCCATCGTCGTGTAGCTGCATCTATAGTAAGGGCTCGTTCCGAAAGAGACGACGTACAAGCAAACGGGAAAAGCCGGATCATATCTCTGAGCCTGGACGTGCCCTGCTGTTAAAACGATACCCATCGTCAGAACCGTGATAGCCAATGTGCGCATTGGAACTTCCTCCAAGTCGGCACAACACCGGTGCACTCAGACCGTAGGCAGTGTTGATCCAAGTCAATGTTCTCGGAATAGGTTCACGCGCGTGCAGTGAGGAGCTCCCACAAGGAGAGAGTTCATCGCGTCACTAACTACCCGAGCTCGGACAGCGAGACAAAATCTCCTGCCAGCACGCGCCACTGGAACAGCGGCGAGTCCTTTGGCGGGGACAGCTCCGGAGTCCAGCCGGTGAGCTTTTCCAGCGCGTAGGTGTCCATCACGAAGCCGCGCCAGCGGCGGTCGACCTGTTCGAGCGGCTCACGCGTGACTGGCAATGAATTCCACAGCGACAAATGACTGTCGGGTTCGCGTCCGACATAGAGGCCGGCATGGCCACCGATCCGGTCGACGCCGGGATCGCGAAAATCCTGGAAGCGGCCGCGCTCGTTGATCTCGATGACCGGCACGCGGCCGCGAAACAGCCAGCGCAGCATGGCGTAGGTGCGATAATCCGTCGTCGCGATCCAGGTCGCACCGGTCTCGTCGAGTTGCGCCTGCGCGCGCGCAGCGACCTCATCATAGCCGGCTTCGGCGCCGATCGGATCGATCTTGCCGAGGAAATTCCAGGGCGCGACCATGTAGTAGAGAAACACCGCGACGACGAAGGCGATGCCGGTCGTGACGGCCGTGTTGGCCCAGAAGGTCGCCGACCTCGTCATCCGCCCGGACCAGCCCTCGCGCGGCAGCATCACGAGATTGATGGCTGCGGCGGCAAACCCGACTGGCCACATGAACATCGGCCAGGTGTCGCCGACCCGCAAGGTGAGCGATTTCCAGAGGAAGTAGAGGAACGGCACCAGCACCGCGGTCGAAAGCAGAATCGCGATCGGCTCGCGCGTGCGGTAACCGCGCCACGCCGTCAACGTCAGGCCCGACAGCACCACCGGCAGCATGACGAAGCCGACAAGGCCGAATTGCAGGCCGATATAGTCGCCGATGGTGCGCCAGGAGACGCCGTAATTCGCGGTCGCACGCACGCCCTGGAAGCGGAACGAGGCCCAGTCGTGCTGCGCGTTCCAGATCAGGACCGGCGAGAACACGGCGATTGCGATCAGCGCGGCGAGATAAGGATAGGGGCTGCGCAGCCAGCGCCAGCGCCAATCCGGCACCAGCACGAAGGCGATCACGGCGGGCAGGAACATGATCGCGGTGAATTTCGAGAGCAGCGAGAGCCCCGCGAACAAGCCAGCCGCGAGCCACCAGCGGCCGTCGCCGGACTGCGTCAGCCGCACCAGCGACCAGAACATCGCGACCGCGACGGGGATCATCGCGACGTCGGGCGCGACCTTGGACATCAGCAGCCCGTAATAGAGCGCCGCCTCCGGCATCAACAACGCGAACACGATCGCGCGCGCATCGCGCGTGACACGGCGCACGATATCGGCGAGCAGGCACTGCGTGACCAGCATCGCCACGATGCCTCCGAAGCGGACGCCGAGCTGGGTATCGCCGAAGATCGCGGTACCGAAGCGGATCAGCCAGGCGATACCCGGAGGATGATCGAGGAAGCTCAGCGCAGCTTCCTTCGACCAGGTCCAGTAATAGGCCTCGTCGGTGCGCAGCTCGAGCGTCGAGGCATAGACGATGCGCAAAGCGGTCATCGCCGCGATCACGAGCGCGGCAATGATGAGGTGCCGGCGCGCGGCGCCGTCGGGCTTGGCTGTCATGTCGGGGGCGGTCGTCACGGCCGCGCTTTTCCCCGACTTGGGAGGGGGAGTCAATGTGCGGGTGGACGCCTCATTCTCCGCTGTCGTGCGGCCCCATGCCGCGCAAGTGATCGGGCGAGCTGTTCTGGCCTGGAATTAAACTCTACGATAGCTGATCTACAGGACGAGCTGATACAAACCGAATCATGGCAACCGCTCTCGCACGATTTTCCGAACTGTTCCGCGGCACCGGCATTCGCCAGATACGGCTGGTCTGCGGCGTCATCCTGTTTGCCTATGTGGTCAGCCATTTCCTCAATCATGCGCTCGGCAATATCTCGGTCGAGGCCATGCAGGCGGGCGTCTACTATCACGTCCTGTTCTGGCAGTTCCTGCCGGTCACGATCGCGTTCTACACCGCGGCGCTGGTGCATGCCGGGCTCGGCGTCTTCGCGCTCTATCAGCGCCGCCAGTTCCGCTGGAAGACGGTCGAACCGCTCCAGCTCGTTTTGGGCCTCAGCATCCCTGCGCTGGTGATGGCGCATCTGATCGGCGTGCGGCTCGCCGAGACGCTGTATGGACATGAGAAGCTCTATCCGCAGGAGCTCTATCTGTTCTTCGTCGCATCCTCCGCCCGGCTGTGGCAGATGACGATCCTGCTCGTCGTCGCCTGGGTCCATGGCTGCATCGGGCTCTATTTCTGGCTGCGGATGAAGCCGTTCTTCCAGCGCGCCGCGCCCTGGCTGCTCTCTGCGGCCGTATTGATCCCGACGCTGGCGATGCTCGGCATCTACCAGGGCGGGCGCAGCGTCGCCGCCGACAGCGACGATGCGGACTGGCGCGCGGCCAATCTGACCCAGCGCCAGGTCGGCACCGTCGCGCAAGAGCACACGCTCGCCCGCATCACCGGCGGGCTGACGTTCGGCTATCTCGGCCTGCTCGGCATCGTGCTGCTCGCGCGCGGCGTGCGGGGCCTGCGCGAGCGCCGCGGCGGCATGATTGCGCTGTCCTACGGCAACGGCAAGACGGTGCGCGTGCCGAAGGGCCTCAGCGTGCTGGAGGCAAGCCTGCGCCACAACGTGCCGCATGCCAGCGTCTGCGGCGGCCGCGCCCGCTGCTCGACCTGCCGCATCCGCGTGATCGGCGATCATGGCGTCCTCCCCGAGCCGTCGCAGCGCGAAGCCTTCGTGCTTGCGCGCGTCGGCACCACCGATCCCTCGATCCGCCTCGCCTGTCAGCTGCGGCCAACCTGCGATCTCTCCTTCTTTCAATTGTTCACGCCGCACACTACGGCGAGCACGGAAGGCTCAGGGCCCGCCAGAATCGGCCAGGAGCGCTATCTCGTCAGCCTGTTCGTGGACATGCGCGGCTCGACCCAGCTCGCCGAGAAGCGGCTGCCGTTCGACACCGTCTTCATCGTCAATCGTTTCTTAGGAGCGGTTTCGCAGGCGGTGATCGAGAATGGCGGCCAGCCCAACCAGTTCGTCGGCGACGGCATGTTGGCGCTGTTTGGCCTGTCGGCCAATCCGCAGACCGCCTGCCGCCAGGCGCTGCGCGCGGCCGGCAGCATCGCCAGCCATGTCGACGAGCTCAACGAGCTCCTGAGCCACGATTTGCGCCAGCCGATCCGCTTCGGCATCGGCATTCACGGCGGCGAGGTGATCATCGGCGACATCGGCTATCGCGACCACATCGTGTTCACCGCGCTCGGCGACGCCGTGAACGTCGCGGCGCGCTTGCAGGACATGACCAAGACGCTTGCCTGCGAAGCGATCGCCTCCGACGAGGTCCGCCTCACCGCGGGCCTTGCCGAGGACGCGCTGCCGCAGCAGGAGGTCGCGATCCGCGGCCGCGACGAGCCGATGACCGTGCGCGTCATCACCGATGCCAGGCAGCTCGCCGGCCTCGTCGACCGCGACGAACGCGCCGCGGCATAAAGGCGCGAGCCACGCGCGAGGTGCGCTACCTCTCCCGCTTGCGGGAGAGGTGCAGCGAACCCGCGGCGAGATCGATTCGGCGAACGAGCGCCTCGCAGCGTAACACCGCCTTTTTGCTGCGCAGCGGCATGGGCTTGCTGCGAAAGCACGAATTGACTTCACCTGAGCCGATGCGACAGATGAGGACGGGTCTCGCGGTGATGACCGCCAGCCAACAAAATGCTCCGGGAGGAGATAATGATCGACAGACGCGACCTGCTCAAAGGAGCGGGACTTGCCGCAGCCGCGGCCACACTGAACTCGACCAGGGCGCTGGCGCTGGACACCGTGACCCTGCCCTTCACCAATGGCGAGCGGCCGCTGGTGAAGTATCCGCAGAAGCGGCCGATGATCGGCCTGACCAGCCGGCCGCCGCAGCTCGAGACGCCGTTCGCGATCTTCAACGACGGCCCGCTGACACCGAACAACGCGTTCTTCGTCCGCTATCACCTCTCCGACCTCCCCTACAATGTCGATCCCGACAAGTTCACGCTCGAGGTCAAGGGCAAGGTGGACAAGCCGCTCAAGCTGTCGCTGATGGATATCCGCAAGATGAAGGCGACCGAGATCGTCGCCGTCAACCAGTGCTCCGGCAACAGCCGCGGCTTCTCCGATCCGCGCGTCGCCGGCGGCCAGCTCGGCAACGGCGCGATGGGCAACGCGCGCTGGCGCGGCGTGCCGCTCAAGGCCGTGCTCGAGATGGCGGGCGTACAGACCGGCGCCAAGCAGGTCACGTTCAACGGCATGGACGGCCCGGTCAGTGACAAGACGCCGGACTTCGTCAAGGCGCTCGATATCGAGCACGCGACCGACGGCGAGGTCATGCTGGCCTATGGCATGAACGGCGAAGACCTGCCGTTCCTCAACGGCTTCCCGCTGCGCCTCATCGTGCCCGGCTATTACGGCACCTACTGGGTCAAGCACCTCAACGAGATCACCGTCATCGACAATGTCTACGACGGCTTCTGGATGAAGTCGGCCTATCGCATCCCCGACACGCCCTGCAATTGCGTCGACCCGGGAACCGCGCCAAAGGCGACGATCCCGATCAACCGCTTCACCATCCGCTCCTTCATCACCAGCGTCGCCGACGGCGCCAAGCTGAAGGCCGGCCGCGCGACGCTGCGCGGCATCGCCTTCGACGGCGGCAAGGGCATCAAGGAGGTGTCGGTCTCGATCGACGGCGGGAAAAGCTGGACGCAAGCCAAGCTCGGCAAGGATCTCGGCAAATACTCCTTCCGCGAATGGAAGCTGCCGGTGAAGCTCGCGGCCGGTCCTGTCGAGTTGAAGGTACGCGCGACCAGCAATGGCGGTGAGACCCAGCCGGACACGCCGCGCTGGAACCCGGCCGGCTATTTGCGCAACGTCGTCGAAACCGTCCGTGTCACGGTGGCCTGAGGGGAGAATGACGATGAAGCGCACCGTTCTCCTCACCCTCGCTCTCGCGACCGGCCTGCTCGGCTCCGTCACCGCCGCCCCCATCGGCTACCAGACTCCGGACGAGGTCGCCGCCTTCAAGCCCGGTCCCAATCTCGACGTGGTCACGAACAACTGTACGGCCTGCCACTCGGCCGACTATGTCAACACCCAGCCACCGGTGAAGGACAGGAAAGCCTTCTGGCAGGCCGAGGTGACCAAGATGATCAAGGTCTATGGCGCGCCGATCGACGATGCCGATGTCGGCAAGATCGTCGACTATCTCGCGGCGACCTATTGAGGGGCTACCCGCCGCCGGCTGGCCAAATGACCGCGAAACGGGCAAAACTGGCAAAAACGCTGCGAAGTTGAGCGAATTTCCGCAGGAAACCGGCATGGTTTGAGCTACCAAGCCCGTAACATTCCGGTGTATCCTGCTTGGACCGAGCCGGCCGGTTTGCGGGGACTGGCGGCTCGTGCTTGTGGAGGAAAGTCCCGCGGAGAAGACGTGATGCCCAAAGGTACGGTCAAGTGGTTCAACCCGACGAAGGGTTATGGGTTCATCCAGCCTGCGTCGGGAGGCAAGGATGTGTTCGTGCATATCTCGGCAGTGCAGAAAGCCGGTCTGTCCACCCTGAACGAGGGTCAGACGGTGGAGTATGAAGAGATCGCAAACCGGGGCAAGACGTCCGCAGAAAACCTCAAAGTATAAGCCCCTCCGGCATTTTGCCGCCTCCCGGATCGGATCCGGGAGCACGGGCCAAAAAAATTTAGAAGACGATCAAGTGCATTCGACGACAGGTGTTGCGATTGCGCGAGGGGTAAGCTTTTTTGCGCGTAAAGACCCCCGATCGACAGACCTCCCCGACAATCGCGACGGCACATTTCAGCCGACAGGCAGAGGTGCGTCGCGCTTGATCTCCTCCATCACCGCGTAGGTGCGTGTCTCGCGCACGCCCGGCATCGACAGCAAGGTCTCGCCGAGAAAGCGCCGATACGCGGCCATGTCGGGAAGGCGCGCCTTGACGAGATAATCGAATCCGCCGGCAACCATGTGACACTCGAGCACTTCGGGCGCGAGTTTCACCGCGCGCGCGAACCGCTCGAAATTGTCCGGCGTGGTCTTGTCGAGCAGCACCTCGACGAACACCAGCAGCCCGAGCCCAAGGCGGTGCGGATTGAGCCGTGCGCCATAGCCCTCGACAAACCCTTCGCGCTGGAGCCGCTTCAGCCGCTCGCCAATCGAGGTCGGCGACAGGCCGATGCGTTCGGCGAGTTCGACATTGGCGATACGCCCGTCCTCTTGCAAGATTGAGAGGATTCTCCGGTCGATTTTGTCAAGTTCCATACTATCCACGGGATTTCTGCCATCTGGCTTTATTATCTAAGGCAAAATCGTTATCTTGTCTATCGAACTACGGCGATGTGCGGATTACCTTCCAGGCGACACAGGACACGCCATGCCGAACATTTCCTCCCCCTTCACCGCAGCTTACGCGCCCGATGATGCCGAGATTGCCGCCCCGCTGTTGCGGACGGCCCACCTCACCCCTCCCCAGGAGGCGCGGATCGACCGAACCGCCACGCGGCTGATCGAGGCTGTCCGCAAGCGTGACGACCGGCTCGGCGGGGTCGAGGACATGCTGCGCGAGTTCGCGCTCTCGACCAAGGAGGGCCTCGCGCTGATGGTACTGGCCGAAGCCCTGCTCCGTGTGCCGGATGCCCGCACCGCCGACCAGTTCATCGAGGACAAGCTTGGCGAGGGCGATTTCGTCCACCACGAAACGAAATCCAGCGCCTTCCTGGTCAACGCCTCGGCCTGGGCGCTCGGCCTGTCTGCGCGGGTGATCCAGCCCGGCGAGACGCCGGACGGCACCATCGGCCGGCTGGTGAAGCGGCTAGGCGCGCCGGCGGTGCGCGCGGCGACGCGGCAGGCGATGCGGCTGATGGGCAACCATTTCGTGCTGGGCGAGACCATCGAGCAGGCGCTGGAGCGCGCCCGGCCGCGCTCGGGCCAGCAGCCGCGCTACTCCTTCGACATGCTCGGCGAAGGCGCCCGCACCGCCTCTGACGCCAAGCGCTATTTCGACGCCTATGCGAGTGCGATTCTGACCATCGGCAAGGCGGCGGGCGAACGTCCCCTGCCCGACCGTCCCGGCATTTCCGTCAAGCTCTCGGCGCTGCATCCGCGCTTCGAGGTGATCAGCCGCGAGCGCGTGATGAAGGAGCTGGTGCCGCAACTCCTGGATCTCGCCCAGCGCGCCAAGGCCTATGATCTCAACTTCACCGTCGACGCCGAGGAAGCCGACCGGCTGGAGCTGTCGCTCGACGTGATCGCCGCCACGCTCGCCGATGCCTCGCTGGCCGGCTGGGACGGCTTTGGCCTCGCGATCCAGGCCTATCAGAAGCGCGCGGTCGCCGTGATCGACTATGTCGACGGCCTCGCCCGCCTGCTCGACCGCAAGCTGATGGTGCGGCTGGTCAAGGGCGCCTATTGGGACACCGAGATCAAGCGCGCGCAGGAGCGCGGGCTCGATGGCTATCCGGTCTTCACCCGAAAGGCGATGACGGACCTCAACTACGTCGCCTGCGCCTCGAGGCTGCTCGCGTTGCGGCCGCGCATCTTCCCACAGTTCGCGACCCACAACGCGCTGACCGTTGCGACCGTGCTGGAGCTTGCTGGCGAGAGCGGCGGATTCGAGTTTCAACGGCTGCACGGCATGGGCGAGGCGCTCTACGAGCAGCTCGCGCAGGATCACCCAAAACTCGCCTGCCGCACCTATGCGCCGGTCGGCAGCCATCGCGACCTGCTCGCCTATTTGGTGCGGCGCCTCCTGGAGAACGGTGCCAACTCGTCGTTCGTGGCGCTGGCCGCCGACTATCGCGTGGCGATGACCGCCCTGCTGCAACGCCCCGCAGACATCATTGCCAAGCCGCAAGCTGCGCACCACCCGAAGATCCCGCTGCCGCGCGATCTGTTCGCGCCGGAGCGGCGCAATTCACGCGGCGTCGAGTTCGGCGAGCGTGCCGCGCTCGATCACCTGCTGGCCGAGATCGCGGCCGAGCCAACCGATCTCACGCCCATCGCCGACGCCACGCCCGAGCAGGCGAACGCAGCGGTCGCCGCGGCGCGCACGGGCTTTGCCGCCTGGAGCCGCACGTCCGCCGGCACCCGCGCGGCGGCGCTGGAGCAGGCCGCGCATCTCCTGGAGCAGCGGGCGCCCCACTTCATCGCGCTGCTCCAGCGCGAGGGCGGCAAGACGCTCGACGACGCGCTCTCGGAGCTACGCGAAGCCGCCGATTTCTGCCGCTACTACGCTGCGCAGGGCCGAAAGCTGTTCGGCACGGCTGAGGCGATGCCGGGCCCCACCGGCGAGAGCAACGTGCTGACCTTGCGTGGCCGCGGCGTATTCGTCGCGATCTCGCCGTGGAATTTTCCGCTCGCGATCTTCCTCGGCCAGGTGACGGCGGCGCTGATGGCCGGCAACAGCGTGGTGGCAAAACCCGCCGAGCAGACGCCACGGATCGCGCGCGAGGCCGTGCGGCTGCTGCACGAGGCGGGCGTTCCCGCAAATGCGCTGCACCTCGTCACCGGCGATGGCCGGATCGGTGCAGTGCTGACCGCGCATTCCGACATCGCCGGCGTCGTCTTCACCGGTTCGACCGAGGTCGCACGCACGATCAACCGGACGCTCGCCGCGAAGGACGGCCCGATCGTGCCGCTGATCGCGGAGACCGGCGGCATCAATGCCATGATCGCGGACGCGACCGCGCTGCCCGAACAGGTCACTGATGACGTCGTCACCTCCGCCTTCCGCTCCGCCGGCCAACGTTGCTCGGCACTGCGGCTCCTGTTCGTGCAGGAGGACGTCGCCGACCGCATGATCGAGATGATTGCTGGCGCCGCGCGAGAGTTGAAAATCGGCAATCCCAGCGACGTCGCGACCCATATCGGCCCGGTGATCGACAATGAGGCCAAGCAGCGGCTCGACGCACACATCGCCCGAATGAAGACGGAGGCGCGGCTGCATTTTGCAGGCAGTGCGCCCGCGGGCTGCTTCGTGGCACCGCATATTTTCGAGCTCGCCGATGCCGGCAAGCTCACCGAGGAGGTGTTCGGCCCCGTCCTGCATGTCGTGCGCTACCGCGCCGAACATCTCGAGCGCATCCTGGCCGCGATCGCGCGCACCGGCTATGGGCTCACGCTCGGTGTCCACTCGCGCATCGACGACACTGTCGATGCCATCGTCGAACGGCTGTCGGTCGGCAATGTCTACGTCAACCGCAACATGATCGGCGCCGTCGTCGGCGTGCAACCGTTCGGCGGCAACGGCCTGTCCGGAACCGGCCCCAAGGCCGGGGGCCCGCATTACCTCGCGCGCTTTGCGACGGAGCAGACGGTCACGATCAACACAGCCGCCGCCGGCGGCAACGCTGCCCTGCTCGCGGGGGAGGAGTAGGCACGGCCTGCGGCGTTGCATCCCGCCAAAACATCGGTCAAATGGTTGACAGATGAGCACGCGCGAATTCCAGCGTGCGGGAAACAAGCGGGAGCGGCGGCACGATGCAGCAGGGCATTTTCGACGGCCTGAAGGTTTTGGATTGCGCAAGCTTCATCGCGGCGCCCGCTGCCGCGACCGTGCTGTCGGATTTCGGCGCCGATGTCATCAAGATCGAGCCGCCCGGCATGGGCGATCCTTACCGCAATCTGCCGAACCTGCCGGGTTATCCCGCGAGCGAGCACAATTTCGCCTGGCTGCTGGAAGCGCGCAACAAGAAGAGCCTCGCGCTCGACCTCACCAAGCCGGACGCGCAAGCCGTGCTCTACAAGCTGGTCGCCGAGAGCGACGTCTTCATCACCAACATGCCGCCGCAGGTGCGCGCCAAGCTCGGCATCACCTATGATCATCTCGCGCACCTGAACGAGCGGCTGATCTACGCCTCCTTCACCGGTTACGGCGAGAAGGGCGAGGAGGCCAACAAGCCCGGCTTCGACAGCAACGCCTATTGGGCGCGCTCCGGCCTGATGGACCTCGTGCGCGCCGACACCAACACGACGCCGGCGCGTTCGGTGGCGGGCATGGGCGATCATCCCTGCGCCATGGCGCTCTATAGCGCGATCGTCACCGCCCTCTATCAGCGCGAGAAGACCGGCAAGGGCGCGCATGTCGCCTCCAATCTGATGGCCAACGGCGTGTGGGCCGCGAGCGTGCTGGCGCAGGCAAAGCTCTGCGGCGCCAAGTTCGGCGAGCGGCGGCCGCGCGAGCGTGCGCTGAACGCGGTGGCCAACCATTACCAGTGCAAGGACGGCCGCTGGCTGATCCTCTCGCTGTTGAACGAGGACCGGCAGTGGCCGACGCTCGCCCGCTGCATGGGGCGTGAGGACCTGATCGACGATCCGCGCTTTGCCAGCAAGCCGGATCGCCATGCGCGCTCGATCGAGCTGATCAGGATCTTCGACGAGGTGTTCGCCACCAGGGATCTCGCCGAATGGCGCAAGATCCTCGACGGCAACGGGCTGGTGTTCGGTGTCGTCGGAATTCTCGACGACATCCCGAACGACCAGCAGATGCTCGACAACGAGGTGCTGGTGCCGTTCGAGAACGACACCATGCTGACCATCAACAGCCCGATCTGGGTCGACGGCACGAGAAAGGTCCAGCCGCGCAAGCCGCCCGCGGTCGGCGAGCACAGTGACGATATCTTGCGCGATGCCGGATACGACGAGGCGACGATCAAGACGCTGCGCGCGTCGGGGGCGGTGGCGTAAGGGGCGGCACGCCGGCGCCGCAAACTCCCGTGTCGTCCCGGGGGGCGCGCGTAGCGCGAGCCCGGGACCCAACCACAGGCAGATGTTGTGACGTTAGATCGTGGCCACAATTTTCGCCAAACTCCTCCCTGTGGTTATGGGTCCCGGATCGGCGCTCACTGCGTTCGCTTGTCCGGGACGACCCTCGGTGAGGTAACTCGCTTCAACAAATCGCGTCCTCTGTGAGGTCCCATGCCCAGCTACCGCCTGCACTACTTCCCCGAATCCGGCAACAGCTACAAGCTGGCGCTGATGCTCACGCTGTGCGGTGAGACCTTCGAGCCCGTTTGGACCGATTTTGCCGGCGGCGTCACGCGCACTCCGGAGTGGCGACAGACGGTCAACGAGATGGGCGAGATCCCGGTGCTTGAGATCGACGGCGTGAAGATGACGCAGACCGCACCGATCCTGCTGAAACTCTCCGAGCAATATGGCCGCTTCGGCGGCACGACGGCCGAGGAGAAGTTCGAGCTGCTGCGCTGGCTGTTCTGGGACAACCACAAGCTCACCGGCTACATGGCAACCTACCGCTTCATGCGGACATTCACGCCGAACGGCGACCCTCAAGTGCTCAAGCATTTCCGCCGGCGGCTCGACGACTTCCTCGGCATTATCGAGCAGCATCTGTCCCGGAATGCATTCGCGATCGGCGAGAAGCCGACCATCGGCGACATCTCGATGATGGCCTATCTGCATTATCCGAGCGACGAGCACGGCTACGATTTCGGAGAGAGCCATCCCGCCATCCACGCCTGGCTCGGCCGCATGGCCGCGCTGCCTGGCTGGCGGTCGGCGTATGATCTGCTGCCGGGACCGCGGATGACGCACTACGCGACGTGATCGAGAGCTAGCGCGTCTTCACAAAGCACATGCCTATGGGGCTCGATGCGGCCGCAGCCTGGCAGGCGAGACCCTTGGCGCAGGTCCATGACGAAAAACTCTTGTCAGCGCCGACCGATCCCGGCGGCTGCAAATAACAATGTGCCCCCCAGCCGTCCTGATATTCGGTTCCTGCAAGCTCGGTGCTGCCGCGGAGCTGCGGCCGGCTGGCAAAGCCGCGCGAGAAGTCGGGACGCCTGCCCTCCGCAAACGCGGTCAGGATGTCGCGGCGACGGACCTGGTCGCCGAAGAAATGCGGCGAGGCCGGCACGATGGTGGACGGCTTGTCCGCGAGCCAGTCGACACCCGGGAAATGGAAGCCGCCGATGCCGCGGGTCTGGTGACAGCCGGCGCAGGTGATGTCGTTGAGCCGGCGCTGGAAGCCCGCAACCGAGCGAATGTTCTGCAAGCTGATGCCACGCTCGGCCGCCGCCTTCAGCGCGCCGACCACGTCGCTGCCGGTGAAAACGCCATCGCCTTTTCCCTCGCCCTGCATCAGGCCGAATTCGGGCTGGAGCTGTGATGCATCGAGGCCGGCCGGCGTCGGCGCGAGAGCGGTTCTCGCGAGGAATTTTTCCGGAATCAGGACCGTGCCGCGATCGAACTCGGCAAAATGCTCGGGCGCGAGCAGCCAGTCCCTGAAGTCACGCCTGAGCGCGTCATCGCCAAGAATGCGATCGCGGTCAATCTGGTTCTCCAGCGTCGATTCCTCGAACAGCTTGGTATCGGAATTATATTTGAACACCTTCAGGAGATAGTCGGTGCGGAAATCGTGGCTCGCCGATTTCGGCATGACCGCGATCTGGATGTTGGTCTCGATGCGGTCGAGCATCGCATCGTAGGGAAACGGAAGTTGCTCGACGAGATCGAGCGGATTGTCGTTGGCGAGCCAGCGCCGCGCGATCTCCGCGCAGGTCACCTGCTTTCCGCTCGGCACGGTCTGCCGCTCGTCCCGCGCCTTCAGCACCAGGTTGAACGTCATCGGCAGGCGCGTTGCGGTCTGGCCGCCATCCGGATTCGTCTCGAAACGGGCAAGACGATAGATCAGCCGGATCTCGCCGCAGGAGGCCTCCGACACGTAGGCGCGGTCCATGCGGTTGACGATGCCCGCCAGCACGAAGCGGGTGTCGCGGGACTCGAGGACGGACCGGTCGAACAGTTGAACGTCAAAGCCTTCGCCGACGCCGATGGTCTCGTTCGGCGCATCCACCTTGTGGCGCGCAATGTAGCGATCGAACTCCGCGTCGATTTTGGGCCGGATCTGCGCAAGCTGCGGCAGCTGCGCGAACAGAATGTCCGTTGTGAGCGGAAAATTCGCGTTCCGCTCGCTCCATAGCAGTCGCGAGATCGTCAGCACGTCATGCTGATCGAGCTTGCGCAGCGCATCCGGATTGATGATCGCCGTGCCGCGATCGAGGCCTGCGTTCTCCGCAGCCGACAGCGACAGTGCGCCGCTGCATAGCGTGACGAGGGCAACGAGAATTCGCAGACAGCGATGGCTCATGCCTCCACTAACACCGCGGGAAGAGGCCTATTCAAGCAAAAAGGCGCTTCACATCGTGGTGAGGCGCCTTTCTTCGAGCTCGGAGTCGTTTGGCTAGCGCGCGACGATCAGGCCCTTGCTGGTGACGACGACCCAGCGGCCGTCCTGGCGGCGGATCGCATCGATCCGGCCGAGACCCGGCACGGGATCGCCGGCATAGACCTCGTACAGCCCGTTGCGTCCCTCGATCAGCGCGCCGCCATTGGCGACGTCACGCAGGCGCCAGCCCTCGATGGTCGGCAGCCGGCCAATCTCGGGCTTCGGCACCGGGAGCGGTACCGCGGCCTGTGCAGGAGCCGCGGCCGGTGCTGCGGCGGGCGTCGCGGCGGCGACCTGGACAGGGGCCTGGGCCGGGGCGATCGAGCCGGTTGTCTCCTTCGCCGCAGTGGTCTGCGCGGGAGCAGCGGCCTGCGCCGAGCGCAGCTTGTCGACGGCATCGGACAGTTTTGCGAGCTTGGCGGCCGGTTCAGCCTGCGCCTTCTCGAGCTTGTCGAGGCGGTCGGTGGTCTTGTTGAACTGGCCGGTCGTGGACTTCGAGGTGTGATCGAGGCCGGCCTTCAGCGCGACGACGTCGGCATCGATCCGCGCGACGGAGGCTTCCAGCGCGCTGGTATCGGCAACCTGTGCCGGCGCAGCGGCCTGGTTGGCGGCGAAATGCGTGACGCCTGCGGTCGCGAGCGCGCCGCTGATCGCGCCGACGACGGCCGCCAGCGCGACGACGGCCGCCATCGCCGAGAACCGGCGCTTGCCGCCCGTGTCCTTTGCCTCTGCCTTGACCTGCGGATCCGGGTGATCCCAGGCGCGTTCCGAGGGCGCCATGACGATCAGCTTGCCGGGCTTCAGCTCAGCCTTGGATTCGTCCAGCTTGGGCTCGTCCAACTTGGGCTCGTCCAATTTGGGGGAGTCCAGCTTGGGCTCTTCCGGCGCGGGCGCGTCGAGCTTGGGCACCACCAGCCTCGGCGGCTCGACCTTCGGCGCTTCGGCCTTGGGGGCATCCGGCATCGGCGCATCCGGCTTGGGTGCCTCATGGTCGGGGGCAATAATCGTCGGGGCGTCGGCGCGCGTCTGAAGGCCAGCCTCCGACGAAACCTCGGCGGGCTGCGGTTCAGCGGCCTGTTCGGACATTGCTTCGCTCACGGCTCAAATACTCCAGTCAGGATTGACCTTTTGGTAACTTTCATTGCTTGCGAAATCCTTACCCTTGGACCCGCTTACCGAAATTTTAGGAACTCATCCGCGGCCGAATTGGGCCGGGATCATGGAACCGGCGTGGCAGGCCGGGCGCAAAATTGCGTTCGGCAGAGGCGGGGCCAGCCCTCGATATCGGGCCAGGAAGTTGTTTGCCTGACGAATTTCCCCGTTAACGTCGCCTTAACCGTCATTGCGAGCGAAGCGAAGCAATCCAGACCATCTCCGCGGCAAGATTCTGGATTGCTTCGCTGCGCTCGCAAATGACGGAGCGAGTGGCGGCCACTCGCCTTCACATCACCACCGGCTTGTCCGGCAGCTCGTTGGGATGCGGGCCGCGCGGTGGGAAGTGGCGCGCCAGCTCGCGCGAGACCGCCTCGATGCCCTTGATCACGCCGTGCTCAAACCGGCCGGCGCGGAAGTCGGCCTCCATGTCGCGGCAGATTTTCTCCCAACCCGCAGCGCCGACCTTGGCATCGATGCCGCGGTCGGCGACAATCTCGACGTCGCGGTCGGCGAGCAGGAGATAGATCAGAACGCCGTTGTTGTGCGCGGTGTCCCAGATCCGCAAATGCGAAAAAACGTCGAGCGCGCGTTCGCGCGCCGGCTGGTTGCGGAACAGGGCGGCGCCGTCGAGCGCGCCTTCGACGACGAAACGGACCTGGCCGGAATGCATGGTCTCGCTTCGCTTGATCGCCTGCTCGACGCGGTCGAGCACTCTGGGCGTGAACACCACCTTCGCCCGCCAATGGTGCTGGACCAGATGCCTGGTGATGCGCCTGATGCCCATGACCTACCAGCTCCCCGAGGCGCCGCCGCCACCGAAACTGCCGCCACCGCCGCTGAAGCTGCCGCTGTCGCTCGACGACGAGCCGCTGCTCCAGCCGCCTCCCGACGAGGAGCCACTCGACCAGGAGCCGCCGCGCGAGCGGCCCGTACCCGGCCCCGTCGACATCGGAACGAGATCGACGATGAATGCCAGCGCGAAGGCGATGGCGCCCACGGCCAGCGCGAGGCCCAACGATCCCGCCAGGAACCAGGCTATCGCAGCGAGCACGCCTCCGGTCGCAGCCGAACCGAGCAAGCGCCCCAGCATGGTGCGCAGGATGCCGCCGACGAACAGCGAGGCGAACAGGCCGAAGGGAAGGAGGGGTCCGAGATCATCAACCTCGTTGCCAAAACTCGTGCTGCGCTGAGGCGCAGGCAACGGCTCACCGTCGATCACGCGCACGATACGGTCGACGCCATCGGCGATGCCGCCGGCAAAGTCGCCGCTCCTGAACTTCGGTGTGATGACCTCGTCGATAATCCGCCTTGACGTCACGTCGGTGAGCGCACCTTCGAGCCCGTAGCCGACCTCGATGCGCAGATGCCGGTCGTTCTTGGCAACCACGAGGATCGCGCCGTCGTCGACCTTCTTGCGCCCGATCTTCCAGGCGTCGGCGACGCGAATCGAATACTGCTCGATCGTCTCCGGCTGCGTGGTCGGCACGATGAGGATGGCGATCTGACTGCCCTTGCGGTTTTCGAAGTCCCGCAGCCGCGAGCTCAGCGACGCGACGTCGCTGCTCGACAGCGTCCCGGTCTGGTCGACCACGCGCCCCGTGAGCTGCGGCACGGCGACGTCGGCCGCGGCCGCAAAGACAAAGGCGAGGAGAAGTGCAATCAGGAGGACGCCGCGCGATGCGAAGGCAGAACAGACGCGCAACAACCTCGCCGTCATCGCCCGGCTTGACCGGGCGATCCAGTATTCCAGAGACGCCGATCGGATGCGGAGAGGCCGCGGCGTACTGGATTCCCCGCTTTCGCGGGGAATGACAGCGGTGGGTGGGGCAAAGCGCATCGTAAAATCGAATGCGTCTACTTCGACGGCGCCGGGTTGAAATCGACCTTCGGCGCGGTCGAGATTTCCTTCTCGTTCTCCACGCTGAAGTTCGGCTTCTCCTTGTAGCTGAACATCATTGCAGTGAGGTTGGTCGGGAAGGAGCGGATGGTGACGTTATAATCCTGCACCGATTTGATGTAGCGGTTGCGCGCCACCGTGATGCGGTTCTCGGTGCCCTCGAGCTGGGACATCAGGTCCTTGAACAGCGCATCCGATTTGAGCTGCGGGTAATTTTCCGTGACGACGAGAAGCCGCGACAGCGCGCTGGAGAGCTCGCCTTGTGCCGCCTGGAATTTCTGGAACGCGGCGGGATCGTTGAGCACCTCGGGCGTTGCCTGGATGCTGCCGACCTTGGCGCGCGCATTGGTGACCCCGAGCAGCACGTCTTTCTCCTGCTGAGCAAAGCCCTTCACCGAGTTGACGAGATTGGGCACGAGATCGGCGCGGCGCTGATACTGGTTCACCACCTCCGACCAGTTGGCCTTGATCTGCTCATCCTGGCTCTGGATCGCGTTGTAGCCGCAATTGGTCAGGCTGAGGCAGGCAAGCGCCGCCAGCACGGTCAGGATCTTGCGCATGATATTTCTCCCGGTGGACTCGTGAGCCTAGATATCAGATTGCGCTCGCGGAGGACATGCTGGCGGGGGTGGCGGAGCATCTCAACGGCACACATTCGGTGTCGTCCCGGCGAAGGCCGGGACCCAACCCAAGGGAGAAGTTGTAACGCGAGGCTGGCAATCACCGACCTCCGCCAAACTACTTCCTGTGGTTATGGGTCCCGGGCTCGCGCTAACGCGCGCCCCGGGACGACGAGTTGAGTTTGCGGCGACATGCGACGCAACAATGCAGGCCTACGCTCCCGCCTTCGCGTCCCGGATCGCTTGCCAGATCTTCTGCGGCGTCAGCGGTGTGTTGAGCTGGGTGATGCCGAGTTCGCTGAGCGCGTCCATCACGCCGTTGGTGACGCAAGGCGGGCCGCCGATGGCGCCGGATTCGCCGCAGCCCTTGGCGCCGAGCGGGTTGGTGCGGCAGGGCGCGGAGTCGTCGAGCGTCACCTCGATCGGCGGCACGTCGTCGGCGCGCGGGATGCAATAATCCTGGTAGCTCGCGGTGAGGAGCTGGCCTTCGGCATCATAGGCCACGCCCTCGTAGAGCGCCTGTCCGATGCCCTGCGCGACGCCACCGTGGATCTGGCCGGTGACCAGCATCGGGTTCACGGCAACGCCGACGTCGTCGACCGTGGTGTAGCGCACGACGCGTGACACGCCGGTCTCGGGGTCGATCTCGATCTCGCAGACATGCGTGCCGTTCGGCCAGCTCGGACCGTCCACCTCGCCTTCGGAATCGACGCTGAGCTTGGCGCCCTGCTCCTTCTCAGCAATCTCGAACAGACTGATGCGGCGGTCGGTGCCGACCACGGTGAGCATTCCGTCCTGATACTCGATGTCCTCGACCGCGGTCTCCAGCACGTTCGACGCCTTCTCGCGCGCCTTCTGGATCAGGTCGTTCGAGGAGACCGCGACCGCCGTGCCGCCGACGAACAGCGAGCGCGAACCGACGCTGCCGAATCCGGTCGCAAGGTCGGTGTCGCCCTGCACCACGTCGATCTTGTCGAGGGGAATGCCGAGCGTATCGGATATCATCTGGGTGTAGGTGGTCTGCAGTCCCTGCCCCATCGCCATGGTGCCGGAATGCAGGATGACGCGGCCCTGCGAGGTCGCATGCAGGCTGACCTTCTCGGTGTGCGCGCGCCCACCGGTCCACTCGATGTAGGAGGTGAGCCCGCGGCCATAGAGCAGGCCCTTCTTCTTCGCGACGCGCTTGCGTGCGGCAAAGCCGTCCCAATCGGCAAGCTTCGCGGCGCGGTCCAGCATGTGCGCGAAGGCGCCGGAATCGTAGACCTGGCCGGCAGCGTTGGTGTAGGGCAGCTGCGCCGGCTTGATGTAGTTCGCTTTGCGGATCGCGCGCGGATCCATGCCGATTTTTCGCGCGGCAGCGTCGAACAGGCGCTCGACGATGAAGACCGCTTCAGGCCGGCCTGCGCCGCGATAAGCACCGACGGGTGCGGTGTGGGTCATCACCGTCTTGATCTCGAAATGCACCAACGGCAGGTCATAGACGCCGGTCTGCACGAAGGGACCGAGCACGAGCGGGATGATGTTGGCGGCACCCGACGAGTAGGCGCCGGTGCAGCCGATCGACTTGACGCGATAGGCCAGCACCTTACCCTTCTCGTCGAGCGCGAAAGAGGCGGTCGAGGTGAGATCGCGGCCATGGGTGCCGCCGACGAATTCGTCGGTGCGGTCGCCGCGCCAGCGGATCTTCTTGTTCAGCTTGGTCGCGGCATAAGCGACGATGCCGTCCTCCGGATAGAGGTTGGTCTTCTGGCCAAAGCCGCCGCCGATGTCGCCGACCAGCACGCGTACGCTCTCGACCGGCCGCTTCAGCACCGCACCCGCGAGCACGTCGCGGGTCGAGGCCGGCGTCTGCGACTGCACGTGCAGGAGAAGCCGGCCGGATTTCTTCTCGATCTCGGCAATGGTCGAGCGCGGCTCCATCGCAGACGGCACGAGTCGCTGGCTTACGAGATCGAGATCGACCACATGCGCCGCCTTGGCGAAGGCCTCATCCACCTTGGCTGCGTCGCCATAGGCCATCGCGCCGACGACGTTATCGGGTGCGTCCGGCCACACCACGGGCGCGCCGGGCTTCACCGCTTCCACGGGATCGACGACCGCGGGCTGCACGTCGTAGTCGACCACGATCGCTTCGGCCGCGCTCTGCGCCAGAACGCGCGAGGTGGCGACCACGGCCGCAACGGCCTCGCCGGCATAGCGCACGACCTCATGGGCGAGCAGCCGGCGCGGCGGCACCGTCATCGGCTTGCCGTCGGGACGCTTGAAGATGTTCAGCGTGGGGATCTCGCCGATATTGTCCTTGATCAGATCGGCGCCGGTATAGACCGCGGTCACACCTTGCATCGCCGCCGCGGCGCTGGTGTCGATCGACGCGATCCTGGCGTGGGCATGCGGCGAGCGCAGCACATGCAGCCACAGCGCACCGTCCTCCGGCTTGTCGTCGATGAACTGTCCCTTCCCGGTGAGCAGTCGCTGGTCTTCCAAACGCTTGACGGGCTTGCCCGCCCCGAAACGCAAATTGCCGGGAAGAATGTTCATTCCAATGGGTCCTCTAAGCCTCAAAGTGCGGCCGCCTTTTAGCGGATCGAGGCACATGAGGCCAGCCGACGTTTTGTGCGGGCAGGACCTGCAGATTCGTCATGCCCGAGATATGTTCGTCATTCCGGGGCGATGCGCAGCATCGAACCCGGAATGACGACTATGCAAGCTCCGACAACGCCGCCTCGACGACCTTGCGCTGCTCGGCCGTCAATGCGGCCTGAGGCGGGACGGGGTCGCCGACGTCGTAGCCCTGGGTCGCCAGCCCTGCCTTGATGCAGGCGGCGAGGTTGAAGCGGGCGAAGGCTTCGTTGATGCGCCACAGCTTGCGCTGGAGCGCCATGGCCGCATCCCAGCGTCCCTCCTTGCAGAGATTGTAGAGCTGAACGCTCTGGCGCGGGATGATGCAGGCCGGTCCCGCCATCCAGCCGAGGCCGCCGATCAGCATCACCGCGGCGGGAATATGTGCGGAAGCCGAGAACACGCGGATCTTGTCGCCGCAGCGGTTCATGATCGACAGAAGCCGGCCGGTGTTGGTCGAGGCATCCTTGATGTAGCCGATGCGCGGATGCTCGGCGAGGCGCGCGATGACGTCGAGCGTGAGGTCGGAGCGCTGGAATTGCGGATTGGAGTAGATGACGACGGGAATATCCACGGCGTCCGCAATGCTACGGAAATAGGATTCGACCTGGGCCTCAGTAAGCGGGAAGTAGGCCTCCAGGATCGCCAGAATGCCGTCGGCGCCGAGCTTCTGGTACGCCTTCGCCTGCGCGACCGCATCGGCAGTCGAGGTCGAGGCGACACCGGCCACCACGGGCACGCGGCCCTCCACGGCCTCGATCGTGGTCTGCACGATCGCCCTGCGCTGCACAGCATCGAGATAGGCGAATTCTCCAGTCGAACCGAGCGGCGTCAGCCCGTGCACGCCTGCGCCGATCAGGTCGTCGCAGAGCCGGGCGAGCACGCCGGTGCGCACCGTGCCGTCCGCATCGACGGGCGAGACGAGATAGGGGAAGACGCCGTGGAAATCTGGCATGTCGGGCAACCCTGCGGCAGATCGGGCGTTGCAGGTCCGCCCGTATGGTTTCGCGGGTGCTAACACGCGCCCGTGAGGCCGACAAGCAAGCCGGCGAATGAACCGGCCTGCTGCATTGAGGGACTAATGGGACGTCGCCGCGAACCAACCAGGAAGCCCCTATGCTGATCGTCACGACGGAGAACGTAGCGAACCACCGCGTCGTCAGGACGCTCGGCCAGTGCTTTGGCATCGTCGTCCGCAGCCGCGGGCTCGGCGGCAATATCATCGCCGGATTGCGGTCGATCGTCGGCGGCGAGATCCCCGAATATACGCGGCTGCTCGAAGATGCGCGCCGCCACGCTATCGACCGCCTGGTCGAGAACGCCACCGCGATGGGTGCCAACGCGATCGTGATGATGCGGTTCGATTCCGCGGAGATCGGCCAGACCATGAGCGAGATCGTCGCCTACGGCACCGCGGTCGAGATCGAGCCGGCCTCGCGCTAGCGACTTGCGGAGAGAAACATGTCCTTGGGATGCGCGATCGCCGCACTCGTGGTTGCCGCCGTGCTCCTGATCGCAGGCCACTTCTTTCCGTTCGGCGTTCCCCTCACCTTCATTGGCGTCGGTCTCATCCTCAGCCTCATCTACGACACCCGCTACAAGCCGGCGTCGAGGCGGCCGGCAGGTCCCGGCTGGGTCGACACCGGCGAGCGCTTCATCGATCCCGAGACCAAGCGGCGCGTGGCCGTGTTCACGCGGCCCGAGACCGGCGAGCGGGAATATATCGAGCTTTAGCTCGCGCCCTCACACCTTGATGAGCCGCACCCGCGTGCCCCAGGGATCGACGGCCTCGACGCCATTGGCAAGCGCCGTAACCTGCGCGCCCGCCTTGCGCAGGCGCTCGTCCTGGGCGGCGAGGATGTCCTGCTTCTCCGTCACCAGCGAGAACCAGGCGAGCCCGGTCGTGGTATCGTCGCGGCGGCCGGCGCCCTGGCTCTGCCAGACGTTCATGCCGAGATGGTGGTGATAGCGGCCGGAGGAGAGGAACGCGGCGCCGTTGCGGCGGCGGGTCGGATCGAGACCGACGGTGCCGTGATAAAAGCCTTCGGCCTTCGCGAGGTCGCCGACGCGCAAATGCATGTGCCCGACGCGCAAGCCCTCCGGCGCCTTGGCGTAATCGCTGACGCGGGTATTGGTGAGCGACAGCAGGTCCGGAATGTTCAGCTCGTCGGTCGCCATCTTCACCGAGCCCTCGCTCCACTGCCATTGCGAGGGATCGCGGTCGGCATAGACCTCGATGCCGTTGCCTTCGGGATCGTCGAGATAGACGGACTCGCTGACGAGATGATCGGCAAACCCCGACAGCGGCACACGATGCGAGGCGGCGTGCACCAGCCAGCGCGCGAGATCCTTGCGCGTCGGCATCAGGAATGCGGTGTGATAGAGACCGGCCGCGTTGCGCGGCTCGATCGTGGCATCGGGATACGCTTCCAGCACGAGCAGCGTTACCCCGCCGGCGCCGAGCTGCGCTGAACCCGCCGAGCGTTCCATCACCGTGAGGCCGAGCACGTCGCGATAATAGTCGGCGACGGTATCGAGATTCTTGACCCGCAGCGTCACCATGCCGACGCGCATCGGCGTGCGGCTGGCGTAGGTCGGCCCGACGCTGACCGGATTGCCCTCGGCACGCGCCGCAGCCGCGGCGGCTGCCGCGAGCGTAGTGGCGCCGGCGAGATGGAGCAGCATGCGGCGGGTCAGGTCGATGGTCATCCGGGGTCTTCCGAAAATGCGTGGGGCTCTGAGGCGCAATGGCGGGCCGATTGCTACACGTTCCCGTGACCGCCTCCCAATCACATGTTCGTCGGCCGGGACAATACGGAGGCTCCTGCCCATCAGGCCAGTTTCCGGATCGGCCGCGGCATCCCAGATTTGGGACAACCGACAGGAGCCCTCCATGACCGACCCTACCCCCCTCGCCGCGCTCTCATCAGCGCTTTCCGATGTCACTGCGCGTGCTGCGCCGTCGCTCGTCTCCGTCCACTCGCATCGGTTGCGCGCTTCCGGCTTTGTCTGGAAGGCAGGCCTCATCATCACGGCCGACGAGGCGCTGGCCGATGAGGGCGAAGTCGAGATCAGGCTCGCCGACGGCAGCACCCGGACGGCAACGATTGCCGGCCGCGACCACACCACCGACATCGCGCTGCTGCGCGTCGATGCCGACATCCCGCCGGTGAAGCTGACGTCCGCCGCCCCAGCGCTCGGTTCGCTCGCAATCGTCGTTGCAGCCGACCGCGGCGCACCCACGGCATCTCTCGGCATGGTGTCGCTCGCTGGCCCGCGCTGGCGCAGCCTTCGCGGCGGCGACATCGATGCGCGGATCGAGCTCGACGTGCGGCTACGCCATAGCCATGAGGGCGGGCTCGCGCTGAATGCACAGGGCGAACCGTTCGGCATGGCGGTGCAGGGACCGCGGCGCGTGCTGGTGATCCCGGCCGCGACCATCGAGCGCGTCGCGGCGCAGCTCGAGACGCGCGGCCGGATCGCGCGCGGCTATCTCGGGCTCGGCCTGCAACCGGTGCGGCTCGATGACGGCGTCGGCGCGATGGTGATGAATGTCGACAAGTCCGGACCATCTGCCGCCGCCGGTATCAGGCAGGGCGACGTCATCGTAGCCGTCAATGACGAGAAACTCGCTGGCGTCCGCGCGCTGTCGCGCTCGCTCGGACCTGCGAGCGTGGGCTCCGTCGTCGACGTCGCGGTGCGGCGCGGCGGCGAGCCGGTGAGCTTCAAGGTCACGATCGGCGAAAGGCCGGAGGCGTGAGCGAGGACACGACGCAGGACATCGCGATCGCGCTGGAGATCGGCGATCCCGCGCTCGCCGACCGGCTGGCGTCGCTGCTCGGCGGCGTCGCCGGCCTGCGGCTCGTCGCGCCTGGAGATCCTGCCGCGGTGGTCGTACGCGACCGACAGCCCTCGCCGGCCGATATCGAGCTGACGGCGCGCGAGCTCGACGTGCTCGCGCTGATGGCCGAGGGCGCCTCGAACAAGATGATCGCGCGCCAGCTCGGCATCTCCGTGCACACCGTCAAGTTCCACGTCGGCTCGCTGCTCGACAAGCTGGATGCCACCGGCCGCACCGACGCGGTCGCACATGCCGCGCGGCGGGGCGTTATCAATCTCTAAAGCGCGATGAGATTGCGATGAATTGTCGTCGCGCTTTAGGTTATTGTTTGAGCATGATCTCTTCGGAAAACCGCTTCACACTTTTCCGGATCATGCTCTAGGATCAGAGCGCGGACGGCGGCGGGAATCTGAGCGCGACGGTCAGTCCCGGCGCATTATCGCGCAGCGAGACCTCGGCGCCGTGCAGGCGCGCAACCGCTGCGACGAGGCTCAGGCCGAGGCCATTGCCGGGCGTGTAGCGGCTCTGCTCGAGACGATAGAAGCGCTTGAACACCTGGTCGTGCTGGTCGCTCGGAATACCCGGGCCGTTGTCGGCAATTGCGATGCTCGCGGCCCCGTCTTTGGCGGTGCAGGTCACGCTCACCTGCCCGCTTGCGCGGCCGTGCTTGATCGCGTTGTCGACGAGGTTGGCGATGGCGTCGAACAGCAGGTCGCGGTCGCCGGTGACCCTGACCTCGCGGTCGCCGGTCAAGCTGAGGCGGGTCGCGACCTGCTCGGCCGCGGCATCATAGAGCTCGACGACCTCGCCGGCGATCTCCACGAGGTTCAGCTCGCGGAATGCGCCCTTGCGGGCGCGGGTCTCGATCTCGGAGATCCGGGTGATGGAAGCGAACATGCCGAGCACGGCATCGAGATCGGCGATGGTATCGCCGATCAGCGCCGCATCATTCTCGCTGTTGCGCGGGATATGATAGGCCTTTTCCAGCCGGCCGCGCATGCGCGTCAACGGCGTGCGCAGATCGTGCGCGACGTTGTCGCTGACCTGCTTGACCTCGCCCATCAGGGTTTCGATGCGGTCGAGCATCTGGTTGAGGTTTTCCGCAACGCGATCCCATTCGTCATGGCTGCCGCGCAAGGGGATGCGCTGGTCGAGGCCCGAGAGCATGATGGCGCGGCTGGTGGCGTTGATCTGCTCGATGCGGCCGACCGTGCGCCGCGTCACCAGCACGGCGGCCACCGCGGCAAGCACCAGCAGCAGCAGGGCGACCGCGATCATCGCGAGCTCGATCATCGCGGTGAAGCCCTCGTGATCGCCGACCTCCCCGACTCGGCTCTGCACATAGGCCAGCGTCCCGTAATAGACCCAGGCGATGATCGCGGCGACGATCAGGCCGAAGATCGCGATCGCGATCAGCGCCAGGCGGAACGTCGATGACTTAAGCGTATTAGCCAGGAGCACGGAGGCAATATCCGATGCCGCGGATGGTGTGGATCAGCGGATAGGCCTGGCTGTCGTCGACCTTGCGGCGGACGCGGCCGACATAGACGTCGATGATGTTGGTGGAGGGATCGAAATGCAGGTCCCAGACGTGCTGGAGCAGCATCGCGCGGGAGACGACGCGGCCCTCGTTGCGGACGAGATATTCGAGCAGCTGGAATTCGCGCGGCAGCAAGGGGATCTTCTTGCCGCGCCGGCTGGCACTGCGCGAGATCAAATCGACGGCGAGATCGCCGACGCGCAGGATCGTCTCCTTTGCGATCGTCTCGCTGCGGCGTCCGAGCGCCTCGAGGCGCGCGAGCAGCTCGACGAAGGAGAACGGCTTGACCAGATAGTCGTCGCCGCCGGCGCGCAGGCCCCGCACGCGGTCGTCGACCTCGCCGAGCGCGGAGATGATCAGGAAGGGCGAGACGATGCCGTCGTCGCGCAGCTGGCGCATCACCGTGATGCCGTCGATGTCGGGCAGCATGCGGTCGATGGTGATCACGGCATAGTCGCGCTCACTGCCGCGGCTGAGCGCCTCGCGGCCGGTCGCGGCGAGATCGACCTCGTAGCCGCTCGTCGTCAGCTCTTCGGCGAGCTGGCCTGCGGTCTCCAGGTCGTCCTCGACGACGAGAATGCGGCGGTGACCTCCGGTCATGGTTTAACTCCGCGCGACGATCGCCACCAGACTATCCCGTTCCGGGGCAGGGCGGAACTGCCCGGCGGCGATCGCGACAACGGTGCGGTCACGTCATGCTAGTACCAATCGTCCCCGCACACATTGACCCACTGCCAGCCATAGGGCGTCCAGGTCTGCCGCCAGCAACCGTCGTAGTAGCCGGCATAGATGAAGGGGGCGCCGCCGAAGAAGAAGCGATGGTGATGCCGGAAGAAGGCGTGGCGGCCGATGAAAGGCCTGCCGTGCCAGCCGGCGCCGGCAAAGCGTGGCCCGACAAAGGCCGCGCGGGCGGCCATCGGGCTGCCTGCAAAACGCGGCCCGACGAAAGCTGCCCGGGCAGCCATCGGACTGCCTGCGAAGCGCGCGCCACCAAAGCTCGCTCCGCCAAAACGAGCACCGCCCATGCCGCCGAAATGAGCGCCGCCCATGCCGCCACCCATGCCACCAGCACGCATGCCGCCACCCATGCCCATGCCGCCACCACCCATATGCCCACCGCCGCCGAAGCCGCCATGTCCGCCGCCGCCACCGCGCTGGGCGAGGACGGGCGACGCGACCGCCAGCGTCGCGGCGACTGCCGCTGCGACGAGGCCTGTGAGAAGCCTGTTGTTCATCGGAAGATCCTCCTTGCAGTGCGGCTGTAGCCTCGCCGCACTCGGAGGATCAGATGATGTGACGGGAGGCCATCCTTCAACTTACAAATGCGCCAGATTCTGACGCGGATGTTAGTTTGCCAGAGTGCCTTACACCGGCTTGCCGCGGCCGCTCTTTTCGGCGGCGCGGCGGAGTGCTTCGGCGAGCGCGCCGCCGCCGGAGGATTCCTGCTTGCGCGGCGCCGATGAAGTCATGCGGCCGGCGTTGCGCGAATTGTCGCGCTGCATGCCGGGCGCATCCTTCGTGGTGCCGACCTCGTCATCGAGGCGCAGCGTCAGCGAGATGCGCTTGCGGGCGACCTCGAAGTCCAGCACCTTCACCTTGACGATGTCGCCCGGCTTCACCACCTCGCGCGGATCCTTGATGAAGTTTTTCGACATCGCGGAGATGTGCACGAGGCCGTCCTGGTGCACGCCGATATCGACGAAGGCGCCGAAGGCGGCGACGTTGGTCACGGTGCCCTCGAGAATCATGCCCTTCTGGAGATGCTTGATCTCCTCGACGCCTTCTTTGAATACGGCCGCCTTGAACGCCGGACGCGGGTCGCGGCCCGGCTTTTCGAGTTCGCGCAGGATGTCGGTGACGGTCGGCAGACCGAAGGTCTCGTCGACGAAATCCTTCGGCTTCAGCGTCCGCACGATCTCGCTGCTGCCGATCAGCGCCTTGATGTCACTCTTGGTGGCCGCGAGAATCCGGCGCACCACCGGATAGGCTTCCGGATGCACGCCGGAGGCATCGAGCGGATCCTCCCCGCCGAGGATGCGCAGGAAGCCCGCGCACTGCTCGAACGCCTTCGGCCCGAGCCGCGGCACGTCCTTGAGCGCCTTGCGCGACTTGAACGGGCCGTTGGCGTCGCGATGCTGCACGATGCTCTGCGCAAGGCCGCTACCCACGCCCGACACGCGCGCGAGCAGCGGCGCCGAGGCGGTGTTGACGTCGACGCCGACCGCGTTCACGCAGTCCTCGACCACAGCATCGAGCGACTTGGCGAGCTTGGCCTGACCGAGATCGTGCTGATACTGGCCGACACCGATCGCCTTGGGCTCGATCTTGACGAGCTCGGCGAGCGGATCCTGGAGGCGCCGCGCGATCGAGACCGCGCCGCGCAGGGTGACGTCGAGGCCCGGCAATTCTTCCGAAGCGAAGGCCGAAGCCGAATAGACCGACGCGCCCGCTTCCGACACCACGATCTTGTTCATCTTCAGCTCAGCCAGGCCCTTCACGAGCTCGGTCGCGAGCTTGTCGGTCTCGCGCGAGGCGGTGCCGTTGCCGATCGCAATCAGCTCGACGCGATGCTTCAGCGCGAGCCTGCCGAGGATCGCGAGCGACTCGTTCCACTGCCGCTGCGGCTCGTGCGGATAGATTGCGGTGGTGTCGACCACCTTGCCGGTCGCATCGATCACCGCGACCTTGACGCCGGTGCGGTAACCGGGATCGAGCCCCATGGTGACGCGGGTGCCGGCAGGTGCCGCGAGCAGCAGGTCGCGCAGGTTCGAGGCGAACACGCGCACAGCCTCGGTCTCGGCCGCGTTCCACAGCCGCATCCGCAGATCGATGTTGAGATGCACCTGGATCTTGGTGCGCCAGGCCCAGCGCACGGTGTCGATCAGCCAGCGATCGCCCGCGCGCTTGAGGTCGGCGATGCCGAACCGTTTCATGATCTTCAATTCATAGGCGCTCGGCACGCCCGCCGGCGGCACTTCGGCCTCGGCCTGGATCTGGAGATCGAGGATCTCCTCCTTCTCGCCGCGGAACATCGCGAGGATGCGGTGCGACGGCAGCTTGGTCAGCGGCTCGGAGAACTCGAAATAGTCGGCGAACTTTTCGCCCTCGGTCTTCTTGCCGTCGCGCACCTTGGAGGCCATGCGCGCATTGGTCCACATTTCCTCGCGTAAGCTCCCGATCAGGTCGGCGTCCTCGTCGAAGCGCTCGACCAGGATGGCGCGGGCGCCATCGAGTGCGGCGGCAGCATCCGCGACGCCCTTCTCGGCGTTGATGAACGCTTCGGCCACCACCTTCGGATCGTTGGTGGGCTCCGCCATCAACTGGTTGGCGAGCGGCTCGAGGCCGGCCTCCTTGGCGATCTCAGCCTTGGTGCGGCGCTTCGGCTTGAACGGCAGGTAGATGTCTTCCAGGCGCGCCTTGCTGTCGGCCGCCATGATGGTGGCCTCCAGCGCCGCATCGAGCTTGCCCTGCTCGCGGATCGATTCGAGGATCGCCTTGCGGCGGTCTTCGAGCTCGCGCAAATAGACGAGCCGCTCTTCCAGCGTGCGGAGCTGCGCGTCGTCGAGCGCGCCGGTGGCTTCCTTGCGGTAGCGGGCGATGAAGGGAACCGTGGCGCCGCCGTCGAGCAGCGTCACCGCCGCCTCGACCTGCTCCTCACGGGCCCCGAGCTCCTGCGCAATCTTCTGGTTGATGTTTGCCACGCCAGTTTCCTCTAATCCAAGCACGCGACGCGAACCGAACCACCGGTCGCGGGACGCCGCTTATGGACCAACCCGACTTGATTCATCAAGGTGCAGCGCGGAACCGTCGACAGAGGTTTTTTGTTGCGCCGAGTCGATTTATTGGTCCGCCTTCCCGCCACATTCGTTCGATTTCCGCGCGCCACGATCATGGAGTGCGTCGGGCAAACATTGGATCGTAGCCCGGATCGAGCGGAGCGCAATCCGGGAAGACGTATTGGCCGGTGCTTGCCGCCCCGGATTACGCTTCGCTCCATCCGGGCTATGGGACGTCATGAGGCGGCTGCGCCTTCCAAATTCAGCGCAGCAGCCCTGCGCGCCCGGTTTGTTGACAGAGTCCCCGGCGGAATTATGGTGCCGCCCGCACGAAAGGGACCGACATGACTTTGCCGATGAGCTGGAATGAGTGGGCGCAGCATGATGGCGTGGGGCTGGCTGCGTGCGTCAAAAAGGGCGAGGTCACGCCTGCCGAACTGGCGCGCCAGGCCGCGGCAGCCGTGGCGAAGGTCGATTCCGCGCTGTCGGGCGTGGTCGAGCTGTTCGACGACGTGATCGCGGATCCCACCAAGGACGGCGCCAATCTCAGCGGCCCGTTCGCCGGCCTGCCCTTCCTGATGAAGGATCTCGGACCCACCATGAAAGGCCGCCTTCAGGAGATGGGCTCGCTGTTGATGCGCGGCAATCGCGCAGGCGCTGACACTTTCCTCACGACGAAATTCCGCCAGGCCGGATTGAACCTGATCGGACGCACCACAACGCCGGAGTTCGGCGTGTGCAGCTCGGCCGACAATCCGGCCGTCTATGTCACGCGCAATCCCTGGAATACCGACTACACCACCTGCGGCTCGTCGGCGGGCAGCGCCGCGTCGGTGGCGGCCGGCATCGTGCCGATTGCGCATGCGACCGACGGTGGCGGCTCGATCCGCATTCCCGCAGGGGTCAACGGCAATATCGGGCTGAAAGTGTCGCGCGGCGTGTTCTCGCTCGCACCGCACATGTCCGATCTCACCGGCCTCGTCTCGATCCAGGGCTGCCAGTCGCGCAGCGTGCGCGATACTGCGGCCTTCGTCGATCATGCCCGCGGGCCGGCGCCCGGCGAGTTCATGCCGTTCTGGACCACGGCGCAACCCTACACCGAGATGATCAAGCGCGACCCCGGCAAGCTCCGCATCGCGTTGTCGCATCAATGGGGCGATTATCGCGCGACGCCGCACATCGCCGCCGAGCTGGAGAAGATCGGCCGCTTCCTCGAAGGCCTCGGCCATCACGTCGACTTTGCCCTGCCCGAGCTCGATTTCCGCGCCGCCTTCGACGCGCAGACCACATGCTACATTTCCAACTTCGCCGTCGTGATCTCAAACATGCTCGCCGCGCGCGGGCTGGAGCGGCCGCCGGAGGATCTCATCGAGCCGATGAACATCCGGATCTGGGAGGCGGGCCGCCATACGAGCTTTGCCGAACGGGCGAAGATGCAGGCGGTGTTCAACACGACATCGCGCGGCTTCGGTGGCTTCTTCGAGCAGTGGGACGTCATCCTGACGCCGGTCACCGCACTGCCGACGCCGAAGGTCGGCACAAAGGAATATCTCACGATCTCCGACAATCCGGATGTGCTGGACTGGTTCGGCAATCTCTGGCGCAATTTCGCCTTCACGCCGCTGGCCAATCTCTGCGGCATGCCGGCGATCTCGCTGCCGCTCGCCGAGAACGAGCACGGCCTGCCGCTCGGCATCCAGGCCATCGCCAAGCAGGCCAATGACGGGTTGCTGCTGCAACTCGCCGCGCAAATCGAGCGCGCCATCGACGGGAAGTGGAATGCCGGCAAGAAACCGAAGGTGCACGTGACGAAGGGGTGAGCGGGCGACTGCTTGAACTTGCGTAGGGTGGATTAGCCGCAGGCGTAATCCACCATGCCACGGGGCGAGAGAGGTGGTGGGTTACGCTTCGCTAACCCACCCTTGTATTAGCGCGATCGCTTATGATGGGTGCCGTTCCGTGAGGAATGGCCCAGCCCGGGTGACGGCCCGAGCTGGGTCGCCGTTCGATCGGATCGGTACCCACCGAAGCCTTGAGGGCTGTCA
>NZ_BSOW01000051.1 GCF_030160715.1 Bradyrhizobium iriomotense
TTGCCAAGCCGGCGGCCAGCGTCAATTATCTCCTGACTCGGCCGCCTCGTCTCATCTTGATTGACGCGCCGCTCTCATCCTGATTGTCGCGCTATACTCGCGGTCAAAGGCTTTTTCAACCCGTAGTGTACGAAACGGAGTGCGGCCGGTAATTCAGCCTGGCGTCGCTTTGCAAAGCAATAACCGGTTTAATCGCCTGCCGCCCGACCGACCTCAGGGCCGCGAAGGAGTTGTGTGGCGTGCTTGCGATGAAATCCTGTGATGACGATGAGCGCAGCGAAAATCCGCGCTTCTGCGCACAGTTCGACGATCTGTAACGCTCGCTGATAGTCGCCGTTAGTCCCTCGCGCGTCGCCTGCTCAATCGCCCCGTCGTCGCCCCCGACCGCCCGTTTCGCACGAGGAGCAAATTATTCGAGGCAACGACGCGCTATTCAGGAACATTTCTAGCGGTAATGCGGGAAGCAACCCCTTGAATCGCACGTAGCGTCCAATTGTACGATCTCAACTGGTGAGAGGCCTGACCACGCAAAGGCTCTCCAATGAATGACTAACAAGGATTGCGAGTGTCTCAACTCTTAGACTCACGCCGCACGGATCTCGTCAGTTGCGAAAAGCAGGGCGGTTTTTGGGCGGCTCCGCCCGTTGGACAGCGTCAACAGACTACTAGCGTTTGATGAACGAAAATAGGAGCAAGACGGCCATCATGTCGAGCCTCGAACCAGTTGGACGGAGCATAGCTTGAACACCGGAGGCCGTCGATGTTTGACGCAGCGCTACTTGGCTTGATCGATAAGGTAAAGAGCGGATCTATGGATCGCCGGGCCTTCGTCCAGCGCGTGATATGCTTCGGTATCACCCCGCCGATGGCAACGCAGATCCTCGCCATCGGCGGCGTAGCCACAGCCGAGGTCCCATCAACCTACAAACCAACCAAACGCGGCGGTGGTGGACCGCTGAAGATGTTGTGGTGGCAAGGACCAACCCTGCTCAACCCCCACCTTGGAATAAGCATGAAGGACCAGGATGGCTCGCGCCTCTTCTATGAACCGCTCGCCTGTTGGGATCCGGATGGCAACCTCCAATCCGTTCTTGCCGCGGAGATACCCTCGATCCAGAACGGAGGGCTCGCGCCCGACGGCAAGTCAGCGACATGGAAGCTTAAGCCCGGGGTCAAATGGCACGATGGCAAGCCCTTTACCGCGGACGATGTAGTTTTCAACTGGGAGTACGCCAAAGATCCTGACACGGCAGCCGCAACCATAGCAACATACCGCAGCACAACGGTTGAACGGATTGATGATCTCACCGTGCGTATCCTCTTCAGTCAGCCGACTCCCTTCTGGGCCGACGCATTTGTCGGAGCTCCCGGCGCCATCATCCCAAAACACTTGTTCGCCGATTATCGGGGCAACAAATCCCGCAAGGCGCCGAACAACTTGTCGCCGGTGGGCACGGGCCCTTACAAATTCATCGAGTTCAAGCCCGGCGAACTCGTCCGCGGCGAGATCAACCCCCAATACCACATGACTGGCCGACCCTATTTCGACACAATCGAGATGAAGGGCGGAGGAGATGCTGTCTCGGCGGCACGCGCGGTGATCCAGACCGGCGAATACGACTTCGGTTGGAATATTCAAGTCGAAGACGACGTTTTGTTGCATATTGAAAAAGGTGGCAAAGGCAAGAGCATCCATGCGGTCGGCGCAGATGTTGAGTTCATCGCGCTGAACTTCACCGACCCTAAGATCGAGGCCGATCAAGAACGCTCCTCATTGATGTCCAAACATCCGCTGTTCTCGGATCCCGCGGTCCGCAAGGCACTTGCGCTGCTCGTTGATCGGGAGACGATCAAGAAGGCCATTTACGGCCGCGCCGGCCGCACCACCGCAAATTTCCTTAATGGCCCCGAGCAGTTCGTTTCTAAGAATACCTCATGGGAGTTCAGTATCGAAAAGGCTGCCAAGCTGCTTGACGATGCCGGGTGGAAACCCGGCCCGGACGGTGTTCGCGAGAAAGACGGAAGGAAGCTCAAACTGCTTTTCCAGACCTCGACCAACGGACCGCGCCAGAAGACTCAGGCCATCATCAAGCATGCCTGTCAGAAGGCAGCCATCGACGTGGAGCTCAAATCGGTTGTCGCATCTGTGTTCTTTTCGTCGGATGTTGCAAATCCGGACACTTACACAAAGTTTAATGCAGATATCGAATTGTTAGCGTCCCTAAGTACCCAGCCCGACCCGGAGAGGCGTATGCGTGCCTTTCATTCGCGCTACATTCCCAGCAAGGAGAGCAAGTGGCAGGGATTCAACATTCCGCGCTACGCAAGCCGCGATTATGATGCGGTGATCGATGCTGCCGAGGTTGAAATCGATCCGGTTAAGCGCGCAGCCCTCTTCGTCAAGGCCAATGATATCCTGTGGCAGGACACCGTTCTCATCCCCGTGATTCACCGTATGAGAGTCGCCGCGTGCTCGAACACGTTGCGCCCGGTCATCAGTAGCTGGACGACCGACATTGACAATTTACACGATTGGTACCGAGAGGTCTGACTCAACGTCGCACAATCGAATTCAGGTCGCAATCTAGAAACGCCTTTGCAGGCTCCGACGTCGGCGCCGACCATTGGGCTATCGTCGCTTCTTTTGATCGAATCCGCCATGCGACCGTTTGAAGTGGACCCCGGATATTGGACCGGCGGCTTAGGTGGTGCGGATGCCGTTCCGTTTTGATAAACGGAGCGGACCATGAAGAAGACGAGACGGAAAATCGATGCGGCGCTGAAGGCAAAGATCGCCTTGGAGGCGCTGCGAGAACAATCAACGGTGACGGATCTGGCGCAGCGCTACCAGGTGCATGTGAACCAGATCTATGCGTGGAAGAAGCAGCTTCAGGATCAAGCGGTTCGGGCGTTCGACGCGGGCGCTGGTCGGGATGGCGAGGCGGCCCACGAACTGGAGGTCGAGAAGCTCCACGCCAAGATCGGACAATTGACGGTCGAGCGGGATTTCTTAGCCAGGAGGTCCGGAAGATGAGCGCGCCGGATCGCCGAGGATTGCTTCAGCGCGATCATGAGAGTCTATCGATCCGCCGGCAATGCCAACTGCTGAGCGTTGCGATCGAGCGTATATCGGCCGCCGCGGCCGGCCAATGACAACGATCTTGAGCTGATGCGGCGGATCGACCAGCTGTTCACGGCCTGGCCGTTCCTGGGCTCGCGGCGAATGACGGCGATGCTCAATGGCGAAGGCTGTCGGATCAATCGCAAGCGCGTGCAGCGGTTGATGCGCAAGATGGGCATCGCGGCGCTGGGACCAAAGCCCAGAACCACAAAGCCGGCGCCGGGACACAAGATCTTCCCGTATCTCCTGCGCCAGATGGTGATCGGCCGGCCGAATCAAGTGTGGGCGGCCGATATCACCTATGTGCCGATCGGCCGGGGCTTTCTGTATCTGGTGGCGATCATCGATTGGGCGAGCCGTGCGGTGCTGGCCTGGCGCCTGTCGAACACAATGGACACATCGTTCTGCGTGTCTGCGCTCGAAGAGGCCTTGGCGCGCTTCGGCCGGCCTGAGATCTTCAATACCGACCAGGGCAGCCAGTTCACCAGCGCCGCCTTCACCGACGCTGGCCGCCACCGGCGTCAGAATCTCGATGGACGGTCGCGGGCGCTGGATGGACAACGTGTTCATCGAGCGGCTGTGGCGCTCGCTCAAATACGAGGACATCTATCTCAAGGGTTATTCGGATGGCCACGAGGCCAAAGCCGGAATCGCCCGATGGATCGAGTTTTACAATTTCCAGCGCCCTCATCAGGCGCTGGAAAACCGTGCGCCGATGGCGGTCTGGCGGGCCGATGTCACCGGCGCATTCGGCGAAGTGGCTGTGGATATGACGCTTCTCGCAAGCGAGAAGCTTGGACAACGCTGCGCGTTGCCCACATCCCCACAGCCACAACAGCAGCAAGTAAGAGTGGCATAAAGTTATTGGAAAAAACGAACGGCAGCAGCTCCACTTAAGAAACCGGACCCAGTGGTCCTCAGCATAGGGTCCACTTCACGTTCTTCCCATATACAACAAGGCTCAGGAATACCCACAGAACCGTTCTTCGTGAGGTTCTTTATCGATTTCATCCCTGGTTTGATCGCCGAGTTCCGCGTTCAGGGAAAGGTCGAGAAGGCTGATGATGTCGGTTTCCGCTGTTCTCTGCATGGTTCGCAACAGATCGATTGCTTGAGGTTCCTGCATGGATATTCGAGCGGACGGCATGCCCCGAGGCTGAGGTTTGGGCAGCTCGGCCATTTGTCAGCATGAGATGAACCAGCTGCGTCAGCGCGAGCAAGAGACAGCAAGCTGAAGCGGATTGTCGCCGAAGATCGCGCAAGCACTGAACCCCATCTAGCATTCGGTCGCTGATGAATCGCCGAATGCCTGCTGTCAATTCATCGACTGCGGTGCTCGCTACGTACTGAAGATTGCCGACGGAATGTCGGATCAGGTGAGCGCCAATTTTCCTGCCACAAATCCTTGTACGCGAAAAATCCCGACCCATGTCGGCTGCGCTGGCACTCGCAGCAAAGGAGGTCCTTTGCGTTTTCCAGACGGGGGCTCGTCAGCTTCTCGACAGCTGGTCCGAGTAGCGTGAGAGAGCCGCCTTATCACTCCTGACGGGGCGGTGGCTCGGGATAATTTTTCAGGCCCGTTCCTCCCAGAGACTGGCCCGGCTGCCGAAAGGTGGCCGGGGCTTTTTGGAGAGGGCGTCATGCCAAGAAATTCGGAGCCGCCGAACGGATTGCGGCCGCGGCGCTGGGTGTGGCGCCTCCGCAAGCCCATCCACGAAGTTGTCGTTATCGTGAGGCCGTCCAACCGACGGCACGAGTAGCGCTGCAGGGCTTGGTGCGGGGGCAGTCGTATTTTCTTTGTGTGCTGCTGGGGACCACTAGCGACCGTGGATGCTTGAAGAGTCCAATGATTCGAAGAAAGTTGACTGAGTTTGAGAAGGCTCAAATTGTTGCTCAGCACAGAGCAGAACATCTGCGCCAGTTTTGGTTTTGGTCCAACGAAATCGAAGTGATTGTGGAGGACTACACAGATGATGAAGGCAATCCTCGCGTGACCATCCGCGTAAAGAGTTGACAGAGAGCAACATATGAACCCTCTCGGATCATCCGGCAGGATCCTGTTTCAGGCCACGAGCAATGATTGTTGGGCAGACGATCAGGGCTAAGAGTCGGCACAGGCGCCTGCCCGAATCGCCGGTCGCGCCTACAATCGTCGCTGGTGACCGATGCAACGCCCATAGAGACGCAAAGCCGGCGCGGCGGCGCCTGAAATCCTCGCCCGCCGATATGCCGAGACAGAAAAACATGTAGCCTTGAACGCTGGGATCGAAGCCGCGTAGATCCTCGTAACCGCCGAAGATGTGTCCTGTCGCTTTGTCAGAGGATGCAATGAGCCGGCCGGGTAGGAGACAAACCACATAAGCACCATGCTAAGGTTGCAGTCTTGTAACGGTTATCTTTCTTCCCGGAAACTTGCGTGTGCCGAAACAGATCATGAGGCCGTTGGGGCACATCTACGCCGTCGCCTCCTTACCTCTATATTTTCGAATCCACGTAGCTGTCTGCTGAAGTTCACCGAACCCGAAGAAGTGCGCTCGTAACGATCGCAATTCAACCGTGCTTTTCATTTTGTGCAAGAGTCGATCAATTAGCTCCCGCGGCTCATAACCGACGGCAAGACGGCTTAGTCTATGACCTTGAGCGCGCAATGCTTGAGCAGAGTTTGATACGCCACATATGAGCGCCAAACGCATGACGCTCTTTAGCGTAGTAGGGCCAGCCAAACCGACGCGAACGTCATCTATTATTCCTCGCATCTGCAAACGACTGATATGTGCTGTTATGTCGTCTGGCTCGAAACAAAACTGGCTCACCACCCACGGCGTCATCCCTTGCCGAGCGGTCAACGAAACCTTTTGATCAAGTTCGCCATCTAGCACATCGGTCGGGATGTGCGGATGAGGCTGCGGATAGGTGGCGAAGCCAATACGTTCAAACCCATAGCGAGCGAATAGGCCCGTCTCAAGCGCCGCTCGACTGGAGGGAAACGGTCCGACGACGCGCGCAACGTCGCCCGCCAGCAACAATGCTCGATCGATGCCCACCTCCTGCAGTCGGGCCAGTGTTGTCTCGAGCTGATTGTGGCTTTCGAATCTACGTGCAACCACGTGAGGCACCGGAACGAAGCCCGATGTCCTGAGCTCTAGCGCTCTTGCAACCAACGTCCCTAGCGGCTCTCCTGATACATTCGCAAGATATATCTCTGTTCCGGGCGAAAGGACTCGCCTCGCTGTCTCAACCGCGCGAGTATCGCCCGGCGTGATTTCGATGGAGTACTGACCGAGAAATTGCTGGCAAGCGTCCCCCTCGTTGCAAGCTTGGGCCTTTGACTCGGTCATCAACTGGTCCTTTTTCGGCTGCAACGCGAGCGCACGGCAATCTTCGCCCAGAGGCTCGACGTCACTAGCCGGGTCTTTTGAGGTTGGAAGCGAGCGGAAAAAGTCCCCCGCCTCAGCGGGGGGCTGAACTATTTCATAGTTTGTGGTTTCGAGAGATGACGTAAGACTCGTCCCAGAACCAGAGTCCATTATGTTTGCGCAAGATCTCCTTAGTGCATGCCAAGTACCGATCGTCCGTCATTGCCCGGGCCAGTCGCTCGTCCTCAATCTGCGCCACGTAGCTGGCGTTATTCCAGGCTGCGAACATTGTTGACGTCCCGATGGACGTGGCGTCCGCGTCAATTTCGTTGGGCAACGTATGCATCACGTACTTGAATCTAGACTGTTTATCGGTCAGCGCATTGAAGTTGTACTGGCGTGCCTCATGCCCCATCGCGAGCTTCGTTTCGCGCAAGATGTCTCGACGATCGCTTGCGAAGGGCTGTTCCCCGGGCCACACGCTCTGAATGATTTCCAGGCCTGGATCATTGCCGCACGAATGAATGCCGACCAATCGACCTCCCGGAGCAAGTGCGAGTGCCAGTGGCGCAATGACCTTCTTTGCCTTGAACTCCGCCGACGCACGTGCCCGATAGGGCTGAGAGGCGATGACAAGATCGTAGTCCGCCACGATCGCGCCTTGCTTGGGGATGACCTGGTCCAACAGGAACTGGCAGCTCTGCAGATACAGCACCAGAACGACCGGGCGCTCATAGACCGGGTTGCCGGAGTTCTTGCTTACACTGGCCTTCCAATGTTGAGCTAGAAACGGCTCCAGAGCATTGATCTGGCGCTCGTACTCGGCCGCAGTCCGTCCGCTCAGGGCGACTTCATGCCAGACGAGTCTGGATTTCGCTGATGCCGAGCTTGGCGAAAGATATGGGGCTTCGTGATAGTAAAGGTTGGTTAGGACGACGACCATAGCCGGGTGCTCGTGAAACCGATCAGGTAGCTTCTCGAGCGTCAGGCGAATGTCTTCGAGGCTGATCTCTTTCCCGACGACATAGTATGGCAAATGCTCGTAGCGTTGATGCATTGAACGCAGCACGCGGGCCAGCACCGTTCCGTCACCAACGCCCGCATCAAAGACACGCACAGCGGGCGGACGTGGATGAATCTGATCGAGTTCGAGCGCTATTCGTTCTGATACAACGCGCTTCTCGCTGCACGTATTGACGAACATCAGGTATTTTTGCCGATTGTCGTAGAATCGAAAGCTTTTCTCGGGTTCAGCTTCTTTGATCGCTTGAACCTCAGCGAGCGCAAACTCAGTTCGTGCAACGGATGACACGTCAACCCCTTTCTTCATGATGCTAGCATTTCTTTCGGGACGTCGCTGAACCCTCGACAACGCGCCGCTCAAGGGCTAATCGCCGCACTAGACCATTGAGCGCGATCGACGATTTTTGAACGGGCTCGAGGACGAGCCGAGCCTCTGACAATCAGAAACCAGTCCCCTCGAGGCGATCAACGCGGAGACTTCAACCTGGCAAGACCGGCCCCTTCGTATTTGCTCAGAAACTCGTCAATCGTCAGCTTGCGGAAATCTGGCAGCGCCGCCTGCAGGCTTTCATGATCCCAGCCCCACCAGGCAAGCCTGGCGAGCCGCCCGGCGATGTCGTCCGAGAACCGCCGCCTGACGGGGCGGGCCGGATTACCAGCGACGATCGTGTAGGCCGGCACGTCCTTGGTAACGATTGCACCGCCCGCAACCACGGCACCAGTGCCGACGTTGCGGCCGGGAAGGACGATTGCGCCGTGACCTATCCAGACATCGTGGCCGATGTGGACCTGATGCTGCCTCCGCCAATCGAAAAATTCTGCCTCCTCACTCTCGCCGGGAAAATAGGCACTCGCCCGATAGGTGAAATGCGACTGACTCGCGCGGTGCATCGGATGGTTGCCGGGGTTGATGCGGGTCATTGCCGCAATCGAGCAGAACTTTCCGATCGTGGTATAGGCGATCTGGGAATCGTTTTCGACGTAGGAATAATCGCCCATCGTCACTTCTCGCAAGATCGTGCGCATACCGACCTCGCAGTACGCACCGAGTTTGGTATCGTGTATCTGAGCGCCGAGGTGGACGGTCGGTTGGACTGAGAGGGTTCTGGTGGCCATAGTGGCTCCACAAAATGAACGGTGGGCGCTGGTCTGAACGGGATGATCACGATTTCGGGACGGATCGAGACTGTCTTGCTGATATCCGGGATACTGGCGACCTCCAGCATCGCTGGACACGGGCCCGGGGCCGGCATGACCTCAGTCCGTCTGGAAAACACTATCGGCGAGGAGTTCAGTTGGATTCCGCTCCGCCACAATCTGTCCCTTCTGGACGACCAGCGCTCGGCCGACCAGCGAGGCCAAGAAACTGAGATCCTGATCGGCAATAATCATGGCCGTCTTTTCCGACCGATGAATCGCCAACAGGCATTCGGCGATTTCGTCGGTCACCGAAGGCTGAATGCCTTCCGTCAATTCATCAAGCAGAAGAAGCCGCGGCGAGCGAACCATGGCGCGTGCCAGGGCCAGCAACTGCCGCTCGCCTCCGCTCAACGCACCGCTGGGGCGCGCAAGGAGCTTTTCGAGTCTCGGAAAGAGACACAATATCTCGGCAATCGGCTTTGCGTTGCCGGATCCGGGCATCATGCCCGCAAGCAACAAGTTCTCCTTTACGGTGAGGCCCGGAAAACCCGCTCCGCCTTGCGGGGTGTAGCTGAAGCCGAGGCGACTGCGTCGATAGGCCGGCAGAGCTTCGATCGCATCACCGTCCAGCACGATCCGGCCACCTTCCACCGGCAACAGTCCCATGACAGTCTTGAGCAAGGTGGTCTTGCCCATACCGTTGATGCCGATGATGCCCAAGATCTCATGAGCGCCGAGATCGAAGCTTAGGCTGCGCAGTACCTGCGTCTTGCCGTAGCCCGAGATCAACCGTTCACCTTTCAGCATGAGTGGCCTCCTTCTTGCGGCCGAGATAAATGTCGCGAACAATCTCGTTTGCCTCGATCTTGTCCATGGTGTCCTCCACCAGCACCTTTCCCCTGTGTAGCACTGTAACTCGTTGCGCAAGGCGCGCGATGAACTCCAAATCGTGCTCGACGACGATCACCGTAGCGCTGGCGTTGAGACGTTTGATGATGTCGACGGTCTTCAACATCTCCTCGCGCGTCATGCCGGCGGTGGGCTCGTCAAGTAGTGCAATGCGCGGGCTGCTCGCGAGCAGCATGCCGAGCTCGCACCATTGCCGATGCGCGTGCGAGAGGGTCGCGGCCGGCTGACTGGCCAGACGTTCGTTGAAGCCGATCTCGTCCAGCGTCAGCTCGACGACCCTGTCTAGCTGGCGCTTTTCCAGTCCCCTCCGCAGGCCGGCTAGGCGGATATTCTCGCGGACGTCAAGATTGGCGTAGATGCTGGGAATCTGGTTCTTAATGGCGATCCCAAGCCGGGCAATGCGATGGGTGGCCAGCCCCTGCAGATCCCGGCCCTCGAACAGAACATGGCCGCTCGTCGGCTGGTGCTGATGTGTAAGACATTTGAAGAGCGTGCTCTTGCCGGCGCCGTTCGGGCCGATGAGGCAGCGGATTTCGCCGGCGTTAACGACAAGGTCGACGCCATCAACCGCGGCGACACCCCCGAACCGCTTAACGAGACCGCGCGTCGCAAGAATGGGGGGCCCGCTCATGCCGGCTTCTCCTTCCGTCGCAAGATGCCAAAACGGTTCGGGAACTTCAGGCTCGATAAGCCAAGAAGCATCGGCTGCAGGCCTTGCGGCACGAGCATGACGAATAGGATGATCGTTGCGCCGAAAATAAGCTCCGTGTTGAAAACCTGGTTTGCGCCGAGCTGGCTGCTCAGGAGCTGGAAGCCGAAGCTTGCCACCACGGGTCCGACAAAGGCCCCGAGTCCGCCGGCGATCACCCACAGAACGAACTGCGAGGCTTGCGGAAGATCAAAGACGTTCGGGCTGACGTAGCCCATCACCGCCGTGTAAAGTGCCCCGCCAAGCCCAGCAATAGCAGCACTCACTGCGAAGCCGACGAGCTTGTAGAAGCGGATGTCGTAGCCAAGAAGCTCGCTCCGCAATTCGCTTTCCCTGATCGCCGTCATGATCCGACCGGCATCGCTCGAGCGCAGGAACGAGAGCAGAATGTAAGCTCCCGCCAGTGAAAGCAGGCAGATCGAGAAAGTTGCTTCCGTGGATAGAAATGCCTGCGGATCGCCGGGCATATTGAGTGACGGGACCGCCGTGATCCCATTGAAGCCGCCGAGCGGCACCGGGCCGATGTGAAACGAGGGATCGGCGGTTGACGTCATGAAGGAATAGAAGATCAGCGTTACGCACAGCGTGATAACGCCGAGATAGACGTCGCCCAGGCGGCTGAAGAACAGGAAATAGCCAAGGACAAGCGAAAATGCGACCGGCATCGCGATGCCAATCAACACGGCAAGCGTGCTGTCGCCGAGATTAGAGACGGCGATTGCATAGGCATAGGCACCCAGACCAAAAAACACCGAATGTCCGAGGTTCAGGATCCCGAGTGTTCCCCAGACGAAGGCAAGGCCGAGTGCTGCGATCGCCATGGCCGAAAAGGCCGATAGATTGACCAGATCGTAAGGCTCCAGAACGAATGGCCCGAGAGCCGCGAAGAGCACAAGGGCGACTGGGAAAAGGGCATGTTTGACTTGGCGCATCATGATGTTATCGACCTCCGGTCCACAAGCTGGAGACGCCCGTCGGAAGCAGGCGCAGGATGATGACGGCCAAAAGCAGCAGCGAGGCCTGACCGACGACCGGTGTTGCGAAATAGGAAAGCAACGCCTCCACCGGCCCGAGTATCGTTGCGGCCGACAGAAAGCCCGTAATTAGGGCTCCGCCACCGCTGATCACCGTGACGAAGGCCCGGGCAACATAGGCCGCGCCCATATGAGGAAGGACACCGGATATCGGCGCAAGCAGCGCTCCGGCCAAGCCACTGATCGCTGCGCCGACGATGAAAGTGACCGCATACACGCGATCACAGTTGATCCCGAGGGTCGCTGCCATTTCCGAATTTTGCATCGCGGCCCGCGCGATCAGTCCATATTTCGTCCAGTGCAAAGCAAGTAGAGAACTCACGACCAGCAGAGCTGTGATTCCAATCAAGAACAGTTGGTAAGCACCGATGGAGTAGGCACCTATCGGAATATTGCCCAGCGGTGCGCTCACGCCCATCGTCGTGTTGCCGAAGATGGCGGTCACCGCACCGATCAAAAACAGGCTAAGACCCCAGGTTGCCAGCATCGTCGTGACCAGATGACCGTACAGTCGGCGAACGATCAGTCGCTCCGCCACGGCACCGATCAGAGCGACGAACATTGGGGCGACAACCAGCATGGAGAGCCAAAGATTGACGCCGCAATGATTGGCGATCACGGTGGCGTATCCGCCGAGCATGATGAACTCGCCGTGAGCAAAGTTGATGACGCGCATCATGCCGAAAATGACCGCGAGTCCCAAGCTGATCAGGGCGAGAAGCGCAACGGAATTGACCACGGCGAAACACAATATGACGAAACTGTCCATGAACGATCTCGGCTTGCGAAGATGGAGATGGGCAAATCGGGCTGGCGGCGCCGCGAAAAGTGCGGCGCCGCGAGTGCCGGCCCACCTAGATCTGCGGCATCAGAAAATCCGTCTGGTTGGGATTGGTGAAGACGTTGCATTTGCCACCATACGTATCCGGCGGAATCTGCTCCTTCTTCTCGATCAGGCTCCAGACGCGGTTCTCGACCTTGATGATGTGAACGTCTTGGGTCGTGTTGTGGGTGGGGCCATCCGTGGTCATGACCCCGGCCGGACCTTCCCAGCGGATGCTGCTTTCGAGGGCAGCCAGAACCGCCTCCCGCTCGAAGCTGCCGGCACGCTTGACCGCTTCGGCCCAGAGCATGACGCCGCTATAGCCGCCGAACACCTCGCCATTGATATAGGGGTGGTTCTTGCCGGCAACGGCTTCCACCTTGGCCAGAAATTCCTTGTTCTTCGGCGTGTCGAGTTCTTGGAAGTAGTTGTACGCGACGATCACGCCGTCCGTTTCCTCCGGAGCAAGAACCTCGTGCTCATTGCCAGCGGCAAACACGATGGAGATGATCGGAATCTTCTTTAGCATCCCGGCCGCTGCCCATTGGCGATAGAACGACATGGCCGGGCCGCCAACGAGGCAGGAATGCACGACATCCGGTTTGGCGGCCTGTATCTTTGCAATGGCCGCGGTGAAATCCGTGACATCGAGGGGATAGTAATCATCGGCTAACACCTGGCCACCTTCGCGCTTGGCCATCACGTGATTCCAGATCCCGAAATTGCGGGGGGCGTTATAGTCCGACGCAATATAGTAGAGCTTCTTTCCGAGATTCTTGAACGACCATTCGAGCAAAGGAACAACCTGCTGGTTACCGCCCGTGTTGACGCAGAATGTATTCTTCTCGCAAAGTCCGCCTTCGTAGAACGAGCCGTAGATGAAAGGTATCTTGTACTTGCGCAGTACGGGGCGTGTGGCTTCGCGCGCGGCGCCGCTGAGCGCACCTTGTACCATGACGACCCGATCGTTCAGCGCCGCCTTCTGCGCGTATTGCGGGTACTTGTTGATGTCGGACTGGCCATCATAAACCTTTAGCTCGACCTTTTTGCCGAGCAGGCCGCCAGCGGCGTTGATCTCCTCGACGGCGACCTTCATGCACAAATTCGAGGGTACGCCATAAATATCAAGAGCTCCCGACAAATCATGGAGCGAAGCAATAGCGACGGTGTCGGATGCAGCCCACGCGCCTCCGGCAAAAGAACCGGCGATGGATGCAGCAGAGAGCGCTGCGGAAGTGCCGAGAAACGAGCGACGAGATAGCTTCACGAGAATTCTCCTTGGCTGCTCGAGAGAAGAGGCGTGCTCTCCTGCCGAGTGATGACAACGAACAGCAAGCAAATGAGACTGCTGCGCCGCTTTGGAGACGCAGCGCCGTGAGCGCGGCCGACTACATCTGTGGCATCAAGAATTCCGTCTGGTTTGGGTGGGCAAAGACGTCGCACCTGCCGCCATAGCTGTCCGGCTGGATCTGTTCTTTGGTTGCAACCAGGCTCCAGACTCGGTTTTCGACCCTGATAATGCGCACGTCCTGGGTCGTGTGGTGCGTAGGCCCATCGGTGACCATTTTCCCGCCGGGCCCTTCCCAAGTGATCCCGGTTTCCCAAGCCTTCATTACTGCGTCGCGATCGAAGCTGTTCGCGCGCCTGACGGCCTCTGCCCACAACATGACTGTATTGTATCCACCGATCGCCTCGCCATTGATATAGGCGTGGTTTTGACCCATCGCTTGAGCAAATCGCGCCAGAAAGGCTTTGTTTCGTGGCGTATCGAGCTCCTGGAAATAGTTATAGGCCGCGTAGATGCCGTTCGTCTCTTCAGGTGCCAAAATCTCGTGCTCTTGCCCGCCACCGAAAATGATCGAGACGATGGGAATCTTCTTCAACATTCCCGCTGCGGCCCATTGGCGGTAGAAGGACATTGACGGACCACCAACCAGGCAGGAATGGATGAAGTCCGGCTTTGCCGCCTGGATCTTGGCGATTGCCGCAGTGAAATCCGTAACATCGAGGGGATAATAGTCGTCCGCAAGCACTTCGCCGCCTTCGCGCTTTGCCATCACGTGATTCCAGGCCCCGAATGTGCGCGGCGCGTTGTAATCGGAAGCGATGTAATAGAGTTTCTTACCGAGAGTTTTGAACGACCACTCGAGCAGCGGAACGACCTGCTGGTTTCCTTCGGTGTTGCAGCAAAAGATGTTCTGTTCGCAGGCGCCACCTTCATAGATCGAACCATAGAAGTACGGCACCTTGTATTTGCGCAGAACCGGTCGCGTGGCCTCTCGGGCAGCTCCGGTCAAGGCGCCCACCGCCATCACGGCCCGGTCGCGCAGCGCCGCCTGCTGCGCGTATTGCGGACCTTTGTTGATGTCCGACTGGCAGTCGTAGGCCTTCAGGACGACTTGCTTGCCGAGTAATCCCCCTGCCGCGTTTAATTCCTTGACCGCGAATTCCGTGCACATGTTGGACGGTGCGCCATAGACATCGAACGGTCCGGATAGATCGTAGAGTGAGGCGATGGTTACGGTGTCCGAGGCCGCGGAGGCGGAGCCGGCCAGTGAACCAAAAACCGACGCGGCCGATACCGCGGCGGAAGAACGGAGCAACGTGCGACGTGACAAATTCATGAGGATCCTCCTTTAAGGCTCGCAAATAGGTGTCCAACGCGGCGAACAACTGCCGCGCCGAGGCTAGACAAGGAACGGGCGGGCGTGATGGTCGTCGGCGGGAAGCGGATCCCCGCCGTGTGCGGGATCAGGATTATCTTCGTCGCGCCATTGAAACGACTTGACGTTCGACGGGCAGGTCGGGCTCGTACAGGTACTTTGCGCTTGTATCGAGAAAGTCGTGGGTGTGGATCACCACCGCGTCCGAGTTCAGGAACGCGATCGCATAGGCTGGCGGCTCCATGCTGCAAGGAATGCCTCGCTCGTGACCGAAATCGAGCCACAATTGATGATTGAGCCCCCGCAAGGTGGAAAAGGGAATGTTCTGCCAGCTTCCGGCGATTGGGCGATGCACATGCCCGAAGAACAGATGGCGGATGGAGTGCCCGTCGAGGAGTCGTCCAAATCTTGCAGCGTCGTCCAGCATGATGTCGTCGGCCGGCCGGAAGTGAACCGGAAGCGGCGGGTGGTGCATGAAGAGATAGACAGGGCTGCCTCGTGACTCTCCCAGACGCGTGCGCAACCATGCCTGGCGCTGCTCACAGTAAAGGCCGGCGTGGCTGTCGGTTTGCTTTGTATCGAGGAAGAGAAAGCGTCCCGCCGCCGTGTCGAGCGCGGATTGAATGAAGCCGAAATCGTCAGCAGGAGCCTCGGGAAATACGCTCCGGAAATTGGCGCGATCGTCATGATTGCCCATCAAGAGCCGCACCGGCATAGGCAGGACCTTTAGTGCCTCACGCAGGCGAACGTAGGCGCTTTTTTCGCCATGATGAGCGAGATCACCGGTGATGACGCAGAGCTCCGCATCTGCATGCTGCCTGGCGATATCTGCCAGGCAGGCGTTCAGGCGCTCACCCGGGTCGTTGTCGAAGAGGCGATCGCCAGCTGGGACCAGGTGAAGATCGGTGATTTGAATGATTTTCATTATTGGGGGCTACTTGAGCTGTCAGGAAGCAACGGCTTGAACGGAAGGCCTGGCGTTCGCATTCCAGAGCCGGCGAGATGCAATCTCGGCGCCCTGCACAAGCGACTCGAGCTTGCGCCAGGCGATGTCCGGATCGACCGTGTGGAACGTTGCAAAGCTGGCAAAGCCGCAGTCGGTGCCGGCGATCACTCGCTCCCGTCCGACCAAATTGGCGTATTGTTCGATGCGCTGGGCGACGACCTCGGGATGTTCAATGTAGTTCGTGCAGGTGTCGATGACGCCGGGAACAAGAATCTTGTCGTCGGGGAGCTGTGTCTCCTTGAACAGACTCCATTCGTGCGAGTGCCGTGGATTTGCCGCCTCCAGTAGAAGTGCCATCGGCCGCGCCTTGATGATGATATCGAAGATCTCATGCAGATCGATATCGTGATGATGGGGCGATTCGTAATTGCCCCAACATAGATGCAGTCGCATCCGACCGGCGGGAATGTCGCGCAGGGCGTGATTAAGGACCTCGACGTGAAGGGCAATTTCTTTGCGAAACTCTGCGACGTCCATCGGTTTCGCCCGGAAATGGCGTCCGAGCGCCAGATCAGGGCAGTCGATCTGCAAAAGGATGCCCGATGCGGCGATGACGTCATATTCCTTCTTCATCGCGTCGGCCAAGGCATAGAGATAGGCCTCCTGCGAGGGATAATATTTGTTCGGCATGTAGTGGGCCATAATCCCCGGAGACGAGGCGTTCATGAACGCCTCCTCAACGGGAACCATATCGAGTGCCGTTTTGAGGTTGGCGATATCCGTCGCCACCGCCGCCTCTCCCTGGTACGCGATAGGTCCCACGCACGCGGGCGTCTTGATATCTAGATTGACCCGCTTTGCGAAATTCGAAAACTCCGCCAGTTCGGACAACGCAAGCGGCTGATCAACGCCGGTCAAACCTGTCATGCGCTCGCGCGCATAGGTCGAATAGGCGTATTTGCTCATCTCTCCATCATCGACAACCGCAAGCCCAATAAGCGATTGCTTTTTTACGATGTCGAGGACCGCTGAACTAACGCTGGCCGCCAACAACGGATTGCGGTCAGCGTCCAGTTCGCTTTTCTCTTTCGCCAGGAGCATCTCCTCCAATGCAGAGGGCCGCGGCAGACTGCCGACGTGGGTCGTGAGGATACGGTCGGTGCTTATTTTCATTCGCCTCTCCTATTAATTCGTACGAGGTCGACAGGCGGCCCCCCCGTCCCCTTTCGATGGGGAGAGGATCACCTCCTCGACACGCCCGATTTCGTTGTGCATGAGCGCAGCGCTCTCGATAGGCCTGATTGATAGTGGTTTGCGGCCTGCTTCCGGAGACGAGGCGTAGCAAGCGCAGTTGACGTAGAAATGTCCTATTATTAGCCCTGCTAATAGTTGAAGTATTGCTGCAATTAAATAAGCTGGCGATCCAATCGCCGCATCTATCGCCGGTGCCAATTTTATTCTGCACGACAGCCTTAATACGCACAGTAAATTATGCCACATCTTACTGGTCTTGCTGGGAAGCGCATCCAACAAACAAGTTAAATGGTCGAGATGAACTGTGAAAAAAACAGCGCGCAACTGGCGCAGTCAAAAATCAAGGTTGTGTGTTCAGTCGCGCAGAGAAAACACTCTCCAAGCGCAGGAGCCCTTGTTTGCCTATGCTGGCGAGTAACGCGCCGAGCTCGGCTTGGAGACGCAGCAGAAGTTTGACATTTCGGATACCATGTGATGTTCATTTTCAACTAGCGCAGCAGGAGCCTCTACCGCGAGTTGAGGCGGCATCTTGGGTCTTTCGTCGATTTGCGATCTTGAAGCAGACAATGCTTGGGGAGGGGTGATATGGGGGTAGGTGTCGCGACAGTAAGTTGTTTCGATCGTCGGTCGAGACAAAGCGGTGATTAGCACATACATCGAGACGAACGCTAAAGCCGCGTGCCTCATTCTCTGAGCCCGCGGCGTTTTGATCGCGTCTAGGCCGCTCACTACATACAGGGGCGCGAGAAGGCCTTGAATCCGCATCGGAATGCGAATCTACGGCAATAGGAGGAGCAGACGTCGAAGGCATGAAAATCAGTTCTCACCAGATTGCGGCCTTTACAGAGGTCTTCCGGCAGAGAAGCGTTTCAGAAGCTGCAGCCGTCCTCGGTGTCACCCAATCGGCCGTCACCCAGCATCTTGCGAAGCTTGAGCAACATATGGGGACGACCCTTTTTATCCGTCATCGCAGCGGGCTCGAGCCGACAAAACCAGCCCAGGAACTGTTTGCGCTAACTGATCGCGTTCGAGTCCTCGAGCAGCTCGTCGCGGAGAAGATCAATGCCTACAGTGACCTATCGGCCGGACATCTAACGGTGATCGCGAACGCGCCGCGCCCGGCAATGCCACTTATTTCCGAGTTCAACCGGCATTTTCCCGCAGTCAGAATCACCTTCTCCCTGGTGCCCTGGGAGCTTGCTAAGCAACGGCTTGAAGCGCGTGATGTCGATATTGCTATCATCACTGAGCCTGATGACATTGCCAACCTATTCCACGTGCAGCTAAGCAAGACTCGGCTTATGGCGTTCATGCGGCGTGAGCATCGACTCGCCGGCAGACCGACACTCACTCTTGCCGAACTTGCCCAAGAGAGAATCATTCTAACCGAGGATGGTTCGCTGACGCTCCGCGAAGTGGAAAAAGCTTGTCTTGAGAGCAGTACAAGTATGCCAAATATTATCAAAATGACGACTTATCCTGTTCTGAAGGAGGCCGTTCTGCATGGAATCGGAATCGGCGTCCTTCTCGAGGACAGCGTGTTTCCAGCAGAGGAGCTCGTCTATAAAACAGTCGACGAACTCTGCACTGATTTCAAAACATATATTGTCACGACATCGGACAAAAGGCGCCTGCGCTGCGTAAAATCGTTCTTCGAAACCGTTGAAATGTCTTTAGAAAATCAAGGCAATACGTTTCCCCGCTAGACAGATTGGAAATCACACCGCGCAAGCCAATCGTGAGGGGGGCGAGGTGGGTGCCGAGCTCCACGATACCGCGACGTCTGGCTCAAACAAGTGCGGTGGGCCGCCTTCGCAGAGTACAAACGCTCGAGCGCGGCAGGAAAACTTAAGATCCGGTCCACCGTGGGAGAGATCAGAAGATCGCAATCATTTGCAAGGGCTACTGCCGCCGACCCTGCCAGATCGTCATGATACGCAAACGAAGCAGAGAACTGCTGGCCTAGACTGACCATGGAAGCGAGTAGGTCTTCAACTGCGTGAAGCTCCGCATCGCCTCCAGCACGCCCTCTTTGTGCCCGAGTCCGGACTGCTTGATTCCCCCGAATGGGGTCAATTCGGTGCGATACCCGGGAACTTCCCACACGTTGACGGTGCCAACCGCGAGACCGTCGATGAGCTTCGTTACATAATCAAGCCGATTGGAGCACACTCCAGCAGAAAGTCCAAACTGGGTCGCGTTCGCCATCGATATGATCTGATCAACATCATTAGGACAACGGATGATCGGCAGCACAGGCCCGAATGTTTCTTCAATAACAAGTTCGGACGTCGGTGAGACGTGGTCCAATAGGGCGGGCGGATAGGACGCGCCGTGAGGCTGGTTACCGAGCAACAGGGTAGCACCAGCATCGACGGCATCGGCAACCCGTCGAGCAATTAGCTGGGCAGCCTCTCGACTGATGACAGTGCCGATGTCAACCGATGGATCGCTGGGATCGCCGATCGAAAGCTTCAGCATGTGATGGAGCGCCCGCTCGGCAAATTCGTCGGCAACGGAGTCAACCACCAACGCCCGCTTGACGGCTGTACATCGTTGACCCGAGTTCTTGGTCGCTCCTTGAACCGCCAAATACGCTGCTCGATCGACGTCGGCATCCTCAAGCACGATGATGGGGTCATTCCCACCGAGCTCCAAGATGAGCTTCCGGTAACCGGCTCGTTCCGCAATATGGTGCCCGACGTGAACGGAGCCAGTAAATGTGACGAGCTCAGCACTTCGATCGGTAAACATGGCGTCTCCCAAGGGGACGGGAGCCCCTGTCAGGATCGAAAGCATTCCCTCGGGCAGGCCTTGCTCGTAGAGAATCCTGCCAAGCGCAAGCGCAGTCAACGGCGCTCGCTCAGACGGCTTCAGGACGACGCGGTTGTTTGTCGCAATCGCAGGCGCAAGTTTATGGCTGACGAGGTTAAGAGGATGGTTAAACGGAGTGATAGCTGAGATCGCACCGGCGAGGGGCGTACGCATGGAAAAAATACGCCGTTCGTGCGGGGTTGCGCCAATGTCAGATGGATAAATCTCGCCGTCGCTCTGGATTAGCATATGGGCAGCAAATGACCAGACGTCGCATGCACGCGCAGTTTCATGCAAAGAGTCCTTCAGGCAGAGCCCTGTTTCTGCTGTGATGAGCCGAGCAAACCGGCCTTGATCCCTCTTAATGGCGCTTGCCGTCGCCAGGAGGATATCCGTTCGTTCGCGGCGCGTGAGCCGGGGGCGAATCCGCGCGGCCGCTTCAAATGCCTGGCGTGCATGCTCCGGTCTGCTTTGCGGGACTCTGCCAAGAAGCATTCCTGTGAACGGATTGTTCACGTCGATCGTTGCGTCCGAGTGGGCAGGCAAACCTGCGATGAGCATTGGATGATAGTCTTCATCGGTATCGTACATGCCATAATTCTCTTTGGGCGTCTCTTTGAGATCCACGACCGCGGTCGCGTCTTCGAAGTGGATGTGGGCAGGCGGTGGAGCAGGTCTTTGACAACCTCGTTTATGTTCCAAACCAGAGCGATGAAGATCAGCCCATAGACGGCCACCGAGCTATGACACGAGCCCCATTTTGTCGGTTGTCGCTATCTCATTGCCGCAGATGCCGATGCCGCGCTGAAACATGGTCTTATTCTGAAGCGGAGAGTATCGACTTGTGACGCGAGCAAGCTGAGAGGGATGGAGGCGATTGACCTTGCAGACCACGAAATGAGGGCCGCTGCGCCAGGCGCACTGTCGCAAGGCTGTCGTGATATGCTCGGCCCGCTCACAGCGAGTAGCCGTTCGATAACCGCAGGCGGAGGCAACGGCCTCGAGAGATGTCGTTCGTGACGTCGAGAATTGACCGCCCGTCGAAACGTATCCTTCGTTGTCCAGCACTACATGAATGAGATTCTGGGGGGCGGCATAGCCGATAGTCGATAGGATACCCATGTGCATCAGCGCGCCGCCATCTCCATCCAGTGCCAGGACGGTTCGGGTGGGCGAAGTCAGCGCAACCCCTGCCGCAACCGCGCTGCAATGTCCAAGGGAGCCCTGCATGTAGAAGTTAGTGGGACGATCCTGGACACGGAGCAGCTCACGAGAAATGTATCCGGTCGTAGAGACAACAAGAGTATCGGGTTCGAGCTGCTGGTAAATCAACTCAATGGCTTGTCCGACACTGACCCCATAGTGAACTGTATTAACCTGTCTTTCGTCGGGGCTGCACTCGGATAATTGCCCCCTCCGAAAGAGCAATGCAAACGGTGCTGAACGATGAAATGTATCGTCGCCTTGTGCGAGCGCGCGATCCAAGCCAGACTCGGTGCCATCAAAGTCACAGCATTCAATAGAGAGCTGATTCAAGAGGGCCTTTGTGTTGGCACCCATGATCGTGTGTTGCGGCTCGTCGGCAGGTTCATCGGGGTGGCCACGAACGGATAAGAGTAGCAGGATGGGAATTTTGTTGACCATTAACAGAGATGTCAGCGGGTTGATGACATTTCCGAGCCCAGAATTTTGAAGCGCAACGACCCCTCGTTGACCTGAGAGCGCCGCGCCAGCAACTAGCGCAACTGCGCTACCTTCGTTGGCCGCCGGCACAGTCAGGAGTCCTGAAGATTCGGCAACAAGGCCGAAGAGATCACCAAAGATGGAACACGGTACCCCGGAGAAAAAGGTATACCCGGCCGTCCGAAGCTTAGACAAGAGAACATGGGTTGGAATAGACATGCCGTGCTCACGAGGCTCATTGAGAGCAGCGGTGGAATGAGCCGTTCCTGCAAAGCGGAGAAGTCATCGGCGTCAGGCGATCTTTCTCGCAACGATGAGGCTGCGATTGCAGATTGATTTGTGGAATTCCATCTCCTGGAAGCCGGTCCTCTCGAGCATGGCCCGCATGTCCTCAAAGGTGTAACAGCAGCCTTCGTATCCGGTGGTCAGCAGCACGGAGTATTCTGCTTCGGCTGCCGAGGATGGGCGTCCTCCGCGATCATCAGGGTGGCAGCCGTAAATTGCTATCCGACCATCGCAAGCAATGGTGTCAAAAGACTTGCTCAGGAGAAGGTGAACCTTGTCTGGTCCGCAATTGTGAAGCACATGCGAATAGAGGTGGAGGCTAGCATTCCGAGGCAGAGGATCAACGAACATATCGCCAGCTATGACATTGGCGCGACTCGGGTATAGATTCCGGTCCGCCAGGCACGTTCTTGCAAGCTGATCAACGGGGGGACGCTCAAGGATCGTTGCCGAGAGTGAGGAATAGCGCATCAACAAATGCGCGGAATAGACCCCCGATCCACCGCCTACATCGAGTACGCAAGTATCATTCGTGCAATCAAGCAGCTTCGCAAGGTGCGGAGCAAAGATCCGTCCGCGTTCCTCCATCCCGCGTGTGTTCAGATCGGCGAACTCATCCGTCTGCATCAAGGCGTCCCAGGTCTTGGTTACGCCGCGCTCAACGTGCCAGGTATCCGAGCCATCCTGTCGCAGGATCTCATAAAGTTCCCGCACAGATGACTTGTATTTCATCGTTGCAATATACGACGCGACGTTGTCCGGGGAATTTCCGCTCAGATACCGAACGGCTGTCGGCGTTGCGTGCAGTCGGCCGGATTGTCTGGAGATGAGGCCCCACGATTCAAAGAGCCGAAGCATGGTCCGTGTTGGCCGCTCGCGAAGAAAGAAATGAACTCGCAGTTCCTCTTCCGTTACCGGCTGGCCATCCAGGTAAGTAAAAAGATCAAGCCACGAAACTGCGGCGATATAGAGATCGGCCGCATAGGAGCTGTCGCGCCACTTGATAATTTGAGCAATATCGGGAAAGCAGACAGGCGCGGCTTCAGAGATCTGGGCGCGTGACGTCAGTGCAGACGAATGCATTACTGCAAGTCCTTGTCTCAAAGCGAGTTTGTATCTTTGAATGAGCTATTGCTGAATGTCGGCAAGCTCCAGTCCGACGTTTTGCAAGCAATCAGTGACACGCGTCTGTCATCTGGATCAATTGCCATTGTTGGTAGTTGACCGCTCGCAAATTTGCTCGATCACGGCTCGGAGGAATGACCGTGAATTGGATGATTACAAGCTGTCCGACTTTTGGTGAGGAAAATCAAAAAAGCCATGCGTGCATAATGCGACCAATCCTATGCGCAGCACGCAGCCACATGTTTAGCGTCGAGTGCGACCGCTACGATCTGCTCTAGGCAATCGCTCCACGATATATGTCGCTTGCCGGCCATTGTTTGCGCGCGTGCGGTCCCTCAAATTGCGGTCCGTGACATATCGAATGCAGCTCGAAGCTGTCGTACTGCAGACGTATGTCGCAATTGTTTCAAAAGCATAAGGCGCCGCAGTCGTTGCGACTTTCTAGGCGTTGTGTTTGCGCTTAACTGTCGCGGCCCCCCAACTGGTACGATACTTGCTGCTCTCCCTCGCTAGGTCGTCAAGAACAGATGGGAGGAGAAGATGACCCCAACCACGAGCGGGGCCAGTGGTGGTAATGGCGCGCATGCGACTGCCAAATTCGATGTCCTGATCATCGGAGCCGGCATCGCTGGCCTTTATCAACTGTACCGGCTACGGGAGCTCGGGCTGAACGTCAGGGCGATCGACGCGGCCTCGGAGGTCGGCGGCACTTGGTATTGGAACCGTTATCCTGGTGCGCGTGTCGATTCAGAGGGCCACGTCTATCAGTACCTTTTCTCTGAAGACCTCTACAAAGGATGGAGTTGGAGCGAAAGGTTTCCGAGCCAATCCGAAATCGAACGCTGGCTCAATTACGTGGCGGACCAGCTTGATCTGCGCAAGAATATTCAGTTCGGCGCGACGGTCCAGAGCGCTCATTTCAATGAAACGACGGAGCGATGGGTGGTCGCGACCGACAAGGGTGATGTGATCGATACTCAGTTTCTCATCACCTGTTGCGGCATGCTTTCGGCGCCCCATGTGTCGTTCCCGGGGCAGGAGACGTTCAAGGGGCTGGCTTTTCATACGGCGCGATGGCCGCAGCAACCGGTTGATTTTGCCGGGAAGCTTGTCGGCGTGGTCGGTATCGGAGCAACGGGGATCCAGGTGATCCAGACGATCGCGGAAAAGGTCGGTCATCTCAAGGTGTTCGTCCGCACGCCGCAATACATCCTCCCTATGAAGAATCTCAAGTACACCGCCGCGGACGTCGAGGCCTACAAGTCGAAGTTCAAAGCCCTTACCGAGCAGCTGCCGCACACGTTCACGGGCTTCGAATATGACGTTGAGTACGCCTGGGCCGGTCTGCCACCGCAACAGCGCCGCAAGGTGATCGAAGACTGCTGGAACGACGGTTCTGTGAAGTTGTGGATAGCGTCCTTCGCTGAATTGTTTTTCGATGAGGGCGTGAACGCGGAGATCTCCGAATTCGTGCGCGCGAAAATGCGCGAGCGGCTCAGGGATCCAAGACTTTGCGAGCTGCTGATCCCGAGCGATTACGGATTCGGGACCCATCGGGTACCCTTGGAGCAGAATTTCCTCGAGGCCTTCCATCGAGCTAATGTGGAAGTTGTCGACGTCAAGACTAACCCAATCGAGCGCATCACGACCGAAGGCATCCAGACGGCGGACGGCACAATTCACCCGCTCGACGTCATCATCCTAGCAACGGGATTCGACGCAGGAACGGGCGCTTTGACCCGCATCGACATCCGCGGTCGCGATGGACGATCGTTGAGGGAGGAGTGGGGCAGAGACATCCGGACCACCATGGGATTACAGGTGCACGGCTATCCCAATCTCTTCACGACCGCCGTGCCGCTTGCCCCCGCCGCCGCGCTTTGCAACATGACTACCTGCTTGCAGCAACAGGTTGAGTGGATAACCGGATGCATTAGCTATCTCTGCGGCAAAAACTTGAAGTTCATCGAACCTTCCAAAGCGTTGGAAGATCAATGGGTGGCGCATCACGATGAGACGGCCAACGCGATGCTGATCGCCAAGACTGATTCCTGGTACTTGGGATCGAACGTCGAAGGGAAGCCGCGCCGCGTACTCTCCTACACCGGGGGTGTGGGCAGCTATCGGCAAAAGTGCGACGAAGTCGTCGCGAGCGGCTATGAGGGCTTTGCCACGCACTAGGGCCCGATCCGGCGCGGAGCAATTTTGATAGTCAAAAGATCCCGATTGGAAGCCTTTGATTGGGAAAATGGAGCCACGATGGGAGTACTGTCGCATCTGCGGGTCGTCGAAATTGGTAGCTCGGCGGCAACCAGCTATTGCGCGCGATTGTTTGCTGACTTCGGCGCGGACGTTCAGAAGGTCGAGCCGCCGACAGGCGATCCAATTCGCCACTGCGCGCCGCTCACGCCGATGGGCCAGAGCGCTTGGTTCGCTTTCCTGAACTTCAACAAGTCAAGCACGATCATCGACCCCGCTGCTTCGGACGCGATAACGCGGCTGGAAGCGATGATCGAGACCTGCGATATTCTGGTTGACGGCAGGGACATTGATCCGGCGAATTGCCCCTCCATTGATATCGCCGCGATCCACCAACGGCGATCCAGTTTGACCCACCTCGAAGCGAGCTGGTTCGGCCGCGAGGGCCCTTATGCGGGATTCACCGCAACCGATGCGACCATTCGCGCGCTCGCCGGCCTTATCAAGCTCGTTGGACCGGCCGAAGGCCCGCCGTTGCACGCACCGGATTTCCAGACCGGCATCCTTGGCGGTCTGTGGGGTTTCATCGCGGCGGCTTCTTCGGCGGTCGCACGAATGGAGGGGGAGGCAGGACGGTCGTGGTCGGTCAGTGTCTTCGAATCGAGCCTCACTATCAGCGAATATCTCATGTTCGAGGCTTCGGCGCGCGGCGAGGTCATGCGCCGGATTGGCATTAACCGCTTCTGGCCGGTTTTTCCGGGCGGCATTTACGAAACCAAAAACGGCTGGCTCGGCGTTACGACATTCACGCCGGCACAATGGCACGCATTCTGCGATATGCTCGGGCTGTCCGAACTGCGCGATAGTCCGGCTCTGGTTCTCAGCGAAGAGCGTCTGCAACACTTTGAGATGATCGAACGACACTTCGTGCCAAGGTTGAAGGCTCGGACAGCGCAGGAGTGGTTCGCAGAGGGACTGAAGCGGAAGATCCCGATCGTACCAGTGCCGAACCTATCCGATCTGCTCCTCGACACAGAAAAAAGGGAGCGCGGCGCAATCGTACCTATCGTCCTAGGCCAAGAAGAGGCCATGACAGTTGGGTCGATGCAGCGGCTGACATTGACGCCTCCGCGCCGAGGGGGCAAGGTTCCAGCTGTTGGTGAACAGCGATCTGTCGCGGACATCCGAACCCATCCATCTTTGGCTGCGGTGCGGTCGTCCACGTGCATCGATGCCGGACGGCAGCCCTTGCGTGGGATTCGCGTTATTGACTTCACGATGGGCTGGGCAGGCCCGTTGTGCACACGCACCTTGGCTGATCTTGGCGCGGAAGTCATCAAGATCGAGTCCACAAAGTATCCGGATTGGTGGCGCGGTGTTGACCGGCGGTCTCCTTACGTCGACGCTCAGATGTACGAAAAGAGCCAAGCCTTTTGCGTCATGAACCGCAACAAGCGCGGCATCACGCTCGACCTCACGCAGCCCCAAGGCCTCGTTCTTGCAAAGCGCCTTCTGGCGGGAGCCGACGTTGTCGTAGATAATTATTCGGTTGACGTGCTGCCGAAGCTCGGACTTGGCTACGATGTGCTCCGAACGCTTAATCCTCGGCTTGTCATGTTGTCAATGTCAGCTTTTGGCGCGAACAGCCTCTATCGCGATTGTCGAGCTTACGGTTCAACCCTTGAGCAGGGGGCAGGGTTGCCGATCGTGGTCGGAAATCCGGACGGGCCACCCGTGATGAGCCACGTCGCCTTTGGGGATGCCGTCGGTGGGTTGAACGGCTGCGCAGCAGTTCTAGTCGCGCTGATTCACGCCCGCAATACCGGGCTCGGACAGTTCATTGACCTTGCGCAAATCGAATGCATGATGCCGTTTGCGGCGCCGTGGATCACCGTTCAGTCGATCGGAGGTATGCCGCCCCCGAAGTATGGTAGCCGACATCCGCAGTTCGTTCCGCATGGCTGCTTTCGGTGCTCGGGCGAGGACAGTTGGGTCATGCTAGCCGCGATCGACGAGAAAATGTGGCAGAGGCTTGCTATTCTCATTGGACGGCCAGACTGGGCGATAGACGCATCGCTGCAATGTGCAGAAGCTCGCCGCTGTATCGAGGACGAGATAGAGAGGGCCATCGAAGCCTGGACGCTCACCCACGATGCCGACCAGGCGATGTCGAAGTTGCAGGCGGGAAGAGTTGCGGTCGGCGTGGCCCGGCAGCCAACTGATCTGCTCAGGGACCCGCATCTCGGGTCGCGTGGATTTCTCCAGGAAGTGGAACGCGCGTTCATTGGCTTGCATCCACAGCCGTCGATGCCGATCCGCGACGGGTCGGGGCCGTTTGCGGTTCGCACAGCGGCACCAACGCTCGGAGAGCATAACAGCGAGATACTATCGGGACTTCTCGGGCTCTCCGACACCAAGATCGCTAAATTGGCGTCGGAGGGCATCATCGGGACGTCGATGGCCTCCGAGAGGGCTGGCAAAAGGAACATGTCGCGAGCATGAATAATCGACCCAACGACGCCCATGTGCAACGGCGGCATGGCTTATTTTATAAAGCCTAAGTGAAGCCAGCGGAACACGGACGCTGATCAACAGAGACAGAGCTGGCGGTCATTCGTATCCAGCCCTTGGGGTGCCGAGATTCGAAGCGGCGTATCGCAGGCGGAGGGCTGATTAGGTCAGCGCTGTGAAGACCGGAGTGTCGGTCGGAGCGAGCGCATGGGACGGCTATGTCACCTCGGCATCGCAGAGCAAGTCGCTGCAGCGCTTGCCGAGAATGATCCGCTATCCTGGAATATGGACCACATCCTCCGTTGTATGACCGATTGAGCGAGAAAATAAGGTTGGAGGGAATCGACCCACCACTCACGCAATCCAACGCTAGTCCTGAAAGCGAAAATGATGATCAAGTATGCAGTTGTCGGCGCGGGCCGGATTTCGCAACAAGCCTTCTTGCCGGGAGTCGGACAGTCAACAAACTCGAAGGTCACCGCGATCGTGACTGGTGATCGGGATAAGGCCGCGCGGTTGGCGGAGTTCCACGCTGTTGGGCAGATCGTCGGCTATGACAGATACGATGCTCTGTTGAGGAGCTCTGACGTCGATGCGGTGTATATCGCTCTGCCCAACCACTTGCATGCGGACTGCGCAGTTCGGGCGGCTCGCGCCGGCAAGCATGTCTTGGTCGAGAAGCCGCTCGCTACCAACGAGCAAGATGCGCTCGCCATGATCGCCGCTGCGCGCGAAGCCGGCGTGTTTCTGATGACCGCCTACAGGCTTCACAACGAACCCGGAACCGTCGCCGTCCTCGAACATATCCGCAACGGCGCGATCGGCCGGCCGCTCTTCTTTCAATCGGTATTCAGTTTCCAGGCACCCCAAGAGAACCACAGACTGAAAGCTGCGAGTTGGGGCGGGCCGCTCCAGGACGTAGGTGTTTATTGCGTCAATGCGGCTCGTCACATCTTTGCTGAAGAGCCGATCGAGGCCATGGCGATGGCGCGTCGACCGACCGATGATCCGCGTTTTTGCGAGGTGGACGCGTCTGTCGCAGCCTTGCTGCGTTTCCCTTCAGGCGGTTTGGCGCAATTCGTCGCCAGCTTCGGGGCGGGAGCCGTCGACAATTATCGGGTCGTCGGGACGGCAGGCGATCTCGAACTCGATCCCGGCTTCAGGTTCGAGACTGCAACAAGACTACGTCTGCGCCGCGACGGCGAGGTCAGCGAAACGCAGTTTCCGCAAACCGACCATTTTAGCGCACAGGTGGAATACTTCTCAGATTGCATCAAAGCTGGAACGCCGCCCGAGGCTGATGGGGAGGAGGGGTTGGCCGACCTGCGCGCACTGGTCGCAATTGAAACGGCGGCCCTGACGGGACAACCGCAAACCATCACGACTCGTCCACGTGCCCGCCATCCGACGCCCGACATGGTCCGAGTTCCCCCGGTAACCGATCGACGACTGGTCTTTTGAGACGCTGCTCGCCTGCGCGCATCACCGGACGACGAACATAGAAAAGGCGCGACCGACCGCGCCATACTCTCAGTTGCTGGAGTTGCGACGGCTGCAGCCGTTGTGCGCCCTTCGTGAAATTGGCCAAGGGAATGGGGATCCAAGCGCAAGCCGCTCCAGTCGCCCTACTGACCGGTAACCGTTGGAATCCGCGGATTGACATCGTTTTTCTGTAGTCTCGCTGCCAGCACTACCATCAAAGCATGGGCAAGGCACATAGGAGCGGCGAGTGAACGGGAAAGCGTGTATTCATGCTCTGGAACCGCGAATAGAACGCGGGCGCTCTTGGCCAGCGGAGACAGCGTGCTATCCGATAGCGCAATGATGGGAACGCCATTGCGCCCAGCTTCTTCCACAACGTTGACGACCTCGTTTGCGTAGAAGCGGAACGATACCGCCAAGAGCACGTCCTTCTTGCGGATCGTACGCGCGATGTGCGTAGCAAGTCCGCCGCCTGCGTCGAGCAATACACAACGTTTGCCCAGCATGGTCAATATATAGCGAAGGAATTCAACGACGGGCGCTGAACGCAGTTGCCCGATCAGAAAAACCGAGTCGGCTCTCTCAAGGAGGCTCGCCGCGTCTGAGAGAGCTTTTGGGGAGATGTCCCTTAGTATGTCTTGAAGGGAGGCAATGTCACGGACGACCAGGTCGCGCAGGAAACCAACTTCACTGCGATCCAAACGGGCGCCCAGTTCAACCTCCACGGCTTTAGTGTGCGCCTCGAACCCCGGAGCGGCAGTTGACAGGCGCCGCTGAAATAGCGCTTGAAGCTCCTTGAAACCTTCATAGCCCAGTGACTGGGCGAAACGCACGGAGCTCGAGGCATGGATGCCGCAGCGATCGGCGATGGCGTTTCCGAAAGGATTGCGACATCATTCGGGTTCTGGGTTAGATAAACGGCTATCTTTCGATAGGACTTGCTCATGTCATCGTAGCGGTCGTGGATGACATGGATCAATTCCTCATAATCTCCCGGTGCCTTCACGTTTTGCATTTAAGGTACTCTCATCATTGGTTTTATAGTGTTTGTATGTTGACGATTTCACTTTCGTTCGGGAGCCTGTCCTCCCTAAGGTCGCTAGCGCCTTCGATCGCGGAAATCAGGTAGTTCCTAGCATCCAGCTTGAGCAAGGAGCCGGCGGATTTCCGCCAGGATGGCTTCGGTCAGCAGTTCTCATTCTAGTGCACTGTCGAGATCAGGACTTCCGTGCTGCAGAGCACGAACGGCTGACCTCCGGTCCGCTCATGAGTGGCATCGAATAATCGACGCTCACGACGTCGAAACGCGTCTCGAACGCAATTGCGACTGCCTGCTCGACATTGGTTGCCGCCCGCTGACGATCAGTTGGTTCGGCTCGACATGATGGCTTGTGCGCCAGAAGCGCCTCCACCGCCGCGAGCAGGCTTGTTGGCGTCTTACTTCAGCAGGAAGGCGCGCGCCCGCCTGGAACGCCTCCTGCTCGAGCAGGCTGGAATTGTGCACCGTGAAGATCAACACCTCGGTCTGAAGCGGGTATTCCCTGATCCGCCGCGCGATGCGTGGCATGGAAAAATCGACGATGGCGACGTGGCGCTGGTTGGCGATTGCAGCAGCACGGCCTTGCTGCCGTATTCGCTTTGGCGACCACCTCCCAATCCGCCCGCTGATCGAGCACGACCCGAAGTCCCGATCGCACCGCCTCGTGATCGTCGCGATCAGAAAGCGCTTCATGGCAGAGCACCCCAGTTCCTTGACACGGTGGCAGCCCGAAACGCCAGCTACGGAAAAAGCGACGTTCGCCCGCCCCCGGTGATCAGTTTTCTTCTCTCATGTGCCTGCGCGGGCCCTCACGAGGGTTGTGGCCGCTTTTCTGTTACGTTTGTTCCCGGCGATATCGCGCGGGAACACCGCCAGTAAGGTTGTGCCGGAATGTCGCGCCGCCGAGTCGGACTGGATGTGAAGCGTACCTCCGATCTGCTGCAATCTGGCCCGCATGGCTGGAATTCCAACACCCATCACAGCCTTCGTACCGGATTTCGCGCGCTCCGCCGGAAAGCCCTGGCCGTTGTCGCTGACGGTCAATTGAAAATGGCTGCCGCTCGAGGCGACGACGATTCTCGCCTCCGTCGCCTTCGCATGACGAAAGACGTTCGTGAGGGCCTCCTGGATGACCCGAAGCAACGCGTGCTGCTTGTCGCGCGACAGGCGATCGATGTCCGACGAAATCCTGGTCGTGACCTGCAGCGATGTCCGCGCGGCAAATCCCCGCGAATAGCGTTCGATCGTCGCTTTCAATCCGTCGACGGTCAGATTCTGCGGATGCAGCAGATAAGCAAACGCTCGGATCTCCCGCAGCGCCTCGTCGATCGAGGCATCGATCTCGTCACATAGCCGCGCAGCACTGGCCTGGTCGTTCAGGCAGGTGCGCAGGCGCATCAGGCCGAGGCTCGCGGCAATCAAATGCTGGCAGGTCGAATCGTGAAGATCGGACGCGATCCGCTGCTGCATTCCCTCCTGGAGGGACGCCAGGCTGGCGTTCGGATGCATGTCCGCCAGCCGTTCTTCCGGACCAACCGGCGGCCATTCCCTGACGCTGGTCCGGTTCGCTTCGCAGGTGGGGAAGCCATGTAGCTTCACGGTACGCACTCGCACTTCGAGCAACTCCCGTTGTTTATCCGATGTCGGATTTCAACGTTCCCACGCCGGGGGGCACCTACCTGCCTCAACCGACGCGGGCCACTCATACACTATGCCCAAGACGTAGGCTGGCGAGGTCTGCTAATCCAAATCGCGTCTTCGGATCAAGCGTACCTTTGAAGCGATACTACAATATGACCTTTACCTCTGCTTCAAGCCAGAATCGCCTACCAACCTTGTTAGTCCCGGCGGCGGCCGCTTGTGTAGTCCTGCAGCGATGCCCTTAAAGGAGAGTTCTTGATAGCCTTGTTGTTCTATTCATTCGTGTGCAATTTAGAACGCAATGTCCGAAACCTGACGACAGGTTGCGGGCACCTGGAATCGCAAACTCGATGACGCACGGCTTTTGTTCTGGAACGGCGACTGCCACGGACACATTACAAAAAAAATAGCGGGCAGCGGCCCCCAGACGTCAGGCACGAACCGTGTCCGAGCTGGAAATCAGATGCGACTGGTTCCTGAACTAAGCAGCAAGTACGCACTAATTCTCAAGTACTTTAATTGCGACGTGGTTGCCCCTTCAGTTCACCTGATATACGAGCTTGGATTGAGAGAAATTCTTTGAGGCCGCCGAACAACGAGCAAGATAACGCGGGGCTGCCGGTCGTTGTCGGCATGCGGTTGGTCGGAGAGTAGCAGCGCAAGGGCTCCTGTAGCGACACCACCGGCTCTGGCCTAACGACGGCTTGCCTTACGATCATATCCGGGCCCGTGTCATGTCTAGCGGCGCGCTCTTTTGTACCAAGAGCTCCGTCATCCTGTGGAGTCCTGGTAGGGAAAGCCAGACTGTCAACGTTCTGGTCGACCTCCGTCGATCCGGAAAGTCGGCAGTTGCCAGGAACCATAATGAAAGTTGATGCCAGCCCCGGCTGGAAAGTTGAGTGATGCCAAAGGAGGGAAGAGGACTGTAGGGTTGAAGAGCTCCGGGCTAGCGAACAGTGGAAGGTCGACATGCGCGAGAGCTTTCGCGGTCTCAATCGAGTAGATCACATCCCGCGCGGCCCGCTGCGTAGCGCCTTTCATCCAGAGCTGAAGAAGGCCGATCTGATCGTTTGCGGAGGTCGCGGAGGTGACTTTCCCGAAGAGGTCTACCGCCTGCGTGCATTCGGTTTGAAGTCGCTCCTGCCAATGCCAATAGACGTCGAAGAACTTTTTCGACAACTCCGTCTGCGTTCCGATGCTATGCTTAGTAAAGTCCTGAAATGCTCGTGTTGCACCGCCGACGTCATCGTTGATTCCGGCTTCCTTCGTCATCCTCATATCCTTGTCATTGTTGAGTGCTCGTGACAGCGCTGTTGCGCTGGAATCCTCCAGTGGGGGCAAAGGCTTGATGGAAAATGCAGCTCGTCGAAACACACCAGCAATTCGTCGCGCATCGCGCTTTCAGGGCCCTTATGCAGCAATATGGCAGGAGGAGCGACGCTGCCGCTTTGCTCGGCTCGGCGCCGCGACGCCAAGGGCCCGCTCCGGACTTGACGGGCGGCAGCATCAGCATGGCCTTGATTGATCGATCGAGTGGGCCTCATCTGAACTCCTGGGCCGGAGATTGCAAGAGCGCTTCGTCGCCCCGTCACGCGCTCGAAATCTGTCCCAGCAATCGCCGTGCCACCAACGTGGTGTTCGCCCCCTTTCTGAACAGGAAACGTGCTTCGCGCCGTGCCGCTGGAATGCGTTCGTGCCCTGTTTGGACATCCGTCTCTTCAGCCGGACCGAGCCGAAGATCCCAAAATGAGAGCGATCATCTTCCCGAACATATTCGTACCATTCGGAGTACGGGGCCGCTGATCGAAATCTCGCTGGAGCGTCTCGAAAGACTCCGAACGGGTGACATGCTGTCTGAGATCCCATGAGATGGCCCGCCGCCTTTCTCAGCTAAGTCTTATACGGAAAGAACTTCGTACTCAGGCTGATCGACTTTCTGATGAGCATCGCGAGGCCACGCGCGAACGCGGGCCAGAGGGGGCATGGTTCGTCCCGGCCGGGCTGATCAGCCGTTCGCCCGACCGGCCTCTCTCCTAGAGCCGCCTCCTTCGTACTCGCGAAAGAATTCGCTATATCGCGCAGGGTCAATGGTCTTCAGGCGGTTCAGCGCGCGTTTAGCTTCTAGATCGGCGTCTTGGCGATGACGATCTTTGATCTTGTTCACTGCATCTATCATGTTTTTTAGTCGCCGCATTGGTGTTGTCTGCCCGGAGTTCTCCTCGAAGCTTGCAAGTGCAGATGTCTGCCCGAGTGCCTTCGCGAGCGTCCCGAGCTTTTCATCAAGTTCCTCAACGGCGTCAGATAGGGTGTCGAACCGTTCGGTTACGCTCATCTTTTTGGCTACGTCCTCGTCGAGTCGCGCGCCAACATTCGTTTCAATGTCCTGAGTCACTGCCCCGCTGAGTGGCGCAAAGAATGGAAAGGAGTACCATGAGAACCAATTCCGGTTTGACATCGATATCCTCTCGACCATCGGAATGGAGGCGTTCTTTCTCATGTTCCAGCAATTGGCGTGCCAATCGACCGGCCAAATCACGGGCAAAGTATAATTCCCACTAAGCAGATGAACTGAAAACGACTCCAAGGCGCGGCTTGGCGCGATAGGCTCGCGCTTAGAAGATCCGTAAATGATGATCGATCGGCTGCTCGGACGACTAAATCGTGAGCCGCCGACATTGAATTCTGTCGATAGATCGAATGCTCAGGGAAGGCCTGCGATGCAGTCAACTACCAGCCTTGGCAATTGATGGAGAAGACGGAGGCATGGCTATCGTGGCCGATCAACCGTTAAGAAAGCCGACACGGAACGGAGCCAAAAGAATGAAAGAAGTCCTGCTGTGCACCGTCGCGCTTATTGCGCAGACTGCTTCGGTCTCTGCCGCGGATCTGGTGGCGGAAGCGCTCCCAATGGTCACTCGGATCGACGACTGGAGCGGCTTCTACACCGGCATCAATGGGGGCTTTGCCTCTGCACATCAGTGTTGGAACGTGGTCAATGTCGGCGGCTTGGGGTGCCATAGTGCGACAGGAGGCACCGCCTGCGGTCAAATCGGCTACCCCCGGCAGATTGCGAACTCGGTGTTCGGTCTTGAGGCGCAGGGAAACTGGGCCGACTTTAAGGGCTCCAACGCCGACCTTGCCTTTGCTGGTGTCCAGGATGAATCCAGGATCGATGAATTTGGCCTGTTCACCGGCCAGGTCGGCTATGCCTGGAATATCGTGCTGGTCTGTATGAAGGGTGGCGCTGCAGGCGTCAGCGACAAATACCGGGTCTTCGATCTTGCGACTGGGCTGACAATCGACAAGGGCAGCGAAACCCGTTGGGGCAGTGCGGTAGGCGCGAGCCTTGAATTTGGCTTCGCTCCAAATTGGTCCGTCGGCATAGAGTACGACCACGCGTTTATGGGTCGTCGGGATGTGGACTTCTTTTTTCAACCGCACTGGTAGGCGTTTCGGCGGGCGGCCGTGCAGGGACTGCGCGCATCAGTCAGGACGTCGACATCGGCTTGGTTCGTGTGAACTACCGCCGGAGTGACGCGGTCGCGAAATATTGATGTTCGCCAGTCAGGACCGCGGAAGCGGGGACGGAAGGTGCGTGTCGTTCGAGCAATCAAACGACTATCCGCAGCAAGTCGGATCTCAGTCCCAGCCGAATAGTTCGGTCGACGATCTATAGGCTGAATGGTTTTGGCAATTGGCCCGGCTCTTGCTCCGCTGCTTACCGATACCATGCAGGTCTGCCGCCGGGTCGACCGCTCTAAAGCAGGGGCATGCGAGATGTTTACTGTTTCAAAGACCTGATGATCGAAAGCACATCCTGACCCGCCCAGCGCAACTGAGATTCGAGACGGCGTCACTGTGCACCTTGGAACACTATCTTGAGCCTAACATATACGGCACATCAGTCCTGAGGGAGAACATGACGGACGCTAGTGCGGTCAAATCGAAACTTTCGTTCAGCCGAAAGATTGCAGGTCGTCAACTATTCTTTCTTGAGGTGAGCACCAACCGCATTCAAGTCATGAAGCCAGATGGCTCCGATCGAAAAGTTATTGTCACCGATTGTCAGCTTCCTGACGGAATCGCCATCGATGTCGACGCCGGCCACATCTATTGGACCAACATGGGTTCCGGTATCGCCGTTAACGATGGCTCGATCGAGCGCGCCGATATTGATGGAGCGGCTCGTAGAGTCATCGTCCCTCGCGGTGCCACTTTCACACCGAAGCAGATTCAGCTCGATCAGAAAGGCGGCAAGCTCTACTGGTCTGACCGCGAAGGAATGCGGGTCATGCGGTGCAATCTCGACGGCTCCGAGATCGAGACGCTCATCGAGGCTGGCCGCGGTGAGTCGGACCGACGCGACCCGACCAAATGGTGCATCGGCATAACCATGGACACCGATCGCCGCAAAATCTACTGGACGCAAAAAGGTCCGGACAATGCCGGCAAGGGCCGGATCTTCCGCGCGGACATGGACATCCCGAACGGCGAGAGCCCGGCAAACCGCTCCGACATAGAGGTTCTGTTCGACGGCTTGCCGGAGCCGATTCACCTTGAGTTCGATCTGGCGAACCGCGTCCTCTATTGGACAGACCGCGGTGATCCGCCGCGTGGCAACACAGTCAATCGCGCGTGTGTCGATCTAAAGACGGAGCCGGAAATTCTGATCACGCATCTAATGGAGGGAATCGGCATCGCACTCGACGTTCCCGGCGACCAGATGTTCGTCACCGACCTCGCCGGTTCGATCTATTCCGCCAATCTTGATGGAAAGAACAAACACAATCTCCTCTGGTCCCAGGGCAATTTCACCGGCATCGCGTATGTCGAAATCTAACCCGTCGAAGGACATGACTGGACTCACGCAACGTCGTCGTCGGCGCCCACCTGTCGGCGCAAGCGGGGCAGCTGTTTGCGGCCGCAAGAGCGCGGATCGTCGCAAACCGCGTGGCACCGAGCCAAAAAGGTGCGCTCAGACGCCACTCTCCACTCGAAAAGCCTGCGATCTCATTCGTCGTCTAAAGCAGGCGGCGAGGCTGCTGTTCCTCAACGCAAGCATCGGAGCAAAGGTCGCGGCGATTCTGAGTGAGCCAAACCTGTTCCGGTGCAGATCTTAAAAGGAATGCCAGGTGTTGGAGACTGGAGCTTGTCGAAGATGTCATTCCGGCCTCAACGTCTTGTGTCAAAGCGTTCCTCAGCGAGTATGTAAGAGCACCATATGAACGACCTAAATCGTCGACGACAGGAGACAGTATGAGTTTTGAAGGAAAGGTTATTGTCACGATTGCTCCGACGGGAGGTGTGGTGAAAAAATCGCAGAACCCACACCTGCCGACCCAGCCAAGCGAGATCGCCGAGGATGTGTACCGGTGCTACGATGCGGGGGCATCGATCGTGGCGCTGCATGCGCGCAGGCCGGACGACGGCGCAACCTGTAATCCGGAAATCTATCAGGACATCAACTCCCGGATCCTGACAAGGTGCGGCATCATCATCAACAACAGCACTGGCGGGGGCCTTGATGGAGACATGATCCGATCCCTAGAGCCCGATCTCGATGAGGTTATATTCGAAGAGCGCCTAAAGGGTCTCGAGGCCGGCGCTGACATGGCGACATTTGACGCTCACAGCGTTCTGGCGAGCTTTGGCGGCCGCGAGATTGTCGTTAACACCTCGCCCACCCGCTGCGATATCATGGCGAAACGATTCCTGAAAACGGGCATCAAACCCGAATGGGAATGCTTCTCACTTTCCCACCTTCTCCAAGATCCGATACGTCTCATCAATAAAGGGTTCGATAAGCCTCCCTATTGGATCAATTTCGTTCTTGGTGCCGATCGCGCAATTCAGGGGGCATTGCCTTACACTCCACAGATCCTCGATTTGCTGATCGGCAATCTTCCCAAAGGAGCCATGTTTTGCGTTAGCGGGGTCGGTCGAGCGCAGCTGCCCGCAACAACTCACGCGGTGCTCGCAGGCGGCCACGTGCGTGTAGGCCTGGAGGACAATCTCTACCTCGAACCGGGCATACTTGCCACGAACGTGCGCCTGGTCGACAAGACCGTAAAGATTATCCGAGAACTTGGGTACGAGCCCACCACCACAGTGGAAGCTCGGGCGATGCTTGGACTTGCGCCACACAAACAGCCCGGTTAGCTCATTTGCCGCTCTCAATCGGAAGCGACGTGCGATGGCTCGTTAAATTCAATGACGGCTCTAGGTAAGTCCTAAGCGTGGGGCCAATAGTAGAAGGTGTTGTCGATGGTTGAAAATGAGCGATCGGACACTTGTGGCCGCGATTCGCATGTTTCAGCCTAACATCGCGGCGCAGCGTCAGAGAAAAAATGGACGTGTGGCCAGCGACTAGTTGTAGGAGCAGAACGAATTGTTGGACGCCGCTGCTGCCCAGCGTCATTCCAACGAAGAGGTAAGGTGTGGCTTGGTCGCGAGCGCTGTCGCCAAGAACACGCGGCGGCTCGTGCCGCTGTTGGGCGTCGCTTATTGTTTCAACAACCTCGATCGGACCAGCGTCGGCGTCGCTGCGCTGCAGATGAACGAAGCCATCGGCTTAAGTGCCACGCAATTCGGTTGGGGCGCCGGGATCCTCTTCTTTAGCTACTGCCTGCTCGAAGTACCCAGCAACATGATGATGTATCGCGTGGGAGCGCGCCGCTGGCTCGCCCGCATCATGATAACCTGGGGCCTTGCAGCCGCGGCGACTGCGTTCGCGGTTGGGCCATACAGCTTCTACGCAATCCGTCTTCTCCTGGGAGTTTTCGAATCGGGCTTTTTTCCTGGCGTCATCTGGTACATCTCCATTTGGTTTCCGGCGCAGTCGCGGACAGGCGTCCTCGCCTGGTTCATGACGGCGACACCGCTGTCCTCGTTGATCGGCAATCCACTATCCGCTTTGCTATTAGGAATGGATGGGGTGTGGGGACTGGCCGGCTGGCAATGGATGTTTCTGATCGAAGGCCTTCCGGCCTGCTTACTCGGAGGCTTATGCCTCGTTCTGCTCGCCGACACGCCGAGCAAGGCCTCGTGGTTGACGCCCCGGGAGCGGAACGCACTACTGGACGAACTCGCTAACGAAAGACACGACAAGGTCAAAAAGGATCTCTGGGCTGCGATGAAGGATGTCCGGGTGCTGATGCTGACGGGCATCAGCTTCGCTTTCACGATCGCCTCCTACGGGATAGGCATCTGGCTCCCTCTGATCTTAAAGAGCCACAACTTGAACAACATACAGATTGGTTGGCTCTCGGCCGCGCCCTATTTCTTTGTGACAATAGGCTCGTTGTTCTGGGCGCGCCTTGTCGATTGTAAGGGGCAAAAGATCTACAATTTGGTCGCCGCACTGATGGTTGGCGCCACCGGACTTGTCTTTTCGGTAATGTTCACGTCGCTCGTATCGGCGCTCATATGCATGACGCTTGCTCTGATTGGCACAATTTCCGCGCGGACAGTCCTTTATACGATCCCGCAGAGTTTCCTCACTGGGCCCGCTGCCGCTGGAGGCATCGCCTTCATCAACTCAATTGGTGCCTTTGGGGCCTTCGTCGGCCCGTACATGGTCGGCTACCTCAAGGATTTGACGGGATCTTTTGACATTGGCATGATTGCAATGGCAATCATTCTAATTGTTGCAACGGGCGTCGCCTGCAGCCTTAGACGCGTCGTGACATATAAGGGTGACGTTCCTGTCTAGCTGAACGCCTAAGTAGATCTTCCGGGTAAGGTGTTTCGCAACGCGGTGCCGCCGCTGAAGGACCTGCTGAATGAGATCGCACGGGAAACCTGGATCTACATCAAATAGAAGTGGCAAGGTGATCGAGTACGTCATGGCAAGAGGTGGCGTGCCGGCAACGAGCCGAGATCGGGACGTGCGGGCACAAGTTCGGTCTAGTTGGTGGCCCCTTCTTGCCATGGCCGTCGTGACCGTTTTCGGGCCTAAGGCGCAATTCGATCCTGGCGATGTGCGCAAAACAGATTGATTTTGCCGATGGGGCCAACGATATGGTCAGCTTGCCCACCTCCAACGAGCAGTACCGAGCCTGAACAGCTCAGGCATTCGGGCTCGGCAAGACTCGATCTTCGATACCAAATCCGTTTTTGGACTAAAGTGAGCGTCGGGGTAGATTAAGGTGGACGAAAGGTCAGCTGATAACGTTCCTTCCGTCGCCACGTGGCTGGTCATGTCACTTGCGAGTCTTGGTATTCGAGAGCTTCTCGCCTGCACCGCTCTTGGCCACCTCGCCGCTAGCGGATGGCAGTTTCGATTTGTCGCCGCTTGCAAAAGTGAAAGTGTCCGCGCCGGCGCTGATGCCGTTCCATGCCACCGGTTCCGCGAGTGAAAGGAGCCAAAGTCCCTGAAATCCCGATGCAGCGTTTAGCTGTCCGGTCCACACGGTTGTCGATCCGCAGCCTACAAAATTCACCGAAAAGCTGATCGCCGCGCCACTATTGGTCTGCGCGAGCCAGCCCATCATCGTCTGAGGGGCACCAGCATCGCAGCTATTGCTCGCATTGTTCGTGTAAGTGCCGGAAATAGCACCTGTATTTGGATTATAATTGTCGACCGCCAGGGTTGAGCCGTATTGGTTGGTCCAGGTCCAGATCGGTTGCGCCGCTGCAGGCGCCGCCACGAGTAGGCCGAGGCAGGCCGCGCCGATCCGGTTCGTCAATTTCCAGTTCGCTTGAGACATTTCCGACTCCATATCGCTCCATTAGCGGAGCGACCTAGTTATAAAACCCGACATAGACAAGTTAAACGAGTATATTGCCGTGATAGCGCTAACAGGTTGAAACGTGATTGATGTCCAAATTTCAGCTGCCGGCGTGGCGCCCTTATGCGGATACGAGCAGCCGACTCGTGACCGGACCGGACTTGCTTGAGCTATCGACAGCTCTGCGCCATCATGCGGCGACGGTGTGCCCCAGCTCATCAGTCTTCATCTCGACCATTTCAGTAACAATTCCCGGCAGCACATGGTTTTAGCGTTGCACCTCCTCGAACGATCCTCCAGCGATCCCAATCCAGCTCCTCAAGTGCTCAGATCTGAACAGATAGGTTGTGGTGTTAGAGGAGAGCTAGAGAATTTTCGAGCCAATGTTGTCCGCGTGCTGAGCACTTCTCTGCCCCAATGAGTCATTGGGCCGCAATCAAGGGCCCGGTCTACAAATGTGGAATCAGCCAGCCTCACCGACGAACACGGTTTTGACCGCAGGTCACGCTGGGCATCAGGAAGTCTTGCGCAGTTCGCGGGCTGCCGCGACCATGTTGACGAGCGCCGGACGAACTTCGGTCCATTTGCGGGTCTTCAGGCCGCAATCTGGATTGATCCAGAGCTGTGAGTCCGACAGTCGTTGGCGAGCCAGCGCGATGAGATCCGCTATCTCAGAGGCCTCGGGAACGCGCGGAGAGTGGATGTCATAGACGCCAGGGCCGATGTCGTTCGGGTATTTGAAGGCAGTGAACGCATCGAGCAGCTCCATCTTCGAGCGGGACGTTTCGATCGAGATGACATCTGCGTCCATCGCGGCAATTGCATCGATGATGGCATTGAACTCCGAATAGCACATGTGGGTATGGATCTGCGTTGCATCGGCAACACCGGAGGAGCAGAGGCGGAAGCTTTCCACTGCCCAGTCGAGATAAGATCTCCAATCGGATCGGCGGAGCGGCAAACCTTCGCGTAGCGCGGCCTCATCGATTTGGATCATGGTCGCCCCGGCCTTTTCCAGATCGGCGACCTCGTCACGGATCGCGAGCGCGATCTGACGGCAGGTCTCGCTGCGCGGAATGTCGTCACGGACAAACGACCAAGCGAGGATTGTCACCGGCCCCGTAAGCATTGCCTTCATCGGCTTTCTGGTCAGCGACTGCGCGTAGCGCCACCATTCGATGGTCATCGGCTTCGGGCGGGAGACATCGCCGAACAGTATCGGCGGACGAACGTAACGGGAGCCGTAGGACTGCACCCAGCCATGCTTAGTGAACGCGAACCCGGAGAGCTGCTCGGCGAAATACTGCACCATATCATTGCGCTCGAACTCGCCGTGGACAAGCACGTCGAGCCCAATGTCTTCCTGCCAGAGCACGGTGCGAGCCGTTTCCTTCTTTAGAAACTGTTCATATTTCGCCTTGGTCCACTTTCCCTTGGCATACTCGGCGCGGGCGTTGCGTATCTCGCTCGTCTGCGGGAACGACCCGATCGTGGTCGTGGGGAAAAGCGGCAGATCGAACCGCTTGCGCTGAACCTCGGCACGTGCCGCAAAAGCGCTGTTGCGGCGGCGCATAGCCTCGGCAATCGCGGCCGTCCGCTGAGTGACGGCCGCGTCATGGATCTTCGGCGATGCCTGGCGTGCCCTCGCTGCAAGGTCCGATTCGGAAAGCGCGGCAATGACATTTCCGTCGCCCGAAAGTGCTTTCGCCAAGGTCGCAAGCTCCTCGATCTTCTGGACCGAGAAGGCAAGCCATCTCTTCACGTCCGAATCGAGTTCGGTTTCGAGCTGAAGGTCGATTGGGACATGGAAGAGCGAGCAGGAAGGTGCAAGCTGCAGGCGCTCCTTGCCGAACTTTGCAATGACGGGCTTGTACCGCTCAACCAGCGCCGACAGGTTGGAACGCCATACGTTGCGGCCGTCGATGACACCGAGCGAAATCACGAGGTCCGGGCGGGCACCGTATTCAATCTGGCTCAATTGTTGGGGAGCGCGAACAAGATCGACGTGCAGTCCGGCTACAGGCAGCTTCAGAGCGGTCGCCAGATTGTCGCCGATTGCTCCGAAGTAAGTTGCAAGCATGACCTTGATGCCAGGCACTTCCTCGGCGAGACGCCTATAGGCGCGCTGGAGCGCATTCCGCGTGGTTTCGTCGAGATCAAGCACCAGATAGGGCTCGTCAAGCTGGACCCACTCGGCTCCACGTTTCGCCAGTTCCTTAAGAACTTCGACATAGACGGGCACGAGGCTATCGAGCAGCGAAATCGGGTCAAACGCCGGATCGGCGCTCTTGCCGAGCTTCAAGAAGGTGACTGGTCCCACCAAAACAGGACGCGTCTGATAGCCAAGGGCTTTCGCCTCCTCATATTCCTCGATCGGCTTGCGGGAAGAGAGCCTGAAGGTCTGTGCCTTATGGAATTCGGGCACCATGTAGTGGTAATTGGTATCGAACCACTTAGTCATCTCCTGCGCAGAGGCGCCAAGGCCTTGACGGACGTGAGCCCAGCTCGCGTCGTGTTCCTTGTCTTGCGAGCCCCGCGCCATGGTGAAATAGGTCTTCAGCGAGACGGGACCGCTCTCCCAGCCATACGCCTCAGGAATGGCGCCGACCGTGACGCTCGTGTCGAGAATCTGGTCATAGAGTGAAAAGTCATTTGACGGGATGATGGTGACGCCCAGCGAATACTGACGTGCCCAATTGGCGACACGAAGACCGGCGGCAGCTTCCAGGAGCTGCTGGTCGCTGATCTTGCCAGCCCAGTAACCTTCGAGCGCCAGCTTGAGCTCACGGCGTGGCCCGATACGTGGCATGCCGAGGGTCGCGACAGGAAGTGAGAGAAGAGACATAGCTTTATCCCCATTGTGTTGGGGCAAAGGCCATGGCGGAAACGCAGGCAGGAGGGCCGCCAAAGCGAGGCCTGCTGCTAGGCGTACCACCGGACACCCCGCCCGTGGACGATTATGTTGTCGGGGCAGGTCTCCTGGCTCGCGAGTCATCGCCTGCATCCGGCCTTCCCGAAGCGTTTGCTTCAGTGACACGTGTGGATACTGGCTCGCCGCTTACAGTTGCGGGGGCAGCGCCGGCATTACTTTGATCCTGAACGGATCGAAAGCGCACCTGCTTCCCTCTTAGCTCCAGATCAAGCAAGACCTGGAGAACCTCGACGCCTCCGATTATCTGCAACAGAAGCGGTTCGTCAACCCTGAGATCACCTTTGCGGCGGCATTCCGACAGGCATGACGGTCTTGCCAATGGAAGCATCGAGCTCCCTGGAGCAATCGTAGTGTCAAGCTCCGGGCGCTTGCATCTGATCGATGAGTTTGGCCATAACACCGTCGCTTGCGACCGCACGGTTGTTGGTCACGCGACGCTCGTATCGGCTAAATGATCAGCGAGTGGCCCACGCCTGGGAAACGCCGCCGCTGTGAAGCCCGCCACATAAATCGCACAGCGCGCCAAAGGGTTAAGAATCTCGGCCAGCGTTCCCTTATCGTCGTCGTTTTCTAGGCGTTGCGCGTGGAGAGGGATGGAGTGCTCTTGCGTACTTCCGCTTCGGTATCAACACTGCGGCTCTTTAGCGCCGGCAACTTGGATTGCGTAAAGTGCTCCCACTTGAACCGATCACAGAGGCCTCTCTCACTGCCTTATCGGGTACGAACAGATTTCTTGTTCATTCGGTAGTCGACGGAACATGAATCGTTCAGCGAAGTACAAAGCTTTCGCCGCGGTCAACTACCAATGCTAGTAATTGATCGAACTGACGGATCTGCACAATCCTAGATCAAAGGCCGTCGTGGACGCCGCACTAACCTGTTCGAAGGCGCGTGAACAGCTCAAGCGGGGACTCGTCGCTGGCACCACGGGTGTTGTCGTCAGCCCTGTCGAGTTGAATAGTGTGACCTAGCGGCAACCGCAAAATTGGAGGCTGAAGCCATGACTGCAGCGGTCTTGTCGGACAAAGTCATTCCTCGCGCCGATATCATCAAACGCGCAGCGCGCATCGGCGCAGAAATCCGAAACATTAAGCTGTCAGGCGATCTGCCGGAGCAGACGATCGCCTCGATCAATGAGCTGCTATTGGAGCACAAGGTCATCTTCTTTCGCGAACAGGGGCACCTCGATGATGCGGAGCAGGAGCGCTTTGCCGTTCGTTTCGGAAAGCTGGCACGTCATCCGACGCTCGGTGCGATTAAGGGAACAGCGTCGATCATCGAGCTTGATTCCGCCCGCGCCGGTAGCCGGGCCGACCTGTGGCACACTGATGGAACCTTCGTCGATGCCTACCCCAAGATTGCGGTGCTACGAGGCATTGTGATGCCACCATTCGGTGGCGATACGGTCTGGTCAAACACCGTCACGGCCTACCTCGACCTAGCACCGCCGCTCCAACGGCTTGCAGACAGGCTCTGGGCCGTTCACAGTAACGCCTTCGACTATGCAATACTGGCCCGCGCCAGCGAGCTCGACAAGAAGCACTTGGACGAAATCTTCACTAAAACCATCTATCAGACTGAGCATCCCGTTGTGCGCGTGCACCCGGAGACCGGTGAACGCACGCTGGTGCTAGGCGCTCTGGTGCAAAACTTCGTTGGTGTCCCGAAATACGACGGCCAGAAGCTTTTTGATTTGTTTCAGTCTCATATCACTGCGCTCGAAAACACCGTACGTTGGAACTGGAAGGAAGGTGATGTAGCGATCTGGGACAATCGCGCCACACAACATTACGCGGTGAACGACTACGGCGACCAGCACCGCCTCGTTCATCGCGCAACCATCGCGGGCGAAGTACCCGTCAGCATCGATGGTCGGAGCAGCGTAACACGCGTAACGGCCCCCAAGCAGCCGGCCGCTGAGGTCGCCTAGATGGGCCACAAGATCGGCTGCGACCCGGCCGATGGAAACTCTGCCGTTATACGCTCGATGGCTGCGTGCAGTATTCGGCAGCTTGGTTCGCCATCGCACTCACTATGAACCGTAAGCGCTTAGCTGGAACCCTTGCTTCGGGATCTGGATAGCTGTGCGAAGAAGCCTCCGGCTTGGACGGAGGTTCGGGATGGGATTGGACAGCAAAAAGGACGTCCATTTGGACGGCTCATCGGCAGGGTCGGTGAGCCGGCTGGAGGTTCTTGAAGGGCCGTCACATCGGGTTCAGCAGCTACCTGGTGGTAGCGGTACTAGTATTCGACCAGCCGGCCGCGGGTTTTCGCCGATGGATGTCGGTCCTGAGCCGCGCCACATGAGACGCACGCCTTTCGAAGAATGCTCTCTCCATGGGGCAACGATTGCCCGGTCGCGCGATCTGCCTACTTACGCGCAATGGTCTCGGCAGTTGCCGAGCAGCCGCCAGTCCTTCTGAGCCACCATCAGCACATCTTCTTGTCCACCCTACGTAGCCGCCGTGGTCGCGTCCTCGCCCATGAGAGGCTCGAGACGGGCGCTAAACTCCTTGAGCACACAACCTCGGTTTGGTGCTGAGGACGGCAAGAACGCTTCGCTCGTCGCTCTATTTGTTGACGAGCCCTGTGAGGAAGAGCGCCAATTGGTCGCACGCCCCATCTGACATTGAGTTCGCGAATCGAGAAGCAGCCCCCTGCGGCTGATGTCACCTACCAACCTTAGCAATTGATGCAGTGGCGACCACATGGCAACCGAGCAGCAGCAAAAGTCAGGCCTCACACGCTAAGGAAGTCGGGATGCAATATGGATCTGCCTGCGCCAGCAGGCGCGATGGATCTGCTGTCTCGTCATCTACAGCTGTGATGTCTACTCCTACAGCGGTCGTTCCCGTCTCATGGAAGCCGCTAGCTAACTTTCTCGCGCGATCCTCGAGGACCAAGCCCTCAAAGGTCTCGGCGCTTCGTTGCCGTCCATCGCTTCCTATCACGGCTAGCGCGCTGCGGACGAAATTCCATGGAGCCAACGCGCAGAGATGGATTACTATCGCACTGTCCATCGCTGCGAGTCCCGTCGGGGATCCGGCGCTGGTACAAGCTGCCACCGTGCCTAGCCCGCAAAGCGGCACGCCTAATGAGGCTACCCAAGGACGAATTCAAAAGAAGAACCGCCCGGCTACGCCGTACCGAAGGCACCGGTCCCAACAAGCGGTGCATCTCATCGATAGGGCAGCGCTTGCACAAACGGTCGATGCGTTTGCAGCAAAGCGCGACGGTGCGGTTGTAGTTGCAAAGAACAAAACTCCGCAGAACGCCGGGCCTTTTGCAAAGTTCGAGGACTTGCGCGAAAAAGGTATGTGGCTCAATATTCCTGGTCCGGCCGATACAATAGATCAGGATTACGGCGGCGTTAGATCTGCGCTGGGAGAAGTCGGGATCGGCTATGTTGGCGGGACAGTAAACACCTTCGTGGCCAATCAGCTGCCGAATGCGGCGAAGAGCACTATTCGTGATCAGCTATATGCTGGTCAGAACCCGACATTCAATACCCTGAATTTCATGATCGTGACGTATGATCTCAGCCGCTTTGGGATTCCCGATGGTCAGATCATCGTGGGAGCTCAGCAGCAGTATTGGACATGGAAGCCCGGGGGGCCAGATAGAGTTGGGATCAATACGATAGCCTACTATCAGACGTTTTTTGGCGGGAAGCTCGAACTCAAAACGGGCTATCTCAGGAACATAAATGAGTTCGCGGGCACGGTGGTCGGGGGAAACGCAGCAGTAAACGTTTTTGGAGCTTCATCCAATATTTTGTACCAAGCTGGGATGAGCAACAATGCCGCGCCGACGCCAGCTCTCAATCTGAAGTACAATTTTGATGATCGGTTCTACGACAGGATTTCAATACAGCGTTCACTCAGTCCAGACGGTCAGTTTGCGCACATTCTCGAAAATCCGACTGGGTTAGACTGGAGCACGACGAACGCGGGCGTTCTTCTACTGGACGAAGCCGGCTACAAGAACAAAGCTGCTCCAGGCTTACCGGAGACTTGGTTGCGGGCAGGTGCCGGTTTCAACAATAGCAGCTACATCGACTTGCAGTATCCGAAGCAAGCGAGAGCCGACGGGAATAGCATCTATTACGTGGCAGCGGACAGGCAACTCTGGCAGTCGGATGTCCAAGGCTCACCAACTCGTGGCGTCTATGCAGGATTTTCTGTGATGTACGCGCCGCCCGACTTAAATAGAGTGAGTGAGTATTGCGAGCTCCGTCTCTACGCAAAGGGGCTGTTTGACAGCCGTCCACGTGATCAGATTGCGATTGTCGCCACCAACACAGCGTGGAGCAACGTTGCAGTAAAAGCTGCGGCGGCCAAGGGCCATCTTGTGCATCGCAACAGTACGGCGCTTTCCGGCACGTACACGGCGCATCTGGCGCCCGGGGTATATTCAAGCTTAGGACTGACATACATCAATAACCCGACAAGCATCACATACACACCGCGAACGGGACATGCGTTGAACGTGTTAGTGTCTACGTCGATATTCTTCTAGGCCTCGAAAAATAGGGGGAGACTCACAAGTATGCCAATGTGGATCTTGCAATGCTGTCGGTGTCCGTCATATTAGGCGAACATCGCAGCCAGCCGGTGTGACGCCCAACGCGTAGATGGCCAATTGTTATGTGGTGACAGGATCCTGGCGGTTGTTCGGCTAGCGTGGCTTCTTGGCTCCATGCAGGTCAGCACCCGTCGCAATTTGGGTCAGGCGGCGGCGGGCGCCATGTGTCCAGAACAGTTCTATCTCGGCTGGTCATCCTTCTGCTGTAGGGAAACGAAATTATCAATCTATCGGCAAAGCTCGCGGTATCTTGGACCTGGACCGCGCCCCGCTCGGCTTAAGCGAATATCAAAACAGTGCTCACTAGGGCAGCTCTAGGATTTGACCTTGCCAGTTCGCGGTAAGAATTTGCTGGAGATACTGGCTCGCTAAAATTTGCCTACTCTGGGGAAGCCCCGCGATAGATGGTCACCCGTAAAAACGCGAAAACGCCGTATCATGGGCCAAATGCGAACTGAAGAAGACGTTATTGGTGAGAGGCAACTGCCCGCGGACGCGCTCTACGGCATCAATACCCTCCGGGCGTTGGAGAATTTTCCACTCACGCGCCGCACGATCGCGACGTTGCCTGAGTTTGTCCCCGCACTGGCGATGATAAAAGAAGCGGCGGCGCGTGCGAATCAAGAGATCGGCGCGCTGTCAGCGCAGAAAGCGGAAGCCATCATTGAGGCGTCCCAAGAGATCCGCGCCGGAAAGCACGATGCGCACCTCATTGTCGACGTGCTCGAAGGCTCTGGCGGTACATCGTCCAACATGAACCTCAATGAGGTCATCGCAAATGTGGCCGCGCTGCTGGCCGGAAAGCCGGTTGGTGACTACACTTTCATCCATCCAAATGATCACGTAAATCTCAGTCAATCCACCAATGACGTAATTCCGACGGCCATGAAGCTTGCGGTCTTTCGGGTATCGGAGGGGACTTCGCCCGCGCTAATGCGACTGGCCGCCGCATTCTCGGAAAAGAAGAAGGAGCATTCTCAAACCCTTCGGCTGGGCCGGACATGTTTGCAGGATGCCGTCCCAATGCTGTTTGGTCAGACTTTCGGGGCCTATAAGGCGGTCATAGAACGTCACGCTGAGCATGTGGAGGAGTTGCGGCGCCAACTCCTGGTCGTTCCGCTCGGCGGAACTGCGGTTGGTACCGGATTGAATTCCAGACCGGGCTATAAACAGGCGGTTTTCCGCCATTTGTCAGCTCTGGTTGGCCACGAGGTCAAATCGGCGGCCGATCCATTCGACGGAATGCAGAACTTAGACGCGTGTGCTCGGTTGTCAGCTGAACTTCGAAATTCAGCAAATTCTCTCTGGAAGATCGCCAACGATCTCATTGTGCTCTCGTCCGGTCCCGTCGGCGCTGTCGGGGAAATTGCGTTGCCTGCGATCCAGGCTGGATCTTCGATTATGCCTGGCAAGGTAAATCCGGTTGTTCCGATAGCGGTTTGTCAGGCAGCGTTTGCCATCTCCGGGAACGATGCTGCCATAGCAATGGCCTGCCAACAAGGACTGCTGGAGATCAACTGCTACGGCATGCTAGTCTGCGATCGCCTGACCGAATCCATCACTCTCCTCCAGCGTTCGGCGACTATTTTGGTCGATCGGTGTGTACGCTCGCTTACAGTAAATGAGGAGCGGTCGCGGCAGAATCTGCTTGCGTCGTGTGCGCTAGCAACAGCGTTGGTACCCAAGTTCGGGTACGCAAGTGTTGCTGCGATCGTGCGGGCGGCGCTCGATGAACATCGATCGTTTCTCGACGTCGCCATCGAACGTGGATTGCTGGGGCAGAAAGACGTGCATTCACTTATGCGCTGTGCCGCCGCCCAATCGACGCTCACGGCGGAGTGAGGTAGATCTGCCAAAGGGAAGATTGCCAATTCTTAGAGAGGTATCGGATCGCGGAGGTTCTCCTCTTGCTCAGCGGCGTACATTAAACGCGAGAAAGACCTCGCAAACGGTTGCGAGGCGTTCGCGGCGATCGCCGTGCCTCTGGTCATTCCTAGCTCAGCGAGCAGCGAGAGAAGAGCCTCCGTATCACTGGCCACGGTCGACGTCGTGCCGCAAGTGCGGGGATGCAGTCGACGGGAACAGCGCCCTGCCTGGACGCGACGCAGATGGCATCGTCGGGGAATCCGGATGTCAGCACCGGCCGCCGATGACAAAGACCTCCGTTCCGTTCCAGGCCAGAACACGCGCGCCCGTTCGCGACTCTCGAGCTCATTCCAATTGTTCTCATATGGGAAGTTTTAGAGTCCGCACCACCTAGCGTTCTCGTTCGAGACAATGTGTCGCGACTCTGACGTCTTGAGATCACTGCTGCTGGACAAGCCTGGCGTGTTTCTCAGGTCGTGTCCGATCGGATGGGGCGAGTCACGCCGTTTGGGCACTGGTACGATGCTTGCTTAGGGTGGTCAAACGATGTGTTCGCGTCGTCTAAACCGAACTTATCCGTCCCCTCATCGCCTTGGCTCCTTAACAAGATTAGCTTTGCGAAGATTGGCATGTCAGGTGTTGTTGGCGCGTTTCTCTCGTCTTTGATGTGCCTGCCCTTCCTAGTTCTCGGCGCGTCGTTACGTGCAGGCATGATCGAATCGATCTGTTTGCGTTCGAGATGCCAGCTCGAGAAGGACGGTAGCGCGCGAAGAGAAGCTTGCACAATTCAATGCGAATCTTCCCCATGCGCGGTGCATCCCTGTTTGAGGTTAAATCATGAAACCTGCTCTTGTCTTCGATTGGAATGGCACGCTACTCGACGATGCGCATGTGCTACTACAGACGACGAATGCCATACTAGATCGCTTCGGTCGCGCAACTATCGATATGAATACGTTTCGGGAACATTGCGACATCCCACTTTCTATCCTTTATCGCGGACTGGGAATGTCGGAATCGGAAGTTGCTGCCGTGGATCGAGATGCGGGTGCAATGTTTCACGACACGTACGAACGCTTTGCCAGCAAAGCTGATCTGCGCGAGGGCGCGCGTAGAATTTTGGAAATAGCGCACGAACAGGCGGCTTCGTCCATCATTGTGAGCAACCATGTTGTCGACCCTCTCCGATCGCAATTGCGAAGGCTTGGAATCAATGACTACATTAGCGAGGTGATTGCCTTTGAAAGCCGCGCCACGCAGTTCAAATCGATGAGCAAAGGGGAGCGGCTTGGTCTCTATATGCAGGAGAACGACCTGAAGCCGCCGGCGACCTTCATCATCGGCGATATGCCGGTCGAAACGAATATTGCTCGCGACCTCGGGCTCATAAGTATATCCATTACCGGCGGATTTGTTTCCGATTCGCGATTGCAGGCAGCAGAACCGGACTACATCATTCGCAGCCATCACGAGCTGTTGCCGATCTTGCAGAGGCACGGGTATTTCCGGGACACATAAAATCATGGTCGAGAACAATGACCCGACGTCCCCTAGAGCGATGAAGCCACTCTCATGTGGATCGGTGCTGCCCTCAGGTAAGCCGACATTACCTCAACCGGCGTGCCCATGGACTCTTCTGCTTATTGTGGCGGCCAGCGGCCGAGGTGCGCGAGTTCGTGTCGCGCGACCTTGACCTATGGGCCTACCAGCGCGGCGTCACGCTGGACTTCTCACGACCCGGTAAGCCAACCGACAATGCGTTCATCGAGGCCGTCAACGGTCGCTTCCGGGGCGAATGCCTCAACACTCACTGGTTCCTCAGCCTTGCGGCCATACGCGATGCTTCTGTCGGCGTGTCTTGATGAATTGATATGCTTATCATTTCTTTGAGGGGGTGTGATTCTGCTAGGACCGGAGAAACATTGGCGGATGGCGACATTTTCCATTGTCAGCGAACGGTGACATGCGGCAATGTAAGCGAGCGCTGACATTTGGATCGCCTATGCTCATTCGTACCTCGGCCGACCTCGGCGTGGTCATTCGCGACAGACGCAAACGTCTCAAGCTCGAGCAGTCGACATTGGCCAAGCGGATCGGCGTTAGCCGTCAGTGGCTGATCGACGTCGAGCACGGTCATCCGCGCGCCGAGTTGGCGCTTGTCCTCCGCGCCCTCGATGCCCTTGGCATCCATTTGGACGCAAACACTGGAACGCCCACCAGCCGCGCGTAAACCGCCGCGGTTGTTATCAATGCCATCGTCACCAAAGCCAAGAAGGGCAAAGCATGACGAGTGGCCGCGTGCGCAACGATGCCCGTGGCCGGCTGACCTTTGTCTACAACAATGATTGGCGCGGCACACGGGGAGCTTATCCTCACTCACCTAGTCCACCGCGAGATGCCCCCGGCGTTCAGGCTGGGGAGGGATAGCGGCTCCGGCAGCGCCAGAGATTGTAAGGCCTCCCCGGGCGCCGCGGTTGCCTTTGGGACTGAACGTATTCGGCGATGATAGATAGCGGGGCACCTCCGCACGAGCCGACGAAGTAGGACGGCGACCACAACGCGGCGTCGCGGCCGCGCATGTGCACTTCAGGCCGCCATTCGCGCAGCAACCGTCTCGAAACGCCCTTCAGGCTGTTGACCAATTTAGAGAGCGCGACCTTCGGCGGGTAGTTAACCAAGAAGTGCACGTGGTCGTCCTCGCCATCGCACTCGATCAATTCTGCCTCAGAATCCCTGCAGACTTTCGCGAAGATCGACCGCAGGTCCCGAAGCGTTCGGA
>NZ_BSOW01000052.1 GCF_030160715.1 Bradyrhizobium iriomotense
AGCCAGCGCCTGCGCCGTCTTCCGCCGCATCGTCAACGACGTCAGTTCGGCCCGCTCATCATCGCTCAATATCAGGGGGGCAAGTTGCTGGACAGCCCTTGGAGACTCCGTCGCCGTTTGCCTCCATCCTTGGCACAGCGACGCGAATCTACTGCGAATCTATGATTGCGAACTTGTGACTCGGGACACTAGAAATCGAGCGAGGTAAGGCGCTCGTGGTGCAGCTCACAGCGATCGGCGAGACGCGCGATGACGGCCAGGTCGAGCTCTTTTTCGAATTGAATGGCCAGCCGCGTGTTATCACAGTTCCTGATCGGGCTGCGGCAGCCGGTGGCCAAGCGCGTCGGAAGGCGGAGAGCGACATGCCGCCCGCATCGCCGCGCCGATGCCTGGCGTCATTTCGACTGTCAACATTGTCAAGAACCAGAAGGTTACCGCCGGAGATGTCCTGCTTACGCTTGAAGCCATGAAGATGGATGCGGTGCTGCACGCGCCTCACGACGAACTCTTGGCGGTCCCGGTGCACAGGTTGACTCGAAGGATCTGCTGCTCGAGGTGAGGCCGTGGCCGTCTGCTTAAATCCGGCGCTTTTCTGAGTTCTCGGGGCAATTGTTGATCTCTTGCTCCTGAGAGAGGAATAGGGATGCTGGAGCCACTGCGCCCAGACCGCATGAAGAAGCACGTTCGACGATCGGCGGGCACTCTGCGGCCGCCTAACGGGGTCTTGCGCTAGTGGTAAGACCGCCCGATTAGGTCTCTTTTTCTGAACCCGTACCCTCAGCTTCACAATCCTGCTGAGTATTACTCGCCGCGCGCGCAGCGGCAAGGATGCCGTTTTGCAAGCGGTGACGCGGCGAAGCCCTGATGCTGTGCACAGTTCATCCCCAATCAGCGGGAATCCGTTGGAAGACGCGCCCGAAACGCGGGATTTCATCGTCCATTCGCCGCTCATTGCACCAATCAAGCTAGAATTTAGATTACATATTGCATATCCGGCGAAGCACTGTATGCGCGCTCGTTGCTGGGACGGGACCCGCACCGGGTGTGCTGAATCGTTGTTTCGGGTACTGGCGAGACTGTAAGAACGATTGGGGCCGATGGCTTAGCCTTACCAAGCTATCTCGATCTCCCTCAGGAATTTATCATGAATGCTGTCCAAATTGATGGAAAGGTCATCGCAGAAACTCTTCGAGCTCGCGTCGCGCGCGACGTGGCCCTGCTCCAAGCCAATTGCAATGTGACCCCCGGCTTGGCCGTCGTGCTCGTCGGAAAGGATCCTGCCAGTTCCGTTTACGTGAAGACAAAAGCCAAGCATGCGCAGGCCGTAGGCTTCAGGTCTAAGCAATTTTTGTTGCCGAGCAATGTCGGTGAAGCTGAGCTACTGAAATTGATTGAGGATCTTAACGCGGACCACTCCATCGATGGTATTCTAGTGCAGCTTCCGTTGCCGGTGCACATTGACCGTTGGCGTGTGCTTGAGGCCATCGATCCAGCGAAGGATGTGGACGGGTTTCATCCCTACAATGTCGGAAGGTTGGCAGCGGGTCGACCTGCTCTTGCGCCGTGCACTCCGCTTGGGGTTGTTCATCTCATCAATACCGTTGTCAGTGACTTGAACGGACTCGACGTCGTCGTGATTGGTCGCTCGAACATCGTCGGAAAACCTCTCGCAACTCTCCTCGGCGACGCTGGATGCACCGTGACAGGTGCGCAGCTCCAGACCAGAAACCTGCCGGAGATTTGCCGAAGGGCCGACATCGTGGTTGCTGCGGCCGGTTGTGCCGAGCTGGTTCGAGGCGACTGGCTCAAGCCAGGCGCAATTGTCATTGATGTCGGCATCAATCGCACCGTTGGCTCGACCGGGACTACCAAGATAGTTGGAGATGTAGCTTTTGCTGAAGCGAGCAAGCGTGCAAGCTATATCACGCCGGTCCCTGGCGGCGTCGGACCAATGACTGTCGCTTACTTGCTTGCGAATACCCTCAGTGCCGCAATTTCCCGACGGGATCTGTCGCTGGCGATGGGTCCCGAGGATCGCCACGTTTGTCCACCGCGCGTGCCAAGCCGGATCCTTCAGGTCGATCTACAGCATGGGTGTTAGAAACCGTCTGCAGATTACCGCCGTCTGGCGGGCCCCAGTGCAATGGCCATGGCCTTGGTGTTGAACAGCCCGTCATTGGCGATGCGGCAATGCAAGCGTAGTGGTCGGCGCCTCACAATCATGAAAGTGGACAATCGTTCGTTATCGACGGTTTCACCGTGGCTGGACACCAACAACGCTGCGCATTTTCAATCGAAAGCACTCGCGCGCGCAGCGGTCAAATAACCGCAAGTCGGCAAGGTGTGTGACGAACGCTTGGTCCCATTCTATTGAGATTGCCGGATTACGATGGCTGCGGCCGCGGGCCTCCCGCGCCCGTTGTCTCAACCTGACAAGATCAAGACCACGTCTCTTCCGACGATCTGTTTGGGGGACATGCTCTCCGACATCGCGGCGATGTTGACCGGCTCGCTCGGCATCTGCCGTTGGCCTCGCTCGGCGAAGTTGATGTGAGGAACAAGAAGCGCAAGGCGTTGTATGAGCCGGTGCATGGCTCGGTGCCGGATATCGTCGGCGGGGCCTCGCCAACCCGATCGCGATGATCTCGTCCTTCGGCATGGCGCTGCGCCATTTCTTCGATATGGGCGCGCTCGCGGACAAGCTCGACGCCGCGATCGACACAGTGCTTGCGAGTGGCCTGCGCACCGCCAATATCAAGTCGGAAGGCACTACAGCAGTCTCGACGACGCAGATGGGCGAGGCGATCCTGAAGGAATTGCAGAAGCTGCACGCATTAGGGCTGACCCCTCATTTCCCAGCGTGAAGCGTCCATCGAATTAACCCGGAATCCTGAGAGCCTAATGCTTCGCGCCATCTGGAATGACCATGCAGGAAATGCACGCGGCCGGGCGACGCCCGGCCATTTTTATATTTACACGTCGGCATCACATTTGAGCACTTAAAACCTTTAAGCTTCAGAGATTGAGCGCAGTATTTCGGCGTTGGCGGCCTCAATATTAAACAAATTCAGATCCGCTCGCGGATAATATGCCAGGGCATGCAGCTTCTGGCTGACGACGTTACGGAGGTGTGCAGGAGGGGATCGAAATTTGTATGCTTCCGTGCACGTCGCGCTCTTCGTCTCGCATGATGAGGTGGTCGGTGACCTCGGGCAAGAATGGCGCCAAGGTGCTCCGTCCTGCGCGAATAGCTCATCGTATCCACGGCGAAAACGGTGCCAATTTCGAGTGTGGAGTGGTGCGCCAACCGGCCAATCTCGCTACTTAACATCCCGATCAAGGGTGGCAAGGCGCTGCTCTTATCTTGCATCGCGCTGCCCGGTGGTGGGCACGTGCTCAGCCAAACGAAGTCGACGCCAACCCCGAATCCAACGACATTCATGACCTGATCCAGGTCTGCATCTAGCTTATCCTCCTGCCAGTCATTTTTGAGTCCTCGAATGCAAAGCAAACTGCCCTCCCATGCGGAATACGTCATCGTCGGCGGTGGCATCATCGGTCTATCGACTGCTTTTCATCTTGCGCGCCTTGGGCATCGCGATGTTCTCCTGCTTGAGCGTGATCAGCTCACCTGCGGGACCACATGGCACGCGGCGGGATTGGTGACTCAGCTTCGAGCCAACGAGAACATGGCGAAGTTGGCCCAGTACACCGCGGGGTTGTTCCATGAGCTTGAAAGCCTGACGGGTCAGTCCACAGGCTTCCGGCAATCCGGGTCTATCACAATCGCAGCCACACCTGCGCGACTTGAGGAGTTGAGGCGAGGTGCATCGATGGGGCGCTCCTTTGGCCTCGAGGTCGAGATGATCGATGCTGCCGAAGCCAAAAGACGTGTGCCTTTGCTCGATGTGGCCGATGTCATTGGCGCCGCGTGGATCCCCTCCGACGGCATGACCAGCCCGGTGGATACGGCGCGCGCTTTCGCGGTCGGAGCTCGGCAGGGTGGGGCCAAAATCCTTGAGCGCACTCCAGTGACCCGCATCATTGTCGAAAAGGGGCGCGTCGCCGGCGTCGAGACTGCGCAAGGCGTCGTGCGTGCCGAGAAGGTTGTCATCTGCACGGGAATGTGGACGCGGACCTTGGCTGCCGAGCTCAATTGGACGGTGCCGCTGCAGGCGGCAGAGCATTTCTACGTCGTGACGGAAGCTATCGCCGATTTGCCTTCTGATCTTCCGACCATTCGCGATATGGATGCGCATTTCTACGCGAAGCCGGACGCGGGCAAATTGCTGGTCGGGTTTTTCGAGACCCGTGGCAAACCGTGGGGCATGGATGGGATTCCGCATGATTTCAGCTTTGATTCCCTCCCAGATGACTTTGAGCACATCGAGCCTTATCTCATCAATGCAATGCGGCGCATGCCGGCGCTGGAGAATGTCGGACTGCAACTAAACTTCAATGGGCCGGAGAGTTTTACGCCCGACAATCGATTCCTGTTAGGACCCGCGGCGGATATCGCGAACCTCTATGTTGCTGCCGGGTTCAATTCGTGCGGCATCGAATCTTCTGGTGGCGCTGGAAAAGTGATGGCCGAGTGGATGTCGACGGGTGTCCCCGCCAGTGACTATTGGGAAATGGACGTGCGGCGAGCCATGCCGTTCCAGCGCAATCGTCGATATCTGCGCGATCGAACCGGCGAGGCTGTTGGCAATCTTTGGGGCCTGCATTGGCCTCACAAGTCTCCCAAGACGGCGCGGAACGTGCGCGTGTCACCGCTGCACGATCGGCTTGCCGCGGCCGGCGCGAACTTCGGCGAGGTGGCGGGGTGGGAAAGGGCGCAATGGTTTGGTGCGCCTGGGGCGCCGACCAGCACCCATGCCACATTTGGTCGCGACGATTGGTTTAAGGCAAGCCGTGCGGAACACGAGGCCACCCGGTCCGGGGTCACGCTGTTTGATCAGACCTCCTTCGCGCATCTGCTGGTGCAGGGGCGCGATGCCCTCGCCTTGCTTCAAAGTCTGTCGACCAACAACGTCGATGTTGCCGTAGGCCGCATCGTGTACACGCCATGGCTCAACGAGCGAGGCGGCATGGAGTCCGACGTCACAATCGCACGAACGGGCGACGACGAGTTTCTGGTGGTTACGGCGGCCGTGCAGCGCATCCGAGATCTCGCATGGCTGCGAACGCATGCCAAGGGTTCAGGCCATGTCTCCGTTGCCGACGTCTCATCGGGATACGCGTGCCTCTCAGTCATGGGGCCGCGCTCGCGCGAGTTGCTCATGCGTGTGAGCCCTGCCGATTTTTCTGATGCTGCATTTCCTTTCGCGACGGCCCGGGAAATCGAGATTGGCTATGGCCTGGCCTTTGCGTTCCGCATGACGTTCGTCGGAGAGCTCGGATGGGAGCTCCACATTCCTGTCGAGCAGGCGCTGGGTATCTACGATGCGCTGATCGGGGCGGGCCGCGATCTCGATCTGCGCCACGCGGGCTACGTGGCCCTGAATACGTTGCGCCTGGAGGCGGGTTACCGAGATTGGGGCTCGGACGTCAGTGATGAAGACTCGCCGCTCGAGTCGGGATTGGGGTTCACAATCGCCTGGAAAAAGGGCGAGGATTTCATCGGACGGTCCGTCCTCGAGTCCCAGCGCGCGCAGGTTCCGCGCCGGCGTCTTGTTCAACTAGCTGCCCCCAGGGCGGTGCCGCTCATGTTCGGAACTGAGCCCGTCTGGCGCAATGGATCGCTCGTCGGCTATCTGCGGTCCGCGGGCTTCGGCCATACCCTGGGCTGCGGCGTTGGCATGGGCTATCTGCACTCCGCTAGCGGGGTGAGTGCCGAATGGCTGGCTCAGGGAAACTTTGAGATCGAGATCGCGGGCGAAAGGCACGCAGCGATCGCATCTCTTCGCCCCTTCTACGATTTGAACCGCACGCGAGTGAAGGGCGACTGGCGGAAGGCAGAAGACCTCATTGCCCCGGAGCTGCTGCTAGCACGCTCCAAGGAATGATCACTATCGCCGCTTCTTAACTCCGTTTGCGAAGGGCCGCCGCTTGGCGTGTTTGTCATGTCTGATCGTTCGATGATCCTCGTGTTGTCCTGCCCTGACCGCCCAGGCATTGTTTCGGCTGTCTCAAGTCGTCTGTTCGAGGCTGGCTGCAACATCCTTGACGCACAGCAGTTCGACGATACGGAGACAGGTCAATTTTTCATGCGCGTCGTCTTCGATCGCGGCGAGCAAGCGAAATCAGAGCCCGAAATCCGTGCATCAATTGCGGAGCTGGCGGACCATCTCGCGATGAGATTTACGTTGCGGCAGAGCTCCGCAAAAAAGCGTGTGATGCTGCTGGTCTCAAAATTCGATCATTGCCTGGCCGATCTGCTTTATCGCTGGCGCATCGGCGAACTGCCGATGGAGGTAACGGCTATCGTTTCCAATCATGGCCGCGAGTATCTGTCTTCGACCGATTTAGCCGAACTGCCATTTTACCACTTACCTGTCACCAAACAGACAAAGATGGAACAAGAGACCCGCATTTGGGAGCTAGTGCAGGAAACCCATACGGACGTCGTCGTCCTTGCGCGCTATATGCAGATTTTGTCGGACGGCTTCTCCGCCAAGTTGTCCGGTCGCTGCATTAACATCCATCACTCCTTCTTGCCAGGATTCAAGGGCGCCAAGCCCTACCATCAGGCCCACGAGCGAGGAGTCAAGTTGATCGGCGCGACAGCACATTATGTGACCTCCGATCTCGACGAGGGCCCCATTATCGAGCAGGATGTCGAGCGGATCTCACATCGCGACACGCCGGGGGATCTCGTCCGCAAAGGTCGCGACATCGAACGCCGGGTACTCGCCCGCGCCGTGCGACATCACCTCGAGGATCGCGTGGTGCTGAATGGAAGAAAAACTGTAGTCTTCAGTGCCTGAGCGGGACCGTCTCGAGGGAGCAGAATTCCACGGGGGCATGCGGCGCAGCCCTAGGCGCATGTGCGCTCATCGCACGAGAGCAGCTAGCAAGTCCTTGTCATCAGCAGGCCTAAAGTGAAAGAGGATCGATGAAGGTCTTAGTGCCGGTGAAGCGGGTGGTCGATTACAACGTCAAGGTCCGCGTCAAGGGCGATGGATCGGGCGTTGAACTCGCCAACGTCAAGATGTCGATGAACCCATTCGACGAAATCGCGGTCGAGGAAGCGCTGCGCCTGAAGGAAGGCGGCAAGGCCACCGAGGTCGTGGTAGTCTCCATTGGACCAGCGCAGGCCTCGGAGACGATCCGCACCGGTCTCGCCATGGGCGCCGACCGCGGCATCCTGGTGAAGGCGGACGGCAATGTGGAGCCGCTGGCTGTCGCCAAGATCCTGAAGAAGGTCGCCGACGAAGAGCAGCCGGGCCTGATCATTCTGGGCAAGCAGGCGATCGACGACGACAGCAACCAGACCGGCCAGATGCTGGCCGCGCTGCTCGGCTGGTCGCAGGCGACCTTTGCCTCCAAGCTCGAGGTCGAAGGATCTGACTTCAAGGTCACCCGCGAGGTCGATGGCGGCCTGCAGACCGTGAAGCTGAAGGGACCGGCGATCGTCACCACCGATCTCCGCCTCAACGAGCCGCGCTACGCCTCGCTGCCCAACATCATGAAGGCGAAGAAGAAGCCGATCGCGGAGAAGACCGTCGCCGATTACGGCGTCGACGTCACCGCGCGCCTTGAAGTTCTCAAGACGACGGAGCCACCGGGCCGCAAGGCCGGCGTCAAGGTCAAGGACGTCGCCGAGCTGGTGTCGAAACTCAAGAACGAAGCCGGGGTGCTCTGATGACGACGCTTCTGATTGCTGAACACGACAATGCGTCGCTGAAGGATGCGACCAACAAGGCTCTGACGGCGGCCGCCGCCCTCGGCGCCGACGTCGACGTGCTGGTCGCCGGCCAGAACGCCAAGGGCGCGGCGGATGCCGCCGCAACGCTCAATGGCGTGAAGAAGGTGCTGCTCGCCGACGGCGACTCCTATGCGCACGATCTCGCCGAGCCGCTGGCCGCGCTGATCGTCTCGCTGGCGTCCGGCTATGACGCGATCGTTGCGCCCGCGACCTCGCGCTTCAAGAACGTGATGCCGCGCGTCGCAGCCCTGCTCGACGTCATGCAGGTCTCGGAGATCATCAAGGTCGTCGCTCCCGACACCTTCGAGCGGCCGATCTATGCCGGCAACGCCATCCAGACGGTGAAGTCGAAGGACGCCAAGAAGGTCATCACGGTGCGCACCTCGACCTTCGCCGCTGCGCCGGCCGGTGGCGGCGCGAGCGTCGAGAGCGTCGCGGCGGCGGCCGATCCTGGCCTGTCGTCCTTCGTCGGCGAGGAAGTCGCCAAGAGCGACCGCCCCGAGCTGACCTCGGCGAAAATCATCGTCTCCGGTGGCCGCGCCATGCAGAGCCGGGAAAACTTCGCAAAATACATCGAGCCGCTCGCCGACAAGCTGGGCGCCGGTGTCGGTGCCTCGCGCGCGGCGGTCGACGCCGGCTATGCGCCGAACGACTGGCAGGTCGGCCAGACCGGCAAGGTCGTGGCCCCCGAGCTCTATGTCGCGGTCGGCATTTCCGGCGCGATCCAGCATCTCGCCGGCATGAAGGACTCCAAGGTGATCGTCGCGATCAACAAGGACGAGGACGCTCCGATCTTCCAGGTCGCCGACTACGGCCTGGTAGTGGACCTCTACCAGGCGGTTCCGGAGCTCACGGCCGAACTCGAGAGGTAGGAAGATTATTGGACGGGAAAGGCGCCTCTGTGTCTTTTGCCCTTTCCTCGGGAGTCGTAAAGGTAGTCCTGGATGTGCCCTGAGCTCGACGATCGGCTGCGCGTCACTTTGATGGAGACAACGGAGATCCTGACCGGGCAACCGGACCTGTTCACCGTTCTATTCAGGCGCGGTGATCTCTCGGTCGAACTGTTCGCACTACGCGGGATCGACACCTAGCAACCATACGAACAGGACGAGATCTATATGTCGTGGCCGGCGCCGGCGTGTTCCGCCGCGGTGTGGACCGCGTGCCGTTTGGCCCGGGCGACTTCCTGTTCGTACCGGCACGCGTGCCGCACGCATTCGAGACGTTTAGCGCTGACTTCAAGACTTGGGTCATCTTTTTCGGCCCTCAAGGCGGCTATTCGACGGCCGCCCAAGGGCTGGAAGCACCTCAGCTACCTGAGAGAGGAGCCGCTCCTCATCCCGGCGTACCCATGGCCGGCTCCTCGCGGCCAAGCTTTCGCTCACGTAGAAAAATGTAGAGCCCTGCGGCGGTGATGATGGCAGCGCCCGCAAGCGTCGCCAGCGAGGGCACATCGCCGAAAATGGCAAAGCCGAAGATCACGGCCCAGAAGATCTGGGAATACTGATAAGGCACCACAGCGCTTGCCGGCGCGAGCTTCAGCGAGCGACTCACGCACAAGAGCGCGCAGACTGAGATCATCCCTGCCGCGGCGAATAGCAGGAGGCTTCGCGGCGTCGGCATGATCCAGCCGATTGGTGCGAGCACCGCGCCCAGTAGGAACGTCCCGACAAATTGCAGGGTAACGATCACGACATCGGGCGTCCCCCGCAACTGCCGTGTGATCAGCATCAACCCGGCAAAAGAGAGGCTTCCGCAAAGAGCGATCAGTCCTGGCCAGCTGAAGCTCTTTGCTGAGGGGGCGAGTGCGATCAGGACACCGGCAAAGCCAACTAAAATAGCACTCCAGCGCCGCCAACCGACCTGCTCTCGCAATACGATCGCCGATAAGGCAGTGACGAAAATCGGACATGCAAGATAGTAGGTCACGACGTCGGCTAACGGCAGATACACCGTGGCGAGCAAGAACGAGGCGACTTCGGTCGATGAAAGTGCAACACGAAGAAACTGGAGGCGTGGCCGCTCGAGCTTTGCGAAAGCCTCCTTATTGCGCCAGATCATGGGGGCGAGCAGCAGGAGTGCGGCGCATGCTCGCAACCACAGCAATTGACCAACCGAATAGGTTGAGACGATTAGCTTTCCAATCGCATCGCTCCAGGAGAACACGAATACTGCCAGGAGCATCAGACCCATGCCAGCCAAACGCCTGGAGTGCTCGTCGCTATGCGGCGAGAGTCTTGTAACCGTGAGCATTTGATGCGCCTGTTCTTCAATTTTTTCTGTTTGCCCGCGCTTAGCCCGCCTACAGTCCGGCGACCGGCCATCGGTCATTAGCTCGGTGCCTGGCCAGCCCCGCGGTGAGGTCAAGCCGATCCAAGAGCAAAGCAGCGGGAGACTCGCGAGGGCATCTCGCAAAGCTCAAAATAGCCAGCATATCGAGTCGGATTCGACTAATCTGGCAACCCCGCTCGCAGGGGCGCTGCGTCCCCTTCGGCGGTTGCGAAGCTTTACTGCAATCCAAGCCCTCGGCTTAGGCGGACAGAGTGACGCACCCGAAGTTGGCCGATCCGGTTGGTACTGGCATATGAACCCGGGTACCCGAGCTAACGAGAGAGGGGAGGGCGATCGAAGTAACGCCGAAGGCGTCGACGGCGATTTCCGATCGCCACATGTGCTTGGTCAACGACGCTAATAGAAGCTTCGTGCTCTGCGCGCCAAGCGCAGGATTACTGCTGGCTTGCCCATCATATTGGTCAAATTCGGATCTGACGCTCGGTAAAGTTTACACGAGATTGCCACTTTCCAGTGACCGAGCAACAAAAACGCGCGGAAGACAAGCAGAGTTAGCGCGGGCGTCTTGCCGTCGCGTGGACTGTAGCTCATGGCTAGCCTGTTCCAGTTGCTCTCGATGGAAAGCTGTTCAGGCATCTAATGCGAAGCGAGTGCCTGTTGGCTAGATATGGGCAGGGCAAGCGCGCTCTATTGGGAATGATTGGGAGGTCGGCAGTCTATGCGCAGCGTTGAAGTATTCCGGGATTTGCAGAGCGAGGCAACTGCGTGGCGGCGCCATCTCCATCAAAACCCCGAACTCGACTACCAGCTACACAACACGGCGGGATTCGTGGCCGAAAGGCTGGCATCATTTGGTATCAATCACATCGAAACCGGCATAGCTGAGACTGGTATCGTAGCGTTGATACAGGGCGAGGGCGGAGAAGGCCCGACTATCGGCTTGAGAGCGGACATGGACGCTCTGCCGATCCTCGAAGAGTCAAACAAGCCCTGGTCGTCGAAAACTCGCGGCAAAATGCACGCATGCGGCCATGACGGTCACACAGCCATGCTGCTTGGCGCCGCAAAATACCTTGCCTCTACGCGCAAGTTCAAGGGCTCCGTTGCCTTGATTTTTCAGCCGGCGGAGGAAGTGCTGCCATCGGGCGCCCTCAGGATGGTCCAAGAGGGAATCATGGACCGTTTCGGCATTTCCCAAGTTTTTGGCATGCACAATACTCCCGGCATCGAGGTCGGCAAGTTCGGCATTTGCCATGGGCCGATTCTGGCATCGCTTGACGATTTCGACATGGTCGTGACTGGCAAGGGCGGCCATGCGGCCAGGCCGCACGAGACAGTCGATCCAATTGTCATTGCGGGACAAATCATAGTCGGTTTACAAACTTTGGTCTCGCGCAATACGAACCCGCTTGAGTCGCTTGTTGTTTCTATCACCAAGTTAAACGCGGGCACGTCCTATAACATTATTCCCGGTCATGCTGGAATGGGAGGGACTGTCAGGACGTTTTCACCCGCTCTGCGAGATTTCGCCGAACGACAGATTTTGGCGTCTGCCCAAGGAATCGCGCGAGCATTTGGTGGCGATATCGAATTCCAGTACCGGCGAGACTGCCCGGTCACATTTAACCACTCAGATGAGACCGATCTCGCGATTAGGGCGGCTCGCAATCTGGTTGGGCTCACCTCCGTCAATGACAAGATGACGCCGCGAATCTCATCGGAGGACTTCGCCTACATGCTTGAGGCACGGCCCGGGGCCATCATTTACATTGGCAACGGATCGACGGCCGCCCTGCACAATCCCGCATATGATTTCAACGACGAAGCTCTGCCTTACGGCATCGGCTATTGGGTAAACTTGGTAGAGACGGTGCTGGCTCCCTGAAATCAGGGTGAGCCTTGATAGCGAAGCCATTCGGGAAGCTGTCAGGTCTAATTACTCGGCTGTGGAGTGCGCTCGATGATCGAACTGCTTCTGCGCCAGCGCGGAGGCAGCAACAATGGAAGCTTCAAGCTCCGTCGCTCTGATGCAGAAAGTTCTGCAGACCATTTTTGTGAAGTGCGTTTGAGGGGCCCGAAAGAATTGCTCTTAGCAGGCAAGCTGCTCGGTTCCTTCGGCTGCAAAATAGGACATTGCTATTCTGCAACGCGAGAAGTAAGCGAACCGTAATCATCACTGGAAGGACATAACGGACAACATCGAGAAATGAAAAGGAAGATTTCTAAGGCTTACGACAACGGCTGTGGCCAGTGCCCTGGCAGCACCTTACGTGCGCGCCCAATCGAAGAAGTTTTGCTGGCATTACGTTGCGAGTAAACGGATTCGGCGGGCTTTAGACGAAACTCTCAGAAAGTGCGTTGGCGCGCCGCTCGAGGAGAAATACGGGCTGAAAGTCCAATTTATCGCCGGCAGTCAATCGGCGGACCTGTCAAATTGATTGCTAACAAGGACAATCCTCCCTACGACCTCTTTCAAGCCGATACTGCTTACATGGTCGAGCTCCTCGAAGCCGGCGTCATCGAAGAAATTAAGTCATCGGACGTTCCTAGCATCAAGCGAATCCTTCCCGAGTTCCGCGAATACGGTGATCACGGTGTGCCGTATAGCGTCGCGAGCTCTGTCCCCGTCTACAATTCAAAATACATCAAGCAGCCGCTTACCTCGTACTCTGATATCGCTCGTCCCAACCTTGCGGGTCATGTGGTCATTCCGACCCCTGTACAGGACAGTATCAGTCTCTATCTTCTGGGCATCGCCGACGAAAATGGCGGCTCGATCTCAAACATGGAGCCGCCGTACCAGGTGATGGCGGCCGCAAAGCCGAATATAGTCGCGCTCGCGCAGACGACTGTAGCCGAGTTGCAGATGTTTGAATCTGAAGAGGTCTACGCGGGCATCTTCTGGGATAGCCGCGCGCACGAATTGCGCGCCAAGGGCTTTCCCATTGTCACTGTTATTCCACCTAAGGGCCTCTACTCCATTTGCACCTACTTCAATGTTGTCAAGGGCATGAAGTATCCGGAAGCCGCACACGCGTTTGCGGAGCAGTTGCTCTCCGATGAGGGCATGAGCGGTCTACCGCAGTCCCTCGGAATTGGAGTGACCACTGACATTAAGTTGCCCGAGGAAATTCAAAAGAATCTAGTATACAACTCGCCGGAGCGCATTGCCCTTAAAAAGAAGGTTGATTGGCAAAAGTGGATGGCAGACCGAGGTGCTCGGATTGAGCGGGTCAATAAAATAAATCGAACCTAGTTGGTTCTTTCCACCCGACACGGCCCACAGCCGGCGCGTGGGAAGTCTAAATTTGCGCATCGTTGAAGTCTCCCGAGATCCGAGAGGTAACTATCAACTATCGAGTCTCCATTCTTTGTGGAGGTCGGTAGCTTCGAAGTGAAAACCATTGCTAACGCGGAAGATGACGTCCGCGTAAGCCGGCGGCTTCCAGCTACCACGACGAGAGGCCGGCAACGCTGCTTGTTCGCCAGTTCTGGTATCTCAGCACGGCGGGCGCAGGGGGCCTCACTAGCCATTGAGAGCTCGTCAGACTTAATTGACCCGTGAGAAGGGGTTGCTCGGTGACGGTGTCCGCCTCAGCCGGATTCGTCCTTATGTCGTTCGAAGGAGGGGATCAATCGCTCCTCGGAGACCTGGCAGCGCTTGGACACTTAGCGGGCTCGGCCTGCAACATCATCGACACCCAGTGTGTGATCGCAGAGAGTTACGCCTCAGCAAGTGAGGGGTGTGCGGGAAAACCGACAACATTAATGATGGCTGGAGTCAGGCCGTCATCGCTTCTAAGCCCAGGGTGCCGGAACTCGACAATGAAAGCTTCCAGCCGCACACGGTTTTCTGCGGGTTTAACTGCGATATCGCCGAAATCCAGCGCGCTTTGTTGCGTATGTGCGGGTAAGGTGCGACGCAGCGCGATAACATCTTCGTACAGCGCAGGAGCTTTCCGCCGTTCTCACGTGACGAGATACCCGACGAGATCGTAAGCGCTGCCGACGCTTCAGCGGCCATTCGTTGGTGAGGTCTTTCGGCCCAACGTCGCTCGGGGATGATGCGGCTTGGAATCAATGTGGTGGATATCCGGAGATACATCGTATGGAAAAAATGCTGAACTTTGAGCGGGCTGAATTCGATACGCGGCTTGGTGCCGTGAAAAGGGAGATGACCAAGCGCGGAATCGACATTCTGCTCGTTTCTGAGCCCCCGAACCAGAATTACCTAACCGGCTACAACGCCTATTCCTTCTATACTCCACAGATGGCGGTCGTGGCGCTTAAGCACGCTGAACCCATTTTCATCACGCGGGGCATAGACACTACATCAGCGAAACTAACTACTTATCTGGCAGATGAAAACATCAGAGGCATTCCGGATGAGTATATGAACTCGACCTCCTTGTCCGCCTACGATTTCATGGCGAGCGTTGTTAAGGAGCTCGGCGGCGAAAAGGCGAAAATCGGCGTTGAGATGGGCGGCCATTATTATTCGGCGCGCGCTCATGCTGATCTCGTTCGAGCACTACCGCTGGCGAGCTTTGTAGATGCTGACCTCCTGGTCAATTGGATCCGACTTGTAAAGAGTCCTGCCGAGCTGTCTTTCATGCGTCAAGCTGGTCGTGTCGCCGACGCAATGGTGAAGCGTGCCGTAGATATCGCAGAGCCCGGTGTGCGTGAATGCGACCTGGCTGCGGCTATCTATCACCAGCAGATTTCCGGCACGCCTGAATTCGGAGGAAGTTATGACTCCTCATGCTTGCATTTCTGCGTCGGCGAACGCGCTCTCGCGCCCCACTCCACGTGGTCGGATAAGCCGCTGCAGGCTTCAACGACAATCAATTTCGAAGTCCACGGGCTTCGGCACCGCTATCAGGTCAATCTTAGCCGTACGATTTCCATCGGCAAGCCATCATCAGCATACCAGGAATTCTCAGAGATTGCCGTTGAAGCTCTGAATGCCGGCCTTGAGAGCGTCCGGCCCGGACGCACTTGTTCGCAAGTTTTCGGAGCTTTTGCAAAAGTACTTGCCCGCCACGGAATCGATAAGAACGAGAGGATCGGCTATCCCACCGGAATCGGTTATCCGCCATCAGTAGCAGAGCGCACGGCGAGTCTGCGCAAGGGAGACGAAACGGTGCTTCAGCCGGGCATGTGCTTCCATATGATGACGGGCCTTTGGTTAGACGATAAGAGCATCACCATCACGCAACCTTTTGCCGTCACTGAAAGCGGTCATGAAGACCTGACAACGACGCCGCGCAAGCTGTTCGTCAAATAGTCGAAAAAGGTTTGAGACTGCTCGTGGCACCGGCAGCGATCCTGCTGCCGGTGCCGCAGCGGTGGCTTGGGTCGCCTCCGCGTTTTCGGCGAGTAAATGAGCCGAGATCCTGTCGTTAACCAGCTCGTATCTTTCAGGGGGTGAATGTTTTCAGGGAGCAAGGACTATTGCGCTCACTGATTTCCTGTCAGGCTGAGCGCCGTGCTGCTCACCTCGCTAATCGGCTGCCGAATGCGGCTCTGCTGAAAGGCAGAGTCGGATCGGCATTAGAGTGGCCCCGCGCGCCACTCTGAAGGGCCATTGCTCGTTGCGCGAGTGTATAGAATCGTCGTGTTTGCCATGCCTGCTGGTAACGCAGTCGGTTATGAAGGCGAGCCTTGCGTCAGCCACGTATGACGAGCGATAGGCACTCGGCTAGGCTTGAGCATGCCGGAAGAACGCGCGAACTTGTCAACGGGTCTGTCATTTGTCATCGGCAAAATTCTCGAGCTGTCCGCGCGCATGCGTCAAAGAAATGATGCCGAGACAGTCAATCAAGTTGAGCAAGGCTAGCGAGCGCCGGGGGGCGCCCTGATGGACTTGGAATATGGTGGCGCCCGCGCCTTTGAGCGCGAGCCGAGGGAAGAAGCTGAAGCTCGGCTTTGACAGCTTCTAATATTAGATGTCGACGCAAACAGTTGATCGCCAGTGTAACGCGCCCTCACGCGTGCACCTCTGCCCCGAGATTTGAGTCCCGCTTCCGATGCGTGAACAATCGGCAGTTTCCTGAGAGTAGGGTGATGCGGCATCCGCTAAGCGGGATATGGTGCTCCGGTGTGGTCGCAATGAAATGCAACCGGACTGAGGAGAACCCGAATTGGGTCACTGCATTGCGGCTTACCGTGCCGATCAGTCGGAGCGTTGGTCTTGCGAAACATGATACCAGCCGCAAAATCACCCCGAACCTGTAGGGTACACCTGTGGCAAGGGGGCGCATCACGTCCGCCATGGGCTTGGAAAAACGATCCAGCTTTTGGCGCTTTCCAATCGGGAGCAGACTCGGTTGCCCCAGCGCCATGGACTGGACATGAGTGCGATGCCACGTACTTGGCCGAAGTCCGGAGTGGCTCAGCGCTTTCGACAAGAGGTTTGCTATTGAAAGCGCCATAATTTGCCTACCTGGCGCAGGATTTCTGCTGTTCTTGGCGCTATATTGGTGAAATTACCATCTCGGGTTCGATACTGTTTGCGCGAAATAGAACTGTCCGGTTGACAGGGGGGCGCGAAACGAGGGGAGAAGAGCAGATCTTGCAAGTCACCAGCAGGTACGGATACGTCGCTGCGCTCAGGTCTCTTGGCTGAACGTCTACCGCGGCGCGTTCCTCCTGTTTTTGGTGTGAGCGGATTCGGGCTGAGCTGCAGCGCTGTGGCTCCTTGCCGGCTTCGTGTCGTCTGATCGAGGCGATTTCTGATGCTGGAAAGCTCGTGGCCGTTCGGGCGACGCAAACGGATCTCGCTTTAGAAGAAGGCTATGCCCTGTTTCCGAGCTCAGTGCGTGGCGACCCTTTTACACTCCAGTTGCGCGGCATAGGGCGAGGCGCCGTCCTGGGGGCAGATCTCGATGCCGAGGGCTTGCGGCGCCGGTGGACTGGTTGTGGGCGCGTGCGCCGCGGGGCCTCATTAGGCTGACGCTTCGATCTAGCGGCTCGAGAGTGGGTCGGTTCTCTGACCATAAAGAGAGTGGGGTTAATCTCTTGATGGGAAGCTCGTTGCGCAAGTCACTATCGTCTTTGCTGAGCGAAACAAGGAGAGGAGATTGGGAATGAAGAGACGAGCGTTTCTCAAATTCGTAGCAGCAGCTGGCACCAGCGCTGTGGCCGCGCCATACGTCGAGGCTCAGTCGAAAAAGTTTTCCGGCATCACGCTGCGCGTAAATGGATTTGGAGGTGCTTGGGACGAGGCCCTGGTCAAGAGTGTCGCCGTACCGCTCGAAGAGAAGTACGGCCTAAAGACTCAGTTCATAGCTGGCACTGAATCAGCTGATTTCGTCAAGCTGGTCGCCAATAGGAATAATCCTCCGTACGACTTGTTCATGGCTGATAGCGCCTGGATGGTCGAGCTCGTTAAGGCGGGCATCATCGAAGAGATCAAGGCACCAGACGTTCCCAACATCAAGCGCATCCTTCCCGGGTTCCGAGAATACGGTGACTACGGTGTGCCATTCAATGTCGCATCGATCATTCCGGTGTACAACTCCAAATACATCAAGCGGCCTCTTACCTCGTACTCGGATATCGCCCGGGCTGATCTTGCGGGGCGCGCGGTCATTCCGGCCCCGACCCTCGACGCCAACAGTTTGTATCTTCTGGGTCTCGCCGAGGAAAACGGCGGCTCGATCTCGGATATGGAGCCAGCGTATAAGCTTTTAGAGGCGGCGAAGCCAAATATCGTCGCGCTCGCGCAGACCACTGTCTCCGAGCTGCAGATGTTCCAAAACGAGGAGGCTTATGCAGGCATCTTTACGGATGGCCGCGCCTATGAACTGCGTAGCAAAGGCGCTCCCATCGAGACCGTTGTGCCGTCTAAAGGCGTTTACGCGATCACCAGCTACATCAACGTCGTAAAGGGCATGAAGTATCCGGAAGCCGCGTACGCATTTTCCGAGCAGCTGCTATCGGATGAAGGTATGCTCGGAATACCGAGGGCAATTCGGTACGGCGGGACGACGGACGTCCGTTTGCCAGAAGACATCCGCAAGGACCTTCTGTTCAACTCGCCGGAGCGCAATGCTCTGAAAAAGAAGATTGATTGGGAAAAGTGGATCGCTGACCACGGCGCCCGAATCGAACGGGTCAATAAAATCATTCGAAGCTAGTTGACTCGCCTAATCGCGCCTGAGCTACGCATCCCATAAGGAAGCAATGCCATGCTCACCCAATACGCCCCTGCAACTGTGAAAGACCGATACGTGAGGGAGCCTCTTCTTAGACATCGTATTGTAACTGCGGCACTCTTGCTGGCTCCGATGGTTTTGCTTCTCGTCGGTTTTATGGTGGTGCCGGTGTTACAATTGCTGCGATCGAGCTTTCTGCCCTCTAGCCACCTGCTCGACGGCACCGGATTCAGCCTAGTTCAGTACGTCCGCTTCTTCTCCGACCCTTATTATTCCTCCGTACTATTGGAGACGTTCGTTGACGGGCTTATCGTCAGCCTGATCTGTTTAGTCCTCGGCTTCCCTATGGGATACTCTCTCGCTCGTCTTCCGCCTCTGGCGCGGCGATGGCGAACGATTATCGTGATCATGCCGCTGACGCTCAGTCTTGTCGTTATTGTATTCGGCTGGTTGATCATTCTTGGCCGGAACGGACTCCTCAATTCAGTGCTTACAAGCCTTTACATTGTTTCTTCGCCGAAACAGCTTCTCTTCACCCGGCCTGCCGTATTAGTCGTCCTGGTGCAGCAATTCCTTCCATTCATGATCTTGTCCATCATGAGCGTGGTCACCCAGATAAATCCTGTACTTGAGCAAGCGGCTGCAAATCTGCGTGCCAATCGTTTCGTCACTTTTCGGAAGGTCATCGTTCCACTCGCGGTGCCTGGCATTCTCGTCGGCTTCAATCTCGTCTTCGTACTCTCGATTTCAGCATTCATCACGCCCAGGCTGATCGGCGGAAGTCGCGTTGCGATGCTTGGAAGCCTTATCTATGAGCGCATGATGTCGGAACTGAACTGGCCCTCCGGCGCAGCGATGGCTTTTGTCCTTTTCGTGAGCGGTCTAGGCTTCACCGCGGCGTTCAACGCCTTGGCTGCGTCACGTCTCATCGTAGGAGGTCGACGCTATGCGCTCTGATTTCACTGACTCTGCAATGGCAGTGTCCGGCGCATTCATTCGCGCGAGCGTGTACGCGATGCTCGCACTGCCAGCGATTTTGGTGATTGTGTCGTCGTTCACGAGTGGGGACACGATGAAGTTTCCGCCTAGGGGCTTTTCGCTGCGCTGGTATCAGAAGGCGGTCGAGAATGAACTGTTCATGAGTGCGCTCTGGACCAGCACGTACGTTGCCGTGCTCGTCGCCATCATCGCCCTGGTGACTGGTTTTGCCGGCGCATTCGCGATCAACCGGTTCTCCTTTCCAGGAAAAACATTCGTCCAGGGACTGGCCTTCTCCCCACTGATCGTCCCCGCGGTCGTACTCGGAATTGGTCTGTTGCAGCTCTTCGCGTGGCTAGATCTGACACAGACGATCTATCCGTTGCTCCTGGGGCATCTGGTCCTAGCGATTCCGTACGTCGTGCGGACAATTCTCGCGAGTCTTACTCTGCACGACCGAGTGCTCGAAGAGGCGGCAATGAATCTCCGGGCCACACCATTGCAAGTCATTCGGCGTATCACCCTGCCGCTCATTCTGCCTGGCTTGCTGTCGGCGGCGATCTTCGCCTTTGTGACGTCGTTTGGGAACGCGACGGTTTCGGTGTTTCTCACGTATGGCGGCAACGTGACTCTGCCGGTACAGATCTTTGCGTATGTCGATACCAGCTATGATCCGCTTGTCGCGGCCGTATCGAGCATCATGATCGTGGTGACACTAGTTGTCATCTGGGCGATCGAGCGCCTGATCGGAGCGGAACGAGTGGCGTAGTGAGGAAAAACTATGCTGGCTTCATCTAAAGAGTATGAGAACATGGAAGATACTGCGCAAGATGTCGGCGATCTGGTCGTGCAATTGCAGTCCGTCTCGAGGCACTACGGTGAAACCGTCGCTGTAGCGAACGTTTCGTTGGATGCGCGTCGTGGCGAACTGGTGTGCCTCCTTGGTCCGTCGGGCTGCGGAAAGACAACGACCTTGCGCATGGTCGCCGGCTTCGTAGAGCCGACCTCGGGTACAATAAGCATCAATAGCATCAACATGACACATCAACCGCCTTATCGGCGGGATACCGGAATGGTTTTTCAAAGTTACGCGCTGTTTCCGCATATGACGGTCGCTGAAAACATCGCTTTTGGCCTGGAAAACTTGAAATGGCCTCGCGCGGAACGGGAAAGCCGCGTCAAAGAGATGCTCAAGCTGGTCGAACTTTCACATCTCGCACAGCGAGTTCCGAGCCAGCTCTCGGGCGGGCAGCAACAGCGAATCGCTCTGGCTCGCGCGCTGGCCATGCGACCAGCAGTACTGCTTCTTGATGAGCCGTTCTCAAATCTGGACGCGCAACTGCGAGTTCGTATGCGGGAAGAACTGCGCGAGGTGATCCGGGGGGTCAATGTTACCACCTTGTTTGTTACACATGACCAGGAAGAGGCCCTGACAATGTCAGATCGCATCGTGGTCATGAACTCGGGTCAGGTCGAGCAGGTTGGAACGCCTGGCGAGATCTATGAGGCACCGGCGACGCCTTTCGTTGCGAAATTCATCGGCTGGTGTTCTCTGCTGCAAGGAACGGTTGGAGCTGATGGCACCTTTGCGTCAATAGCCGGCCTACGCCTCGCGGGCAAATGGGGCGTTGGACCTGGGACCGCGGTGATCCGGCCGGAGCAGATTAAGCTGGCAACGGATGGAGCTGCTGGGCAATCGTTGTCAGCCCGCGTGGTCCAATCTCATTATTATGGCGCAGCAACGCGGCTCGTGCTTGACGTCGATGGTGAACGACTGACGATGCAGGAACGGTTTCCATTCGGGCGCCATCCGACGCACGGCGATCTCCTCAGCATTACGATCAACACGAACGAGATCCGCATTCTTCCATCCACTCCGGCCAAATCTTGAACTACGCCGTTCGACTAGACCAGCAGGCACGGTGTTTTTCGGCCAGCAGCTATCCGCCTCAGCTTCAAATCGTTCGCCAGCTTAAGAACCGCGCCTGTCGATCGGTTGCTCGGGCCGCAACCCCGTTCCGCTTCACATCTCGCTTCTCTATGGCTGGAATATGGAATCTATGCTTGTCATGTCTGCGGTGCCACCGCAAGAAATACTACGCGCCGAACGCGAAGCTGCCAAAATTCGAAAGAGAAAAGCGTTTGGCAATCTCGTGAAGCAAGGCTCGCTAAACAGCTTGCATATTACAGTCCGAGAGAAACATCGATGCACAAGTTTACGGCAATCCTTTGGTTTAGTGTGAGGGAAGTGTAATGGGAGACGAATGCGTTCAGCCACCCCTTCCCCGTGCTGAGCCGCGGATCAGGGTGCTTCATGACGACGTCACGATAGACCGGTATCGTTGGCTTCGCGATCGGCAGCATCCCGATGTCCGCGCGTATCTTGAAGCCGAGAACAGCTTCGCGGAGCAAGCGACAGTTCACCTGAAGAGGCTTAGGGCGGAACTCGTTGCTGAGATCGAGGGGCGTCAGCCTTGTAAGGGAGCCGCACCTGCGTTGCAGGTTGGGCCTTACGAGTATTTCCAAGAACACCGGCAGGGACTGTATCACCCGGCGTGGTGGCGCCGGCCGCTGAGCGGAGGCTCGGCCGAACTTGTTCACGACCCGAACGCTATATCCGGTTCCGAGGCGTTCTATTCGCTCGGAGCCTTCGAGCCGAGTGACGACGGGCGATACGTGGCGTTCAGTTTTGATCTCGTCGGTAACGAGCGCTACGAGTTGACGGTGCGGGATATGGCGGAGGGCCGTGAGGTCTGGCGCGACTCGGGACGCGCCGGCCGGGTTGTTTGGGCCGCCGACAATCACACGCTCTTTTTCACACGGGACCGGACTGACCGGCGACACGATCAGATTGTACGGGTGGACATCCTGGCCCGGGACTCCGTGGTGGTGTTCGAGGAGGTCAACGAGCGGCTGCAGTTGAGCGTCCGACGTTCTAACAGCGGCGCCTGGTTGTTTCTCGACGTGAATACCAACTGGGACAACTCCGCACAGGTTCAACGCGGTGCTGCGGAGGTATGGTGTCTTCCGGCGGGCCAACCGAGAGGCGAGTGGCGCCGGATCGTAGAGCGTGAACTCGGGCACGAGATTTACGCCGAGCATTGGGGCGACAGGTTTCTGTTTCGGGTAGACGATGCTGGACCGTGCTGGCGGCTCGTGTCTGCGGCAATAGATGATCCGTCACCGTCGTGCTGGGAGGAGGTCATTTCGCACCGAGTGGGCGTGACGCTCGAGGAAGTCCACGTGCTCGAGCAGCACCTGGTTCTCCTGGAACGTGAAGGCCTCCGTCGTCGCCTGGTCTCGCGCAACAGAAGCGGAAAGGTTGGGGTCACGATCGTTCCCGACGAGCCGAGCTGCACACTAAGAGTCGGCCTGTCGGCAGGTGGACGCTACTCGGTCGCACGGCATTTGTTCCGCAGCTCGAAGTTGACTTACTCAGTTAGCTCGTATGTGAGGCCTGACACCGTCGTCGAGCATGATCTAGCAGACGACCGGTCGACGGTCCTGTACCGCGCCCGCATTCCGGGATATGACCCGGCTCAGTACGTGGCGACGGTCGTCATGGTAGAGGCGGAAGACGGGGTGCGGGTCCCAATCTCGTTGGTCATGCGCCGCGATCGAACGAGCCCTGGGCCAGTGTTACTGAATGTGTACGGCTGTCACGGAACATCGAGATGGCCCTCGTTCTTCGCGTGGCCCTCGTTCATGACCGCGCGCTTGAGCCTGCTTGATCGCGGAGTTGCTTTCGGCATAGCGCACGTTCGAGGAGGCGGCGAGTTCGGGCGCCCATGGCACGAAGAGGCAATCCGCGATCGGAAGCGCATTACCTACACGGATCTGATCGCCGCTGCCGAGGGCCTGATCGAGCAGGGGTTCGCCTCCCGCGACGGAATCGTGATCGAAGGAACCAGCGCTGGCGGAGGTACCGTGCTTGCCACAGCCGCCTTGCGGGCCGACCTGTTCCGCGCGGTGATCGCCGAAGTTCCAGTCGCCGACATCCTCGATACCACGATGGACACCTCGATGCCGTACGCGCCAATGGAATCGGCGGAGTACGGCGATCCCCACATCGCCCATGAGTATCGGTACCTGCGCAGCTACGACCCGTACTACAACCTCAGCGCCGATCGTCCACTTCCGCCGACGTATGTGGACGCCGCGCTCGACGACGGCCAGGTGCTCTACTATCAGCCCGCTCGCTACGTGGCGCAGCGTCGGTTCTGCGCGGCCGATCGCGACCCGGAGCTTGTTTTCCGCATGCGGACCGTAGGCGGGCACAGCGGCGCTTCACATGGGCCTGGCGTAGCCGAGGAAGCAGCATTTCGTATGGCCTGGGTGCTCGATCGGCTCAGACGCTCGTCGGGCAGCTGAGCGGACTTCTGTCCCAGATCATGACAGACTTGATCAGAACGGAAAAGTATGGCTCAGGTGGCAAAAGACCTCAGACTGCTCGGCGATTGAAGGACGTGGATTGTAGGCAACCTAGCCTGTCGGCGGCAAATCATGTGAACCATTGCTATTCTGGAACGGCTGAGCTTGAGGTTGTTTTTGACGCCGCCCAAACTTTCCGAATGATATCAGATCGGTCCTGAGCACTTGCACATAACCGGCATTCGGCTAGTCAATCGCAATCGGCTTGCGAAGGAGGAGATCGCATAGTGGTGGTGCGGACAAGCGCTTCTTTTGTCCGGTAAGAAGGCAATCAAGATGGACGCGTATGTTGCCGCATGTAGCGGTGCTCCCGAGAGACCTCTTGTTGCCTCATTTATTTTCGCTCGCTAGCGAGGCGAACGAGGAGGCCGGTCGCACAACTGGCCGGCTTTGCGAGGGCGCCGATTTCGGGCTCGTCCTTGACCGACCGGTGATCAGGCGTGATCAAGACCACCAGCCGCCGAAGGCGGTGGCGCATCGCGCCAGCCTTGAGCACGGTCAATTCGGTCTACCTTAGATTACCGTTTTTCTGTCGAGCAGTGGGGGACTTTCCTGTGATGTGACGATCACGTCGATTTGTGCCGCGTTTTCCCCGGAGCCAAACACCGGTGCGCTTGCTCGCTGCGCAAAAACTTGGAGGACGTTGAAGAGTTCGGAGTGCTTTGTTCGGGCAGACCCCGGAGTTTTCTGCCTGAAACGTGGACACGAGTTCGCTACTGGTCCGCCACGGCTCGGCCTCGAACTATTCGCGCAGCTGTGGCGTGGCTTTGACGAGCGGATCGGGGAGTCGTCGCTCTCGCTTCGGCTTCGCAATTGGCCTTTCGGTCGGGCGTCCCGCTCCTTCTTTCCATGCTACGCAAGCTCGACAAGAACTGTTCACCAGCGGCGTCGCAGTTGGATGGTTCGCTGGGGCGCGTCGACGAGACTGGCCAACTGCTTCTGCACGGGCTGGATATCGCGCAGTAAGGCGACCGGATCCAGGCCGGCATACATTCCATTGGCGCGGGCGAGGACTGCATCAGGTGCTCTTGTTTCGGCAAACAGCCGCTGATGAGGTCGCGGGGGCGCTGTACATTTTGTGGACACGCGTTCCGTCGCGCTCCTTTCGTATCAATTTGAGCGACGGCCGGAAAAAATTCACGAACAAGCGGGCCGAACGATACAGCCGAGCCAGCAGTCCAGTCGCTTCGAGCCCCTCGAATCGATAGCCGACCATTCGTCGGACCACACGCCCGAACAGGGGCGCTGCGTCGCAGAGCACTTGCTAGAGAGCGACTGCGCTGCCGGCGGCTTCGCTCACGAACGCACCGAAGCGCCCGATCGATCGTCGCCGCACTCATCGACAACAATTTAACGCACATCTCCGCCGCCAGGTCGATATGGCCGTGCCGCTCCACCGATTCAATCAAGATTAGCAGCAGGGCCTTCAGACGCTTGCCGCACACCGGGCTGCAGCCTCCCAGAGCAGTATGAGCGCATTTCTCTCGGTGTCTTGGTAGATCCGCGGACGATTGCGGCGACCTGCTTTCTCGTCGTCAGGATCGCAGCGCAGCAACCGCATCGCATGCTTCCGATGAAAGCCCGGACGAAGTCGTTGAGGATGCGGCCCTTCTCGATGCGGCCCGACATGCTGCAGCGCCGCGCCAAAGCGGACCTCGGTTCCTTGCGCATCGCCATGCTCAATCGCCTCATCGTTGCCCTGCGCTTCCTCGCCATTGGGGGGCAATCTGCGTGAGGCAACAACTCAGCCTTCAGGAGCATTTCTGGCGATGCAGTGCGATTGCCAAATACGTGGTCGTGTCCCCGGCGCTCGGCTTGGTAGAGTCCGCACGCGCGCCCTGCAATAGTACCGCAGCAACGGATGGGATCGTGATCAAAGCCAATTTCGTCCGGAAGGTTTGGATTGCGATACCAACCTGATTCGAGGAACAACTGATGACCGACGACATGATGAACTTGCGCGGGCTCGTGGAGAAGACGTGGAGAAGACCCTGATGCCGATCTGTTGCGAGATGATCGGCTTTGCCGCCCACCGGCTGATGGAGGTCGAGCGCCTGACGCCGGGCCGCTTACGGCGAGAAGAGTCACGAGCGGTTGTCCAGCGCGATGGGTACCGCGCCGGTGCGGTCGAGCTGCGCATCCCCAAACTGCGCAAGTAAGCTGGTCGCCGTGTTACGGCGGCAGGATCGCCAAGCTGAACCAGATCCGCTCGCCATCGCTGGACGCGCGGTCGCGAATCGCTGCCCCGCCCCACCTCGACCGGGCCGATGCCGGTCGCAATCGTCCGCGCCGGGCCGGAACTATGCCGCACGACACCGGCGCGTCCGTCGGCAAGCTTCAAGTCCTTCACCATGGCAAGAAATGTCTCGACTTCGGCCTCGACAGCCTGCGCCACAAGCTGCCGTGCACCGGCGCGCAGGACATTGGTCAGCGGATCATCGATCTCGTCGGGCTAACGAAGCGGGACAATGTTGCTAGCCTCGTTCATAGTGTATCGCTCTCCTTGAGAGGTTCTAGCAGGCTCGATACGCCGCCTATCCATTGCCGTCATCACCCACTTCCCGCATAGCTCTCGTTCTCTCTCGGCACTGCCGACGTTGAAAGGCCTAGTTCCGGTCATAGACGAGTAAGCGAGTGAGACGGCAGCAAGGAAAAAAGGGCGGTCGAACACATACAAATGATAGAGGCGCTTGCCCCAACGAAACGCAAACTTGGCTGAATGGCTGATATTCGCGTTCGCCCATAAACGTTGCAGCGTACGCCCATCTCTATCCTGACGCGGCGAAAATTCCCTGCTAGGTACAAGAAGTTCATGAGCAGCGTGTACCCCTGCTGCGTAAGTATCGATTCTGGGTGGAATTGCACGCCAAACGTTAGATGATGGCGATGCGCAAGCGCCATAATCTCCCCTTCCTCCGAACGAGCTGTGACTACGAGGTGCCGATCGGATGACCCATCGATTTCAACAACAAGAGAATGATAGCGCCCAACACAAAGTGGGGAAGGAAGTTCGCGGAAAAGCCCTCGCCGGTCCTGCGTCACGTACGAAGACCGGCCGTGCATAGGACGTTTTGCACGGACAACCCGTCCCCAAAAATGCTGCCAATACACTGGTGCCCGAGACAGATGCTGAGAATTGGAATACGCCCTGAAAATTCGCGGACGAGGGTTGTGGATGATCCAGCCTCAATCGGCGTGCAGGGGCCCGGCGAGATAACGATAGCGCGTGGTTTCAGGCGAATAATATCGCTGACGCTGACGGCGTCATTGCGGAGCACCTCCGTTGCTTCACCAAGTGTGTGGAAGTAGCGCGCAATATTGAAGACAAAAGAGTCGTAGTTGTCGATGATGACAATCAAGATACACCGGATGTGACAGCGCCAAACGCGTCAAAGATTCGCTGCGCTTTGGCCAGCGTCTCCTCGTATTCGGCCTCCGCGTTGGACATCGCCGTTATACCGCTTCCTGCATGAAAAACAGCCCGGCCGTTCTCTATCGTTACCGTCCGTATCGCGATATTCGTATCCATGCGCCCATTGAAGCCGATGAAACCGATCGACCCGCAATAGACCTCACGTGTCACACCCTCGATCTCCGTGATAATTTCCATCGATCGTACCTTTGGGGCCCCAGTAATTGAGCCGCCGGGAAGGAAGCGCAAAGAAGCGAGACAGCATCTCGATCTGGTGCAAGCTCACCCTCAACTACCGAGACGAGGTGGTGGACTGAGGCATAGGATTCGAGCTGGCAAAGCGAGGGAACATCGACTGAATCCGCGGTGCAAACGCGCGATAGATCATTGCGCAGAAGGTCGACGATCATCGTGTTCTCGGCCCGATCCTTTTCGGAAGCAGCGAGCATTTCGGCCCGACGCTTGTCTTCCCTAGACTCACAAGACCGCGCGATTGTGCCTTTGATGGGGCGCGTTTCGACACGCCGCCCATCAAGCTTTAGGAAGCGTTCCGGGGAGCTCGATGCGATGGTGAGTTCGCCATACCGTAGGAGAGCTGCAAACGGCGCCGGATTGAATGTCCGCAGTTGGGAATAGAAATCAAGCGGATCAAACGAGGCCGGTAGCTCGGCGCTGAAGCGCTGCGAGATGTTAGCTTGGAACACGTCTCCGGCGAGGATGAGCTCGATAACCCGGTTTACCGCCGCAGTGTAGCGTTGCCGACTGAAGTTTGAATGCCACGCGCCCGCTTCGCCCGGGAAGAGATCTCGGGGTGTTTCTGAGCCGGCAAGCAGTCCCATAAATTCGTCCGCTCGTCGGCGTGCACGCGATCTTCGACGCGCGGGATCCGGCTCCGGCCATCCAGTAGAAACAATCCAGCATCTGTCGTCGCGATGATCGAAGCTGAGCACCACATCATAGAAATGCAGCACGGATTGCGGTAAACCCTGACCGGGAATTGCCGGCAGCGGCAATCTCTCCAATGTCCTATTCAGATCGTAAGCAAGAAAGCCGGCCGCACCTCCTTGGAATGGCGGCAGATCGTCGTGATGCTCTTGGGGATACTTAGCGAGCAGGTCGCGAAGAGCTATCCATGGATCTCCGTCGAGAGCCGCTCCGTTGCAACTCGCTTGTCCGTCATCGACCCTATGGGTGCTGAACGGGTCGCAGGTCAGATACGAGTAGCGTCCGAGCAACTCATGCCGGGTCGCGCTATCCAGGAACGTGAGGTGCGGGCGATGCGCGAGACGTCGCATCGCCGTGACAGGCTCAATCCACTGCAACTCGCGGACATGCATCTCTATCAGCCGCCTACCGCAAGGTCATGAAATCGACTAATCGGGGGCATCCCGCGATCTGCAGCTGCCTTGCGCAGGGCAACTCGGGTTACCAGGTCCATTCAGGGCGTCGCCGGCTCTGTTGATACATAGTAATCGGCCGCTAACCGTAGCTCTCGGAGCGGTCGTACCCGCCTGATCGATTCCTGGTATAGCTCATGCGCTTTGTAGGCTACGAGTTCCGTCTCGTTGTCGAACTCACCATAGACCACAACATCAATTTCGTTTCCGAGCTGATCACTCTTGTGGTTGCGAGCAACCTCGGCCCGGCGCGCATGCGGAATTGTGGTCAGAATCGACAGGCCCTCCATCATTCGATTGATGTGGGCTTTATCCTTTGCGGTAAAGAAGACGATGTGACGAATCATGGATAATGGTCCTGTGACTGGGCGATCCAATTAACTTGGGATCGGCTCCACCGCAACGGCCGCAGCCAGTTCTGCCGCCGTCGACGAGGTCTCCCAGCGTTCCCGACCTGAGGCAGCCCGATCGAAACGTCGCCATCGGTGCATCAGGCCCAAAGCATTCATCGCGAGAACTTCGATCCAAATCACATCGAGGCGGCAAGCCTACTCCGCATAAAAACAGGCGGCTGCCCAGAAGATTGCTGCTAGTGCTCACAGAGTGCGCACTACGACACGGGGTTGAAAGCCACCCGTCTGATGCATCCCGACGCCGTGGTAGCGGCCGCGCGGCGTGCCAAGAACGCCGGCGCCACCCGCTTCTGCATGGCGGCGGCCTGGCGCAGTCCAAAAGATCGAGATCTCGATGAGGCTGCGAGATGATTAGCGCAGTCAAGGATCTTGACATGGAGACATGCGTCACGCTTGGCATGCTAACGCCCACGCAGGCTACTCGACTCGCCGGGGCTGGGCTCGATTTCTACAATCATAACGTTGACACCTCGCCGGAGTTCTACAGCAAGATCGTCACCACCCGCACTTTGCAGGATCGCATTGACACCCTGCTACATGTCCGTGAGGCCGGAATCAAGGTGGCATTATCGGAATGGGCGAGGGGGTCGAAGACCGGCTCGGCATGCTGGTGCTACTGGCCAATCTGCCGAGCCATCCGGAAAGCGTTCCGATCAACCTATGGAATGAAGTCTCGGGTGTGCCGGTCAGTGACAGGGCCGAGCGACCCGATCCGATCGCGTTGGTTCGCCTGGTCGCGACCGCCCGGATCATGATGCCGAAGAGCGTCGTCCGGATGTCCGCTGGACGCCAATATATGACCGATGAACTGCAGGCGCTGTGCTTCCTGGCCGGAGCAAATTCGATCTTCATTGGTGATGTGCTGCTGACCACCAAAAACCCGCAGCGCGACCGTGACGCGAATTTGTTAGCTCGACTCGGCGTCAAGTCAATCTTGCTTGAAAGCGGCTCTGCGGGTGCGCCATACGCAAAAAAAGTCAGGTGTAACAATGAAGATCACATTGATGAAAGGCAAAATCGATGGGGCCTCAGTGACCGAAGCCGATTTGCACTATGAGGTTCGATTTCCATTGATCGCACCCTATCGGAAGCGGCGGGATTCCTGACCAACGAACGTGTTGAAATTTTCAACATCGACACTGGAGCGCGCTTTGCCACCTACGTGATCGAAGCGCCGCCAGGGTCGGGCATAATCGGCTTGAATAGTGCGGCCGCGCGACTGGCAATGCCTGGAGACAAAATTATCATTGCTGCATATGCGTTGTTTGATGAGGCGGAAGCAAAGGCGTTCAAGCCACGCGTCGTGCGGGTCGGCCGGGAAAACCGCATTCTGTCAGGCTTGGAGCTGCTCGGCGGGCTCCTCAATTTTAGTCTCCTTGCGGCCATCAAAGCTGGCTCGTAGCTGTCCCCGGAGTGAACAATGAACCCCGCCGGAATCGGCAGAGCTGACACCTATGCTAGGGTATTGCATGCCCTGAAAGATGACAACCGCTTGCGAACTCTGAAGTCCCGCCTGGGGATTGATTTTACCTCGAACGACTACTTGGCGCTCGCGAGCGCGCCGCGTATGAAACGCGCTCTCCTGGCTGCGCTCGAGGCGGGCACACCGATTGGAGCCGGCGGGTCGCGGCTTCTCCGCGGAAATTGCGAGGAACACGAATATCTCGAAGCGGAAGCTGCGAAGTTCTTTGGTGCGGAGACGGTGCTTTTCTTTGGAGGCGGATATGTCGCAAACTTCGCCGTCCTGACAACGCTGCCGCAGCGGGACGATCTACTCGTTCTCGATTCTTTTGTGCACGCGAGTATCCATGAAGGCGCGCGAGCCGGGCGGGCGGAGTTTCGGATAAGCGATCATAACGATCCCCGATCAGTCGAAAACACCATTCGTGACTGGCGGTCGCAGGGAGGAGTGGGTCGCGTCTGGATCGTCGTTGAAAGTGTCTACAGCATGGATGGCGATTTCGCGCCGCTCAAAGACCTGGTCGAGATCGCGAGCAGGCATGACGCATTCCTGATGGTGGACGAGGCGCAGGCCACCGGGGTTTATGGAGAGCAGGGACGAGGACTGACCGCGCCTTATGAGAGAAGCGAAAATCTGGTGGTCATCCACACCTGCGGCAAAGCGCTGGGCGCGGCCGGCGCACTTGTGACGGCTTCCACGGCCATACGCGATTTCATGATCAATCGCTGTCGTCCGTTCATCTTCGCGACTGCGCCATCGCCCTTGATGGCAGTTGGCGTTCGCGACGCGTTGTTGATCTTGCAGCAGGAGCCTGAACGCCAGCAGGGCTTGGCAAGGTTGGTCGCGTTCACACATCGCGAGATGAAGGCCCGCGGTCTGCGATGTCCTTCGGAGTCGCATATTGTGCCGTATATCGTCGGAGACAATGCGCAAGCGATGCAGCTCGCCTCGGCGATGCAGGCGCGTGGCTTCGATATTCGCGGAATCCGACCGCCAACCGTACCGGCAGGCACAGCCCGTTTGCGAATATCATTGACGCTCAACGTTGGAGAGGAGGACGTGCGTGCGATGCTTGATGCTCTGATTGAGCAGACCAGGGGCTGGTCTCGGTGAGCCTGCGGATAGTAGTAACCGGCACAGGTACGGGCATCGGGAAAACGGTGTTCTCCGCAGGGCTCGCCGATCTTATCGGAGCCAATTATTGGAAACCGATTCAGGCTGGGCTTGATGAAGAGACTGATAGCCAGCTAGTCGCAAAGCTCGGCGTCTCTCGCCTGATCGCATCGTGCCGGAGATATATCGCCTTCGAACGCCCGCTTCGCCCCATCATGCCGCCGAGCTTGACGGAATTCGCATCGACGTCGATTCGCTCAACGTCCCGGACCTCGGGGACCGGCCGCTCGTGATCGAGGGCGCCGGTGGGCTCATGGTGCCGCTAGATGGCAGCACACTCTACGTAGACATCTTCGAGCGATGGCGGCTTCCAGTCGTGCTTTGCGCGAGCACGGAGTTGGGCACGATCAATCATTCGCTGTTGTCGATAGAAGCGCTGCGCAGGCGCCAGATTCCCATCCTCGGAGTTGCATTCATCGGCGATCAATATGCCGAAACTGAGAATGCAGTTTGCGAGATGGGAGGGGTGCGCTGGTTGGGGCGATTGCCATTGCTCTCTCCGCTCACATCGAGAACGCTCAGGGCTGCGTTCAAATCCGCATTCCCTCCAGCACGATTTCAAACCATGACGCAACGAAAGACCTCGCCGATCTGGCATCCATTTACACGGCACGCGCCTGAAGGCAAAATGAGCAAGGTCGTGCGTGGCGATGGCGCGTATCTCCACACAGCAGATGGTCGCCGTATCATCGACGCAATCTCATCCTGGTGGGTCGTGACCCACGGGCATTGCCATCCGCCGATTGTATGCGCCATTCAGGAACAGGCAGGCAAGCTCGACCAGATCATTTTTGCCGGCTATACCCACGATCCCGCTGAGGACGTTGCAGCACGCCTTCTCAGACTCGCACCGCGCGGCCTTGATCATGTATTTTTTTCCGACAGCGGCTCAGCTAGCGTGGAAGTCGCCATAAAGATGGCGCTCGGTTATTGGCATCACAACGGCAAAGAACGAACGCACATTGTGGTGATGCAACATTCTTATCACGGCGACACTGTTGGAGCGATGTCGGTTGGTGCCCGCGGCGTCTTCAACGCAGCGTACGGTCCATTGCTGTTCGTTACCTCCATCCCGTTCCCCGTAAAAGGTCGAGAGCGGGAACGCTCAATGCGCTCGCATCTGCATGTCGGAACGAGCGTCCGGCGGCCTTTATCGTGGAACCCCTGATATTGGGGGCCGGTGGCATGCTGATGTACCCAACTTGGGTGCTCAGAGAGATGAAGCGGATCTGCGAGGTCGCTGATGTCCTTTTCATTGCTGATGAAATCATGACGGGCTGGGGCCGCACCGGAACCTTGTTCGCGAGCGAGCAGGCGAACATCACGCCCGATATCGTCTGCTATTCCAAGGGAATCACAGGAGGAGCGCTTCCGCTCGCTGTGACACTTTGCCGTGCAGACATTTTTGAGGCTCACTATTCAAGTGATCGAACGCGTACTTTCTTTCATTCCAGCTCATATACGGCAAACCCGGTGGCCTGTGCCGCCGCAAAGGCGAACCTGGAGCTCTGGAAGGATCCGGAAACGCGTTGCCGCATGATGTCGGTCGCAGCTATGCAAGAGAATGCAATTGAGCCATTCCGCGCGGACGCGCGTTTTGAAAACGTCCGTCGGACCGGCACTGTCACGGCGCTCGACCTCAAAGCGAGCGATGCAGGCTATCTCGCTGGCATAGGTCCAAAGCTTCAGTCGTTCTTTAAAGATCGAAATCTGCTGTTACGACCACTCGGGAATACGATCTACGTGATGCCGCCTTATTGCGTAATGGCAGCAGACATTGATGAAATCTATGCCGGCATCCGAGATGCTGCCGATGCCTTCGGCGGATTCTGCGGTTCCGCAGCTTAGCAGCTGGGACTGAACTTTGGTCATTCAGGTGGCTAACGCGATGGTTCTCTTCGAAAATGGCGGGCGGCCTAGCCCCTCGACGAGACCGAGTTGGAGGTGCTCGCCCGCACCTCCCATTACTCTGGATCTGCCAGAATCTCGATCACCTTGTTTGCGGCCGTCGCCACGATCGGGTGACCGATATAAGCACAATCAGGGATAATCCACTACAAGTGTTAGGCACACCTGTATCGCCGGCATCCCACCTTCGTGCGATATGATCGCGTAAATTCTCGTCCCTGTGTCTACCCAAATACTGGGGATACGGCGACATCCGGGGGGCGGCCTCGTCCGAGGCATCGAAATCGTTGGCAAGCACATGAGAACAGACTCTTAAGCCAGAGGAAAATCGCTGCCGGCCCGATGCCGAATGTCGATTCTGCGCCGAGCTGGGTCGCTTCCACCGTGGGGGCGCCCGTGCCGATCTTGGTCGAGGCGAGGTCCAACACGCGCTGGTCGCTGGATTGCAGACGAATGGTTTCGATCGGCCGTGCGGCTGATGTCGCGCTCGGCTGGCTTGGAGCGCATTGCCAATCAGGATCGCGCGCGGTGTCAAGCAGACTCTTGCCGCGCGATTGCCAGTCACCGGATCGCGATTGGCGCGGATCTCAGCGACAACTGCTACTATGTTCGAGTCCCCGTATGGTCACCGAGCAAAACTTCGTTGGCGGCTCGGTCGGGCACTTCATCCTTCCACCGCACGGATCCGAACGGGCGCTCTAGCATGCGACGGACACGCACGGGCTCCGGACCGACGTGGAAGGACGCCGCATGCCGATCCAGCGCGCGCTCGGAGTGGGTCGAGCGGTTGCGCTGACGTAGATAATCAAGCCATGTCGGGCAATGGTAGCGCTCGGTCCACAGTTCAGGATCGGCGATATCGCGTGCGATCGACCAGCCATACGCGCCGTTCCTTTTCCGGAACAGCTGCACATCTTGCATGACATTGTGAAAGGCGCGCGCATTCTCTTGTGGCACGCGATATTCGATTTCTAGCACAAGTGGTCCACTGCGATCAGTTAGCGCAAGCCGAACGTCAGGACGCGCGAGCGCCTGGGCGTCCTCATTTCGCGCGTTGATGCGCGGCATACGAAGCCAGAGACCCAATAGCGGAGAAATCAACATCAGGACGGCCGATACCAAAAGTGCCGAGTCGACGCCGGCGGCATCGGTCAGACGACCCCAGCCCCAGCTACCGACAGCAATCCCGCCTGAGCTCGCCGCTTGGTAGGCCGCGAGCGAGCGTCCCGCCACCCATCGCGGCGCCGACAGCTGCACGCCAATGTTGAACAGGGCCCACGCCGTCATCCACACGGCCCCCGCGAGGACAAGAGCAGCCGATGTCAAAATCAGATCGCGGCTCAAAGCCACCGCGGCAAGCGCCCCACCCATCGACAGTGCGCAGGCGCGGATTGCTGCCTCGCCGCTCATGCGCTTCCGCACTTCGGGTATATTGAGCGCCCCGATCACCGCGCCTAGACCAAACGCGCTGAGCGTAATTCCATACGTTTGCGCGTCGCCGCGGAGGAGATCGCGTGCGACTAGCGGCATCAGTGCAATGATGGCGCCACCGATAACGCCAGTAATCACGGAGCGGATCAGAACGATTTTGATCGAGGGCGAATTAGCGATGTAGCGGACCCCCGAAATGATAGCACGATTTAGCTTTTCAGGGGGCAGATGCGAAGGTTCGGAAATTCGCTTCCACAAGGATAGCGCAATAATGAGTGGCAGGTATAGCAACGCGTTCAAGGCGAACGAAGCTACTGCGCCTGCGGTCGCAACCACAATGCCTCCGATTGCCGGTCCCACACTGCGCGCGATATTGTAGCTGATGCTGTTCAGCGCGACGGCTGCTGGCAGTGTTTCAGCCGGCACCTGCTCACTCACAGAGGATTGCCAGGCAGGATCTATCAAGGCGACGCCGCTGCCGATCACGAAACACAGCATCAGCAACAAGTCCGGCGTGACCAGCCTGAGCCAGACAAGCGCCGTCAGCGCGGTCGCGCCAGCGAGCGAGATGCCGAGGGAGACGAGCATCACAACGCGCCGGTCAAACATGTCGGCGATTGCGCCGGCCGGCATAGAGATCAGCATGACGGGCAGCATCAACGCGGTCTGGACTAGCGCGACTTTGTCGGCCGACGACGTCATCTGAGTCATCGCCCACGCCGCGCCGACGCTCCGAATTAGGGCGCCCAAATTCGAAAGCAGGCTCGCGAGCCAGATGCGCCGGAAGATGAGGTGGCGGAGCGGCGCGGTGATGCCTTCAGCACTGAACGTCGAGGACTTGGGAGAATCGGTCATCTCGGTTACTGCCCTACCTCCGACAGATTGAAGAGTTGATCCGAGAACCGCCTGCTGGTGAATGGGTACGCCCCATCTGATTTGTGCCGCTCCAGAGTGAAAACCTTACGAGATCCGCCCTCGCTGTGACGTATCGCTGTGGGGTTATCTTTGTAACCTCGTGCGAGGGGATCCGACTTTCGTGCTTTAAGCATGAGCGTCAACGACCGGGCCCGTTGCCTCGTCAGTTCCTGCGACATACCAGCAGCTTCACCCCGATGTGGCACGCGCTCGACCGCGGCAACTGCGGAATATTCTTCTCGCCGAATCTTGACCTCGAATTTGATGCCGTGCGCGGTATCGGGTGAAAATGCATCTTGCTACGCTCGGCTGCGGCAAGCGAGCTGATGAGTCAACCGGACGCGGATGAAGCTCCGCCGAGTTCTTGTGATTTGCATGGTTTCGTCAGACTGGGAGGGTACGTATTTAATTGAATGCATATTCGTGGACGGCTACCTCGAAACGATCTGAAAACGACATTCAAGGTTCGACAGCCGCTCAGACTACAGCATCCTCACTGCGGTTTTTAACGCTTTACACGAAATGAGCGATGAAAAAACGCACTCTGCGCAGGTATGCTGGGCAAGCCGCCGCCTCTCTGTTCTCTGAAAGGTTTGGCAGGCCTGAACACGAATATCTCGAAGCGGACGCCGCGAGGTTCTTCGGTTCCTCGGCTGTCGAGGGAAGCCGACTGAGTTCTCGGGGCCAAGCTCGTTGCCAGTTTGGCTGGAATCTTGCGTAAAACGCCTAAAATCGCTGAACTCCTGCGCCACCTTGGCGTGGTTCGAGGACAATCGAGGCGCTTCTCCGATTACAAGGGCTTCTATGCAGGCCCACTCAAATGATCATCGGACGCTTATTCAGCTGTGAGCCATCGCGAAATCTAGCCCCCGATAAGCCGCAAGCGCCTTTTCCCGATCAAAAATTGAGGGTGCTGGCGCAACGATCCAGGAGCGTTGTGGCCTTCAGGCGGACCGGCCTCCACTCAGAGGGATCGCGCCGAAGAGTCGGCGTTGCCGATGGCGGGCGGGGCGGTCCCTCAGGGGACTGGTAAGGTTCATGGCTGGTGCCCGCGTTTTTGACCATGGACCACTGGTCTGTGGTTCGTCCGGCAACTTGAGTTCCCGAGAGCGAAAGTGGATTGATGCAGACTTCCGAGCTCGATTTTATTGCGCCGCTCTTTGTCCCGGCAAACCGGCCTGAGCGGTTCAAGAAAGCCGCTGCTTCGGGCGCGGACGCCGTCATTCTGGACCTGGAGGATGCCGTTGCGCCGGAGGCAAAACAAGAAGCGCGTAGATCGCTTCACCTTTTCCTCGGTCTGTCGGATCATCCTGTGCTCGTGCGTATCAATGCCACGGGTACCCCGTGGCATAGCGACGACGTGGCGCTTGTCTCTTCGCTTCCCATTAACGGAGTTGTTCTGCCCAAGGCTGAAATAGGTAAACCGCTGTTGCGGTTGGCTGCCGATTTACGGCGGCGCTTACCGATAATTGGGCTCATCGAGACAGCTCGCGGGCTCAGAGACGCCTTCGAAATTGCCGCGTTCCCGGGAATAGTGCGGCTAGCTTTCGGCTCCATCGATTTCTGCGCTGAACTGGGTTGCTGCCACACCCGTGAAGCCTTGCTTTCGGCGCGATGCAGTCTGGTTCTTGCCTCCCGGCTCGCAGGAAAAGTGCCTCCACTTGATGGTGTCACGACCTCGGTCGATAACGATGACCTTGCGAGGGAAGACGCCCGCTATGCCCGCGATCTCGGATTTGGCGGAAAACTCGCGATCCATCCGCGCCAGATTGGGTCGATTTTCGCAGGTTTCCGACCCAACGAAAGAGAAATCGCCTGGGCACAGAAGGTGCTTAGAACGGGTGAGGGCGCAGTTGCAGTCGATGGCGCCATGGTCGATGCCCCGGTCCGAATTCGTGCTCGCTCCATTCTTGCCAGAGCGCAAGCTACGCCGCTCCGCTGAAAACTGAGGCGTTTGATGGCGGCGCCAGTTAATGAGATCAGCGCAGTTTCAGAGGTTCTCCCGAGGGGCCCTGCGCGGGCAGCTAGCTCGAACCCGGCACATTGTGCCAGCTTCCTCATTTGTGTCATCGCGCCATACTGGATAGATCGGAATCTTGCATGAGCCACACTGCGGAGCCCCCCCATCGAACGCGTCACGATTCCGGTTCTGCAGCGATGGAAGGAGGAAGGGCGTTGTATCGTAATGACCACCGCTTACGATGCCGTTACAGCACGTATCGCCAATCCCACAGTGGACATCATACTCATCGGTGATAGCGTCGGAAACGTCTGCCTCGGATTCGAAGACACTTTGCCGGTGAGCATGGCGATGATGAAACATCACCTCGAGGCTGTCGTGCGCACACGACCCCGGGCCTTGCTCGTTGCCGATATGCCCTTTCTTAGCTTTCAGCTCGGTATCAAGGAGACGATACGCAACGCGGGCGATTTCCTGCAACGTGGCGCCGCCGCCGTGAAACTGGAGGGTCGTGCCAATCGTGTCGAGACAGTCCGGGCCTTGGTCGACTGCGAAATTCCGGTCATGGGCCATCTCGGCCTGACTCCGCAGAGCGTCAATGTCATGGGTGGATTCAAGGTACAGGGCCAGAGAGCCGACACCGCGTTACGCCTGCTCGATGATGCGCACAGACTCCAGGACGCAGGATGCTTCGCGCTGGTCTTGGAGGGCATCCCCGCAGAACTCGGTGCACAAGCGACCGAGTCCCTGACGATACCGACAATTGGGATCGGTGCGGGACCGGAGTGCTCGGGTCTAGTCCTGGTATTCCATGACGTGCTTGGGTCGACAGAAGGTCGTCGTCCCAGATTCGTTCGCGCCTATGTGGAGGGTTTTAAGTTATTGCAGGATGCGCTGTCACGCTGGGCCGAGGACGTTCGCAAGGGTACCTTCCCGACACAACAAGAATCATATCGGCTTCCCAAAAGCCTGGAAGAACAGATCTCAAACTGGACGCGTTCGAATTCAGCCTGACGTGGGACTCTACATGGAATCGACTTCAACGGTCGCCGGGCTTCGTTAGGCTCTCGCAAAAGCTCGCAAGGCTGGCAAGCGCATCGGGTTCGTCCCGAAGATGGGTGACCTGCACGACGGTCATGTGGCGCTGGTCGAGGCAAGCCGGGCGCAAAGCGACGCTACGGTCGTAAGTATATTTGTGAATCCCACTCAGTTTGGGCCGAATGAGGATCTCAGCACGTATCCGCGCGATTTTCTTCGCGATGAAAGGCTGTGCCGAGATGCGGGTGTCTCGATCGTCTTTGCTCCGGATCCCCGGGAGGTTTATCCGGAAGGCTTTGAGACCTTTGTCGAACCAGGCGAACTCGCAAAGCCGTTGTGCGGAGCCTTCAGGCCGGGGCACTTTCGCGGTGTGGCGACGGTCGTGTGCAAGCTGTTCAACATGGTACAGCCAGATGTCGTGTTCTTCGGACAGAAGGACTTTCAGCAACGCGCTGTCGTGCGTCGCATGGCGACGGATCTTAACTTTCCGGTCGAGATCGTCACGATGCCAACTGTTCGAGAACCGGACGGTCTCGCGATGAGCAGTCGCAATCGATATCTAAACGGCGAACAGCGCCAGCACGCTGTTGCCATTAGCCGCGCTCTGTTCGCTGCAGAAGGCGAATTCCGAGCAGGCGAGCGCGACGTCGACACTCTGGTAGCAATTGCCAGGCGTCATTTGGATCAGCTCGATCTGCTGCAGTATTTGGAACTCGTCGATGTTGACACTCTGAAGCACGCCGCGAATCCCCTCAGGCGTCCCGCGGCTCTTTGCGTGGCGGGCTACGTCGGCGGGACTCGGCTGATCGACAATGTGATCCTTAGCCCGGAAGCGGACGCTCCGGCGTCGTTGAAGGCCGTAGCGGAATAAAGTTGGCTCGACGACCGGGCAGAGATACTGACGTGCGAGCGGATGCCGGCGCACTCCTCCACCGTAGAGGCAGCCGAGTCGAATGGTCCAATGAGATTGGCATCGAGGCGATCCTCGGCGGCAAGAAGGACGAGCATATCGTCGGCGAGACGCATGACCAGCATGGCAACAGTCATCAAAACGACGACATAGATCTGGCTGCGATAGAATTGGACACCATTGCTTCAATGCAAGAGGCTGCGATCAGTCTTGCCGGTTCACAGGGGCATTACGAACAGCCCATCGATCAATCTCGGCGGGCCAAGAGGCGGCATTCGCCGATGAACGAGGCTCCCAGCCTTGACGGGCCTATGAGTACTGTGGACCGACCACTGGCAACGGTGCCGCGCCGGGCTTTCGATGGGGATAACCGGTGCAGAAATTCTTGATGCAGTGCGGATTCTTGCCGCATCCACACCTTTGGCACCGGGTGACACAATCCTCGTAGGTCACGCCGGGCCGTATCTGCTCAATCAGCATAGGTTCTCGGTGAGTTTTTTGAGCCAGTGCTGGACCGACGAGTAACCCGGCAAGGAGTAGTCCAATCGCATATTTCATGTGCTGCTCCTGTCGCGACGCGAGATTGATGTAGATGGTGATGTCTGCCGAACTGCTGGCAACGCAAGCTCACAGCTACAGCTAAAGTGTCAGCGAGACCGCTTCCTGCGCGGGATTCAAGCAGCTTAGAAAGGCACGTCAACATTCTCGCCCGCTCTCTAAATATTTTGGCCCTACCCCGTCCATCCCGCCCATCCGAGCGAGAAGACGGTCTCATAGATTACTACTGGCGATCGGAGCTATGCGCAGCCGCGGCCTGATGGGTCGAATTTCATTGACTGATCCGAGATGGGCGCAGGATTACAGCGATAAAGCGCGAATCATTGCATTAACTAGCATTGCAATATCGGCACAAGTAATCATCAAGATCTGGCAAGCGAGGCACGCGATAGAGCGCGCCGCTTCGACCAGCAGGCGCACATCAGAATCAACTATTGCGCCGGTTCGTTCATGCAGTGGGACTTAGACTGTCGACGCCGCACCGACGTGCGCGCAAGGTGCGGCGCCGCGAAGATACGCGGCGGCTATCCGCATGGCATCAACAGGAGGCGAGAATGCGAAACAGCTCTCATAATTCCCTCCATGGTACAGGAAAGTGCTGTGCCGTCTGCGGCGGAAGGTTCGGGCTGATCCGCCACTACTCGTGGCGGACTGCCCTTTGCTCCAAGAAATGCGTAGACCGCTTCACGGCTCGCCGGGAAGGCCGACCACAAATGGTTCGCAGGTTGCAACTGGCTCGACACCTCACACAAAGTTCCGAGCACACTTTGAAGGAGAGCTTAGGAAGCTTCGCACGCAGGTCTTTCATTAAGGGCCTTTCCTTGGAACGACGCTAGCCAAGGGATTGAAGCTAAACAACGTCGGGCATGCGCCGCCGCAAGCGGAAACAGGCGCAGGCCGGCGACTACTCTCGTAAACACTGTACTAATGGAGGCCGACCAGTGAGCGAAACACCACACCTTACGTTTGATATCGACCAGCCTGGCATGAGCAAGGGGCACCTTGTTGTCCCAAAAGGTGCTGACTGCGAAGCTCTTCCGCTCCCGGTCTTCAGCCTCAATAAGGGGGAGGGACCCCGTCTTCTTATCACTGGAGGCTGTCATGGCAATGAACTGGAAGGGCCAATCGTAGCCCGGCGGCTCATTGACTGGCTGCCCGAAGCGCAGACTTGTGGAAGGGTCATCGTCGTACCGGTGCTCAATCCACCGGCCGTGCAAGCATGGAGTCGCAATACTGTGGTCGACGGGTTAAATCTCAACCGAGTGTTTCCGGGCCGCGCCGACGGTTCGGTAACCGAACGCATTGCCGATGCTGTTTCCCGCCTATTGTTGCCAATGGCAGATATAGTATTTGATCTGCACAGCTTCGGACCAAACTGGGATTTGCCACCGTCGAGCACGACGCATCCCATCGCTGATGCCGATCTCATGGCCAAGACCGTCAGAATGGCTGAAGCATTCAAATTTCCCATGACATTGGTCTGGGAACACCACGATACATCTGGGATGTTCGATATGTTGGCCCACAGCCAGGGCAAGGTATTCGTTTGCGCTGAACTCGGCGGCGGCACCGTCGGCTCAGAAGCTCTCGCGATCTACGAAGTTGGAGTACACAACGCACTCATCGCGCTTGGACTCGTCGAGGGAAAAGCCGAACGTCCGGCCTTCCGTCAACATAAGTCAAACCAGACGCTTGAAACGCGGTCGTCCGACGAGCTGAAATCGCCTGCTCGGGGCATCTTCGAACCTCGCTGCTCGGTGTTGGATGAAGTGAAGCAGGGAGACCTCATAGGTATCCTGCATCCAATGGATTCTTTGTCGGCTAATTCCATTGATCTCCGCGCGTCTACCACATCCATCGTCTGCGCCATTCGATCAGGAGCGCATGTCGACGTCAACGAAGTGGTGGCGCTCCTTGCGCGACCGCAATCTCTGAAAATCTATGGCGGTTAATCTCCTTGCGATTGCGGACCGCTCTTTCCAGTAATCAAAAGGAGGAAATGGAACATGATAAATCTATTGACGTGATCTTATCAGCTAGGCCTCGGTTGAAAGACTTTCTCGATCCCATTGATCTTGCGTGCGCAGACAGCAATTGCCGCAGCACGCGCGGTCCGAATGGTAATGAGTGATTCCAAGGACACGGCCACGCCCGAGCGGCTTAGGGGCAGTCCGAGGCGGAGCTACCGTACCTGGTGGCTGGAGGCGAAGGAACGGATCGAAGGGAACGTTCTTGCCAGGGCGAACGCGTCGGTGATCGCGCGGTCTCACGGGCTCGATCCATCGCATTTGTTTGCATGGCGACGCAAGGCGCTGGCCTCGGACTCGTCGCGCCGGTTTTTGCAGCGCGAGGCCAAGCGGCTCGCGCAATTTGATGCAGTAACGGGCGACATGGTGGAAATCTTGATCGGCGATGTTGTGGTCCCTGTCGGCAGCAGCGATGTGGAGCCTGAGCGGCTTGCTGCCGTAATCCGGGCGGTTCGGAGGCTGATCCCGGCGGGCGCTCAGATTTACGTAGCTAGCGCGCCGGTCGACTTCCGCAAGAGAGCGACCGGCTTGATGGCGCTGGTGCGAGATGGTGAGCCCGATCCATTCAGCGGCGCGCTGTCCGTGTTCAGTTCGAAAAGAGCGGATCGGATTAAGGCGGTTTGGTGGGACGGCAACTGGGTGTGTGTGCTGGCCGAAGACTGCGCCGACCCGGGTGCAGCTAAACCAGGCGCAGTTGCTCGCGCTGATCGACGGGCTGGACTGGACGAAGGTGCGTCAGTCGCTGTGAAGCGCCCGGAACCGGCGGGCTGACGACCTGCGGCGAATTGAATCAGCGCGGCTAAAAAGTTTGGGGATTGGCGGCGACTCTGCTGTAATGCCGGCGATGACGATGCGCGTTACAGAGCTTTCGGCGATCCTGCCGAAGCCCATTCGCTGATGTTCGCCTTGGTGAAGAGCGGGCGGCACTCGACGCCGAGAACAGCCGCATCGCCTCTGAGATCACAACACTGACGGCGGCGAATGCCGATCTCGACGCGGTCCGGACGCGCGGACCGTGGAGCTGACGAAGATCGTGAAGATGTTGGACACGCGTTACGGCACGCTCACGCAGCGACAAGCAGATCGCCTTAAAGAAACCGTGAGCCTCGCCTATCTCACGCGTCGCGAGAAGGTAGAGCAAAACCACGCTTACGCTGGTTACGAGCCGAGGTTATATCTAGGCGCGCTGCGCCTTTTGCCAAGTGTGGATTGACTGTGGGCGCATAGGCGATGCCGAGTTTGGCCGGACGCCAGACGTCTCCACGATCACGTGGGCCTTCCTCGCTTACCGCTTGAATAGATCAATACATCAACCCTCTCGCGTCCTTGAGGTTGAGGCTCATACCTTGGCGATGCGGGTTCGGAAAGTCAGCACCTGGCGGTGGGCCGCCAACGCATCGAGCCTAATCACGTTAGTATCCAAATCGGCAGGCTGGCGTACGCAAAGGGGCAGCCGCGGATGCGGCTTAGGTCAAGCACGGGGAAGCCAGGCAGGGCCTCAATGTTCATTTGCAAGCCCCGGGATTGGTGGTGAGTGGTGGCTCTCAATAACGAAGTCCTATGGTACCTGCGCAAACATTCGAGTCCGCCGACGCTCCAGCTGCGCTCTTTAACCAATACCGGCGGTCAAATAACCTGTGCGTCAGCAGCGAGGCGGCTCAAAGTTGAGTGCATCGCTCAAGCGGTCGTTGATAGCCATTTGAGGGATTGCGCGTGACACGGCGGATTGCTCAATACGAATGTGTGTGCCGTAGTTCGACCCAGGATTGACCAAAGATGCCGCGAAGCGGCGCAAAGTCTGACATTTCGATGTTTTCAGGACTATTTTGCTTGTTAGTAGTCGGGGCTCGCTCATCGAGCCGCTGACCCTCTGCTCCGACCCTCGACAGAAGAGTTGGAGGATCTGCTCGATGATCCGCAGTCGACGGTACACCCATCGTCGCTTTGCAAGCAGTGGGTCCGTGCAACGGTACTAAGGCGTTATCACTTGTCCCAATCCAGCGCGAGGACAGCTGATGAAACTGAGATGGCCTATCGGTGTGTGTCTCTCCATCGAAAACGGCATGCGCGCAAAGCATCACCGCCTGAATCCCGAACAGAAGGATCATTTGAAGATCATGCGAGAGAACGTTTATCGGCGGCTCCTGCCCGAAGATTTCGATGCTAACACGCCCGTCATCATCGATGAACGTGGTTTCTCCTGGACTCGACCGAAGCTGGATACTCTTATCAGCAATATTGCCAGCGCATTACTTAATATCGGCGTTCAGCCTGGAGATCGTGTGGGTGCGAAGATCGACAAATCTGTTCACTCGTTTTGCCTATATCTAGCTACCTTAAGAGTAGGCGCAGTTTGGCTTCCAATGAATACAGCCTACACGCAAGCGGAAGTCGAGCTCATTCTATCTGACGCGAGCCCTCTAGTGCTGGTGTCGTCGGAGCCGATGGAAGTGCCGAACGTCGCATGCTTCACGATGGCAAGCGATGGCTCGGGCACTTTGATGCAAGCCGCCAATAATACTCGAAATGTTCAACTCGTGTATCGGGATTCCGACGACCTCGCCGCGATATTGTACACGTCTGGCACGACCGGACGGCCGAAGGGCGCCATGATTACTCATGGCAACCTTGAGTTCTGTGCCGAGACCTTGGCTGATTTCTGGGGCGTGACGCGACGAGACACTTTGTTGCATGCATTACCTACATTCCATGCGCACGGCCTCTTCATCGCAGCCAACACTATGCTGGCCGCGCGGGCTAGCATGGTGTTCTTATCGCGCTTCGACCCGGAGCAAGTCCTTTCGCTCCTGCCGCGGGCAACTATCTTTATGGGTGTCCCCACACTCTACAGCCGCTTACTTGCCAGCGAGCGGCTCAGCAAAGCGCTCTGCGAGAACGTTCGTGTTTTTATCTCCGGGTCAGCTCCGCTGTCGGCCGAGACATTCGAGGAGTTCAGGGCGCGAACGGGTCACTCTATCTTAGAAAGATACGGCATGACAGAGACGACCGTCATCACGTCCAATCCGCTTTCTGGGGAGAGAGTTGCTGGCTCAGTCGGGTATGCATTGCCGGGCGTCTCAATCGTGGCTCTCCGCAAGGATGGTGGGCTCGCTCCTGTCGATGAAGTGGGCGAGCTGGTTGTGAAAGGGCCTAACGTCTTTAAAGGCTACTGGAATTTGCCTGAGAAAACGGCTGCGGAATTCACGCGCGAAGGATACTTCAAATCAGGCGATTTAGTGCGAATCGACAGCCATGACCGCATTTGGATCGTCGGCCGCAATAAGGACTTGATCATCACAGGCGGATACAACGTCTATCCGCGAGAAGTGGAAGCCTGTCTCGTCAGCTTCAGTGCAGTGCGAGATTGCGCAGTGATTGGAGTGCCTCACCCTGATTTTGGCGAAGGCGTAATTGCGGTTGTCGAGCTTAAGGAAAAGGAAGTATTCGAAGCGAAGTCTGTCATCGCGGATCTGAGTTCGCGCCTTGCTAAGTACAAAATTCCAAAAAAGATTGTTGTTGTGCCGTCGCTTCCGAGAAATGCAATGGGAAAAATTCAGAAGAACGAGCTCAAAGAGGCGTTTTCATCCGCGTTCTCCAGTGAAAGTTGTGCGGTTCCGAATTAGAGCGATTTGAAGACGCGATGGCAGATCAATAAGATCGACATAGGAGATGTGTCCCACGTGTTTGCAGCAGCCGTTTTCTGGCCAACAGAGAGCGCCAGTGCCATCGTGACTTTGCGACGAAGCGCCCACCCAGCTGGTGATCTCGCGGTCATAACGTCCGGGGCAAAGGCAACCCGAACGATCTTGCCATTCCAGCAGGTAAGAGCATCTGAGCACCTACGCTCGTTGAAGCGGCTTGTCATGATCGTTTCGTCATGAGCTCGCCGGATGCGGCGTCCTGTCTGCCCGACCAGCAACAAGCCGCTCTTCTTATCAGCTGGTACACTCGCTTGGCGAGTTCTGTGCGTCAAGTTCAGCAAAATTGATCATGGGGTCCGGCCAAGCCATCCCCTCGGAGCCGCCGTCGCTTGCTCGCCCCAAGCGCTGCGCTGGCGAGCGACGGCGGCGGCGAGGGGTGGCGTCCATCCCTTTGGTGGACCTGAGCACCGTCAGGCCGCCTGACGCAGCGTCTCCTTCTTGTGCTCCTTCAATAGATCCATGTTCAGATAGCGATGGTCCTCGAGCCAGGCCTCGTGGCGCTCGACGGTCAGCGCCCGCACCAGCCTTAGGCAGCTCTCGGCGTTAGGGAAGATTCGCACCACGTAGGTGCGCCGTCTGATCTCCTCGTTGAGGCGCTCCAGCATGTTGGTCGACTTCATGTGCTTGCGGTGCACCAGCGGCAGACGGAGGTAGGTCAAGGTCTCCTCGATGTTGTCCTCGACCCAGCCGGTGAGTTTGGGGTATTTGCCGCCCCATTTGGCAAGCCACGCCGCCAGATCGCGCCGCACCTCGCCAAGATCGCGCCGGTCGTACATCCAGCGCAGCTCGCAGGCAATTGTCATCGACCTTGCGTGGCACATAGTCGGGCGCGTTGCGCAGGAAGTGCACATAACAGCGCTGCCAGAACACGCCGGCGAGGACTTCGGCGATCGCCTTCTTCAAGCCGGGATGATTGTCGGAGACGACAAACTCGACACCATGCAGGCCGCGGGCCTTCAGGGCTTCCAAAAACTCCTTCCAGCTCGACCGGCTCTCCCGGTTCGCGAGCTCGACCGCGAGCACCTGGCGCCGGCCTTCCCAGTCGACGCCGATCGCGATCAGCACCGCCTGGCTCGCGATGATACCGTCCTCGCGCACCCGCTCATAGCGCGCATCCAGGATCAGATAGGGGAACGGTTCCTTGAGTTTGCGCTCGCAGAGCGCTTTCAGCGACCCATCCAGCCGTTTGTTGATCGCGCTGATCGCCGAAGCCGAGAAGGCATGGCCCACCAGTTCCTCGGTGACCTGCTTGACCTTCCGCGTCGAGACGCCTTGCACGTACATCTCGGCAAAGGCCGCAACCAGCGCCTTCTCTGAGCGCTGGCAGCGCTCGAACAGCTCGGTCGAGAACCGCCCCTGCCGGTCCTGCGGCACTTTCAGCTCGATCTTGCCGACCCGGGTAATCAGCGAGCGGGGATAGTACCCGGAGCGATAGCCAAGCCGTCCCGGGATGAACCTCGATGCCGAACTCGGCGCAGATCGAGCCAGTTCCTGAGTGCGAAAGCCCGCGATTAGGCGCGTCTCCAGGAAGGCGAGTACCTCGCCCTGTGACTTGTGGGGGCCGCGTGGGCGTTGGCTGATCACGTTTGGGTACGCTTTCCCAATTCACGGCTAGAGTGAGGAGGTCCACTTGAGCCAAACCTGCCCAAGGCGTCCAGGAGAGCCGCTCCAGTGCGAACTCCATTAATGAAGCAGTCGATTTTGATATTCTCGTTCGGCGCGTGATTGGCTTCATCGGCGTTGGCATAGGGCACCACAAAGGAGGGGCGGCCAAGGATCTTCGTGAAGACGTAATCCGGCAAGGTTCCTCCGAGTGCTGGAAAGATGAGAGGCTCTACGCCGTGCGCAGTACGCACTGCAGCCTGAACAACTTCTGAAAATGGCGCATCTAGTGGCGTCTTTGACGGTGGCGTGGACTCGGTACGGACTACCTCGACCTCTGGAGCATGTTTCTTTACGTGAAGCTCGATCTTGCTAAGGATCTCATCAGGGCTCTGCTGGTCCACAAGGCGGGCATCGCATTTGACGAAGGCCTCGTGCGGTAAGACCGTCTTCGGTCCGGGGCCGCCATAGCCTCCGTGGATTCCGTTAATCGTCAGTGTCGGATAGAACATTAGTCTGTCAGCTAAAGGTCTATCGGCGGGACTGTCGAGTTTTGCGAGGCCGAGAGCCCGCTTAACTTCTTCAGCATCTTGCGGCAACCGTGCTGCGGCGATGCGCTCGAGATTTGTTGGCGCGACCACGTTGTCGTAGAATCCGTTGATTGTAATCTCCCCATCTGCATTCTTCATCGTTGCCAGTAAGTGAACCAGCGTCCAGATAGGGTTTGGGACGATGCCGCCAAAGTTGCCGGAATGAACGTCGCGATTGGCGGCCCGGGCCCACAACTCGAAGGAAACGATACCACGAACACCATATGTAATGATTGGACTACCCGACTCGTGCAGCGGGCCATCGGCTGTTACGACCAAGTCTGCATTGAGCTGATTGCGGTTAGCCATAATGAAATCCGCAATGTGGGGACTTCCGATCTCTTCTTCGCCCTCCAGTAGGATCAGCACGTTGCACGGCAATCTACCATATACCGCCAGATGTGACTCGATGGCTAAGATCTGCGCAAAGTGTTGACCCTTGTTGTCTCCGGCGCCCCGTGCGTAAACGCGGCCATCTCGGATCGTCGGGTCAAATGGCGGGCTTATCCAACCTTCCAGGGGATCCGCAGGCTGGACGTCATAGTGGCCGTAGAGCAAGACCGTCGGTGCTCCAGGAGTGCGCTCCCAACGGCCCATCACCACTGGATATCCGGACGTCGGGATCCTGCGTGCTTCGAACCCCAAGCCTGTCAGCATACTCACGAGAAGTTCGGAGACCTCGTTCATGCCGATGTTCTCGGCGCTGATACTGGGGTGCCTGAGGTAATCGAGCAAACGGCTGACGAACTGACCTTTGTTCGACTCGATATGCTCGAACACCCGAGACAATTCCGCACCCCCGAACTGGGCGGTATTCGCACTCATGGGCAGCGACTCCACTTCCCGGAACAATATTCAGAAACTTTGGTGAGTTTCGTGCATAATAGGTCGATCACGAGCCGAAAGCACACATTCGAAGCCGTTGTTCGTCGAAACTCTGCGCCTGCCAGGTGGAAAACGATGTTTTTTGACGAACTGCGCCCTATTATCGCGCGCCCAAGCCGAAGCACAAAGCTTTCCGGGGGAGTGGATCACATACCGGCGGTGCTTCCGAGGAATATACGCAACTCGGCGGGGCTAGGCGTTCCTCCCACCGCCGTTCCGCTCTAGCGATGAGCTTTTTGCCGACGCCACGCATTTGGCTCGCGAAGGACAAAACGCTCAGTTTTCCGGCGAAAGTCATGAGCGCATGTGCACGGAAACTCGCGGATCCGGATTTTACGCCGAGAATCCGCGCGACGAAGCTATATTAACCGTCGAGACTCAGATCACTTCTGCCCGTTCCGGCACACAGTTGACTGCGAGCAGCATTTGAAAGCTTCACCGTGAGTTAGCCCCCAGACGTGCTTGGACGAACAGATTGGCTAGGATGGTTAGGGCGGTGTCGAAGGCGGTACGTTTGTGGCGAAATGTAATGCCTCGCCAAGAGCCGCTGAGAGTTAGGAGGTTGAGGCAAATGTTCTCGCTTGCATCGCACGAATCCAGCGGGATCTAGAACATCGCCGAGTTCTTGCTGGAGATGATAACCTCCACCATTATGCGATCTAAGGTCAGCTTGCCTCTAACGAAGTAAATCTAAGCTCAATCGGAATTCAACGAGCAACAGAAGTGGATTTGGTGCGGAGTTTAAGTGCAGCGAGCATCCACGGCACCCGTATCGCTGCTGAATGAGGGAAGCGTCGCTACGCTTAAAGAAAAGATCTTTTCGACGGTGACCGGACTCGGCGGCGAGAATGATCTTTTCTAGATGCTAGTGTGGATATACAGTTATGCTCTCGCGCGCCTTGACGCTGAAGAAGAGGGACAGACATGGGAACGAATAAGGAGCCGGTGCTAGGAATCATTCAACTAGATTCCGCGCACGCGATGGAGGGGTCGTCAGCGGAACTCATCGAGCGAAACGACCTAATGCCGTTCTCGATCGGAGATCCATCGCTCTGGCGGCATCTGCCGCTCCAGAGCGTGATCGCGAAAGGCGCCGACAGCGGGGCAAATAAGGTGCCGACACCCGAAGCCGTTAGCGGCATCCTCGACGCGGCCGCCCGACTAGATGCACAGGTTCAGCTGATCATTGGCGGCTGCGGCTACATGTGGGCATCCCGAAAACATCTGTATGGTCGAACATCGACTGCCACGCTGACCAGCGGACTTGAGTTCCTGAGCCTTGCTCTGCGGATGACCAATAAGCCAGTCGGCATTATCACCTGGGACGCGGAGCCGCTCGTGTCACTACTGGAAGATCATCCCGGTTCGGAGCGCTTCCGCTTCCTGAATGTGGGCGACCTCACGGAATGGAGTAAGTCGTGGACCTGCCTATCCGCTTACCAAAAGCCGGGCGGTTGGACCAAAGAGCGGATGGCACAGCAGTTCGCCGACCGGCTAGCTGAGGCGTTCGCCGACCGTGGCGTTCTTAAGGATGTCGGCATTCTGGTGATCGAATGCATGATCGTGCCTGACTTTCGGGAGACGATCCGAAGCATCACTTCCCTCCCGGTTCTGGACCTCATCCATTTCGCCAAAGCTGCGCTTAAGTAGCCAGAGTCGGTCAGATGCAACCGGCCCACGGCAACGTTCCACTAATGCGCGACGTTCGGTGGCGCCAACGCGTCGGGAGACCCTATCTATTCGGCCTGCAGTTGCTTGCGTACTCCGAGAATGTCTATGCAGTCAGCGCTTGTTTACCGCCATCTCGACTTCGCCGGCTTTGCGGAGGCAAGTCCTTCGATTTGCGCAACGTTCGAAACGGATGAGCGGGTCAATGTGAACAGGCGCAACCCACGGCGAGAGTTTCAGCGCCGTCGGCATGCCGACTTTTCCAGCTCGAAATTTTATCAAATCGCAGGCATGATAGCTCGTTCGAAAGATTGTCTTTTAAGTCATTTCCCGCTTGTCCGCGCCGAATCGTACGTTTGCCAGCCGCATTAATCGCCACTTCGCCTTAGACGTTGAGGGGGCAGGCATCTCTCAAGTAATCGAGCAAACGGCCGACGGGCCATCCTTAGGTCGATACTCGGAGCCCCTGGACAAGTCCGCACCGGAAATCTGGCTAGTAGTCGCGGTCATGGGGCGCAACGCCACGTTCTTGGCGAAAGGTATCTTCGGAGATGCTGCTTTGAAGCTGCGCGTGGTTTCTGCGCTTCGCAGAGTGGCATATCAAGAACATCTGACGCGATTGCGCCAGCATTCAGCCGTTGTCCTCCGGTACAGCGTTCCACGTACTGGTACAGCTCGTCCATATGCTGGGCGCGGTCGGCGAGAGTCCTAAAGCGAGGTTCATCGGCGACTTTGGGTTGACCGGCGAACGACAAAAAGTCCCGCCAATTTTCGGCTCGAACAGGGTAGCAGGCAGGCATAGCCATCTGCAGCTCGGAATTCCTTGGAAGCCGATTGCATGCGAGTCTTGTGCATGCGCACCCGCTTTCCATAACTGTTACACATGCGCCTCGGGCTGGAGGCGCTCATGCGGGATCGCAACGCGGGTATTACGAAGTCTGGCGCGTGGTGATCGTCTTGTTGAGCGCGGCGCTCGCAGAAAGATTTCTTGCAGGAGAGCCGCGACGGCCTGTTGAACAATAAGACACGCCCCTCGCGCATTGGTAAGCCTCCGAGGAGACTTTCAATTACCCATAATTTTAGCCCCGAGCGCGGCCCCCGATTCGAGGTCGGTGAGCCGCGATAGTCCGCGCCAGATCACGATATTTCCTGGAGGTGGATCGTTGGCCCGTGCCAGGTATCCCCCGAGCCGCGCGATCTTGACGACGTAGTGGGAGATCGTGGTTCGTTGAGCGCGGTTGGCGCCCCGATCCTTCACCAAATGATCGAGAAGCTTTATTTCGGGATCCGTCAGCGCCGTTTGCGGCGGCGCATTCGGCGTGGAGCGATTGAGCATCGTCATCCAGAAGACGCGCCAGCTCACATCTGCTTGCCGATCGGCGGCAGAATTCGAAGCTTACGGAAGCAAATTTCAAGAAGCGCTTCATCCGGATCACCTTTGTCATCCTTGACAGCCACCCG
>NZ_BSOW01000053.1 GCF_030160715.1 Bradyrhizobium iriomotense
AACGACAAAGCCGAGCCCTTCGTCTGGACCAAGAAAAAGGTCCGTCAACGCCGCTTCAAAGGCCGCCGTATCACTCAGCTCTGATTCCGGGTACTAGTTGTAGTTAGCCCAAACTTTCCCATGATGGATTGGACCGAGAGTTCAAGTCTTTCAATCGGTTAGAAGGTGGCGTGTGCACGACGTGTGCACCGGGAGATCAAAGAAAATCTAGATACAAGCGGTCTGAGCAAGCCGCCTGAGCCTCTTAGTGCAAGGTCGACGGCATCAAATTCGGCAAGGCGATCTTCCCCTGGGCTCCTTCCGAGCCGTGCCACCGCAAACGGCCGCGACGGGGGAACCACGAGGTTGCGGTTCGATGCCACGACCAATCGCAACATTGGCGACGGGATCGTCGGCACGCATGCGGGCGATCTCAACACGAGATCTGCCTTGCGATCGAGATGGGCTGCGAGCCGGCGGATATCGGCAAGACCATTCATCCGGATCCCGCCCTCGGTTCGTCCATCGGCATACCGCGGAGGTCTTCGAGGGACATTGCACCGATCTTCCGCCGCAGAAGAAAGGCCCTGAGGAAGCCGGTTGAAGCCGCTTCGGCAGGCCTTAGGGTTTCCTCATCGACGATGTTTGCAATCTCCGCGATCGGGAGACACATCGCGCGCTGCCTTCGGCGTCGCCAAGGAAGGCTTAGCTCAAGGCCAATATCCGGCAACGTCTATTGGGAGGAACAAACGAAGCGTCAGCCGGGCTCATTCGCCAGCGGGTCGTGTCATGCGCGGCGGGATACCGAAGCGTTTCTTGTAACTGACGGAGAAATGCGACTGGCTGGCAAAGCCGCAGCGGTAGGCGACTTCTCCGAGATTGATCGTTCGCCTGTGGCCACTGGAGAGAATGATGAGGTGGGCCTGTTGCAGCCGCTCTTCCTGCAGAACCTGTCCGAACGTCGTGCCGTGATATTGAAAGATCTTATGCAAATAGCGCACTGAAATGCGGTGTTCTGCAGCGGCGCGCTCCGGCGTCAGCGCGTGGTCGGCGAGGTTGCGGCGGATATTGGCGCTGATCCGGTTGAACAGCGAGGTGCCGAGCGTCTCGCGGATCAGCGCACCGTTGTCGCGCTGGTCGCGGCACTCGATCATCAGGCAGAGCATGTCGATGATGCAGTCCTCGATCCGCGCGCTGTGCTCGGAGGGCTGCATCTTCAACACCTGCTCGCCGAGCGTGGTGATCGCCGGCACCAGCAGGGGATTGGTGAAGTCGGCGGTGGCGCAGAGATCGTCGATGCCGGCAACGCGGCCGGCGAGGCGCTCGCGGTCGATCTTGATCGTGATGTTCTCCGACGCATCGGGCACGTCGATCACATAGGCTTCGGCCGCATTGACCAGGAACACACTGCCCGGCAGCACCAGGCCCTCGCGGCCGCGCTGCTGGAAGCGCATGGCGTGGCGGGTCGGAAACAGGAAGACGAAGTCCTCGGTCTTGTCGGCCTTGGCGGCCTCCTTGCGTCGGATCACGCGCTGAGCGTCGGCACGGAAATTCGAGACGCCCATGATGTCGGATTGCCAGTCGATCAACTCGCCGCGCAGCCGGTCGCTGTGCGTGGACTGGATATCCAGCCGGTAATAGACCTCGGCCATGGCCTGCCGCCAGGCCTCGATGCTGCGCTGTCCGTCGATTCCGGCCGTCGAATATGAGTTGCTCTGCGTCATGGCGCTTTGGCTCAAAGGTTCGTTTTGCGGAAACGCGATCCCATTCCCATTCAAGAAGCGTACCAGCCTCACCGTCGCCGCCCAAGCCGGTCGGGGCTTCGGTGCACTCTGGAAGAAAACACAGTGCGCCTTCCGAAAAGACGGGCGCGCCGCTCCGACCTAGCCTCGTCCTGCATCGCAACCGTCATGGCAGCCAGCAGAGGGGGCTTTAGATGACCACGACATTCACGCGCAGGCGAGTCCTGAAAGCAGTGCCTGCGGCGGCCGCCGCCGCAATGCTGCCGGCTCCGTTCGTCTCCGGCGCCGCGCGAGCCGCCGGCGACCCAATCCTGATCGGTGTGCCCACTGCACAGACCGCCCAGGCCGGCGTCGCCGACCATCAAGACTACCTCAACGGCACCACGCTTGCCATCGAGGAGATCAACGCCGCCGGCGGCGTGCTCGGCAGGCCGCTCAAGGCGGTCGTGGTCGACATCGATCCGCTGTCGCCGGAGAGCGGACAGGTCGCCATCAACAAGCTGATCGACGCCAAGGTGCATGCAATGTCCTGCGCTTTCGTGTTCACGCCGGTGCCGGTCGCAGACGTGTCCGCGCGCTACAAGGCGCCGTTCCTCTGGGGCCTGACCCAGCGCAACTTCACCGACATTCTTGCGAAGAATTCCGAGAAGTACGGCCACATCTTCCAGACCGATCCGTCGGAAGTGCACTATGGCTACACGTTTCCGGTCTTCCTGAAGGCGATGCGCGACCAGGGCGTGTGGAAGCCGATCAACAGCGGCGTCCATATCGTGCAGGAGCAGATCGCCTACAACCAGACCATCTCGAAGGCCCTTCAGGCCTCGTTACCGAAGAGCGAGTTCAAGCTCGCAGGGATCACCGACATCCAGTATCCGGTGCAGGACTGGGGCTCGGTGATCCAGGAGATCAAGAAGGTCGGTGCCGGCGCCGTGATGATCGACCACTGGGTCGCCGCCGAATACGCCGCCTTCGTCAAGCAGTACAGCGCCGATCCGCTCAAGGGCACGCTGGTCTATCTGCAATACGGTCCCTCGCAGCCCGAATTCCTGGAGCTGTCGGGACCAGCCGCCGAAGGCTTCGTCTGGAGCACTGTGCTCGGCGTCTATGCCGACGACAAGGGCAAGGAATTCCGCGCCAAGTACAAGAAGCGTTTCCCGGGCATCATGGGCCTTTGCTACACCGGCAACGGCTACGACGTGACCTACTATCTGAAGGCTGCGTGGGAGGCAGTCGGCGATCCCAACAAGTTCAAGGAGGTCTGCGACTTCGTGCGCAAGACGCCCTATCGCGGCGTGTGCGGCTACATGAGCATGAACAATGCCCTCCAGGAATGCGCGCACTATCCCGACACGGGAGACGCGATCGGCGCCAAGGAGCTGGAGCAGGGCATGGCCCAGCTGTTCTTCCAGGTCCAGAACGCCGAGCACAAGATCATCTATCCCGACGTGCTGAAAGAGAGTGCCTTGCGCAAGGCGCCGTGGTGGTGAGCAGCACGACACCATGCCGCCCGCATCGCTTTTCTCCTGCAGCGACATCACGCTGGATCTCGGCGGCCGTACGATTCTGCACGGCATCTCGCTCGCGGTCGAGCCGGGCGAGGTGCTCGGCATCATCGGTCCGAACGGCGCCGGCAAGACCAGTCTGTTCGAAGTGCTGTCGGGGCGGATGCCGCCGAAATCCGGCTCGGTGCATTACGAGGGCAGAGACATCACCGCACTGCCGCTGCACCAGCGCGCACGGCTGGGCGTCGGGCGCACCTACCAGACGCCCGTGGTGCCCGAGGGCATGACGGTCGGCCAGGTCTTGAAAGCCGCGCGGCAAGCGTATCGGCCGTATCTGACGCCCGACGATTCCGAATGGGGCGCGGGCCTCGTCGCCTTCCACGTCCCCGCTCTGACCATGGCGGACCAGCTCGAAACGCTCAACCGGCGCAAATTGCTGATGACCTGTCTCTTGATGCGCCGTCCGAAGATCCTGCTGATGGATGAGCCGGCCGCCGGCCTGATCAATTCGGAGATCGACGAATTCGACGAGATCATGCGCGTGCTTGCCAAGGAACTGAACATCGCGATCGTCCTGATCGAGCATCGCATGGAGCTGCTCGACACCATTGCCGACCGCGTGATGGTGCTCGATGCCGGCGAGATGATCGCCGAAGGTCGCCTCGACCAGATCCTGGTCGATCCGCGCGTCAAGGCCGCCTATTTCGAGTTCGAAGGCGCCGAGGGCGTCCACTGATGAACGATACCGCGAAGAATGCCGTGCTCGACGTCCATGGGCTGTCCGCCGGCTGGGGACCGTTGCGGGTGATCCACGACCTCGACCTCACTGTGTTCGCGGGTGAGCGGATCGGGCTCGTCGGGCTCAACGGCCACGGCAAGTCGACGTTGTTCCAGGCGATCGCCGGGCTTACCGGCTGGCAGCGCGGCTCGATCCTGCTCAACGGTTTCGAGGTCGGCCGTACCCGCAGCCAGGGACCGGGGCGCTACACCCACCAGATCGTCCGCAGAGGGCTCGCTTTGATCCCGCAGGGCGACGAGATCTTTCACGGCCTGACCGTGGAGGAGCATCTGGATAGCGGCGCCTACACCAAACGCGCCTGGAAGGAGCGCGCTGCGCGGAAGCAGAGAATTCTTCAGATCTTTCCGCCGCTCGAGAAGCTGATGGCAACGCCGGTCGGCCGCCTGTCTGGCGGTGAGCGGCGTATGGTTGCGATCGGGCGCGGCCTGATGGCGGATGCCGATCTCTTCCTCGTCGATGAGCCGTCGCTGGGCCTTGCACCGAAGATCGGCAAGTCCGTCGTCGATGCGCTGATGGCGGTCGAGCTCGGCAGCTCGGCCATGGTGATCGCCGAACAGAACCTCGCGCTGCTCGAGGGGAGGGTGGACCGCATCATTGGGATGCATGCCGGCAAATTGAAGGGCGAAGCCTCGGCCTCGAAAAACCTGATAGGGGGCCACCGTTGAATTGGAGTTTTGTCCTTTCCAACGCGATCACGCTCGCCTGCATTTACGGCACGCTCGCGATCGGCATCTCGCTCACATGGTCCAGCCTAGGCCTCGTCAACATGGCCTTCGGCTTCATCTTCGCGCTTTCCGGCTACGGCGCCTGGCTTGCCAGCCTCAACATCAGCGCGCAGCCCGCGGTGGTGATGGCGGCCGGCATCCTCACCGGCGCACTGGGCGGGCTGATCGTTTGCCTGCTCGCATTCATCCCGATCCACGACAAGCCGAACTTTCCGCTGCGCGCGCTGATCGCGACGCTCGCCATCAGCCTGGTCGGCAACCAGGCGCTGCTCTGGTATTTCGGTCCGCGCGCGAAATCGCTGCCGCGCCTGTTCGGCAACTGGAATGCCGACATCTTCGGCGTGATCGTCACCTCCGACAAGCTCGGCGCCTCGTTGTCGGCGGTTGTGCTGCTGACCCTGATCCTGCTCTGGATGCGCTCGAGCCGCCGCGGATTGGAAATCCGCGCCATGATGATGAACCCGCATGCCGCCTCCATCGTCGGCATCGGCGTGCGCCGCACCGGCTTCTATGTGATGGCGTTGACGGGCTCGCTCGCGGGCCTCGCCTCGGTGCTGCTCGCCCAGACCTATTACGTCGCGCCCTTCAGCGGCATCACGCCGTTGGTGAAGGGGTTGAGCATCGCGCTGGTCGGCGGGTTGGGCAGCGTGCCCGGCGCCGTCATCGGTGCAGTGATCATCGGCCTCAACGAAGCGCTGACCTCGACCTTGCTGGGCGGCCAGTATGTGCTGATCACCCAGTTCCTGCTGATCATCCTGGTTCTGCTGGTCCGCCCGCGCGGCATCGCCGGTCTCCTCGACAAGGCGCGGGAGGCGTGAAGCGATGACCGATGCCGCCCAACCGGTCTGGATCGACCCGACCGACTGCCATTATCCGGAAGCCCCAGCGCGCGAGGCTGCGACCAATCCCTATCTCTCGCACCAGGTCACCTGGAACGAGACGCGCGCCTTCAAGCCGCGCATGTGTCCCGTCGGCCGCCTGCGCTACTACTACAAATGGCCCGGCCATGGCGGCGCGCTGTGGTGGCGCACGCGCTACTGGCCGACGCGGCGGCGCGTGCTGCAGATCCGCGGCGAGTACAATCCGAAGACCAAGCGCCGCGAGAAGACCATCGTCGACAAGCGGCCGATCTGGTGGGCGCTCGCTTTCCTCGCCATGATCCTGGCGCCGGCCGTCGTTCCCGCCGCCGGCTGGAATACGGTGATGAGCGCGGCCGCCGTGTTCGGCATCTACGCCGCGATCAATCTGTGCTGGATGCTGATCATCGGCACGGCCGGCATCTTCTCGCTGGCGAGCTACGCCGTGGTCGGTGCCGCCGCCTACGGCACCACCTATCTGGCGATCCAACTGGGCCTGCCCTGGTGGCTGCTGCCATTGATCGGCGCATTGATCGGGCTTGCCTTCGGCCTGATCATCGGCCTGCCGGCGATGCGGCTCGACGGCTTCTACTACGCGCTGCTGACGCTCGGCGTCGTTGAACTGTGCCGCGTCTATGTCGTGCAGTCGCGCGAGTTCGGCTCGGCGACCGGTGGTATCTACGGCGCGCCGAGCTATCTGCCGGCGAGCCTTGGCCAGATGCCGCGGCTCTTGTTCAGCTATTACGCGGCGCTGGCGCTGATGGTCTTCGCGCTGGTCGTCTATCGCTTCATCGACGGCAAGCGGCTCGGCCGGGTGCTGCGGATGGCGCCGGAGAAGCGCGAGGCGTTTGCGCAAGCCTGCGGCGTCGACTTCGTCCGCGCCCGCATCATGGTGTTCCTGATCTCCTCGACCGCGCTCGGCTCCATCGGCGGCTTCTATGCCTGTCATTTCGGCGGCGCCTCGCCCAATCTGTTCTCCTTCGACACCGTGCTGCTGTCGCTCGCGATGCTCGTGATCGGCGGCATCGGGCGCTCCGAGGGCGCGGTGGCCGGCACCGCTATCGTGGTGTTCATCGACCGCGTCCTGATCGATCTCGGCCCGCTTCGCTACATACTGATCGGCGCGATCATGCTCGGTGTCGTGCTGTTCCTGCGCGAGGGCCTGTTCGGCATCAAGCGCCAGTTCCGCACCTGGCGCGACAAGAAGAAGAGCGAGCGGCGGGCGACGCGTGCGGAGAAAGGCGGAGAGATGCTACCGGAAGAAGCCACCGAGACCGAAGACAAGGACCAGATCTATTTCCGCCGCTTCGACAAGATGCAGCGGGACTTCCTGAAGCGGCTGATCACCGATGCCGTGATCGAGGAGCATCGCACGCGGCCGCTCGGCCAGCACAGCGAGGCGCTGGAGCGGCTGCTGATCTATTTCCGCCGGCAGGGCCAGGTCGACAAATACGCGATCATGGTGCTGGAGGAGTTTCGTGCTTACCGCATCGTCGCGCTCTCCGGCCATCGCGGCACCGCGCCGCGCGTGGTCGAGGACAGGAACTACGCCTCGCCCGATGAGGCCTACCACGCGCTGTTCCTGCGCCGCGTCCAGGATCTCCTCGAAAGCTGAATCACCAACGTCATTTGCGAAAGACCTGTAACCGACCATGGCCGAGCAAAAAATCTTTGGGTATGCCGACAAGATCTCGGTCAAGCCCGGCGACGATATCGGATTCTATGTCCATGCCGACGGCACCACAACCGTCGAGGCGCAATTGGTGCGCCTGATCCATGGCGACGCGCATCCCGCCGGGCCCGGTTATCGCGAGCAGGAGGTCGAATGCGATCTGAACGGCAACTGGACCGTTCGCAAGCAGTACACCCAGGTCGGCGCATTTCTGACGGTAGCCGATCCCGATGGGCGCCTGGCGCTCGACGGCAGCTTCACGCTCGCGACCTTCGTCTATCCGAACAGTCCGGGCCACGGCAAACGGCAGTGCCTGATGGGGCGCTGGGATGCCTTCGGCAATCGCGGCTATGGACTGTGGCTCAATCCGGACGGGCTGCTCGAATTCGGTTACGGCGACGGCCAGGAGGTCGACTATCTCGACGGCGAGGTGCCGCTGTTGAAGAGCAACTGGTATTTCGTCGCCGCGACCTTCGACGCAACGACGGGTGTGGCCACGCTCTATCAGGAGGGCGTCGCCAACCGCTACAACAGTCTGCTCAGCAAGGTCGCCAATGTCGACTTCCGCTCCCATGTGCGCGAGACGCTGCGCTTCCGCCCGGTCAATCCGCCCGACGTGCCGTTCATCCTCGCCGGCGCGCAGGATTTTCATTCGCTGCGCGGCCGCTTCGTCACGCAATGCCTGAACGGCAAGCTCGATCGTCCCGCCGTGTTCGACCGGGCCATGACGCGCGAAGAGCTCGACCAGTTCAGGCAGACAGGAGCTGCGCCGGCGAGCGGGCAGGTGGCGTTCTGGGACACCTCGCTCGGTTACACCGACAAGGGTATCGGTGACCGCGTCGTTGACACCGGCCCCTACGATCTCCACGCTGAGGGCTATAACCGCCCTGTGCGCGGCCAGACCGGTTTTAACTGGAATGGTTGGGACGACTGCTATCGCCTCGCGCCTCAGCAATATGGCGGAATCGAATTTCACGACGATGCGATAATCGATTGCAAATGGGAGCTGACCAAGCGCTTGAAAGTGCCGCCCTTGCTCAGCGGCGCGTACGCCTATCGCTTGTGGGTCGGCGACGGCAAGGGTCTGCGCGAAGAATACATCGTGTTCTTCGTCCGCCCGCATCGGCCGACGGCGCCGATCCTGTTTCTGGTGCCGACCGGCAGCTATCTCGCCTATGCCAACGAGCATCTGAGCTTCGATGCCGAGATCATGCAGCCCTTGGCCGGGCAGTCGCCGATCGTCTCGCAACATGATATCGAGCTGTATGAGACCGCCGAGTTCGGGCTCTCGCTCTACGACCACCACGGCGACGGAGCAGGGGTCTGCTATAGCACCTACCGGCGTCCGATCCTGAACATGCGGCCGAAGGCGCGCATGTCCTCCATGGGCGTGACCTGGCAGTTTCCGGCCGATCTCTCGATCATCGCCTGGCTCGAGCATATGGGGCATGCCTACGACGTCGTCACCGAGGAGGATCTTCACCGCGAAGGCGAGGCGCTGCTCAAGCCTTACCGGGTCGTCCTCAGCGGTACCCATCCGGAATACATTTCCGAGGCGATCCTCAATGCGACCGAGGACTACATCGCCGGCGGAGGCCGCTTCATCTATCTCGGCGGCAACGGCTATTACTGGAACGTCGGCTATCATCGCGACGATCCCTGGTGCATGGAGGTGCGCAAGCTCAATTCCGGCATGCGGGCTTGGCAGGCGCGCCCGGGAGAATATTATCTCGCCACCACCGGGCAGAAGAGCGGGCTGTGGAAGGATCTTGGGCGTCCGCCGCAAAAGGTGCTCGGCGTCGGTTTTATCTCGGAAGGCTTCGACTCCTCGCGCCCGTTCCGCCGCATGCCCGACGGCTGGCATCGCCGCGCCGACTGGATGTTCAAGGGGATCGAGGGCGAGATCATCGGCGATTTCGGTCTCGCTCATGGTGCGGCGGGCGGGCTGGAGATCGACCGCTACGACCTCGCGCTTGGCACCCCGCCGCATTCGCTTATCGTGGCCTCGTCGGGCGGGCACAGCGACAACTACCAGACTGTGGTCGAGGAGATCCTGTATCCCTATCCCGGATTGTCGGGCTCGCATGACTACCGCGTGCGCGCCGACATGGTCTACTTCACTGCACCTAACAACGGCGCCGTGTTCTCAACCGGTTCGATCGCCTTCAGCCAGTCGCTGCCGTACAATAATTTCGACAACAACGTATCCAAGCTGCTCGACAACATCGTGTCCGCCTTCGCCAGCGAAGGTCGGCTGCCAGGTTGGGCATGGACAGCAGAAGAGAAGCAGTGGCGGTAAACAAAGACTTCGAAATGAGCGGATGGCCGACTTTCTGTCTTTGTCCCGTTCGGGCCCGTTCCCGTACATATAACGGGGGAGATTCAGAATGGAGTTGCTCCTAGTTGCTCCAAACTAGCTCAAATTGGCCCATGATGGATTGGAGAGAGAGTTCAATATTTTCAGTTGGTTAGAAGGCGGGGTGTGCACGACGTGTGCACCGGGAGATCAAGAAAAATCTCATCACAGCTAGTTTAAGCCGGCGTTCTGAGCTGGGGCGGTCCGCATTCGGCTGAGGCATGTGACGACCAAAATTTCGAGGGTGAGGAGAGTGCTGATCAGCAACCTCAGTCTCGGAGACGGAAAGTGTCACTCCTTCGCCGCGCATTCGCGCGGCTCCGCTGGTCCAGTTGAGAACGAATAGGTCTTGGAGTGTGGGTTGGTAGCGCTCCCCCGCTACTTCGATGCTCAGATCGGGAGTAAGTTGGCGCAGTTGGGACAGCGACTTGGCAACGAGACGGCCAGGAAATTGGCAAACGAGTTCTTCGCTAATTTCGCGCGAGCGCTCTAGGTAATCAGATCGTTCATCCGCAGCGCCAGGTAGAGAAGTACGCGCTGTTCGTGCGCGGCAAGCCGAAGGCCCGTTAATCGTTCGATTTTATCGAGACGATAGGCGATAGTTTTCTGGTGGGCGCGCAATTCCTTTGCCGCTGCCTGCTGCGAACAGTTGCACGAGAAAAATGTCCGTAACGTTTGCAAGAGAACTTCGCGTTGTGGACTTTTCTCCTCCAGTAACTTTCCCAAGGTCTCATTTACAAACTCGTGAAAGTCGGCGCCATCACGAATACCCATTAGAAGCCCAGCGATTCCTACATCGTCGAAATCGACAACTGTAGCCTTCCGACTTTGGCGAGCGACGTCCAGCGCAATGTGAGCATCCTTCCATGCTCCTGGCATGAGCATAGGATCGGAGCAGGAGCGACTTAGTCCGACATATGCAACCAAGCCGGGGACCCGCCGCGTGATTTCGGCCATGAGGCTCTCTGCAAAATCACGCACCCGGACGTCGCGAGTGGAGACCACGAGAGCAAGTTCATTTCCGCGAAGTCCCGATAGTCTCACGATGCGTCGTGCCGGCAAACAATCCGGGGCCTCGGCGACAGATCGACGACGCCCTTCGATTTCTCCGCCGGTAAGCAAGCCTGATTTGCCAGGTTTGTCGATTCCGTCGACGTGACAAACCACGACACAATATTCACCCGGAATTTCTGCATTCAGCTCCTGTGCCCGCTGGAGCGCAAGCTGGCGCAGGTGGTCTGGACCCTCCAGCAGGTCCCAGGTAAGCATTGCGAGCTTATCGCTGAGAGCGCGGGCGGCTGCTCGCTCCTTCGTCTGGTGGAGTGCAGCGGTTACGCATAGCTCGGTGATGGCGAGTTGGGCGCTCTCGTTTTCGATTTCTGGATTGATTAAGACGGCCCAACCCAACTGCTCGGATCCCGCAGTTATGCTTTGGAAGGCGAAATGGAGCGGACCTTTCGAGAGCGTCCTATACCGGGTTTCGGGCCCCGTGCTTTGCGAGATGCCAACACGGATCGCATGGAGGATGCTGTCGGCATCCGGAATTTCGGGGTGGCATGCCTTCACATCCAGATGCTTGTCTAAGATAAGAACCGGAGACCGCATATGCTCATGTGCCTGCCGGGCGATCTCCGAAAGAGTGCCGCCGTTGAGCAACGTTGATATCAGGCTCTCCTGCAGGTCTGCCGATTTGCGGATAACGTCGTATCGTCGCTGCAGCTCCTCGTGCGTCTCCTTTAGTTTCTCGGCGGCCAGTTCTCGCGCCTCAAGAAGAGCCGCGTTTTCGATGGCAATGGAGGCGAGATCGGCGAGGGTGGCGAACTCGGCGCTATGCTGCGGCGTGAACGTGGATGGCTTGCGCCGCCAAACCTCGAGAACGCCAATCACCTGGTCCTGGGACATGAGCGGCACCGCGAGAGCGGAACGAACACGCTCGGCTCGCGCAAGGTTCATGAAGTCTCGGCTGATGATCTCGCTTTGAATGTAGTCTTCGATCGAACAGGGTTGACGCGTTTCGAGAACGCGTCCGCCGACGCCCTGTCCAGCTTTCATGCGAAGGGAAGCAGTCTCGGCCGCCAGATTGCCGGTACAACGCTTCATCACCAGGGCGTCGTCCTCCAGCAGCATGATGCCGCAGATGTCGGCTGACAGACGCGCCTTCGCCTCGTGAGTGATCTGGAGGAATATCTCCTGCAGATTGCGGCTCTTGAGGATTTTATTCGCCACGCGCTGGAACACGCGGATTGCATCGAGCTTGTCAGGATTGCCGCTTTGGCTCTCGCTCGATGCGATCGCAAGTCTGAAGACGTTGGATAGGGTCGCAGCTCGGTCGCATAGCGCGCCGGAATCGTTCATCCCCTCGACGAGGAGAGCGACACTGCCGTCCCGAACCGGTACGAAGATGGTGTCCTCGAACTGCATAGTCTCGGAGAAGACATCGGGAAGGCGTTCTATCAGCGCCTCGTCGGCACCATCGTTAAGCTTTTCCCATTCCCGCCATCCGCCGGCCGAACGGACGAGAAGCCGGACATCGCGGGCTGCAAGCAAATTCCGGAACAGGATGCGAGCCTCCGCGAAAAGAGCCTGTGGCCCTCGGTCGGCAGCGTTGGCCAGTGAGGCGATTGCGTTCCTCAGCACCTCGGTGGCGAGGTGGGGATGATCATTTGGCGTCTCTCGCGGCGCCAGTAGCGCGGTCCCACTCATCGAGCTTCCTCCTGCGCGGCCGAAGTTCTGACACTGCTTCGTTCGTCGTTAGCGCGAACGTTCTTGTGCGGTGCGATAAAGCCGTCGCTCGGCTAAGAGCTTGCTCTGCCTAGTTTAAATTGGCAACCTCTGACGAGAGACCATCGATTACATCCGAGGGTCGATGACCGCCTTCATGACTCTCTGAGCCCTGAGATCTGCGTAGGCTCGCGGGGCGGCGGCGAACCCGATCCTGCAGTCGACCACCACCGTCGGATCGAGAGCGCCCGTCATGATGAGGGAGAGGAGCCGCGGACGGAGACGGATCGAATCCCCAATGGCGAAGCCCAGTGTCAATTCGTTGGCAAAGCTCTTCGCCAGAGGGAAAGGCCAACTCTCCGCTGCGTGAGCTCCTACGGAAATGATGCGGCCCCGCCTTCGCACGAGATCGAACGCGGCCGTCAGAGCGGTTGCGCCACCAACAGCTTCGATGACGACATCGACACCTTCGCCGTCAGTCAGACGGTTCACCAGGGCGCGGGCCTCCTCCGGCGAAGCGGAGAGGCCGCCGTTGGCGCGGGCGAAAGCGCGGCGGGCTTCGCTCGGCTCGACGACGATGATGGCACCGGCGCCTGCGGCTTGCGCCGACAGGCTCGCAAGCTGACCGACCGTTCCGCCGCCAATGACTGCGACGATTTCTCCTGGCAGGAGGGCGCTACGCTCCACGGCGGCCCAGCCCGTCGCCAGATTGTCCCCAAGCAGGATCGCGGCTTCATCGGTGCAGCCCGCGGGTATCGGTCCAAGCGTCGTATCGGCGTGGGGGACCCGCACGATTTCTGCCTGCGCGCCGGGTAGGGGCGGTCCGAAGGACGTGCCCGTACCAAAAAAGGCTCTCTCCGCGCACTCCCAATGGTCGCCTCGGCCGCAACAGCGGCAATGGCCGCAAGCGGTGAAGTCGGATGCCATGACCTTGTCGCCGACCTTGAACCGGACAACCGCGCTGCCAACGGCCATGACCTCGCCTGCGAACTCGTGGCCGATGATCGCGCCCGGCTGGATGCCTGGAAATTCCCCCGTAATAACGTGCAGATCCGTTCCGCAAATGCCAGCCAGTGCGACACGGACCAAGGCGTCTCGCGGCCCCTCGAGCTGGGGAGGGGGGACATCCGCGACTGCGACGGTTCCCGGTCCTTGGTAGACGATTGCGCGCATATCATCCCAATTCGGAAATGCGTTTGGCAATGCTTCGGGCAGCTTCCGCGAGCGCTGCCTGTTCCTCGGGCCGCAGCGGCAGCTTGACGATTTCCTTGACACCGTCAGCGTCCAGCCGGACCGGGAGACCAATGCGCGTGTCTTCGACGCTGTAAGCGCCGCCCGATTGTACGCAAGCGGCGATCAGGTCGCTGCCGCCCCTCACCATGGCCGCAACCATGGAGGCCGCCGACTCGGCCGGCGAGAAATAGGCGCTTCCCTTCTGGAGGAGCTTGACGACTTCCGCGCCGGAATCTCGTGCGCGTTCGACGATGGTGGCAAGACGATCCCTTGGGATCAACTCCTCGATCGGACGCCCGTTCGCCTTGGCGAGGCTCAGCGGGATGACCATTTCGGCACCGTGACTGCCGAGCGCGATCGCATCGACATCCTGCGGTCGTGCGACCCCCTCGAGCGCTATCAGCGAGCAGAACCGCGCACTATCGAGTACTCCCGCCATCCCGATGACCCTGTTGGACGCAAATCCCGTCCGCCTAGCCATCAGGTGGGTCATTTCCTCGAGCGGGTTGGTCACCACGACCACCACCGATTTGGGGGCGTAGCGACGGATCCCGTCGGCAACGCCTCCCACGATCTCCGCGTTTACGCCGGTCAGGTCAGTCCGGCTCATGCCGGGTTGACGCGGGCGTCCGGCCGTCATGACGACGTAGCTCGCTCCATCGAGCGCCGAGAGATCGGCGCTCCCTTCGATCCTGGTCATAAATCCGCGTAGCGGGGCGCTATGCCACATGTCGAGCGCAAGCCCGGCCGCAAGTCCCGGAATAATGTCGATGAGCGCGACTCGCGAGAAAAGGGAGGTTTCCGCCAGGCGGAGAGCCGTCATGGCACCGACGTGGCCGGCCCCGATCACCGCGACCCGAGTTCGATCTTCGCGAGTTGCAGCGTCCAGTTCTCCCCGAACCCGCATCTGCGTGGGGACCGGCGCCCCTCGCCGATAAAGGGCTCCGGACAACGCTCCCGGCTGAACCCAGCCGATACTCGTCGACGATTTGGCCATGGGTGCAGGTTTGGCCGGTGGTTGAGCACCTGGCCGCACGGGAGGGGCCGCTGCCGCCTCTTTCGTGGGGCCGGTCCGCTCGATCCGGATGTTCAACTCCTTGGCGCGATCCGCTGCCAATGGTGTGAGGATGTCTCTCGCGGCAATGACCAGGAAACCGTTCGCGCCTTCTACGTCCGCAACGGAGATCACGCTCATGTCTTGCCTCCCAACTCCTCGAGCGAGGCGACGGCGGCCTTGGCGGCGGATTCGACCTCGCTTTCGGTGCCGGAAATGAACAGGCGACCAAACCGGCCGACGGCACGCACCTCGATCAGGCTGATGTTAGCTGCCTTTTCCGCCTCGTTGCCAGCAAGCGTCACGTAGGCGGCGGGCGTTGCTTCGAGTACGAAGAGGCTGGATTTCGGCAGGAGGAGATTGCCCTTTCGCCATTTGTTGATGAGCTGCGCCTGATAGGGGTTTACGTTGGTGACGAATTGCGAAGACGCGATCGTCGGTCGGACACGGTCTTCCTCCTTGAGCCCGAGATAGTCGAGTACGGCCTCGCCGGCCGCCAACACCTCCGATTGCGTTCGGGAGTGAATTTCGAGAAGGCCGAATTCCCGTTCGATGATCTGCAGGGCGGGGCGGACGTCGGCCGCCTTCAATGCGATGTCTGCGCATCGGAAGATCTCGTTTCCGGGCGCGACTTCGATGAAAAGCTCCGACATACCGGCGACCGGCACGTCGCCTTGACAGGTGGAGGCGACATGCGCAGCGGCCTGAGGCTGCATGCTGTCGATGAAGGCGTATGTGCGCAGTTGAAAATCCATGGGGGATCAGCTCATTGCGATTCCGAAGGGAGTTACGAGTTCCGAGTGCGGGTAGGCGCAGGTCCGAATTCCGCCAAAGCCGGCAACGATCAATGCCGCATGAGGAACTCGGACAGCGCCACCAACGAGATGGATGGATTGAACGGCATAGTCTCCGATCTGGCGAAGAATGGAGCTCGCGATCCGCTCGATTCCCGGACGAAGGATATGGGAGTAATCCTGGTCGCCTCGACGCTTCCGCTCCTCGGCTTCCTCGACGGAAATCCCAAGCGCGCCGGCGAGGATCAGGTCCAAATGGTGCCCGCCGCCCGGCTGATCGTCGATAGCCACGATGATGCCGTTGACAACGATGCCGACGCCCGTCGAGCCGCCGCCGACGTCGACGATGGCGCCGTCCTTGAGTCGAAGCAGGGCCTGCGCTGCGGACACCTCGTCCCCCAGATGGCGACAAGTAATGCCGGCGTTTTCCAGGACATAGCGACAAGCTCTCGCCTCGGCTTCGGGGACGCCTGGAGGAAATGCCGTCGCAGCCGATGAAATCTCGCTTCCCAACGCTGAGGTTGCCGTGTTCTTGAGCCGTTCGACGGCGGCAACCGCATCTCCGAAATTGACGACGACGCCGTCGCGGACGGCTTGGCAGGGAAGGCTATCCCAATAGACGGGATGTCCTTGGCCATCGACGGCCGTCAGAACGATCGTTGCTGTCCCGAGATCCACACCGAATGATATCGACGAGTCCGACGAGCAAGCCGGGTTGCGAAAGGTCGCTGCGGCCACTTCGAGGAACTCGGTCGCCTTCGGGCTGACAGCGGGCTGAGGAAGCTTCGTGCGTGCCAGCATGCTTAGAGTCCCATGTTCGCCTGATACAGCGAGCGCCACGGGCGCACTTCGTGCGCGATACGCTTGATGTTGATGAGGTGAAGCGGGGTGACGTTGTCCGAGACGATCGAGCCACTCCAGGTCCCTGTGCCGAGCATGAAGGAGGGGTCGGTCGCACAACTATAGCCCATCCCCCCGAACAGCGTCGGCGTATTGATGACGATGCGGCCGGCACGAAGCGCGGACATTGTGGCGATGACTTCGTCATCCTCGCAATGAAGACCAAGCGTGTGACCTTCTCCGCCGAATGCCAATATTTGACGGCATCGCTCGAAGCCTGCGGGCAGGTCCGCGGTCCGGTAGAACGACAGAACGGGGCCGAGAATTTCGCGGGAGAGGGGTGCTTGCGGCCCCACTTCGGTCAAATGGGCGCCCAGTACCTTGCAGTCGCTGGGGGCGCTGACGCCGATCCGTCGGGCCAGTTCTCGCGCGGAAAGCCCTACCGCCTCTGGTCGGAGCTCGCCCTTCTCGTTGAAGATGATATCTGAAAGCCGCTTCTGGTCCGGGTCACTCAGGAAGAGCGTCCCTTGGGAAGCGAATGCGGCGATTCCGGCCTCGGCGATCGGCTCGTCGAGCACGATCGATTGCTCGGCGACGCATGCCGTGCCGTTGTCGAAAGATTTCGACGTGATCGCCATCAATGCGGCTTCTTTCACGTCCTTGACCGATCGATGGATGTAGACGGGCACGTTGCCGGCGCCGACGGCGAGCGTCGGTTTTCCGCTGGAATAGGCGGCGCGAACCATGCCGGGTCCGCCCGTCGCCAAAACCACCGAAACGTCGGGGTGACGCATGAGCTCGCCGGTCGACTGGATCGTCGGCAGCTCCAGGCAGGAAATAAGGCCCTTCGGCGCTCCGGCTTTGACCGCGGCCTCCGCCATGATTTCCGCCGCGCGAACGCAACAACGCACCGCTCGAGGGTGAGGGGCGCATACGATCGCATTGCCTGACTTCACGGCGGCCAGGCATTTGAACAGTACGGTCGAGGTCGGGTTGGTAACGGGGATGATCGCGGCGATCACTCCCATCGGAGAGCCGACGGCGGTCATGCGGTTGACTTCGTCTACCCACAACACCCCGACGGTCCGCATCGGGAGCACGGACGCGGCCACGAACTTCGTATTGTAGAGATTCTTGAGGATCTTGTCCTCGTACACGCCGAAGCCAGTTTCATCGACCGCCATTCGGGCAAGCTCCTTGGCAGCTGCGGTGCCCGCATCCGCCATCGCCCGAACGATGCTGTCGACCTTTTCCTGGTCCGCGCCAGCGAACGCCTGGAAGGCCGTTCGCGCAAGACGCGCTTGATTGCGCGCTTCCGCCAAACCCGCCAGGTCGGAATCAAGATCCAATGCAACGCCCATAACCTCACTCATTCCTTCCAATTTTTGGGATCAGATGGGAGGAATGCGATCAACCTTTCCCGAGGATTCCCTCGACGTCCTCGTGTGGCCGCGGAATGACGTGCACAGAGACGACTTCGCCGACTTTTCCGGCCGCCGCAGCGCCCGCATCCGTGGCGGCTTTTACGGCGCCGACGTCGCCTCGCACCATGACCGTTACGAGGCCGCCGCCGATCTGCTCGCGTCCGATCAGCCGCACGTTTGCGGCCTTCACCATGGCGTCGGCAGCTTCGATGGCTCCAACAAGTCCCTTCGTCTCAATCAGGCCGAGTGCGCCTCTCGGCTGGCCCGTCGTCGGCGTGTTGTTCATTTGTATTGCTCCTTGCTTGGGTTGAGATTGATCTTTTGACAGGCGCCGTTGCCGGTCAGGCTTTCGAGTAGGCATTTTCGCTACCGATCTGAACGTTATCGACCACGGCAATGATGGCGGCGTCGGTTGGCACATCGGCAGCGTCTGGAATCCGGGCCGCGCTTCCTCTGGTCACGAGAACGATCTCGCCTTCGCCGGCGCCCACGAGATCGACCGCGACATAGGTTGCGGTGTCGTCAGGGCTGGTCATCTCCTGGGTGACTGCGATGGGCGTTACGACAAGCAGTTTGAAAGAGTTCAGGCCGGGCGACTTGATCGTCGAAACCACGGTCCCGACCACACGCCCGATCTCCATGGTGAACTCCCTAGACAACGATTGGCGGCACTCGATCGGCGCCGTTTTCCGAACTCTAGGAGCGTGCAGGACGCGGCGTCATTCTCTCGAGGAGATAAAAAACCATGAGGCGATTTATCTTGCGCATCCATAGCGAGGCCATCCTAAATGCGGATGATGGCAGTGCTCGCAGAGGGCGCCGCCAAGAGCGCCAGCTAGGGAGAAACAGAATGATCCAAGACGAAGACGTCCATTTTCATAAGGCGGACGCGGGGGTCCCGAACTGGGCGGAGACGAACTTTTTCGGGTTCTTCAATGCCGAAGCCAAGCTGAATGTGGGCGTCTATGCCCTGTTTCGTCCCAACCTGGGCATCGTCAGCTCCACAATCTGTATGAATTCCAAGTTCGCCAACACCCCTTGGGAGGCGGACTTCTGCGATCTTCGGGCCTCGATGCCGATCCCTGAGCCGCGCGATCTGAGCGCATTCACCCTCGAGAATACCCTGAGCATCAAGTGTCTCCGTCCGAACATGGACTGGGACATTGGATACGACGACGGCGAGGGGACGCTGATCGACATCGAGTATCGCTCGATCATGCTGCCCTTTGACATCCATGATCCTGCCATGGATCCCATGAAGGCGAAAGCCCTCAAGGAAGCCGAACAGGGCGGCAAGTTCGCCTGGGGTACAGCCTACAACGGCCACTTTGACCAGACGGGCCATTTCAAGGGGAAGGTCGCGATCCGCGGCAAGGCGTTTCCAATCGACTGTATCTCGACAATGGACCACAGTTGGGGGCCGCGTCCCGAACGCGGTGCGCCCAATATGAGCTGGCTGCACGCGCACTTCTCCAAGGACCTCGCCTTTCACACCATCTTCAGCTTTGACCCCAAGGCCAACGGCCGGGAATTGTCGCTCGCCCACGGCTACGTGGTCGAGAAGGGTAAGATCTTCGGATTGAAGGCAGCCCACGGTACGACGAAGAGGTCGCGTGATCGATACGCCGACGAGGTCGATCTCGTCCTCACCGACAGCAGCGATCGGGAGTGGAAGCTTCAAGGCAAGGGACTAACAAGTTTTCCCTGGCAGTGCTGGCCGAACATGGTGTCGTTCAATGCGCTCGCACGTTGGACTTGCGAGCACCTCACTGGCTATGGAGAGATCCAGGATTTCTTCGAGATGCCACAGCTCACGGCGTTGAACGCGAACCAGACAACCCGGGTCCTCGCCGGAACGGCAGGATCGCGATGAAGACTGTGCGGGCCATCCTCTTTGATCTTGATGGAACACTGGTGCAAACCAGAGATGCCTCATGGCGCGTCTTTGCGAAGACCAACGCGGCCTTGGGGCTTGGCATCAATAGCCAGGCGGAGTTTTTTCGTCTGCTCGAAGATAACATGTTCCACGGACTTCAGAAGCATTGCGGCGACACCCGCAAAGCCGACGAAGCCGCCAAGCATTTTCTTGATCTGCTGCAGCGCGAATACAATCCAGAGTTTGTGCCGGGTATGGCCGACGTTGTACGAGCTTTCGCCGGAAGCTGCTCGCTGGCGGTCATCTCCTCAAATTCGGTAGCGACGATCAGACGTATACTCGATCGCGAAGGTCTCACGCATTGTTTCTCTCATGTCTTTGGCGGCGACGTCGAAAAGGACAAGCGTGCGTGCGTACAGCGCTTTCTCGCGGACAAATCATATCTTGTCAGCAGAAACTGCTCGCCAGCCTATCGCGAAGGTCATGAGCCGGAGGCTCCGCGCGCGGACCAGATTGCGCTGATTACCGACACGGTGGGAGACGTCAAACACTCGGTGGAGTGCGGCGTCCGGGCGGTTGGTGTCGCTTGGGGAATGCATACCGAGCAACAATTGCTCGCAGCCGGCGCCGAATTCGTGGCCGTTTGGCCTCAAGAGCTCGTGGCGCGCCTGCTACCGGACGGGTTTGCCCCGAGTTGCTCAATCAGTCCTTTGGGGACGGCCGGTCGCCTCTCACACTGTGCTTGTGGTTGCCAGGATGGCGATCTGGCCGAGGCCGCTTGCGTGCGCCGGCGCCGACGAATGGCTGCAACCGCATCATTCGAACAAGGAGCGACCGCGCCCAGCGCAGGGAAGGTAGCCAGCGCCGACCAGATTCTTTTGGCCAGCCTTCGTCGTCTGAGGAGTAGCGATCGGCCATCATTACGTTGACCAATCTTCCAACCACAGCAAACACACAGGGAGGAGTTTAGATGAGTTATGTCGCGGAAGGATACAACAGCTTCGAAACCAAGAAGAGTCCATCCGGAATCGTCAGGTATCTTCCAGATCCGAAGTCTGTGATCTCCTTGATCCAGAGCGGTAAGCTGAAGGAACATATCCTCCTCGTCCAGGGCGGAACGACGACCTTCCTTGCGCCGGCCCTGAGCATGGGCTCCATCGGCGTGATCACCATGTCCGGCGCGCCGGAATCCCATCTCGGAATCCTTTCCCGCGAATTCCAGATGCCTTGTGTCATGACCGCCTACCTCACCGGCAGCGAAGCCAGATACGTCACGGGTGGGAATAACGACGCTCATTTCGCGGCGATCATCAAGGCCCTCGATGGCAAGAAGGTGAAGTTGCACTGCGAAGACAGGGAGACGGGCCGAGTTTCTCTGCTGGGCTGACCTAATCAAGCAAAATCGAAATCGAGGAGGAAACAGATGTCTACTTATAAGGACCGCTACAAGTCTGCCGACGACGGACTGCGGTTTCAGGATTTGGTTTATCAGGGCAACTTCAAGGGCATGGATCCGGTGCCTGACGGCATCCTGGGCGACAAGGTTTTGCGCCAGCGCGCCAAGAGCAAGGTGCTGGAAAAGGTGAGCAAGGAAGACGTGCTCAGGGATCAGTTCACGGTCGACGAGCTGAACGATCTCAACAACTACCTCGCCTGGAACATCTGGGACGTGCTCGTGATGCGCGCCACCGAAGGCGTGTCGGGCATGATACCTCGCCAGGAATACGAAATTCTCGCCTTCATGCACGAATTCTACCGTTGGCCGGAAATCCTGGAAATGACGACCAACGAGGTCGGTGCACAGCGCATCATCGACATCGGCGCGTCGGCCAGACGCGAGATCGGCACGAAGGTAAACTGCGTTCACGATTGGTGCATCGGAGCCGTCGGCTTCGGGATGGGGCGTTGCGGCCTGCTCGCACTCGAGGCAATACAGCCGCAAGACTACGTGCGAGAGAGCAATATCATCCTGAAGTTCATGCAGCGCATTCTCTGGGGCAAGCGACAGGACGGCTACATCCTGAATTCCCAGGACCGCTATCGCTGCAGGATCCACGAGAAGGATATCCTCGACAAGCTGCTCGGCCAAATCGAGTACTTCGAGCCCGGCAGCGAGAAGCACGATTCGCTGGTCCGCTTCAACGCGGCGGCGGAATTGCTCTCCTTCCTCGATCACTACGACTGCCGGCTGGGTTTGGGCGATACGGGTCCGTATGAACTTCCGGACGGCAAGATCCTGATCATCCGCGATCTCTTCACCAACGAGGAGGTCTACGACTGGAGCGACGTCTGCGATCACGAAAACGTGCCGCACTGCTATACGATCTGTCTCGTCATCGATCCCGACAAGATGGGACTTTCGGAGATCCGCGTGAACGACATCTCGACGACGTTTACGCGTCCGAAGAACTACATCGAGCATATCGTCGGAGGCGCGGTCTTCGTGCGCGAGAAGTGGGACACCCCGATGGGTGAGGTCTATCCGGTCAAGATTTCGGAGCTGGACAAGCGTCTTGAAGGGATCCAGCAGGCGACCTTCAAGCTGTATACGAAGTTCTCGCGCATGTCGCGGCGCACGCTTATCACCAATGGCATGTACGTGTACTATATCGACATGATCCTGCCGCATCTTCGGCTGGCCGGCACCTACGAAAAGGCCTGCAAGGACTATGAGTTCTGGGAGATCGATCAGCGCGTGTCGAACTACTACTACGACATCGTCAAGCGTGGTTTCGCGCAGGCGACGGTGCCGCAAAAGATCTTCTCGGGCGAGGGATACCTTCCTTTCCCGGACAATGTGAGCCTCACCAGGTCGAAATACTACTGGAAATAGCGCTCAAATGCATTGCCGAGCGCGGCGCCGCGCTCGGCTTTGGCGTCGATTGGATGGACGATGACGGGTTTGAGCGAACAGGAATTTCTCGTGCTTAACGGCGTCCATCTGAAGAAGATGGCGACAGCCAAGGAGCTGGCGAGTGCTGTGGGCCTCGAAGTCCCCGTGGTCGAAGCAGTGCTGAATGCCGCGGCTGGCAATGACCTCTTGATGGTCGCCGAAGGAAAACACCTACTCTTGCAAGATGGAACTAACGCGGTTCAGGAATACTATCGGACCGTGTATGGCCCAATGCGTTCCAACGATCGCGTCCTTGAATGGTACGATCGCTTCGAGACCATCAACGAGCAATTTATCAAGCAGGTCAGTGAGTGGCAATCGACCGACGGCGACGAGCGAGTGCAGTCGCGCATGATCAAGACAGTCGAGCGCCTGACCAAGAACCTGCAGGAGTTAACGCCGCTGCTTCCTCGCTACGAGATCTACGTCGCCCGGTTTAACGCCAGCGTGACGCGGGTCGACCAGGGGGACAAGGATTTCGTGTGCAAGCCGACGATCGATTCCGTGCACAATATCTGGTTCGAATTCCATGAGGACATTCTCTCGGTCATCGGTCGGCCGCGGGATACGTAAATGCAGGTGGGGGCGACGGTTGACGTGATGGACGAGAGCTTCGTGCGGAACGTGACGGATAGCGATGTCGAGGACGCTTTGCGGTTCGGCAGTAAGGCGAGTGGGCTCGCGAAGATGGCGCGCGCCGGCATACCTATTCCGCCCGCGTTCGTCATCGGAGTTGAAGGATTTCGTCAATTTCGAGCCAATCGTGGAAGGATTGGAGAGCGCCTTCTTTCGCAGATCAATGACGCGATCCGCGGTCTGGAAGGAAGGTCTGAGAAATCGTTCGCCGACAAGGACCGTCCTTTGCTCGTTTCGGTGCGCTCCGGCGCGCCCGTCAGCATGCCGGGAATGATGGACACGGTTCTCAATCTCGGATTGACCTCGGCATCGGCGCTGTCGCTCGCACGCGGTCCAGGGGGAGGCGATTTCGCGCTCGATACCTGGTTGCGCTTCTGGCGCATGTTCGGTGACATCGTGCTTGGAATCGATCCATCCGAACTGATGCAGTCGGTGCAGAAAGCGAAAGCCGCCGCGCGCTCAAATCTCACAGCTTCAGCTTTCGAAAATCTGGAGCGAGCGATCCTCGATCACGTCGAAGCGGCCGGCGACGCTGCGAGCGCTGATCCGCTCTGGCAGCTTGAACGAGCCGTGGAGGCCGTCTTCCGGTCTTGGGATAGCGCGCGCGCAAAGGCGTACAGGAAGCATCACGGGATCTCCGACGATCTCGGAACGGCCGTCACAATCCAGGCGATGGTGTTCGGCAATGCAGATGACAGGTCCGGATCGGGGGTGGCGTTCACTCGGAATCCGAATGACGGAAGTAAGGCGCTCTACGGTGAATATTTGATCGGCCGACAGGGAGAGGATCTCGTTTCCGGAACTCATACGCCCCTGGATTTGTCCGATGCAGAAGCGCTGGACCCTGAGCTACGGCAAGCATTCGAAACACACAGCCAGATGCTCGAGCGGTTGTACTCGGACGCCGTAGATATCGAATTCACCGTCGAGTCCGGAAAGCTGTACTTCCTGCAGGTGAGGGCCGCCAAGCGGACAGCCGCCGCCGCGATCAAGATTGCCGAGGATTTGGTTGCGGAAGGGGTCGTGGACAAGCCGACCGCGCTGGGCCGGATTACGTCTGAACAAGTCAGAAAGGTGTCTCGACCATCCTTCGACGACGCGGAACTTGCGCGGGCCGTCGTACTGGCGCAGGGGCTTGGATCATCACCAGGTCACGCTTGCGGAGCTGCGGTTCTTGATGCAGATCGAGCGGCCGATCGGTCGTTGGGCGGGGAGGCCGTTATTCTCATTCGTCCGACGACCAGCCCACAAGATATCAGGGGGATGCTCTCCGCCAACGGGGTCATCACCGCGCGGGGAGGAGCGCTCAGTCATGCCGCCGTCGTTTCCCGGGCCCTCGATAGGCCCTGCATCGTAGGCTGCGAGGCGATCGACATCGATCTGAACCGCCGAACCTTCACAATCGACGGCAAGATCTATCGTGAGGGCGATCTGGTATCGATGGACGGCGCCAGTGGAAAGGTGTTCGCGGGCGTGATCAAGCTCAGAGCGGCGGGCGTTGGCCTGCCATCGCTGAAACGTATTCTCGATTGGGCAGATGAAAGGTCGCAAGCATCCGTCTGGATATCGCCCAGGTCCGGTGAGGAACTCGTCGAAGCAGCCGGATCGGATGGCTCGTGCGGCAGCGTCGTCAGCATTACGGATCTCATCATCGCGAACGGAAGCGTCAGCAGGTTCGTCGAACTGACCGCCGCCGCTGGACTGCCGAATCCGCAGCGGGGCGTCACGGACGAGATTCGCTCCATCGTATCCGAGGCGTGCGCGGCCGGGCTTTCGGGAGTTCCAGAGGGTGCCGCGGTCCAGTTTCGGTTGCCCCGGGTGAGCTCGGATCGGGCTCGACGACTGATAGAGAATTGGCAGGAGTTGCCGCCAGGTTTCTTCTTGCCGCTCGGGTCCATGGCTTACTTGCGGGCTATATTACTGGGAATATCGACGGCAGCAGAGACAGCGCGGCATCGGAGAGTTGCTGCTCTCATCGGAGGCATATCGAGTTCCTCGGAATTTTCTGCATTTCAGCGAGAATCCGAGCAGATCGGTTTGACCGCCGGAGCAATGATCCAGAACGTGATGGCGTTCGACGAGCTCCTCCAGGGGCCCACGGCGAGTGCACCGCTTTGGGTCGATGTCGGTGAGATCGTTCGTACGGCGTACGGTTTTCCGATCGAAGTACAACAATCACTCGACGTCTTGGATCAATACGTCGGCGAAGAACTCATCTTCGCGAATCCATTCCGGCGACTCCCACCATACGCGACCACGCTGCTCGCGGGAGCAGCCGCTGCCGCAGAGAAGGGCGTCCCAATAGGAATCGAAGGCAGCGCGGTTCCATCGGAGCTTCTCGTCGAGCTTCATCGCATCGGATTCCATCGCTTTTCTGTCTCGGTTGGGCGGCGCGATGAGCTGCGCTTTTTGCTCGGACGTTTGTCTAAGGAGTAGGCCATGGCAATGCAGGCACTTGGTTTTATTGAAACGAAGGGATTGGTGGCGGCGATCCAGGCCGCCGATGCCATGGTGAAAGCCGCAAACGTCAAGCTTGTTACCCGTCAGCAGCCCGGAGGCGGCCTAATTTCAATCATTGTGCAAGGCGATGTTGGTGCGGTGAAAGCTGCAGTCGATGCGGGGGCGGCCGCGGCAAATGAGATTGGGAAAGTCGTCTCAGCTCATGTCATCCCGCGCCCCTTCGACGGAATGGACGGTATCTTGGAAAGGCCGTCGGTTCGTTAAGGACGAACCTTCGCCAGGTGCTTTTGCGGCAACCCGCGGATACCTCGAAGCCCAATTCGGCCTGAGGGCGCCGCAAAGAGGCTACAGCAATTTGGTTGAAGCGATCGAATAAACAATGCCATAGGCGCCGAACACAATAACAAGATCAATGATTTGGAGGACGCTCACTGCGTTTGGCAATCAGGAACAGTCCCCTGCAGACGGCCACGGCCGGCGAGTGTCGGTATCGGTGGTTACGCCTCCCTGATTTGAACTTGGGGTCGCTCTCTCACGAGGTTGCCGCTATTTTGACCTCCTTTGACGGCACCCTCTTAAGTTAGTTCAAACTTGCCTATGATGGATTGGAGCGAGAGTTTAGGTGTTTCAATTGGTTAGAGAGCGGTGTGTGCACGACGTGTGCACCGAGAGGTCAAAGATAATTTAGCAATAGCCAACGTCAGCTGGCTGAACTGAACGCGCTGTGGCCGCAAGGGGGGTATGGTGTTTGGATAGACTAGCGATCTCGATCGGCGCAAAGGTTTGCAAGCCGAACTCTGCAAGGCGGCAATTCGCGGCCGCGCGACGCGCAATTGTGGCGCGATGCTGATGTGGATCCTTTTTGCGCCGGATAGGCGAGCAGAGGGTTCAAGACGAACCGTTAGGCAGACAACTCTCAACACCCTAACCATTATGCTGAAATGAGCAGACGCGGCCTTCGCAAAGAAGGGACTGGCGCTCGACCGAAACTCACGCTCGGGTTTGGACCGCGCTACTCTTGCCCACGAGAGGATGAGGTCGCGGAGCTTGCGAAGCGATTGAGTGCCGGTTGGGGACTGCCCAGCTGAGCATCTATCCCACCTGTGGAGAGATTGGTCAGTCGCAATTCCTCCCCCGACAATTCATGTAGATCTTCCCAAGGCGGGACGTTCAGCGACAGTGCCAACAGATCACCCGTGCCGCCCATGTCAAAGGTGTATTTGGCCAGGCGGCCGACGTCGCGCTCCACGATCATGACATCATCTGCGCTGTAGCTCGCGGCCCTCGCATTTTCGGCCCGGTCGCCCATCCAAATCTGATGCACGCGGACATGGGCCTCCTGCGGCACGTGTCGTGACTTGCCCGATAGCAACAGAAACACGCGCATGGATTCGCAGTAGGCCTCAGGTGACACGTGGGGGCGCTCGCCACGTGTGGCGGCGGGCACGCTGGCCCCGACGGTCGTCAACATCCCGAGCTCTCGGAACCGCCGTCCGAGCGCGATCGCGTGGTTGACCGATCCACCGCTGGAATTCAGCACGACCGTTTCGCCCTTGAGCTGACGATCGCGCGCGAAATCATCGAAGTCGCCCCGGGGTCTGGGCGGTGACGATGCCCACTACGCTGACCCAGCCTCGGCAGTTCGGCTGACAGGCGACCCAGATGAATTTCATCGGCAGCTTGCGGTCTTCGACGCCGGCTTGCGCCGAACCGCCCAGCATGGCCAACACCCCGATCAATATGACGTATACGGCGGGGCCGAGCGACATCCAGGATCGATGGTTGGTTCGATTAGCGCGCATCACGTCACCTCGGCGCTTCGCGACGGATCTGCCGTCTTTCGACGGGAGCGTGCACCGACGACAGGCTCGTGTGCAGCGCTTCGAGAATATGGGCCGCGAAGATACCGGTGCTCAGCATTGCCAGAAACGCTACCAACATCTTGATAGAGCCTTTATCTGATCAGCTCTCAGCCGCACGAGGGGACGACCGCGATCGCAGTTCGCGCCATGTGGCAGCTGGAGGGCTGCGCTGTCCTGCGTTCATTTTTGGCTTGGGTCGGATAGCCGCGTGATCCGGAGCCGAGCACCTCGACCGTCGCGGTGGCGCCCGCAACGAGTTCGTTTCGCTCGGAGCCGTCCAGCGCGATCCGGACCGGGACGCGTTGCGCCAGACGGACCCAGTTGAAGGTCGGGTTGACGTTGGCAAGCAGGGTCGAGCCGTTGCTGCGATCGCGGTCTTCGATACCGGCTGCAACGCTCTCGACCTTGCCCAGCAACGCACGGCTGCTTCCCATCAGCCGCACGTTGACGGGATCGCCGATATGGATGCGCTGCAGCTTGGTCTCCTCGAAGTAGCCCTGGACGTGCAGCGTGTCGGTATCGAGCAGCGCCATCACGCCCTTTCCGGGGGTCAGGTAGGCGCCCGGCCGCAGCTCGTTGTTGGTGACAATGCCGCTGACCGAGGCCCGCACCTCGCTGCGTTCGATGTTGAGCTTCGCGAGGGCAACGTCCGCGACGGCCTGGTCATAGGCCGCCTGGGCCGAGCCTTGAGTGGCGACGACCTGGTCCATCCGCTGCGTGGAAACGACGAGGCCGGGCGTCAGCGCACTGTAGCGCTTCAGATCGGCATTGGCATTGTCGAGTGTGGCGCGCTTGCCTTCCTGTACCGCCTCTGCCTGCTTCAGCGCGATTTCGTAGCGCGCCCGGTCGATCCGGAAGAGCACGTCGCCCTTCTGTACTTGCTGATTGTCCCGAACCAGAACCTCGCTCACAAATCCGGAAACATCGGGAGCCACCGGCACCACGTCGGCGCGCACATGTCCGTCACGGGTCCAGGGTGCATCAAAGTAATAATCCCACAGCTTGTAACCGGTCCAAAGCGCGACCAGCACGATGAGACCGGTCGGCGCGAACGGACGCAGCGACTTCACAACGGCTTTCATGACACCAACTCCTTGGAGGCGAGGTGAGGAACAGGCGTGACGCCATCGGGGGCCGCTCGATCCCGGCGGCGTCTGGCGGCCTCGAAGCCGTGCATGCCGGTCTGCCATTGCAGGCCGACGATTGTCCCCTTCACGGGCTGCAGCAGAAAGAGTGCGGAAAGCCCGGTGACGGGGAGCCAGATCAGCAATTGAAGCCAGGCGGGAGGTGAATAGGCGATCTCGACGGCAAGAAGCCCTGGCACGACGAGGTGGCCAACGATCGCGATCACAAGATAGGCCGGAAGGTCGTCGGCGCGTTGCGGCGTGTAATCTTCGCCGCAGACCTCGCAGTCGTCGACCACCTTGAGAAAGGGGCCGAACAGACGGCCCTGGCCGCAGTTCGGGCACTTCATCGTGAACCCGCGCCATAAGGCTTTCTGGAACGAAACGGGTGCTGTCATGAGAATAACTCCGCGGAGCCGAGGACCAGGCCGGTGACCAGGCAGATGAACATCGCGAAATCGAAAAGTGCGGGATGCCAGATCCATCGATAGAGACCGATCCGGGCAATCAGCTTGCTGACGATGCGCGCAAGCACGTAGGCAACCACGCTCCAGAGCAGGAGCGTCGGAATGAGCACGCCGAAAAGGTCAAGTTCGTATCTCATGCGGCGATCGTCCCAGATTCGATTTGCTGCGGTTGATAGACCGGCGACTCCGGAAACAGCCCGGAACGAACGCCGGTGAGACCGATCAGCACGTGATCGCGGGCTTCGCTCGAGGGCTCCCGCAATGTCGCCGCAATGGTGCTGTCGAGCTGTTCGACCAGCCCGCCCGGAAGCGGCCCCGCCGTATGGGTCCTGCAAATCGGGGCGAGGCGAGCGAAAAACGCCTCGACTGCCGCTCTCGTGCAGCGTGACAGGCCGAAGCTCGCGCGCCTCACACCGACAATGTTGAGCGCCGTCCGCAACTGGCGAAGATTGGCTGCGCCGCTCCTTGCATCGGCAGGAACGACAGTGATACGCGCAGCAAGCAGGGCGAGGCGATGCTGCATGAGACTGGCAAGCGCAAAGGGATCTTGTTGCGACGTGCGCTCGGCGACCGATGCAAGCGTGGTCCAATTGCTTCGCAGCAATCGGTTTGCGATCCAGTCGGCTCCGGCCAGGCGAACAATGCCGCAGGTCACGCCGGTCAGCGCCACGCCCAGCATCAGCGCAATGCTGGAGTTGGCATAGGAGGTAAAGTCGGCCGAATAGGTTTCGGTCAGCGCCAGTTCCACCGAGAGGTAGATGGCAAGTATGGCGCCGAGGCGCGCGGTCGCGGGCCGCGCAGCCAGCCAGCCGAACAGCAGGAAAGTCGGCATCAACGCGACGATGAGCACCTCGAGAGTCGTGATCCGCGGCAACACGCCGAACAGGTAGATGCCATGCACGGCGATGACGACGAGGAATACTCCGTAGAAATTGCGGAACGCGGGAAGGGGATCGTCCGCGCCCGCCAGAAAACTGCCGACGACGGCGGCGAAGAGCGGGGCCGCAACCCCGTCCGACCAGCCGGTCGCAATCGAGAAGCAACTGCAGCACAGCACCGCAAGGGCCACGGACCCGGCCGCCAGGAGCGCTGACCAGTGGTCGCGATGTGGGACGGCGACAGTCAATCCACCGCGAGAGAAGACAAGTGGAAGCGCTTCGGGTTTGCGCCCTTCTGAGATGGCCTCGCGCAGGAGCTGGCAGTCCTGCATGACGTCGACAAGGTTGCGCAGCCGCGCAAGGAGACCAGAGATCGCGATCTCGGTCCATCCGGCATCCTCGCCCAGCACCGGTCGTATTTCATCAAGTCCTCTGCGCAACGCCTCGGCTTCCTGCCCATCGCGCCCGCCCGCTTCGAGCCATGCCGCTATCCTTGCGCACATGCTGGCGACCGGCGCAGCCGCCTCGTCATGCGGGCTGAGAGGCAGCTTGCGGTCTTCGATCGATCCGAGCAGCGGCAGCAGCGACAGCATATGCTGCCGGAGGAGCTGCAGCCCTCGCCCGATATTCGTGGAAGTGGCTGCCTCAAAGCCGAGATGGCGCCCGAGCTGGTCGATTTCGGAGGCCGCAGCGGCAAGACGCATGCGTTCGCTATCACGCTCCTGATCGCTGCCGCGGCCCGTCAGGACGTCCGCAGCGAGCCGGCGCGCGCCGGCGAGCCATGCGTCGGTTTGCGCGGTGACTGCGGAGGCCACGCTGCGCGGCATCGCGAGCATCACGACGACGCTCGCGCAGACGATTCCGAGCATGATCTCCTGCACGCGGGAAACCACGATGTCGAAGGCCGACTGGGGCGTCGAGACGATGGGAAATCCGAGCAGCGCCACGGTGTAGCCGGCGAGCATGAAGACGTAGCTGCGCGGCGTGCCGTCGATCAGCGAAAGATACAGGCAGAAGCCGACCCACAGCGCGATGCAGAGGCTGAGGAACTCCGGCGCATCGACGAGGTTCGGAACCAGCACGATTGTCGCCGCCCCGCCGATCAGCGTGCCCAGGATGCGGTAGACGGCCTTGGAGGTGGTCGCTCCCGTGAACAGGTTGGAGGTGATGTAGACCGACGCCATGGCCCAATATGGACGCGGCATGTCCAGCAGCAGCGCGATCGAGAACGCCAGCATCGCCGCCGCAAAGGTCCGCAGCGCGAAGATGAGGGCGGCATGTCGATCCCGGAATGATGCAGCTTGGGTCATGGCGATTGCGGCGTCGGAGGACCGTTGCGTCAGCAATGAGCGAAGTTTCTATGTGCGATGCATGACTTCGCGTAGGCCAGCGAAGCTGTTGCAAATGCGTTCGAAACGCATTGCTGCAGTCCTGAGCATTCCATCCCGCAGTTGATGGGAGTCGCCGACGTCTCGACAACGCCGATGACGTCCGGTTTCAGAACCGCGACGAACACCATGAGGCACAGGATTTTGCCGGCGAACACGGCGAGGCACAGAGCGTCTTTCATGTCGGTCTCGATCAATGGGTCTTGACTGCACTCGTCATACGGGTTCTGGACTGCCGCGGCTTTGCCGGGGTTGCCGATGCATTTTCATTTCTTGCTGTCGGAGCGGCGGCCGGAGCCTCTTCCACCGCGGCGAACGCATCGAGTGGGCTGCGGCGCGTGGCCTGGGCAAAGTCTTCGTGGACGAGGTCCGGCGCGGGGCCAGACTCAGCGGCGCGTGTCACTGGCGCGTGAGCGGTGTCGAACACGACCCGTTCCGGCCATTTTTGGTCCGAACGAATGCGCAGATTGGCTCGTTCGCTCGGAGCGATCGCGGAATGCGAATGAGCAGGGAGCGCCGGAAGCAACCAGTCGGCCACAAACAGTAACAGGAGCAGGACGCTTCCCACCCACACAAAGTACTGACGTATCGGCATGGCAAGCGGTCTCTCAGTGGCTTACCACGGCGAAGATAGTCGTGGGACGGCCCGCGGGCTTTGCATCGCGTGCTCTCGTCTTGTCCTTTGTTGCTGCCGGCTGGCTCGCAAACGACATGCAGGTTCAGGCAAAAACCGAAAGCGACTGCCTGACATCCGTCAGAGAGGATTTGGATCCCTGTGATCTCGCCGTTTGACGATATTGACCTGGCGCCTGCCCGGTCGCCTGCTTGAAGGCTCGCGTGAAATTGGCCTGGCCTGAAAAGCCCAGCGAGAGCGCAATATCGACCAGCGGCCGATCACCGCGTGTCAAAAGCGCTTTTGCGCGCTCAAGACGCCTCGCACTGACGTAGCGATGCGGCGCTTGACCAATGGCTTGCCTGAAGGCTCGTGCGAAATGAAATCGACTGAGACACGCAATAGATGCCATGCGATCGATGCTGAGATCTCCCTCGAGGTTTGCTTCAATGTAGTCCAGCACACGGGAGAGTCTGCGCCGATCGAGCCCATGGTTTGTATGGTGAGGAAAGGATTGAGCGGATGATGCGCTGGCGTATCTCTGAACTAGCCTCGCCGCCAGGCTGGCCGCGAGAGCATCGACAAGCAGATTGCCGGTGGAGGTTTCTGTCTTTAGCTCTGATGCGACCGCAAATCCGATCTCGGCTAGTAGCGGATCTTCGAAAGCGCTCTCGTGGCTTAGCGCGCCGACTACGGATTGATAGATATCGGTATTTAGATGGGCCGACGAGAAGTAGCTCAGTGGAAGATGGAGATGCAGGAATTCCGGCGTATCTCGAGCAAAATCAACCGAACCGTCCTGCAAACCAGGAGGAGAGAACCAAACCGCACCACGCCTCGCGACTATCCGGCTCTCGATGCCAGGCGCCCGGCGCGTTACAGTCGATTCACCGCTGCTACGGAGAGCGACGCAAATCCTGATATCGGATTGTGGGGTCCTCCATGGGACCAAGCCTCTTCTAGCTGTGCACAATTCGGCCGACAAGCCAGACCAGCCCCGACCCGCTGAAGATAGCAGCAGCTTTCCGGGACAATCTGGTTCACCAGCGCCGCGGTGCGGCCACGGCTCATAGTGGCCTGCGGCGGTCGGCAGTTCTGATTGCGTCACCATGGGGCGCTCCGGGACCGCATCCATCATTGTTGCGAACTAACTTGGCATAGGCGGCGCAATTTGCTCGTTATCGGTTGTTAGAGGCTGTTAGGGTTTGCGAGTCTCACACATCGCCAACAATCGGCTCACACGAGATAGCCGGAGACGCCGTCCCACAGCAGCTTCAGCGCGGTCACGACCAGCAATCCGTAGCAGACCCGATAGATCTGGCGCTGGTCCAGGCTTCCGTGAAGCCGCCAACCCGCCCACACGCCAGCGGGAATGGCGAGCAGGCATAGCGCCATCAACGTCCAGACGTTTCCTGTCGGCTTGACCAGCAGGAGCCATGGCACGGCCTTGGTCGCGTTGCCGACGGTGAAGAATAGGCTGGTTGTTCCTGCGTAGACGTCCTTGCTGAGGCCGAGCGGCAGCAGATACATCGCGAGCGGCGGTCCGCCCGAATGCGCGACCATTGTCGTGACTCCCGAGGCGAGGCCGGCGGTGATCGCCTTCGGCGTTGAACGTGGACTTGCCGTCACCTCCGCGCCTGCAACAAGCCACAGAGCGACAAAGATCAGAGTGATTGCGGCCATCGCGATCGCGATGGCGCGGTGGTCCAGGAAGCGGAACAGCAGATACCCGAATCCAATGCCGGTCACGAGACCCGGTAACAGCAGCAGAAGATCCGGCTTCGACCAGGTCGAAGGCTTCCAATAGCGAAGGGCGAACAAGTCCATCGCGATGAACAATGGCGCGAGAAGGCCGCCGGCGGTGACCGGATCCATCACGAGCGACAACAGCGGAATGCCCACAATCGAGAATCCGCCGCCGAACGCGCCCTTCATGAAGCAGATCAGGAACACGCCGGCAAAGGTGACCAGGATCGTGGCGATGGTCAGCTCCATGGCGCCGACTCCAGGGTTGGACCGCGCCGGGGTTGGCGCGAAATCGCTACCGCCGCGGGGGTCACCAGCTCTTCGTCCGCTTGAACAGAGAATGTGATGAGACCGTTGACGGCGGCCTCGATCTGAAAACGGCGGATGCCGATGTCCCGCAGCGCGCGGTCGTCGAGATCGTGAAGGCAAGCAATGGCGGTCCGTCGGCCGAGATAGCCGGCGAGTCTCTCGCAAGCGCCGGCAAGCAGCCGAGATGCGATCCCGGACCCCTTGATGGCAGCAGGAAGGATGATCGTCGAGACTATCGCAGGCATTTTGGTCTCCAATGCTCCGAGTTATGAATTCAATGCTCCGAGGGCCGGACATTCATGGCTGGCGCCGGCAGAGGCTCGAAATGGCCCTGAACGCCGGGTTCTCGGTATGGCCTTCAGGCTAGCAGAATGGTCCGAGACAATTCTCGGTGCAATAAAAACATTGAACCGAGTACAATATGTCAAGCTTCGTCCAGGTCGGGTTGTCGAAGCCGGCCGGCACGAAAGACCCGGCGGGCCGCGCAATGGCCGACACTCAGTCGTCCGCCGAATTTGGGATCATCCACGCCGAAACCGTCTGCCAGACGCCGTCGCTCGACTTGCGCTGATACGAGACACGAAGTCGGCGCCGTCGCCGTACTGGATTTCGTACCGGTAGGATTCGAGATGCCTCGTCATTGAACTCTCCTGTGTTGAGGGCGGCGCTTCTCGCGCCATCATCCAAAAACATCGATTGGAGAGCCCGCCTCAAAAAGGGCCATGGGTGGAAAGGCTCCTTCCAGGTAGCGGAAGGCTCGCTCGAGTGGCCAACCGGATCACCGCAGGCGATGCCGTCTTCCGGAATCCGGGGTGATATGGCAAAATCGCAAGGTGTCCTCCCGAATTATGGAAGGGATCCGATGGATCGCCTTGAAGCGATGTCGACCTTTCTGACCGTGGTCGAGCAGGGCAGCTTGTCCGCGGCGGCGCGGCGATTGAAAACACCACTCACAACAGTTAGCCGCAACGTATCCGAGCTCGAGGCTCACCTGCGGACGAAGCTCTTCAACCGATCGAGCCGGCAGCTGGTGCTGACGGATGCAGGAACGTCCTACGTTGCGGCTTGCAAGCGCATCCTCACCGATGTGCTCGAAGCAGAGCGTACCGCCTCGGGTGAGTATACCACGCCGACGGGCGAGCTGGCCGTGACGACCCCGCTGGGCCTTGGGCGCATCATTCTGATGCCGATCATCGCGGACTTCCTCAAGACCTATCCGGACATCAAGGTGAGGATGATCCCCACCGATCAGAAGCTGAGCCTGGCCCAGGAGCAAATCGATGTCGCGGTGCGCATCGGCGAGTTGCCGGATTCGAGCCTGGTCGCGTTACGGCTCGGCAGGACGCACCGGGTGGTGTGCGCCAGTCCCGCCTATCTGGCAGCTCGCGGAACGCCGCGCACGCCGGAAGACCTGGCGGGGCATGATTGCATCAGCTATCCCGGCTTCTCGCCCCCCGATGTCTGGACATTCGTCAAAGGCAAGGCGACCATCGCAGCGCCGGTGCGTACGCGGCTCACCGTCGGCAGCGCGGAAGCGGCTTGCACGGCAGCCCGCGCCGGCGTGGGAATTTGCATCGCCTTTGCCTACCAACTCGAGGCTGGTCCGGAAGCGGGATCATTGACCACCGTGCTGGATGAATTCCAGCCACCATCAATGCCGGTTAATCTCGTGTACACGGCCAACCGGTTTCTGCCGATCAAGGTAAGAGCATTCCTGGACTTTGCGGCGCCGCGGCTCAAGCGGGTTTTCGCGGAGTAGACCCCGACAGTGCGAGTTCCGCTGTCGAGCTTCCAAATTCCGGAAGGATGACTCCCGATCTCCCCGCCTGTTGATCCAGGCCTTTCGCCCCACCTCCCAGTCACGACCTGCCGGAAACGGCGTCACGAACTGGAGGCGAACATGGGTGAAGTCATCCAATTTATCCCGAAGGCCGAGCGCGAACGGCTCCGCCTGATACGAGAAGCCCGCGCGATCTACGACAGCGTGTTCCCGCCGGCCGATCCGGTCAGCGGGCAGCCCGACAACGCACCAATCGTCATCAACGGAACCTGGATTCATCGGGGCGGCGAACCGTTGTCGTGATCAACGAATTTGCGGTGCTCGATCGTCAACCATTAGGAGAAATCGTCATGTCAATCCGCAACACGCTTTTCGCCGCCGCATTCGGTATCGCTTCCCTGACGGCCGCCCACGCAGAAGGGCTGCGTCCCATTGAGGCCAAGAGCATCGACCTCGGCGGGATATCGGGGGTCGCCTACTACACCGTCGAGCGCGCTGGATTTCGCGTGGTCGCCACTCTGGCGCAAGGCGAGACAGGAACACCGTTCCGCGTCGTGTCTCTTCTCACACCTGGTCAGCGCCTGCTTCTCTCGACACCGCAGCCAGCGGGCGCGATCGAGATCAGCCGGGAAGGTGACAGCGTGCTGGTTCGCAAACCGAACACAGCCTCGAACTGAAGTTCGACTTGAACGGCTGCGCTCGCCAAGCGGAGCGCAGCCAGGGAAACTGCACATGTCCACCATCCATCTTCATCGGAGGACCACGGCGACGCCCGAACAGTACGTCGCCGGCCTGACCGATTTCGGGCCCGGCCGCTCGAAGCTCTTTGGCAACAGCAGCGATGCGTATCTCAAGGTGCATCGTAGAAGCGGCTCGCATGCCGATGTCACGGAAGGCTCGGGCGGGATCTGGGAGCGCCTGCACTACGACTGGTCCGATCCCAACCGCGTCGTCCTCACGACCACCGACTCCAACGTGTGGGGTGGTGCGTCGGGTCACATCTACACCTTCACGCGTCAGCCCGACGGCACGACCGACATCGATGTCGTCGTCAGGCGCGACGCCAAGAACCTGACGGGACGGGCTGCTCGGCTTTGTGCTCGGGACGATCGGCAGGCGGGTCTTGGACAAGGCGTTTGGAGATTCCGTCGAGGCCATCGAGAGCCGGAATAAAAAGGTCGAACGTCCGGCTACAGCCAATTCCAACCTCGCAGCTTGAGCAGTCGGATCGCGGGCGAACCAGGCTGAAAGGACTACGAACGAAACCTGAGGTGATGGCGCGATGATGGCTCAGGTGCCCGAAGCGCAGATCAAGGCGTTCGCGACTCAAATTCGATCCGCAGCCCTTAATATTCATAAGTCATCCGCGGGACGCGCGGCGTCGTCGTTCAGATCGGAAAGACCGGGCTCGTTGTTCCGCGGAAGGTCGCGGCGCGAGGGATACTTGGCTCGCAAGAACGAGCATCTGGCAAATCTGGAAATGTCGCATATGGCGGCGCGATCTTCCGGTCCCGCAGGGCGAGCAACATTGAGGTCAACTTTGTAGGAGCGAGTCGTGGAAGTCCGACAGGAGCAACCGGCTACCGCTGGCGGCAATGGAATATGGCCGTACTACAGTTTTTGGGAGCAGGATGGTCCCGCAGAGCTGCTGTTATCCTCGGTAGATCGAGGCTGGTCCGGTCTCGCGGCTCAATTGTGCACTGTCAGGAAAGGGGTGATTCCATGGAGGACCCCGCAATCCGATATCAGGATTTGTCTCGATGTTCGCGGTAGTCAGTCGCTCGTCACGCGGCGGAGGCCGGGCATCGAAAGTCGGATAGTCGCAAGGCGTGGTGCGGTGTGGCTCTCTCCTCCTGGTTTGCAGGAAGGTTCGATTGACATTTCCGAAGATATGTCGGGAGTTTTGCAGATCTATCTTCCACTCAGCCACTTCTCGCCGGACAATTTCGAAACCAACATCTGCAAGGCAGCAGTCGGCGCGATAAGCTACGAGTACGCTTTCGAAGATCCGCTGCTGGCGGAGATCGGATGCGCAATCGCATCGGAGCTGGAGACTGAAACCTCCGCCGGCAACCTGCTTATTGAAGGCCTCGCATCCAGTCTGGCGGCGAGGTTGCTTCAAAAGTGCCTCAGGGCATCGGCTGGCCAGCCCATTGTTTCTCGTGCAAGCGGAGCACTCGATCGACGCAGGCTCCAGCGTGTGCTGGACTATATCGAAACGAACCTGGAAGGAGACCTCACCCTTGATCTCATGGCGCAGGTCGCATGCCTGAGCCGATACCATTTTGCCCGTGCCTTCAGGCAAGCCATCGGGCAACCTCCTCATCGCTACGTCAGCGCCAGACGCCTTGATCGTGCCAAAGCCTTGTTGATGCGGGGCGAGCGATCATTGGCGGATATCGCGCTGGCGCTCAGCTTTTCCGACCAAGCGAGTTTCACACGCGCATTCCGGCAAGCAACAGGCCATGCGCCCGGTCAGTTTCGTCAGGTATTCGGATCGCAACAGGGCGCTCGCTGAGACGAGCTCTTTCCGGTTTGGAATGGACTCTATCCGAACATGTCGAACGAGCCCGGTGCTTCGACTTGAGCGCGCCACGCGTTCTGCATTTTGCAAGCCCACCTCAGACAGACTTGAGTAGAGCGCGGCCATTATCTCTGGCCTGCATCTGCCGCCTCGCTCGCCAGCAACAAATGACAAAACGAGAGCACGCGATGCAAAGCCGCGGGCCGGGCGCACCCGTATGTTCGATGCGTTGAAACGAGACGCCTGCCGCAGTCGCAGGCCCCGCATCGAAACGGAGATCGAAATGGCCACCGCTGCTGCACAGAAACCTTCGGCACCGAAACAGCTTCCTCCGCCGAACGCCGACTTCTTTCAATTCGCTGACACACTGGGCGAGGAGGAGAGGGCGATCGTCAAGAAGGTGCGCGCCTACATGGAGACGAAGGTCGCTCCCATCATCAACAAGCACTGGGTCGAGGACTCGTTCCCGTTCGAGCTGCTCCCGTCTTACAAGGAACTGAACATCGCGGGGATCGGCATCAGCGGCTACGGCTGCCCGGGCGGAAGCCCGCTGCTGGTCGCCCTGGTCGCCCTGGAGATCGCGCGAACCGACGTTTCGTTCTGCACCTTCCATGGTGTCCACACCGGTCTCGCCATGGAATCCATCTACATCGCGGGCACCGAGGAGCAGAAGCAGAAATGGCTGCCGCCGATGGCGCGCATGGAAAAGGTCGGCTGCTTCGCGCTGACCGAGCCGCTGGTGGGCTCAGGCGCCGGTGCCGGTCTCCTGACCACGGCGAAGCGTGACGGCGATACCTGGATCCTCAACGGCCAGAAGCGCTGGATCGGCAATGCGCCTTGGTGCGACATCTCGATCGTCTGGGCACGCGACGTGGCCGACAACCAGGTCAAGGGTTTCATCGTCGAGAACAAGACGACGCCCGGGTTCAGCGTCGAGAAGATCGAGAACAAGATTGCGCTGAAGGTCGTGCAGAACGGCCAGATCACGATGACTGACTGCCGCGTGTCCGATGCAAACCGTCTTCAGGGCGGCAAGGGGACGTTCCGCGATCCCGCGCTGGTGCTGCGTGGCACCCGCCATGGCGTCGGTTGGGAAATCACCGGCGCCCAGATGGGCGCCTACGAAAATGCTCTGAAGTACGCTCAGGAGCGCCTGCAGTTCGGCAGGCGGATCGCCTCGTTCCAACTCATCCAGGAGCTGCTGGCGAAGATGCTGGGCAACATCGTGGCCTGTCAATCCATGCTGGCCCGCGCAGTGCAGCTGGAAACCCAGGGCAAGCTGACGGACGCGCAGGCAGCGATCGTCAAGGCGTTCTGCACGAGCAAGGCGCGGGAAACGGTCGCCTGGGCCCGCGAGGTGCTGGGCGGCAACGGGATCGTGGTCGACTACAACGTTGCGCGCTTCTTCGCCGACACCGAAGCGATCTACTCCTACGAAGGCACCTACCAGATGCAGAACCTGATCGTCGGCAAGGCGATCACCGGGTTCAGTGCTTTCGTCTGATGTCACGAACGGGGCCGGCACTCGGCTGCCGGCCCATCCCCCAACCAGGACCGATCAACATGTCTATATCAGCAGTTGCTGCGCCGCCGCTTGCGAATGTCCTCTACGAGACACGGGCCGCGATCGCCTATGTAACGGTCAATCGTCCCAAGGTGCTCAACGCACTCAACGTAGCAACCTGGCAGGACCTGTCGACCGCATTCGAGAATGCCAAAAGCGATCCGACCGTGCGCGGCGTCATCCTGACGGGAGCGGGCGACAAGGCCTTCATCGCCGGCGCTGACATCAGCGGTTTGGCGCAAGCGAGCGCGATCGAGGCCGAGCGGTCCAGTCGCTTCGGACAGCACGTCCTCGATCTGATCGAGAATCTCGGCAAGCCGGTGGTCGCGGCGATCAACGGCTTTGCGCTCGGCGGCGGCTGCGAGACCGCGATGGCCTGCACCATCCGCATCGCGGTGGAGCACGCGAAGTTTGGCCAGCCGGAGGTGAAGCTCGGATTGCTTCCCGGTGGTGGCGGCACGCAGCGGCTGCCGCGTCTCGTCGGCAAGGGCCGGGCTCTCCAGCTCATTCTGACAGGCGGACTGATCAGTGCGCAGGAAGCGCACCGCATCGGGCTCGTCAACGAGATCGTCCCCGTATCCGACCTGATCCCGCGCGCAGAAGCGATCCTGGACGAGATCGCCGCGAACGCGCCGCTCGCCGTCAAGTTCGCGCTGGATGCCACCAACAAGGGAATGGAAGCCAGCCAGAGCGAAGGCCTCGCCCTCGAAGCCTCCTATTTCGGGCTGTGCGCGGGCACGGAGGACAAGAAGGAAGGCACGTCGGCCTTCCTCGAGAAGCGCGCGCCGCAGTTTCACGGCCGCTGAAATTGCAACCCAGCAACCCAAATCGAATTCAGGAGCCACCAATGGCAAACGACAACATCTTCTCAGGCTTGAAGGTCGTTGACTTCTCGAGCTTCGTCGCCGCACCGGGCGCGGCCGTGATCCTCTCCGACTTCGGCGCCGACGTCATCAAGGTCGAGCCGCCGCACGGCGACCCCTGGCGCAATGGGCACAAGGTGCCATTCCAGCCGAACGCCCACGATCCGTATCAGTGGCATCTGGCCAACCGCAACAAGCGCAGCCTCGCGCTGGATCTCAAGTCACAGGGCGCGCAGCAGATCATCTTCGAGCTCGCCAACTGGGCCGACGTCTTCATCGTCAACACGCCGCACCATGCACGGAAGAAGCTGAAGCTCGAATATGATGACGTCGCGGGATGGAATCCGCGCCTGATCTATGCCGACCTCACAGGCTTCGGCGAGCACGGGCCGGACGCCGAACTGCCCGGTTTCGACATCACCTCCTACTGGGCGCGCAGCGGCCTGTTGTCGATGACGCGCGATGCCGGCGCGCCGCCGACCTGGCCGGTGGGTGGCAGCGGCGACAATGCCACGGCCGTCGGTCTCTACGCGGCGATCGTCACCGCCCTGTACCGGCGCGAGCGTACCGGCAAAGGCTCCTACGTCACGACGTCGCTGCTGGCCCAGGGCGTGTGGTCCGCGAGCGTCTCCATTCAGGCAGCTCTCGCCGGCGCCAAGTTTCCGCCGATGCACGACCGCACGCATCCGGCCAACGCCGCGGCGAACGTCTATCGGTCCTCCGACGGCACGTGGTTCGTCCTCATCGTCACGCCGGACAAGGTTGTCCCCGTCGTGAATGCGATGGGCCGTCACGACTTGCTGACCGACTCGCGCTTTTCCGATCCGGCGCAGCTGGTCGCGAACATGCCGCAACTGACGGCAATCTTCGACGAGGTTTTCGGCGACAAGCCGATGGCGCACTGGCATGAAGTGTTTTCCGGCGTGAACGTCACTTTTGGCGAAGTGCGCGGGCCGCAGGAAGTCGTCAACGATCCGCAGCTCGCGGCCAACGATATCGTCGTTCCGCTCAACGGCGCCGGCGGCAAGCTGACCTCGACGATCTCGAGCCCGATCACGGTGCATGGCGTCACCAAGGCTCCGGCCCAGCGCGCGCCCGACCTCGGCGAGCACACGGAGCAGATCCTCCGCGAACTCGGCTTCGACGCCAACAGTATCATCAACCTGCGCGAAAACGGCGCCATCGCCAAAGCGGCGCCGCGCAAGCAGGGAAGCGCGGTCTGACCGCCGAGAGATCGTCGAAAAGGAGGCACGCAATGAGCGACATCATCACCGAGCGTTCCGGCGGCATCTTGCGGGTCGAACTCAATCGCCCCGCGCAGAAGAACGCGATGACGGCCGGCATGTACACGGACCTCGCCGGCATCTTCAGGGAAGCCGATAAGGATGAGGACATCCGCGTCGTGCTCTGGCACGGCGCCGGCGACGCCTTCTGCGCCGGCAACGACATCGGGGACTTCCTGAAGAAACCGCCCGGGCCAAGCGAATCCCCGCAGTCCGCCCTGATCAATGCGTTCGTCGCGTTCGAAATGCCGATCGTCGCGGCCGTGCAGGGCGCCGCGGAAATCCGAAAGCCGGGAGTTCAGCGAACGTATTGACTCCCCGGCAGCGACGGAAGCCTTCACGGCGTTCCGGGAGAAGCGCGCGCCCAATTTGACCAATTTACTGAAGCCGCAGGCGGCCGAATAGTCGGCGCCGGCGAAGCGACACAGAAGGACAGACCATGACCGTACTCCATGCCACGCGGACCAAGGCCGTATCGCCCGCGACCCGCTCCGGCCGGTTGTTTCTTCTCGACCTCAGCGGCGGGCGCGTCCTGTCGATGGATCCGGACGGCTCGCATCCCCACGTCATCGCGACCGACTGTCCGCATCCCGACGGGATCGTCATCGACGTGGCGGCTGGTCACGTCTACTGGACCAATATGGGCGTTCCCAGCCGGAACGACGGCTCCATCGAACGCGCCGACCTCGATGGCAGCAATCGCAGGTTCATCGTCGCGCCCGGCGGCACGTTCACGCCGAAGCAGCTCCATCTCGATCGGGCGCACGGCAAGCTCTACTGGTCCGATCGCGAGGGGATGCGAGTCATGCGCGCTAATCTCGACGGCTCGCAGATCGAGACGCTCGTCCAGACCGGCCAAGGCGAGAATGACCGGCGCGATCAGAACAGATGGTGCGTCGGGATCACCGTCGATCCCGAACGCGGACAGATCTATTGGACGCAGAAGGGCGGGGACAACGCCGAAGTCGGACGCATCGTGCGCGCCGGGATCGAGATCCCCAAGGGCGAGACGGCGGCTGACCGCAGCGACATCGAGGTGTTCTTCAACGGGCTTCCCGAGCCGATCGATCTCGAAATCGATCTGGAGGATCGCATCCTTTACTGGACCGACCGCGGCAATCCCCCACGCGGCAACACGGTGAACCGCGCCCCCATCGACGCGAAACCCGCACAAAATGTGCCGCAGATCGTGGTTTCGGACCTGATGGAAGGTATCGGCATCGCGCTGGATGTTTCGGGCAACCGCATGTTCGTGACCGATTTCGCTGGTTCGCTCTATGCGGCGAAGCTCGACGGGACCGAGAAGCGGATGCTTTTGGCCGCCCAGGGAAATCTCACCGGCGTCGCATACGTCGAAGTCTGACAAATGCATCGGAGCATCCCCATGACCAATACCAAATCCATTCGCCGCGTCGCAATCATCGGCACCGGCGTGATCGGCGCCAGCTGGGCCGCGCAGTACCTCGCCAAGGGACTCGAAGTCGTCGCGACGGACATTGCGCCCGACGCAGAAACAGCGCTGCGGAAGTTCGTGAAGTCGGCCTGGCCGGCGCTCGAACGGCTGGGTCTGTCGCCTGGCGCATCGCTGGCGAACCTGAAGTTCTCCGCCGATCTTGCCGAAGCGGTTGTCGGTGTCGACCTCGTCCAGGAGAACGGACCCGAACGGCTGGAGTTCAAACAGAAGCTGTACAAGCAGCTCGACGAGTTGCTGCCACCAGACGTGATCATCGCGTCGAGCTCATCCGGGATCAAGATGAGCGACATTCAGTCGGGCGTTGCATTACATCCGGAGCGTTGGGTTATCGGTCACCCCTTCAATCCGCCGCACCTGATCCCTCTGGTTGAGGTCGTCGGCGGAACCAAGACCTCCGAACAGACGATCCAGCGCGCGATCGCGTTCTACAAGTCGATCGGCAAGAAGGCCGTGCGGCTCAACAAGGAGATGCCGGGCCATGTCGCCAACCGCCTGCAGGGCGCGCTGGCGCGTGAGGTCTACTACCTCGTTGCCGAGGATGTGCTGAGCGCGGCCGCCGTCGACGACGCCTTGTCCTGGGGGCCGGGCCTGCGCTGGGGCATCATGGGCAACATGATGCTCAATCATCTCGGCGGCGGACCGGGCGGCATCGAGCATTTCCTGCACCAGTTTGCTGGTCCGCTAAGCGCGTCGTGGAAGACACTCGGCTCGCCCGAGCTCACTCCCGAGATCCAGAAGAAGCTGGTCGACGGCGTTCATGCCGAGGTCGGGTCGCGCACCATCGAAGAGCTGGAGGCGGAGCGGGACGAGATCCTGCTTGGTCTCCTCGAACTCCGCAGCAGGCGTTCGGACACTCCGCGCGGGACCTCGACAGTTTAGCCCTCAGGGAAGCTGTCACATCCGTGCGACTGCAAAATCGATGGCAACTGGCGACTCGATAAATCTTGAGATGCAGCGCTGAACCATATGGACGCTTCGATCATCTCTGCGTTTGCCGCCCTTACCGGCGCTACCATTGGCGGCCTGACGAGCGGGGTCGCCAATTGGCTGAACCACCGAAGCCAGGTTCGCGCGCAATGGCTGCTTCATGAGAAAAGCCGACGGCAGATCCTCTACAGGGATTTCATCGAGGAGGCCTCAAGGTGTTACATCGATGCGCTTCAACATCATGAGGTAAGCGAGGGCACCCCAGGCCTGGTTGCCCTCTATGCGAAGCTCAATCGAATGCGAGTGCTGTCCTCGAAGCGGGTCGTGCGAAGTGCCGAGCACATCGCCAAGACGATCATGGACACCTATCTGGAGCCGGACAAAAGCTTCGGCGAGTTGCGTGAAATGGCAAGGTGCGGATCCATCTGCGGCCCGTGCTTCGGCAGCCGACCCCCTACTTCGGGCACCGACATCCAAGTGGCGAGCAATCTGGCGACAATCGCATGAAGGCCATATCGGTAAAGACCCACGAATGGGTTAGAAGGTGTCGTGTGCACGACGTGTGCACCGAGAGATCAAGAAAAACCTTGCGAAAGCGAAGCAGGCCTTCCCAAGTTGGTGGGGCCGCGTCTGGTCGGCGGACGCGCGCGGCGCAAATTTCCGAGCGCAGGGGAGACGGGCCAGCGCTGAGGGTGGTCAGTTGTCCGAAGTGCGAAGGTGTCACTCCCTCATGCACATTCGCGCAGCTCGGCTGCAAACTAAGAACGAAGAGCTTTTGCAGCGTGGGGTTGGTACCGCTCCCCTGAATCGAGCCCCGACGGACGGCCGCGCGAACGGTAAAAAGGAGTCGATCTTTCAACTGATAAGCTTTGGTCGCAAACCTTATCAGTGCGGCTTCAGTTGGAGCTATGCTTTGGCCGCGCCATGCGGTCCGCGCCGAACGGGATCCCTGAGCGGCTCTCGAAAAATCGTGACGAGATTGCTGGCCAAGTCCGCCGAGGAACGCTACCAAACGGCCGTGGGAGTCGAGGCCGATCTTCGTCGCTGTCTAGCCGAATGGGAGGTTCACAGCCACATCGCGCTTTTCGGCTCGGCAAGCAAAGACATGTCGAGCCGGTTTTTGGCCCCGGAGCGGCTGTACGGGCGGGAACGCGAGATCGGCGCTCTCTTGGGGGGCGCGCGGCCCGATTGACACCAGCACAGCGAAACTAGTCAGTCGGGGGCGCCAGCCGTTCGTTCCACCGAGCCGCAAGGTTTTTGATCTGCTCGAAATTCAGGATCGCCGGTTCACCCTCGCGGACGATCGTCGCCCGCGAAGCTGCGTCGTTCCTGGCTTATTGATCTATCATTTATCGCACCCGCTGCGCCGATTGGCCTTTTGTTTCCAGGGGCGACCAGCGGAAGTGTCATAGAGATCGAAGTCCCCTTTCCCAAGGCGGAGACCAGCGCGATACGGCCGCCCAGTTGCTCGGTCACGAGGTTATGGACGATGTGAAGGCCAAGCCCGGTACTGCCCTTCGCCCGTCGCGTGGTGAAGAAAGGATCGAACACGTGTCGCTGGGCGTCATCGGAAATGCCTATTCCGTCATCAGAAAAAGTAATCTCCACGAAGTCGCTGCCGATGCGAGTTGCCTCAAGCAACATGTTGCCGCCAGATCGGTTAGCAAAGCCGTGGGTAACGGCATTGAAGATCAGGTTCGTCAACACCTGCCCGTAAGCGCCCGGATAGCTGTCCATGGTGATGTCGGAGGGGATATCGAGCGCCAGGGGAATGCGAGGTTTAGGCAGACCGGGAACGACGCTGGCCACGATTTGCTCTGTTGCAATCCTGAGGTCAAAGCTGCGGCGATCTGCAAGATTGCGATCGACGGCAACTTGCTTGAACGCCTGAATCAGGCCGCCAGCGCGCTCCAGGTTGGCAACCAGCTGGTTGGCGGCGTCGCGGTTGCTGTCGACAAATTCCGCGAGGGACGAACGGCGCACAGGACCGGAGATTATTTGATTGGCAAACCTTGAGCAGCGTTGTGCGAGTGTCGAGGCGACCGTCAAGCTCGTACCAACAGGGCTGTTGAGCTCGTGTGCGACGCCTGCAACAAGGCGCCCGAGTGCGGCGAGTTTCTCGGTCTCAATGAGATAGCGCTGGGTTTCGCTGGCGTGCAGCGCCGCTTCTGTAATCCTCCTTTTGTCGCGGATTTCGGCAAACAATGCCGCCAGTAGCGATGCGCCAATGGTCACAAGCAAAATGCTGACCTGCGCTGCAGCGACGCGCTCGTCCATCGCTAGGGTGGGATTGCCGAAATAGCCAATGCCAAAGGTCGTCGTCCAAACGATTGAAAGACTGACGATGAAAGCCGCAGCTGCGGCAAAAACCGGTCGGCATCGCGCTGCGAGCCATAGCAGCGGCGCGAAAAGGACAGCAACTGGTCCGACGTTTGCCAGAAGATCCGAGCGCAGGAAAATGGCCAGCGCGCTCACCAGCGCCAGTATCGCGACGGTCAAGGCGCCCTCGAGAAGCTCGGCCACGGGCGGCCGGTCCCGCGCGGCTGTGGCGAACTCAATCAGCAATGGCGCAACGACGATGATCCCCAGTGCGTCAGATGCGAACCAATGCTGCCAGGTAACCCATATCGGTGTCGTCGCGCCGTGAAAGAACTTGAATACAACAGCGCCACCGATGCCGGACACGGCAGTCCCGACAGTTGCTGCCCCGACCAATGCCATCACGTTGTGCGGCTTGGCCAACGTGAAGCCGGAACCATGGTAACGGTCGATCAGCCATGCCGTGAGCACGGCCTCGAAAGCATTGCAACAGCCGAAGAGAATGGCACCCCAAAGGTTTCGATCGCCAAGCAGGTTCGCCAAAATGGTCGCAGCCATTGTGCCGAAGATGACCGGCCATCGCGCGCGGGACCCTAGGACAATTAGAGCGCCTGCCGACACGCCCGCCGCTGGCCAGAACACGGCCACGCCCTCCGGCTTGGTCAGCAATTCGAGGCTAAGCCGCGCAGCGGTGAAATACGCAATAGCGATAGCAAATGAGAGCCTTATGGCGCCCACCCACCTCGTCGAATCGAACGCAGCAGGCATCTCTCGTTGAATCTTAGTGACTTTTGCCGCGAGGTCGGACATGGGCGGGTCAACCGAAGGCTCCAGATATACTGACGCCTCAAGTGGCGTGAATATGACAAGCTCGAGGCAGCGTCCGCTGCTGGCGCGCGCGCCAAGGCGGCGCTTTTCAGTGGGTGCAAGTCCCACCTGGCAAACGCTCCAGTCGAAAGCAACCGGAGCAAATGGAGGTGATGAAGTGGCTGAGGCCTTCGGATAGCGTGTCACGATATACGGTGACCGCGCGAGTGTGCAGGCCGTAACGCGAGTGAATTGAGCAAACCTCGAAAAGGACGATGCACAGGCCGACCTGACGGCCATATCAGGGAAGGCTGACACGACTGGGGCGAAGTGAGCGAAGCAATACCTCCAGTCGCTGTGCCGGGGTAGTGGCGACGGCATGTACACAAGGAAAGCGTACGCAACACGGGAGGCCCCACGACGTGGTCAGAGATGATCAACCGGACGCCCGCGAGGGACAGGCCGGGCACCGTAGGGATGCGCAGGGGTTCGTAGTACTGGTGAAATCGGGTAACGCCGGTGGAGGGAAGAGACCTCAGTTCAAGACGAACGAAAAGAGGTGGTGAGGGATTTGGGGATTGGGCAACCTATCAACTCCGGAGAGGTGTTCAGATACTGGGAACGGCGTTGCACGCGAAAGCGCAGGCAGAAGCCGACTACCGCTTCTACGCCCTGTACGACAACGGACTCATGCACCGCAGCAAATAGCATCGCCATTCGATCACCTGGATGGCGGCACCATGAAGCCTGGGGCTGCTTGTCCGTCGGCGCAGCAAGTACGGCGCCGCCATCCGCACGACCGACTTTCGCTCCGTCAAATACCTCGTCCATGATTTCTCGGATGGTGTGGGCGCAGCGACCGCACCGAGCTTTGGTGCCGAGGCAGCTAAAGACATAGCTGGTGGTTCGGCGCGTCGCAGTGTTGGCGAAGTTCGCACCTCCGTGTCGCTTAGGACGTTGCAGGAACAAACGATCATAGGAGGTCCGCTCGCTCAATTCCTACGTCTGCTTTAACACGCAAAAAGCAGACATTCATCACGACAACGGTGACGTGCGCTAAGGGTCACGAGCGTCACCCTCTCCGATAGATGGCTGTCTTCGACTTCCGCTATGCCCCGTTTGCGACCGGGTCCGCGGGCCATAGCGCCAAAACGGCAGCTCGCCCTCCATCCACAAATTGGAGCCCGGGACGCCGGCATTATTCGATTGTTGTATAGTCTGCTATCGTTTGAACTGGCCATAGGGCGGCCCGGGTGATGGCAGTCCGAAGGCTATTCGTCCCCAATCCTACCCATCGTGACTCGCGGTGGTGAAGATGCTTGCGGTGGAACGATGACGCAAAATCAGCAATTCGCGATCCTGTTTCCGTTGCTGGTTGGCGTAGGCGCGGTCGCATGTACGATTTTCGTCCATGCGCTTGCTTTGGCCGCGACGATAAACTTCGTTCGCCATGAGAGGAGACTCGGGCGCGCAGGCGCAGGCGCCGTGATCGATCTTGCTATCGTCGCGCTGGTGATATCATTCGCGTTCGTGGCGCACCTGATCGAGATTGCCTTGTGGGCAGTGTTGCTCGTCATCTGTGGAGAGTTTCAAGAGTTCGGAAGCGCCTACTACCACTCAGCGGTCAACTACACGACACTGGGTTACGGTGATCTTCTTATGACACCGTCGTGGCGATTGTTGGGACCGCTGGAGGCGACGAACGGAGCGCTCATGTTCGGTGTTTCGGCCGCGATGGTATTTGCTGTCATACAACGGTTGGTTCTGACTAGGTTTGAGGATCTCAGGTCCTGAGTGTTTGTCGGAGCGTTCGCCAACGACCGCGACCGCGGCTTTAAAGCCTGTCGTGCCGGACCGCTTCACCGAATGAAGCCGGGAAGGGAACAGCGTGGCGGATTTGAGCTTCCATGACCGCTATGGGTCACGAGCGTCGCCTTCTGGGACCGACGGCTGCGCGTTGACTTCCGCTATGCCTTGTTAGCGACCGAATTGGCGTCGCGGTGGAATATGTCGTTCAGGGCCAGGAGCGGTCATTCAGCCCGCTCTCGCGGATGGGTTAGCTCCCCTCGCGGGGGCGCCGCGGCGACTGAGGATTGTTGGCGGGATTGGTATCGTACTTGGATATTCGCGTAATGAGCCCGCTAGTGGCGAGCGGTTGCAAGTCCGCCTCGAGCGCGTCAGCAATCTCCTTGGCATAGACCGCCCGGTCGTCCACGTAGAGTGTAAAGGATTTCAAATACTTTTCCTTCTTCGCCGGATTCTCGATCGTCTCTTTCGTCCACTGGTAGAGCGGATAGTTTTCGATGCCGTGCTCTTCTGCTGCGACGACATACTCCGCAAAGGCGTCGAACTGGCATTTCAGTGCAGCGCGATGCTCGGCGAGGATATCGAACAGCAGCGCCAGTGCCGGATCACGGAGTTTTCGGCGTACCGATTCCGCCGTGGCAGAATCGTTCACATCAAACCTAACCTGATACTGCCACTGAGAAGTCACGCTATTCTCGCCTCCTGGTCGCACCCGATTTGCCCCTTTTCCAATCGCAAGGCGCTATCGCTCGCTCGCGAGCAGGTCCGGCACGCGTTGTGTCAAGAGTTGGCCGCAATGTCAGGCCGACGTTGCGTTAGTAGCTCCTCTTTTTGGCAAGGCGCTCGTTGAACGAACGAAGATCGATGACAATCCGTTGGTGGGTTCCGCTGCCGATCTCCTCTATGCCGTCGCTTGCCGACACCTTGAAGTCAACTCGTTTTCCCTCGACGTTGATTACCTCGGCCGTCGCGCACACGTCGTGGCCTACGGGCGTGGCGGCGAAGTGTCGTACATCTACTGCAGTGCCGACCGCGCTTTCACCTGCATCCAAGAACGGTCTGATGGCATTGAGCGCGGCGTTTTCCATGATCAAGATCATCACGGGCGTCGCAAGCACTTGCGGCAATATGGCGTCCTTGAATCGGTCGGCAAGATGTTCGGGTTGCACCCGCACTGTTGATGTTCCTCTGGCTCCCAACGGAATCTGCCGCATTCGTTCGTCCTAGATCTCTATATGGAGACCGCGTAGACCGCTTCGCCCCCAACAGCAGCACAAAAGCCGACATCTGGCTAGGTCAGAGTTGGGCCAATTAGAGACGCACCCAGCCGAGTAGGGCGTAGGAATGCGCAGCTCGCCGGCCGTCAGCGTTCCTCCGACGGATCGAACAGCACACCTGCAGCCGCAAAACCGCCATCGACATTAAGCACGTGGCCGGTGATGTGGGCGGCATCGGCGGATGCGAGGAAGGAAGCTGCGGCCGCGATGTCGGCCGGCAGCGCGTACCGCTTTAGGGCCATGCGCGAGAGGAAAGCCTCCCGCTGGCGAGGACCATGAGCCAAACGGGCTACCTGCGTTGGGCCGGGCGCGATGGCGTCGACGGTTATACCGTATGTCCCCAGCTCCATCGCCATAGCCTGAGTGAGACTGATGATCCCTGCTTTCGACGCACCATAGGCGACACGCCCGGTGCCGCCGAACTGACCAGACACCGACGCAATATTGATGATGCGTCCGCGGCCCGCTTCCGCCATCGCACGGGCCGAGGCTTGGCCGCAGATGAACGCCCCGGTCAAGTTGACGTTGAGCACGGTACACCACGCATCGAGGTCGTACTCAAGGAATGGCGCACGGTTGACGATACCGGCGTTGTTCACGTGGATGTCGAGGCGGCCAAAGCGCGAAAGAATAGCTGCCACCCCTGCATCCGCCGACGATTTGTCGGTGACGTCCAGACGCTGGAAAACGGCCTTCTCGGTCCCAATCGCCTCGGCGACTTCACGCCCATCCTTCTCGTTGATGTCGGCAACAACAACGGTAGCACCATCATCCACAAGCCGTTCGACTATCGCACGTCCAATCCCCGTGGCGCCACCCGTAACGATCGCGACCTGATCCCTAAACCGTGCAAGCATACTCCACTCTCCTCCCACAACGGCAGGAGAGCATAAAAGGGCGCTCACCTCATGATGGCAAGTCTGCTATTTTTGCGAGCCAAGGGTGTGTCGTAGCTGAGGACCGCTTCGGGTCATCTGCGACCTAAAGCGTGATGGCATTAAGTTCGATAACCTGAATTTTTGAGGTAGTTGGCGCATTCCTCGGATGTGAAGGCATCGAGTGCGTGGCCGATTGCGGC
>NZ_BSOW01000054.1 GCF_030160715.1 Bradyrhizobium iriomotense
AGGTCGGCGAACTCCTCGATATCTTCTCCAAAGAGGAATGCGCCAACTATCTCAAAAATTCAGGCTATGTTTCCGTATAAAAACATCATGCTCTAAGGCCAGACCCAATTCGGTGGTCGATACGGTGGTTAGCCTTGAAAGCGTTCGGGAAAGAAGGCAAAAAGCCTAAGAAAATCATGGTCGGAGTGGCAGGATTCGAACCTGCGACCCCTGCGTCCCGAACGCAGTGCTCTACCGGGCTGAGCCACACTCCGACAAGAAGGCGGCTTATAGCGTCGGGTTTGGCACACCGCAAGCGGCCGATTTGAGGAATTTTGTCCCAGTGAAAACGGGCTTGACCACCGAGATTCTACCGGCCGGACCGGCCGCCAACGATGCCGCCGCGCGAGCGCTCGCGGCCGGCCTGCTGGTCGCGTTCCCGACCGAGACGGTCTATGGGCTCGGGGCAGATGCCGGCAACGCGACCGCGATTGCTCATCTCTACGCCGCCAAGGGCCGCCCCGCCTTCAATCCACTGATCGCTCACGTCGCGGACCTTTCGGCGGCAAGGCGCATCGGACGGTTCGACTCGCAGGCTATCAGGCTCGCGCAAGCCTTCTGGCCGGGGCCGCTGACGCTGGTGGTGCCGAAGACGGACAACTGCCCGGTCGCCGAGCTCGCGACCGCCGGGCTCGATACGGTCGCGATCCGGATTCCCGCCCACCCGGTCGCACAGGCGATCCTGCGTGCCTTCGGCGGGGCGGTGGTGGCACCGTCGGCGAACATCTCAGGCCATGTCTCGCCGACACTGGCGGCGCATGTCGACAGCGATCTTGCGGGGCGGATCGACCTGATCGTGGACGGCGGGCCGGTCGAGGTCGGCGTCGAATCGACGATTCTCGGCTGCTTCGAGGCGCCGATGCTGCTTCGCCCCGGCGGACTGTCGCGCGAGAAAATCGAGGCCGTGCTCGGCGCGCCGCTGGCGCGGCCGCCGCAAGACGTCGAGAGCGACGACAGCCAGCCGCTCGCGCCCGGCATGCTCGCCTCGCACTACGCGCCGCGCGCCGCCGTGCGGCTCAATGTGCGCGACGTGACCCCTGGCGAGGCGCTGCTCGCCTTCGGACCGGCCGTGTTGCCCGGCATCGAACAGGCAGCAAGCGTCATGAATTTGTCAGCGAGCGGTGATCTCGATGAGGCCGCCGCCAACCTGTTCGGTCATCTTCGCGCCCTGGACGCGAAGAGCCCGCGCGGAATCGCGGTGATGCCGATTCCTGAGGACGGGCTCGGCGAAGCGATCAACGACCGGCTGCGGCGTGCAGCCGTCGCACGCTAACAAGCGGTGAGGAAAGAAGAAGAAATGAACGTGACGAAGCCTGCCATCCCTCCGCTTGCACCCGAGCTGATCGAGAAGTTTCGCGCCATTGTCGGCGCCAAATATGCCGTGACTGATCCGGCCGATATCGAGCCTTACCTCACCGAGGAGCGCAACCTGTTCCATGGCCGTTCGCCGCTGGTGCTGCGCCCGGGCTCGACGGCCGAAGTCTCCGCGATCTGCAAGCTCGCCTCCGAACACAGAATCGCGCTGGTGCCGCAGGGCGGCAACACCGGCCTCGTCGGCGGCCAGACGCCGCACAATGGCGAGGTGGTGGTGTCGCTGCGCCGCCTCGACAAGATCCGCGAGGTCGACACCGCCTCCAACACCATGACCTGCGAGGCCGGAGTCGTGCTGCAAATCGCGCAGCAGAAGGCGGCCGAGGTCGATCGCCTGTTCCCGCTGTCGCTGGGGGCGGAAGGAAGCTGCACCATCGGCGGCAATCTCTCCACCAATGCCGGCGGCACCGCCGCGCTCGCCTATGGCGTCGCGCGCGAGATGGCGCTGGGGCTCGAGGTCGTGCTCGCCGACGGGCGCGTGCTCAACGCGCTGTCGAAGCTGAAGAAGGACAACACCGGCTACGATTTGCGCAACCTCTTCATCGGCGCCGAAGGCACGCTCGGCATCATCACAGCCGCGACCTTAAAGCTGTTTCCGAAACCGCGGGCGATCGAGACCGCGTTTGTCGGGCTGAAGTCGCCGGCCGAAGCGCTGAAGCTGCTGACGATCGCACAAGGCGAAGCCTCGAACGTGCTGACGAGCTTTGAGCTCCTGGCGGAGATGGCGGTCGATTTCTCCATCCGCCATGGCATCGACGTGCGCGATCCGCTGGAGCAGAAGCATCCCTGGTACGTGCTGATGGAATTATCCTCGCCGCGCGACGATGCGCGCGCGACACTGGAATCGATCCTCACCCGCGCGATGGAGGAAGAGATCGTCGACGACGCCGTGATCGCTGCGAACCTGACGCAGCGCGCCGGCTTCTGGAAGCTGCGCGACGAGATGTCGGCGGCGCAGAAGCCGGAGGGCGGCTCGATCAAGCACGACATCTCCGTGCCCGTCGCCGCGGTGCCGGCCTTCATCGCGGAGGCCGATGCCGCAGTGGTGAAGCTCATCCCCGGCGCGCGGCCGGTACCGTTCGGCCATCTCGGCGACGGCAACCTGCATTACAATATCAGCCAGCCGGTCGGCGCTGACGCCGCCGACTTCCTCGCCCGCTGGCATGACGTCAATGCGGTCGTGTTCGAGATCGTGCTGCGCATGGGCGGCTCGATCTCGGCCGAGCACGGCATCGGCGTGCTCAAGCGCGACGAACTGCCCGACGTCAAGGACAAGACCGCGATCGAGCTGATGCGGCAGGTCAAGGCGATGCTCGACCCGCTCGGAATCATGAACCCCGGTAAAGTGCTGTGAACGTATCAGTCTCCCCTTCCCCGCTCGCGATCGCTCACATCGCGGATGCCGATGTCGAAACCGTCGTCGCGCTGTGGCAGCGCTGCGGCCTGACGCGGCCCTGGAACGATCCGCATGCCGACATCGCGCTGGCGCGGCGTGAGGCGAATTCGACCGTGCTGATCGGGCGGGACGGCCATGCGATCGTGGCCAGCGCGATGGTCGGCCATGACGGCCATCGCGGCTGGATCTACTACGTCGCGGTCGATCCCGATTGCCGCAAGCGCGGCTATGGCCGCATGATCATGGCCGCCGCAGAGGACTGGCTGCGCCAGGCCGGCATCGCAAAACTCCAACTCCTGGTCCGCCGCGAGAACAAGCAGGCCGGCGCGTTCTACACCTCACTCGGATTCGAAGAGTCGACGTCGGTGATGTTCGCCAAATGGCTCGACGGCCGGGACCCGACTCCGTAGCGCAGAGGCAGACATGTCAGTTTCCGACCGCGTTCGCGTGAAAGATGTCCGCCTGCTCTCGGACAAGAAGTATGTTTTGAAAGCGACGACCTTCGAGTGGCGCCGCGACGATGGGGAATGGCAGACGCAAACCCGCGAGGTCTATGACCGCGGCAACGGTGCGACGCTGTTGCCCTATAATCGCAAGCGGCGCACCGTCGTGCTGGTGCGGCAATTTCGCTATCCTGCCTTCGTCAACGGCTATGACGACCTGCTGATCGAAGCCGCTGCCGGCATGCTCGACGACGCCGATCCCGAAGCGCGTATCCGCACTGAGGCCGAGGAGGAGATCGGCTATCGCCTGCACGACGTCCACAAGGTGTTCGAAGCTTTCATGACCCCCGGCGCGGTCACGGAGAAGCTGCACTTCTTCGTCGCGGAATACGAGCCGGAGATGAAGATCGGCGACGGCGGCGGCCTCGCCGACGAGGGCGAGGAGATCGAGGTGCTGGAGCTGTCGATCGACGAGGCGCTCGCGATGATCGCGGATGGGCGTATCGTGGATGCGAAGACGATCATGCTGCTGCAATACGCGGCGCTGCATGTGTTTCGTTGACCCTTACGAGCTGCCCTCCCTTCTCCCCTTGTGGGAGAAGGTGGCGCGAAGCGCCGGATGAGGGGTTTTATCCGCGCGCTCAGTCGTCGAGAGGCCCACTCGCGGAGAGAGACCCCTCACCCGTCTCGCCGCTGCGCGGCGAGCCACCCTCTCCCACAAGGGGAGAGGGGAAGACAGCGCAATTCGCTCCAGCATGAGTGCAATTCAGACCTGCGTCGCCCTGCGGGCTGTTGAGCAAATCGCCGACTATCTCTACTCTGTCCGCAACGAGAACGAGAGGAGAGCGCCCCATGTCAGCTCCGCGCGACGAGGAATTCGGCTTTGCGCCCGACTACGACGCTCCAATTCCCTATATGCAGCGGACCCGCGATTACTATGCGGCGATCGGCTACACCACGCCGTACCGCTGGGCGCATTATGTCGACGCGCCGTTCCAGCCGCTGAAGAAACCGCTGACGCAATCGCGCGTGACGATCATCACGACGGCCGCACCTTACGATCCGACCAAGGGCGACCAGGGGCCAGGCGCGGCGTATAATGGCGGCGCAAAGTTCTTTGAGGTCTATGACGGCAACACCTCGAATGCGCACGACTTGCGCATCTCGCATATCGGCTACGACCGCAAGCACACGAGCGCGACCGACAGCGGCACCTGGTTTCCATTGCCGCAGCTCCTGAAGGCCTCCGCCGCGGGGCGCATCGGCGAAGTGAGCCCGCGCTTCTTCGGCGCGCCGACCAACCGCAGCCATCGCGTCACCCTCGACATCGACGCGCCGGAGATTCTGGCGCGCTGCCTCACTGATGCGGTCGATGTCGCAGTCCTGGTGCCGAACTGTCCGGTCTGCCACCAGACCACCGCGCTGGTCGCACGGCATCTGGAAGCGGGCGGCATTCCGACCGTGATCATGGGCTGCGCGAAGGACATCGTCGAGCACGCCGCCGTGCCGCGCTTCTTGTTCTCCGACTTCCCGCTCGGCAATTCCGCCGGCAAGCCGCACGATGTCGCCTCGCAGTCGCAGACGCTGGAGCTCGCATTAAAGCTCCTCGAGTCCGCCAGCGGCCCGCGCACCACGATGCAATCGCCGCTGCGCTGGAGCGAGGACGCTTCCTGGAAGCTCGACTACAACAACGTCGCTCAGCTTTCGCCCGAAGAGCTCGCGCGGCGGCGCGCCGAATTCGACAAGCAGAAGGAGATCGCGCGCGGCAACCGCGCGGCCTGACGGGAGAACACGCCGTGACGAGGCCGTTCGAAGGCGTCAAGATCCTCGACTTCACGCAAGTGCTCGCCGGCCCCTATGCGAGCTACCAGCTCGCGCTGCTGGGCGCCGAAATCATCAAGGTCGAGCGGCGCGAGGGCGAGGACATGCGCCGCACGCCGCTCAGCCGCGAATGGGCCGAGCGTGGGCTCGCGCCCGCGTTCCAGGCGATCAATGGCAACAAGCGCAGCCTGACGCTCGATCTGCAAAAGCCGGATGCGATCGCGATCGTGAAGAAGCTCGTAGCCCAGGTCGACGTCGTCATGGAGAACTTTCGCCCGGGCGTGATGGACAAGCTCGGCATCGGCTATGAGGCCCTGTCTGCGATCAATCCAAAGCTGATCTATTGCGCGGTGTCCGGCTTCGGCCAGACCGGCCCCGATCGGCTGCGCCCCGGCTATGACGGCAAGATGCAGGCGCTCTCCGGCATCATGGCGATCACCGGGCACCCTTCGACCGGGCCGACGCGCGCGGGCTTTGCGGTGTGCGACGTGCTCTCGGGCGCGACCGCGGCGTTCGCCGTGTCCAGTGCGCTCTATCAGCGCGACCGCACCGGCAAGGGGCAGCTCGTCGACGTCTCCATGCTGGAGGCGACGCTTGCGTTCCTGTCGGGCCAGATCGCGGACTGGTCGGTCGCCGGCCATCGCCAGCAGCTCTCGGGCAACCAGGCGGTCAGCCGCAAGACCACCGCGAACCTGTTCCGGTGCGGCGACGGCTACATCCTGCTCGCGGTCAACAACGAGAAGCAATACCGCGCATTGATGACGACGCTCGGCCGCGCGGACACGCTGGGCGATCCGCGCTTTGCCGACTGGTTCTCGCGCAACGAGAACGAAAGGGCGTTGCGCGCCATCATCGAGGAAGCGCTGGCAACGAAGAGCCCGCGCGAATGGGAGACGATTTTGGAGGATGCCGGCGCGCCCTGTGCCAGCATCTGGACCATCGAGGAGATCATCGACCATCCGCAAATTGTCGCGCGCGGCGCAATCCAGGAGGTAGAGACGCCCTACGGCCGCCTGCGCTTTGCCGGCAGCGGCTTCAAGCTCGCCCACGGCGGCGGCAAGCTCGACCACATGGCGCCTGAACTGGGCGCGGATACGGATGCGGTGCTGGGCGAGCTCGGGTTTGACGCGGCGGAGATTGCGGAGTTGCACAAGCGCGAGATTGTGTGAGGGCGACGCCGCAGACTCCCATGTCGTCCCGGGGCGCGCAAAAGCGCGAGCCAGGGACCCATAGCCACAGGATTGAATTTGGCGAAGATTCGTAACCACCATCTCGCTCCATAACCACTTCCTGTGGCTATGGGTCCCGGATCTGCGCTTCGCTTGTCCGGGACGACAGTGTGTTTTGTGGTTACACCTAAAACAACGACCCCTGCCCGTCATCCGGCGACGCGACTGCGGCTTTTCGCGTCGCCTTCTTCGGCCTCAGTGCTTGCGCTTCCATCTCCTCGGTGCTGATCGGCAGCACAAGCTGCTCATCGTCATTGGCGACGCGGTTGACGCGGGTGGAGACAGGGTGCCAGGCGAATTCGCCAATGCGCGGGGCGATCATCAGCGGCAGAATCGCATCGACCTCGTCGCCACGGCAGTCGAGCCAGCGCTCGAAATCGTCAGGCGAAATCGTCACCGGCACGCGGTCATGCAGCGCGGCGAGATCCTCGCTCGCGGCCGCCGTGACGATCGCGACGGTGTCGAGCTCCTCGCCGTTCGGCCCGACCCAGGTCTCGAACACCGCGGCAAAGCCGAGCGGCTGTCCATCGGCGCGATGGATGAAATGGGGCTGCTTGCGGCCGTCAACCGCCTTCCACTCGTAGTAACCGTCGGCCGGAATCAGGCCGCGGCGCCTGCGAATCGCGTTCTTGAAGGCGGGCTTTTCCAGCACCGTCTCCGAGCGCGCATTGATCAGCAACGTAAAACCACGGGGATCCTTCACCCAGGTCGGCAGCAGCCCCCAGCGCATGAGCTGGAAATGCCGCGCGCCCTTGTCGACCAGCACCACTGGAATCGGTTGTGTCGGGGCCACGTTGTACCGTGGCGGGAAATTCGGCTGATCGAGATAGCCAAAGAGTTGCCGCAAAGCCGCCGGGGCCGAAGTTATGACAAAGCGTCCGCACATCCTTGAGGGGCCTATATGGGGTCCGTTCAGCACCTTTTAACCCCCAACGTTAACACTGCGGCCGATGAGCTCAATGGTCGCCGAACCCGCGCGGACACATGTAGTGACGGGCCCCGAGGCGGCGGCCTGGGCTGAGCGGCTGCGCGTGGCCAACATCAACCCGCGGACCGGGCTTGCCACCGACTATCTGAACCATTTCAATGAAGCCGTCATGCTGCTCGAAATGGTCCCGGACATGCCGGAATGCGCCGAAGATTTTCTGACCTGGACGCCGCTGTCCTACGCTGAGCATTTCACGGCCTCGAACTTCAAGGCGCGCGATCTCGCGATCGAGGCCTATGAGAAGGCCGCTCCCAACGTGCGCGCCCAGTTCGACCACATCACCGACACCATGACCTCGATCCTGACCGCGGTCGGCTCGGCCATGCGCGAGGTCGACAAGGATACGACGCGCGTGCGGCTGGCCGAGCAGGCCACCCTCTGGGTCAAGCCGCTGATCGCGGCCTGCGGCGGCATCATCAACGGCGGCGCGGAAGCCGACGTCGATACCATCATGTCGAATTGAGGCCGACACCGTGCAGCCGAGCCATCCCCAGCTTGCGGTCTCAGCCGCGATCTTCCGCGACGGCAAGGTGCTCCTGGTCCGCCGCGCCCGCTCGCCGGCCAAGGGCTTCCATTCGCTGCCGGGCGGCCGGGTCGAGTTCGGCGAATCGCTGCACCAGGCATTGACGCGCGAGGTCGAGGAGGAAACCGGGCTCGAAATCGAGATAGTGGGCCTCGCCGGCTGGCGCGAGGTGCTGCCGTCGACGGGGAGCACCGGGCACTACCTGATCATGTCCTTTGCCGCGCGCTGGACGGCCCGGGAGCCAGTTCTGAACGAGGAGCTGGACGATTTCCGCTGGCTCGCTCCCGAGGCGCTGGGCGGCCTCAGCGACCTCAAGCTGACCGGGGGACTGGACGAGGTCATCCAGGCCGCAAGGCGCCTGATCGGGGCCTGAGGGCCGGGGTGGCTGCCTTGCGTCTGCCGCCCTTAAGGGGCATACACCCGCCGATGTCCAAGCGATTTCCGGCCGTTTTGGCCCTGATTCTTGCCTGCGCCGTCCTGCCCGCCCGGGCCCAGGACGTGGCTGCGCCGTTCGACGGCGATTTGCAGCGGCTCGCGGAAATCCTCGGCGGCCTGCACTATCTGCGCGGCATCTGCGGGGCGAACGAAGGCAACAAATGGCGCAACGAGATGCAGGCGCTGATCGACGCCGAAACCCCCTCCGGCGAGCGCCGCACCCGCATGATCGCCGGCTTCAACCGCGGCTATAACGGTTTTCAGCAGACCTACCGGAGCTGTACGCCGGCCGCCACCGTCGCGATCCGCCGCTACATCGAGGAAGGCTCGAAGATCTCCCGCGATCTCACGGCGCGTTACGCGAACTGAGCGGACCCCAGTCCTAGGCTCTCAACCCTCATGGTGAGGAGGCGCGTCAGCGCCGTCTCGAACCATGCAGGCCCCCGCTGCGGCAGCGCGGCCCTCCATCCTTCGAGACGCCTGCTTCGCAGGCTCCTCAGGATGAGGGGCCGACCTTTGCGCATGCATCGCCGGCACAACTCATCCACATTGTTCACCTCCGTTAACCTTTCCTAAAGATGTGGCCTAGCCGGGGTTAATCTGCGTGCTACACCTCTCACGCAGCGCATCGCCGTGGATCGCGCCTCCAGCCTGTTCGAGTTTCATGAGCATTCCCGTGTCCTACGCCCCCGCCCGCGCGCCGCTGCCCGACCACGAACAGAAGCAGGCTGCGCTCAGCTATCTCAACGAGGCCTGGGCGGAAGCGCGCCATGACGGTGTCGACGGCGATTGTCTGGCGCAGGCGAGCCTGTTCGCAGCGCTCGCCGAGCTCGTCGGCACCTATGGCGAGGATGCGGTGGCGAAATTCGTCGAGGGCTTTCCCGCGCGCATCCGCAACGGCGAGTTCTCGGTCGGGCTCGCCAAGCAGTAGCCAAAAATCACCCCGCCGGAGGAGGCGGGGCGAAGTCTGCGGATGAATGACCTCACGACAGGTCGCGATGGCTCCGCATGATCGCACGAAAGCGCGCGTCACGAGATAAGCAATAATCCGCAAAGCGGCGGGATTTTTTCCCGATATCGCCGAGGAAATATTACGGTTCGATTTTGAGCGTCGCTTTCATGTTGGGATGATAGCGGCAGTAGTATTCCACGGTTCCCGCCTTCTTCACGACTGACGTCGCCGACTTCTTCGCCGGCAGGTTCACGTCGAAATCGCCGTTCCTCGCCGTCGCCGTGTGGGCGAAGACGTCCTTGTTGATCCACTCGATGGTATCGCCGACCTTCGCCGAGACCTCAGCCGGCGAAATCTCGAGATTCTCCATCGATATCTGCACGGTCGCGGCGCGCGCCGGAACGAGCATCGCCGCGAGCAGGATCGCGGTCATCGCCAACAGCCGTCCCGGCATCGCCGCCTCCCCTATTTCAGCTCGGCCGCGACGTGCTCGGCATGCTGCTGATGACCCTGGAAGATCTTCAAGCCCGTCTGCAGCAGGCCCTTCAGCTCCGCATTGTTCGCCGATGGAATGAGCTGGGTCTCGAGCGCGCCGTTGACCGCCTTATGATAGGCAACCTCGTTCTCGACATAGGCCTTGTCGAAGGCGGCGCCGCTCAGCTTGTCGAGCTCGGCGAGCTTGTCGCTCGCCTGCTTCGACAGCGTGCGGCTGGTGTCGTTGTCCTCCGGCGTGACATTCAGCTTCTTGACCAGCGCGAGCGCCTGCTTGTTCACCGCCTCGTGGTCGCGCACCATGTCCTGCGCGAACGCTTTCACGTCCTTGTTCTTCGCCTTCTTCATCGCCTGCTTGGCGGCATTGATGTCGATCACGCCCGCAGTGTAGGCGATATGGGCAATCTGCGGATCGCTGGGTTTTGCGCCTTGCGCCAGCGCAGGGCTGATCAGAAGGGCGATCGTGGCGATCGCCGCGCTGCATCGGATGAACATGGCTTGACACTCCTGTGGTGCCGGTCCTTCCCGGCATGTGACCATCACAGGCATTGGATGGAGAAGCGTCGCAGACGTTCCCGAGAAAATTACGCGCCGACGCCGAGCCGCTTCAGCACGATCTCGGTCAGGCGCTCGCAGCGCTGGCCGGCAAACGGGAACGCATCCATCACCACCGGCCCGATCTTCTTCTCGACATTCTCCCGCAGCATTGCGCGAGCGCGGTGCAGCCGCGTCTTCACGGTTTCAGACTTGACGCCGAGCAGTTCCGCGGTCTCCTCCACGTTCATGCCCTCCATCACGCGCGCGATGAAGACCATGCGAAACACGTCGGGCAGTTCATCGATCGCGTGCTCGACGACGCGCTGGATTTCACGTTGGGCCATGGATTTTTCCGGATCGCCTGCGGCGGAGGACACGGGAAACTGGATGATCTGGGCTTCGAGCGTTGCCTCCGGCAGCGCGCCGAGTTCGACATGCACCTTGCGACTTCTCACCCGGCCAAGCGCCTCGTTGATGGCGATGCGCGACAGCCAGGTCGACAGGCCGGACTCGCCGCGAAAGCCGTCGAGATGCGTGAAAGCCCGCACATAGGTCTCCTGCACCACATCTTCGGCCTCGCTGTCGTTGCGCAGAATGCCACGCGCCAGCCGATAGAGTCTGCGATTGTTGGCCTGCATGATCGCGCGCAGCGCAGCTTCATCGCGGGCCCTTGCGCGCTCGACCAGCTCGGCCTCGGCGATACCTGCGGCTTCCGATGTTGCAGTGCGTTGCATCGCGGTCACGGGCTCGTCTCCAGCTTTTCCGGACATTGGATGCAGGCCAGCCCAAAAGGTTCCCACCAATCTACCTCTCAGCCCGTCTCGATCGGCAGCTCTGAATCCCTCGCCCATTCGCCCATGGAACCGTCGTAGAGCGTGAGCCTGTCGTAGCCGAGTTGCGCCAGCAGGAAGAGATCGATGGTCGCTGAGATGCCGCCGCCACAGTAGCAGATCACGTCCTTGTCGCGCGTGATGCCCTGCGCCGCGAACTTCGCCTCGGCGTCGGCGAGCGTAGTCAGCGTCTTGTCGGCGCCGTTCACGAGGGTTGCCGCCGGCACGTTCACGCTGCCGGGGATGCGACCGGACCGGCCATAGCGGCTCGGTTCCAGCCCGCGGTGAAATTGCGGCCCCAGCGCGTTGACGGTTACGCTCGCGGGATCGTCGATTCGCGCGAGCACCGCAGACTTGTCCACGAAGAAGCCTTGGCGCAGCGCGGCCTTGAACGTCGTCGCTGGATAGCCGCTCGGCGCTCCCTGCTCGATCGGTCGCCCTTCGGCCTTCCACTTGTCGAAACCACCATCCAGCACCAGCGCGTCGACACCGAGCGAGCGCAGCATCCACCAGAACCGCGTCGCCCACATCATGCTGCCGATGCTGTAGAGCACGATCGTGCTCGAGGCATCGAGGCCGTGGCGACCGAAGGCGGTCTCGAGCTGCGCAATCGCCGGCATCATGAAGCGCAGATGCGTGGATGCGTCGGAGAACTCGCCTTGCAGGTCGAGGAAATCGGCACCGGGTATGTGGCCGGCCTCAAACGTCTTGTCGCCGGGTACGACGAGATAGGGATCGCTGCTGCCTTGCGGCGCGGGCTCTAGATAGGTCGTGCAGTCGTAAAGGCGCAAGGACGGCTGGCCGAGCATGGTGGCGAGCTGCTCGGGGGAGATGAGGGATGTTGGGTGGGTCATTCTCATTTCCCCCAACGTCGTCCTGGCGAAAGCCAGGACCCATTACCACAGGATTCACTGAGGATGCGGATCTTTTGGACCCGCCTGACCGTACTTACGTTACTGCTTCAGCGTCTCCAGAAACCGCACCGGCTCGCCTTGCGACGGCGCCACGAGCTCGCCTTGCCACATCACGCGCTTGCCGCGGACGAAGGTGCCGACCGGCCAGCCAGTGACGCGCACGCCGTCGTAAGGCGTCCAGGCCGCTTTGGAGGCGATCCATTTGTTGGTGATCGTCTCGCTGCGCTTGAGGTCCACGACGGTGAAGTCGGCATCATAGCCCGCGGCGATGCGGCCCTTGCAGGCGATGTTGAAGAGGCGCGCGGGGCCGGCGCTGGTGAGATCGACGAAGCGGGTGAGCGACAGCCGGCCCGCATTGACGTGGTCGAGCATCAACGGCACCAGCGTCTGTACGCCCGTCATGCCCGAGGGCGAGGCGGGATAGACTTTCGCCTTCTCCTCCAGCGTATGCGGCGCGTGGTCGGAGCCGAGGATGTCGACGATGCCCTGCTCGATGCCGCGCCAGATGCCGGCGCGGTGGTCGGCCGAGCGCACCGGCGGATTCATCTGCGCGAGCGTGCCGAGCCGCTCATAGCATTCGGGCGCGGCCATGGTGAGGTGATGCGGCGTCGCCTCGCAGGAGGCGACATCCTTGTGGTCGCGCAAAAACTCGATCTCTTCCTTGGTCGAGATGTGCAGCACATGGATGCGCCTGCCCGTCTCGCGCGCGAACTTGACGAGGCGCTGCGTCGCCATCAGCGCCGCGGTCTCGTCGCGCCAAACGGGATGCGAGCGCGCATCGCCCTCGATGCGCAACGACTTGCGCTCGTTGAGGCGATATTCGTCCTCCGCATGGAACGAGGCGCGGCGGCGGATCACCTGGAAGATGCGGCGCAGGCTGTCGTCGTCCTCCACCAGCAGCGCGCCGGTCGAAGAGCCGATGAACACCTTGACGCCGGCGCAGCCCGGCGCACGCTCGAGATGCGGCAGATCCTGCACGTTCTCGCGCGTACCGCCGATGAAGAAGGCGAAATCGCAATGCATGCGGTGATGGCCGCGCTTCACCTTGTCGGTGAAATCGGCCTCCGTCACCGTGAGCGGCGAGGTGTTCGGCATCTCGAACACGCCGGTGACACCGCCCATCACCGCGCTGCGCGAGCCGGTCTCGAGATCTTCCTTGTGCGTCAGGCCGGGCTCGCGAAAATGCACCTGCGTGTCGATCACGCCGGGCAGGATGTGCAGGCCCTTGCAGTCGATCACCTCGGCGGCTGCGCCTTGCGCGAGCGAGCCGATCTCCGCGATGCGGCCGGCCACGATGCCGATGTCGCGGACCCCCTCGCCGTCCTGATTGACCACCGTGCCGGATTTCAGGATCACGTCAAAACGCTGGGTCATGGCTGTCCGTCTCTCTCATCCCTCAGGCGCAGGGCTCGAGGCCTTGTCGTTTAAGCAGGGCGGGCTTACGTTCGAAGCCGACATGTCGCAAGAGATTTTCGCAATGAAGGCAGCGTTTCTCCCCGATCGGGGCGTGGTCAAGGTCGCAGGCGAGGATGCGCAGAGCTTCCTCAACGGCCTCATCACCACGGATGTCGGCAGGCTCAAGCCCGGGCTCGGCCGATTCGGTGCGCTGTTGACGCCGCAGGGCAAGATCATCGTGGATTTCCTGATCACGGAGGCGCCCGCCGGCCATGGCGGCGGCTTCCTGATCGACTGCCCGAAGGCGCTGGCGGAAACCCTCGCCACCAAGCTGAAGTTCTACAAGCTGCGCGCCAAGGTCACCGTGGAAAATCTCTCCGACGACCTCGGCGTGCTCGCAGGCTGGGACGGCACGCCTGCCGCCCAGCCGGACCTCGCCTTCACCGACCCGCGCGACGAACGGCTCGGGTTGCGCATCCTGATTCCCGCGGAACTCAAGGAGAAGCTTGTCGCGCTGATCGGCGCCGAGCTCGTGGATGCGTCCGAATATGAGGCGCATCGCATCGCACAGGGTGTGCCGCGCGGCGGGCTCGATTTCATGTATGGCGATGCGTTCCCGCACGAAACCAACATGGATCGCCTCGCAGGCGTCGATTTCGACAAGGGCTGCTATATCGGCCAGGAGGTGGTCTCGCGCATGCAGCATCGCGGCACCGCGCGCACCCGCAGCGTCAAGGTGCTGCTCGACGGCCCCTCCCCCGAGGCGGGCGCGACCATCCTCGCCGGCGACAAGCCTGTCGGCACGATCGGCTCGACGGCGCAGGGCAAGGGCATTGCGCTGGTGCGCATCGACCGCGTCGCCGACGCGCTCGATGCCGGACAGACGCTGACCGCTGGCGGGCTCGAAGTGAGGCTCGCGGACCCCGATGTGGTCCGCATTCCAGCGAAGCAGCCCGTCGCATGAGCCGCGCTCCTCGCCTGCATGCCGACGGCCTGACGCGTTGCCCCTGGCCCGGCGAAGATCCGCTGTATGTCACCTATCACGACACCGAATGGGGCGTGCCGGAATATGACGACCGCGCGCTCTATGAGAAGCTGATACTCGACGGTTTCCAGGCCGGCCTCTCCTGGATCACGATCTTGCGCAAGCGCGACAATTTCCGCAAAGCGTTCGACGACTTCCAGCCGGAGAAGATCGCGCGCTACAACGCCAAGAAGGTCCACGCACTGATGAACGATGCCGGCATCGTGCGCAACCGCGCCAAGATCGAGGGCACGATTGCGAGCGCAAAATCCTATCTGGAGATCATGGAGAAGGGCCCCGGCTTCTCGAAGCTGCTCTGGGATTTCGTCGACGGCAGGCCGCTCGTCAACAAGTTCAAGACCACCGCGAGCGTGCCGGCCTCGACGCCGCTGTCGGTGCAGATCTCCAAGGAGCTGTCCTCGCGCGGCTTCAAATTCGTCGGCCCCACCATCGTCTACGCCTTCATGCAGGCGACCGGCATGGTCAACGACCATCTCGTCGACTGCCATTGCCACGCGTCCTGCGGCAAGGCGCAGCGCAAGCCGCGCCTCAAAGCCAAATGAAGGCCGCAAAGCGCACCGCAAACGACCTGCAGTCCCGCGCCTGGCAGCGCATGCTGTCCGGCCGCCGGCTCGACCTGCTCGACCCCTCGCCGCTCGACGTCGAGATCGCCGACATCGCGCACGGGCTGGCGCGCGTCGCGCGCTGGAACGGTCAGACCACGGGCGCGCACATCTTCTCCGTCGCCCAGCACACGCTGCTGGTCGAAACCGTGATGCGCCACGAAAGCCCGCGTGTCGACCAGCGCGTCCGGCTCGCCGCCCTGCTGCACGATGCGCCGGAATACGTGATCGGCGACATGATCTCGCCGTTCAAGGCGGTGCTCGACGGTCACTACAAGGCGGTGGAAAAGCGCCTGCTCGGCGCCATCCACATCCGCTTCGGATTGCCCGCGGTGCTGCCCGACGAGATCACGCTGGCCATCAAGGCCGCCGACCACGGCGCGGCCTATCTCGAAGCGACCGAGCTCGCCGGCTTCAGCGAGAGCGAGGCCAGGCGCCTGTTCGGCCGCGACCCCGGCCTGCCCGAAACGGTGCTGCGCGATTACCTGACGCCATGGACGGCCGCCAGGGCCGAGAAGCGGTTTCTGGAGCGGTTCAATGCGGTGTTTTCGTAGCGTTGACTTGCGCGGCTGGCGCCCCTGGCTCCGCCGTCGTCCCGGCCTAGTGCGTAATTGCGCACGGGGGGCCGGGACCCATACCCCCAGGAAAAACTTGTGGCGCGAAGCTGGTAACGACGCGTCTTCGTAAAACCCAATCCTGTGGCTGGGTCCCGGATCTGCGCTTCGCTTGTCCGGGACGACGAAGTGAATGATCGGGTGGAGCTGTGCGCTTTGCTTTGCTCAGCCGCGCGCGCTCGCTATAATCACCGACGAAAAGGTCAATCATGATCCACGTCTGCTCGCTTGCCGCCCTTCCCGAAACCGTTCGTCTCACCGGCGCCAGCCATGTGCTGACCGTGATGGCCAATGTCGAGCAGGTGGTGCGGCCCGTATCGGTGCTGCCGGCCAATCATCTGAAAATCTCGATGGATGACATCACCGAGGAGATGGACGGCTTCGTCGCACCCTCGGAAGGACATATCAACCAGGTGCTGAACTTCGTCCGCGGCTGGGATCGCAGCGCGCCGCTGGTCGTGCATTGCTATGCCGGCATCAGCCGCTCCACCGCGAGCGCCTTTGCCGCCGCATGCCTGCTCAATCCGCATCGCGACGAGATCGAGATCGCGAAGAAGATCCGCGCGGCCTCCCCGATCGCCTCGCCCAACCGCCGCATCGTCGAGCTCGCCGATCGCGCGCTCCGCCGCGACGGCCGCATGTTGCGCGCGCTCGACGAGATGGGCCCCGGCGCGATGATGGTGGAAGGCCGTCCGTTCGTGATCGAGCTCGAATGACCTCGCAAAACCCGTTTCCCGGATGAGCGACAAGCTGCTGACGCCGATCGAGATCGGCCTGACCGCCGCGATTGTCGCGATCGAGGCGCACGAGCCGCTGATCCTCACCGCGCGCGGCAGCGATGGCCCGGCGGGACTGCCCTTCGGCCCCTTCGATGCGCTGACGCATCGCACCTTCGAGATCGGCCTGCGCGCCTGGGTCGATGAACAGGCTGGCTTGCGGCTCGGCTATGTCGAGCAGCTCTATACTTTTGGCGATCGTGGCCGGCATGCCGAGGCCGCCGATACCGGCGCCCATATGGTCTCGATCGGCTATCTCGCGCTGACGCGGGCCGCCGACAACGGCGTGCGCGCGGCAGGCGCGACGTTCGAGCCGTGGTATCGCTTCTTCCCCTGGGAGGACTGGCGCGAGCAGAGGCCTCAGATCATCGCCCGTGACATCATTCCGGCGCTGACCAAATGGGCCGACGAGGAGACGCCGGAGACGATCCGCGCGCTGCCGCGCAAGGATCGCGTGCGGCTCAATTTCGGCCTCGACGGCGCGGCCTGGGACGAGGAGCGCGTGCTCGATCGTTACGAGCTGCTCTACGAGGCCGGGCTGATCGAGGAGGCGCGGCGCGACGGCCGTCCTGCGGCATTAGCGCGCAAGGTGCTTCCCGCGCTCGGCCTCTCGATGCGATTCGACCACCGCCGAATTCTCGCCACAGGGATTGCAAGGCTGCGGGCAAAGCTGAAGTATCGTCCTGTCATCTTTGAACTTTTGCCCGCCGAGTTCACACTCACGGAATTGCAGCATACGGTGGAGGCAATCTCCGGCCGGCACCTGCACAAGCAGAACTTCCGTCGTCTGGTGGAGAGCGAGGCCCTGGTCGAACCAACCGGGGTGATGTCGACACAGACGGGCGGGCGGCCGGCAGCGCTCTATCGCTTCCGCCGCGAAGTGCTCCAGGAGCGGCCGGCACCCGGCTTGCGCGTCCGCTCCCGGCGCTAGGAGACTGTTACGCGATCGGCCTTCTCGCCGCTCGCCTGGAGGCCTTATGTTCGACGCCCCGTTCGACGTCTTTGCGGTGATGATCGCGATCGCCGCCTTCCTCATTGCATTGAAGGCTTCCAATCAGGCAACCGACCTGCGCCGGCGGCTGAGCGCGCTGGAAGCCAACCTGCACACGCCGCGGCCGATCCAGCCACCGCCACTGACACCACAGCAGGAGATGGAGCAGACGCTTGCGCCTGCAACACCGACCGCAACCGAATCGCCTGCGCCTGACGCCGAGCTGGCGCCGCCGCTCGTCGCCGATCAGGCTGCACCCTCACCAATCGACCCGGACGCTGCGCCGCCGCCTCCGCTGCCGGCCGCGGGGCCGGGTCTCGAAGAGCGGCTCGGCACGCGCTGGGTGGTGTGGATCGGCGGCCTGGCACTCGCGCTCGGCGGCTTCTTCATGGTGCGCTATTCGATCGAGGCCGGCCTACTCGGCCCTGGCGTGCGCGTGTTCCTCGGCGGCCTGTTCGCGCTAGGGCTGCTTGGCGCCGGTGAATGGACGCGGCGCAAGGAGAGCATCGCCGACATCCAGGCGCTGCCGATCGCCAACATCCCCGCAATCCTCACCGCCGCCGGCACGGCGGTGGCGTTTGCGACCGTCTATGCGGCCTACGCGCTCTACGATTTCCTCGCGCCTGCGACCGCCTTCGTGCTGCTGGGCCTCGTCGCGCTCGGCACGCTCGCGGCGGCGCTGCTGCACGGGCCGGCACTCGCCGGCCTCGGCGTGGTCGGCGCGTTCGTCACGCCGATCCTGGTCTCCTCGGGCAAGCCGGACTATTGGGCGCTCTACATTTACCTGGCGATCGTCAGCGCGGCGAGCTTTGGTCTCGCGCGCATCCGGCTGTGGCGCTGGCTCGCGGTCACCACCATCGTCTTTGCGCTGCTGTGGACCTTCCCGGGCCTCGACCTCGGCGCACAACTCGCCGCGCCCCACGCCTTCCATGTGATCGCGGGTTTCGTGCTCGCGGCCCTGCTGGTGGTGTGCGGTTTCATGTTCGGTCCGACCATCGACGACGGACAGATCGAACCGGTGTCCTCCGGCTCGCTCGCCGCCTATCTCTTCGGTGCGATGCTGATCGTGCTGTCGAGCGCGCATGCCGACCTCGCGCTGATCACGTTCACCCTGTTGATCGCGGGAACGCTGTTCGTCGCCTGGCGCGCGCCAGCGGCGACCGGCGCACTTGGCGCTGCGGCAGCGCTCGTCTTCATCGTGTTCGCCGAATGGGCTGTGCGCGCCAATCCCGACATGCTGGTGCTGCCCGGCGGTCCCCTGCCCGGCATCGGGCCGACCGCGACCGACAGCTCGGTGACGCTGCACCTGGTGATGGCCGCGATCTTCGCCGCGGGCTTTGGCGGCGCGGGCTTTCTCGCGCAGGGACGCTCGACCTCCGCGATCATTCCCGTGGTGTGGTCGGCCGCGGCGACCTTCACGCCGATTGCGCTTCTGGTCGCGCTCTACGCCCGCATCGCACATCTCGACCGCTCGATCCCGTTCGCAATCCTCGCGGTGCTGCTCGCCGCCGCCTTCGCGGCGGCGACCGAAGCGCTCTCCCGCCGCGAGAACCGGCCCGGCCTTGCAATATCGATTGCCCTGTTCGCAAGCGGCACGCTCGGCGCGCTGGCGCTGGCGCTGACCTTTGCGCTGGAGAAGGGCTGGCTCACGATCGCGCTGGCGCTGATGTCGCTCGGCACGGCCTGGATCTCGATCCAGCGGCCGATCGCCTTCCTGCGCTGGCTCGCCGCGATCCTCGCCGCGATCGTCACCGCCCGCATCGTCTACGATCCGCGGATCGTTGGCGATGCCGTCGGCACGACGCCGATCTTCAACTGGCTGCTCTGGGGCTACGGCGTGCCGGCGCTGTCGTTCTGGGCGGCGAGCCGCTTCCTGCACCGTCGCGGCGACGACGCGCCGCTGCGGATGGTTGAAGCCGCCGCGATCCTGTTCACCGCGCTGCTCGCCTTCATGGAGATCCGTCACTTCGCGACCGGCAGCGACATGACGTCGCCGCCATCGCTACTCGAATTCGCGCTCCAGGCCTGCGTGACGCTCGCCATGGCGATCGGCCTCGAACGGCTAAGGCTGCGCAGCGGCAGTATCGTGCACAATATCGGCGCGATTGTGCTCACGGTGATTGCCGGCCTCATCAGCGTGTTCGGCCTCCTGATCCTGGAGAATCCGTGGCTGCTCACCAGCATCGATGTCGGCGGTCTCGTGTTCAACCTGCTGCTGCTCGGCTACGCGCTGCCGGCAGTGCTCATGCTACTGCTGTCCTATGCGGTGGCCGGGCATCGCCCAACCGCCTACGCCAACACGATCGCCGGCGGCGCGCTGGTGTTCGCTCTCGCCTATGTGACGCTGGAGATCCGCCGTTTCTATCACGGGCCGGTCCTGCTCTACGGCGCGACGACGGGCGCCGAGCAATACACCTATTCGATCGGCTGGCTCGGTTTCGGCGTGGTGCTGCTCGGCGTCGGCCTTTTGGTCAATTCGGAGCGCGCGCGGCTCGCCTCCGCTCTCGTGATCGCGCTGACGATCCTGAAAGCCTTCGTCATCGACATGTCGACGCTGACCGGCGTGTGGCGCGCGCTGTCGTTCATGGGGCTCGGCATCGTGCTGGTCGCGATCGGCTGGCTCTACCAGCGGATTTTGTTCCGCCGGCAGATGCCGCCGCCCGCAACGCAGACGAGCGCATGAGGATCAGGCCGCGCGAACCGACTCCAGAAACTGAGCGACCTCGACCTTGAGGCGTGTGCTGTCGCTCGCAAGCGACTTCGCGGCCGAGAGCACCTCGGTCGAGGCCGAGCCGGTCTCGATCGCTCCTCGCTGCACGTCGGTGATGTTGGAGGAGACCTCCTGCGTGCCAACCGAGGCCTGCTGCACGTTGCGCGAAATCTCCTGCGTGGCGGCGCCCTGCTCCTCGACGGCCGCGGCGATCGCCGACGACACCTCGGACAGCCGCTCGATGGTGCCGGCGATCTCCTTGATGGCGCCGACGGACTCCTGCGTCGCCGTCTGGATGCCCGAAACCTGGAGCCCGATCTCCCCGGTCGCCTTCGCGGTCTGTTCGGCGAGCGCCTTGACCTCGGACGCCACGACGGCAAAGCCACGGCCCGCTTCGCCGGCACGCGCGGCTTCGATCGTCGCGTTCAGCGCGAGCAGGTTGGTCTGTCCCGCGATCGTGTTGATGAGCTCGACGACGTCGCCGATGCGCGCGGCCGCCTGCGATAGCGCGTTGACGCGCTCGTTGGTGCGCGCCGCCTGGTCGACGGCCTCCGCCGCCATCCGCGCCGATTCCTGCACCTGCCGGCTGATCTCGGTGATCGACGACGACAGCTCTTCGGAGGCCGATGCGACGGACTGGACGTTGGTCGACGCTTCCTCGGACGCCGCCGCAACCACGGTCGCGAGCTCCTGGCCGCGCTGCGCGGTGCCACTCAACGTGCTCGCGGACGCCTCGAGCTCGGTCGAGGCCGACGACACGGTCTCGACGATCTCGCCGATCATGGCCTCGAAATTCCGCGTGATGCCGTCGACGCGGCGAGCCCGATCGATCTTGGCTTCGGCGTCGCGCGCCGCCGCGTCGTCGGCCGCCTTCTTGGCGATCAGCGCGTCCTTGAAGATCTGGAGCGCATCGGCCATCGATCCGATCTCGGTCCGCTCGCCGCGATGCGGGACTTCGGCCGAAAGCTCGCCATTGCCGAGCGCCTGCATCGGCCGGATGATCGAGGCGATGCCGCGCGAGACGTCCTGCACCAGGAAATAGGCGGCGCCCGCCGCGATCAGCACCGACGTCACGATGATGCCGACCAGAATGCGGAAGGCGGCGGTGTAGCTGTCCGCGGCTTTCCTTGTTTCCGCTTCGGCACCCTTGTTGTTGAGCTCGATGTCCTGCAGAAGAAGCGGATCGGCGGCCTGTGCCATCTTGGCGACCTTGGTCTGCAACAGCGCGTTGGCGTCGGCCGGGAAGCCGCCGATGCCCTTGCGCGACAGCTGCATGACCTCCTGCACGCCGTTGAGATACTCGGCCCAGGCCTTGCTCCACTGGTCATAAAGGGCGCGCTCTTCAGGTGAGGTGATCAGGGGCTCGTAGCTCATCCGCGTCGTCTCGATGCGCTCGCGCAGCGAGGCCATCCGCTTCTCGGCGGCGCCCTTGCCCTCGGCGGTGTCCTGCATCAGGTGCAGGCGCAGTGCGACCCGCAGCTCGTTGATGTCGGCGCGCTGTGATCCGAGCGCGCGAACGCTGGGCAGCCAGCTCCCGGAAATCTCGATCGTATGCGCGTTGATGGTCTGCATGGTGCTGATCGCCATGATGCCAACACCCGCGAGCGCGAGCACCAGAGCGCTCAACACAGTCAAGATCTTCAATCGGATCGACAATTTCGACATCGCAGTAATCCTGGCAGATGGACGTTAGATGCAGTTGCTGCCGCCGCGATCGACAGAACAGACGATCGGACGGTGCTCAGTTCAACAATGCTGGCTGGTTCTCTTTGGGTCGAAGATGGGCCCCGAGTTCCAAGCCGCGGTTAATTCGGTACTCCGTACTAGTACGCATCGACGAACGATCGCTGCTCAGCGCACTCACAATGATAGGTTGCAGAACAACCAACGTGAGGCTTGTGACGGAGATCATGCCTGCGAGGCTTTTCGGGAAAGTTAACCCTGCGAGCCATTCCTTGCGGCAGTGCGCCAAGAACGCACGCAGCCGCCGCGCTGGCGCGCGCGGCGGTTGCAAACGGGATCAAGACTCGGAATTCGAAGGGTACGACGGACCTTCAGGCCGCGCGCACGGTGTCGAGGAATCTTCCGACTTCGAGCTTGAGGCGGTTGCTGTCGCCGGCGAGCGACTGCGCGGCGGCCAGCACCTGCGTAGAGGCCGACCCGGTCTCCCCTGCTCCGCGCTGCACGTCGGTGATGTTGGACGACACCTGATGCGTGCCCTGCGCCGCCTGCTGCACGTTGCGGGAGATTTCCTGCGTCGCCGCGCCCTGCTCTTCCACCGCGGCCGCAATGGTCGAGGAGATCTCCGACAGCTTTTCGATGGTGTCGCTGATGTCCCTGATGGCGCTGACCGACTCCTGCGTCGCCGTCTGGATGCCGGAGATCTGCTGGCCGATCTCGCCGGTCGCCTTCGCAGTCTGCTCGGCCAGCGCCTTGACCTCGGAGGCCACCACGGCGAAGCCGCGACCGGCTTCTCCAGCGCGTGCCGCCTCGATGGTGGCGTTGAGCGCGAGCAAATTGGTCTGGCCTGCGATGGTGTTGATCAGCTCGACCACGTCGCCGATGCGGGTGGCCGCCTTGGACAATTCGCTGACGCGCTCGGTCGTGGTGCGCGCCTGGCCGACCGCCTCATTGGCAACGCGCGCGGACTGCTGCACCTGCCGGCTGATCTCGGTGATCGAGGAGGACAGCTCCTCCGTTGCTGAGGCCACCGACTGCACGTTGGTGGAGGCTTCCTCAGAGGCCGCAGCGACCATCGTGGTCAACTCCTGCGCGCGTTCTGCAGTGGAGGTGAGTGTCGAGGCCGATGCCTCGAGCTCGGTGGCAGCGGAGGACACGGTGTCGACGATCTCGCCGACGGCGGATTCGAAGCTGCTCGCGAGCTTGTGCATCTCGGCCTTGCGCTGCGCGGCGGCGATCTGGTCCTGCCTGGTCTTCGCCTCGGCCTCCTCGCGCGCCTTCTGCTCGGATACGATCTTGAACTTCTCGACGGCCGCGGCGACGCCGCCAACCTCGTCCTTGCGGCCGAGCCCGGGCAGCACCACGGAGAAATCGCCACCGGCGAGCTTGTCCATGGCTACCGTCAACACGCGGATCGGCCGCGCAATGGTCAGGAAAGACATCAGCCAGGAGCCGATCAGGACGAGCATCGCGAACGCTCCGACCATCATGCCGACACGTTCGCTGGAAGCCATCTCCTGCACGGAGCCGGCGATCTCCTGCTCGCTCCTGTGCCTGGCGAAATCGGCAATCTGGCCGGTGACCTCGTCCATCTGACCGGCCATCGGCAGCGTGACCTCGCGGGTGAGGCGCGCGCCCTCTTCGACGAGCTTGGCAAGGCGGGCAGCGTCCGTGCCAGTTGCAGCGATGGCCTCGCCGCGGATCGCCGCGATCTGCTGGGCCCCCCTGACATAATCGCCGGACAGGCTCTTGAGCTTCTCCATCCGCGCCTGGTTTTCCCGCGATTGCGACAGCCTGAGCATCGTATCGGCGATGTTGATCAGCGACCTCGCGCGTTCGACGAGAGCATCGTTCGCCTTTTGCAGCTCGCCTGCGTTGTTGGCGAGCCGGATATCCCGGACGCTGAGCTGCATGCTGCGCACCCAGAGCCTGGCTTCGACGGCATCACGCGTCAGCTCCAGCTGCACGATTGCGGCCTGGTTGGAATGACGGACATTGCCATTGCCAACGAGCTGGCTCGCGATCATGGCGCCGACCAAAAGAATACCGAACGCCGACGTCACCGCCAGCTTGGTACCGATCCGCAAATTCTGGACAAGGCTCAGCATGGGCACGTTTCCCCGGATAGGCGCGGCCAAGTCATTGTCGGCCGCTCTCGGCGTTGATCGCCTTCGCTCAAAAACTGAGCGCCTGTCATTCCAATTTGGTTAACAACGCACTCCGGCAAACTACGGAATTTGACCGAGAACTCCTTGAAAACAGGCACGGAACGCGCGTTTAACAAGTTAATCACACGCGGCGGTAGGCTGCCCGGATTTTAGCCAGTGCAGCCGCGTGCCTTCGGGGCCTCACCGGCCAGGCTGATGCGAAACACGAGCTGCTTGCTCTCGTCGAGAAGATCCATGTGCCATTGCGCGTTGGGCCTGAGGCTGCGCGATGCCGCCGCATGAAAACCGCCGCCCGTATGACTACGGCGCGGCGGCGAAGACAGTTCGTCAGGTCTGACCGATAGCGGCGCAGAAAGCACATGCGCCGGGCCGGCAAGGCTCAGTCGGTCGAGCGGCGCAACTCGAGCGGGCCTTCGTTCTTCGGCGCTTCGGGCTTTGCTTGCGACTTCACCGGCTCGATGCGGCCGGTCTCGACGCGCGGCGTCTCGACACGCGCGGCAACTTCGGTTGCAGACGCACTGACGGAGCCGGTCGCTTGTGGTGCGCGCAGCGAGCGCGGCCGCGCCGACGCGCGCGCCATCAGCATCTGATTGCCACCCTGGTGGTGGAAATCGCAATAGGCAAAGCTCATACCCGAGACCGAGCCGCGGAAGCTGCGGTCATCGGTCTTTTCCAGGTTGAAGCATGGTTCGAACGGAATCCCCTTGATCGAGGCGCAGACGTTCTGGCCGCGGATCTGGAGCGTGTTGCCCGGCAGACGAAGGTGGCGAACGGGACCGGCGCCCGAGAACTGCACTGCGCCTGCAGCACCGAGATCATCGAGGATGCGGCCTGCACCGCGGGTCCCATCGAAACAGGTGAAGGCGAACACCTTGCCCGCCACGAACCGGCGCGCCTCGTCCGCGTTCATACTTCCTGCAATGGCCGGGGCGACCGTTGCCGCAGCCGTGACAGCCCCCAACACAATACGCGCAAGCATGCTCTTACTCCGACAACCCCAGTAGCGGGCAAGCCTGATCTCTTTACCCGCTGCTTACCATACCAACCGTGGCGACATTGAAGCAGCTTGGTTGGTAAAGTCTGAACGCCGTTAGAGAATTTTTACCACGATGCGGCCGCGGACCTCGCCCGCGAGAATCTTCGGCCCCCACTCGATGATTTGGTCGAGCGAAATTTCCTTAGTAATTTCAGATAGTTTCGTCCGATCCAGGTCGGACGCAAGGCGTTGCCAGGCGGCCTTCCGCGGCGCGATCGGGCACATCACCGAATCGATGCCGAGAAGGCACACCCCGCGCAAAATAAACGGCGCGACCGAGGACGGCAGATCCATACCGGCGGCCAGACCGCAGGCTGCAATCGCTCCGCCGTACTTCGTCATCGCCAGGAGGTTCGCGAGGGTGGTCGAGCCGACGCTATCGACGCCGCCGGCCCAGCGCTCCTTGGCGAGCGGCTTTGCCGGCACGGACAGCTCGTTGCGGTCGATCACCTCGGCCGCTCCCAATTCCCGGAGATAACCCGCTTCGGCCGCACGCCCCGTCGAGGCGATGACGTGGTAACCGAGCTTCGACAGCACGGCGGTTGCAACCGAGCCGACACCACCGGCTGCGCCCGTCACCACCACGGGGCCGCTCTTCGGCGAGATGCCCTGCTTCTCCAGCGCCAGCACCGCGAGCATCGCGGTGAAGCCGGCGGTGCCGATCGCCATGGCGTCGCACGCCGACAGGCCCTGCGGCAGCGCGACCAGCCAGTCGCCCTTCACCCGCGCCTTCTCGGCATAGGCGCCGAGATGCGTCTCGCCCATGCCCCAGCCGGTGCAGACGACCTTGTCGCCCGCCTTCCACTGCGGATGAGAAGACTGCTCGACGGTGCCGGCGAAATCGATGCCGGCGATCATCGGGAAGCGGCGCACGACCGGCGCCTTGCCGGTGAGCGCAAGACCATCCTTGTAGTTCAGCGTCGACCACTCGACGCGCACGGTGACGTCGCCCTCCATCAGTTCGGCTTCGTCGAACTGCGTCAATGCGGCGGTGGTGCCCTTGTCCGCCTTGTCGATCCGGATCGCCTTGAAGGTTGCCACGACTGCACTCCCTGACTTGTTTCAGGGGATGTTTAGCCGATCAGGCAGGCTGCGCAACCGCTCTGGAGACAGGCTTCTCCTCGATCGGCAGATTGATTAGCGCGGAGAGCACGCCAAACAGGATCGAGAGCCACCAGATCGACGTGTAGGAACCGAACCGCTCGAACACGATGCCGCCGAGCCAGACGCCGAGGAAGCCGCCAACCTGATGGCTGACGAACGCAAAGCCATAGAGGGTTGCGAGCCAGCGTGTGCCGAACATCAGCGCCACCAGCGCCGAGGTCGGTGGCACGGTCGAGAGCCACATCAGGCCGGACACGGCGCCGAACGCGATTGCCGAGAACGGCGTGATCGGGAACGAGATGAAGGCGAGCGTCGCGAGCGCACGGATGAAGTAAATCGTCGAGAGGATGTAGCGCTTGGGCAGATAGTTTTGCAGCCAGCCGACGCTCAGCGAGCCCACCATGTTGAAGAGCCCGATGGCCGCGATCACCCAGCCGCCGACCTGCGTGGAGATGCCGCGATCGACGAGGAAAGCCGGCAGATGCACGGTGATGAAAGCAAGCTGGAAGCCGCAGGTGAAGAAGCCGAGCACGAGCAAAACATAGGAGCGATGGCCGAAGGCCTCGGCAAGCGCCTTGGTGAAGGACTGCTCAGCGGCCGGCGTGCTGGACGAGCTCGCAACCGGCGGCGTCGACAACGCGAACGACAGCGGAATGATCAGAAGCATCAGGCCCGCGAAAACCGTGAGCGTCTGCTGCCAGCCGAAATTGTCGATCAGCGCGACGCCCACGGGCGCGAACAGGAATTGCCCGAACGAGCCGGCCGCAGTGCCGGCGCCGAGCGCGAGGCCGCGCTTCTCGGCCGGCAGCAGCTTGCTGAAGGCCGACAGCACGAGATTGAACGAGCAGCCGGCAAGGCCGAAGCCGACCATGACGCCGGCGCCGATGTTGAGCGACAGCGGTGTCGAGGAATAGCGCATCAACAGCAGGCCGCCGGCATAGAGCACGGCGCCGACGCACATCACGCGGAACAGGCCGAAGCGATCGGCGACCGCGCCGGCGAACGGCTGGCCCAGTCCCCACAACAGATTCTGCACGGCGATCGCGAGGCCGAAGACGTCGCGGCCCCAGGAAAATTCGTGGCTCATTGGCTGGACGAAGAAGCCGAGGCTCGAGCGCGGACCGAAGCCCAGCATGCCGATGGCGCAGCCACAGAGAATGATGATCGCTGGCGTGCGCCAGGAGGAAGAACGCGAAACCGGACCGACGTCGCCCACGCTTGCCGACATGCAATTTCCTTTTTGAGCCGTTGGCGGGTCCGGAATAGGTCACCGCGACCGAAGCAATTAATGCATCTGCATGAAAATCCCAAGAGGTCTGCCCGGCATTGCAGCCCTGCAAATCCTGAGCGGGGGGCGCACGGGAATGTGTCCGAAAGGGTCTGGCGGCCAGAGCCTCCGCATGCTAAGTTTGATTTACTCACATTGAGCATATTAACGTGGGCTGCCGACCCATTCCCGAGCTGCGGTGGTGTCCGGCCAATCCTGATTGCGGCTCCCAAACCCAGCCGGCCTTGAAGGGCCGGATTTCTAACGGCCTACATATACTCAAATTGAGTATATTAGAGCGGGAGGCTTCGATGCCGATCTCTGGAATTTACGGTCCCGACGATTTCACCAGGCGGCCGAAGGGCCAGCCCGCTCCCACCGCACGCAAGCCCGTCGGCAACCGCGGCCCCGCATTGCCGCGGCCTTTGCTGGAATGGACACCGGAGGTCGAGCAGGCCACGGCGCACCTCTACGAGCGCGTCCGCCACGTGATCCCGTCGATCGAGTGGCCGCTGATGGCGCCGGCCATCAAGGCGATCAACGAGCTGAAGCAGGCGCGGGGCGCGGTGATCCTCGCGCACAACTACCAGGCGCCGGAGATCTTCCACTGTGTCGCCGATATCGGCGGCGACTCGCTCCAGCTGGCGGTCGAGGCGACCAAGGTGAAGGCCGACATCATCGTGCAATGTGGCGTGCACTTCATGGCGGAGACCTCGAAGCTGCTCAATCCGGACAAGACGGTGCTGATCCCGGATTCCCGTGCCGGCTGTTCGCTCGCCGCCAGCATCACGGGTGCGGACGTGCGCCTCTTGCGCGAAAAGTTTCCGGGCGTGCCCGTCGTCGCCTATGTCAACACCTCCGCCGAGGTGAAGGCCGAGGTCGACATCTGCTGCACCTCGTCGAATGCGGTGCAGATGGTCGAAAGCCTGCGCGCGCCGAGCGTGATCTTCCTGCCCGACCAGTACCTCGCGAAATACGTTGCGTCGAAGACCGACGTGAAGATCATCGCCTGGAAAGGCGCCTGCGAGGTGCATGAGCGCTTCACCGGCGAAGAGCTGCGCAGCTTTCGCGAAGCCGATCCGTCCGTGCAGATCATCGCGCATCCGGAATGCCCGCCAGACGTCCTGGCGGAGGCCGACTTCACCGGCTCGACCGCGCACATGATCAACTGGGTGCGCGAGAAGCGGCCGAAGCGGCTCGTGATGATCACCGAATGCTCGATGGCCGACAATGTGCGCGCCGAGCTGCCCGACATCGAGATGCTGCGCCCCTGCAATCTCTGCCCGCACATGAAGCGCATCACGCTGTCGAACATTTTGGACAGCCTGCTGACGCTCAGCGAGGAGGTGATGATCGATCCCGCCATCGCCGAGCGCGCGCGGCGATCGGTCGAGCGGATGATCAATCTGAAGAATTGAGCACGGAGCGGCAACACAGCACAACTGTCGTCCCGGCGAAGGCCGGGACCCATAACCACAGGCAGACGTCGTTGCGAAGAACGCCGTCGAACAACTTCGCAAAACAATTCCGCCTGGGGTTATGGGTCCCGGCCTTCGCCGGGACGACAGCGGAGAACTTGGAGACAGCCATGCCAAACACCATCCACGATCTCACCCGCACCACCGACGACATCGTCATCGTCGGCGGCGGCCTCGCCGGCCTGTTCTGTGCGCTCAAGCTGGCGCCGCGGCCCGTGACGCTGATCTCGGCCGCGCCGCTCGGACAGGGCGCATCGTCGGCCTGGGCGCAAGGCGGCATCGCGGCGGCCGTCGGCGAAGGCGACAGCCCCGAGGCGCACGCCGCCGACACCGTCGCGGTCGGCGCGGGTCTCGTCGATGAAGCGGTTGCGCTCGGGATTGCGCGCGAGGCGGCGCCGCGCATCCACGATCTCCTCAGCTACGGCGTGCCCTTCGACCGCGATCTCGAGGGCAGGCTTGCGGTGGGGCGGGAAGCTGCGCATTCGGCGCGGCGCATCGTGCAAGTGCGCGGCGACATGGCGGGCGCAGCGATCATCGCGGCGCTCAGCGAGGCCGTGCGGCGCACGCCGTCGATCCGCCTGATCGAAGGCCTTGTCGCCGAGGCGCTGCTGACCGAAGACGGCGCCGTCACCGGTTTGCAGCTTCGCGACGCCGGCAATGCGATGGCGCGCCCCGTCATCATCGCTTCGCGCGCGGTGGTGCTGGCAACCGGCGGCATCGGCCACCTCTATGCCGTCACGACCAACCCCGCCGAAGCAAGTGGATCGGGTCTCGCGATCGCGGCACGGGCCGGCGCCGTCATCGCCGATCCGGAGTTCGTGCAGTTCCATCCGACCGCCATCATAGCCGGCCGCGATCCGGCGCCGCTTGCGACCGAAGCGCTGCGCGGCGAAGGCGCTGTTCTGATCAACGGCAAGGGCGAACGCTTCATGGCGGCACGCCATTCGCTCGCTGAACTCGCGCCGCGCGACATCGTCGCACGCGGCGTGTTCGCGGAGATCGCGGCCGGCCGCGGCGCGTTCCTCGATGCGCGGGAGGCGCTGGGGCCGCGCTTCGCCAAAAAATTCCCGACCGTCCATGCGAGCTGCATCGCGGCTGGCCTCGATCCGGCGAGGCAGCCGATCCCGATTGCGCCTGCCGCGCACTACCACATGGGCGGCATCGCGGTGGATACACACGGCCGCACGTCCATCGACGGGCTCTGGGCCGGCGGCGAGGTATCCTCGACCGGCGCGCATGGCGCCAACCGGCTCGCCTCGAACTCTCTGCTGGAGGCCGTCGTCTATGCCGCCCGCATCGCGGAGGACATCGCCGGCCGCGCAATCCCCTCACCGGCCCACCTGCCGGAAGCGCTGGTGACGCCGCGCAACGCCGCGATCGATACGAGGACCGAGACGAAATTGCGTGCAATGATGAGTGCAAATGTCGGCGTGATCCGCGATAGCGACGGACTTGCGCAGGCCGTGCAGCATTTTGCGGCGCTTGAGAGCGATGCCGGCAGCGTCGCGCTTCGCAACATGGCGACCACGGCGCTGCTCGTTGCCGCATCCGCCTTCACCCGCCACGAGAGCCGCGGCGCGCATTTCCGCTCCGACCATCCGACCGAGGCGCCGGCCTTCGCGGAGCGCACCATGACGACGCTCACCGCTGCGCGCGAGATCGCCGAAGCGTTGACCGAACAACCTGCGCGCCGGACGGCGCAAGCCATGATCGCCTGACGGAGACGCTTGTCATGACGCCTGCTTCCCTGCTCCACCCCGACGCCTTCCTCTCGCCGCTCGCGATCGACGAAGCCGTGCACCGCGCGCTCGACGAAGATCTCGGCCGCGCCGGCGACATCACCTCGCTCGCGACGATCCCCGAGGCCAACACCGCCCACGCGATCCTGGTCGCGCGGCAGGCCGGCGTGATCGCCGGCCTGCCGCTGGCGCTGGCGACGCTGCAAAAGCTCTCCGATGCGATTAAGGTGCAGGCGCACGTCCGCGATGGCGCGCGCGTGAAGGCCGGACAGCGCGTGCTCACGATATCGGGCCCTGCCCGCGCCATTCTCACGGCCGAGCGGACCGCGCTGAACTTCGTCGGCCGGCTCTCCGGCATTGCGACGCTGACGGCCGACTACGTCCGCCAGACCGAAGGCAGCAAGATGCGGATCTGCTGCACGCGCAAGACCACGCCGGGGCTGCGTGCGCTGGAGAAATACGCGGTGCGCTGCGGCGGCGGTTTCAACCATCGCTTTGGCCTGGATGACGCGATCCTGATCAAGGACAACCACATCGCGGTCGCAGGCGGCATCCGCCCCGTGCTGGAACGCGCCCGCGGCCATGCCGGCCATCTCGTGAAGATCGAGATCGAGGTCGATACGCTGGCGCAACTGCGCGAGGTGCTGGACACCGGCCTTGCCGACGCGGTGCTGCTCGACAACATGGACATCGCCACGTTGCGCGAGGCGGTGAAGCTCGCAGGCGGGCGCGTCGCGCTGGAAGCGTCCGGTGGTGTCACGCTTGATACGATTGCACAGATCGCGGCGACCGGCGTCGACTACGTCTCATCAGGCGCGCTGACCCATTCGGCGCCGAATTTCGACTGCGCGCTGGACATCGAGGCGTAACGCGCTAGCGCGTCGCGCCCAGCTCGGCCGAGCTCTTGGCTTCCTGCGCGAGCTCGGCCGAGAGCGCGGCGGTCTGTGCCGGCGTGCCCCAGCTTGGCTCCTCGCTGCCATCACCCCAGGCGCGCGGCCGGTAGAAGGTGTGCACGCCGAACTTGTACGTCTTCTTCATCTCGGCGACCCAGGACGGCCGCACCCAATAGGCATGGTAGTGCGTCGACTTGCCGACCTCGGGCAGCCAGATCTGGCCGTCGAGCATCGCTTTCGCGATCTTCCTGGCGCGCTCCCACATGTCGGGCTCGCGGATCACGTCGGGATTGTTGTCGCAGGCGAAGGTGAACTGGCAGGCAAAGTGGCGGTACTTGTTCTGATAGACCACGCCGCACACGGTGTCCGGATATTTGCCGGAGAACACGCGATTCATCACCACTTGAGCAACCGCCATCTGGCCACGCACGGCCTCACCGCGCGACTCGAAGTACACGGCTTCAGCCAGGCACTTCTCTGATTTGGCGCGCGACTTGTCGTCGAGGGCGAGCCGTTCGGCCGGCGACCTGACGCGCTGGTCGTCGGCATTGACCTCGCCCTTGGGCGCAACGCTCTCGCCACTCTCGGTCGCCCTTGCGACCTCCTCCTCCGACGATGGCGGCAGCGAGGCCATCACCTTCATATCGGGGTCCGGCATCACGATCAGCGGCTCGGCGCCGGGCTGCCAGCTCTCCATGCCCTCGAGGCTGCCGCCGAGCGACGAGCTGCCGAAGAACAGGTTCGACGTCTTGACGCTGAAGGGATCGCGCGCCGGCGCGGCTGGGGCCGGCTTCAAATCGTTGAGCGGCTGGGCCGCAAGCGACAGCGCGGTGTCGCTCGCCGATGGCGTGGTGGAATATTGCGGCAGCGGCGGCGCGCGCAGCGCTTCCTCGAGCTCGGGATCAAGCGCGGCCGCGGACTCCGGCGACATCGCCTGCGGCAACGCGGCCGTCTTGGCGCCAAAGACCGAGCTGTTCGATGTCGCGGGATCCTGCGCGGCGGGCGCCGCCGATGGCGCGGCCGGCTCAGCCGGCGCGGGCGTGACGGTCGAGAGACGGTCGCCCTTCAGCGTGCGATCCACGCGCGGAAAATCAGCGGCCTGATAGCGCGGCGGCGCCTGGAGCGCCGGATTGCGCGCGATGCTGCCCGTGACGTCGCGATCGTCCAGGCTCGCGAGGCGATAGCTCGCGCTCTGCGGAACCGAGGTTCCGATCGGCCGGGCAAAGCTGTAGGTGGCGAGCTGGATCGAGGACGCCGCGGAGAATACCTGCCTCTGCCAGCGCTCGGCGACGCCGGGTTGGCGCGCCAGCAGCGAAGCAATGTCCTGATATCCGGTCTCTCTCGGCACCAATGCGAAGATGCAGAGACCGATTCCGAAGGACGCGAACCGCGCGCCCTTCGGATGGTTACGCAACACAAACATCGATACGCTCACGCAACGCTTACGCTAGAGAAGATCGAATGCAGTTCGTCCGTGCAATTCGATCCTTTTTGTTGCTATCTAATTTAGGTTGCCGGGGAGTTAATCGGCGTTGCGTATGCAACACACTCAAGCAATCGCAGGCGTTTTCACGGGGCGACCGGACGCATTGGTAAATGCGACCTCATGCAAAGAGGTAAACGTCTCGTCAACGCATATGGTGAAGGAACTCTTGCGCGTGCGCATCAATACGGGACGCGCGCGGTTCCGTCGTTGCGAAGGAGCGCCTCCACATCACCACTGTCATGCCCCGCGAAAGCGGGGCATCCAGTACGCCGCGGCTTCTCCGTATTCGTCACCGCCCCTGGAATACTGGATCGCCCGCTTTCGCGGGCGATGACGGTGTGTGCGCGGCATGCGGCATCAAGAAGCTCGTCATTGCGAGCGCAGCGAAGCAATCCAGACTGTCACCGTGGAACGATTTCTGGATTGCTTCGCTGCGCTCGCAATGACGATGTGGGTGCAGTTGCGCGCAAACGAAAAGAGGCGGAGCCTTGGCCCCGCCTCTCTCATTCTCAGATCTTGATCAAGCTCACGCCTGGCTTGCAACCGCTTTGCCAAGCGCGGCCTGGGCTGCCGCGAGGCGTGCGATCGGCACGCGATAGGGCGAGCAGGAGACGTAGTCGAGTCCGATCGCGTGGCAGAACGCCACCGAGGCGGGATCGCCGCCGTGCTCGCCGCAGATGCCGACCTTGAGCGAAGAGCGCGTCTTGCGGCCGCGCGCGACGCCGATCTTGACGAGCTCGCCGACGCCTTCCTGATCGAGCGCGATGAAGGGATCGATCTGCAAGATTCCCTTGGTCACGTAGGGACCGAGGAAGCTCGCGGCGTCGTCGCGGCTGATGCCGTAGGTGGTCTGCGTCAGGTCGTTGGTGCCGAACGAGAAGAACTCGGCCGACTGCGCGATCTCGGCCGCGAGCAGGCAGGCGCGCGGCAGCTCGATCATGGTGCCGACCTGATAAGCGAGCTTGGTGTTGGTGTCGCGCAGCACCGCCTGGGCGGTGGCATCGATGCGCGCCTTGACGAGGTCGAGCTCGGCCTTGGTCGCGATCAGCGGCACCATCACTTCGAGACCGACGGCCTTGCCGGTGCGCCGCTGCGCCTCGACCGCGGCCTCGAAGATCGCGCGCGCCTGCATCTCGGCGATCTCGGGATACGCGATCGCGATGCGACAGCCGCGGAAGCCGAGCATCGGGTTGAACTCCGAGAGCTCGCGCGCGCGATCCGCCAGGCGGCGCGGGTCGGTGTTCATGGCGCGCGCCACTTCCTCGATCTCGGCGTGGGTGTGCGGCAGGAATTCATGGAGGGGAGGATCCAAAAGCCGGATCGTGACGGGCAAGCCCTTCATGATCTCGAACAACTCGACGAAGTCGGCGCGCTGCATCGGCAGGAGCTTTGCCAGCGCGGCGCGGCGCGACTGCTCGTCCTCGGAGAGGATCATCTCGCGCACCGTGCGGATGCGCGTCTCCTCGAAGAACATGTGCTCGGTGCGGCAGAGACCAATGCCTTCCGCGCCGAACTTGAGCGCGGTGCGCGCATCCTCCGGCGTATCGGCATTGACGCGCACGCCGATCTTGCGGACCTGGTCGGCCCAGTTCATCAGCGTGCCGAACTCGCCGGACAGCTCCGGCTCGATCATCGGCATGCGGCCGGCAAGCACCTGGCCGAGCGAGCCGTCGATGGTGATGACATCGCCAGTCTTGAAGGTGCGCGAGCCGATGCTCATGGTGCCGCGGCCATAATCGACACGGATCGTGCCGCAGCCGGAGACGCAGGGCTTGCCCATGCCGCGCGCGACCACCGCCGCGTGAGAGGTCATGCCGCCGCGAGTGGTGAGGATGCCCTCGGCCGCGTGCATGCCGTGGATGTCTTCCGGGCTGGTCTCGATGCGGACCAGGATGACCTTGCGTCCGTCGGCCTGGAGCTTGGCGGCTTCATCCGAGGAGAACACGATCTCGCCGGAGGCAGCACCGGGCGAAGCCGGCAGGCCGGTGGCGATCACGTCGCGCTTGGCGTTGGGATCGATGGTCGGATGCAGCAGCTGATCGAGCGAAGCCGGATCGATGCGCGTCACCGCTTCCTTCTTCGAGATCAGGCCCTCATTGGCGAGCTCGACCGCGATGCGCAGCGCCGCCTTCGCGGTGCGCTTGCCGCCGCGGGTCTGGAGCATCCAGAGCTTGCCGCGCTCGACGGTGAACTCCATGTCCTGCATGTCGCGGTAGTGCTTTTCGAGCTGCGTGTAGATGCGCGTCAGCTCCTTGAACGCCTCCGGCATCGCCGTTTCCATCGACGGCTTGTCGGAGCCGGATTCTTTCCGCGCATCCTCGGTGATGTCCTGCGGCGTGCGGATGCCCGCCACCACGTCCTCGCCCTGCGCGTTGATCAGGAACTCGCCGTAGAGCTTGCTCTCGCCGGTCGAGGGATTACGGGTGAAGGCGACTCCGGTCGCCGACGTCTCGCCCATGTTGCCGAACACCATGGCCTGCACGTTGACCGCGGTGCCCCAGGATTCCGGAATGTCGTGCAGCTTGCGGTAGGTCACCGCGCGCGCGTTCATCCAGGATGAGAACACGGCGCCGATCGCTCCCCAGAGCTGGTCGTGCGCATCCTGCGGAAACTCCTTGCCGGTCTCGTGCGCCACCGCATCCTTGTACTTGCCGACCAGATCGACCCAGTCCTCCGCGGTGAGGTCGGTGTCGAGCGAATAACCCTGGCTGTCCTTGAAGGTGTCGAGGATTTCCTCGAAATGGTGATGCTCGAAGCCGAGCACCACGTCGGAATACATGGTGATGAAGCGGCGATAGCTGTCATAGGCAAAGCGGCGGTCGCCCGACAATTCCGACAGCGCTTCCACGGTCTCGTCGTTGAGGCCGAGATTGAGCACGGTGTCCATCATGCCCGGCATCGAGGCGCGCGCGCCGGAGCGCACCGAGACGAGCAGCGGGTTCTTGGCATCGCCGAACGCCTTGCCGGTCAGCTTTCCGACATAGTCGAGCGCCTTTTCGACCTGCGCTTTCAATTCCTTCGGATAGGTCTTCTCGTGCGCGTAGAAGTAGGTGCAGACCGAGGTCGGGATGGTGAAGCCGGGAGGCACGGGCAGGCCGAGATTGGCCATCTCGGCGAGGTTCGCGCCCTTGCCGCCGAGCAGGTCGCGCATTTCGGATTTTCCCTCGGCCTTGCCGTCGCCAAAGGTGTAGACCCACTTGCCCGCCTTGGCGGCACTCGGCGCAGGCTTCGCCGCGACCTTGGGAGCCACCGGCTTGCTGACCGGCTTGGGGGCGGGCTTCGCAGCCGTCTTCGCGGCGCTCTTCACCGCGCTTTTGGGCAACGCCTTGCGGGCCGCCGGCGCGGCTTTCGCCTTGGCAGAGGGCTTTGATTTCGCTGGGATTTTCTTAGGCTTCGAGGCGGCTTTGGCCATAGCTTGCACACAACCTGCGAGAGGAACGGGAAATCGCGGGCCTTACACCATTTTGGGCGGGCTCGCGCAAGTCGGACTGAAGGGGGATGGGGAGATTAGAGATGCAGCCACTTCAAGAGGCCAAGCCCGATCGCGCCGTTCAGGATCAGAAAGATCGCGACGATCAGGTTCAGGAGCCGCGGCATGATCAGGATGAGCACGCCGGCGATCAGCGACATGATCGGCGAGATGTGGGCGACGGTGAGATGCATGAAATTTCTTTCTCGAGGCTTCGGGGTGATGCGAATCGCGGCCGGATCATACCGGGCCCGGTTCCGCGAGTAGAGACGCACAAGCCCATACCTGGGTTCCGCCTCGCACGAAAACTGCCTGAAATTGCCGCGAATGCGGCACTCAATTTTCCGGAACATTGCGCACGCCGCAGCATTGGCAACCGACCGCGCCACTGGCGCATCCCGAAATCGTCCTTCGGAAGGAGTTGCCTATGCGGAACAGAATTCTTGCTCTTGCAGCGCTTGGCGCAGCGCTCGCCGCGCCCGTCGCGGCGCAGGCGCAAGCCGACGTCACGATCGGCCGCGCGCCCGTCGTGGTCGAACGCAGCCCTGGCATCGCCGTCGAGCAGCGACCGGCGTTTCGCGACTATGTCGTCGAGCAGCGCGTGCCGGCCTTCAGTGTCCCCGACCGCATCGTGATCGGCACCGTGCTGCCGGAAACCGGCATCACCTATTACGATGTGCCGCAGCGCTTCGGCGCCACGACCTATCGCTACACCGTCGTGAACGGCGAAACCGTGCTGGTCGAGCCGCGCTCGCGACGCATCGTCGAGGTTCTGGACTAGATGTCCGGCGTGCCCCCAAAAGGCCAATAACAAGGCTCGGCGCGCGTAGAGTTTTCGGACATCAGGCCCCGCCCGGTCATCCCCCCGCCGGGCGGGGCTTTTTTTCGCGCTCTCGTGTCCCGGACGCGTCGCAGCGCGTAGCGGTGCGACGCAGAGCCGGGACCCAGCTTCGTGCCGCCAGCACGCGGCATGGCCCCGGATCAGCAGCGCATCACGCCGCAAGAGGCGGCGCGCTGTGCAGCATCCGGGGCACGAGAGCGATCAATCCTGGATCTTCGAGAAGTCCGCGACCGCACGCGTCGCGCTACGGATTTCGTTCAAGAGCTTCAACCGGTTCTCGCGCACCTTCGGGTCCTCGTCGTTGACGCGGACCTTGTCGAAGAAGGCATCGACCGGCGGACGGAGCTTTGCCATTGCGCTCATCGCGGCGGCAAAGTCTTCCTTCGCGACGGCAGCGCTCGCTTCCGCCTTCACCTCGCCGATCGCCTTCGCCAGAGCTTTCTCCTCCGTGAGGCTGTAGAGCGCAGCATCCGGCGCGCCGTCGAAGGTGCGCTTGTCCTTCTTCTCCTCGATGCTGAGGATGTTGCCGGCGCGCTTGGTGCCGGCAAGCAGGTTCTTGCCGTCATCGGAGTCGAGGAACTTTCCGAGCGCCTCGACGCGGCGCACGATCATCAGGAGATCGTCCTGACCACCGAGCGCGAACACGGCGTCGACAAGATCATGACGCGCGCCCTGCTCGCGGAGCTGAACCTTGAGACGGTCGGCGAAGAAGGCGAGGAGGTCGTTCGGAATCTTCTGCGTATCCGTGGGCTTCACCGACAAACCGGCAAGCGCTGACGCGGCCGCCTTCAACAGCGACAGGCGAAGCGCATTCTCGGCAATCAACCGGATCACTCCGAGCGCCGCACGGCGCAACGCATAGGGATCCTTGCTTCCCGTCGGCTTCTCGTCGATCGCCCAGAACCCGGCGAGGGTATCGAGCTTGTCCGCGAGTGCCACCGCGACGCTTACCGAATCGGTCGGTACGCGATCAGCCGGCCCTTGCGGCTTGTAGTGCTCCTCGCAGGCTGCGGCGACGGAGGTGTCCTCGCCCTGGGCCAGCGCGTAGTACTTGCCCATCAGGCCCTGCACTTCCGGGAATTCGCCGACGACTTCCGTCAGCAGATCCGCCTTCGCCAGATGCGCGGCGCGCTTGGCTTTCGCGACATCGGCGCCGACCAGCGGCGCGATCTCGGCCGCCAGGCGCTCGATGCGCTTGATGCGCTCTCCTTGCGTGCCGAGCTTCTCGTGGAACACGATCTGCTCGAATTTCGGCAGCCGGTCTTCCAGCTTCGTCTTGAGGTCGGTCTCGTAGAAGAACTTTGCATCGCTCAGCCGCGCGCGGATCACGCGCTCGTTGCCGGAGACGATCGCCTTGCCGCCGTCGGTCGCCTCGATATTCGCAATGAGAATGAACTTGCTGGCGAGCTTGCCCGTTTTGGGATCGCTGACCACAAAGCACTTCTGGTTGTTGCGGATGGTGGCGCGGATCACTTCCGCGGGGATCGACAAGAATTCCTGATCGAACGATCCCATCAGCACAACCGGCCATTCGACGAGGCCCGCGACCTCGTCGAGCAGGTTCTGGTCCTCGACCAGCTCGAAGCCTTGGGCAAAGGCGAGCTGCTTGGCGTCGGTCAGGATCGAATCCTTGCGCCGCTCGGCATCGAGCACGACTTTTGCGTCGAGCAGCTTGGCCTCGTAATCCTCGAAGCGGCGCACGTTGATCGCGGCGGGTGCCAGGAAACGATGACCATAGGTGGTCTCGCCGGTCTCGATGCCGTCCACGGAGAACTTCACGACATCAGGCTCTTCTGTCTCGAGCCCGAAGGTCGCGGTGATCGCGTGCAGCGGACGCACCCAGTTGAGCGAACCCGGCTTGGCCGAGCGCTCGCCCCAGCGCATCGATTTCGGCCAGGGGAAGGTGCGGATGATCACGGGGAGGATCTCGGCGATCACGTCGATCGCTGCACGGCCGGGCTTCTCGATCAGCGCGATGTAGAAGTCGCCCTTCTTGTCGCTCTGGATCTTTGCTTCGCTCAGCGAGGCAAGGCCCGTGGCTTTCAAAAATCCCTGGATCGCAGGCTCCGGTCCGCCGACGCGCGGACCGCGGCGCTCCTCCTTGAGATCGGGCTGGCGCGCAGGGATGCCGTGGACGGTCAGGGCAAGGCGGCGCGGCGTCGCAAACGCCTTGGCGCCTTCATAGACGAGACCTTCGGCGACGAGCTTGTCGGTGACCATGCGGCGCAGATCGTCGGCCGCCTTCGCCTGCATGCGCGCGGGGATTTCCTCGGAGAACAGCTCCAGCAACAGATCGGGCATCAGGCCACTCCGCCCGCTTCGGTGTGCACCCAGGCCTCGCCGCAGGCCTTGGCCAACTCGCGCACCCGGAAAATGTAGCTCTGGCGCTCGGTCACCGAGATGACGCCGCGCGCGTCGAGCAGATTGAACACGTGACTCGCCTTGATGCACTGGTCATAGGCCGGCAGCGCCATCAGGTGTTGTTTCCGATTGCCCCCTTCGCGCCAGCCGGCCGCGAGGTATTTCTTGCAGGCCTCTTCCGCCATCTTGAACTGCTCGAACAGCATCGCGGTGTCGGCATATTCGAAATTGTGCCGCGAATATTCCTGCTCGGCCTGAAAGAACACGTCCCTGTAGGTGACCTTCTGGTCGCCTTCGCGGCCGTTGAAGTTGAGATCCATGATGCGGTCGACGCCCTGCAGGTAGCAGGCAAGCCGCTCCAGCCCATAGGTGAGCTCGCCCGCGACCGGCGCGCATTCGACGCCGGCGACCTGTTGGAAGTAGGTGAACTGCGAGACTTCCATGCCGTCGCACCAGCATTCCCACCCCAAGCCCCACGCGCCCAGCGTCGGGCTCTCCCAGTCGTCCTCGACGAAGCGGATGTCATGCACGGCGGAATCGATACCGATCGCGGCGAGCGACCTCAGGTACAGTTCCTGGAGGTCCGGCGGCGACGGTTTGAGGATCACCTGGAACTGATAATAGTGCTGAAGCCGGTTGGGGTTCTCGCCGTAGCGGCCGTCCTTCGGCCGGCGCGAGGGCTGCACATAGGCGGCATTCCACGGCTTCGGGCCAAGCGCACGCAGGGTGGTCGCAGGGTGGAACGTGCCGGCGCCGACCTCCATGTCGTAGGGCTGGAGGATCACGCAGCCGTAATCCGCCCAATAGCGTTGCAGCGCCAGGATCAGGCCCTGGAACGAGCGGTCCGGGCGCATATGGGCGGGCAATGAGGCGTCCATCGTCAGGTCAGGCTTTCGCGGGGGGTTTTGAATCGCGCGGGACCGTATCGACGGCGGCGGTGGGAATCAAGGCAAAGGGGGGCCCTTTGGCCCCAGACAGCGACGCCATTCCGGGGCGCCCGAAGGGCGAACCCGGAATGACAGTGCAAGAAAGTCGAATGACTAGCCCGGGCGATACGCCCCGGTGACCGGGTCGCGCTTCAGCGTCTGGATTTCCCCCATGCGGGCGGCTTCGGCGACGCGCGACAGGCGCATCTCCTCCAGCTCCTGGTTGATCCGGACAGCGGTCTTGTAGGCCCAGCGGACCACGGCTAGCCCGCCCAGGACGCCCGCGAATGCAACGAACGGCGGCATCGGTCGATCCTTGTTCAATGCTCAGCCCCCACGCGCATTCTCGCGCAGACGGGCCCGCGCCGCAATTGGCTTGGTTCGGACCAAATGGCGCGGGCTGGCTACTGCTAGAACCCGAATTTTGCCCAAATCGCCCGTGTTTCCAGCGCCGAAATCAGCTCATCCGGCAGGCTGGTCACCCCCTCCAGGGCCGAAAGCTGGCCTGCGCCGGGCGCTTTGCGGCCAAACAGGCCGGACAGCAGCCCGGTCGGCTGCGCGATCACGGGGGTGAGAACCTTCTCGCCGTAACGGGCACGAAGAGTTGAGCGGAGATCGCCGATGCCGTCGGCAAGACCCAGCGAGATCGCGGTATCGCCCGCCCAATATTCGCCGGTGAACAGCGTGTCCTCGTCACCCTTCAGGCGCCCGCCACGGCTCTCCTTCACCAGAGCGATGAAGATCGCGTGGATCTCGCGCTGGAGCTTCTTGAGCCGCGCCACGTCATCAGGGTTCTCGGGCAGGAACGGATCGAGCATCGCCTTGTGCTCGCCGGCGGTATAGAGCCGCCGCTCGATGCCGAGCCGCTTGATCGCCTCCTGAAAGCCGAAGCTGCCGCCGACCACGCCGATGGAGCCGACGATCGAGGAGGGATCGCAGAAGATCTCGTCGCCCGCGCAGGCGATCATGTAGCCGCCGGAGGCGGCGACGTCCTCGACGAACACCAACACCGGCAGCTTCTTCTCGGCCGCGAGTTGCTTGATCCGCAGATAGATCTGGCGCGACTGCACCGGCGAGCCGCCGGGCGAGTTGATGACGAGCGCCACCGCCTTCGCATTCCGGAACGAGAACGCACGCTCCAGCACGCGCGCCACGCCGGCGAGCGTCATGCCCGGCCGCAGCGGCGTCACCGCGCCGATCACTCCCGACAGCCGCACCACCGGCACGACGGCGACGCCGGGACGGAAGCGTGCCGGCAGATATTCGATGAACCCGTCAATCAGGCCGGACGACTTATTCGTATCGCTCAATTGTTCGGCCATGCCGTTACCTCGTCTTTACCATTTCTTATCACGCGACTGTCATTGGAAGTGCCTGGAACGTGTTTTGCAAAGTCTCCATTGGGAGGCTGCAATGGCGCAGCGGAGGGCACCATGAAGATCTATCTGCTAGTGATGTTGATGGGTGCGCTTTTCACTGCGATTCGCTTCACCACGACGCAAGAACAGCAGTCGAACTCGCTTCCCCAGTAGATTTTCACGGCACCGCTAGCGGCAGCACCGCCCTTCCGGCCAATACCTCCTGCACCTCTTTTTTAGGCACACGTGACTCTTCGTTGAGCATCAGGCTCGGCAGGATGCGCGTCGGTGCCCTGCCGCCTTTGATGGCGCGGACCAGCACGCGGATCGCAGGCTTCTCCGTATCGCCATGAACCGGCAACACCGAGAGGCTTCCGAAGCCGCGTGACAGCGCTGTCAATACGTCTGCTATCCCATCTGCGCGCCAGATCAAGGTCAGCGCACCACCGGACTTGAGAATGCGCCGCGCTGCATGCACCCAGGCATGCAGCGTCTCCTCCGTCGCGACATGGGCGACGTGACGCGCCTGGTCCGGAGAGCCGCGGTGGCGCAGGGCATCGTTGAAGGGCGGATTCATCAGGACGACGTCGACACTGTCAGGCAAAAGGCCGCAGGCCGCGAAGCTCTCCGCACCGGCCGTGGTGTCGAGGACGATCGCCTCGGCTTCAATCGCATTCGCGGCCGCGTTGGCGCGCGCGAGGCTGCCAAGCTCCGGATCGATCTCGACCAGCGTCAGGCTGATTCCGGGGACGCGACGCGCCAGCGCAAGGCCCGCCGCGCCGACGCCAGCGCCGAAATCGACGACGCGATCGCCTGCCTCGGCCGCGGTCGCCGCGGCCAGCAGGATCGCATCGTGACCGGCGCGGTGACCAGACCGCTTCTGCATCAGGCACAATTGCCCGCCAAGGAACGCGTCCTCGGTGACGCCATCCTCCGTGACATTTTGGGCGAGCTCAGTCATCGCCGCGCAATTCATGGCTGAGGCCGGCCTCGGTCAGGAGTTGTCGCGCCTCGCTGGCATCGTCCTCATGGACCAGGATACGCCGCGGCAGGATGCCGAGCGAGCCCTCGATGATGCTCATGTTCTGGTCCAGCACCAGATGGTGGATATTGGCGCCGTCGAGCAGTGCGCCGATCGCCGACACCAGCACCATGTCGTTGGTCCGAACCAGTTCGCGCAAAACGAGCCTCCTGCCTGACGCGGGGTGGGCGGAAATGTCAATGGTTCCGCGGCACTTGCCGCATCCGCCCGCAGTTTCTATTGTCTTTGGATCAGAATAGCCCTTCCGGGGCAAATATTGGAGACCGGCGTGGCCGTAATCGTACCTTTCGAAACTCCCGGCGCGTCGATCGAAGAGCTGGTTGCCCTTGTCGCCCCCGATATGGAGCGGGTCAATGCGACCATCCTGTCGCGGACCGGCTCCGAGGTGACCATGATCCCGGAGGTTGCCAACCACCTGATCTCCTCCGGCGGCAAGCGTCTGCGGCCGATGCTCACCCTCGCCATGGCCAACCTCGCCGGCTACACCGGCGACGGCCATATCAAGCTCGCCGCCTCCGTCGAGTTCATGCATACCGCGACCCTGCTGCACGACGACGTCGTCGACGAGAGCGAGATGCGGCGCGGCAAATTGTCGGCGCGCATGCTCTGGGGCAACGAGGCGAGCGTGCTGGTCGGCGACTTCCTGCTCGGACAGGCTTTCCGCATGATGGTCGAGGTCGGCTCGCTGCGGGCGCTCGACATCCTCTCGGCTGCGGCTGCGACCATCGCCGAGGGCGAGGTGATGCAGCTCGCCGCGGCCAAGAACACCGCGACCACCGAGGACGAATATCTCGCCGTGATCCGCGCCAAGACTGCGGAACTGTTCGCTGCCGCCTGCGAAGTCGGGCCCGTGCTCGCCAACCGCCCAAAGGCCGAGCAGACCGCCTGCCGCTCGGTCGGCATGAATCTCGGCATCGCCTTCCAGCTCGTCGACGACGTGCTCGACTATGGCGGCAAGAGCGCCAAGCTCGGCAAGAACACCGGTGACGATTTCCGCGAAGGCAAGATCACGCTGCCCGTGGTGCTCGCGTTCCGCCGCGGCAACGACAGCGAGCGCGCCTTCTGGATACGGGCGCTGGAGCGCGGCGAGATTGGGGACACCGATCTCGATCACGCCATCGGGCTGATGAACAAGCACCGCGCGCTCGAGGACACGCTGAGCCGCGCCCAGCACTACGGCGCCATGGCCGTCGATGCGCTGGCGCTGTTCCCGTCCTCGCCGATGAAGAGCGCGCTGGAGCAGGTCGTGGCGTTCTGCCTCGCACGGTCGCACTAGCGCACGATCCGGAAAAGTGTGCAGCGGTTTTCCGAAAAGATCGTGTTCAAACAGGGAGCTAAAGCGCGATGACGATTCAACCTAAATTCATCGCGCTTTAGCGGCCTCCGCGAATGGTCGACGCGAACTTCTGGCTGTTCCTCGCCGCCGCCCTCGTCATTGCCCTGGTTCCCGGTCCCGGCATCTTCTACGTCGCCGCGCGGACCTTGGCGGAAGGACGCACAAGCGGGTTCGCTTCGACTGCCGGCACGGCGCTGGGCGGTATGGTCCATGTGGTCGCAGGCAGCCTCGGCATTTCGGCCATCATCCTTGCGAGCGCCGAGCTGTTCGCCGCCGTGAAGTTCCTGGGCGCGCTGTATCTGGTCTGGCTCGGCGTCCGGACCTTTCGCAGCGCCGGCCGGCCTCCCGCGCTGGAGGCGGAGCCCGTCGGCGATAAACGCGCTTTCCGCGACGGCGTGCTGGTCGAAGCGCTGAACCCGAAGACCACGGCCTTCTTCCTGGCGTTCATCCCCCAGTTCCTCGATCCGTCCGCCAGCCCGACGCTGCAATTCATCCTGCTCGGCGCGATCTCGGTGACGCTGAACACGCTCGCCGATATCGTCGTGGTGCTGATGGCGTCGCTGACCCGCGCGCAACTGATCAGCCGGCCACGTCTCATGCAGCGCCTCACCCAAGGCTCCGGCGTTTTCATCGCAGGTCTCGGCCGCTCGCTCGCGCTGGCGCGTAGGCCGGTGCAAGGTTAGCGTCCGCATAGGATCGCCACACGATGCTTGGGCCAAAGAGTTGCTTCTATGAGTCTCACGGCCTGCGGCTGCATTATGCCGACTGGGGCAATGAGGGCGCACCGGTCGTCATCCTGGTTCATGGCGGCCGCGATCATTGCCGGAGCTGGGACGCAATCGCCCGCGCGTTGCAGCCGCATTTTCGCGTGCTCGCTCCCGACCTTCGAGGCCACGGCGATTCCGACTGGACCAGGGGCGGCAGCTACGCACTGACCGAGTATGTGTACGATCTGGCGCAGCTCGTCCGCACCACCCGCGCACAAGAGGTGATCCTCGTCGGCCATTCGATGGGCGGGATGGTGAGCCTGATCTATGCGGGATCGTTTCCGGAACAGGTGTCGGCACTGGTGGTTCTCGACGGCGTGACCGTCTTGCCGGATGCGCAAAAGGCCCCCACGCATGAGCGCATCGCCAAATGGGTCAACCAGCTCGACAAACTGCACGACCGCACGCCGCGCCGCTATTCGACCCTCGAGGACGCGGCTGCGCAGATGGTGCTTCACAACAAGCGGCTGTCTGGCGACCTCGCGCTGCATCTTGCAACTCACGGCGCGCAACGGAACGAGGACGGCACCTATAGCTGGAAGTTCGATCCCTATCAGCGCGCCTCTGCGCCGCACCGGCTCTGGCCGGACGATCACGTCGCATTGTGGGCGCGCATCTCCTGCCCCACGCTGCTCCTGAATGCGGACGAAAGCTTCCTCGCCGGCTCCAGGGGAGCAGGCCTGGAGCGCTACTTCCAGAAGGCGCGCATCGAGACGATCAGCGGCGCCGGACACTGGCTGCATCACGACCGGCCGCGCGAGGTGCTCGGCGCGATCAGGCGGTTCCTCGGGCTGGCGGATGCGTAGGACGGGCACATCGGCTTTGCGCTGAATCGTAGCCCGCATGAGCGAAGCGATATGCGGGAGACCGCGCGGAAGGAAATGTCCCGGATGTCGCTTCGCTCATCCGGGCTAGGCGGTGATCGCCCCTAGCTCAACGTCCCCGCATGCACCCACCAGCCGGGGTGGTCGCGGCGGATCGTCTCGGCCGCGGCATGCGCCTCGGCCGGGCTGCCGAAGATCGCAAAGCAGGTCGCGCCCGAACCCGACATACGGGCGAGCTTGACGCCGGCACAGGCGAGCAAGGCCTCCAGCACGTCGCCGATCACGGGCTCGATGCGCATAGCGGGCTCTTCGAGATCGTTGGGCACGGTCGAAAGAACGTCGACCCAATCGGCGATCGACCCGCCCTCCTCCGGCCAGGCCGGCGCTTCGAAGACATCGGTGACGCCGACCAGAAGCTCGCCGTTGCGCAGGCCCAGTGCCTGGAACACATCCTTGGTCGCGACCTGAACGCGCGGGTTCACCATCACGCTGGGCATGCTGGGCAGCATCAGCGGCAGGAGCTGCTCGCCGACGCCGGTCATGTCACAGGCGCGCGAGAGCAGGCATACCGGCACGTCGGCACCGGTCGCAAGCGCGACCTTCTGCAAACGGGGATCATCGAGCGACAGATTGTTGAGGCGCGCGAGCAGCCGCAAGGCTGCCGCAGCATCCGCCGAGCCGCCGCCGATACCGGCTGCAACGGGAAGCACCTTGTCGAGCGCGAAGGCGCCGAGCTTCAGGTTGGGCACGGCCTCAGCGAGAAGCCTCGCCGCCTTGAGCACGAGATTGTCAGCGGTTTCGCCGCAGGCTGCAGCGAGCGGGCCCGTGGTGGTGAGCTTCAGCTCTCCGTCCGGCTCGAGCGTAAGACGATCGGCGCAATCGGCAAATGCGACCACGCTTTCGAGATCATGATAGCCGTCGGTGCGACGGCCGACGACGCGAAGGCTCAGATTGACCTTCGCCCGTCCTTCCTCAATCAACGCCGACATCGGCGACCAACCCCCAAAGACTTCATTTGCGCATGATCTTGTCGGAAAACCGCTGAACACTTTGCGCTAACGCGGCCCTCCGGGTCCGGATCATGCGCGCCCCGATCAGCCGCCCTTGCCGTCGTCCTTTTTCTTCTCTGCCTGCGCGGCTGAAGAATTCGAATTGTCGTCGGTCAGACCGTTGGCGATCTTGGCCTCGATCTTCGGCAGATCGTCCGGCTCGGGCTTCAGATCGCGCGCATGCGACCACTGGAATTTGGCTTCCAGCGTGCGGCCGATGCGCCAGTAGGCATCGCCGAGATGGTCGTTGATGGTGGGATCCTCGGGCTTCAGGTCGATCGCACGCTCGAGGTTCTTCACCGCCTCCTCGTAATTGCCGATGCGATAGTAAGCCCAACCAAGAGAATCGACGATGTAGCCGTCGTCGGGGCGCTGCTCGACGGCGCGCTTGATCATCTTCATGCCCTCGTCGAGATTGACGCCCTGGTCGATCCAGGAATAGCCGAGATAGTTGAGGACATGCGGTTGGTCGGGCTGGAGCTCGAGCGCCTTCTTCATGTCGGCTTCCGCCTTGCCCCACTGCTTGGAGCGCTCCTCGCAGATGCCGCGGTAGTAGTACCAGACGCTGTTGGACTTATCGGCGCCGGCCGGCAGCACCGCGATGCCTTGCGAGTAGGTCCCACCGCAATCGCCGAACTTCTTGCGGCCGCGCTCGATATTGCCGAGCGCCATGATGGCTTCGAGATCCTTCGGATCTTCCACGACCACGGATTTGAGGATCTTGATCGCCTCGTCGGTCTTGTCGGCGGAGTCGAGATCGACCGCGAGCTGAATCTGCGCGTTGCGCTTCAACGGCGAGTTCGCCGGCACGCGCTCATAGACCTTGATCGCCATCTGCGGCCGCTTCACCGATTCATAGAGGTCGGCGAGCGAGAGCAGCGCGAGCGGATGGCTCGGCTGGAGATAGAGCGCGAGCTGGAGATAGACCAGCGCGAGGTCTTCGCCGCCGCGGCGGGTCAGCGTGGCGCCGATGCCGTAGAGCGCTTCGGCCGCACCGCTTTGCGCGGAATCGATCAGCGGCGGCATCTTCTTGCCGGCGCGGGTCTCGCGCAGGCCGTCCTGGATCAGCGGATGACGGGCGAGCTTCTTGTCGAAGGCCTCGTAGACGGTGGTCGCAGCGGCCGCATCCTTGTTGCGCGACAGCCAGCGCGCATAGGCTTCGGTGATGCGCAGCATGGAATCGTCGAGCTTGTAGGCACGCTCGAAACGGGTTCCGGCGTCCTTCTCCTTGCCGGCGAGCTCGAGGATCATGCCCGCATGGAGGTCCTTGAACAGCGGATACCATTCCGGGCCAGTCAGCTTGTCGATGCTGGCGACAGCGGCCTTCGAGTCGCCCGCGCCGTACGCGGCCCAGCCGGACAACAGCGTCGCGACCAGATCGGTGATCGGCCCGCGGATCGACTGATTGATGTTGCTCTGGGCGGTCGCATATTTCTTCATCTTCAGGTCGTGCACGCCGACCACGAGGCGCGCGACACGGTTCGACTTGTCGATGGTCAGGATGCGCTCGGCGAGCTTGACGGCTTCGTCGATGTCGCCATCCGCGACGGAGGAGATGAAAGCGCGGTCGAGCAGCTCGTTGTTCTTCGGATCGGTGCGCAGCGCCGAACGGTAGAAGGCGGCAGCGGACGAGGCGTCGCGTTCGACGCTGGCGTGGCGCGCGGCGAGATAGCTGCCCGCACCGGTGAGCGACTTCAAATCATTCCGGGTCGGAAACTGCACCGCCGTGTCGGCTGGATGATCCGGCGTCTGCGCCAGGACCACGCCCGGGACCGCCACGATCGCAGAACCGGCAAGGGCGATGGCAGCAGCAGTCCAGCGGTTGAAACGATTTGAAAACATCAGGGCTCGCCTTAAGTTTGGGAGGTCAGGGTCGTCTCGCTTGCAAACGCGACCGGTGGCATCGGGACCCGGAACCGTCATAGCCGGGAACAATGCCGCTTTTAGCGCCCAATCGCAAGGATTCGGCGGGGTTTTCGGAAGCCGATTCGGCGCTCACCCTTACCGGCCCTGTCCGCCCCAAAACCCTTTTACTATGGCCTTATCGTGGCCGCGGGCAGTGTGATCCGCGGTCACTTCCCCTCACGCGATCGTGCGGCAGTTTGCCCGAATCCTACATCGCCTCGTAATTCGGCCCGCCGCCGCCCTCCGGCGGAACCCAGGTGATGTTGCCGTTCGGGTCCTTGACGTCGCAGGTTTTGCAGTGAACGCAATTCTGGGCGTTGATGACGTAACGCGGGCTCGCGCCCTCCTCCACCCATTCATAGACGCCGGCCGGGCAGTAACGGTTCGAGGGACCGGCAAAGACGTCGTGCTCCGAGGTCTTCTGAAGGTTCATGTCCGCAACCTTCAGGTGAACCGGCTGGTCCTCTTCATGGTTGGTGTTGGACAGGAACACCGATGACAGCTTGTCGAAGGAAATCTTGCCGTCGGGCTTCGGATAGTTTTTCGGAGCGTGGCTCTTCGCCGTGTCGAGCGTGGCGCGATCGGGCTTGGCGTGCGACTGGGTGCCGAACAGCGAGGCGCCGAAGAGCGTGTTGCACCACATGTCGAAGCCGCCGAGCGCGACGCCGAGCACGGTGCCGAACTTCGACCATAGCGGCTTGACGTTGCGGACCAGGAACAAATCCTTGCCGACCGAGGACGAGCGCCACGCGTTCTCGTATTCGACGAGTTCGTCATTGGCGCGGCCCGCGGCGAGCGCGGCTGCGACATGCTCGGCGGCGAGCATGCCCGAGCCCATTGCATTGTGCACGCCCTTGATGCGCGGCACGTTGACGAAGCCGGCCGCGCAGCCGATCAGCGCGCCGCCAGGAAAGCTCAGGCGCGGCACCGACTGGTAGCCGCCCTCGGTGATGGCGCGCGCGCCATAAGCGAGCCGCTTGCCACCTTCAAAGGTGCCGCGGATCGACGGATGAGTCTTGAAGCGCTGGAACTCGTCGAACGGCGACAGATAGGGATCGTCGTAATTGAGATGCACGACGAAGCCGACGGCGACGAGATTGTCGTCGTAATGATAGAGGAACGAACCGCCGCCGGTCTTCATGTCGAGCGGCCAGCCGAAGGAATGCTGGATCATCCCCTTCTGATGTTTGGCGGGATCGATCTGCCAGACTTCCTTCAGGCCGATGCCGAATTTCGCCGGCTCGCTCTTCGCATCCAGCGCGAACTTGGCGATGAGTTGCTTGGAGAGAGAGCCGCGCGCGCCTTCGGCGAACAGCGTGTACTTGCCGAGCAATTCCATGCCACGGGTAAAGGAGTCCTTCGGCTTGCCGTCCCTGCCGATGCCCATGTCGCCGGTGGCGATGCCCTTCACGTTGCCAGCCTCGTCGTAGAGCACTTCGGCTGCCGCAAAGCCCGGATAGATCTCGACGCCGAGCGCTTCGGCCTTGCGCGCCAGCCAGCGGCAGACATTGCCGAGCGAGCCGATGTAGCAATGATGATTGTTCATCAGCGGCGGCATCAGGAAGTTCGGCAGCTTGATCGCGCCGCCCGCCGTCATCCAGTAGAAGCGATCGTCCTTCACCTGGGTCTTGAGCGAGCAATCGGCATCCTCGCGCCAGTCGGGGAAGAGCTTGTCGAGGCCGGCGGGATCGATCACCGCGCCCGAAAGAATATGCGCGCCGACTTCCGAGCCCTTTTCCACCACGACGATATTGAGATCGGCGTTGAGCTGCTTCAGCCGGATCGCAGCCGACAGGCCCGAGGGGCCGGCGCCGACGATGACGACGTCGAATTCCATGGATTCGCGCGGGGGAAGTTCTTCGGTGCTCATCTGATCTCAGCCCTTGAGACGGTCCCTGGTCGTTTGCGCCCCCTTGTTTCCGATTTTTCCGGGCAGGACAACCTCGGAAATGCGTTTCGCTGGGATGCAAGGGCCCCTAAACTGACCCAAATGACATAAGTTGCCATGATCAGCGAACCCACCCCCACCGTCCGCGAGCTGCTGGCCTTCTATCTGGAGGCCGGCGTCGACTGCGCGCTTGCCGAGGAACCGATCGACCGCCTCGCCGAGGCGGATGCGCCGCCCCCGGTCGCACGCGTGGCGCCGCCAGTCGAGGCGCCGCGCCCCGCTGCAGCGCCGGCGGTGATG
>NZ_BSOW01000055.1 GCF_030160715.1 Bradyrhizobium iriomotense
CCACCGTCGCAGTTGCTCCGCCCGCCCCCCCGGCTCCGCCGTCGGCACCCGCTCCGCCTCCCGTTCAGGCGGCGGCCGCTCCGGCCGCAGCGCCCGCGCCCACGCGCGACCTCAACTCGCCGCTCGGCGTCTGGCTGACCGAGGAGAAGGAAGGCAAGGTCCGCATCGAGCAGTGCGGCAACAATCTCTGCGGCTACTCGGTCGATGCCAAGTCGGACCAGAATGGCGAGCAGATCCTGATCAATATGAAGCCGGTCCAGGGCCAAAAATGGACCGGCCGGATCGTCGATCCCAACACCGGCTCGACCTACGATTCCACGATCGCGATGCGCGGCACCGATCGCCTGCGCGTGCAGGGCTGCGCCTTCGGCGGCATGTTCTGCGGCGGCCAGACCTGGTCGCGCGTGAACTGACGATATCGCGCCCGACTATTTCGACGGACCTTCGGCAATGAACAGCGTCGACCTCGATGCCTTCTGGCGGAGCGGGATGAGCTTCTGATACTCGGGCGATTGGTACCAGTTCAGCGCGTTCTGAAGGCTGTCGAACTCGATGATGACGAAGCGACCCGGCGCCTCGCCTTCAAGGTTGGTCAGCATTCCTCCGCGAACCAGAAAGCGACCGCCGTAAGGTTGCAGCGTTGCAGGCACCTTTGGGCCGTACTCTTTGCTGAAGGTCTCCATGTCGTGAATTGATTCAATGGCGACCAGGAAGGCGTGAGGCGCCGCTTCCTGGGCTTGCGCAGTCGCTGCGGGCGCGACACCCAATGCGATACAGACGGCGACGCTTGCGATGCCCCAGGCCTTCGATTTCATCGTGCGCTCCGTTGTTAATAGTGGTCCTCGGTCGGCTCCGGCGACCTCGTCGCCGGGGTTGCCTGCTCGCCTGTCTCAGCGTGAGATGTAGCCTGTCGCCAGCGGCTTGAAGCGATAGATGAGATATGGCGTCTTGTTCTCCGCCTTCCCGTCATGGAACATGGCTGCCGCCGATACCTGGGACGCCGAAACGTACATGTAACCGTCAGGCGAGGCCGTGATCCCATCAGGCCATACCATGTCGGGATCGCTAAGATAGGTGCGGTACTTGCGGTCCGCGCCGATAATGCCAATCGACTTTGTCTCGACGGCGGTCAGGTAGAGATTACCTGCATAGTCGATCGACAGGCCGCCATTGTTCGGCTTGTCCGAGTAGCGTTCGACCCTGCCGCTCAGCTCCTCCGGGCTGAGCTTCTCGTCGTTCAGATCGGCGACCTTGATGCGGTACAACGACCGGCCGCTGAGCGGCGCGAAGTAGACCCATTCGGATCTCACATCCATCGTGATGCCGTCGCAGCCGACCTTGATGATCGACGGCTTGCCATCCTTGCCGGGCACGGTCAGATCGCTACCATCGACGGTGATCGGCACATTCTCAGGAACGGTTGATCGATCACCATCCAGCACGCGCCGCGCGACGCCGCTGTCCATGTCGATGACGATGATTGCCGCATGGGAGCCGTCACCGCCTGGTCCTATATTTTCGTCGGCGATGTAGAATTTCCGGTTCTTCTGATCGATCACGATATCCTGCGGCTGCGATCCCTTCAGCGTGATCGGCTCCGGGATGTAGTAGATGCGCTCCAGCCTGTTCGTGCGTGTATTCCAGCCGACCAGCTTCGGCGTGATCTGGGTCCGGAAGCCCATGTCGATGATCCATACGACACCGCTTTCATCGGATCGCAGGCCCAGCACGTTGTCGAGGTACTGATCAGTGCCTTTGCGCGGTGTATTCCATTCGGCATTTGGAAACGGCTCGAAGGTCGTCGGCGACGTCAGTCGGGCCACGCGGACGTCTGGACTGTAGAATGGATGATGGCTGAAGATCAGCTGGTTGTCCGGCGTGAATGCAATGTTGCCGACGGACTGAGGTAATTTGGCGAATACCTCCGCATGGATGTTTCCGTTCTCCGCGTGTGCAGCTCCCGCCAGGATTGCCGCTGCGGCCAAAGTGACCAGTCGAATCCCTCTTCTCACGTTGCTCGCTCCTTGTGTTCCTCGACACGGTTGTCACGCGTGCTCTGCCGGTCTGCGCCGGCTGCGGCTCGCTGCAATATCGGACTTTGCGAGCGTCACGTTGCGCGCTAATTTGGGCGCTGACAATTACGCACAGTTTCGTCTCCTGGTATCACGGAGTGAACTATGAAGAAGCTCGCGGGCAACACCTATGATTGCGCGGTCGGATGTCCGGTGGAGGCGACGCTCGATCTGATCGACGGCAAGTGGAAGGCGGTGATCCTCTATCACCTCCTCAACGACGTCGTTCGCTTCAACGAGCTCAAGCGCCGTCTGTCACGCATTACTCAGCGCATGCTGACGCGACAGCTTCGCGAACTCGAGGCTGCGGGCCTCATTCATCGCGAGATCTATGCCGAGGTCCCGCTACGTGTTGAATATTCGCTGACGACGCTCGGTCGCTCGCTCGAGCCCGTCATTCGCATGCTGTGGACGTGGGGCAATCAGTATATTTCGACGCGAAGGCCGCCGGCTGACTCCCTGGCGGAGCAACGCCTCGGTCAGCCCTAACCCGAGGCCTCGATCACGTGCGCCTGGATCTTGGCGGAGATCTCGCCCCCACCGTGTCGCGCGGCAATTTTCCTTGCCGCGTGAGCGGTGGCAGCCTCCAGCGCGTCGGGGCGTCTCGCCTCGATTTCGTTGCGGAGCGGCGTGCCCTGACAATAACTCATAGCGGCATGCTGCGCCGAAATCGCCCGGCTTTGATCGGCCCTCGTTTGAACTGCCACGTCTGAAAATCCTGCGTCCTGCACATCGCGGCGGATCAGGGCCGTGTCGTTATAGCCATGCGGCGTGCGCGCGAGGAAGCGCGGTGGATCGTCCGGGAAGAGTTCGGCCAGCGCGTCGGTGACGTCTGCGGCGAAGACGTTGTCCTCGATCCTGTCCCAGACGTTGAAGATGAAAACCCCCTCCGGCCTCAGCACGCGCCGCGCCTCCTCGTAGGCCTTGACGCGGTCCGGGAAGAACATCGCGCCAAACTGGCAGCACACGACATCGAACGAACCGTCGGGGAACGGGAGTACCTGCGCGTCGGCCTGGCGCCAGCTCACGCGTGGATCGGCGCCCTGCCGAAGCTTTGCATGGTCGAGCATCGGCTGATTGAGATCGGTCGCGACGTAAGTCGCATCCGGCGGCAGGACGGCTGCGACGGCGCGTGTGACTACGCCGCTTCCCGCCGCCGTTTCCAGCACGGCCCTGGGCGAGCGCGCGGCGACGCGACGCGCCATGTCGTCGGCATAGCTCTGGAAGATCAGGGGAACCATATAGCGGTCGTAATTCTCCGGGACCGAGCCGGCAAACACCTTGTCGGATTCAGGCATCCTTTGGATCCTTTGCGAAAAGCCCTTTGGGTCGCAGGCAGCAGGCCACGAAGGTAACGCCTTGTCACGTTGCGCTGCACAGCAGCATCCCGCGTGCGCGACGTCACGCCCGCGGAACCGACGTGACAGCCCTCACATCGGCGCACCCGAGCACCGTGACAGGTTCCCCGCATGTTCAATCCATAGGGGCCAGCCATGAATCATTTTCGCAAGGGACTTTTGACCAGCATCCTCGTCATTGCCTTGCCGGTCGCACACGCAAGCGCCGCGACCGCGACGTTTGACGGCACCTGGAACGTGCGGATCGCATCGTCATCGGATGCCTGCGGCAACGGCTCGACAGTCGCCATCGGCATCAGCAACGGTCAGGTCGCCTCCAGCAGCGCCGCGGTGAGTGCGTCGGGGCGCGTCGCCGACGCCGGCAGTATCAACGTCATCTTGATTAGCGGCGTCAAGCGCGCCACAGGCTTTGGCCACCTCGCCGGCACCTCCGGCTCGGGCACCTGGCGCGGCACCCTGTGCACGGGCACGTGGACTGCGGAAAGACTCTAGAGCATGATCCGGAAAAGTGTGAAGCGGTTTTCCCTCGCGACAAACGCGGAACGCGTTTGCGCGGAGATCATGCTCCAACAATAACCCTAAAGCGCGATGACGATTCATCCCAATCTCATCGCGCTTTAGGCACGGCAACGCTTGCCCGTCGCACGGTTGCTAACGAGTCGCGCCTCACCAATGGTGGGCAGACATCAGGGAACGTCGCTCCGATCGGTGCGTTGGGAAACCCAAGCAAACCCATTCCAGCCTGTCGCGCGACGGATGGGCAGAGTGAGATTTGCCGGCTGGATGAGACCGCGCCAAGCGGGCGCTGACGCCGCGAACAGGTTTGAACAATGAGGGTCTGCGAAGCTGTGCGGGCCGGTTTGTTCACCGCATTCATTGCAGCGACCTGGCTCGGCGGACAGGTCCAGACATCCCTCGCGCAAACCCGGCCATCCGTTTCCCCTAGCGACGCGGCGAAGATGTCTCCGCGGAAGGAAAATGCCCCAAGGAAGGAAGCCGCAAGAGCTGATCCGCACACGACAGGATTTGTAACCGGTGCGGCGCAGAGCACCGAGTTCGCCATAGCTCAGGACATTGCGACGACGCTGGCCAGTGGCCAGGAGACCGGCCCTCATGGGGAGGTCGCATTGCGGGTGCTGCCAATGGTGGGAAATGGTGGCACGCGCAACATCATCGACATACTCAGCCTGGCAGGCGCCGACATGGCGATCGCTCCTGTCCTACTGGCTGATCGTCTCCGAGACTCAGGAACCCTCGGAGATGTCGGCAACAAGCTTGTCTACATCACCCCGTTGTTTGTCGAAGAGTTCCACCTCCTCGCACGGTCCGAGATCCAGAGCGTGGCGGATCTTGCGGGAAAGCGGGTCAATCTCGGCGAAGAAGGCAGTGCTGGCGCTGTTCTCGGCCGCGAGGTGCTCGACCATCTTGAGGTGAAGGTCAGCGAATCCAACCTGGCTCTGGATGCAGCACTGGAGGGAATGCGGAAGGGGCAAATCTCAGCCGCCTTGCTGGTGTCCGGCAAGCCGGTCAGCTTCCTGGCGCGCTACGCGCCGGGCGACAGCCTTCACTTTCTGTCCATCCCCTATTCGAAGGCGATGCTGCAGCGTGATTATCTGCCATCGACTCTCCGCCACGAAGACTATCCGGAGATCATCGGCGTCTCCGACAGCGTCGACACCATCGCGATCAAATGCGCGCTTTTCGCTTACAACTGGCCGACCCGCAGCGAGCGGTTTCCGCTTCTGGAACTGTTCGTGCAGACACTGTTCTCGCGGTTTCCTGAATTTCTGGGCGACGGTCATCACCCCAAATGGCGAGAGGTGAACCTGGCCGCGCAGCTTCCCGGCTGGCGGCGATTTCAACCTGCGGACCGCTGGCTCCAGCAGCAATCCGGCGGAGAAGCCGCGCTTCGCAAGGCGTTCGGTCGTTTCCTCGAGCAAAAACCGATCAGCAATCCGCGGGACCGTCCGCCGGACCGCGAGCAATTATTTCAGGACTTCATGCGCTGGCGAGAGCAGAGGCAGGGCCGGTGACCAAACCATTGGGAGGTCTCCATGCGCAATTCACTGGCGACCGCAGCCCTGGTCGCATTGATTGTGTTGACTGCCGGCGTGAGGCAGCCTGCAGCCCAGTTCTTTCAAACCCAGCCATCGGCGCCGGAGACGCTTGCACCGACCAGGGTGCAGCCGGCCGGCAAGGTCGAAAAAGCCAGAGCAGTGACTCGCCGGGAGGCGAAGGCGCGCAGGAAGCGCCAGATCGTTCACTTGCCGGCAAATCAGCGGAAGATTGCCGAGAAGAACGGATTCAAGCGCGTCAGCGACCTCGTGAACTTCCCAAAGTTCTTTCCTGGGCTAGGCATCCTCTTTGTCAAACCCGACTCTCTGCCACTTGGGCCGTTCCTCTGCTTCGATCGCATGGATCGCCTGGCAGCGACCGTGTACATGGTGCCGACAAGAGACGTCGACGACCACAAGTCATTGGAGGCGCCGGGATTTGCTGGAAGAGTTGACCACGTCAGCATCTACTTCAACCCGGGGCACCCCGGAGTGGACGTGCCGCACTACCATGTCGTGATCTGGCAGGTGAGCAGGAAGGAGGAAGCCCGCGTCGCCAACTGACGCGTGTCACGATGGACAAGGTACTCGCCTATGCGATTTCGGGTTTCATCGCCGGCTTCGGCGTCTGGATCCTTGTTGCCGGCCTAAGCTCCGGCGCACCCGCATTTTGGGCGTGCGCGGCCCTCGTGCCCATCGCAATCGGGCTCTTGAGCGCTTTTGGGAGTATCTAGGGATTGTCGGCCGGAACCAGGACACGGCTGCGGCCTTGGTTCTGGGGTGGCGAGATTTGTCCGATGGACCTTACCGCGACCGAGCGCGATTTCCTGGGACGGCTGGCTTGCGAAGCCTGGATCAGCCCACCGCTGTTCGACCACGAAATCGTCGCCCGACTTGTCGAGTTGGGACTCGTTGAGACCGAACCACTCGATTCAGGAGAGATCGAATACCGGATCACCGCCGCGGGGCGCGACGCCCTGTGAGCAGCGCCTCAGACGCGTCGAGAACTCGGGCCCCGGATCAGCAACACAGCGCTGACGCGCTGCGTTGCGTCCGGCGCGAAAGACCGTAGCTAGCCGACCGGCGCCGAATATTCCGCGTCGGTGACCGGCTCCATCCAGGTCGAGTAGACGCCGTCGAGCGCCTCCTGCATGGCGATGTGGGTCATGCCGTTGGTCGGTGAAGCGCCGTGCCAGTGCAATTCGTTCGGCGGAATCCAGACGGTGTCGCCGGGGCGGATTTCCCTGATCGGGCCGCCCTTGGCCTGGACACGGCCGACGCCGGAGATGACGTAGAGCGTCTGCCCGAGCGGATGATGGTGCCAGTTGGTGCGCGCGCCCGGCTCGAACGAGACGCGCGAGCAGTTCAGGCGCGCCGGCGCGGGCGCCATGATGACGGGGTCCTGCAACACCGTGCCGGTGAAATTCTCCTTGGGCGCGCGGCGGGTCGGCCGCGTGCCTGCGACGTGGATCTCCATGGGGTACCTCGCTTGGTTTCTCGTTACTTCTTGCTTGCGGCGTAGCGCGCCTTGGTCTCGGCGTTCATGGGATAGAGGCCCGGCAGCACGGCGCCGTTGTTCACCTCGTTGACGATCCAGGCTTCCATCCGCTCCTGCTCGACGCCCTCGTTGAGCACGTGATCGAGCATGGCCTGCGGAATCAGCACGCAGCCGTCCTGGTCGGCGACGACGATGTCGTTCGGAAACACCGCAACGCCGCCGCAGCCGATCGGCTCGCCCCAGCCAACGAAGGTCAGGCCCGCAACGGACGGCGGCGCGGCATAGCCGTCGCACCAGACCGGAAGATTGGTGCCGAGCACGCCCTCGACGTCACGCACGACGCCGTCGGTTACGAGTGCGGTGACGCCGCGCTTGACCATGCGCGCGCAGAGGATGTCGCCGAAAATGCCGGCGTCGGTGATGCCCATGGCGTCGACCACGGCGATGCAGCCCTCCGGCATCGCTTCGATCGCGGTGCGGGTCGAGATCGGCGAGGACCAGGATTCCGGCGTCGCCAGATCCTCGCGTGCCGGCACGAAGCGCAGCGTGAAGGCCGGGCCGACCAGCCGCGGCAAACCGGGGCGCAGCGGACGCGCGCCGCGCATCCAGACATTGCGCAGGCCCTTCTTCAGGAGGACCGTGGTGATGGTGGCGGTGGTGATGCCGGCGAGGGTCTTGCGGGCTTCGGGGGATAGCGACATGGACGACAACGAGCTCCGGATGGGCGGGAAACGACGCGCGCATCTTGCGAGGCGCGGGCCTGCCGTCAAGGGCCAAGGCGAAGCCGCGCAGGCCTATTATGCGACGCGATAACAAGGCCTTATCGCACACCCTTGCATTAATTTATTGGACTTGCGGGCGCATTTACGCGAAGCAATGGGGCAGCGGGAACCAAGGGAGTCTCCCGCGATTTTCCAAAAGGCCGATTTCGACAGCTCATGGCCGCGACGCTTCCCCCGCCCCGCCTTCTGCCCAGTGGCGACAGTGCCGTCACGGTCGAGTTCAGCCGCACCATCGACGACGACGCCAACCAGCGCGTGCTGGTGCTCGACCGGGCGCTCACCGCGGCTGCCATCGAGGGCGTCACCGAGGCGGTGCCGACCTATCGCTCGCTGCTGGTGCACTACGATCCGGGACGGATCGGCTTCGATGCGCTGGGCGAACAGCTGCTGGCACTTGCAAGCCGGCCGCAGCCGCCCACGGCAAAAGCGCGCCGCTGGCGCATTCCCGTGGCCTATGGCGGCGAGCACGGCATCGACCTCGAGGATGTCGCCAAGGCGCTGAACACCACGCCCGAGGACATCGTCGCCCGGCATGTGGCCGGCGACTATCGCGTCGCCATGATCGGCTTCACGCCGGGCTGGTCCTATCTCAGCGGCCTGGACGAATCCCTGCACATGTCGCGGCGGCAGAATCCGCGCCTGCTGACACCCGCCGGCACGATCTCGATCGGCGGCATCCAGGCCGGAATCCAATGCCTTGCCGCGCCGAGCGGCTGGCACCTGCTCGGCCGCACGCCGGTGCGGACCTATCAGCTCCACCGGAATCCGACATTCCTCACCGAACCCGGTGATCGCGTGACGTTTTTCGCCATCGACCACAAGACCTTCGCGGAGCAGGACCGCGCCGCCGAGGCCGGCGAGATCATCGCCGAGCGGGTGGACGCATGAGCCGGCTCGTCGTCGCCAGCATCGGCCCTGCAAGCTCCGTCCAGGATGGCGGGCGTACGGGCGCGCAGCGCTATGGCCTGACGCCGAGCGGCGCGATGGACCGGCTGGCGCTGGCAGCCGCCAACTGCCTGGTCGGCAACGAGCTGTTCGCGGCCGTTGTCGAGATCGGCCCGTTTGGCGCCTCCTTCACCGCGCGCGACGGCGCGGTGCGCATCGCGATCACGGGCGCGCCGCGCAATGCCGATATCGCCGGCAAGCCGGTGGCGAGCGAGACCTCGGTGACGCTGAAGGATGGCGAGACGCTGACGCTTGGCTTCGCCCGCGGCGGCGCCTTCACTTATCTCGCGATCGAAGGGGCTATCCAGGGCGAGCCGGTGTTCGGCAGCCTCGCGGTGAACGCCCGCGCAGGGCTCGGCAGCCCCTACCCGCGCCCGCTCCAGGCCGGCGACGAGTTCACGGTTGCGGCCGCAAGCGGCGGGCCCGAGCAGCGGATCGAATTGCCGAAACCGCCGGACGGTCCGATCCGCGTCCTGCTGGGGCCGCAGGACGACGAGTTCGACGACGCCAACAGGGAGTTGTTCCTGTCGAGCGACTGGAAGATCTCGGCAACCTCCGATCGCATGGGCTACCGGCTCGAAGGCCCCGTGATCAAGCATCTGCACGGCCACAACATCGTCTCCGACGGCACGGTCAACGGCAGCATCCAGGTGCCCGGCAACGGCGCGCCGATCGTCCTGATGATGGATCGCGGCACCAGCGGCGGCTATCCGAAGATCGCAACTGTCATCTCCGCCGATCTCGGCAGCCTCGCCCAGACCTCGGCCGGCACGGCGTTCCGCTTCAAGGCGATCAGCATGGCGGAAGCGCAGGACGAGGCGAAAAAATTCGCGCAGCTCCTGCGCAGCCTGCCCGACCGCTTGCGCACGGCGGATACCGTCGAGCTCAACATCGAGGCTTTGCACGATGCTAACGTCGCGGGCCACGCGGTGAATGCGGTCGATGCCGCGACGTGGCAGAGTCCGGCGGAGCCGTAACCGACGAGAAGACCAGAGGCGGAGAGCACCATGACGACGATCGATCTCAACTGCGACCTCGGTGAAGGATTTGGCGCCTGGGAGATGGGCAACGACGCCGCGATGCTTGAGCTTGCGACCTCGGTCAACGTCGCCTGCGGCTTCCATGCCGGCGACCCCGACATCATGCGGCGGACGGTTGAGCTGGCGAAAGCACGCGGCGTCTCGATCGGCGCGCACCCTGGTTATCGCGACCTGCACGGCTTCGGCCGGCACCCGATCGTCGGGCTGAAGGCTTCGGAGATCGAGAACCTCGTCGCCTACCAGATCGGCGCGCTTCAGGCGATCGCGACCGCGGCTGGCCACAAGGTCACGCATGTGAAGGCGCATGGCGCGCTCTCCAACGTCGCCTGCGAGGACGACATGACCGCAAAGGCGATCGCGGCGGGCATCAAGGCCGTCGATCCCAGCCTGATCTTCGTCGTACTCGCCAATTCAAAGCTGGTGAAGGCCGGCGAGGACGCCAACCTACCGATGGTGCATGAGGTGTTCGCCGACCGCGCCTATGAGGACGACGGCAATTTGGTCTCGCGCAAGAAGCCTGGCGCGGTGCTGCACGATGCCAAGGCGATCGCGGACCGCGTCGTGCGCATGGTGCAGGACGGCGCCGTGGTCTCGGTCACCGGCAAGGTCATCAAGATGCGGATGGATACGGTCTGCATCCACGGCGACACGCAAGGCGCCGTCGACATCGCGCGCAATCTGCGTCAGGCGTTGAAGGATGCGGGGATTGCAGTGGCGCCATTCAAGCGCGCCGCGTGAGGCGAATTTGTAGGGTGGGTTAGCTTTGCGAAGCGTAACCGACCTCTTTTACTTTCCACGAAGAGAGAAGGGTGGGTTACGCCTTCGGCTAACCCACCCTTCGAAGATTCAAAACGGGTGCACCGACAGCGTGCCGAAGACGATGGCCGCGATGACCGCAAAGGCGCTGTAGAGCGCAACATGGTGCATGCTGGCCCCGGTCCGCCGCGAGAGCGAGCGCGCGTAGAAGTGCAGCCTGGCTTCCGCCGATAGTTCGCGCATGGTCGATCTCCAACGCCCCATTTGCGGGGATATGAAGGAGCAATCGCGACGGCGGACAAGATGGCGGCGGAAATAGCGACGGCGGTTCTCTTTAGAACCGCCGCCGTAGAGGGAAATTCTCTTCACCGGCGGGTTCCGAGAATCTTATTCGTTCAACCTTTAAGCCAATGGAACCGGTTCCCGTGCACTAATAGACGTCCGCCTGGAACCTGCCCTTCTTCTTGAGATCGGCCACGAAGCTCACGGCCTCGTCCGTCGAGCGCGCGCCGAACTGGGCGACGATGTCGACCAGCGCACGCTCGACGTCCTTGGCCATGCGCTTGGCATCGCCGCAGATGTAGAGATGCGCGCCTTCGGCGAGCCACGTCCACACCTCGCGGCCAAGCTCGCGCATGCGGTCCTGCACGTAAAACTTCTTCTCGCCGTCGCGCGACCAGGCCAGCGAAAGGCGGGTCAGCAGACCCGAGGTCTTCAGCGCGTTGAGCTCGTCGCGATAGAAGAAATCACAGTCGCTGCGCTGATGGCCGAAGAACAGCCAGTTCTTGCCCGGCGCGCCGGTCGCCTTGCGGTCGAGCAGGAAGGCGCGGAACGGCGCGACGCCGGTGCCGGGACCGATCATGATGATCGGCGTCTTCGGATCCTGCGGCAGCGCAAAGCCGTGCGCCTTCTGCACATAAACCTTCAGCTTCTCGCCTTCGGTGATGCGCTCGCCGAGGAAGGTCGAGGCGACGCCGAGGCGCTTGCGCTTGCCGATGACGTAGCGCACGGAATCGACGGTCAGCGACAGCTTTCCCGGCGTCGCATTGTGCGAGGACGAGATCGAGTAGAGCCGCGGCTGCAAGGGCTCGAGCGCCTCGACGAAGGCTTCGGGATGCGGACGGCAGCCGGAGAATTTTTGCAGCGCCGCCATGACGTCGAGGGTCGTGGCATCGCCATCGGGATCCTCGCCCTGCGCCAGCGCCCGCGCCTTCTCGCGCTGCGCGCCGCCGGTGATGAAGGAGAGCAGCTCGAACAGCTTGTCGGGCGCCGGCGAGAGCGAGACGTCCTCGACCAGCGCCTGGCGCAGCGTCTTGCCGTTGACCTCTGTGGTATGGGAGGCGCCGAGCAGCGCGATGATCTGGTCGACGAGGCCGAGATCGTTGCGTGCGAACACGCCGAAGCTGTCGCCGACGATATAGTCGAGCTTGCTCTCCGAGAGATCGAACTCGATGTGATAGGTCTCCTTCTCGGAGCCCTGTTTGTTGAGAAGACGCCGCGACAGGAAGACGGCTTCAGCCGGATTTTCGCGGGCGCGACCCAGCTCGGCCTTCACTTCGGGCTTGGCCGGTGCGGCCGCCGACGCCGCGGCACCTTCGGCAGGCTTCGCCGCCGGCGCCTTGTCCAGCTCCTCATAGAGCTGCTTCAGCATCCGCGCGGTGTCCTTGCCGCCGGGAGCGCAGAGATTGAGGCGGGCCTCGCTCTTCTTGGCGATGGCGTCGGAATAGTCGGCGCAGTTGTAGCCGCACTGGCCGCAATCCTGCTGCGCCATCGCCGCCATCATGCGGCGGCGGAGCGGACGCCCTTCCGCAAGCTTCATGCGATCGCCGATCGGCATCGCCGGATCGTGCCAGGGTGCCTCACCATCATCGCCATCGCCCTGCGGCGCGAGCACCGCACCGTTTTCGGCGGGCGACAACGGCGTCGAGCCGTCGAGGCCGAACATGCCCACGAGAAATCCATTCAGCCACAGCCGCTGCCCTTCGCTGAAGGGCGCGTTCGGCGGGATGATCTCGAGTTTCGGTGGGACAGGCATCTGGGTCATGCTGTTGCTTCCGCTCCGGCCAGTTTGCGCAGGGCTTCGCCGTCATGGCGACGTGAGAAGGTGAGGAACGTTTCTACCGGCGAGGCGCGGTTGGCGAGATAGGCCTTCAAGAGACCCTCGACGAGTTTTGGCGCGTCCTCGGCCTTGACGTCGTGATAGACCTCCTGCCCGATATCGGCATCGGGACCGAAGCCGCCGCCGGTGAAGAGGTGATAGCCCTCGACCGTGTCCTCCTCTGTCGCGCCCGGCACCTTCGCGGCGATCAGGCCGATGTCGGAGATGAAGTGCTGCGCGCAGGAGTGATGGCAGCCGGTCAGATGGATGTTGAGCGGCGTGTCGAGGTTGACGCGCTCGTCGCACCAGTCGCCGATCGCGGCCGCGTGGCGCTTGGTGTCGGAGGCCGCGAACTTGCAGCCGGCGTTCCCCGTGCAGGCAATCAGGCCAGCGCGGACGTTCGAGACCTGCGTGGCAAGCCCGAGCTTTTCGACGGCTGCGGTCACCAGCGCGACGTTCTCGTCGCGGACGCCCGAGATCAGGAAGTTCTGCCAGACGGTCAGGCGGATGTCGCCGTCGCCGAGATCCTGCGAGATCTTGCCGATGCCGCGCATCTGCTCACAGGTGAGCTTGCCGACCGGCAGCGCGACGCCGACCCAGTTGAGCCCGGCCTGCTTCTGCTTGTGCACGCCGATATGGGCCATGCGATCGAAGCTTGGGCGCGCTGCAATCGCGTCCGCCGGCACGCGCGCAAACGGCTTCTTGAGCCGTTCCTCGACCAGCTTGAGAAACTGGTCGTGCCCCATGTTGTCGAGCACGTATTTCAGCCGCGCCTTGGTGCGGTTGGTGCGGTCGCCATGCTCGATGAAGACGCGCACGATGGCGTCAGCAACCGCGGTGGCGTCCTCGGGACGAACGACGATGTCCGAATACTTTGCGAAATCCCTGTGGCCAGTGATGCCGCCGATGCCGAGCCTGAACCAGACGCCGGCGTCGACGCCGAAGCCGTCCTTCACTTCGACCGCGGAGAACGCGATGTCGTTGGTCTCCTCCAGCACCGCGACGCGGCCCGCACCGTCAAAGGCGACGTTGAACTTGCGCGGCAGGCCGTAGAGCGAACGGTCGTTGAGGATGTGGTAGTGCCACTCGCGCGCATAGGGGCGCGTGTCGAGCAATTCCTGCGGATCGATGCCAGCAGTCGGCGTGCCCGTGACGTTGCGGATGTTGTCCGCGCCGGAGCCGCGCGAGCACAGGCCGATGTCCTGGATGCCTTCGATCAGCGCGACCGCGTTCTTCGGCTCGATCTCGCGGATCTGGAAGTTGGCGCGCGTGGTCACATGGGTGTAGCCGCCGCCGTAAGCCTCAGCCAGATCGGCGAGGCCCGACATCTGCCAGTGCTTCAGGATGCCGTTCGGAATGCGCAGGCGCGCCATGTAGGAGGTCTGCGCAGGCGCGACCCAGAAGATGCCGTAATAGCGCCAGCGGAAATTGTCCGCCGGCGTCGGATTTGCGTTGTTGCGCGCCTGATCCTTCAGCCGCTCGTAGCCGTCGAAAGGATGTAGCTCGCGCTTGAACTTCTCCTGGTCGGCGAGCTTCTTGCCCGCCGCCGTGACCTTGTCCTGCGCTTTCAGCGCCGCGGCATCGGGACCGGTCGGCTCTGACGGCGCGCTGGCCGCCGCGGCGGGAGCGCCGCCGGCGGCGAAGGCGCGGCCCACACGTCCGACCTGGAGGCCGGACATGAAGCCTTCGAGATAGCGCTTCTGCTCGTCGGAGAAGTCGGCCGTGGGTGCTGTGTCGAGTTTCATGGGGTGACTGGACCTACTCTGCTGCCTGGACCGCGACCTGCGCCACTTCGGCCGCCGGCTTTGCGGGCTTGTACGTTGCGTAGAGCGCGATGCCGGTGAACAGGCAGCCGCCCACAATGTTGCCCAGCGTGACCGGGATCTGGTTCCACACCCACCACTGGTAGACGCTGACCTTCGCGCCCATCAGCATGCCGGTCGGCATGACGAACATGTTGACGACGGCGTGCTCGAAACCCTGCGCGAAAAAGGTCGTGATCGGCAGCGATGCGGCGACGATCTTGCCGACCGTGGAGGTCGAGGTCATCGCCATCACGACACCGAGGCAGACCAGCCAGTTGCAGAGGATCGCCTTGACGAAGACGCTGATCATGCCGGCGGTGCCGAGCGCTTCGTTGGCGAGCGTCTTGGCTTCGGCGACCGCAATGATGCGCGCGGCAACGCCGGTCGGCGCGGCCGTGCCCATGTTGGTCAGCGCGATCGCGAGCAGGCCGCCGAACAGGATGCTGCCGAGGAGGTTGCCGAGGAATACCCACGACCAGTTGGAGATCACCGCGCCCCAGCTCGACTTGCCCTCGAGCGGCGCAAGCGGCAGCAACGCGAAGCTGCCGGTGACGAGCTCGAGGCCGAGCAGCACGATCATCACGAAGCCGACGGGGAAGATGATGGCGCCGACCAGCGGCTGGCCGGTGGTAACGGCGGCGCCGAAGGCGAGGCTGGTGGCAGCGCCCAAGAGCGCGCCGGAAATCGCGCCGCGGATCAGGAGGTCGCGCGGGCCGAGCGCCAGCTTCTTCAGGCTGGCATCGATCATCGAGGCCACAACGTCAGAGGGTTTTGCGTAATCCATATCGAAGCTCCAGCGCCGCGCGGGGCGGCCACAACGGGTTGAAACGACGTTGATCGCTGGGAGCACGATTTCAGGCGCACGCGGCCTGGCCGGAACCCGGGGCGATCCGATCAGCCTCGTTGCTGCGGAAATCCATCATGGACTTGGGCCGCCGGCTTCCACGCCGGTCGGCTTGCTCCCTCCTATTCAAGGAGTGTGCCAACGCAGCATGGATCCAGGAATTGTTTAAAATCAGCGGCTTAAGCTTATGTGCAGCGCATGAAATGGATCAGTATTCATGCCGCATCGGGCAGCAATGGCCCAAAGTTTAGCCTTCGAATCGACTCGCCCATTATTTGAGCAGCGCCTAACGGGTGCGATGCGCGACCTCGAAGGAGGCGAGATATCCGGCCAGATCCTGGGGATCGAAACCCGGCCCAGCGAAGGCCCCGAACGGCCCGCCGGAGACGTCCTTGGCGCTCCCGCTTTGCCCCACCGCGGCGTCATAGAGGTCGGGCCGGAACACGCCCATGGCCGTCCTCAGCGCGGCTTCGCTGAGCGCCGTCTGCCCCCAGCGCACCATCTGTGCATAGAGCCAGGCGGCCTGGACCGGGTCCGGCCGCCCTGCCCCTTCGCGGCCGACCAGCAGGTAGCGGCCGCTCTCGCGCAAGGTGCCATCGGGCGAGATCTTCAGGCGGCCACCCAGGGTGCGCTGGATCACCTCGGCATCGACGCCGATCCGCTCCGGCTGCGCCAGGATCTGCGCCGCCTCGTCGCGGTTTTCTGGATGCTCGATGAACTCCGCAGCCTTCACCGCCGCGCGCACCAGTGCTGCGACCACATCCGGGTTCTTCTCGGCCCAGGTCTGGCGCACGGCCAGAACCTTCTCGGCCGCGCGGACCAAGATGTCAGAGACGAAATGCAGGATATGGCCGATGCCGAGATCGACCGCGACCGAATTCCAGGGCGCGCCGACGCAGAACGCATCGACATGGCCGCTGGCCAGGCTGTCGACCATGTAGGGTGGCGGCAGCACCACGAGGCGCACGTCCTCGTCGGGATCGACGCCGGCCGCCGCCATCCAGAACCGGAGCTGGTAATTGTGGGTCGAGAACGGGAAGGTCATGCCGAAGGTCAGCGGTTCAGCCCCCGCCTTGCGCCGCTTCGCCACCACGCGCGAGAGCGCCTTGGCGGTCACCATCGGATCGAAGCGGTCGCCGTCGATCTCCTCCATCAGCGCCGCATGGAGCGGAGGCGAGACCGTGATGGCGTTGCCGTTGATGCCGAGGTTGAAGGGGGCTGCGATCGGGACCTTGACGTGGCCGAGCCCGAGCGAGGACGCGATCGCGACGGGCGCAAGCAGATGCGCAGCATCGAACAGGCCGATATTGAGCTTGTCGCGGACGTTGGACCAGGACACCTCGCGCACCAGCTCGACCTCGAGCCCCTCGGCCGCGGTAAAGCCCTTGTCGACGGCAACGATCAGCGCGGCGGCATCGACCAGCGGGATGAACCCTATACGGAGCGGTCCGGTCATTTCAGCATCTCCGACGCGGTGATGATCGACTGGGCGATCTCGCCGATCTTCTTCTTCTCGCGCATCGCGGTGGAGCGCATCAGCACGTAGGCCTCGTCTTCGGTCAGGCCCTTCACCCGCATCAATATGCCCTTGGCGCGCTCGATGATCTTGCGGTCCTCGAGCTGCGATTTGGTGCGCTCCAGCTCCTCCTGGAGTTTCGCGAAGGCGTTGAAGCGGGACACGCAGAGGTCGAGGATCGGCTTGATGCGTTCTTTCTTCAGCCCGTCGACGATGTAGGCGGATACCCCCGCCTCCACGGAGGCCTGGATCGAGGCCGAATCACTCTGATCGACGAACATCGCGATCGGCCGGCGCACGGCGCGGCTGACCTGGAACATCTGTTCCAGGACGTCGCGGCTGGGGTTTTCCAGATCGATCAGGATGATATCGGGGTCGACGGCATAGATGCGCGCCAAGAGGCTCTGCATCTCGCTGATATGCACGACCTGGGTGAAACCCGCCTCCCGCAACCCTTCCTCGAGGATCGCGGCCCGGATCGGGCTTTCGTCGACAATCACAATTTTAGGCGACTGTTCGGCGCTCATCGCTCAACTCACCCCCGGCGACGCATCCATAGCACGCCGGAGCCCCATGCAAAGGGTTGTAATTGTGGGCAATTGGGACTAGCTGCAAGCGGTCAATCAGGCAGATTTAGGTATGGATCAGACGGCTGCGCCCAAGGTCAGCTTCGTTTCGCTCGGATGTCCCAAGGCATTGGTGGATTCCGAGCGCATCATCACGCGCCTGCGCGCCGAAGGCTACGAGCTCGCTCGCAAGCATGACGGGGCCGATATCGTCATCGTTAACACCTGTGGCTTCCTCGACAGCGCCAAGCAGGAATCGCTTTCGGCGATCGGCGACGCCATGGCCGAGAACGGCAAGGTGATCGTGACCGGCTGCATGGGCGCCGAGCCCGAGCAGATCGAGCAGGCATATCCAGGCGTGCTCTCGATCACCGGTCCGCAGCAATACGAATCCGTGCTCGATGCCGTGCACCGGGCGCTGCCGCCGGCGCACAATCCGCATCTCGACCTGGTGCCGCCGCAGGGCATCAAGCTGACGCCGCGCCACTACGCCTATTTGAAGATCTCCGAGGGCTGCAACAACCGCTGCACCTTCTGCATCATCCCGAAGCTGCGCGGCGACCTGGTGTCACGCCCCGCCAATGATGTGCTGCGTGAGGCCGAGCGGCTGGTCGGCGCCGGCGTCAAGGAGCTGCTCGTCATCTCGCAGGACACGTCGGCCTATGGCGTCGACGTCAAATATGCCGAGAGCCCGTGGAGGGACCGCCAGGTCCGCGCCAGATTCCTCGATCTCGCGCGCGAGCTCGGCGAGCTAGGGGCCTGGGTCCGGCTGCAATATGTCTACCCCTACCCGCATGTCGACGACGTCATTGCGCTGATGACCGAGGGCAAAGTGCTGCCCTATCTCGACATCCCCTTCCAGCATGCGAGCCCCGAAGTCCTCAAAGCGATGAAGCGGCCGGCCGCGCAGGACAAGACGCTGGCGCGGATCAAGCGCTGGCGCGAAGAATGTCCCGATCTCGCCCTGCGCTCGACCTTCATCGTCGGCTTCCCCGGCGAGACCGATGCGGACTTCGCCTATCTGCTCGACTGGCTCGATGAAGCCGAGATCGATCGCGTCGGCTGCTTCAAATACGAGCCGGTCGCGGGCGCCACCTCCAACGCGCTGCCCGGCACTGTCCCGGATGAGGTGAAGCAGGAGCGCTACAACGCGCTGATGGCGCGCCAGCAGAAGATTTCGGCACGGCGGCTGAAGCGCAAGGTCGGCACCCGCCAGCAGGTCATCATCGACGAGGTCGGCCCCACCGTTGCGAAAGGCCGCTCCAAGGCGGATGCGCCGGAGATCGACGGCGCCGTTTACCTGTCGAGCCGCCGCCCCCTGCGCGTCGGCGAGATCGTCACCGCCAAGATCGAGCGCGCCGACGCCTATGATCTGCACGGCAGCGTCGCGGGATTTTAGGTCAGCGCTCCACTCAGGCCAGCCAGGTCGGCACCCAGCGCTCCGGCCGCGGCGCCCGGGCGAGGTCAGCCTTCGCCTCGGACAGCTCGGCCGGGACGTCGTCGATCGTCGGCCGCTCGTCATAGTCGAAGCGCGGCATGACGCGGCCGTCGGCGTAGAGGCCGAAATCCATCGAGTACCAAAGCCCGAGCTCGGGCTGGGCGCGGCGCATGTCGTCGCGCAACTCACGCAGCAATGGCTCGATCGCCTTGGCCTCTTTGAGAGGTCGCGGTCCCGGCCAGTTGAGGCGCGCCTGATATTGCGCACCGACGATCGCGACCTCGAATGACGTCTTGTCCCAGGGGTTCTTGCCCTTCGGTAAGTGAGCGGCAAGCCGCCAGCCGAGCTCGGCCATCATCGGATGGTTTGACCAATATTCCTCGCGATCCCTGCTCCACTTCGCCATGAAGCCACGGAAATCCGGCAGGATCGACGATGCCTGCTCGAGCGGCGTCAACCCTACGTCGGCGAGCCGCTGTTTCAGCCACAGCGCCAGCTCGACCGTCTGACATTCGACATCGTCGCGGGGGGCCAGATCGTGCCATGCGCTTTCGAATTCCTGGGCTGCGAGCTTGGCGATCAGCCAGGGCAGCGACGGCGCCAGGATGTCATACTCGCCCTCTGATCCAAGTCCGACGATCGGCGGATCGGCGCGGTCGAGACCCTCGCCATACCAGGCGCCAACGGCGGAGCCATCCGGCAGGCGCATGAACAGGGCAAACTTGTCGCGTAACGGGCTGCTATCGAACAATGGCGCGGTATCCGCGAACTGCCCGCGCAGATCGAAGCAGCCGACGCTGCCCCAGGGACGGCCCTCGAGCCAGCCTGCAAAATCCAGCAGCAGGGGTGACGCTTCGGTGCCGGGCGGAAAGGCTCGGCGGATGCTGTCGACGTCGATGCGATAGGAGGGATCGGACAAAGGGGCGCGCCTGACGGAATTGCGATGTCTACTTGGTCGCGCAGGTCGCCGGCTCGGTTCGAACCAAACGGCGCCTGAATGGTACAAACACGCGGGCGTGAAAATAGTTCGGCGCGGGCGCAAATGATGCAAGGCGATCTCAAGACCGGTCTGAAGGCCGTGCGCGGGGCCAATTTGAGCGGCGGCGCGAACAGCGACGCTGCCTCCGCCAGATCGCTCTGGCCACCCGTCGCCAAAGAGTTCGTGCATTGGGGCGTCGAGTGAACCAGTCTCACTCGACAGCGCCCCGCAACCAGCATGCTGTCGCCGCGTTGGCTCTGCTGGCGACCCTGGTGCTGCCCTCGCTATCCGCCGCCGAACCCTTGTCGCCGACACAGGCGCGTGCCTGGTGCTTCGGCACCGGCAAGATCAGCAGCGATCAGCGCATCGAAGGCTGCACGGCCGTGTTACAGTCCAGCCCGTCGGATGCGATGGCGCTGGCCAATCGCGGTGAGACGTACCGACGCAAGGGTGATCCGGAGCGCGCGGTCGCCGACCTCAACCGTGCCATCGATCTCAATCCGAAGGATGCGGTCGCATGGTACAATCGCGGCATCGCCTACGACGACCTCGGCGATCGCGACCATGCCATCGTCGATTATACGCGCGCGATCCGGCTGAGGCCGAGTGACCCGCTCTACTACAACAACCGCGGCAATTCCTACAGCGCCAAGAACGACCACGAGCACGCGCTCGACGACTATAATCAGGCGATCAAGCTCGACCCGAAATTCGCGCTTGCCTACTACAATCGGGGCAGCGCCTATCGCGAGCATCAAGACGCAGATCGCGCGCTCGCCGATCTCGACATGGCAATCAAGCTCGATCCGAACTATGGCCCGGCCTACGGCAATCGCGCGCGCATCTTCCGCGACCGTGGCGACCGGACACGGGCACTGGCCGACTTCGGCAAATCGCTCGAGCTCAATCCGAACAACGACCGCGACGCCTATGCCCGCGCCAACATTTATCTTGATCAGCACGACTATGTGCTTGCGCTCGCCGATTACGACCGCGCGATCAAGATCAATGCGAGCTATGCCGGCGTGTTCAACGCACGCTGCATGACGCGCGCGATCCTCGGCCAGTTGCAGGAGGCGCTGGCCGATTGCGAGCAGTCGCTGCGTATGCGCCCGAACGACCCCTACACGCTCGACAGCCGCGCGCTCTGCTACCTGAAGCTCGGCAATCTCGATGCGGCGATCGCGGGCTACGACACCGCACTGGCGGCAAAGCCACAGCTCGAAAGCGCGCTGTACGGCCGCGGCATTGCCAGGCGCAGGAAGGGTGATGCCGATGGAGCGGAGCGCGACATCGCCGCAGCCAAGGCGATCAACGCCGGCATCGCCGATGAGTTCGCGCATTACGGCGTCGAGTAGTCACCGCACCTTGCCTGCGTCGAGAACCGGCTTGACAAGCCCTGCCCTTCGGCTGTATGGCGGCGCCCCATGATCACCTCTCGGACCCACCGCCGCGCAGCTTTCCGTCGTCGCACCCGCGACGATGATGGGTTGCGCCATGTCCGACGACGCCGCTGAAGCACTGACATCAGCAGAGTTTTCGAGAAGGCCGCACCCGCAAAGTGCGGCCTTCTCGCTTTTTCGCGCGTCTTTTCCCTGAACTGTCCCTGCCCCAAGAGGAGTCTGACATGACCGACGCTACCCATCCGTATGATGCGCTGATGGACATCACCGCACGGCCGAAGGCCGTGTTCGTCCGCGGCGCGGGCTCCTACCTCTGGGACGACAGCCGCAGGCGCTATCTCGATTTCGTGCAGGGATGGGCGGTCAACTGCCTCGGTCATTCGCCGCCGGCGGTCGCCGATGCGCTTGCGGCGCAGGCCAAGCGGCTCTTGACGCCGAGCCCGGCCTTCTACAACGAGCCCAGCCTGAAGCTCGCGCAGGCGCTGGTCGAGAACAGTTGTTTCGACCAGGTGTTCTTCGCCAATTCCGGTGCGGAGGCCAACGAAGGCGCGATCAAGCTCGCGCGCAAGTTTGGCAGCGTGCACAAAGGCGGTGCGTTCGAGATCATCACCTTCGCTGGCGGCTTCCACGGCCGCACGCTTGCCACCATGTCGGCGTCGGGCAAGAAGGCCTTTGAGCCGCTGTTCGAGCCCAAGGTCTCGGGCTTCAAGAAGGCGACGCTGAACGACATCGCCTCCGTCGAGGCGCTCGTCACCGCCAACACCGTGGCCGTGATGCTCGAACCGATCCAGGGCGAGGCCGGCGTGTGGCCGGCGACCGACAAGTTCTTGCAGGAGCTGCGCGCACTCACCAAGGCGCACGGTCTCTTGCTGATCTTCGACGAGATCCAGACCGGCATGGGCCGGACCGGAAAGCTCTTCCACTACGAGCATGCCGGGATTGCGCCCGACATCATGACGCTCGGCAAGGGCATCGGCGGCGGCGTGCCGCTCGCCGCTCTGCTTGCGACCGAGCACGCCTCATGCTTCGCGCATGGCGATCAGGGTGGCACGTTCAACGGCAATCCGGTGATGTGCGCGGCCGGCCTCGCGGTGCTTGAGGAGGTCGGCAAGCCCGAATTTCTCAAGACCGTCACCGACACCGGTCTGTTGCTCGAGAGCGAGTTGCAGAAGGTCTCGGCGCGGCACGGGCTTGGCGAGGTGCGCGGCCGCGGCCTGCTCCTGGCGCTCGACCTGAAACTGCCGATCGCGCCTGCGATCGTCGCGCAGGCATTCGAAGACGGCGTCCTCCTCAATGCGCCACAGGTCGACACGCTCCGCTTCATGCCGGCGCTCAACGTCAGGCGCGAGGAAATCAGTGAGATGATCGATTGCCTCGACGCGATTCTGACCAAAGCGGGTGCGGCACGGAGGGTAGCGTAAGGCTCGTCATTGCGAGGAGCGAAACGACGAGTGTGCGCTTCACTCCTTGTCTCGTGCCCCGGACGCAGCGCAGCGCCCCTTCGGCGGTGCGCTGCAGAGCCGGGGCCCATCTCTTCGCATCACGATCTGGGTCCCGGCTCTGCGCCGCAACGCTTGCGCGTTGCAGCTTGTCCGGGACACGGGTGCGGATGATGACGGAAGAACTACGGCTTCAAGATCGACGCACCCGTGGTGGCGCGGCTTTCGAGATCAATATGCGCTTTCGCCGCGTCCTTCAGCGCATAGGCATGGTTGATCGGCACGTGCAGCTTGCCGCTGATCACGGCGGCGAACAGCGTGTCGGCGCCTTCCAGCAATTCCGAGCGCTTGCCGATGTAGTCGTTGAGCTTCGGCCTCGTCGCAAACAGCGAGCCGTGATTGTTGAGCTCAGCGATCGCGAACGGCGGCACCGGTCCCGAGGCATTGCCGAAGGAGACGAACATGCCGCGCGGCTTCAGGCAGGACAGCGAGCCCGGGAAAGTCGCCTTGCCGACGCCGTCATAGACGACGTCGCAGCCCTCGTTGCGGCTGATCTGCTTCACGCGCGCAACGAAATCCTCCTCGCTGTAGAGGATGACATGGTCGCAGCCATTGGCCTCGGCAAGCTCCGCCTTGGCGCGTGAGCCGACGGTGCCGATCACGTGCGCCCCGAGCGCCCTCGCCCATTGGCAGGCGAGCAGGCCGATGCCGCCGGCTGCGGCATGGATCAGCACGCGATGATGCGGCTCGACCTTGAAGGTCTTGTGCAGGAGATACCAGACGGTGAGGCCCTTGAGCATCAGCACGGCGCCCTGCTCGTAGGTGATGTGGTCGGGCAGCTTGACCAGCCGCTCCCAGGGCATGTTGCGCTCGCCGGTGTAGGCGCCGAGATTGTGGTAGTAGGCGACGCGGTCGCCGGGGTGGAAATTCGTCACGCCGGGACCGACGGAGACCACCTCGCCCGCTGCCTCGTTGCCGGCGATGAAGGGAAGTCCAGGGGCCTTGTAGAGACCAGTGCGGAAATAGACGTCGATGAAGTTCAACCCGACCGCGTGCTGGCGGATGCGCACCTCGCCCGGTCCCGGCGCCGGCACCTCGACGCTCTCATAGACCAGGGCTTCGGGACCCCCGACCTTGTGCACGCGGACGGCTTTGGTCATCACCTGACCTCCTCGGTCTTGTTGAGCGCAAGCGAAAGCCATCACGCCTGCCTTGTCAACTTCCGGTAGGAGCGGACCGGGCAGACCCGACTATTTGCCGGCCTTCCTGCGATTGCGCTTGGCCAGCACGTTGAAGAACTCGACCGCCGCCGAGAACGCAATTGCGAAGTAGATGTAGCCGCGCGGAATGTGAAACTGGAATCCATCCGCGACCAGCGCGACGCCGATCAGCACCAAGAATGCCAGCGCCAGCATCTTGGTGGTGGGATGCTCGGCAACGAATCGCGCCACCGGTCCCGAGGAAATGTACATCACGAGACAGGCGATCACGACGGCCGCGATCATGATCTCGAGGTCCTGCGCCATGCCGATCGCTGTGATGATGGAATCCAGCGAAAACACGATGTCGATGACGACGATCTGGGCAATCACCCAGAAGAAGGCGCGGCGGCCGGAATTGTCCCCGCCTTCCTCGTCATCCGCATCGACCTCGGCATGGATCTCGTGGGTCGCTTTCGCGATCAGGAACAGGCCGCCACCGATCAGGATGAGGTCGCGCCAGGAGAAATCGTAACCCCTGAGCGAGAACACCGGCTGGGTCAGGCCGATCAGCCAGACCAGGACGCTGAGCAGAATGATGCGGAACACCAGGGCCAGCGCGAGCCCGATCTGGCGGGCGCGGTGCGCCTGCTTGTCGGGGATGCGCGAGACGATCACCGACAGGAAGATGACGTTGTCGATGCCGAGCACGATCTCGAGCGAGGTCAAGGTGAGAAGCGCGGCCCAGGCTTCCGGGCTGGTGATGAGATGCATCATGCGAAGAATCTTGCCATCCTGATTACGGCGTCGCTGCCGACAATCCAGAGCGCGATCGCGCACAGCGCGACCTTCACGGCGGTGCCGACCTGGAAATCCATCTCCAGCGTATAGAGGCCGAGCGCGGCCCAGACCACGATCAGCGACATGGTGAGCCAGCGCAGCCGCACGACGCGGACCGGATGCAGCACGCGGAAGGGGACGAAGGTCAGGACGACTAGTGCGGCAACCAGCAGCGTCGACCACAGCGGCGACCAGTGCAGCAGGAACAGATAGAACGCCGCGGCGTTCCACAGCGCCGGAAAGCCGCGGAAGTGATTGTCCTCGGCCTTCATGCGCAGGTCGGCGAAATACAGCGCGCTGGTGACGATGATGGCGACCCCGAGCAGCGGCGCCGCGACCGGCAGCAACAGGCCGCTCGCCACGATCGCATAGGCCGGCACGAACACATAGGTGACGAAATCGACCACGAGGTCGAGCACGTCGCCCGACCAGTTCGGCTGCACGTTCTTGACGTTCAGCCTGCGTGCGATGGGTCCGTCGATCGCGTCGATGATGAGGGCGACGCCGAGCCATTGAAACATCGCCGCCCACTGCTCGCGCACGGCCTCCAGCATCGCCAGCAGCGCCACCGCGCCGCCGAACGCCGTGAAGATATGCACGGAGAAGGCCGCGGCGCGGGCGGCCGGCGTGGGGTTGAGAGAATCCTGCGGGGTATCCATGGCTGGCGCAGTGCTATCAGAATGAGAACGATTTGCACATAAGCCGCGGCGGCATCCGGCCGCGCAATTCGCGACAAATTCGCGCGAAACAAGCGGCTTGAAATTGCCGCCGGGCATGTCAAATGTCCGGGGTCATGACAGATCTAGCAGCACCTTTTGACGTGGCCGTGATCGGCGGTGGACCGGCGGGCGTCGCCGCGGCCATCGCGCTGGCGCAGACCGGCGCACGCACCGCGCTGGTGGCGCGGCACGCGCCTTATTCCGACAACCGCACCACTGCACTGCTCGGCGGCTCCGTTGAATTCCTGGACGGGCTCGGGGTCTGGTCACGCTGCAGCGACAAGGCCGCGCCGCTGGAGGCGATGCGGCTCGTCGACGACACCGGCCGCCTGATCCGCGCGCCGGAGGTGCGGTTTTCCTGCCATGAGATCGGGCTCGACGCGTTCGGCTACAACATCGACAACCGCTCGCTGATGCTGGCGCTGGAGGCACGTGCCATCGAGCTTGCCAATCTCGTTCGCTTCGATGACGAGGCCGACAGCGTCCTCACCGAGGCCGAGGACGTCGCGCTCCACACGGCCGCGGGGCAGTATCTGACGGCGCACCTCGTGGTCGGCGCCGACGGCCGGCATTCGCTGTGCCGGGAGACCGCCGGCATCGATGTCACGCGACGCGATCTCAAGCAGACGGCGCTGACCTTCAACGTCAGCCATTCCCGGCCGCATCGCAACGTCTCGACCGAGTTCCACACGCCGCACGGTCCCTGCGTGTTCGTGCCGCTTCCGGGCGATCGCTCCAGCATCGTCTGGGTCGCCTCGCCTGCGGAAGCCGAGCGGCTCAGGGCCCTGAGCGACGAGGAGCTCTCGGCTGCGATCGAGAAGCAATCGCATTTCATCCTGGGCCGCATGAGCGTGGAACCGGGCCGCAACCTGTTTCCGCTGGCGATCGAGCGGCCGAAATCCTTCGCCCGCGACCGCATCGCGCTCGTGGGCGAAGCGGCCCATGTGGTTCCCCCGATTGGCGCACAGGGCCTCAATCTGGGCCTGCGGGATGCCGCCGATATCGCCAGGCTCGCTGGAGAGGCGATCGCGGCTGGCGGCGATCCCGGCGCGGACGATGTGCTCAAGCGCTACGACTGGGCGCGCCGCCCGGACATTTTGAGCCGGACCTTCATGATCGATATGGCGAACCGTTCGCTGCTGAACGATTTCCTGCCGCTGCAACCGGTCCGCGCCGTCGGCATGCACCTGCTCGGCGCCATCGGCCCGTTGCGGCGCTTTGCGATGCGCGAGGGGCTCGCGCCGACGTGGCGACGCTAATCTGGCGCTAACGGCGTTTCACGGAAACGCCAGCCGTCCGGTCTGGATGAACCACATCACGCTGGTCAGCGTGACAACCGACGCAAACGTCCCGAGCAGCACCGCCACGGACGCGGACTCGATCCAGGCGTCATTCTGCCGTGCGATGACGAACACGTTCAGCGCCGGCGGCAGCGAGGCCATCAACACCGCGGTCGCGGCCCAAGGCTGCGCGAACGGGCCGAAGGCGAGCATGAGGCCCAGCGCTGCGAGCGGATGGACGAGGAGCTTTACCGCGATCACGCCCGGCACCTCCCAAGGCACGCGATCGAACGGCCGCAACGCCACGGTGACGCCGAGCACGAACAGCGCGGTCGGCGCGGCGGCATTTTGCAGGAAGGTGATGGTGCGATCGAGCGCAACGGGCAGCTCGATATGGAGTGCCGCGACGGCCGCGCCAAAGCAGGCCGACATGATCAGCGGGTTGAGCAGGATCTGCTTCAGCACGACGCCGAAGGCGTGCAGGATCGAGGGATGATCGCGGTCAGAGAGCTCGATCAGGAGCGGCACGATCGTGAACAGGAAGATGCTGTCGCAGCAGAAGATCAGCGCGGTGGGCGCAGCAGCTTTCGATCCGAGCACCGCGAGCGCGAGCCCTGGGCCCATATAGCCGATATTGCCGTAGCCGCCGGAGAGCCCCGCAAGCGTCGCCTCGCGCAGCGACAGCCGGCCAACGACCTTCCCGACAACGAGCGCAATGCTGAACGCCGCAACCGTCGAAAGCGTGGTCGCAACCAGAAACGGCGGGTTGTTCAACTCGGAGAACGGCGTCTTCGACATGATTGCAAAGAGCAGCGCCGGCAACGACACGTAGAGCAGGAAGAAATTCATCCAGGCGAGGCCCGATTCCGGCAGGGACTTGGCCTTGCCGCAGGCGTAACCGACGAAGATCAGGCCGAAATAAGGTAAGGCCAGATTGAGGATATCGACCATTTATGAAGTGACTTCTGAGGTAATCGGGGCTATCCGCCCGCCCTCCGCGGGTTAATTCCAAGCAAGGGCACTAGCATCGGCCACAATCCTGGTCTATCGACGAAGCATGATTAAAGCTCGGACCGCCAAATTCCAGATCGGACAGGTCGTGCGCCACCGGATCTTCTCGTTCCGGGGCGTGATCTTCGACATCGATCCGGAATTCAACAACACCGAGGAATGGTGGCTGTCGATCCCGGAGGAGGTCCGGCCCCACAAGGATCAGCCGTTCTACCATCTGCTGGCCGAGAACGCGGAATCCGAATACGTCGCCTACGTCTCGGAGCAGAACCTGTTGCCCGACGATTCCGGCGAGCCGATCCGCCATTCCCAGGTCGCCGAGATCTTCGTGAAGGACAAGTCTGGCGGCTATCGCCCGCGCAATCCGTCGCTCAACTGATCCCTTTCAAATTCGGCCAATCGAGCCAACAAAAAAGGCGCTCAATCGAGCGCCTTTTTCGTGTTCTGCGTCGGCCCGATTACTTCTGGGCGGAAGGCGCCACCTGACCGCTCTGCTCGAGCTTCTTGCGCTGCTCGTCGGCCTTCTTCTGAAGCTCTTCCTGGAGCTTCTTCTGGTTCTCTTCGAACACCTTCGGATCGGTCGGCGGACCGTCATAGGCCTTGGCAAATTCGCCGGCGAGCGGCAGCGGCAGCGTCAGCGGCGCGCCATTGGCGTTGATCGCCTGCACCACCAGGTTCTGGCCCTTCTTCAGGTTGGCGATGAGGTCGGGGGTCGCCTCATAATCCGACATGCAGCCGTTGGCGAAGCAGATCACATAGGGGCTCTGCAGCGGCGGATTGCTGTCGACGATGATGCGGGTGCCGTGCACGAGCTGCATGCCGAGCGGCAGCGTGACGCGAAGAATCTTCTTCGGCTCGCCTTCCGGCTCGATGATCACGGCGGCAATCACCGGCTGGCCGGACTCGATGCGGCCGTCCTTGCCGGTGAAGCAGACCTGCTTGGCGTTGGCGTCCTGGCCCTTCAGGCAGAACTTGGTCCAGGGCGCGTAGATCAGCTGGACTTGCTGCTGTTGCTGGTCGGCGGGCGGTGCGCCGGCCGGCGGAGCGCCAGCGGCGGGTGCCTGGCCCTGAGCCTGCGGCGCCGGCGTGGCGGGCGCCGGCGCCTTGGGAGCAGCGGCCTTCGGCGCGGCTTTCGGAGCAGCCTTCGGTGCCGCCGGAGCAGGCGTTGCGGTCTGAGCCTGGGCGGCGAACGGAACAACCAGTGCAGAGGCCGTCAACAGGGCGAGAAGGCGCCCGCGCGGCCGGACCGACGCGGCCAAAATACGGAAATTCATTGCGGAAAACCCTTTCTGAACGGGAAGTGCCCGAACCGCTCCTAAACACCGAACCGAGCCGCTGTGGCGCGGCTGTCTCCCCATCAATAGAGGCGGAAACGTGACAAGTTCGGCGCTCCTGCGCGATTGCCCGCCTTCTTAACGTGGCGGACGAAAAGATCAATGCCGACAAGCATCTTTGAAGTGGGCAGAGAGGCCGAAGTCGAAGGCCTATGCTAGGGTTTGGAGGTGACTGATCCCCGAATCGATCCGCGCGCCGTCGTTCATGTCTAAGTGCCTGCGCTTAGCCGCCGCGGCCTGCGTGGCGCTCGCGCTCACATTTGCGGCGCCGATGTCCGTTCCGGGCAGGGCCGCCGACAGCTACGCCATTGCCATGCATGGCGCGCCGGCCCTGCCGCCCGATTTCACCCACATGCCCTATGCCAATCCAGATGCACCCAAGGGCGGTAGGCTGATCTGGTCGGTGCTCGGCACCTTCGACAGCCTCAATCCGTTCATCGTGAGGGGTATCGCAGTCCAGCAGGTTCGCAGCTACATCGTCGAAAGCCTGCTGGCGCGCGGCAATGATGAGGCCTTCACGCTGTACGGCCTGCTCGCCAAGACGGTCGAGACCGACAACGACCGGACTTACGTGACATTCCACCTCGATCCGCGAGCGCGGTTCTCCGACGGAACACCGGTGCTGGCCGATGACGTACTGTTCTCCTGGCAACTCCTGCGCGACCATGGCCGCCCCAACCACCGCCAATTTTACACCAAAGTCGCCAAGGCGGAGGCACCTGATCCCCTCACCGTCCGCTTCGATCTCGCCGGGGCCAATGACCGGGAACTGCCGCTGATCCTCGGGCTGATGCCGATCCTGCCGAGGCACGGCGTCGATGTCGCGACCTTCGAGGAGACGACGATGACCGGCCCGACCGGCTCGGGCCCCTATCGCGTCACGGCCGTGAAGCCCGGCACCAGCGTGACGCTGACCCGCAATCCCGATTATTGGGGCCGCGACCTGCCGGTCAATCGCGGCCTCTACAATTTCGACGAGATCAGGCTCGATTATTATCGTGAGGCGAACGGCCAGTTCGAAGCCTTCAAGCGCGGCCTTTATGACTTTCGCGTCGAGACCGAGCCGCTGCGCTGGCACGACGCCTACGACTTTCCCGCCGTCAAGAACGGCGAGGTGATCCGCGACACTATCAAGCCCGGTGTGCCGCAGCCCTCGGAATTTCTCGTGTTCAACACCCGCCGCCCGATGTTTGCCGACATCCGGGTGCGGCAGGCACTGACGCTGCTGTTCGATTTCGAGCTGGTCAACCGCAGCTATTTCTTCGGGCTCTATTCGCGCGTGGCCGGCTACTTCGCGGGCTCGGACCTCTCCGCCTATGGCCGCCCCGCCGACGCGCGCGAGCGGGAGCTCCTGAAGCCGTATGCGGCGCAAATCCGGCCGGACATCATGGATGGCAGCTATCGCCTGCCGGTGACCGACGGCTCGGGCCGAGACCGCACGACGCTGCGCGCGGCACTGAAGCTGTTGTCGGAGGCCGGCTACGATCTCGACGGCACGGTGCTGCGCAACCGCGCGACGAAGGCGCCCTTCACCTTCGAGATCCTGGTGACGACGCGCGACCAGGAGCGCATTGCGCTCGCCTTCGTGCGTGACCTCAAGCGCGCCGGCATCGAGCCGACCGTGCGTTCGGTCGATCCGGTGCAGTTCGACCAGCGCCGGCTCGGCTTCGAGTTCGACATGATCCAGAACCGCTGGGACCAGTCGCTCTCGCCGGGCAACGAGCAGTCGTTCTACTGGGGCAGCGTCGCGGCCGACAATCCAGGCACCCGCAACTACATGGGCGCGAAGGACCCGGCCGTCGACGCGATGATCGCAGCCCTGCTGGAGGCCCGTGACCACGCGGATTTTGTCTCCGCCGTCCGGGCCCTCGACCGCGCCCTGATCGCTGGTTTCTACACGATCCCCCTGTTTAACGTATCGGAGCAATGGATCGCGCGTTGGAATCGGATAGAACGGCCATCGGCTACCGCGTTGTCCGGCTATCTGCCGGAGACCTGGTGGCAGAAGGCGGACGCCCCGAGCAAGTAACAAGGCAACCAGCAAGCGACGTGATGCCGTGATCCAGCCAGCCGTATCGCCGACGCTCGACACGCTGTTCCAGCGGACGCTGGCCCGCCAGCCGCATGCGCCGGCGCTGTACGATCCCCTCAACAAGATTCGCATCACCGGGCATCTGCCCAGGCGCTTGACCTATGCGGAAGCCGATCGGGCGATCGAGGCGCTGTCGGCCCATTTCGTCGAGTCCGGTCTGCCGGCCAACTCCGTCATCGCCGTGCAATTGCCTAGCACTGTCGAGTTCGTGCTCACGGTGCTCGCCGCTCATCGCGCCGGCCTCGTCGTCGCCGTGCTGCCGCTCTTGTGGCGTCACGCCGAGCTGACCGCGGCGCTCAACCGCACCGCGGCGCGTGCGATCGTCACCATGAGCAAGGTCGACGGGGTCGTCTACGCCGATCTCGCCATGCATGCCGCGGCGGAAGCCTTCTCCATCCGTCACGTCTGCGGCTTCGGCACCGATCTGCCCGAAGGCATGGCCTCGCTCGACGATGTTCTTTCGCGCGCACCCGGCACGACACGCAGTGTCATCCAGGACGGCCGCAAGGCGGCGATGATCTCCTTCGACGTCACTGCGGAAGGCTTTCGTCCGGTGCCGCGGCCGCATTTCAGCATCATCGCGGGCGGGCTTGCGATGTCGCTCGAAGCCGACATTCCGCAGGGCGCGACCATCATGTCGGCGTTCACGCCGATGTCGTTTGCCGGTCTCGCCTCCTCGCTTGCGATCTGGCTGCTGTCTGGTGGAACGCTCGCGCTGCATCATCCCTTCGATGGCGAGGTGCTGGAGCAGCAAGTCAATGAGCAGGGCTGCGAGGTGCTGATCGCGCCCGCCCTGCTCGCCCTGCGGCTCGGCGAGGCCGATCTCGCGGCGCGGATGCCGGGCTTGCGCAACGTCGTCGGCCTGTGGCGCGCGCCGGAGCAGGTCGCGGCGAGCGATGCCTGGATCGCGCCGCATGCGCCGCTGACGGATGTCTATCTGTTCGGCGAGGCCGGCCTGTTCGGGGCGCGGCGCGGCGAGGACGGCATGCCCGTGCCGGTGATGCCAGGGCCGCACGGCGCCCCGCGGGAGCAGTCCGGCTCCTCGGTTGCCGGCGAGATCCTGCTGACGCCGAAGGGCACGCTCGGCCTGCGCGGGCCGATGGTACCGATCGCGGCCTATGCCCCGCCGCAGCCGGTCGGCGACATGCTGACAGCGCAGCCGCCGCGCGACTATGTCGACACCGGCTACGCCGCGCGGCTCGATCGCCCGAGTGGCGCGATCTGCATCACGGCGCCCCCGTCCGGCATCATGGCCGTCGGCGGCTACCGCTTCCTGTCCAATGATTTGCAGGAATGGGCGCGCCGGCTCGGCCAGGGCGCCCTGCTCACGGCGCTGCCTGACCGGCTCTCCGGACACCGTCTGGCCGGGCGCGCCCAGGACAATGCAAGGGCCCGCGAGGCGCTCGGCGAACTCGGGCTTAACCCCCTGATGGTTGAGGCTTTTCGCGACCGCACCGGGCCCGGTTGAATGCATTTCACCGCGTCCGTTGACCGGGCATTAAGGCGGCCCAACTAGATTGCGCGGCATTCGTGTGCGTAATCAGAGCTTGAGATGTCCCAGGCGGGCCCGATCCTTTTTGTGTCCAATGCCCAGCGGCCGGCCTTCATTTCGGCCCTCGACGAGGCCCGCCTTTTTCCGGTCATCGACAGTGATTGGTCGAGCGCAGCCCGCGCCGTCGAAGAGGTCCAGCCGGCCGCAGTCGTCGCGGCGCCTGGCAGTGGACATGAGCCGCATCTTGCCGCGGTCGCAAAGGCGATTGCGGACCAGACGCTCTATCTGCCGCTGATCATCGTCGATCCCCAGACCGCGCTGCCCCATAACGCGCTGCCGTTCACGCTGCGCGACAACAATTCCGACCGCCTCATCGCGCGGCTGCGCGCCGCGATGCGCGTCCGCACGCTGCACGCAACCGTGCTGCGCCGCCTGCCGGAGGCGAAGATCTCACTGCCAGAAACCGACCCCGCGCGCGACGCCACAGTGCTGCTGATCGGCCGCGGCTCCGCCTATCCGGCGCTCTCGGTCGCCCTCGGCGAGCGCATGGGCGTGATCGGAGCGCTCTCCATCGAAGCCGCCGCAAAACATCTCAACACCCGCGACATCGACGGCGTCGTGCTCGCCGAAGGTTTTACCGCGCGCGTCGCCGACGCCTTCCTCACGGTGCTTGCGGAAGACACCCGCTTTCGCAACATGCCCGTGATCGTCACCGCGCATCAGCTCACCCAGACTTACGACCTGCCCAACCTCGAGCTCATCTCCGGCGAGCCGACGCAGATCGCCGCCAACGCATTGCCGCTGATCCGTCAGCACGCGATGGAGGCGCAGTTCAGCCGCACGCTGCGCTCGATCGACGCCGGCGGCTGGCTCGATCCGCGCAGCGGCCTGCTCACGCCGGAAGCCTTTGCCCGTGATTTTTCCAAGGCGGTCGAGCAGACGCTCGCCCGCGGCGGCGGCCTGTCGGTGGCGCGCTTCGCTTTCGATGCAAGCAATCCACGCGCGCAGCTCGATGCCGCACGGATCCTGAGCCGGCTGATGCGGCAGATGGACTTTGGCGCCGCGCAAAAGGACGGCTCCGTCATCGTGGTGTTCGCCGAGACCGATTTCCGTACCGCCCACATGATCGCCCGCCGCCTCTCCGCCGTGATGCGGCACACCTCGAACGGCAAGCGCGAACCCCGCAGCGAGCCCGTCGTTAGCGTGGACTCGCTGTCACCGTCGGATACCGCGAGATCGCTGCTCGCGCGCCTTTCTGCCGAAGCACCGCGCGCTGCGTCGTAGATATCATCGCGCTCGATGTTCGGGGGCCGTCCACCCTGGGCGAGTCGATGAGCTCGATCGGACGTTGGTTTGACCGGGAATCCTCGTCAGTCTTTTCAGTGATTTCGCTAAATTCGCAGAACGTGTTGCGGCGATCAGTTGAACCCGCCGGGTAATCCGGAATTGCTCACACTATGTTCTTCTCGGTTTGACCCAGCTTGGACACCCTTTGATCTAGATCAACGCGAGAGCGAGCCGCTCCGTTTCTGTACGCCACCATCCGTCAAACGACCCGCTACCGACGCATATCGAGCGGAATAGCTCTTCGGGCAGTATCACGAAACGCCGGCCGCTGAAGCGCAGGCCCGGAGATCGTCATGAATCTGGCCGATACGAAATCGTCGTCAGGCTCCGGACAAGCGTTCGAGCCTCCAGCAGATGACGGGATGCTGTATTTGCCGGGCGGCACGTTTCGCATGGGTTCGGATCGGCATTATCCGGAGGAAGCGCCGGTCCATCGCGTCACCGTGGACGGATTCTGGATGGATCGCACGCCGGTCACCAACCGCCAATTCCGCAAATTCGTGAACGCGACCGGCTACGTCACTTTCGCCGAAATTACACCTGATGCGAAGGATTATCCGGGCGCCCTGCCGCACATGCTCAAGGCCGGCTCGCTGGTCTTCACGCCGCCCAAGCGAGCTGTGGACCTGCACGACTGGGCGCAATGGTGGACGTTCAAATTCGGCGCCGACTGGCGCCGTCCCTATGGTCCGCGCACCAACATCAGCGGGCTCGACGACCACCCGGTCGTCCACGTCGCCTACCGGGACGTCGAAGCCTATGCCAAATGGGCCGGCAAGGAATTGCCGACCGAGGCCGAATGGGAATTCGCCGCACGCGGCGGACTGGACGGCGCGGAATTCGCCTGGGGTGACGAGCAATTTCCCGGCGGCAGGCATATGGCGAACACCTGGCAGGGTCATTTCCCCCACCAGAATCTCGCGGCTGATGGCTTCGAACGCACCTCGCCCGTCGCCGCATTCCCGGCCAACGGTTACGGCCTCCACGACATGATCGGCAATGTCTGGGAATGGACGGCCGACTGGTATTCGCAGAAGCACGAAGCCGACGCCCCGAAAGCCTGCTGCATTCCGCAAAATCCTCGCGGCGGGCCCGAGGGCGCGAGCTACGACTCTCGTCAGCCGAACCTCAGGATTCCGCGCAAGGTGCTCAAAGGCGGCTCGCATCTTTGCGCTCCCAACTACTGCCGCCGCTATCGTCCGGCCGCGCGTCATGCCGAGCCGATCGACACCTCAGCAAGCCATGTCGGCTTCAGGTGCATCATCAGGAAGAGGATCACGTCATGAGGAACGATAGGATTCCGGATAAGCCTGAGATGAGCACGGGACCAATCGGCGGAGGATTGAAACGCCGCGATCTCTTGTTGAGTGGTAGTTCTCTCGTCGCCGCTTCGGCGCTCTCGGCCGTCGGATTGTCGAGCCCCGCGCAAGCGCAGCAACGAGCTGCGGCGCCGGCGCCCGCTGCGGCCGGCCAGCCGCCGAACATCGTCTTTATCATGGGTGACGACATCGGCTGGTTCAACATCGGCGCCTACCACCAGGGAATCATGGCCAGCCGGACACCAAACCTCGACAAGCTCGCCGCGGAAGGCATGCGCTTCACCGACTATTACGCCGAGGCGAGTTGCACCGCGGGTCGCGCCAACTTCATCACCGGCGAACTGCCGATCCGCACCGGCCTTACCACGGTCGGCCAGGCCGGCTCTCCCATCGGCATGCCGGCGCAAGCGCCGACTATCGCCACGGTGCTCAAGTCAATGGGGTACGCGACGGGACAGTTCGGCAAGAACCACCTGGGTGACCTCAACGAGTTCCTGCCGACCATGCACGGCTTCGATGAGTTCTTCGGCTACCTCTATCACCTCGATGCGATGGAGGACCCGGCGCACCGCAATTACCCGCAATCGCTGCTGGCTACCGTCGGTCCCCGCAACATGGTTCATTCGTGGGCGACCAACGTCGACGATCCGTCGGTGCAAGCGCGCTGGGGGAAGATCGGCAAGCAGCGGATCGAGGACGCCGGGACGCTTTATCCGAAGCGGATGGAAACGGTCGACGACGAGATTCTGCAGGCCACCTTCGCCTTCATCGACAAGGCGAAGCAGGACAACAAGCCGTTCTTCGTCTGGCTCAATCCCACGCGCATGCACGTCGTCACCCATCTTTCGGAAAAATACGAGAACATGCGCAACTCGGAAAACGGCTGGTCGGTTTCCGAGGGCGGGTTCGCCCAACTCGACGACATCGTCGGCTCCGTCATGAAGAAGCTCAAGGACGAGGGCTTCGACGACAACACGATCGTCGCGTTCACAACCGACAACGGCGCGGAGAACTTCACCTGGCCTGATGGCGGACAAACACCATTTGCGGGCGGCAAGGGAACGGCCCTGGAAGGCGGCTTCCGCGTGCCCTGCATGATCCGCTGGCCGGGCAAGGTGCCGGCGGGAAAAGTCGAGAACGGCATCATGTCCGGACTCGACTGGTTCCCGACCTTCGTCGCCGCCGCCGGCAATCCGAATATCGCCGACGAGTTGAGGAAGGGAAAGCAGCTCGGCGACAAGACCTACAAGGTCTACCTCGACGGGTACAACCAGACGGACCTGATTACCGGAAAAGGCCCGTCTGCCCGCCACTCGATCTTCTATTTCACTGAGGGCACACTGAGCGCGGTGCGCATCGACGACTTCAAGTATCGCTTCACCGATCAGCCGGGCGGCTGGTTGGGCGGCACGGTCAAGGTTGATTGGCCCATCCTCACCAATATCCGCCTTGATCCCTTCGAACGCACAAACTTGCCAAACGGCGATAAGGGATCGTTGGCATTCTATAACTGGTTTGCCTACGAGTTCTGGCGATTCCAGTTCGTGCAGCAGGAGGTGGGCAAGCTCGCTCAAACTGCGATCGAGTTTCCACCGATGCAGAAAGGTGCGAGCTTCAACCTGGAAGCCGTCAAGGAGCAGATCGAGAAGGCCATGCAGTCGCACGCTGGCAAGTAGAATATGCGGTGACGGGCGCCCCAGGTCCGGGGCGCCTGTGCCATTGGCGGACTGAGGTTTGCCCCAGGCGGGCACGCAAGAAACGACGCGACCGTCATGTCATATTGACGCAACCTTGATGATATCCAGCGTTCCGCGAAAGATCATCTCCACCGCCACGTACAGAATCACGGCCAGGCCCACGTAAGCAATCCATCGATGATTTTGCAGCAGCCGCGCAATGAAAGAAGCGGCCACGCCCATCATCGCAATGGAAAGCCCCAAGCCGAAAATCATGACCACGGGATGCTCGCGTGCCGCCCCTGCGACCGCCAGGACGTTGTCGAGTGACATGGAAACGTCGGCCACGATAATCTGCCAACTTGCTTGGAGCAGCGTTTTCCGGGGCTTGCTCCCTGCGCTTGCTCCAGCTTCCTTCGAACCCGTGGGCTCCGCGGAGGAGGCGCGCAACTCTCGCCACATTTTCCAACACACCCACAACAACAGGATTCCGCCGGCGAGCAGGAGGCCGACGATCTGGAGGATTTGCGTCGCTAACGCAGCGAACAGCATGCGCAGCATCGTCGCGACCACGATGCCGATCAAAATCGCCTTGACTCGCTGCGCCTGAGGAAGTCCCGCGGCGGCAAGACCAATGACGATGGCGTTGTCGCCAGCGAGCACGAGGTCGATCAGAATGACCTGCAACAGTACGTTCAGGACATCTGTGATGAGAAATTCAATCACGGGTCAGCGGCTCGAAAAACAGCGCCACTTGATCCGGCTCGCTAAAAATCGCCGCGGCGCAACCCATCATGGTGAATGCACCGGCAATATCCCATAGCGTTACGTTTTGTAACGTGACTTTCTCTGAATCTGTTCGGGCCAACAGGGCGGCGATCGTTGCACCCAAGAAAAGCAGAATGCTGAGCGCAGGCAGGACGAGTTCGGGCTCCAGCAAGCAGATCATCAACAATGCGGGAGTTGCGATCAGCATGCTCAACAGCGCGAGCATGCCGAATGAGTCCCGCCAGGGCGCATTCCTGTTGGTCCAGCTTGCATGAGGAGCAATCATTTTGTCCTCTTGCACAGGGGGCGTCTTGACCGAGCCGGCGCGGCTAACCGACCGAACCACTCCTGGTCTGGACGGCCGGTTTGCCGACGCCTCCCCAGATCAATGTTTTGTCCGATGCCGCCGACCGTCCACGAGCGTGATGACGCCAGCAGCCACCACGGCAATAACGACGACAGTGGCAAGCGCCTCGACCGAGGCCAAGGTCGCGTACCATTTGTTCCAAAGCTCAAGCATGAGCTGGCCCCTATCGAGAGCCCACTTACGAGCGATAAAATCCAGTCTCTAAAGGACGTGCCTTTGCGACCGAAAAGACAATGCTACCTATCGCCGCGCGGGTTTTGACCGCGCGGCAACATGACTTAGGGCGTCACCGAGGCGGCATGCCGCCACCTCGTGCTTCACCAGCAAATTTCAAGAGAAAGGCGAACAGCCACGGCTGCGTAACCGATCGGCTCAGCTATGCACCGCAAATCAAGCCGCCTTCTTGCTCATGGCGAGCTGCGCGAGCTGGCGCAGGATCTCCGTCGTGCCCGCAAGCCGCTCCTCGGGTGTCTCCCAGTCCTGGAAGAACACCACCTTCATGTCGGGCCGCACCTTCGCAGCCTCGCCGTGGCTGCGGATGAACGACACCAGGCGGTCGGGATGGGCAAAGGAGTTGTCGCGGAAGACGATGACCGCGCCCTTCGGGCCGGCATCGACCTTCTCGACATTGGCGCGCCGGCAATAGGCCTTGATCGCCGCGATCTTGAAGAGGTAGCGCACCTCGTCGGGCAACACGCCGAAACGGTCGCGCATCTCGGCGGCAAAGTTCTCGATCTCCTCCTCGGTGTCGAGATCGGCCAGCCGCCGGTAGAGCGACAGCCGCACCGAGAGGTCGCCGACGTAATCTTCCGGAATGAGCACGGGCATGCCGATCGTGATCGAGGGCGACCAGCGGTCGGCCGCGGGCTCGGAAACACCGGCCTTGAGGTTGACGATCGCCTCCTCCAGCATCGATTGATAGAGCTCGAAACCGACCTCCTTGATATGGCCGGACTGCTCCTCACCGAGCAGATTGCCGGCGCCGCGGATGTCGAGGTCGTGCGAGGCGAGCTGGAAACCCGCGCCGAGCGTCTCCAGCGATTGCAGCACGGTGAGGCGGCGCTCGGCCTGCGCGGTGATCTTCTGCTGCGCCGGCAGCGTGAACAGCGCGTAGGCGCGCAGCTTCGAGCGGCCGACGCGGCCGCGGAGCTGGTAGAGCTGGGCAAGGCCGAACATGTCGGCGCGATGTACGATCAGCGTGTTGGCGTTGGGAATGTCGAGGCCGGACTCGACGATCGTGGTCGAGAGCAGGATATCGAACTTGCCGTCATAGAACCCGGTCATGATGTCCTCGATCACGGCGGGCGGCATCTGCCCGTGCGCGACCGCGACCTTCATCTCCGGCACGTTCTTGTCGAGGAAGTCCTTGACCTCGGCCAGGTCGTCGATCCGCGGCACCACGTAGAACGCCTGCCCGCCGCGATAGCGCTCGCGCAAGAGCGCCTCGCGGATCATGAGGGGATCGTGCGGGGCGACGAAGGTGCGGACCGCGAGGCGGTCGACCGGCGGCGAGGCAATGATCGAGAGCTCGCGCACGCCGGTGAGTGCGAGTTGGAGCGTGCGCGGGATCGGCGTTGCGGACAGCGTCAGCACGTGCACCTCGGAGCGAAGCGCCTTCAGTCGCTCCTTGTGGGTGACGCCGAAATGCTGTTCCTCGTCGACGATGACGAGGCCGAGATCGCGGAATTTGATGGCCTTGCCGAGCAGCGCGTGGGTACCGACGACGATATCGACCGAACCGTCGGCGATCCCCTTCTTGACCTGGTTCAGTTCCTTCGTCGCGATCAGGCGCGAGGCCTGCGCCACGTTCACGGGAAAGCCCTTGAAGCGCTCGGTGAAGGTCTTTGCGTGCTGGCGCGCGAGCAGCGTGGTCGGCACCACGACCGCAACCTGCTTGCCCTCGAGCGCAACGGCGAAGGCTGCGCGCAGCGCTACCTCCGTCTTGCCGAAGCCGACGTCGCCGCAGATCAGCCGGTCCATGGGCCGGCCGAGTTCGAGATCTTTCAGGGTGGATTCGATGGCCCCTAACTGGTCCTCGGTCTCGTCATAGGGGAAGCGCGCGCAGAACTCGTCATAAAGGCCCTGCTGCACCGGGAGCTTTGGTGCCTCGTGCAAATGGCGCGTGGCGGCGATCTTGATCAGCTCACCCGCGATCTCGCGGATGCGGTTCTTCAGTTTTGCTTTTCGGGTCTGCCAGCCACCGCCTCCGAGGCGGTCGAGCTCGACCGTGGTCTGGTCGGAGCCGTAGCGCGAGAGCAGCTCGATGTTCTCGACCGGCAGGAACAGCTTTGTCTCGGCGGCATAATGCAGCTCGAGACAGTCATGCGGCGCGCCGCCGACCTCCAGCGTCTGCAAGCCGACGAAGCGGCCGATGCCGTGATCGACGTGGACGACGATGTCGCCGGCCGCTAGGCTCGTCACCTCCGAGATGAAATTGTCGAGCTTGCGGCTCGCCTTGCGCGGCCGCACCAGGCGGTCGCCGAGGATGTCCTGCTCGCTGATGAGCGCGATCTCGTCGGTCTCGAAACCGCTTTCGAGGCCCAGCACGGCGAGCATGGTCTCGTTGCGCGGGGTCGCCTGCACGGTGCGCCAGCTATTGACGCTGGTCGTGTGCGTGAGCTTGTGGTCGCGCAGCATCGAGGTCATGCGGTCGCGCGAGCCTTCGGTCCAGAGCGCGACGACGACTTTCTTGCGCTGCGCCTGCAAGGCCATCACATGCGCGACCACCGCCTCGAAGACGTTGACGGTGGAATCGTTGCGCTCGGGCGCAAAGTCGCGGCCCTTACGCGCGCCGGCATCGATGACGCTGGTGCCGTCGGCAGGCACTGAGAACTGCGTCAGCCGCACCAGCGGAATCGCGCCTTCCCGCTTCCCCCATTCCTCTTCGGTCAGATAGAGCCTGTCAGGCGGCAGCGGCTTGTAGACGGCGCCGCCGGTCGGATGCTCCAGCGCATCGCGGCGCGCCTGGTAGTAGTCGAGGATCTGCTTGAAGCGTTCGCGGATCGCGTCTTCCGCCTGCGGCTCGATCGCGACGGCCGCGCCTTGCAGATAGTCGAACAGCGTGTCCATCCGCTCCTGGAACAGCGGCAGCCAATGCTCCATGCCGGGATGGCGGCGGCCTTCGGTCACGGCCTCGTAGAGCGCATCGTCGCGCTCGGGCGCACCGAATTCGGCGACATAGCCCATGCGGAAGCGTCGGATGGTCTCGGTGACCAGCTGGAATTCCGAGATCGGCACCAGGTCGAGCGAGCGCATGTCCAGGAGCGTGCGCTGGGTCTCGGCATCGAAGGAGCGGATCGATTCCAGGCTGTCGCCGAAGAAGTCGAAGCGGACGGGCTGGTCGAGGCCGGCCGGGAACAGGTCGAGGATGCCGCCGCGCACCGCATATTCGCCGGGCTCGCGCACGGTGGAAGAGCGGCCATAGCCGTTGTGCTCGAGCCAGGCGACGATCGTGTCCATCGGCACGACGTTTCCGGGCGCGAGCGAGAGCGCTTGCGCCGCCACGAGATCGCGCGACGGCACGCGCTGCACGATGGCATTGACGGTGGTCAGCACGATCAGCGGCTTGTCGCTGCCGGTGAGCGAAGCGAGGCGCGCCAGCGTGGTCAGGCGCTGGGCCAGGATGCCGCCATGCGGCGAGACGCGGTCATAGGGCTGGCAGTCCCAGGCCGGGAACTGCAGCACCGGCAGATCCGGCGCGAAGAATTGCAGCGCGCGCTCCAGCTGCTGCATGCGCGGACCGTCGCGGCAGATCACCGCGAGGCTGACGGCGGATTTCTTCGGCCGCGCCGCGATCGCACGCGCAAGATCGGAGACGACGAGCCCCTCGGCACCTTCGGCGACATTGGCGAGCATCAGCACGCGACCGGGCGCCAGCGATTCGGCTGGCGATTTCAACGCCTGTTTCATACGTTGCCATCCGCCACGGGAAACGCCTTGATGCGGGCAAACAGGGCGCCTGCAACATTGGTCGGCAGCACCTTGTCGCCGGTGATGGCGGCATAGAGATCGGGATCGTTGACCTCGAGGAGTTGCTCGAGCTCGGCGAGTTCGCCCTCCGTGAGGTTGCCGATCTCGGCGTCGGCAAAGCGGCCGAGGATGAGGTCCATCTCGCGCGTGCCGCGGTGCCAGCAGCGGAACAGAAGCCGCTTGCGGCGCTCGTCCAGGCCACCGCTCGATCGTGTCGTTCCCGTCATATTCGTGAGATCCAGTCCAACGCCGAAAGCCCGGACGTGCCGGGCGGGGGGTGATATAGCCCCCACATTCGCAAAAGTCAGCAGCGTTTCCTCGGATTGGTCCATGCGAAAGTGTGGCTTGTCGGGCAAATGCCGGGCCCCGCCCCCGAACGCAGATCGGCAGGGCGCGCGCTCCTCACCTGCCGAAGCACTTGCAGCTTTTCCGTTTCGCCGTTATGTGTCTGCGCGATCCGTCGCCAATTTGGGGACGGTCATCAGGGAGAAGGCTCGATGACGACGACGTCTCGCCGCCCCGTCGAGGGCATCGCCTGAGGGCGTGTGCGTTAGCCACGTCGCTTGGGAAATCGCACGCTTAAGTCAGCGATCGCTGTTCTGCGCGTGTAGACGATTTCTGCCTCCCGAAAGTTTTTTCAATGGGCACTTCTCCCAAAGCGGACGGCCGCGCGCCGATCCGCGTCTTCGCCTCGTCCAAATCGTGGATTGAGGGCAACGCAACCTTTCAACTCGAACACGTCGCCGGTTTGCCCGGGGTCCAGGCGGTCGCCGCCATGCCTGATCTCCATCCCGGCAAATTTGGCCCCGTGGGCTGCGTGATACTCGCGGACCGGATTCACCCTCAGCTTGTCGGCTCGGACATCGGCTGCGGCATGGGGTTGTTCGAGCTCGATATTGCGGCACGCAAGCTAAGGCTCGACCAATTGGCCGACCGGCTGCACGTGCTCGACCAACCCTGCGACGGCGACGTGACTAGGGCCCTGGCTGACGCAGGTCTCGGCGCTACTGCGTTCGATGCCGCGCTTGGCAGCATCGGCGGCGGCAATCATTTCTGCGAGATCCAGGCCGTCGACAAGATTCTGGCGCCGGACACGGCCGCGCAAGCCGGGCTTGACCGGGATCATGCCTATATCCTGGTCCATTCCGGTTCACGAGGCTTCGGCTTCTCGATTCTGGAAACCGCCCTGCGCAACGGCCAGACAGCTCTTCATCCCACGAGTGACGAGGGGAACGCCTACATGAGCGCGCATGATCATGCCGTGCAGTGGGCAAAGCTCAATCGTCGCATCATCGCCGAGCGGACCGCCGTGGCGGCGCGCACGGACCTTCGTCTCCTGAACGACCTCGCCCATAACATGGTCGAGCGTCAGGCCGGCGCGACCGGCGATGTCATGGCACTGCATCGCAAGGGAGCTGCGGCCTCCGACCGTGGACTGGTTCCTGTGCCGGGATCGCGCGGAACGCTGTCGTATCTGGTGGAGCCGTTGTGTGAGATGCGAGCCGAGGCACTTGCCTCGCTCGCGCATGGAGCGGGTCGCAAGTACGATCGCGCATCCATGCATGGCCGCGTGCGGGTCAAGAGGTCCGACGTGGCGCGGTTGGAGCGCAATCCCTATGGCGGCATCGTCGTCTGCGGCGATCGCGGCTTGCTCGCGGAGGAGGCGCCAGAAGCTTACAAGAACATCGATCGCGTCATCGCTGACCTCGTGGAGTTTGGCTTGGCGCGCGTGGTGGCGACCTTCCGACCGCTGCTGACCTTCAAGAGGGCTCAATCCGATGCCGCGCTGCGCGAGAGCAATCGGAGCAAGTCTTGGAAGGAGGATCGTCGATGATCCGACTTCTCTTCACCAGCGGACGCGGTCCGGCGGAATGCCGGATCGCGGTCGCCAACGCGGTTGCAGCTCTCACCGCCGAAGCCGAATCGCTCGGCCTTGATACCGATTGCGTTGAAGGGCCGAATCCAGACGGGCATGGTCCTGCATCCGCGATCGTGATAGTCCATGGTCAAGCCGCCCCCAGCTTTGCGCGGCCGTGGATCGGGGCGATCCAATGGACCGCGCAAAGCCCACTCAGACCGCACCACAAACGGAAAAACTGGTTCATCGGCGTCTTCGAGCTTCCCCCATTACCTGATCCCCCGAACGCCATATCCACCGTGGACGTTCGCTTCGAAGCCTTCCGGGCCGGCGGTCCCGGCGGCCAGCATCAAAATAAGACCGAGAGCGCCGTGCGTGCCATCCACGGTCCGAGCGGCCTCACCGTCGTAGCTCGCGAAGAACGCTCGCAGCATCGAAACAAGGCGCTGGCATTGGAGCGGCTGGAGGCGTTGCTCAGACTTCAAGGCCAACTGGAAGCGGTCGCCTCGCAGAACGAGATGCATGCAGCGCACGATCGGCTTGAGCGCGGGCGTCCGGTGAAGCAATTCAAGGGCGCCGCCTTTCGGGCCTCTTAGCATGCTTGAGTTCTGGCCGGCAGCGTTCCGCCGCGGTACGAAAAAAGCCGTGGACGTCGCGCACAAGGCCGCACATGACAGCACGAAACGGTCTTAGCTTTCCCTATGCGCCCCAGCCTGCTCAATCCGCTGTTTGCTCCCGTGACCAGCCTGCCCGGCGTCGGGCCGAAGCAGGACAAGCTGTTGCGCTATCTGCTGAGCCGCGAGGAGACGCCGCGGCTGGTCGATCTCCTGCTCCATCTGCCGAGTCAGGTCATCGACCGACGGGCACGGCCAAAAATCCGCGACGCCGTCCCCGGAACCGTGGTGACGCTGGAGGTGACGATCGATCGCCACCGCCCGCCCCCGCCGCGCAATGCGCGCGCGCCGTATCTGGTCTACGCCAGCGACGATACCGGCGACGTCGTGCTGACCTTCTTTCGCGCCAAGCCCGGCTATGTCGAAAAACTGCTGCCGATGGGCGAGAAGCGCTACGTCTCCGGCACGCTCCAGATGTACGACGGCATTCCGCAGATCGTGCATCCCGACCGTGTGCTGGACGAGGAGGCCATCGCAAAACTCTCGGGAATTGATCCCGTTTATCCGCTCACCGAAGGGCTGGCGCTCGGCTCGCTTCGGCGCGCGATCGCGCAGGCTCTGCAAAAGCTGCCGGCCCTGCCGGAATGGATCAGCCCGGAGGTCATCCGCCGCTGCCACTTCCCGCCAATCGCGGAAGCGCTCACCCGTGTGCACCAGCCCGTCGAGCTCACCGACGTGCTGCCCGACCAGCCGTTCTGGTCGCGGCTTGCCTTCGACGAGCTGCTCGCCGGCCAGCTCGCGCTGGCGCTGGTCCGCGCACAATTGCGCCGGCCTGCCGGCGTGCGCAATGCAGGCGATGGTCATTTGCGCAACAAGATCATCGACGCCCTGCCCTATGCGCTGACGCCGTCCCAGCGCAGCGCCGCTGCCGCGATCGCCGATGATCTGCAACAGCCCGTGCGCATGCTACGCCTGCTTCAGGGCGACGTCGGCTCGGGCAAGACCGTGGTGGCGCTGTTGGCTGCCGCAGCCGTCGCGGAAGTCGGCAAGCAGGCCGCGCTGATGGCGCCGACCGAAATTCTGGCGCGCCAGCACATCAAGACCATCGCCCCGCTCGCCGAGCGCGCTGGCCTGCGCGTTGCGATCCTCACCGGCCGGGAGAAAGGCAAGGAGCGGCGCGACATCCTTGCACGCCTTGCCGAAGGCGAGATCGATCTTCTGGTCGGAACCCACGCGCTGATCCAGGACGACGTGGTCTTCAGGGCGCTCGCCCTTGCAATCGTCGACGAGCAGCATCGCTTCGGCGTCCGCGAGCGGCTGGCGCTGACCTCAAAGGGCGAGGCCGTCGATGTGCTGGTGCTGAGCGCGACTCCGATCCCGCGCACGCTGGTGCTGACCTATTTCGGCGACATGGACGTCTCGGAGCTGCGCGAGAAGCCGGCCGGCCGCCAGCCGATCGACACCCGGGCGGTGCCGATGAGCCGGCTTTCCGAGGTCATGGATGGCGTCGCCCGCTCGTTGCAATCCGGCAAGCTGGTCTATTGGATCTGTCCGCTGGTCGAGGAATCCGAGGCCGAGGGTACCGAGCACCTGACCAATGCGACCAAACGCTTCGAGAGTCTGCATAAGCGCTTTGGCGATCGCGTCGGCCTGGTCCACGGCCAGATGAAGGGCATGGAGAAGGACCGCGTGATGGCGCAGTTCGCCGCCCACGAGATCGGACTTCTGGTCGCCACCACCGTCGTCGAGGTCGGCGTCGATGTGCCGGCGGCCACCATCATGGTGATCGAGAACGCCGAGCGCTTTGGCCTGGCGCAACTGCACCAGTTACGCGGCCGTATCGGACGCGGCTCGGAAGCCTCGACCTGCCTCCTGCTCTACTCGGAGCCGCTCGGCGAGATGTCGAAAGCGCGGCTGAAGGTGATCCGCGAGACCACGGACGGTTTCCGGATCGCGGAGGAGGATCTGAAATTGCGCGGCGAAGGTGACGTGCTGGGCGTGCGCCAGAGCGGCCTGCCCGGCTACCGCATCGCGCGCTCCGAGGTGCACAGCCAGCTCATCACGCAGGCCCGCGACGAGGCGCTGCGCATCATGAAGGACAATCCGAAGCTCACAGGCGAGCGCGGTGAGGCGCTGCGCTGCCTGCTGTATCTGTATGAGCGGGACGAGGCGATCCCGCTGATCGGGGCGGGCTGACACCGACGCCCATCATTGCAGGGCTTGGTCGGGCGTCTCTTCTTTATGCATGCATCTTTGATAGATGCTCTGGTCAAACTCGCGCATGACGAGTTGAAAGTGTTCGGCCGCGGGGGCGCAAGAGCTGAACTGAACGTTCGCGACATTCGGCCTCACTCCATGTCGTGAACCTCCGGAGGCCACGTCGGACTCACTTGCAAGCGGTGATCGCTCGCCCGGAGGTACAATGCAACGGCTGATCACCGGTGCAATTTAGGTACCTTGATGCGAGCTGGTTCACATTCGCAGATGGATCACTCGTGCTATAGTCGGATGTCGCAGGTCAGCGAAGCAAAGCATGTGCCGCTTCGGAGAGGCGAAACTCATCCGGCCGCCGACCGCCATCGCCCCTGCATCACTGCTGGAGGTAGATCATGCAGTTCGTCTCCACCGAATGGCAGCCCACTTCGACAGCTCCATCAGACAGAGATCTGGAACTCTGCGCGCTGGACTTTGATGGCATCGTCCATGCGCTTCCTTTTCCTTGTCACACGGACGGATCCAATTGGGTCGATGGTCGGGGCAAAATGCACGCCGACATACAGCCGACCCACTGGCGCAAATGGACTGACTCGGGCTAAAGCATGATCCGGAAAAGTGTGAAGCGGTTTTCCGAAAAGATCATGCGCAAACAACAACCTAAAGCGCGATGACGATTCATCCTAATCTCATCGCGATTTAGTCCGTGGCGCAAGGCGACCGCGGCGAAGCGCCGCGATGTCTGCTGTATCTCGTGAGCGCTACGAGGCGATCCGCCCGGCTCAATGAGGCGCCAGCCGGAGCCCGGAATGCGCCCGTACGAACCTCCCGTGCTCGGATTCGGTCGAATCGTTGGCGGGGAACATGCACTCGAGCCGTAGCTCCTCGGCCGTAATCGTCTGCGGTGTTCCGACCGTCGTGATCATGGAGAAGTATTCCAGCCTCACGTCATCCTTGACGAAGGTGAGCGGGATCATCGGCAACGCGTCAGCCGGCGTCGGCGCGCGCCATTCCGGCTTCACGCCGGGATATCGCGTCAACTCCTCCAGAAGCGCCCTCGTCCTCTCGTCGATGACGTGCCCGACCGCCTCGCGATATACCCGCGCGAGCAGTCCGCGGGCCGTCTGCGGCCAGTTCGCCACGAAGGGTCGCATGCCATCCGGGTCAAACATGAGATGCAGCAAGTTCCGCGGAGTGGGTCGTGCGGACATGTCGATGAAGCAGTTGAACAGCTGCGGTGCGGCCTCGTTGGTCATCAGCACGTTCCAATACCGATCCATGACGATAGCCGGAAAGGGCTCGTGCTGACGCAGCATCCGTCGCAGGGCGCGGTTGATGCTCGTCATGGCGGGCGTATCGAGTGCGGGATCGGAATATGACGGCGCGTAGCCGGCGGCCAGCAGCAGCTCATTTCTTTCGCGCAATGGGACCTCGAGGGCTTGAGCGAGATCGAGCAGCATTTGGCGGCTCGGGACACTCCGGCCGCTCTCGACAAAGCTGATGTGCTTCTGCGAGACACCGGCATCGAACGACAGATCGAGCTGCGTCTTGCCGCGAATATCCCGCCATTGACGCAGGAGAGCGCCTGCTGAACTGGCGCCTGTCTTGATGTCGCTGGCCGGCACTTTCATTCTCGGCTGATCCTTCTTGTCGATGTGCAGCCTCGTCAACACGCATCAGCGACGGTGCCTCGGATTACCCGAGACACAATCGCGCCGCTGGTTGCTGGGCAGAAGGGAGATCAGCCAAAGCCAACCGGGCCCACGGCGCCCACCCAGCGCCGCACCTTGGTACTGTCCTTCTCGTCCATGTAGAAAAAGTGGGTCATCGTGGGATGCACTGTCTCCTTCGAACGATCATCGGGCGTCATGTCGACGACACCGCGAAACACCTTCAGGAAGCCGGCATCCCAATATTCGGTAACGTGATGCAGCGCGGTGAAGCCGGTGTCGATGAAGGCCTTCAAATTGGCGCGGATCTCTTCGCGCCCCTTCCAATCAGCCACGCCGAGATTGCAGACGGCGTCCTCGGTGAAGCAGTCGAAACCCTTTCCGAACGTCTTGTCGTCGATATCCTTCCACATCTCGAGAAGCCATTGGGGCGGCTCCTTCTTTGTAAACACGACTTGCATATCTCTCTCCTGTAGTCACACCCTCGCCAGCAACCTTGATTGGATGCTCCTGGCGGGTGGGTGATCAGCAGAGTAGTCGGGCAGCGAATGGGCTCAATTACATGCGAGGTAATAAAGCGGGCTCGGCAACACGCCTAGACCTCCCTCTTCTCGCTCTTTGCTGCGAACGCCTTCAAAAGCTCTGCATCCACCGCGTCGCCTTTCGCATCACTAGCAAGATGCTCGAACCACCGCGCAAAGCCCTCATAGATCTGGCTGGCCGGATGATCGGGCCCGAGAAAACCCGCGATCTCGCGCATCTCTGCGACCCAGCGATAGGTCTTCGGGATCATGTCCGGCAGCGCGGTGGACAGCCGCGCCAAAATCGCGGGCTGGCTGAGCGCGAGTTCGTCGCGCAGCGCATCGGACGCGCCGGCCTTGGTGGCTGCGAGCACCATGGCCGAGCCGATGCCGGCGAGACCCTTGACGATGCCGGCATAGGACATCTTCAGCGCGGACGCCGCGCCGACCGGGCCTTCGACGATCCGCAGGTCGAGACCAAGCTCTTTCAGCACGGCCAGATCCTTGGCGTGCTCGCCGGACACGTAGAACGCCGGTCCCTTGGCTCCGGGCTGCGGCGGAAAGCCGATGATGCCGGCATCGACGAACGGCGCTTGCGCCGAGCCGATGATCTCCTCGATTCCCAGCACGGTATCGACGTTGACGGCGTTGCAGTCGACGACGAGCGGCTTCTTCTCCCGCCTCACGATGACTGCGGCCAGCCGCTCGGCGAGCGCAACGGCCTCGCCCGGCGGCACGATCGACAGGATGATGTCGCAACCCGCGACATCGGCATCCTCGGCGGCGATCATACCCGCCTCGGCGGCTCGCTTTGCGGTTTGCTCGCTGCGGCCCTTCAGCGAGGTCAGCACGCGCGCGCCGTTTTCGCTCAGGCGGCGAGCGACCGCGCTACCCATGGCGCCAGGTGCGAGGATCGCGATGGTTGGGGACATGGCTCACTCCAGTTCGAATGCGAGCGCGATCTGCGCCTCCGCCATCCGGAATGATAGCAGAGTGAGGGAACCGCAAAGCGAATGCCGGCCATCCCGCGAAGGAATGACGGACGCTCACTCCACCTTGACGGGCTCGGCGCGCACGACGGCGGCATTGGCAATGCGGGCCGCATTCGCCACGCCCGCAAGAGCTGCGACCTTCTTCGGATCGGGGCTCGATCCCGGCTGCACCACGCCTGCCGACATGATCAGCGTCGCCGCATCTTCAGCGCTCAGCTCGACCTCGATGATCTTGCTCTTGGGGACGTAGAAGAAGAATCCCGTAGTGGGGTTGGGCGAGCACGGCAGGAACACCGAGACATGCTCCTCCTGTCCCGGCAGGCTGCGCGCGATGTCCTCACTCGGCGATTGCGAGATCAGCACGATCGACCACATGCCCGGCGAGGGAAACTCGACCAGGCCGACCTTCCGGAAGCTCGAGCCCTTGCCCGAGAACAGCGTCTCGAACACCTGCTTCAGGCCGCGGTAGATCGCGCGCACCGCCGGGATCCGGCCGAGGAAGGTCTCGCCGACGTCGACCAGGGTCCGGCCGATCAGGTTGGCGGCGAGGAAGCCGACCAGCGTCAGCGTGAAGAATGCGACAATCAGTCCCCAGCCGGGAACACCGTACGGTAGATATGTTTCGGGCCGATAGGCCAGCGGCACGAACGGCCGCACCACCCCGTCGACCCAGGTGACGAACCACCAGACCAGATAGAGGGTGATCGCGATGGGTCCCGTAACGACGAGGCCTGTGAGGAAATAGTTGCGGAATCGGCCCATCAGGCCGGTATGCGGCTCCGGCGGCAGGTCTTCGGCAGGCGCGGGCGGGGGCGCGTCGTCACGGGCGGTCATTCGGGTTCCAAGTCGGTCGCAGCAACTCTAGCTAGTTTCTGTCGCGAAACACATTCGCCCTTTAAAATAGGGGGTATTTCGCGATTTTCGAGTACGTTTTTTCTTGCGACGTACATGTGCACGGTATC
>NZ_BSOW01000056.1 GCF_030160715.1 Bradyrhizobium iriomotense
TGTTCGGCTCCTGCTCGAACTTCACCAGCTGATTGTCGACGGTGTCCAGGCTCTCGCTGGTCTCCGTCAAAAACTCCCGCAACAGATCATCCATGGAAAACAGGCCTTCATAAGGGAGGGCGCACATGTGCGCCTGTCAGAATGGGGCCAGCTTCTCCGCAAAGCGTTTAATATTGGTTGAGTAAGTGCAAAAGAACGGAACCAACAAAGAGATAAGGCGCTCCGAAGGTTTCGAAGCGCCCTGTAAAGCTTTGATTAACTGACGCCGTGCGGTTGCCGTTTACGAAGCCGTAACAGTTATCGCCTCGCCCTCGGGCGCGAGCGTCACGGTGAGCCCGCAGGCCTGCGCCAACAGGCGCGTATAATAAGGCTGGATCGCATGCGCGTCCGCGGCGGGTCCGCGCTCGCCGCTCAGCAGCTCGGCGATGTTCTGCGGGAGGCGCGCATTGTGCCCGGTTGCGGTGACGCGAAAGCTCATGGTCTCGCCCTCGCCGATCGGATCGACCTTCAGCATGCCGCCGCGCGGGATCGTATGCTGCGCGATCACCAGCATGTTGAGCAGCAGTTTGACGCGGTTCTTCGGCAACAGCAGCCGCGGCAGATTCCAGGTGATCGTGCACTTGCCGTCCTCGATGTGGCCGCGCGCCATGTTCTGCGCGTCACCGAGATCGATCTGCGCGCCGGACGATCCGGCCGCGCCGAAGGCGAGCCGGCAGAATTGCAGCCGCGCCGATGCCGTCTTGGCGCTCTTGCGGATCAGATCCAGCGCAAATTCGCGATCTTCGGGCTTGGGATCGTCATCGAGCACCTCGAGGCCGTTGACGATGGCGCCGACAGGGCTGATGAGGTCGTGACAGACCCGCGAGCACAGAAGCGCCGCGAGTTCGAGCATATCGGGAGCAGTAGCGGTACCGGGTGACGAGGTGCCAGACATCGATGGTTCCTGGAATTGCACGGCCCAAAGGCGGCGAATCACGCATGCCCTAGAATTGGCCCGGGTTCTAACATTCGCACCCCCGTCGCAGCTAGCGCTTGCGATAGGCTCGAAGCGGCCATAAGGACGCGAATCAACTGAGGCGAAAGAGGTTGCCGATGAATGAGGCATGCAGGTGAAGGGACGCATTGATGGGGCGATTGCCCTGAGCCTGATGGAGCCGTTGACTGCGCTGGTGCTGAAGGCAGGCGAAGCGATCCTCGCGGTCAATCGGGCCGCGATGCGGGTCGATGGCAAGCAGGACGGCTCCCCGGTCACCGAAGCGGACCTCGCCGCCGACCGCATCATCGGCGCGGGGCTTTTCCAGCTCGCGCCCGACGTGCCGACGCTGTCGGAGGAGCGGACCGAGCTTGCGACGACGCCGTTTCAGGGCAGTTTCTTCCTGGTCGATCCGCTCGACGGCACCAAGGAGTTCGTCGCCGGCCGCGACGAGTTCACCGTCAATCTCGCCATCATCACCGACGGCGTGCCGCTGCTCGGCATCGTCAGCGCGCCGGCGCTCGGCCTGCTCTGGCGCGGCATCGTCGGGCGCGGCGCGGAGCGCGTGACGTTTGACGGCGCTGTCATCGGGAGCGCCGAACCGATCCGGACCCGAAGGCTGCCGAAGCCGGGCGAGCCCTGGGTCGCCGCGGTCAGCCGCTCGCATGGCGATGCCAGGAGCGAGGCCTTCATTGCCGGCAGGCCCGGCGCGGTCAGGCAGACGGCGGGTTCGGCGGTCAAATTCGGCCGTATCGCCGAAGGCACCGCCGACATCTATCCCCGCCTCGGCCCGACCTCGGAATGGGACGTCGGGGCCGGCTGTGCCGTGGTCACCGCCGCGGGCGGCAAGGTCACGGACGGCAGTGGCGGCGAACTCCGGTTTGGCGAGAGGCGCGAAAGCTTCATCGTCCCGGAGTTCATCGCCTGGGGCGACCCGCAGGGCGCGTCCGGCCCTACTGGCTGAGCTGCTCTTGGAGCGCCGGCCAGCGCTTGCCGACCTCATAAAGGAAACGCTCGGGATTGGCGGCAAAGGCGTCGCGACTGTCCTCCCGGCTGAACAGATAGAGCCGCTGGGCCGAGATCAGGAAGAAACGGGGATTGCCGGCGACGACGACGCCGCGGGCGATATCGGTGGGATCATAGCCGCCGAATTGCGGTCCATAGACCTCGGGATGGGCCAAAAACTCGGCTCGGTTACCCTCGTTGCGGAACCGCCAGACCGCCCCCCAAAGGCTCGCCTCGAACTCGGGCGTGCCCTGGACGGGCCCGCCGTCGACGAAATAGGCCACGGGGTCGAACCCCTCGATGGCCACCCCCGAAAAGCGGTTGACCACGATCCGCTCGGTGGTGACGGCCTCGACGGCCGGGCCGTAAAATGTGAACCAAAGGCCGGCCAGAAGGCCGATCAAGGCAATTCCGGGGCGCAAAGGGCTTTCTTCCTGCCGTTGTGCCGTCATAGTTGCTGCGGATAACATCCGAGTCGAGGGGACATTCGGCGCAACCTAGCCCTCGCCTGTTGGCGTCAGGTTAAGCGTGCGAACGGATTCGATACCAGGGGTTCTTTTATGACTTTCGCATCACGCCTCGCCGCGGTCGCACTTGCCGCGCTGGTGGGCTGGATCGTGCCGGCATCCGCACAGCAGGCGCCGCCGCCCAACCTGCCGCCGCCGCAACGGACCCCGACGCCCAGTACTTATGGGCCGGACGAGCTGGTGAACGCCGGCCACCGCTTCTTCGGCAACGTCTCGCGCGGGCTCGCCTCGATCATCGAGAAGGCTGTCAGCCAATGGGGCCTGCCGAACGGCTACATCCTGGGTGAGGAAGGCTCCGGCGCCTTCGTCGCAGGCCTGCGCTATGGAGAAGGCACGCTCTACACCAAGAACGCCGGCGACCTCAGGGTCTTCTGGCAGGGCCCCTCGCTCGGCTTCGACTGGGGCGGCGACGGCGCACGCACCATGACGCTGGTCTACAACCTGCCCGCCACGAACGCGATCTACCAGCGCTTCGCCGGCATCGACGGCTCCGCCTACATCATCGGCGGCTTCGGCATGACGGCGCTGACCGCCAACAACATCGTGCTGGTGCCGATCCGGTCCGGCATCGGTCTGCGACTCGGGGCCAATATCGGCTACCTGAAATACACTCCGCGCGCGACCTGGAACCCGTTCTAGAGAGTTCGTCCGGACGGGCGACAAAATCTCGAAAACAACCCCATGCAAAGGAGCCGGCGACCGCCGGCGCGATGCCTTGCGCGTCTTACGCAACCGTTTGACACGTCGGGCAAATCAGCGGCATCACTTCATCGTCGCGGCACGCAGGATGGATGGAGCCGCCATCGAGCTGCTCGCCCGCTTGGGGAGCAGCATCGCGCTCCAAAACTCCTCTCCTCCGTCTGGTTACGGATTCACGTTGTTACCGATTCACGTTAACGACGGACCGGGGCTGGCTTTTTGCCAGCCCGCCATGGCATGGTCTTTGGTAAATTTTTCCTTGTCTTGGGGAGTTCTGGCCCATGGTCGAACCGATCATGTACCTTGCGATCGGTTTCCTGCTCTCGATGCTGTGCGGGCTCGCGATCGTGCCGCTGGTGCATAACCGCGCGGTGCGCCTGACCACGCGGCGGCTGGAAGCGGCAACGCCGCTGTCGATGGCGGAGATCCAGGCCGACAAGGACCAGCTCCGCGCCGAATTCGCCATGTCCGCGCGACGGCTGGAGATGAGCGTCGATCAGCTCAAGAACAAGACCACGAGCCAGCTTGCCGAGCTCGGCAAGAAGAGCGACGCCATCAACCGCATGAAGATCGAGCTCGGCGAGAAGAACGCCACGATCTTCGCGCTGGAAGCGCGCGAGAAGGCGGTGAAGGAGCAGCTCCGCGCCACCGAGGAGGAGTTCAGCGCCAAGACCGAAAGCTTGCGCACCGCCGAGCAGGCGCTGACGGACAAGCAGGGCGAGCTCGCCAGGATCAACCATGAGCTCTCCGACCGTTCGATGATGGCGGAAAGCCGTCAGGTCGAGCTGGTCGCGGTACGCGCGCAGATCGAGCAACTGAAAAATCGCGTCGGCGACGCCGAGAAGGAGTTTGCCTCGACCCAGGCGCGGCTGACGCAGGAGCGCTCGGACTCCGAGACCGCCTCGCGCGAGCTGACGGACGCGCGCGGGCGCGTCGAGAATCTGAGCCAGCGCGTCACCGACCTCGACCGCCAGCTCCTCGTGCAGGTCAAGGAGGCCGAGATGCTGTCCGGCCGCGTCGCCGATCTCGAAGGCCGGCTCGCAACGCAAGGCAAGCTGCTCGCCGAGCGCGAATACGAGAACAACCAGCTCCGCCAGGGCCAGGAGACCGCCGAGCGCACCATCAAGGAGCTGCGCACCGAGATCACCGGCTTGAGCGCCGGCAACAAGTCGCCTGCGCTGGAGGCGCTGCGCAGCGAGAAGGCCGCGCTCGAGGAGCAGCTCAAGCTCGCGCGCGACGAGCGCGCAAAGCTTCAGCGCGACATCAACGCGATCCAGCAGCAGGCCGAGAGCTCCTGGGCGACGGAGCGCATGGAGAACGCGCTGCTGCGCGAGCGCATCAACGACATCGCCGCCGAAGTGGCCAAGCTCGCGATACAGCTCGAAGGCCCGAACTCGCCGATCGAGGCGCTGCTTGCCGCCGAAGCAGGCGCACCGCCAAAACCCGCCCCTCGCCCGACCAATGGGACCACCACGAACGGCGCGGCCGCGACCAGCCTGCCCGAGGGCGGCGGCACGCTCGCCGAGCGCATCCGCGCTCTCCAGGCCCACGCCTCCCGTGCCCGCCAGCAGGGTGCGTAAGCGGGCGAAAACACGGTTTCGCTTGCGAATTGCGTGATCTACGGAAGGTTTTCAGGCCTGAGATCGCCTGAAAACTTGACACCTTCGGCCCGCACTTCTAAATCGCGGGCTCTGATGTGCCGGTCGGCGAGCCGCCTGACCGGCACAATGGTCCCGGGCGCATAGCTCAGCGGGAGAGCGTTCCCTTCACACGGGAGAGGTCCAAGGTTCGATCCCTTGTGCGCCCACCATTAGACCTTCAATTTCAATTGCTTAGAGGCTTGGCTCCCGCAGAGTGTGCCCCAGGAAATCTGGGGCACAATAGGGGCACACCACGCCAAACCTTGTGAGGACAGTTGCATGATCGAGCCTCGTGCCGACCGGCCGACAGCGATCACGCTTGGCGCCGACAAAGCTTACGATGCAGAAGATTTCGTCAACGAGCTGCGCTTGATGAACGTGATGCCGCATGTTGCGCAGAAGACCAGCGGCCGTAGCTCTGCGATTGACGGGCGAACGACCCGGCACGGCAGCTATGCTGTCAGCCAGCGCATCCGTAAGCGCATCGAGGAGGCATTCGGCTGGATCAAAACGGTCGCCGGCCAAGAGAAGACCAGCTTCCGTGGCCATGATCGCGTCGCATTGGCCTTTGCCTTCGCTGCCACCGCCTGCAATCTGGTGCGGCTGCCCAAATTGATCGCGGAGACCGGCTGATGGCCAAGGTGCCCGGCTTCGCCAAGGCCTTTGTCGGCCGCTGGCGCATCGTCGAGATGGACGTCTGGGACAGCGACTTTCTCGATCTTGTCGAGGAGGCGCATCTCACCTTCCAGGGCAAGTCCGATGGCGAAATCGCCTTTGGGGCTCTCAAGGGTTTCCTGGACGTGCGCTACGGCACCCGCGAGGGATCGGCCTGCGCCGAATTCTCATGGGAAGGGCACGACGAGAATGATCCGTCCTGCGGTCGTGGATGGGCTATGATCGGAACTGCGGGCAGGCTCGTCGGCCACTTCTACATCCACAATGGTGACGATTCAGCCTTCGTTTGCGAGCGCGGCTGAGTTCTTCAACAGCCTGTCTCTCATGTTTGCTGTCAAGGGACTCGATCAAGCGGAGCCGCTTCCGGCTGAGCGCCCGGACAGCTCCGCTCAGCCTGATCACCATCCAGTGCTGGCAATTTATTGCTTCAACAGAGTTGCTACTACGTGCACCCTACCCCAATGTGAATCTACAGGCTCTGGCGCCGCTCATCGCGCCTCTGCTCGTCCGGTCTCGCTTGACCAGTCGCAAGACCAACTTCCGTCATTGGATGTCAGCCGCTTCGTTCTGCCCCATATGATCCGGGCGACGCGGGGAAGACGACCGTCTTGTCGTCGTTGACCAGAACGCGGCGATGGATGTGCGCATGGACCGCCCGTGCGAGAACCTGACTCTCCACGTCTCTTCCCAGGCTCACATAGTCCTCCGGGCTCTGCGCATGTGTGACCCGGATGGTGTCTTGCTCGATGATCGGGCCTTCGTCCAGGTCAGCCGTTACATAGTGCGACGTCGCTCCGATCAGCTTCACGCCGCGCTCGAACGCCTGCCGGTAGGGATTGGCGCCTTTAAAGGACGGCAAGAACGAATGGTGGATATTGATGATCCGCCCGGACATCTTCCGGCACATTTCGTCGGAAAGAATTTGCATGTAGCGCGCCAGCACGATGAGCTCGGCTCCGGTCTCCTCGACGATGCGCATCTGCTGAGCCTCCGCCTCGGATTTGTTCTCCTTCGTCACGCGGATGTAGTGGAAGGGAATGTCGTGATTCACGACGAGCTTCTGGTACTCAAGGTGATTCGAAATCACCGCAACGATGTCGATCGGAAGCGCGCCGATCCGCCAGCGGTAGAGCAGATCGTTCAGGCAATGGCCGAAGCGCGACACCATGATCACGACTTTCATTCGCTTCGATGTGTCATGTATCGCCCACTTCATGTCGAACTGTTGCGCGACGGCGGCAAAACCCTCGCGCAAGGCTGAAAGCTTCGTACCTTCCTCGGAGAGAAAGCTTACTCTCATGAAGAAGTGGTCGGTCTGCGCATCATCGAATTGCGAGCTGTCCGTTATGTTGCAGCCGTTCTGCGCGAGGAACGTGGCAATCGCGGCAACGATGCCGCGCCTCGCCGGGCATGTAACCGTGAGGAGAAAAGTGGTCATTGGAGGTCTCGACTGGATTGGCAGACACCTGCCGGATGATGAAAACGGTCTTGGCTTCTCAAACCGTCAAGCCAGGTGGCTCAGGTAGGTTTCTGGCCCGATGCGCTGCTGTCAGCGTGTTGACGAGAAGGCAGGCTATCGTCATGGGCCCCACGCCACCGGGGACCGGCGTAATCGCGCCGGCTACGGCGGCAGCTTCGTTAAAATTGACGTCGCCGACGAGTCGAAATTGGCCATCGCGTTCGACACGATTGATGCCTACGTCGATCACGGATGCGCCTGGCTTGACCCAATCCCCGCGGATAATTTCGGCTCGCCCGACTGCGGCGATGAGAATATCGGCTCGCCGACATACCGACGGCAGATCGCGCGTTCGGCTGTGGGCCACCGTAACCGTGCAATTCGCCATCATGAGAAGCTGGGCCAGGGGCTTGCCGACGATCTTCGAGCGTCCCACGACGACCGCCTCGAGGCCCGAAAGGTCGCCGTGAATCTCCCTCAGCATCATCATGCAACCGAGCGGGGTGCACGGCACCAACGCCCTTTGTCCCGTCCCCAGCAGCCCGACATTGGAAATGTGAAAGCCGTCCACGTCCTTGTGCGGCGCGATCGCGTTGACGACGCGATCTGCATTCATGTGCTGCGGAAGCGGCAGCTGGACCAATATGCCGTCGACGGCAGGGTCACGATTGAGCGTTGCGACCAGCTCCAGCAGTTCGTCCTCGGAAGCGTCAGCGGGCAGCCGATGCTCGAACGAGTTCATTCCGATTTCGCGAGTTTGCGCGCTCTTGTTGCGGACGTAGACCTGCGAGGCAGGATCTTCACCTACAAGCACGACAGCCAGGCCACAGATCACTCCATGATCCTCGCGGAGCCGCGTGGCGGCCTCAGCCGCCCGCAATCGCATTTGGGCTGCCTTGGCCTTTCCATTGATGATTTGACTTTTCATTCAGTTGCTCCGATTGCGTTGGCGCTACGCAATTCTCTGCTTGAAGAACTCCAGATCGACGTTTCCTCCGGAAAGCACGACCACGGCGGTTCTGCCCCGCAGATCGGTGCGACCAGCCACCAGCGCGGCAAGCCCAACGGCGCCGCCCGGTTCGACAACCAGCTTGGCCACGTTGAACAACAGTCGAACAGATTCCACGACGTCCTGGTCGGAAACCGCAAAGCCCCCGGCGAGATTGCGAAGGTTGATGGGAAAAGTAATTTCCCCGAGGATTTGAGTGACGATCGCGTCGCAAATGGTATTTGAACCGGCGGAGTTGCCGGTACGCTCGCCTCGCTCCAACGACGCTCGCGTATCGTCGAAACCTTCCGGTTCGACGCAATAGACTTCTATCTCCGGTCGTAGCGCCTTCAGGGCGGTCGAAACGCCGGCTACAAGTCCGCCTCCTCCGACCGGGCAAAGCAATAGATCGGCCCGTGCACCCATGGATTCGAGTTGATCGACTATCTCCATTCCGATAGTGCCCTGCCCTGAGATGATCATCTCATCGTCATAGGGAGGGAACAAAATGGCCCCTGTTCTTATGGCAATCTCCTTGGCCATTGCCGCTCGATCGCCGGTGTGGCGATCATAGAGCACGACAACTGCGCCGAGCCTTCGCGTGTTCTCCCGCTTTATAACAGGCGCGTCCTCTGGCATCACTATCGTCGCCGCGATACCAAACGCCTTGGCTGCGGCGGCAACGCCCTGAGCATGGTTTCCCGATGAAAATGCCACTACGCCATTTCTTCGTTGTCCGTCGCCAAGAGAGGCGATCTTGTTGAAGGCGCCTCTGAATTTGAATGACCCCGTCCTCTGCAGATTCTCGGCCTTGAACAGAACGCGACCGCCAACACGATCGTTCACCTGATCGTATTCGAGCAGCGGTGTGACGACTTGCATTCCATTCAGCCGCGATCTCGCCTCCGAAATATCATTTATCGTTATCATTGCGGAATATCCATGGCTTTAAGGACTGATCGATTGAGCGCACGCATCAGTTCGGCGTTCCAATGATTACTTCGAGACGGCCTTACCGAACCCGATTGCCCGCTCCACGATCAGCACGATGCCAAGCGTGCCAAGCACCAGGAGCGCGGAGACTGCTGCAACGAGCGGATCGGTCCAGCTCTCGACGTAGTGATAGAGCGAGACCGGGAGCAACTTCAGCTGCGTTCCCGCGATGAACAACGAGATCACGACCTCATCGAATGAAACGATGAACGCCAACGCCGCCGACGCGACCAGAGCAGGCGTCATGAGCGGGAGAGTGATGCGGCGAAACACCTGCCAAGGGTCCGCGCCGAGCGTCCCGGCCGCGTCCTCGACAAAGGCAGGCATGGTGCTGAGTCCGGTGATGAGAACTCTCAACGCATAAGGCAGGGTGATGACCAGGTGCCCGATGATGACCCCAGGCCAACTGCCGACCAATCCGTAGCCGGCGAATATGACTAGGATGGCCAGGCCCAGGACGATGCTTGGCAGCAGAAGCGGCGCGGTGAACAAGGACGTCAGCGCGTCGCGCCCCCAAAACTTCCAGCGCGTCAATGCGACAGCCGCGGGCATCGCGACAACGAGCGTTAGAGCGGTCACGCACCCGGCAATCACCAGGCTGTTCCGAAAGGCCGTTACCATCTCCTCATTGTGAAGAAGCGCGACATACCACCTCGTGCTCCAGGCAGATGGAGGCCAGGCCACATGAGCGTCGGCGGAGAATGAGATCGGGAATACGAGAATGACCGGGGCAAGCAGGAACATCATTATCGAAATGATGCCCAATGCGTGAAGGCCTCGCGAGATCGTTGGCAGCACGACCAGCCCTCCTCACTCTACGATTTTTGAAAGTTGGCCGTAGAACAGCAAGGCCGTTCCGAACACGACCAGAATCAGGACCGACAGGCATGCCGCAACCGGCCAGTTTAGCGTAACGATTGCCTGGTCGTAGATCTCGGTTGCGAGCAGAGCGACTCGACCGCCTCCGAGCATTTTTGGCGTAATGAAACTGCTCACTGCAAGCACGAAGCAAAGCAGGCATCCAAGCAGAACGCCGGGCATGCTGAGCGGCAGGACGATTCGCCGAAAGACCGTGAGAGGTCCCGCTCCAAGGGTCTCGGCAGCCTGCTCCAGGGTTGTATCCAGCTTTCCAAATCCGGAAAGCAGGGACAGTATCATGTAAGGCATGAGGATTTCCGTCATGCCTATGACGACCCCAAGCTGGCTGTTGATCAGGCGCGGCGGCGTCACGTTGAAGGAACGCAATAGTGCCTGCAGGAAGCCCTGATCGCCGAGAATCACCATCCAACCGTAAGTGCGCACGACGGCAGAGATCAGCAGTGGTGAAATACATAATACGATAAGCAGCGCTTTGGCTCTCTCGGCACGGCTGACGAACAGCGCGAGAGGATAAGAAAGGACCAGTGTAATGAGTGTGATGAGCGCGCCGATCCAGACCGTTCGCCACAACATCGACCAGTAGTATGTGTCGGCGACCAGGGAACTCCAGGTCGCCAGATCCACGCCCTCCTTCATCGATCCGGTCGCCGTCGCTTCGCGGAACGACATGGCCACGAGATTTGCGACCGGCGCGATGAAGGCTATGACGTTCAGAAGGACGATCGGCAGAAGAAGGGTGATGAGCAGCCTTCCGCCGCTGCTTCTTGTCCCCTCGTCGGCGGTCGAAACGGTCATCCCGCGACCTCCGTGGAGAACGTCAGGGTGTCCCGCGTTTTCCAACGCAGCGTGACGGTATCACCAGGCTGGAAGGGGTCCGTCGCCGAGCTCGTAGCCTTTTCGACGTGCAACAGACCGCCCGTGGTCGCTACTTCATACTGAAACGTATCGCCGACGTAGGTAACATGTCGGATCGTGCCGTTTATGGCGTTCTCTTCCGGCGAGACCGCGCTCTTTGCGTCCGACGCGCTCAGGTCGATTCGATGGGGACGGATCATGATCAGCACCCGGCCCGTGCCGCCATCGTCCTTCGCCCGGATCAGGGAGTCACCCACCGCAACGGCGCCGTCGTTTCGCCATTGCCCCTCCAGTCGATTGATCCGCCCGACGAACTCGGCCACCATCGGCGTCGCCGGGTTCTCGTAGATGTCATGAGGGGTGCCGATCTGCTCCAATTTACCGCGATTCATCACGATGATCCGGTCGCAAATTGCCATGGCTTCCGTTTGATCGTGCGTGACGAAAACGGTGGTCATCCGCAGACGCTGCTGGATGTCCCGAATTTCACCGCGCATGTTGTCGCGCAGTTTTGCGTCGAGGTTGGAGAGCGGCTCATCCAGCAGCAGAATATCGGGCTCGATCACCAGCGCGCGCGCAAGAGCGACGCGTTGTTGCTGCCCGCCTGAAAGCTCTCGGGGCTTGCGTTCCGCGACGCCGCTGAGATGAACCATCGCAAGCGCCGATTCCACTCGCTTTGCGATGTCCGCGTGTCTAGCCTTGCGCATCTGCAGCCCGAACGCGACGTTCTCTGCGATCGTCATATGCGGGAATAGAGCGTAGGACTGGAACATCACCCCCATATTGCGTCGGTAGGTCGGCAGCCCGGTGACATCCTGACCGCCAACCTTGATCTTGCCCGATGTCGCCTGGACGAGACCGCTGATCATCCGAAGGGTCGTGGTCTTGCCACAACCCGACGGGCCGAGAAGGCCGAGCAGTTCCCCCTGTCCAAGCGAGAAGGATAGATCGGACACCGACGGCGCAAAGTGGCCGTACCGCTTCTCTAAGGATTCGACCTCTAGATACAATTTTTGCCCGCCACTTGCGCGACGCTCCTGCGCTGGATGCCGATCTTCGAACGGGCGGCCTAGCTGCGGCTGATGACGTTCCTGCGCCACTGCTCGGTGATCTTGTCCCTGAATTTGGCGACCTCGATCCAATCCACGTCGATCATTCGTGCCATGCGCTCTGGTGTTGCGGCTGTCTTCTTCCGCGCCTCCTCGGAAATTGCAGCCCCCTTGTTGGTTGGCACGTAGTACAGCGCTTCGGTGAAGGTCGCCTGCGCTTCCGCGCTCAGGGCATATGACATGAACTGAAGAGCCGCTTCAGGCTGCTTGGACCCGTTGACGAGGTTGATCGTGTTGATTTGCGCGATCGACCCCTCTTCAGGCATCGCGACCGCCATGCGATCCGCATTCTGCTTCGAAATCGTTTGCGCGCGCGCATTGTATCCAATGCCGAGGTCGACAACCCCGTTCGCAACCGCTGCGTAGGGATTGGGTTTCGGATCCCAAGTCTGGACGAGCGGAGCCATCTCGCCCAACAGCTGGATCCCCTTGTCGATCGACTGGCGATAGTCCCCACCTCCCGCCAGCTTGTTCGCGATCAGCGTCAATCCGACCCCGAGCAAATTGGGAGGAGCATCGATTGCGATGCGACCTGCATGCTGCTTGTTCCAAAGCTCTTTCCACGACGTCGGCGGAGTCGGGAACTTGCTAAGGGCGTACATCATGACGATCGTATCAAACGTCACGGCCGGACCTGGCACACCCTCGATGAGAGCTGCAGGAACCAGCTGCTTCATGACCGGAAGCTGCTCCGCAGTTACCGGCTTGTAGATGCCTTCATCGCCGCCGGCCTTGGCGACGACGACGTCCATGATGCAGACGTCGATCTGAGGCGCCGCCTTCTGCGCGCGCAACATCCCGAGATTTTGGGCGGAGGTCGGCATCCCCATGTAGTCCACGCGGATTCCGGGATTTGCCTTCATGAACGGCTCGATGACCGTTCTCTTGTAGATATCCTCGAAGATGTCGCTATATGCGGCGACGGTGATCTTCCGCTCCTGAGCGCTAGCCCTGGTGACCCACGGCATTGCCACACCCACGGCGCCCAGAGCCAGAACTTTACGGCGTGTGAAATTCTGCATCGGTTTCTCCTGTCTCACGTTGAATCGTCTTGTTGCGCGCTCATCTTTGGAGTCATTTTTCGATACCCGTCCGGCCGTCGGCGCGGACAAAGATCCTGCGGAGGTCAGGCTCCGCCGGGATAATGTTGCTTCACGTACTCATCAGAGAATTTGCCTGACGCCAGATCTTCGCGGATGGCCTCGGCACGCCGCTCGACCGGGGGACCGTAGCCGCCGGCTCCCGCGGTCTCGAGCACCGCGACGTCGTCCGGCTCCAGGCGAATGCAGCAAGCCTTGGCAGCAAGGTCTGTGACCTGCCCGTCATCGGAGCGAATGTAGAAGCGGCCGGCGGCACCATCTTCGCCACCGAACAATCCCCAGGGCTTGTGAACGAACCGCTCTCCGACGCCGTTGAACTCACAGACGTGACCGATCGGCCGGATGGTACGGCGGATCCCGAGCCCACCGCGGAAGCGGCCCGCGCCGCCGGTGTCCTCGACCAGGGAATATTCCTCGACGCGGAGCGGATATTCGAGCTCGATCGCTTCCACGGGAAGATTGGACGTGTTGGTGATGTTGACCTGGACGCCATCCTTGCCGTCGAAGGTTGCGCGGGCGCCCATGCCGCCGCCGAGCGTTTCGAGATAGACGTAGAGCTGCCCCGTCCGCGGATCGGTGCCGGCGAAGACCGCGCTGGTATTTGCGCCGTTTGTGCCTGCGACGACGCGGTCCGGAACCTGCTCGGCGAGTGCACCAAACACGCAATCGACGACCCGTTGGCAGGAATTGGCGCGCAAAGCGACCGCTGCCGGCGCGACGCAATTCACGAATGAACCGAGCGGCGCCTTGATTTCAATTGCGTCGAAGATGCCCTGATTGTTCGGCACATTCGGGTCCAGCAAGGCCTTGAGTGCGAAGCAGACCGCCGACTGGGTCGCATTGAAGACCATATTGAAATTGCCGCGCACCTGCGGGTCGCTGCCCTCGAAATCAAAGAGGATCCGGTCGCCCGTCTTTTCGATCCTCAGCGCGATCTTGATGTTCTCGGTGCCCGCGCCATCATCGTCCATGAAGTCGGTGAAGGAGTAGGCACCGTCCGGCAGCGAGGCGATCGCCTTTCGCATCCGCATCTCGGTGCGCGAGATGACCTCGGAGAAGATGGCCGTGATCCTGTCGCCGCCATGTTCTCGCAGCATGTCCTCGAGCCTGGACACTCCGAGCTTGCAGGCCGCGATCTGCGCGTTGAGGTCGCCGCGGCGTTCCTCCTCCAGGCGCATGTTGAGCAGCAGGAGCGTCAGCAGATCCTCGTTGAGCACGCCCTTGGAATAGAGCCGGATGATCGGGATCCGCAGCCCCTCCTTGTAGATCTCGTCGAGGCCGCCGGACATCGAACCGATTGCCGCTCCGCCGACGTCGGCGTGGTGAATGATGTTGGCCACGAATCCGATCAGGCGGGTGCCTTCGAAGACCGGCATTGCCATATTGATGTCGGGAAGATGCGTGCCGCCGGCAACATGCGGGTCGTTGGCGATGAAGACGTCGCCCGGGTGGATGTCGTTGCCATATCGATTCAAGATGAACGTCATCAGGCCTCGCATCGACGCGAGATGGATGGGCAACGCCATTTCCGCCTGCACCACCAGCCTCCCCTGCGCATCGGCGATAGCGGTCGAGTGATCGTGGCGCTCTTTCACATTGGTGGAAAACGCGCTCCGCATGATGCTGATGAAGCATTCGTCGGCAATCGACTTCAGGCCGTTCCAGGCGATTTCCAGGGAAATCGGATCAATCGCGATCTCAGGCATTGTTGATTTCCATGATCATGTTGAAAGCCGCATCGACTGTGATTTGGGCCCAAGGCGGGACCACGGTGGTCGAGTCGAGCTGAGTGATGATTGCTGGGCCCTTGATGGTGGTGCCCACCGGAAGGCCTGAGCGGTCGAACATCGGCGTCGGAACGGGTCCCGCTTCGTCGAACCAGGCAGCCTTGGTGTCGCGCGGCTCAAGCCGCTTTACCGGAGTTTCGGTAGTCGACTGCCGCTGGGGAAGCTTGGCAATTGTCCGAAGCCGGAGGTTCACGATCTCGATCGGCGCTTGCTCGTCGTAGTGGCCGTAAGCCCTCAGGTACTCTGCGAAGAACGCCGCCCGTAGGTCCTCGGCTCCTGGCAAGACCGGACGGCCCGAGCCGTTGGCGACTTCAACCCCAAGCTCGTAGTTCTGACCGACGTACCGCATGTCGAGCGACAGGACGAGACGGGTTTCGAGCGCGCCTTCGCCTTCCTGGGCAACCCAAGCCTCTCCTTGTTTGACGAGGTCTGCGACGACGGCCGCGGCGGCTCCCAGGTTTCCAGTGACACGAGCCCGGCAGTTCGCAACAAAGTCTTCCTGCAGATCCGACAAGATCAGGCCTTCGGCGCACAGAATTCCTGGCGCGCGCGGAACGATGATGCGCTTGATTCCAAGCGAGCGCGCGACATCGGCCGCGTGCAGCCCGCCCGCGCCACCGAACGGCATGAGAACGAACTTGCGCGGATCGTATCCCCTTTCAATCGTAACCGCCCGAATGGCGCGAACCATATTGGATGTAACGATGCCGACGATGCCCAGCGCCGCCCTTTCCACACTGCGGCCGAGTTCGGAAGCGATCGGCTCGACGGCCTTGACTGCAAGGTCGCGATCGATGGTCATGTCTCCGCCGGTGAGCGCGACAGGCAACCGGCCGAGAATGACATTGGCGTCGGAGACGGTGGGAAGCGTGCCACCGCGGCGATAACATGCCGGTCCCGGCACCGCCCCCGCGCTCTCGGGTCCGACCTTCAAGAGGCCGTCTTTGCCCAACCTTGCGATGGATCCGCCACCCGCGCCAACGGTGTGAATATCCACCATGGGTAGCCGGATTCTGAAGCCCGAAATGTCTCGGGTGCTCGCGATGGCAGTCCTGCCGGCCTGGATCAGGCAGACGTCGGTGCTGGTTCCTCCGATATCCAAGGTGATGATGTCGAGAATATCGGACATCGCTCCCGCACCGGCCGCACCGACCGCGCCCGCGGCAGGCCCGGACAGTGCCGTACGCACCGGGAAATGCGCAGCCCTGTCGACCGACATCAGTCCGCCGCTCGATTGGAAAATGCCGAACTCTGCGTTTGGAGCGACCGTCGCCACTTCTGCCTTCAGGCGATCCATGTAGCGGCCCACTTCGGGCTGAAGAAACGCGTTGATCAGCGTGGTCGAGAACCGTTCGAACTCGCGAAACTCCGGCTGAACCTCGCTAGACACGGAAACGAAAATGTCCGGGAATGCCGCACGCAGCGCCGCGGCGACGCGCTTTTCATGGGAGGAATTCAGGAACGAGAATATCAGGCAAACCGCAACCCCTTCGATCTTTGGCTGCTTTCTCAATTCCTCCACCAAGGCATCGATTGAAGCATCGGTGAGCTCGCGGACCACCTCGCCCGACGGGCCGATGCGCTCATCGAGCTCGAAGCGAAGCGCGCGAGAGGCAAGTGGCTGAGGCGCATCGAGTTGCAGGTCGTAGATGTGCGGTCGAACCTGACGGCCGATCTCGACGAGGTCGCGAAAGCCCTTGGTCGTGACCAGAGCCACTTTCGCGCCCTTGCGCTGAAGCAGCGCATTGGTGGCGACCGTCGTGCCATGCGCGAAACGCGAAATTGCCTTTGGATCGATACGATGCTTGTCGGTCAGCTCTCGCAGCCCATGAAGAACCGCGCGCGAGGGATCGTCGGGCGTCGAAGGCCTCTTGTGAATGAGGACCTGACCGGTCGTGAGGTTCCTGGCGGAAAAGTCGGTAAATGTACCACCGACGTCGACGCCGACGACCCAGTTTTCGTCCGAGCTGTTCTTTTGAAGCATTGTCGGCCTACCTATTCGCCCCACTTTGATTTGAGTTCTTGAGCATCAGAACGCAGCTTCCCCCGCTAGCCCGCAATCCCTCGATTGCCCGCCTCCTAACAATTGACGATCCCCTTGGACGCCAGTATGCGCCGCACCGATCCGGCAGCCGATTTGGGGGTGTAAGCCCCCGTGACGCCACCAAGCGAGTGCGACGCGACCGAGAAATCCCAGGCGAATCCTTGTCCCGAAACTTGAATGCGATGATGCATCTCGTCCGTTCCTGGCTTCGCCACGACGATGCTTTTGGTTCGGTCAAAACCGATGCCCGCAATTGCGATCGCGGCATGCACGTTCACGTTTCGCGGGAATTTCCGGCAGGCGTCCCTGGCGGTGCCCTCGAAGACGACGCCGTGAGCGTCTCCTTGCTGGCCGAGGCCGGCGGCACTCTTGGTGGTGGTGATCGTCACGTCTTCGATGCACTCGCGTCCATCGACGAGGCCATCGAGACCCAGGATCGCACCGTGAGGTAGAAAGAACCGCGTGCCGTTCGCTAGGCAGTTCTCGGTGATGGCACGTTCGACATCGGGCCTGGCAAGAGCGGTGCAACTGAATCCGCAAAGATCGGAAGACGCCAGAACGCGTGGCGCGATCGACGCCAGCACGTCTGCATGAGCGGCCTCGAACACGACGTCGACCGGTCGCGCCAACGCTTCTTCAAGGTCGTAGACGCAGAGCCCGAGACCCAGCCACTCGGGGACTCGCCTCTGGGCGTTACCTGCGCGTGACGCGAGAACATACGTCACTTCGGCTTGTTCGCATCGAAGTACTTCGTCGTAGATGGCCTTCCCGATCAGGCCCGCGCCGATAATGCCGATCCTACGATACGTCATCGAGGTAACTTCCCGCTAGGGACAGAGCGAAGTGCACGGATGGGCAAGCGCATGAGTTCGACGCGATCACGCCCTCCGCGCGACACGTTGAACGCGATATCGGTCGATCAGCGCAGCAGTCCTTTCAACCGCTGCGACAGCCGCTTCATGATCCTGAGAGTAATTGAACCGGATGCTCTCGAAGCTGCGCGGACCGAACTCTGCTCCCGGCGTCACGGTCACGCCGGCCTGATGCCGCAAGGCGCGCACGAAATCGATCGACGAAATCGTCAACTCGGGCAGCCGTGGAAACAGGTAGCTGCCAGCCTCGGGGGTCCGCAGCGCAAGTCCGTCGACGCGACTGAGGATGCCGACCAAATCGTCGCGGATCGCCTGGTGCTGCTGAATGCGGTCACGCATCCAGCCGTCTGGCTCGGCAAGCCAAATATTGAGAACGGATTGACTGTAGCCGGCAGCGCGCAATGAGACGATGGCTTGCAGCTTGGCCATGCGCTCGACGATCGCGCTCGACCCGAAGGCCACGCCAAGTCGAAAGCCACTGAGCGACTCCGTCTTCGAAGGCCCCATGATCGTGATGAGATTTTCTCGAGCTGCCGACCGGGCCCGGAGATGAGTATATGCGTGTCCTTCGTAGAGCAGGCGCGAGTAGAGCTGGTCGACGATAACCGTCGCACCGAACTTGTCGGCCAACTGAGCAATCGCGTCGATTTCGGCTTCAGAGTAGATGACGCCGGTTGGATTGTTCGGGTTCGAGAGGACGAGAACCTGGGCGCCGCCCCTGAAGGCCGCCTCGAGCTGATCCAGGTTCAAGCCCGCCCGCCTCGTCGTTCCCAGATAGTCCAGGTCGACCGGAACCAGCACCCCATCGAAGAACCGCACCAGTTTCCGATTAGCGAAATAGTCAGGCTCGACGACGGCAACCTTGGTTCCCGAGGTCACGGTAGCCCCCATGGCCAGAAACAGGGCCCCCTGCGTTCCCGGCGTCACGATCAGGTCCTCGGCGGCGGTCAGCGGAGCGCCGGTAAAGGCCCCCAGCCTCTCGGCAACGACATCGCGAACTACAGCGTCGCCGAGATACTCGGTGTAGGCTTGGGAGCCGCCGCGGCGATAGCCGTCCAGGAACGCATCAAGGGCCCCGGGGGCCGGACGGAACGCATTCACATCGCCATGAGAGAAGTCGACCGGCCTGCCGTCGATCACGCCCCCGTGGAGAGCACTTTCCGAGGACGCCGACTTTAGTCGCACCTCCTGGCCAGGGGCGTTTTCAGTGGCGAGATCAGCGAATTTTCTCTGGATCGAATTCATCGTCAACGCCCGCCATCCTCTGCCGTTTTGTCCGCAAATTGCTGATTGCGACCAACGCAGCGCCTTTGCCGCCAGGATCATCCCCTCGTCATAATCGGTAGGGCTTGCGGGCCGGAGGTCCAAGAAATAAAAACTGGCCCAGTGACCCTGTTTTCATTTGGCGGTCGTTTATGAGAAATTTGCCTCCCCTGAGCGGGCTTGAGGCGTTTGAGGCGGCAGCGCGGCATCTGAGCTTCACAGAAGCTGCTAAGGAGTTGAATTGCACGCAGGCCGCGATCAGTCAGCGTGTACGCGCCTTGGAGTCGTACCTTTCGCGGCAGCTTTTCGTACGCCGGCGAAACGGACTACAATTGTCCGAAGTGGGCGAGGCCTACCTTCCCGGTGTAGCAGAAGCCCTCAATCTCGCGGCCGCGGCAACCGAGGGCCTGCGCGGCAAGAATGTGCCTCGCACCGTGACCGTCTCGGCCCCGGTGTCATTCCTGAATTTGTGGTTGGCCGCCCGGCTTAGCGGCTTCCTCAGCGGCAATCCGAATGTCCCGATCCGCCTGAACAGTGCGATCTGGACAGATCCCAACGCCGAATTGGCCGACATTGTCGTGGAGGTTCACGACATCTCGGAGTTGGACTCCCACACGCCTCATTTGCCGACCGAAAGCCTCGAGCTGGTCTGCGCGCCCGCATTCATCGAACAGCTTTCCACCACAACGCTACAGAATGTCCTGAACGCATCGAGGAAAATACTCATCCAGGGGCGACACAGTGTTTGGGAGCGTTGGGCGGCAGAGCTCGGCATCAATCTGGACAGCAACGTCCCCGCAATGAAGGTGGACAACTCCGCGACCGCCCTTGAGGCGGCTGCTCAGAACCTGGGCTTCGTTGTCGCCTACTCGTCCTATTGCCAGCCATATCTCAAATCTGGCCGCCTCGTCTCCTGGAGCAAGGCTACGGTGAAGACCACGCTGTGCCTCGCGTTAACGGGCTCTCCCGACAAGCCACTGTGGCATCCCGCGCACAAGGTCTTTGATTGGCTCAAGCACGAATTTCAAAAGGAAGCCTCCGCAACGTAGGCAATGCCGCGACAATTGATCGCACGGTTTCGTTGCAGGCCCGAACTATCCAATCCCGAGCTCTCGCAGGCTCCGCATCATGAAACTTGCCGAGGCGACATCAAAGAACAGGTCGAAGCCGTGGCTGCCAGCCCGGTCCGTGCGAACCAGGATGCAGTCCATCTGCGCCACTCTGCTCTGCACGACGCTCCGAACCGGCAAGCGATCGGCATTGAGATCGACCGGACAGGTCTTGGCGAGAAGCTCGGCCACGTCAGTCCCGCCAATGTGAAACCAGGCCCAAACCTCTTCCCGCCAGGCATTGAAGCCCTTGCGCGGGAGGCGGTCAGCTTCCCATTCCGCTCGCAGGGCACTCAGGGACGATGTCTGCTCCAGGGATTGGGGCAGGAACAAATAGTCCTCGGCGCCGAGGCGAACGATGTCCAGGCCCCGTGATGCGATTGGGGCAAGGGTGTTGATCCGCTCAGGTAACGCGATCCCTCTGGATCGCAGCCAATCGCTGGCGCATCTGCCCTTGATGCCGAAACGACCATACCGGGTCAGATCCCGAAGCTCGATTGGCCGGCCACCTTTCCTCTCGAACAAGACCGTTGTCTGGTGGGAGGCCGCATCGATGGAGCGCGCTTCGCCTTCCGAGAATTCAGCATACACGTCGCCGAACGGCGTGCGCCGAGCTGCCGCGAGAAGAGCCATATCAGATGTCCTGACGCTTGTTTTCGGGGTCGAAGAAGTGCGGAGACACAATTCGAGCCTGTAACTGCGTTCCTCGTCGGGTCCTGATCACCGCGGTCTTGCCGGGCTCGGCCTGATCAGCCGGCGCGAAGGCCAACCCGATCCACTTTCCCAGAGTCGGTGAGAGGCACGTCGACGTGACATGGCCGACGGCCTCGTCGCCTCGCAAGATCAGGCAGGCCTCGTCCGGCTTGTCTTGCACCGACGCCGGAAGCTCGAAGCCGACCAGGCGGCGCTTGGCGGGAAGACGGCGAAGCAGTTCGATCGATCTCTTGCCGATGAAGAAGGGCTTCTTCATCGCCAGCGCCCATTCCATTCCCAGCTCGTCCGCCGTGCTAACGGCATCGGTGTCCTGACCGATGATGATGTGCCCCTTTTCCAGCCGCAGAATACGCGATGCTTCCAGGCCATACGGCCGAAGCCCGAATGGCCTGCCCGCATCCATGAGCGCGTCCCACAAGGCCTCGCCATAGGATTGCGGCGTATGCAGCTCGAAGCTGAGCTCGCCGGAATAGCCGATGCGCATGATACGGACCGGGCAATTCGCGAACCGACCAACACGCCCGCCCAGGAAGGGGAGCGCTTCGGAGGAGGCGTCCATGCCTCCCACCGTCTCCAAAACCTGCCGCGCGAGCGGCCCGGTCAGGTTAAAGGCCGCAAAGCCGGCGGTGACGTTGTGGATGTCGACATCAAGTCCCCACTGAACGTTCTGCCAGCACATGTCGGCATAGAAGCGATCCACCCCGCCCGTGGTCGCCGTGACGTAATAATGATCCTCCGCGATTCTGAACGCCACGCCGTCGTCGATGACCGAGCCCATCTCGTTCAACGTCAAACAATATCGAACCCGGCCGACCGGCTGCTTGGCGTAGTTCATCGTACAGAAGCGATCGAGGAGCACGCCTGCGTCCGGTCCGCGCAGCTCGATCTTCCCGAGCGTGGAGACGTCAAGCATGCCGACGCGCTGCCTGACGAGGTTCACCTCGTCGACAATCAGCTCATCGCGAGTTCTCTCGTCGCCGTAATACAGCGGACGCCACCATGCTCCCACCGGCGTCATCTTCGCGCCGGCCTCGATGTGGCGATGATGGACCGATGTGTGACGATAGCGGCTTTGCTGAAGTCCGGCGAGGAGGCCGAGTTTTTCGGGTCCGAAAGGTGGGCGCGACGTGGTGACGCCGATATCGGCAACCTTGCGTTCGGTGGCATGCGCGACGATGCGGGCGGTCGCCAAGGCCGAATGACGGCCTTGCGACGGCCCCATGCCGACGGTCGAGAAACGCTTGACCAACTCGAGCTCGCTGTAGCCGGTCCGGACGGCGTCCACGATGTCCTTGATCTGCAAATCCTCATCGAAATCGACGAAATCGCGCCCCTTCGGATGCCCGACAAGGGGGAGCTCGAAGCTGCTGACACCTCGCTCGTCGTCCTTGGGCACGTCGATGTCACGCCCAGGGAGACCTAGCGTTTTCGCCGCAACGGCTCCTGCCTTGCGCCCCGCGGCGAGAACCGAAGGAAGGGAAAAATTGCCAGCGACGGATCCGGCCAGCGTCAGATGCGCTGGGACATTGGAGAGGGCGAACTGTGCTGCCCCATCGTCATAGCTCAGCTTCGCCCCGGCCTGCAGCGCGAGCTGATAGGTTGGCGTATATGCGCAGGAAACCGACAGAAGATCGCAATCGATCCACTCTGATGTTCCACTGCCCGCACTCGCAATCTTCGCAGCCTTCAGATGTTTGTTGCCCGCCGTGGCGGCAGCTTCCGCAACCGTCGCGTTCATAATAATCCGCACGCCCTTCGCCGCGAGGTCTTCGGCAAGTGAGGCGTGCTGCTGCGCACTTCGGGGATCGACGACCGCCGCGACCTCGACGCCGGCCGCGATGAGATCGAGCGCGACCCGATAACCGTCCCGGTTGCCAGCGAGAACGACCGCGCGCCGGCCCGGCTTGACGGCATAGTGCCGCATCAGTCGCTGCGCGGCCGACCCCAAGACAATTCCGGGAAGGTCATTATTGCGGAACGGAACCGGCTGGTCGAGCGATCCGGTGCAGAGGATCACCTCTTTCGCACGAACCTTGAGCAGCCGATTCCCGCTGATGATCGGGACCCAATTGTCCGCATACCAGCCGTTCGCAACGGCGTTCGTCAGAATATCAATGCCGGAATGCGCTTCGACCTGCCGCTTCAAATCGCGAAGCAGCAGCGCCGTGGCCTCCGGCTTGTCATCGAAACGCGCATAGGTCAGGGAGCCGCCAAGCTCAGGATTCTCGTCGACCAGCAGGACGCGCGCTCCCGCAGCGGCGGCTTGGATCGCCGCCGACATACCGGCGGGCCCGCCGCCAACGACCAGGACGTCGTAGAATCGATTCTGCTTCTCGTAACGGGCGCGAGGCGCGGCAACGTCGACCTTGCCAAGGCCGGCCTTTTTTCTGATGAGCGGCTCCCAGAGCCGAAGCCAGCTGTTCTTGCCCGGACCAAAGAACGTTCGGTAGTAGAAGCCGACCGGCATGAAACGCCCGAGCCGGTCGAGCAGCGCGTCGCGGTCATTGTCGAGCGAGCCGTTCACATTCTGAGCGGTCGCCTCGAGGCCTTCGCGGAGCGGATAGACATCGGCCAGGACGTTTGGCTCCTCAGCCACCTGGACAAGCGTATTCGCATCCTGTCCAGCCATGGTCAGGACGCTCCTCGGCCTGTGATATTTGAACGACCGCGAGATCAGCCACTGGCCGGACGCGACGAGCGCGCTTGCTATGCTGTCGCCGGCTAGCCCGCGAAATGCCTTGCCTTCGAACGTGAAGGTCAGAGTCTCGCTTCGATCGATGCGGGTCCCGTATGGCGCGGGTAGACGCGGAATCATGACTTGCTTTCAGTGCGCGGGAGTTCGCTCGGGCTGTAGGTCGCAACGATTTCGTCGGTAACGGTGTGCCGTTCGGCGATGAAGAAGTAATTGGACGGCGTATGCCGCCACCACTCACGAATGATTCCGGCCTTGTTCTCGTGATAGAACAGATAGTGAGACCAGCCGGAATCGCTGATGGATTGCGTGTCGAGCGCGTCGTGAACCGGCCCGAAGCAAGTGAATTCGCTGATGTTTCGCGGCCCGTTCAAAGGGCAATTCATGATTTTCATCGGGGAATCCTAGTGGCTTGCCGCCGTGGCACCCATTTCATTGATGAGAGCCAGCTTCTCGAAACGATCCAGACTGAAGGGAAGCAGGATGTCGGCGGCCCGCTCGTTCGCGACAGTCTCGGCCATGTATTTCCCCGCGACGGGCGTCGCTTTGAAGCCCCACGTCCCCCAGCCGCAATCGAGCCAATAATTCTTGAGCGGACTGGCACCCATGATCGGCGTGTAGTCCGGCGTCATGTCGGTGATCCCTGCCCACTGCCGCAGCAGCTTCACGTTATGCAGGAACGGGAATAGCTGAAGCGCGCCGTGGGCCAGCTGTTCCTTGAGGACCAGCGTCGAGCGCGTCGAGATCAATTGATAGGGATCCGAGCCGCCGCCGATGACAATCTCGCCGCGCGAGGATTGCACGAGATAAGTGTGAAGATTGGCCGAGGAGACCAGCGTATCGAGAAACGGCTTTAGCGGCTGCGTCACCATCGCCTGCAACGGAAAGCATCGAATAGGCATATCGATGCCGGCCATTTTCGCCACGTGCTCATTGGCGCCGCCGGCCGCCTGGATCACGTGTCCGACGCTCACCGTTCCACGGCTCGTCCGGATTGACGATATCCTGTCGCCGACCTTGTCGAAGCCGAGCACCTCGGTCCGCTGATGGATTTCCACGCCTCGCTTGGCGGCCTGCGCTGCATAACCCCAGGCGACCGCGTCGTGTCGTGCCGTACCGCCGTCCTCGTGCCAGAGCCCTCCGACGATTTCGTGTTGACCGCGCTCATCCATGTTGAGATGCGGACAGATTTCCTTCACCTGACGCGGATCCACGACCGAAATCCGCGTGCCATGATGCTTACCCATCTCGGCGCGCAGATGGAAGGATCGAAGGGTCGCCTCGGAATGCGCCAGCGTCAGCTGGCCGCGTTGCGAGAACATGACGTTGAAATTCAACTCATGCGACATGTTCTCGTACAACGACACGGCTTCCTTGTAGAAGCGTATCGATTGATTTGTGATGTAATTTGAACGGATTGTAGTCGTGTTGCGCGCCGTGTTGCCGCCGGCAAGATAGCCCTTCTCCAGAACGGCAAGCTTTGTGATGCCGTGATATTTGGAGAGGTAGTGCGCGGCTGCGAGTCCGTGCCCGCCGCCGCCGACGATGACGACATCATAGTGCCGCTTGAGGTCCGGCGTCGGAGGGATCTCGCGATGTGGAACGTGGTCGCGCTTCAGCCCATATTTGAGCAGCGTGAGAGGCATGTCGCTGGGCTGCCTTCGTTGAAATCATGACTTGTTTTCAGCCCATGCTCTCCTCCTTCGCCCGGCCCAGCAAGCAACGTTATCTGGATCAATGACCTCGAAATTTTTTTGCAGACCTCGGTAGATGGAGGCGCCCGGAATCTGCTATCCATTCTCACCAATGGACGAGATCCTCGAGGCGACGAGAGCGGCTCTTTCGCGATGCGCGGCCAAGTGCATGAGGGATGCGTGGTGGTCTTCCCGCGACCATTTTAAGGTGACGCCCGAAACCATGTTCGAAATGGTCCGGCTGGACTGATTGCCCAGTTATGATCTGGGCCTCATCCTCCGGCAGCGCTCGGCCTCCTCAGATGGTGAAGAGGCGAGGCGCGTATGCGTAGTCTTGAGCCATGAGACCCGCTGCCGAGGTCACGATGCGACCAGATGTCGTTTGAGGCAAACCATCTGACGTTACGCACCCTACCTACACCACCGGAGAACCGAACGCACAGCGCGGAAACGCGTTAAGCACCAACATCGAGCGTACGTAATCGCGGAAAATCGTAGTTTGGCGTGCAAAATCGCAGACTTGGTAGCCACACGGATCCTGCGCGCGCCCCAATGTGGCTTCTCGGCCTTGAGGCCGACGATCAGGCTCTCGAGCTGTTGCGGCAGCTGGTTGGCGTAGCGCACTGGCCGGCGGGAGCGGTCACTGAGCGCCGCCAGTCCGCACTCTTTGTAGCGGTCGAAGATCTTGTAGCCGGTCTTACGGGAGAGATGCCGAACTCACGGCACACATCCGTCATGGCTTTCCCATCCAGAAGCCGGGCGACAAAGCGAAGGCGCTTTTCCATCACCGAACTCGCTTTCCACGGCATCCACACCTCCCGCAAAACAAAAGTGGAAAGTGTAACCCTGTGTCCGGTACGTTTGTCACCTATGTCTCGGGCCGCTCACAACGCGATACACATTCTTCGTTCGAAAAATCTGTGTCTCACGTAGCGGAAAGAAAACCCCTTTAGTTTCAAGCCTTCCCGATTAGTCCCGCTGTGTCGATAGTACACAGATAGTACACGGCGTTTCCGCCTTTGTTCCGGATTCGACACTCGCTCAGATCCGGTTGTGGTTTAGACGAAATCGTTTTGCCGGGTCCACGAAAAGATCCTGAAACAATCCGCCCCTAGCGTCATTCTCGTCAAGTCGGGGGCGTCATCACATGTTCAAATATCTCATCAACCTGATCTACCGCCAGTCATGCTTGGCCAGCTTGAACGCAATTGGCAAGCGTCGTTTGGCTGCCTGAAGGCGCTACGTCATGTTCGACGTGAGAATTGCCCAGCGCGGCCGCAAGGGCTGGGAATGGCGCGTGATCCACTCCGACGAAACGTTGCTCATGAGGGGACGAAATAGAACGCGCCCCGAGGCCCGTTACCAAGCCTATCGGGCACTCTTACTTTTGCTTGCTGCGCAACCCGGCAAAATGAAAACGGTCCCCCGGAGCTGAATGGGACCGTTCTGCTTGGCAGGTACGAGCAACCGGATGGCCGGTGCGCGAGCAACACTAGATGACCAGAATCGGCCGGGAGCAACGTTATGCGGGAATTGCACGAGCAGGAAGCCTAGTTGCAGAGGGCCCCAGAGGGCTTTGGGCGGCTTAAAGCCCAGGAGTTTCTTGCGCGTCCAGAAACCTGGCGTGCAGCGTGATGCTGCACTTGGAGCCGTCCAATAAGACTCTGAGCTGACTTCGCGTCGTCCCACGCCCGAGGACGACACCTCTTTTGCCCGACAGTTTCGGACCAGCGACATCTAAGACCATGATCCGACATCCTCTTACGAGTTCGGTCTTGACCGGCGACAGGTCTGACAATTTGGTTAAAACACGGTTGTCTCGAGACATTATGTGTTATCGCAGGGGCGGTACGGCGGAAATGCCAGCATTTGACGAACTGTCGGAGAAAGGCGTCCGCCTCACATTCATCAAAGAAAACCTACTGGCCAGGAGTTTGGCGCCGGCATCAAGTATGTCGTCGAGAAAGGCTGGCTGGAGCTGCACAAGTCCGGCACTTATGTGCGGCTCTTGAAGGCCTAGCCAGCAAACTCAGCTTTACCGGAGCGGCTTGAGGCGCCGGGTCAACTAACCCGTAGATTTTCCGTGGACATCTTACCCGACCTCCCGGCTCTCAGCTCGTAGCTGATGCGCACGCCCTCGGCCAAGGCCGTGTAGCCGGCTTTCTCGACGGCACTAATATGCACGAAGACGTCTGAGCTGCCGTCATCAGGCTGGATAAAGCCATAGCCCTTGGTCGCGCTAAACCACTTCACCTTGCCCGTCGCCAAAGTCGATCTCTCCGAATCAAAAAAGTATCTCCGGAGCGTAGCCTAACCCATAGGCTCTGAATGTTCGATTCCGGACATAGGAGCTGGCGCAGCTAACAAGACCGCCGACGGGGTCGCGGGTCAGAACGGAGATGAGGAATCCACCAGCGCCCCCTTGAGCATCCCCAACTTGTTGATGAACTATTGCTGGAATCGCGTTTTCCCGGCACGTTTGCCGCATACAGGGGGATAAGCTTCAATGGCTATCGGTCCAGAAGTGCCGAGCGAACGCGAAGCAGCAGTCAAACACCTTTTGCGGCGAGCGGCCAGACGTAGACGCCCAAGTCAGGTTTTTTCAGATGTGCCCCACGGCCGTGACACGGACGCAAACCGTGAGTTTGCATCGCATCGCGAGCCCAACGGCGCCGTATGGTTTTTCCTCTTTCTGCCCGCATTTGTGATTGCCTACGCGATTTGTGTGAAGATGGGTGTCCTCTAGATACCATCCGCCGTTAGTCTAGATTGGGAAGACAAAAGGAAAATGAACCATGAGGACGCTGCCGATTCTCGCCGCCGCCATACTTGGCTTTTCGGCATCTGCCTTTGCTCAAACAGCGGCGCCCAAGCCGAGCGCAGCGCCCAAACCTGCCAGCAAGCCGCATAAGCAGCCGGCACCCCCAATGGGCTGCAAGCTCGTAGGAACAGTCAGAGGGACCAAGCTATGGGCTGGCGATTGTGCCGCACCGTCAGAGCTTAGGGGCAGCAGACCCGAAGCCGAACCCACACCGCCAGCAACACCTGCCGAAGAGCCCGCCAAACAATAGCGGGCATTCCCTGGCGCAGGAATGGCGCTGAAAACAGCGTTGCCTCCTTCAGCCTGATCTTTTCCGGCAAATCCGAGTTAGGTCGATTGCCCGATCGCATGCGATGCGACTGAGGCATGCTGTCTGCCTGAGCCAGCGCACGGTTGGCTCGGCCCCTTGAGCCCCTCGAGCTGGGGCCAGAAGCTTGGTATCGAGCACATGCGCAGCAAGATGGTCGGACGGGGGGTGTTGTTGGATATCGCGCGGTGGAAGGGGGTCGACTGGCTGGAGGACGGCTACGGCATAACCAGCTCTGACCTCAACGATTGTGCGAAGGCTCAGGGAGTGGAAGTTCGTAAGGGCGATTTCGTGATCGTCCGCACCGGCCACCAGGAACGGTGCCTTTCACAAGGCAGCTGGGTCGGATACGCCGGCGGGGATTCGCCAGGCTTGGCTTTCGAGACAGCCTACTGGATCCGGGAAAAGGACATCGCGGCGATCTGCGCCGATACTTGGGGCTGCGAAGTCCGTCCAAACGAGACGACCGAGGCTTATCAGCCTTGGCACTGGGTTGTGATCCCAGCGATCGGCATCTCGATGGGCGAGATTTTTTACGTGAAGGAACTAGCGGAGGATTGTGCGCGCGACAAGGTCTATGAATTCTTCTTTGTCGCGCCACCACTGCATCTGCCAGGTGGTGCCGGCTCGCCCGTTAACCCACAGGCTATCAAATAGGCGCGGAGCCATTCAATCTCGCGATCAACAGGGAGCACTGCATGGAGTTTCCTGATGAAGTGGCGATCAACGCATCGCCGCAGCAGGTCTATGCGGCACTCAACGACATCGACGTGTCAAAGCGGTGCATTCCAGGGTGCGAAGAACTTGAACGGCTGTCCGACACCGAACCGGAGGCAAGGGTTGTCCTTAGAGATTCTTGGGCGGTTTCTCGTCGAGGTAAGCGCCGCTACCCGCTTGATTGCTTTGCCAATATGGACTTCCTTCGTCTCTCATGCGCCTCTTCGATGATGCCAAGAAGCGCTTCCTTCACTCGTCGCGATCTGCGCATTTACGGTGGCCGCAACAACGAAGTTGTCAGTTAGCTGTGAGATCGAGGAGTTCGAAGACCAGCTCGGCTATATCCTGTTCGTGCGACGAACTAGTCGGATCGCGTTCAATACCTTCTTTGCGGAAGGCTGAGTATTTCACGCACATTTCGGATTTCACTCGACGCCCGCCCTCGCGCGGTACATTCGCTTGATGGTCTTGCCGCATTTGGCGCGATCGATCGGACGACGCAGTGTCCCGCCCTCTGATGTCTGGCCGACCGAGGGCGCGCTGCGTTCCCGCACCAATCACTGAACAGTGCACAAAAGCTGCGCGAAGAAAAGAAAAAACGCGTAACGCGAACGCAACCACAATTTACTCTCGCCGAACCGGCGGAGGGGCCGTACTTGTAGTTAGATAATCGTACGGAGCGCACCGTCATGGCGCAGTCGGGCTGCGCCTGACGGTGTGCGTACGCAGGTTGGGTCCGTTTCTTACCTAGCTAGTATGCGTGCCGAAAACGAGCGCTATCTGTCAACATAAGGACGCAACTCCAATTCAACTGCCGCGCGATCATGGATCTCAAGCAATTCTATCATAGGCGAAAAGTCCTTGTTACCGGCGCCGGCGGATTCATAGGAAGTCATCTCACGGAAGCTCTCGCGCGCGCGGGCGCTCACGTGACGGCCATGATCCGGTACTCTTCGTCTCCGGCATGGGGAAATCTTGAGCATCTGCCGCTTGATCTGAAGAATTCGATCAAGGTGATCGCCGGAAATATCGAAGATCCGGAGTTCGTCATTCAGGCAGTACGCGACCAGAATATTGTCTTTCATCTGGCCGCTTTGGTTGCTGTTCCGTATTCCTATGTCGCCCAGCGAAACTACGTCCGCACGAATATTGAAGGTACGCTCAACGTCCTCGAAGCTGCGCGGCGCCCAGGCGTATCCCGCGTCGTGCACACATCGACCTCCGAGGTCTACGGAACCGCAATCACCGACAGGATTGATGAAAGTCATCCGCTCCAGGGACAGTCACCTTTTTCCGCGTCCAAGATCGGCGCCGACAAAATAGCGGAGAGCTACTTCCGGTCGTTCTCGACGCCGGTTGTGACCGTCCGGCCGTTCAACACGTTCGGCCCGCGGCAATCGGCTCGCGCCTTTATTCCCACGATCATTTCCCAGGCGGCAACACGCGAGGTAATCGAGCTCGGCGCTCTGGATACATTGCGCGACATGACCTTTGTGGGGGATACGGTCTCCGGCTTCCTTGCGGCGGGCGCGACGTCCGGGATCGAAGGCGAAACCATCAACCTCGGTACAGGCAAGGCATTTCTCGTCAGCCACTTCGCCCATCGAATACTGTCCTTGATGAAGGTGAAGAAGAGAATCGCTCGAGATCCAGAGCGCATTCGACCTGCAACCAGCGAAGTTTTCCGGCTTGTTTCAAACAATGAAAAAGCCTGGCGCTTGCTGCGTTGGATGCCGGAAACCTCGATCGACGAGGGGCTGAGGCTCACCATCAGCTTTGTCGAAGCCAACATCGCCTCATATCGTGCCAACGATTACAATATTTAACGAAGGTCGGTCTGCAACCGACGTGCGCATACACTGATTGGAAATATGCGGTCTCCCATGCCGCGGCCGGGCGCGGCGATGGAGGCCGACCGGCACACCTGCTACAGGCACTCAGGTCAGAAAAACTCCCAATCCAAGTCTGTGCGCGTCGGAATGCGCTCTGGGCGGTGAGGATGAGAGACTAATCATGCCACCGCTTCGCAAGCGCCTGAGCGATACATAGGCGACCGGAGTCCACAACCCTTGCTTGATCAGGAGCCCCCATTGCAATCTTCTAGCGTTTTGATTAAAAGCGCTAAATTCGGGAGATTTCGGAAATGAACGACAACAGTTCATCAGCAATACGTGAGTTGCAAAACCTTCGGCTCATGCAGGCATTTCTCCGGATCCACGACCAAACGCATCGGCTAGCACTGCTGCAGGTGGTCGAAGCACTTGCCGGCCCGGCCCTCGACCAGCGTTCTCACGGCAGTTTGGGCCCGCAAGACGTACCGTCTCCGGCGACATTTCCGGAGAATCCGGCTTAAGTGGTCGGGATCGTCCGATCGTTTCTGCAACCCTGGTCTCCGACCGCTTGGGTCCGACAACGCGATTCAAGCGCCTCTCGCCTCGTTCGCATGCGGACGCACCCGCTGCCTCTGGCGCGGAGGGCCCTGGTATCCAAGTGCAGCTCAAGCGCCCCTCGCTTTTGCTAACGCGTTAAGACCATCGTCAGGCAGGCGTCTGCGAAGCGTGTGCCCCTGACCATGTTTGGCAGATCTCTCTGGAGGAGGACTGACGATCGCGAGGCCCGATTTGGATTTACCTCCGTTTGAGGGCCTCGCTGTTATTCGAATTAACCTATATTAACGAACCCTCCCCCCTCGTTTGGGAACGTTCACGCTTATCCTTCCGTTGAGAGTTGTCACCGAGGTCTTCCGGCTATCGGTGATGAGAGAACGCAACGTCGCGCTCCCGCCATTTCTTGAAGAGACAGCAGCATCATGTTGAGGCGGCGTCGCTTTACCCAAACCAAAACCCTCGAGGAACGGCTCACCGAAGAAGCCAAGCGCCTGCGCGAGCAGGCAAAGGCTCTTGCCGCAGGGAGCCTTGCGCGAGGCCACGCTCAGGAAAGCTCGCCAGGCTGAGACCGGGTCGCGCGTCAGCGAATGGCTGCGGTCCCCTGGACTACGGCCACCGGAGTGAGGTTGAACCGCCGCGCCAAGCTCCGTTCCGACATTTCTAGCGACCGGCGAACGGATTGCAGGCCAACGACCCAGGGGTGATGCCATCATCGACGATGATCGTGTGGGCGTCGGTAGCTGAGAAGACCGCTGCGCGCTTCCCCATGCATTTAGGACAGCGTCGATCGAAGCACACAGCATCAACTTTTCACGAAAGCCGAGCGGCACATTTCATGTTGTGCGCCGGATTCATCGCGCCGTCCCTTTATCGAGGTCACATCTTATGTCGTCAGCAACTGCGTGAATGACCATCAGCGGGTCCGTATCCTCTGCGTCTATCATCCGTACGTATTCATCGACCTCAGCAAGCCAGAGCCTCCTGACTTGATCCATCTTCTTCTGAGTCCGCTCGCTGAGCCGGTTGTGCGCAATCTCATTACGCAAAGCGTTGAGGGCAAGCACAAGTGTCCAGACCGGATGATTGTCCCTGTTAAAAGCGAACGCGCGAGCGAGATTGACCTTTTGGGCGAAGGTGAAGCGACCGTTCCAAATGTGATCAAGGTGGAAGCAGATCGAAGATATCAGGTTGTCTAGGATACGCTCGATAAGCAGATACCCTTTCAGAACGACCGGCACGAGCGGATCGAGTTCGTCCATCAGTTCTTCAAACTCCTTTTCGTACGGATTCCGTTCGTGCGTCATTTCAATCGTCCTCGATGGGCGCGTGTCGTAATTTGCTCGAGCGGTTCCCTTCATTTATCGACGGAAGTCGGAATATTTCCTGAAACGAGCGGCACGCAATAGTCGGGCCGCACTCCTACAGCCCAATTCGCAGAAAAACGACTCGGGGGACCTGAAACGAAATAGCGTGGCGCAGGTGTCCTTGGCGTGAACGATAAGATGCGCCGTTCTAGTCTTGGTACGGGCGGCCATTGCGGTTTCACGCAGAGCCGCCATTTTTTACTCTTTCGCTAATGCTTGAGCATCATGATCGCAAGCGCAGCGCGGTGCCCCTACGACCTGCCGTGTGTTCAAGTCGGTTTGTTTCGAAACGCGTCAGTGCGCCCTCGATATCGCGAAGAATCAGGCGCGCTGCTCGCGTCTTGATCCATAGATGCGCTTCTCCGGAAGTGTGAGCTCCACGTCTTTCTCAACGACAATATGCGTGACTCGCTGCCCTGGCTGCCTGAAGCGAGCAGGCCATTGTATAGAGATGATCTTGGTATACAGGAAGCCACGATGTGCGGACTCGATGCATGCAAGCTGACGACGATCCACGGTGAAAGCATCGATCTTCATCTTGCTGACCATATCTAGCGCTAGCCTTCCGGCTGTCCAGCGGCGGGTGAGCCCCTTAGGCGATTGATGATCTGGATTCCTTGGAAATACGCTCATTGTCGGTGGCAACAACGCACTCGTTAGCGACGGCGACGGCGGCGATGATCATATCGAGCCCGCTAGCGTGGTTGGCCGGCGGCCTTCCCCTCCGCCATCAACCCTGCCCAGACAAGGCCCGCCTTTTCGTCGAACGGCAAGATGCGGTCTGCGAACAAAGCCTGAGGCCCCTCCGGACCTGAGAACCAGGCGTCAAGCGCTGCTCGCTTTTTGCCGTTCGGTTTTTCCAGGATGTCACGATAAATTTCTGCGAGCGTAAGAGAAGCGATAAACAGATTCTTGTCGCGCTGGGCCGCCATCCAAGCAAGCAGTGACTCTGCTGGCTTCCGCTTGACGATGTTGCTGATGATGTTTGTGTCGAGGAGATAGCGGGTCACAGATCAACCTTGCGCACATCTTCACGTGGACGCGTCAGGTCGAGATCGGCGCCGACGAGCGGCGAGCGACGCAACGCTGTCAGGATGCCACCGGGCTTGGACGGCTCGTCAGAAACGGCTTGTTGCAACGTGCGCCGGAGTTGCCCAGTTTCTTGACCTTCGGTCAGCTTGCGAGCAAGCATTCTGATGAGGTCCCGATCAGTCTCGAGGGATTGAAGCTCGAACCGGACGATGCCTCGTTCGGTCATCCGAGATCGATAATTTGCGATCGCCCTTTTCTGCGCGTTATTGCTCACCATATGTCTCCGTGCTTTATCCGGTTATATAGCCGAACCTCCATTTGACTGAGAGGTTTCCGGTCTACCTATCAAATCGCCACGGGCGTCGGTCGGAAAAAGGAGCGGTGGGCGTAGCCAAGATCAGGGAAAAGGCAGCTTGGAGCGGCGATCATGGAAATATTTTTCGTGCGCCTGACCTAGCGCAGTCCCGCCCTAATGCGCTCTGCCTCTCGGATTACCGCCCAGTTTCGGCACATCACATTGATATAACTTGCATTTTCTACTTGCTTCATGAGTAACTTGCCATTTTTGTCACGAAGCGATCCGCGCAACGGCAAGGACGCGGCAATGGCGCGATCGAGAGAACAACAGCCGAGAAGCTCCGCGTGGTCGCCGAGGCGGCGCCCGAGGTCGCGGTTGTATCCATCGCGTCGAAGCCCGATCCCCGTCTTGTCCACCTCGTTCGGCTGCTCGCCCGCCAACCCGCTCGCGATTTTGTACCAAGGTGAAACGGACAGCCGGAAGGGTGACCGTCTCCCGGACAAAGGAGGCGTCATGAAAGTCGCGCTTTACGCTCGCTGCTCCTCCGACAATCAGTGAGACCCCTCGATCGAGGATGAGTTGCGGCTCTGCCGCCTCCACGCTGAGAAGCAAGGGTGGATTGTCGTCGACAGCTATACGGAGACAAAACTTTTGCGGCCATTTCGGCCGTCGAAGGGTTGAAGCTCGGCAAAGCCTCTCTGGAACGCCTATCGGCCCTCCAGAAAACAGAACCTGACGTCCGCTCAAAAGCGGGCTGAGGTTTTGAGGGCATAGGTCCAGCCCAAAGATCGCTAACGGTGTTGAGCGGTTACGACGTCTTTGACGATCCCTACTGCTACAAAGGCACTGCCTTCTCAAAGAATCGAGCCCGCATCAGCGACGCGAAGACCCTCGACAGCTTCGAGCTAGAGACTTTGAGATCGCTAGACCCCCTCCCTGCTGGCAGTTTTACGCCAGCGCACTACGGAGGCATCCACCGTCATCTCTTTTACACCTGGGTCGGCAAGTACCGTACCGCCGAATATTCAAGGGCGGAAATCCGTTCGCGTATCCCGAGCACATATCCTCTCATATGGATCGGGTTGTTCGGGAAGCTCGCGCTGCCGGGTATGGCCCCCGGCTCAAGTGGAGCGAACTTCCTAGATGTGGCCATTCGGCCCAAATCCGTCCTCAATGGGCAATTTTGCGAAATTGAGACGGAGAGCCTAGAGAATCTCCCGGTATCGCTCCATCGCTTGTTTGATCCAATGCATGCAACGGAGCGGCATTGCATGATCGAAGCATTCTCGATTGCGACAGCGCATCTTTTCTGGGATGCCTTGGCCTCTCAGGCTCGCCTCAGACACGAAGTGTTCGTCTGTAGGAGGAAGCTCGATCACTTCTCATTCGCGGGGCTCGAATTCGACGAACTCGACACTCCGGCGGCAATCTACTTGATTTGGCGCGAGCGGTGCGAGGCTTGGTTCGGCTTCTGCGCAAGGCACAGCCCTACATGCTCAAGGGCTACTGGCCGTATCTCGTCACGGATGGAGATCTCCCGAATTGCAGGATGTCTTCGAGGTCAGGCGCGTGTGCGCCGACAAAGCGGTCTCGCTGGGGACACGCAGAACCATACTCCCGGAACTTCTCTGTGCGGTGAGCTTCTCTCCCTTGGCGGCGCCGCTGGAATGACAGCGGCGACGCGGGAGCATCTGCTCTCACACTTCATAAAATCGGGGATCCGCTGGCTGGGTCCCACGCACGAGATCGAAGGCGAGTTGGAACGCGCGTTCTTCGTCCTTACTCCATTCATACGTCCAACGGCGAACTGCCAAGAATTCGATATCGGACCGAGGGTTCTGTTGCTTGGACCGGATGCTATCTCAAGAAAGGACGTCGCATGAGCGGGAATTACTCCGAGCGTTTGACGGTCGTTTTTGGCGCGGACGAGGATGCGGCAGCTACATCGCCGATGCTCTCTCCTATCTCAGTCGGGCGGCAGCTGATGCTGGCTACGGCGCAATGGCCGCCGATATTCTGCTAGTGCGCGAAAAGTTGGTGACGATCTCGCGGGCGGAGAAGGTGCCCATTCCGCGGAGGACCCACGCATGAGGCCGGAGCTTGATACGATCATATTTCGTTCTTCGAAAATGACTCCTCAGTTCGATATTATACACAATCATCCTCATCTCGAGAAAGCGGCCATCGAGTATGCGCGAGAGACGGTTTGAGCGCGGCGCTCGATTCCACGCCGAGGCGAAACTCCGCTTCATGTCGAGCTTCCGCGACGAAATTCTTGCGCAGAGAGGGCGGCTCTCCTACCGAATGCAATTTCCAGGACCGACCGGCGCGAATTGCGTCGAAGCCGCGATCAAACTCGCGAAGGTCACAGGCAGACACTGTATATCCGCCTTCACTGATGTGCGCCGACGCACCATTCGAGGAATGTGTAGGTGTGCTTCCCCCTTAGGCGGGCGGACAGCGGAGCCGCCGTCGAGCACGCGCGGACGGAACGCAGAAACCAACGCACTGTCCCGATCCCCGCCTGTGTAAACTTCGATCATGGTGCCGTCGTCCTCGGCGGACTTGAAGGCAGCGGCGACAAACCGGTCGCGGAACAGTTGGGAGGGCCGCTTTGTGGTAGACTGTGGTGTAGAGCCGGGGTGGAAGCCTGCAACTTCCCTCTGAGTTCTTTTTGGGATAACACTAATCCCATGACACAGTCACTTCGTGTTATCACAAAAAAGAGACGGGGCCGTCCCGTCACTACGGGCAAAGGTACGTTGATAGGCGTTCGCCTGCTTGAGGCGCCCCTTTCGGAACTGGATTCGTGGATTGAGAGGCAAAAAGAGCCCGATTTGACGCGTCCCGAGGCCATCCGCCGGCTAGTCGAAATCGGACTGTCTAAGCCGCAGCGGCGCAGGGCGCTGGATTTAGCATCGAGTTCCCGAAAAGCCGCTTGGAGCCATGGACGACGTCGCCGAGGATCTGAACAAGATCGGCCCGAAAGCTAAACGATGAGAACAAGATCGCTGCGCCGATCGTGCGGAACGGTAGCAGCGCAGGCCGCAGGCACCGCTTCAATGCGGCAGCCTGCGGCCGTTTAATCCGCCCATGCCGCCAGCCTCACCGATCGGCCCTCTCACAAATGTGTGGCATGGGTATTGCTAACTTGGAAACAACTGGGATTTCGATGCTCAATATAAGCACTGCCGGGACCCGTATTTCGAGCCCAAGTGCCTCTTTCAGCCAAGCTTATTTGAGGAGCCCCACCCCATGTCATCGACCACCATTGAATTGATCGTTTCCGCTTATGTACGTTTGAAGAACCGGCGAGCTCTGGACGATATGCGCGAACTTCGGCGCCGGCTGCCCAAAGATCTGCGGGCTGCTTCCGGCTTCGATTCGCGCCAGGCCCTGAAGCAGGTTCAGGAGGATCTGCGAATAATCGAGCAAGGTCTAGAGCAGCTCCGAATGCCACAAGTGACGCTACGCGAGAACGAGCGGCGCTGAGGGGTTTTCCTTCAGTGCCCCGACCGCCGGCAAGCAGGTCCCCCATCGGGCACTATGATGAGTAACGACGCCCTTGCGAAGGTGGTCGTGACGGCCCTTCTTCTGGGTGCCCTCCTCATTTGGCGGACCGAGGCTTTTCACTCACCTCACTGCAAAGCCAGTTGCCCAACGGGATTCTCGGCCAGTCGCAAATAGATCGGGCTGAAGGCGAAACGCTAGTTCAGCGCCGTTGCGGTTAATCCGAGTTACGCCGATTGCTCAAACGCATGCGCGTGACCACAAGACATGTTGCCTGCCATCGTCTCGTCCACCCTGCCCGAGTTGCCCATATTCACACCGCAACCGCAACAGAACAGGTTTACGCACTGATCCCCGGACCGCCCGGTTCGTTCAATGCCAGAGTCCCCTACCGGCCAGATCGCTTCGCCCTCCGGGCGAGATAAGTGGACGACATCGTCTCGGAATCCCCTGCGACTTCATATCGGCATAGCTGCGGGAGTTCGTCGGAATCCGCAAAGTGCTGTGCCCGCGACCGTCTAGGACGCGAGAAACTCGAGAACAGGGCACAAGGCGACGTATGTGGACAGATGCGTGACGAGTAAACGTTGCGACCCGTACAATCGTCAAGCTCGATCGCTCGCCTAGACTTTCGTTCATCATCGAAAACGGTTGACCAGCAATAGCTCAGTTCTGAGTCCTTTTGGTCCACAGCAGGCCGCCCGACCATATGCGTTCAACACGTCCCCACCGGCAGGCTGATGCCACATCCGGGAAGAAGCCGCGTCCATGTTGATTGGCGCTCGTATTACAAAGCAGGGGAATGCTCGTGAGCTTCTCATATTCGACAAGAAGCTCTGCGACCTCGTGGTCGGAAGTTCTGGGAATGGTCTGCAGTCGGGCAGATCCGTCGAGGTGGACAACGGCGGGGACTTTGTCCCGCCATTCTGACCGCGTCTCGTGATCGAACAACATGTACGGATCCGGCGTTCCTGGACTGAAAATAGAGGGCGCGCGATCCTCAAGGCATATCGGCGCCACTGGCCGGAAGTGTTCGCGATGTTTGATATCATTGAGAGAGTCCTTCATCCCCCCCGATGTTGCGGCTGCAAGAATGCTTCTGCCACCCAATGCCCGTGGTCCGAGCTCGGCGCGGCCGGTAAGAAACACCACCGGCGTGTTGCTCGCAAGAATGGTAGCAAGTTCACGCATGCTGCACGGTGTAGCCTCCCATTCGGGCGGCACATCGCCGCACTGAAGCGCAGGGCCACTGTAGATTGACCAATCCAGCGGAACGAAGCCGCTGTCCGCCGCGATGGCGGAGCAAGCGGCACCTATTGCTGCCCCGCTGTCATTCGGAAAGGGCGGCACCCAGACGGCATCGAATAGACCGGAGGCACGCAAAGCGCTGTTCCATTTGATGTTGAGAGCGCAGCCGCCAGCGATACACAAATTGCGTGATCCCGGAAGACCCGAATACTGCTTCAGAATCGTCGTCATGTTCTGGATGAGAAGACGCTCGAGGAAGCCATGAAGAGATGCAAGCACATCTTGAGCGCGCTTGCCCTTCAGCCGCAGGGCACTCGCGCGGAAGAAGTCGTGAATAGCCGCAAGGGAGGCGTCCACACCGCTCTCTGCATGGTAGTTTCGAGCGTGCTGCACGCTAATCTCAAGACGCTCCTCGTAGAGGCCCCGAAACACGGCTGTGATTTCTTCATCCGCAGATCCCAGCGCAATATACGCCATTAGTTTGCCGGCAACCCCTAGATCGTCCCAGCTGGACCGGTTGATGTAAGGTCCGAAGTGATCTGCCGCTGTCGCGTAGACCTGACCTATCAGCGGAAACAGGCATTCAATGAACCGAGCGCCGCGGGGGTCCACGTAATAGAGGCGTGGAAAAATGATACCGTCCCAGATCAGAACGAATGCGCCCTGTCCGGCCTTGGCAAATGGACCGGTGCAGAATGCGGCGACCAGATGCCCCGTGACATGCGGATAGCTTCTATAACGAAATGACCTCCCGTCAAGGATTAGGCCAACGCCGTCATATGAAGCAAGAAGGCCCTCTGGATGAGGTTCAACATAGGATGCCCACTCGAGACTGACAGGTTCGGCCCCACTGCGGAGCCGAAGACCGTCTCTCCACCACGCTCCATCGACGACAAATATATCAACATCGCGCGGATCGAGACCATGCTCCGCTAAATCGTCAACGATGGAGTCAAAATTGTCAATCGCTTGGTATCGTCGATTGTTGCCTCGTTTCTCCTGCTCGACACAAAAGGCAAGCCGTCCACTCTCGACAAGAGCGATCGCCCCATCATGCCCCAGTTTGATACCGCAGATGCGCAATCAGCCCTCCACGACTTCGCTGGAAGTTGAATTCACTCGCAGATAAATTGGTGCCTGAGATCCGGAGTTAAGATGCCTTGCTTGACGGGCAAGTTGACCGAGATGCAATGCGATCCAACGTGAGGACCGGCTTAAACTCGACCGATCCGGCTCAGTAAGGTGATCGCGCCAAAACATCACTGTGAAACCGGAGCACGCGCACTGGAGTTTCGCCAAGGCCGGTTCTCCATTTTGCGCTTGACGTGAGAAGAATGCGCGGGCGAACCGGCGATATTGGCACCAGCCGAACTCCTCCACGAGGTCGGGACGGACTGAGATTCTGCACACGTAACGCCAGCTCAAGCGGCCTGCTGGTTTCAAATGAACTAAACCAAGACCGATTGGCTTTGCGAGCTGCCAAATCCGATAGGCTGTAGCGCGAAAGCAGCGCGCGAGCTAACCGAACTCGCTTCGTTTACCCTAGGTGTTCAACCTCTCGAATACCTGCATCTGTGTCCCCGGATCACTGGATTGAGCGTCACGCCGTCTTGGAATAAACGCCGAGCGGCGCTGGCCAGACCGATGCCGCAAGGCAAACTTAGGCGAGGAGGTATGCCTTGTAGCGCTGCTCTCATAACCAGGTGATCGGCAAGTGGCTAAACTGCAACCTTCTCAGCGAGTTTGCAGTTGCGTGATATGATTGCGGCATCCACCACGAGGGTTGACGCGGCAATGCACGGAAGAATGGATCTTGCCCCCTCCACGTAGCAGCCTCGTGCCATGACGATACGCAAGTGGCTGCGATACCTACGCTCTGCTCTTCTGTCGGGGATCTACACGAAGTAATACCTCGGCATTCGGAAAACTGGGCCACGTAGGGGCAGCTCCGGCAGCTCGTCACACGTTACAGTCATGCCATAAGCCATAAGTGAGAACTTAGGCAGCTATCCGGTCACGCCCAAATCGAACACGGAAGTAAGATGTCTGGCGTGCGCCGTCTGTTGGCGCTGCGGATTGTCGGGTTTGCGACGAAGCATCCGTGAGCTGCAGACACGAGTGCACTCCAAACCCCCTTTTTGGTCCAGCTAGCTGGCACGATTGTTGCCAGCATTTTTGAACGTCAAACTAACAGGACAAATACAATGTTGCGATTGTCCGCGATCCTCGCGCTCCTGCTTCTCCGACCAGCATTTGGCGAGCAAAGCAACACACCGACACCACGCAATCTCGGCGGCGCGACAATGAGCGAGTTTGCCGGAAAATGGTCTAACGAGGATCAGAGCACCGGTATCATTACGCACATATTTGTCGACCAGCAGTTCGACAAAGCGCTTGTTCGTGCATGGAGCAGATGTCGTCCGACCGATTGCGATTGGGGTACTGCGCGGACACCGAGTTCCGACGCCTCCTCTGGAATCCTAGAAGTTAAATGGCACTCTAGTACCCACTTTTCTTAGATCGTGAGTCGTGATTCAAGGTCGGGATGATACCCGAAGCAAGAGAAGTCCGCCTTTCGAGGAAAGATCGCAAGGTG
>NZ_BSOW01000057.1 GCF_030160715.1 Bradyrhizobium iriomotense
CCTTGCGCACCCGGCTTGCCCTGCGCTCCGGCCTTCCCGACCGGGCCCGGCTTGCCGCGCGTGCCGTCCGGGCCGCGTCGTCCCGGATGTCCCTGCGGGCCCGGCCGTCCCGGCTCGCCCTGCCGCCCACGCGGACCCGGAGGTCCCTGTCGTCGTCCCTGATCGTCTGCCACGCTACTGCTCCTGTCCCGGACGCTCGTTAGTTAGCGGCGTTTCACGACAGCAGCAATTGCGGCGCCTCTTTTGCGGCCCTTGATCAACATCAATCGGCGGCACGGGCCGCCGTGCCATTGCTTGGCGCGTGCAGATCTGGCGCGTGCAGATCACGTGCAAGCGGAGCCGACGATGAGCGCGGGATGGAAGATCTTCTGGCTGGCCACGTTGGTTTTCACCATCGCGGTCGGCATCGGTCATGTTCTCGTCCCGGGCATCGTGCCGATCGCCTTTGCCGAGGAGCCGCAAGCCTCGTGGGCAATCATGACCGCGTTCCTGCTGCGCGCGATCGAGCTGACCGCGGCCTGGGTCGCGATCCTGTCGCTGTCGATCACGCTCGGCGTGGCGCTGCGAGGATGTTGGCGCCGCCGCCTCACGCTCTAGTCGTGATAGGCGGGCACGTCGATGCCTTCGGCCGCGTAGATCCGGATCTTGTTGCGCAGCGTACGCACGGAGAGGCCGAGCACGCGTGCGGCGCGCGTGCGGTTGCCGTCGCAGCGGGCGAGCGTCTGGAGCACGAGCTCGCGCTCGATCTCGCCGACAGTCGCGCCGATCAGAAGCGGAACGATTTCATGGGGGGCAAGAAACTGCGTAGCCGACGCGGACGCAGCAGAGTGAACAATGGTCATCAACACACCTCCCGATCAACGCCCGCTTCCATCGTTGAAAGCGGATCGAGAACAAACGACCCCCAAGCCGTATTTCTACGGTGGGCGGGTTTGGTTAACAGATGGTTAACGGCGGCCGAATGCACCAAGATGACCTTGGGATAGCCGTAAAGCGGCCGCCATTGGCACAGGCTGCCTAGCCCGATCAAACCGTTCTGTAGCCGCCGTCCACCATCACGATCGAGCCGGTGACGTAAGCCGACAGATCCGACGCGAGGAAGAGCGCCGGTCCGACGATGTCCTCGGGCTTGCCGCTGCGGCCGAGCGGCGTGTGATCGAGGAAGGTCTGCACCAGCGCGGGATTGGTGGCGCGCGCAGTCGCGTTGAGGTTGGTCTCGATGAAGCCCGGGCCGATTGCGTTGACGCGGACGCCTTCCTTGCCGAGCTCGGCGGCGAGCGCCTTGGTGAAGCCGAGCACGCCGTGCTTGGAGGTGGTGTAGGCGGCCGAGCTCGGCGTGCGCAGATGCATGAACGACTGGATCGAGCCGATATTGACGATGCGGCCCTTCGTCGCCCGCAACGGCGCCAGATAAGCCTGCGTCATGTTGAAGACGCCGTTGAGGTTGAGCGAGATGATGTCCTGCCAGTCCTTGGCGACCGCCTCGGTGTCCGCGGTGAAGGGATTGCGGCGGGTGATGCCGGCATTGTTGACGAGGATCGAGACCTGCCCGATCTTTTCCGCGACCTCCCTGGCCAGCGCAAAGCAGGCGTCGCGGCTGGCGACGTCGAGGGCAAAGCTGTCGGCGGTTCCGCCGGCGCTGCGGATCATGTCCGCAGTCTCGGCGGCCGTGTCCGCATTGATGTCGAACAGCACGACGCGCGCCCCTTCGCGCGCATAGCCTGTCGCGATCGCGCGGCCGATGCCGGAGCCTGCGCCGGTGATGACTGCGATGTGGGTGGCGAGCAGGGACATGGCGCTTCCTCGGTTGTTTTTTTGGCGTTGCCGACAAGCTAATTCAAAACCGAACCAAACGAAACGCCAAGCCAGCTTTGCGCGTTGCTGTCATCCCGTTTTGGTTGCCGTGCAAATCGGACAAGGTGCATGGACCGGGCCGGGCCGGCAAGTTGGGGGAAATTCGCGCCGGATTCATGTCGAAGTTTCGCGAAAGGCTAACCCGAAATTAAGACGTCGGAAACGCCGCGCTTGGCATACTGGCTTTCGTTGCTAGATGTTGCGCGCATGATGGACCGGATTGAATCCTGGAAGCTGACCCTCGAACGCTTGCGGACCGCCCACACCGTCGACTGGGACGAGGCGGGCCGGCTTGCGGCCGAGATCGCGCGCGCAAGCACCGACACGACGCTGCGCCAGGCCGCCGAGCAGGCGATCCCGATCCTGCGTCAGGCCGCCCATGACAGCGAAGCCCATGACATCACGGTTGCGGCGCAGCGCCGGCTCGGTGTCGTGCTCGAGGTGATTCACGGCCTGACCGCGCCGCGCTTCGGCCGCCGCAACGCGCTGCCGAAGAAGCTGACCAACGAAGAACGCGCGCGCCGCACGCTCGGCCTGCCGCTCGCGGTGCAGCTCACCTGCGACGACATCCACCAGGCCTATCGCCGCCTCGCCAAGACCATGCATCCCGATCGCGGCGGCAGCGAGCAGGCCTTCCTCGACCTCGCCGCCGCACGCGACGTCTTGATCCACCCCGGCGCGCACAAGGACGCGTAAGGCTCTAGCTTCTGTTCACGCAGCTCGGATAGGGCGCCTTCTCGCCCGGGACGATTGGGCAGAGGTCGATCGGACGCAGTTCGCGCAGGCGCGCCGGCCATTTCTCGTCATCGAGCGGCGGCTTGTCGGCGGCGAGGCCTCGCTCGGCCCATTGAATGGTGTAGTAGTCGGCGTCGCCCTTCAGCGTGATCAGAAGCGCGGTTTCGCTATGGCGCGCAGGGCCGGTGTCGACGCTGCCGCATCCGATCACGGCGATGAAGGCATCGGAGCCGCCGAATTTCGTGGTGCCGAGCGCCTTCGCGCCAAAGTTCTCGGGGCAGGCGGATTTGAAGCCGCCGGCGATGTTGCCGGCGAATCGTTCCGGTGTGAGACCTGGATTGCCGGCGACGCCTTTCTCGCCGGTCACCGTGATCATCTGCGTCCAGGCCTGCGCGCTCTCGCCCTTCAACACGGCCTCGCGGATGTAGTGGCCGCCCTTGGTGTTCTCGAACACTGCGGAAAAATTCGACGGCATCGCAAAGCTGACGAGTTGGCTGAAGATCGGCGAGATCACGCGGAAGGATTGCGGGGCTTGCGCCCGCGCCGGCATCGCCAGACCGAGAAGCGACAGACCGAGAGCCACAGCCTTCGTCATTGCAGTGCGCATCGAGCTGTCCCCTGTCAAAATGCGAACGGGCAAGGACGCGGCTCGCGCCCTTGCCCGGCTTCTCAAAAGATCCGTCGATCGACGAAGCTTAGAGGGTGCAGTGACCCTTCTTCAGCGCATGGTCCTTCAGGGCGAGCGCGTCGACGAAGGTTGGAACGGAGTGGCTGACGCGATGAAAGTCGGACGGCCACGGTGTGGTCGGAATGCTCTCGTCCCAGATCTGGCAGATGCCGGTGTTCTGCCAGCAAATCAGGTGATAGCCGGCGGCCTCAGCGGGGCTCGTCGCGACGAACGCGGCAGCAGCGACACCGACGGCGGCACACAGCATGGAAAAACGACGCATGGATAGCTCCTCAAATGAAAGATGTGATGCTCCTCCCGACAATGTCCGGGGAGGCGTGGCGCGGGCCGCTGGAGGATCCGGCCCGGACAACAGGTGAGTAGTTCCCCAGGCGAAACAGGTTCAAGCCGGGCGGTTGGAAAATGCAGGAATTTGGCTGGAGATGAGGGTTAACGAGGTCGCAACGAAAAGGCGGATGACGCTCTCGCGCATCCGCCCCTTAACAATCGATGATCTCTGTTGTCCGCTTACAGCGTGCAGCGGCGCTCGGCCCGCAGCTTGAGCTGCACGTCATTGGCAGCCGTGAACGTCGGCAACGACTTGCTGACCACCTTGTAGGTCGACGGCCATTCCGTCGGCTTGTAGCGGAGGTCCTCATTCCAGATCTGGCAGATGCCGGTGTTGTCCCAGCGGATCACGTAATAGCCGACCTTGGCGGACGCCGGCACGGCAAAGACCGATGAGGCGATGCCGGCGACGGCACAAACAGAGAGAACGCGACGCATTGAAAATATCCCCTTGTTGACGCGTGAAGTCCGCAAGTCTCGTGCGGCAAAAGCGGGCTCGTTGCAAGCCGATGCCGCCGCCGTTCACGCATATGTCAGTTGCGGGGGCGGGGGACCGGGATGGTGCAGAGGCCTAAGGCCGTCGCGTGGAAACATATCGCTGCAACATTCTCGTCATTGCGAGCGCAGCGAAGCAATCCAGAATCTTTCCACGGCGGCAGCCTGGATTGCTTCGCTTCGCTCGCAATGACGGCGTGGAGGCGTCGGCGTCCGCAGCCTCACTTCGCCAGCGACGCCACCGCCTCGATCTCGATCAGCATCCTCGGGTCGGGCAGCGCGTGCACGACGCAGGTGGTGCGCGCCGGATAGGGCGGCGGTCCGAACGCGCCGGCATAGAGCGCGTTCATCGCGGCGACGTCGGCGGCGCGTGTGAGGAGCACGTTGACCTTGGCGAGATCGTGCGTCGTCGCGCCCGCTTCCGTCAGCACCCGCTTGATGTTGATGACGACGTTGGCGAACTGCGCCTCGAAGCCCTCGGGCAAGGCGCCATGGGCGTCGAAGCCGGGAATCCCCGAGATGAACAGGAGGTCGCCGACGCGGGTGGCGAACGACAGCGGCGGCGCCTTGACGTGCGGCGGCGGTGCAAAATGCTGGATCGGCATGGGTCACCTCGGATCTTGGACGGTGGCGTCGCCCGCATGAGCGTAGCGACATGCCGGAGGGTTGCAACCGCATTCGCCGCGCCCGATCGCCGGGAAAGACGACCCGCAAACCCCGCTCCGACAAAAATATCGAAAACGACCCCATGCAAAGGAGTCGACGACTGCCGGCGTGAGGCTTGCGGATTTTACGAAATAGCTTGACACGTCGGGCAAATCCTCGGCAAAATGTCATCATGGCGCTTCATCCTTCCCCTGTCCCCGCACGCGGGACATGGGACGCGTGCTCCCCCCGAACATCTTGCCGCCGCGATCCATCGGGTAGAGTCTCGCGTCCTGATTCGCTTTCCCTGCCAACCATGTCCGGAGCCGCCTCATGAAGTTCGCATCCACCTTGCGCGCCGCGCTCGTCGCCGTCATCGCCTTCGCCGGCCTGTCCACGACCGCGCAGGCCGACAGCGGCTTCGTGACGCTGACGATCTACAAGGCGGGCTGGATCATCGGCGGCTCGGGTGGTTCGGGCGTCCTCAACTTCCGTGGCCGCTCCTATCCGCTCTCGACCGGCGGGCTCGACTACGGCCTCGTGTTCGGCGGCTCCAGGACCATTCTGCGCGGCCGCGTCTCGAACATCTTCCGTCCCTCCGACGTCGCCGGCGTCTACGGCGCCGCCGGTGCCGGCCTTGCAGTCGGTGCCGGCGCCCGCGCCATCGTGCTCACCAACCAGAAGGGCGCCGTACTGGAATTGTCCGGCACGCAAGTCGGCCTGATGGCGAACGCGGACCTCAGCGGCCTTGCGATCACGATGCGGTAGCCTGAGTGCGCTGGCCTCGTAGCCCGCATGAGCGTCAGCGACATGCGGGTCGGCTCTGAGCCCCGGATGTCGCTTCTGCCTTCGCTCTTCGAGCTACGGCGGACAAGTCGCTCATCCGGGCTACGTTCGGCCACTAACCGCCGATCGCCTTATGGATCGCCTCGCAATGCGCGACGAGATTCTTGTGAGCATCGACGAATGCCTTCAGCGGCGTCGGGATCGGAAAGAAGTAGATATTCGCAATGAAGCCGTAGATGCCGGCATCGACGCTGGTCGGCGCCGCGCCATGGACGTAACCCTGCGCAGGCACGATCTCGGCCAGCACCTTCAGGTCGGCGAGCCCCCGCGCGTAGGCCTGCTCGGGCGTGTAGCGGCCGATGCCCTGGAAATAATAGCGCTGCGCGTTGTAGGCCTTTGCCTTCTCCAGCCCCTCGGCATTGATCTGCGGATGCTGCGCCATGAAGGCACTGCAAAACGCTGGACAATAGCGGTCGTCCTTCCAGCGCGAATACGACATCACCCAGTAGAGATCGTCGAGCATGCGCGTGACGAGAAGATTGGTCCGGCGCGCGTCCCGTGACAGCGCAGCATCGATCGTCAGGCGATATTTCGTGATCGCGTGCGCGATGATCGTCTCGCTGTCGCCGATTGTCTCGCCGTCGTCGACCACATACGGCAGTTGCCCGCGCGGCGCGGCCGAGGCATCGAACACGTGCTCATGCACGAACGGCACGCCAGCGAGCTTCAGGAAGGCGTAGACTTTCAGGCCGTAGCCGTTGTTGTCGGCGACGCCGAAGAGTTGTGGGTAGGAATAGAGGGTCAGCATGCGGCGGGCTCCTCAACTGGGCAACTCTGGGCCCATCATACAGGATAGCCAAGAAAATGATGCCCTGCCTGTCGGATGCCCGCCTTCCTGTTCGTCCTAGGAGTAGGCCCGCGCCTGTCCGTCCCATCCCAAACCCGAGGATACCCGAAACATGACCTCCATCACGCCGTTTCTCTGGTTCGACAACAACGTCCCCGAGGCCGTCGCTTTCTACAAATCGGTGTTTCCCAACGCCAAGGTCGAGACCGTCAGCGACTTCATGGCGGTGTTTGAGCTGGAAGGCCAGCGCTTCAACGCCCTCAATGGCGGGCCGCAATACCGCTTCAACGAGGCGGTGTCGTTCTTCATCAGCGTCGAGACCCAGGAGCAGGTCGACTATTTCTGGAGCCGTCTCACCGCGGACGGCGGTGAAGAATCCAGGTGCGGCTGGCTCAAGGACAAGTTCGGCCTGTCCTGGCAGGTGATCCCATCAGCGCTCGGCCGCTACCTCGGCGACTCCGACCGGACCAAGGCGAACCGCGTCATGCAGGCGATGATGGGGATGAAGAAGATCGTGATTGCGGATCTGGATAAGGCGTATGCGGGGTGAGACAGGTGCCCGTGCCCCGGACGCAGCGCAGCGCGTCGCTCTTCGCGGCGTGATGCGCTGCAGAGCCGGGGCCCATCCCGCGTCCGCGCCTGAGCTTCTGGGTCCCGGGTCTGCGCTGCGCTTGCCCGGGACACGAGAGCGCACCGGATCCGGGGCACGTTCGCCTAGGACGCGCGGGCGATCCATGCCGCAAGCTCGCGCCAGGGCTGCAACGTCCAATGGCCGGACGCGGCGCCGGACGGGGAGGCGAGCACGAACACATCAGGAAATTGCCCGTCAGTCTGTTGCCTTCCCAGCGAGATCATTGGTTTTCCGTAGAACAGGCTCGCGGCTTTCTTGCTGGTGAAGGCAATCGTCTTCGGACGATACTTCTCGATCTTGGCCTTGAATCCCGACACATCGATCGATTGAGCCGGAATCTGGTGATCCATCCCGGCGCCCGACTTGGACAGATCGGTGAAGCCGATCCCGAGCTCGAGCAGCGCGGCGAACTCGCCCGGCTGATAGCGGCGTGGCGTGATGCCGGCCTCATGGATTGCGCGCCAGAAGCGGTTGCCGGGATGAGCGTAGTAGTGGCCGAGGGCGGCCGAGCGCGTACTGGCGGCGGTGCCGACGAAGACGAGACGGAGGTTGTCGCGGAGTTGGTCGGGGAGGCGGTGCGGATCGCTATCGGACATCGAACGGGCCAATGAACCTGCATGGGGTGGGCGAACCGTTCGTCCGGCTGCTCGGACCGACGGCTACCATTTCTGCCCTTCGCGTCCTATACCTTGCCGATGAACCGCGAAGAATTGGCTGCGGCCTATGCGGCACCCGGCCGCTACTATCACAATCTCTCGCACATCGAGGATTGTCTCGCTGCGCTCGCGCGGGTGGAAGAGCTTTCAGCGCGCGAGCGCGAGATCTTGTCGGAGGCGATCTGGTGGCACGACGTTGTCTACGATCCGACCCGATCGGACAATGAAGAGATCAGCGCGCAACTGGCCGAACGGCACGTCCGCGACGATATCAGCCACGAGGTGGGCCGCTTGATCCGCCTCACCAAGACGCACGAGATTCAAGCGGATGATCGCCTCGGCGCGATCCTGATCTCGATCGACCTCAGCATCCTGGCCGCGGAGCCAGCGCGCTACGATGCCTATGCGGCAGCGATCAGGCAGGAATTCATCCATGTCCGCGATGCCGATTATCGCGCCGGCCGTGCCCGGGTGTTGCGTCAGTTCGCCGCTCGCCCGATCATCTATCCCGATGCCGGCTTCGCTGCAAAATATGATCGGCGCGCCCGCGATAATCTCGCGCGTGAATTGGCTTCGTTGAGCTGAGGCTGCGGTCGCAATCGCTTGGGTCCTTCTCCGCAGGCGTTAAACAGAGAGCCGGGCTTTCGCCCGGCTCTTGTTCTTTCCTAATGGATGCCCGGGTCAAGCCCTGGCATGACGAGCGGAGAGGTCACAACGCCCGATTGCTCTCCTTCACTTTCTCCGCATCGAGATACACGCTTGAGCCCATCTCCTTGAACTTCTCGCTCATCTTGGCCATGCCGTCCTCGATAGTGCCGGCCATCGACATGCCGACCGAGTTCGGGTCGTTCAGCGTCGCCGCGTAGTCGCGGACGTCCTGCGTGATCTTCATCGAGCAGAACTTTGGGCCGCACATCGAGCAGAAATGGGCGACCTTGTGGGCTTCCTTCGGCAGGGTCTCGTCGTGGAAGCTCTTGGCGGTGTCCGGATCGAGGCCGAGGTTGAACTGGTCGGTCCAGCGGAAGTCGAAGCGGGCCCTTGAGAGCGCGTCGTCGCGAAGCTGGGCCGCCGGGTGCCCCTTGGCGAGGTCGCTGGCGTGCGCCGCGATCTTGTAGGTGATGACGCCGGTCTTGACGTCGTTGCGGTCGGGCAGGCCGAGATGCTCCTTCGGCGTCACGTAGCAGAGCATGGCGCAGCCGAACCAGCCGATCATGGCGGCGCCGATGCCCGAGGTGATGTGGTCATAGCCCGGCGCGATGTCGGTGGTCAGCGGCCCGAGCGTGTAGAACGGCGCTTCGCCGCATTCCTTGAGCTGCTTGTCCATGTTGATCTTGATCTTGTGCATCGGCACGTGGCCGGGACCTTCGATCATGACCTGGCAGCCCTTGTCCCAGGCGATCTTGGTGAGCTCGCCGAGCGTCTCGAGCTCGGCGAACTGCGCGCGGTCGTTGGCGTCAGCAATCGAGCCCGGACGCAGGCCGTCGCCGAGCGAGAACGAGACGTCATACTTGCGCATGAGGTCGCAGATCTCGTCGAAATGGGTGTAGAGGAAGCTCTCCTTGTGATGCGCCAGGCACCACTTCGCCATGATCGAGCCGCCGCGCGACACGATGCCGGTGACGCGGTTGGCGGTGAGGTGGATGTATTGCAGGCGCACGCCGGCGTGGATGGTGAAGTAATCGACGCCCTGCTCGCACTGCTCGATCAGCGTGTCCTTGTAGAGCTCCCAGGTCAGCTTGACCGGATCGCCGTCGCACTTCTCCAGCGCCTGGTAGATCGGCACCGTGCCGATCGGCACCGGCGCGTTGCGCAAGATCCATTCGCGGGTGGTGTGGATGTTGCGGCCCGTCGAAAGGTCCATCACGGTGTCGGCGCCCCAGCGGATCGCCCACACCATCTTCTCGACCTCCTCCTCGACCGACGAGGTCACCGCCGAGTTGCCGATATTGGCGTTGATCTTGGTGAGGAAGTTGCGGCCGATGATCATCGGCTCGAGCTCTGAGTGGTTGATGTTGCTCGGAATGATGGCGCGGCCGCGTGCGATCTCGGAGCGGACGAACTCCGGCGTGATGAAGGCTGGCACGGACGCGCCGAAGCTTTCGCCGTCAGCGAGCGCCTGCTCGGCGCGCTCGAGCTGCTGCTTGCGGCCGAGATTTTCGCGCGCGGCGACGTAGATCATCTCCTTGGTGACGATGCCGGCGCGGGCGAATTCGAGCTGCGTAATCTTGTGGCCGTCGAGGCCGCGCAGCGGCTTGTGGTAAGCGCTGAACGCGCGCGCGGCCTTGTCGGCCGAGACGCTGCCATTGTCCTCCGGCTTGATCGTGCGGCCCTCATATTCCTCGACGCCGCCGCGCTCGAGCACCCAGGCCTTGCGGTTGCGGGCAAGGCCCGCGTTGACGTCGATCGTCACGGACGGATCGGTGTAGGGGCCGGACGTGTCGTAGACCGGCAGGTTCGGCTCGCCCGCGCCCTCGGAGAGGATGATCTCGCGCAAGGGCACGCGCAGATCGGGCGCGGCCTCCGGGGACGCAAAGATTTTTCGCGAGGACGGCAGCGGGCCGGTGGTGACGGCGGGGACGGTCTTTTCGGGATTGGAGCGGATGTTCATGGGGTCCTCCTTCTAATTCGTTGGCATCGCTGCGCGAGAAACAAGTACCGCTGTCATCCCCGCCACCGGGTCTCGCCTTCGGCGAGCCCGGTGACAGGCTCCAGCGGGGATCCGGTATTCCAGAGGCCGTGCCGTGATACGGAGAGGCCGCGGCGTACTGGATCGCCCGGTCAAGCCGGGCGATGACGGCGAGTGTTTTTCCGTCATTGCGAGGAGCACTTGCGACGAAGCAATCCATACTGTCTCCGCGGAGGGATTCTGGATTGCTTCGCTTCGCTCGCAATGACGGATAGTGAGAGGCATCACGCCGCCTCCTTGGCTAGCCCGAGCCACTGTCGCACCCGCGCGTCGGGGTCGGCGTTCTGGGTGACGTCGGAAACGACGGCGATGGAATCGGCGCCTGCGGCAAAGATCTCCGCGGCGTGCTCGAACTTGATGCCGCCGATCGCAACCAGCGGGATGCTGCCGATGCGCTTTTTCCATTCGGTGATTTTTGGAATGCCCTGCGGTTCGAAGCGCATCGACTTCAGCGTGGTGAAGAAGATCGGCCCCAGCGCGACATAGTCGGGCTCGGCGGCGAGCGCGGTTGCAAGCTCCTCGTCATCATGGGTCGAGATGCCGAGCGTCAGGCCGGCATCGCGGATGGCCTTGAGGTCGGCGTCGACCAGGTCCTCCTGGCCGAGATGCAGATGCTTTGCGCCGGCGACGATTGCCGCGCGCCAATAGTCGTTCACGACGAGCTTGGCTTGCGTGCCTTCGGTCACTGCGAGCGCATCGGTGACGATCTGGAGCGCTTCCGCATCGTTCAAATTCTTGGCGCGGAGCTGGATCGTGCCGACGCCGAGCTTGGCCAGGCGCTCGACCCAGGCGAGGCTGTCGACCACTGCGTAGAAAGGATCAGGATACGGCATGCCAGAACGGGGTCCCAACGACAGGGGTTGACGGGGAGGCGAAGTCGCGGGCGTTCATCAGCCCGGCCTCGTAAGCGGTGCGGCCGGCCTCGACGCCGAGGCGGAAGGCGTTGGCCATCGCGACGGGATCGGCGGCTTTTGCGATCGCAGTGTTGAGCAGCACGGCGTCATAGCCGAGCTCGAGCGCGTGGGCGGCGTGGCTCGGTGCGCCAAGGCCGGCATCGACGACCAGCGTGATGTCGGGCAGCCGCTCGCGCAAAAGCTTGAGCGCATCGCGGTTGATAATTCCCTTGGCGCTGCCGATCGGCGCCGCCCACGGCATCACCACCTTGCAGCCGGCATCGACCAGCCGGTTCGCGACGGAGAGATCCTCGGTGCAATAGGGGAAGACCTCAAAGCCGTCCTTGATCAGGATGGTGGCGGCCTCAACCAGGCCGACGACATCTGGCTGCAGCGTGTCGTTGTCGGCGATCACTTCCAGCTTGATCCAGGGCGTACCGAACAATTCGCGCGCGAGCTTTGCGGTCGTCACCGCCTCGCGCACGCTGCGACAGCCGGCGGTGTTCGGCAGCACGCTGACGTCGAGTTCGCGGATCAGGTTCCAGAAGGTATCACCGGTCTTGCCGCCGGCCGCCTCGCGCCGCAGCGACACCGTGACGATGTTCGAGCCGGAGGCGCGGATCGCGGCCTGCATGATCGCGGGCGAGGGGTAGAGCGCGCTGCCGATCAGAAGGCGCGAGGGGAAGGATTTGCCGTAGAAGGTCACCATGACGGAGTTTCCTCGATCGATGCCGTCGTCCCGGCGAACGCCGGGACCCATAACCACAGGATCACGTTGTGACGGTCGGTCTCTCCCCGCGCGCCCCAAGTGGGATCACGCGGTATGGGTCCCGGCCTTCGCCGGGACAACAGAGGGAAAGAGTGTGCCTGCATCCTCACCCTCCCTGCCGCGGCGTGATGATCTCGATCTCGTCGCCGGCCTTGAGGCTCGTCTCGGCCCAGCGGCTTTTCGGCACCACGTCATAGTTGAGCGCGATGGCGAAATGGGTGCCTTCGTAATCGAGCTCGGTGAGCAGCGCGTCGACGCTCACTGAGCTCACCTCGCGTTGCTCGCCGTTCACGATCACGCGCATTGCATCACCTCATTGTCGATCTGGCCGCGCTCGACGTAGCTAAGCGTCAGCTCGGCGAGCGCCGGGGCGATCAGGAAGCCGTGGCGGTAGAGCCCGTTGACGGCGATCCGGTCGCCGCGAACGCCGATGCGCGGCAGATTGTCGGGGAAGGCGGGACGAAGACCCGAGCCGAATTCGACGATGCGGGCTTCACCGAAGGCCGGATGCACGGCATAGGCCGCACCCAGCAGCTCCAGCGCCGAGCGGACGCTGACGCCGGTGTCCTCGGCCTCGATCGAGGTCGCGCCCAGCATGAACAGGCCCGCCTCGCGCGGGATCACATAGAGCGGCCAGCGCGGATGGATCAGCCGGACCGGGCGCGCAAGCTGCACCTCGCTGGTCTCGATCAGGATCATCTCGCCCTTGACGCCGCGCAGGCCTGGCTGCTCGTCGCGCGCAACGAGCCCGCGGCAATCGATCACGATGCCGTCGAGATCGTTGGCGCTGACATCGCTAGAAAACCTGATGGTGCCGCCGGCGGCGCGGATGCGCTCGTGCAGTTTCGGCAGCACGCGGCGCGGCTCGACATGGCCCTCGGTCGGGAAGAACAGCGCCTCGCGGAAGCGCCCCTCCAGCGACGGCTCGAGCGCGGCGAGGCCGGCGGCATCGAGCCGCTGATGGCCTTCCGTCAGCTTGGCAAAACGCTCGAAATCGTTGCGCTCGCGCGGGAGAGCCACGACCAGCGAGCCGTTGAACGGCGTATCCGGCAATTCGCGCCGCCAGAGGTCGAGGGAGCGCAGGCCGAGCCGGCTGATGATGGGCTCGGCGACCTCGGCCTCGCAATAGGGCGCCAGCATGCCGCCGGCCCAGTGGCTGGTGGCATCCGTCATGCCCTCGTCACTGCGCTCGTGCAGAGTGACGGCGTGGCCGGCCTGCGCGAACAACAGTGCCTGCCAAGCCCCTGCGATGCCTGCGCCGATGATGGAAACCGGTGAATCCGGTCGTTTGGTCGTCTGCAACATCCCTGTCCCTTCGCCGGCATGACCCGGATCAGGTTCAAAGGGTCACCGCGGTCCTGGGCGGTCTTGCCCATTTAGCGGTATCTCAGCTCCTCCTCGGAGCACCCCTCGGAACGGCGCTAATGTATGCCAGTGACGCTGTGTGTCAACGTGTCTCCCCGATCGTGCCCCGGACGCGGCGCAGCGCGCGAGCGGTGCGCCGCCGAGCCGGGGCCCATGTCGAGCCGGGAACTGCTGGGTCCCGGCTCTGCGCAGCAGCGTACGGGACGTGCTTCGCATCGCCCGGCACGCTGCAGCGCGTCCGGGACACGCGAGCTATTTCGGGGCCTGCGCCCTTGCGTTGGTGACGTTTCGCGCCAGCCGCTTGTGCGGGGCGAGCATCGGCTGCGGATTGCCGTTCGGCTCGAGCCAGGCGTTGCCAAAGCTGTCGGCCTGCTGTGCCATCTGCTTCCGCTGCTGCTTTGCGGCGTAGTAATAGCCGCCTGCATAATAATGAATGGCTCGGCCGTAGTCGCCGTTCGCAGCGCGATAGGCGCCAGCGAGGTATTTCACGGCATAGGTCAGGTTGGTTTCGGGATCGCGCAGGCCGGCCGCGTCGCCGGTGTAACCGACCCCGCGGGCGGTCGCGAGCTTGATCTGCATCAGCCCGATCGTGCCGCCATGGCCGATGAGATGCGGTTGGTAGCGGCTCTCACGCATGATGACGCGATGCACCAGCGCTTCGGGCACGCCGTTCGCGCGCGCATGCGCCGCAACCATCTCGGCGTACTCCGCCTCGCCCGCGACTGCCGCGTGCGGCAATGACAGTCCGGCCGCGATTGCGGCAGCAACGAATAAAGCTTTCATCGAATATCTCTCGGTCCAATTGACCTGCACCAACGCGCGTTAGGCCTGCGGAACACGGCGATGATGTGGCGAAACGCCGCCGTCAAAATTTTCGGCCGCGACGTCGTCTTTACGACTTAAACATGCGTTAAGGTTGCTGCAGGTGAGGTGCAGCAGGCTGAGGCCGCACGCGACAGCGGGCCTGTCCATTCGCGCATCTGCCCAACAACAGATAAGAAACACACGTAGCGGGAGACGTGCCATGACCAGATCAGATTTGATGCAATCAGACCTGACTCACGCGGACATCGGCGAAATTCCCAGGCAAAATCCTTGCGCGCAATGCGGCACGCCGATCGCGCACCCCGACTGGATCGAGCCGGGCAATGGCCGGGTTTCCTACCTCTGGAAATGCCGCGCCTGCGGCTATCGCTTCGAGGCGATCGCGATCTACGACGAGCCGGCACACGAGCACGCGCTCGCCGCCTAGAGCATGATCCGGAAAAGTGTGTAGCGGTTTTCCCTCGCGACAAACGCGGAACGCGTTTGCGCGCAGATCATGCGCAAACAACAACCTAAAGCGTGATGACGATTCATCCCAATCTCATCGCGCTTTAGAGCCACGCATGATTGCTCCACCTCTCCCGCAGGGAGAGGTCGCGCCGAAGGGCGCGGGTGAGCGGCTCAGCGTTCTCGTGCGACCTGCGCCTCCTCACTCGATTTGCACTGGACGATGCTTCGCCTCGCCAGCAGCAAATCGACCTCTCCCCGTTGGGGAGAGGTGAAGCGAGGCGTCACGCGGCGAGGCGGTTCGGCTGCCAGACCGGCAGCTGCATGCGCACGATCAGGCCGTTCGGCTGGCGGTCATGCAGCGACAGCTCGCCGCCATGGGCGATCGCGATCGCGCGTGCGATCGAGAGGCCGAGCCCGAAGCCGGTGGTGTCGTCCATGTTGCGCGCGTCGTCACCGCGCACGAACGGCTCCAGCATCTCCTGCTTGCGCGCGTCGGAAATTCCGGGACCGTCGTCCTCGACGTCGATGGTCAGCCTGGTGCCGGCGACGTCGAGGCGGATCGTGACCTCGGCGCCGAAGCGCACCGCGTTCTCGACGAGGTTGGTGATGCCGCGATGCAGGTCGTCGGGACGCGCCGCGGCGGTCGCCTGCGCGGGGCCGTCGTAGTGCACGGTGTGCCCCATGTCGGCAAACTGGTCGGCGATCAGTTGCAGCGTGCTGGCGATGTCGACCAGCGTCACCGCCTCCATCTTGCGATCGTTACGCAGCAGCGACAGCACCGATTCCAGCATCGCGCGCATCTGGTCGAGATCGATCAGCATGCGCTTGCGATGCGTCTCGTCCTCGATGAACTCGGCGCGCAGGCGTAGCCGCGTGATCGGCGTGCGCAGGTCGTGGCTGATCGCCGCCAGCATCCTGGTGCGGTCGGCCATCAGCCCCGCGATCCGCTCATGCATGCGGTTGAGCGCGCGCGCGACGGAACGGATCTCTTCGGGCCCGCGCTCGGGCAGCGGCTCGGCGGTGCCGTCGAGGCTGAAACCTTCGGCGGCGCGCGCGAAGGATGACAGCGGGCGAGCGAGCGCATGCGCGGCCCAAAGCCCCAGCATGGTGACGCTGATCAGCGCGAACAGCAGCGTCATCATCCACGGGCCGCCCCAGAACCGCGGCGGACGCGGTCCCGGATCGACGCGTCCCGCAATCACCGTGCCGTCGGGCAGCTCGACGGCGACCTTGTGCTCGCCGGCCTCGGGCGGCAGCGTCATCACTCTGTAGCCGTGGCCGAGATGCCGGCGGATGCCGCGCAGATGCTGGCCTTCAGTGTCCTCGACGACGGTGGTCGTACCGGGGGCGCGCACTTCGAGATCGAGCTTCGGGAACGCGCGGGCGATGTCGGCCAGCAGTCGCGGCCGCTCCTCGCTTGCGGCGCCGCCGAGCAGCAGCGCGGCATCCGCCAGATGATGCGCGCCGTCCGGCGGCGGCTCGGCGCGATCCGGCCGGCTGATCAGGAAGCTGGCGGTGAGGATAAGGTGAAGCGCGATGATCGACGCCACGACGAGGGCGGCGATCTGTCCGCCGATGCTCCTGAGATGGAAGAACCCGAACAGCTTCATGGCGGGCCGCCCAGGGTCAGCTGTTCAGGGGCGCCGCAACCGCTTCCGTCCTCGGCGTGAACAAATAGCCGCCCGAGCGCACCGTCTTGATGAGCGTGGGATCCTGCGGGTTGGGTTCGATCTTGCGGCGGATACGGCTGACCAGCACGTCGATCGAGCGTTCGAACGAGCCGGTGGCGCGGCCCTGCGTGAGGTCCAGGAGGCTGTCGCGCGACAGCACGCGGCCGGGCCGCTCGCAGAAGGTGCGGAGCAGGTCGAACTCCGCGCTCGTCATCGCGACGCGCGCGCCCTCGGGGTTGCGCAGCTCGCGCAGCCGCAGGTCGATGCGCCAGCCCTCGAAGGCCAGCGTGCTCGCGCCTTCGATCGAGCTGGCGGCCTGCGCCGCGGCCTGCCGGCGCAGCACCGCGTTGATGCGCGCCAAGAGCTCGCGCGGGTTGAACGGCTTCGGCAGGTAGTCGTCCGCGCCCATCTCGAGCCCGACGATGCGGTCGACGTCCTCGCCGCGCGCGGTCAGCATGATGATCGGCGTCTGTGCCTCCGAGCGCACCTTGCGGCAGAGGCTGAGCCCGTCCTCGCCCGGCAGCATGACGTCGAGGATGATCAGGTCGACGCGATGGTCGGCCATCGCGCGCGTCATCTCGCGGCCGTCGCTGACGGCGGTGACGTTGCAGGCGTTGTTGCGCAGGTATTTCGCAATCAACGTCCGGGTTTCGCGGTCGTCCTCGACGACAAGGATGTTGGGCGAAGGAATAGCCATGTGCTCTGTTTGTCGGAGATTCGGGGGGAGCGGCGAAGTTTTTTGTTTCCGGATGTTTCTGGATGGCCCTTTGGCAACGTCCGGTAACGTCTTGAAGGGGGTGCAGCAAGGTCTCGTTAACGCCGTTAACCATACCGTGGCGCCGTCAGATAAGGAACCCCGCAAAACCCACGGAGCCATCATGACTTCGATCTCGGCGGCCTCCGCCGGCACCTACCAGTCGCCGCTGCAGCGGTTGCAGCAGGAATTGCAGTCGGAGGTCGACGCCGGCACGATCTCCTCGTCGGATCAATCCGCGCTGTCGACCGCGCTCACCGATATCGATTCGGCGATCCAGCAGAGCCGTTCGAGCGATGCGTCCAGCGGCGCCAAATCCTCGCCGGAGGACATGAAGTCGAAGATCGACGACCTCATCGCGGGCGAGGTCTCGAACGGCACGCTGACCTCCGACCAGGCCACTGAGCTGAAGGGCGTGTTCCAGTCCACCTTCGCGAACGGCCCGGGCGGCGCGGGTGGTCCCGGAGGCGCGGGCGGACCGCCGCCCGGCCCGCCGCCGTCGGACGATGGCTCGTCCACCTCGTCAAGCTCCTCGACGGACTCGACGAGCAGCACCTCGAGCGATAGCACCACCGCCGAGATCCTCCAGCAATTCCTCCAGGCGCTCCAGCAATCGATCTCGTCGTCGACGTCGTCCTACGGCGCTTCCGGAAATGCGAACAGCTCGTCGAGCAGCTCGCAGATCTCCGCACTGCTCATCGACTACAAGACCTGACCGCGACGCCAGGTCGGCGCAGTCCCCGTCGTCTCTCACACGTCTCCCAGGGCGCGTGACGAGTCGGCGGGGAACTGTGCGTTGCCCGCGCGTTCGATTGAAAATCTCCTTCGCGCGGAACTTGCTTCGCGATGCAACGCGCGCGAAATGCGTGACGAAATTGCCGCAGCGTAGGAACTGCGGGCCAATATGCGCGGTTCTCTCCACACGAGTTTTCGATCAAGGAGAGGACACCATGTTGATGAAATCCATCGCGGCCGGCCTTGCCGGTTCCGCGTTGCTCGCCACTGTCGCATTCGCTCAGCAGCCGACCGCCACCACAGACAAGGCACCGAACGCGGCCGCCACGACGACGGCAACGACCTCGGCCACGGGTGACTGGCGCGCAGCGAAGATGGTGGGCTTGAAGGTCTACAACGAGGCCAACGAAAGCGTCGGCTCGATCAACGATCTGTTGATGGACAAGAGCGGCAACATCAAGCTCGTCGTGCTCGGCGTCGGCGGCTTCCTTGGCATGGGCGAGCATCTCGTAGCGGTACCGTTCGACAAGGTGAAGTTCTCGACAGAGCCCGTCGCGTATGCAGCGACCAGCACCAACCCGCCGGGCGCGCCGGCCAATCGGCCGGCAACCGGCACGACGCCGCCGTCAACGACGACGGGTGCTGCGACCGACAGGCCCGCCGCGCCGGCCGCTTCGACGTCATCGACCTCGAAGTGGTACCCGGACCACGCCGTGTTCAATGCGACCAAGGACGAGCTGAAGAACATGCCGGAATTCAAGTACGACTAACGTGGTTCGACTTGCCTGAACGAAAAACGCGCCCGGTCTCTGGCCGGGCGCGTTGTCGTGACCACGTCATTGCGAGGAGCGAAGCGACGAAGCAATCCAGAGCCATTTCCGCGGATGCATTTCTGGATTGCTTCGCTTCGCTCGCAATGACGGAGTCTGCGGAAGCTAGTGCCCCACCAGCGGGCAGCCGCCCTTGTCGATCGGGCGGAATGCCTCGTCGCCCGGCACGGTGGCGATCAGCTTGTAGAGGTCCCACTCGCCCTTGGACTCCTCGGGCTTCTTGACCTCGAACAGATACATGTCGTGCACCATGCGACCGTCGATGCGGATCTTGCCACCCTTGGCAAAGAAATCGTTGACCGGGGTGGCGCGCATCTGCTCCATCACCTTCGGCGCCTCATCGGTCTTGATGGCCTCGATCGCCTTCAGATAGTGCATGGTCGCCGAATAGAGCCCGGCCTGGATCATGGTCGGCATGTGCCCGACCTTGTCGTTGAAGCGTTTTGAGAAGGCGCGGGTCTCGTCGTTCATGTCCCAATAGAAGGCATCGGTAACGATCAGGCCCTGCGTCGCCTTGATGCCGAGCGAATGTGTATCGGTGATCTCCTGCAAGAGCGCGATCATCTTCTGCCCGGCCTGCGTGAGGCCGAATTCGGATGCCTGCTTCAGCGCATTGGTCGTGTCGCCGCCGGCATTCGCCAGCGCCACAACCTTGGCCTTGGAGGCCTGGGCCTGGAGCAGGAAAGAGGAGAAGTCGGAGGAGTTGAGCGGATGACGGACCTCGCCGAGCACCTTGCCGCCGCTTTCCTTCACGACGTTGGCGGCGTCGCGCTGAAGCGCCTGGCCGAAGGCGTAGTCGGCGGTGACGAAAAACCAGGTGTCCTCGCCGCGCTTGACCATCGCCTTGCCGGCGACGTTCGACAGCGCATAGGTGTCGTAGGTCCAGTGCACCGTGTTGGGCGAGCATTGGGCGCCGGTGATGTCGGAGGAGCCGCCGCCGGAATTGATGTTGATCCGGTTCTTCTCGCGCGTCAGCGCCGAGATCGGCAGAGCCACCGAGGAGGTCGGCACGTCGAAGATCGCGTCGACCTTCTCGTTGTCGTACCAGTTGCGCGCGATGTTGACGCCGACATCGGGCTTGTTCTGATGGTCGGCGGCGACCACCTCGACCGGTTTGCCGGCGACCTTGCCGCCATAATCGGCGACCGCCATCTGCACAGCGGCGAGCGAGCCCTTGCCGGTGGCGTCGGCATAGAGGCTCGACATGTCCGTGAGCACGCCGATCTTGACGACGTCGTCGGAAATCTGCGCCTGCGCCGCGCCGGTGGCAGCGAAGGCAAGACCCGCCGCGACGGCGGCAAACAGTTTGTGCATGATTGTTCTCCCTGTGCGTTGTTCTTTGGATTTCGTTTGCAGGGAGTCGTTCTAACGGCAATCGACGGCCGCAGCTAAGCGATCCGTGCCGTAGCCGAATGCAAAAAGGGAAGGGGCGGCGATGACGTGTTGCGGATGTTGGTGACTGGCGGGGATGCTATGAGGTCGCACGCGATCGAACACCCGTGACGGGCCACCATGCCGGTGGCCGGTCGCCCGCCGAAATCAAGGCCCCTCTATCCTGTCAGTAGCCTCCGTAGGGGCCCACATAGAATTGACGCCGGTAGGGATAGGGATAAGCGGGTGGATACCCGTATCCTCCGCCATAAACCGGGTCCCCATAACTGTCATCTACGTAGCCGTATGGATAATAAGGAGCGTAGTAGCCGCCATAATAGGGGGCTGCAGCGGCGCCCGCGATCAAGGCGCCCGCGAGAAGTCCTGCGCCCAGACCCCAGCCTCCTCCACGCCAGCCACCTCCGCGCCAGCCTCCTCCATGCCAACCACCTCCGTGCCAGCCACCGCCCCAGCGGACCTGCACGGCATTATCAGCCGGTTTTGCTGATGCCGAGAGGGTTGATAGCGGTGCAGCGGATGCGGGCCCGCTGGCCACCGATATCGCGCCAGCCAGGAAGAGCGCAGCCGCCATCTTGAGGATGCTCATGGTCACCTCCACTCGTGAAATACACTTTGACCGGTCAACCCTGCGGAATGCGGGGGGTTGCGCAGCTTCTCAAATAATTTTCCCGATGACGGGAACGATCTTGTTGATCCCAGCGCGGGACACGTGACTACCCAGGCGCACGGGTGGCGGCATACTGCAGCGCATCAGTGTCAATCTAGGTCCTGGCCTGCACGTCGCGGATCGATCATCCGGTGCCGGGTAGCCGGGTGCCCTACATCCCCGACAGCTTCGTCACGTACACGTTCAGCGAGCCGCCGGCTTCGGCGATGATGCGGAGCGTCTTGGAATCGAAGGCGATGTCGGAGAGCGTCAGGCTGTCGATATTGGCCTCGACGCGCAGGCCGTCCTCAGTCTTCTGGTAGTCGGCGATCGCGGCCGCGATCTTGTCGCGCGCGTTCGCGGCGATCGGCTTCAGGTCGAGCGTCGCCTTCTGCACCAGCGCCTGCTGGAGCTGCGGCACCACCGCGCGCGCCGCGGCCCCGAGCAGCCCGAACGCTGCCTCGGATTCCACCGCAAGCTGGATGTCGGCGAGCCGCAGCGTCTGCTGCGCCTGGTCGAGCATGGGCCGTCCCCAGATGTGCACGGTCGCCTCGGCACCCAGGCCGAACCAGCTCTTCTTCTCCTTCGCGCGCACCAGAAGCGAGATCAGCAGCCGGTCGCCCGAGGGGGTCACGTTGACGTTCTTGACGGTGACGTCGACCGGACCCGAGCCGTCTTCCGGATAGGTATGGCCGACCATCTGGGCTGCGATGAGCTTGTTGATCTCGGTGAAGGGCACGTCGATCGGCACGCCGATGTTCACGCCGGCGCCGGTCGGCGGCACGATCGAGATCTTCTCGGGGAATGGACACTCGGGCTTGGTCTGGGTCGTGGTGACGCGGGTCTCGGCCTCGATGCCGAGCAGCAGCGTCACGGCCTGCGCATCGACGCGCGGCTGCGCCGCGATCGCACGGATCGGTTTCATCTCCAGCCAGAGCGGCGGCAACGCGGCCGAGGAGCCCGCGCCTTGCAGCGGCATCGAGCGGCAGGCCTTGATCCATTGCGCTTTCGCATTCTCGCGCAGGCTCGGATCGTTGCGGATACGTTCGGCGACCACGTTGAGCTGATCGCTGACGGTTTTGTCGATCAGCGGCTTGACCTGCGCCGGCACGTTGACCTTGGCGCCGGCGACCGAGAGGTTGGTGTCGCCGAGATTGACCTGCGCGCCGAGATTGGGCTCGAGGTGCCAGTTGGCGGCGAGTTTCGGGCGCGAGGTGATGACCACGTTGCCCTTGATTTCGGCGCTGGCATTCAGGTTCTTGATGTTGACGGCGCCGATCTGCTTGGCGGCGTTGTTGCCGAGCACGCTGCCGAGCGCCTCGCCGAGCGCGCCGGTCGCTTTCGAGGACAGCGATCCCGTGACGTTGAGCTTGCCGGTCAGGGGTGTCGACAGCGTCAGCACGTCCTTGTCGCCGCTCGCGGCAATCGGCCCGCGCGAGGCGGTCCAGCCGATATCGGCGTTCTGGAGGATCTGCGAGACCGGATTGTCGGCCTTGCCGGTGAAATTGCGCGCCGCGCTCTTGTCCGCGGCCTCGCGGATCGCCGACAGTGCGATCGCAACCGGCGCCACCGCGATCGAGCTCTTCGAAACCGGCGGCAGCGGCGGCAACTGCGTGACGGCGGGCGCCGTCGTTGCGCTGCGCGGCGACAGCCAGTCCATGGCCTTCAGGCTCACGAAAAACGACGCCGCGATCACCGCGACCGCGATCAAAATAGTCTTCAAGTTCAACGTCAGACGCATCAATCCCCCGAACCGGCCCCGGTCGGAGATTCTACAGGGCGGGGGAACGCGGCGCTAGAGTGGCCGAAACCGGGCGGAGATGCACCGCGGCGGTGAGATCGGCCTCACTATTCCGCACGATCGAGTGATCAAGAAAAGCGCCCGGCGGTGTCGATCCGGCGCCGGCCAATACGTCTGGATAGGGCCGACCGGCCACATCGCGCGACCGGCGGCATCCATTCCAGGAGGCGCAGATGACGACCGACCTCAGATATCTCGTTCTGACGGCGATGCTGACCGCCGCTTTGTGGATTCCCTATATCGTCTGCCAGGTCAGGACCAACGGTCCGCTGGAGCCGAAGAATTACGCCGACCCCACGCTGCCGCGGCCGGTGCCGGCGTGGGGGCAGCGCGCCAATCGCGCCTATCTGAATGCGATCGAGGTGTTCGCGCCCTTCGCGGCGCTGGTCATCGTCGCGCAACTGGCGGGGAAGGCCAATGCGACCACCGCGCTCTGTGCCGCGAGCTTCTTCTACCTGCGGCTTGCTCACGCGGTCGTCTACCTGGCCGGCATTCCCTATGTGCGAACCATCCTGTTCACGCTCGCATTCGTGGTCGAGGTCGTGATCTTTTGGGAGGTGACCAGGTAGATTTCTCTCAGCGCAGCTTCATGCCGAAGGCCTCTTCGAACAGGCCGAGCATCGCGGTCCAGGAGCGGCGATCCGCCTCGGCATGATAGGCGTGGTTCGGCACGCTTTCGCCAATGAGCTCGGGGTTGGTGAAGCCATGCGCAGCGCCGCCGTAGACATGGGCCTGCCAGTCGACGCTGGTCGTGCGCATGTCGCGCGCAAAATTCGCAAGCTGTGTCAGCGAGACCAGTGCGTCCGCGGCCCCGTGACACACCAGGACTCTCGCCTTCATGCTCGCCGCATCCTCCGGCCGCTCGTTCGGGAAACCGCCATGGAAGCTCACGACGGCCGCAAGCTCGGCGCCGGTCCGCGCCAGCTCCAGCGCCGTGGTGCCGCCGAAGCAATAGCCGACTGCAGCGAGCTTCGTAGCGTCGACCGTGTCGTGCCCGGCCAGCGCCAGGCAGGCGGCTTGCGCCCGCTCGCGCCAGCGCGACGTGTCGGCGCGCAAGCCGTTCATCAGCTCGATTGCCCGCGGCACGTCGGGAGCGGTCCTGCCGCCGCCGTAGAGATCGGCCACGAGCACGACAAAGCCAAGCGCGGCCAGTTGCTCCGCACGTGCGATCGCATGCGTGCCGATGCCGCGCGCGTCAGGGAATAGGACGATGCCGGGACGTGGAGTGCTTGCAGCTCCGTCGGTAACGAGAATGCCCTGGAGGTCTGCGGCGCGATCGCGATAGGCGAGAATTGTCCGTGTCATGGCGATGCGAGGTGCGAGAGGGGCAGGGGGGCGCCCGCCTTCAGTGTCTGGATCGCGATGCTGCTGCGAACCTCGCGCACGATCGGCAGATTGAGCAGCTTGTCGACCAGGAAGCGCTGGTAGTCTTCAAGCTCGGGAACGACGATCTCGAGGAGATAGTCGACGTCACCGGAGACCAGGTGACAGGCGACGACCTCGGGCATCGCGACGACGGTCTTCTCGAATGTGAGCGCCTGTTCGTTGGCGTGGCCGTTGATCTTGATGCCGAGAAAGGCCGAGAAGCCCAGCCCGATGCGGCCGCGCCGCAACGAAGCGCGATAGCCGTCGATGTAGCCGTCCTGCTCCAGCCGCCGCACCCGCCGTAGACAGGGCGAGGGCGACAGCCCGATCTTGCTAGCCAATTCGATATTACTCAATCGTGCGTTGGTCTGGAGTTCTGTGACGATGCGTCGGTCGATCGCATCCAGCTCGCATTTTGGCATGAAGCGCATCCTGTCGGATCAACGAGGGCACAATGTTGCGCCGAAGGGGCTGACACTAGCCCACTTCGCAAGGACATGCCTCAGCTTTTCGTGGGATGGATTGCTCCGACCTTGTCGAAGGAGTGACCATGACCGAAAATCCGATCCTTGCGCCCCTGCTGGAAGCCGTCGAGCGCTACTTCACGCTGATGTACGACAATGACGTCTCGCATTTTGACCGCGTCTTCGCGCCGAGCGCGCAACTGCATGGCTTCCGGGATGCCGAGCTGCGGATATTGCTGGCGTCCGACTACAGGAAGATGCTGGCGTCGACACCCTCACCGAAGTCGAAGTGTGCCCCATGTCTCCAGGAAGTCCTGCTGGTCGATCTCGCGTCACCGACTCAGGCCGTCGTGAAAGTGCGCGTGCGGATCGATACGCTCCAGTACCTCGACTATCTCTCGTATCACCGCATCCATGATGCCTGGTTGATCACGGCAAAATCGTTCCACGTCGAGCGGCGATACTGACTCGCGGTCACGTTTCGTCGCCGCGCCGCAGGCTCGATATGGGCAGCCAGCGGCTTCCCGGCTTGCAGCCGAGTTTGCAGCGAGCGCGTTGCCGGCAACGGCCTCTCCGATCTCCTGGATGTCGCGTTCGGCTTCGACACCGAATTGCTGAATCGCCTCGATCGAGCCTATCATGCTCCTACATGGAGTTATGGGGAAACGTCATGGCGAGCACGGTCTTCGATTCCGTCCTGTTCCGCGACATGTTTGGCACCGCCGAGATGCGCGCGGTGTTTTCCGATGAGGCGCTGATCGGCCGCTATCTGGAAACCGAGGCCGCGCTCGCCCGTGCCCAGGCCCGCGCCGGCGTGGTGCCGAAGGACGCGGCGGCAGCGATTGATGCCGCCTCCCGCAGCATCAAGCTCGACTTCGACAAGCTCCGCCACGAGACCGAGATCGTCGGCTATCCGATCCTGCCGCTGGTCCATCAGCTCTCCGAGGCGGCCGGCGAGGCCGGCCGCTATGTGCATTGGGGCGCGACCACGCAGGACATCATGGACACCGCCAATGTGCTCCAGATCCGCGCGGCGCTGGACATCGTTGCGCGCGACCTGAGGGAGTTGCGCACGATCCTCGCTGGTCTCGCCCGCAAGCATCGCGACACGCCGATGGCCGGCCGCACCCATCTCCAGCAGGCCCTGCCGGTGACCTTCGGCTACAAGGTCGCGATCTGGCTCTCCTCGATCGACCGCCACATCGAGCGTGTCGACCAGGCACGGCCGCGCATCCTGCTCGGCGAGTTCTCGGGTGCGGCCGGCACGCTCGCCTCCGTCGGCGATGGCGGCCTCGAGATGCAGCGCCTGTTTTGTGATGAGCTGGGCCTGTACCAGCCGCCGATCACCTGGCACGTCGCGCGCGACGGCATCGCGGAAGCGGCGACGCTGCTCGGTCTCGTCACCGGCACGCTCGGCAAGATCGCCACCGACGTGATGCTGATGTGCGCGACCGAGTTCGGCGAGCTGTCAGAGCCTTTCGTGCACGGCCGCGGCGCCTCCTCAACCATGCCGCAGAAGCGCAACCCGATCTCCAGCGAGTTGATGCTCGCCGCCGCCAAGGCCGTGCGCCAGCACGTCGCAACCATGCTCGACGGCATGATCCACGATTTCGAGCGCGCGACCGGTCCCTGGCACCTCGAATGGGTGTCGTTGCCGGAGAGTTTTCTGCTCACGGCGTCCTCGCTCGCCAACGCGAAGTTCATGCTGGCCGGCCTCGTCGTGCATGAGGACCGCATGCGCGCCAATCTCGGCCTGACGCACGGCCTCATCGTCGCCGAAGCCGTGATGATGGCCGCCGCGCCAAAGCTCGGCCGGCAACACGCGCATGACGTCGTCTATGACGCCTGCCGCAAGGCGATCGAGGGCGGCGGCGATCTCGCCGACATCCTGTCCGGCGTTCCCGAGATCGTGGCCGCACTCGGCGGCGTCGACGCCATCCGTCGCCACTGTGACCCCGCGAACTATCTCGGCCTCTCCGGCCAGATGGTCGATCGGGTGCTCGGCCTCTCGGCGGACGCGGGCGAGACCGCGGGCTGATTACCGCGCTGCGATCTCACTCTCATCCTGAGGAGCCAACGAAGGCGGGCGCATCGAAGGATGAGGGGACTTACGCTCTGCTAGCTTTTGCAGCTCGGCAAGATCGCCGCGCATGAAAGCTTCCTTCTTGGCTCGGCTCCATTTCTTCAGCTTCCGTTCGCATTCGATCGCGTCAGTGATCCGATCGAACCATTGCGAGAAAACGAGTGTCACCGGCCTGCGCGAAGAAGTGTAGCCACCGAATGTGCCGGCGTTGTGCTGCGCGATCCTAATCTCGAGTTCGGTTCGCGTTGTCCCAATGTAGTAGCTACCGTCCGCGCATTTGAGAATGTAGAGATAAGCGCCGTCTGTCATGTGCCCGCCCCATCCTTCGAGACGACCGCTTCGCGGTCTCCTCAGGGTGAGGCTAACTGGCATCTGCGCGCTTGTGCAAGCACTTCGGTAGAAGCTTCCACGAGGACGTCCGGCTTTGCGGCCCCGCACCTGGTCCTCATCCTGAGGAGCTCGCCAAAGGCGGGCGTCTCGAAGGATGGCCACAATCTCCGGTGCCAAACGAAAACGGCCCCAGGAATACCAGGGGCCGTAAGCATCTCGATCTCTCGTCGCTTACCGCGTTGCGCTGCCGAGGTCCGCGCGGCGGTCGGTCATCGGAAGCACCACGACCTTGGTGCCGACGTTGACGCGGGAATAGAGATCGGTGACGTCTTCATTCGTAAGGCGGATGCAGCCGGAGGAGACGTGCTTGCCGATCGTCTCGGGCGCGTTGGTGCCGTGGATGCGATAGACAGTGCCGCCGAGATACATGGCGCGGGCGCCAAGCGGGTTGCCGGGACCGCCGGCCATGTGGCGCGGCAAATAGGGCTGGCGGGCAATCATTTCCGGCGGCGGTGTCCAGTCCGGCCACTCGGCCTTCTTGGTCACCGACTGGACGCCGGACCAGGTGAAGCCGTCGCGGCCGACGCCGATGCCGTAGCGCACGGCCTGACCATTACCGAGCACGTAGTAGAGATACGTGTTCGGCGTATCGATGATGATGGTGCCGGGCGCCTCGCGCGTCGCATAGCTGACGACCTGGCGGCGGAAGCGGACGGGCGTCTCGACGCTGTCCTGATCATCCGACGGTGCGGTCTGATAGGACGGCGCCGGCTGGTACGGCTGATAGGGTTGCAGCGGCTGCGGCGCGGCAAAGCCGGGCGGCGGCGCGAAGAAGGGGAAGAGTTGCACGGGCGCGGCATGTGCCGGGCCGGCAAACGCGATCGCGGAGATCGCAACTGCGCCGAAGGCAACGGCGCGCGAATACGTCTTGAACGTGTCCAGATTGAACATTGATCGCCCCTGTTGGATCGGATTTTTGATCACCGCGGCCCTTTGCGGTGTTCCGTTGCCCAAACTCGTAACGGCGAAAAGTTTCGGGACGTTTGCACGGGAAACCGAAAACGGTTTCGTCGCGGCAAGGATTGTTTCATGACAGTTTCGTGGCCGTGCGGACCCGTTAACGAACAAAACAGTGGGTCGACACTTCTGTGACGTCACACGCCTGAAATATCCTTCGTTGATGGTCCTAAGCCGAGAATCATCAAACTCTCGGGATTTTTCCATGCGGGTATTAATCGCGACTGACGCCTGGCATCCGCAGGTTAACGGCGTGGTGCGGACGCTGACCTCGCTCGCCGCGGCCGCCAAGGCCCTCGATGTCGAGATCGAATTCCTGACGCCGGACGGCTTCCCGTCGCTGCCGCTGCCGACCTATCCGGGCCTCAGGATCGCGCTGCCGAGCGGCCGCGAGATCGCGCGGCGGATCGAGGCGGCGGCTCCGGAAGCGCTGCACATCGCAACCGAAGGCCCGATCGGCTGGGCGGCGCGCGCCTATTGCCACCGGCGCGGGCTTGCCTTCACCACCTCCTACACCACGCGCTTTCCGGAATATGTCTCGGTGCGAACGGGCATTCCGGCCAGTGTCGGCTACGCCGTGCTGCGGCACTTCCACGATGCCGCCGCCATGACCATGGTGGCGACGCCCTCGCTGCGGCAGGAGCTCTCCGAGCGCGGCTTCAAGCGGCTCGGCTTCTGGACCCGCGGCGTCGACACCACGCTGTTTCATCCCGACGATCCCGCCAAGCTCGACCTGCCGCGGCCGATCTTCATGGCGATGGGACGCGTGGCGGTGGAGAAGAATCTCGATGCGTTCCTCTCGCTCGATCTGCCCGGCACCAAGGTCGTGGTCGGCGACGGGCCGCAGAAGGCGCAGCTCGAGCGCAAATATCCGAACGCCGTTTTCCTCGGCGAGAAGAAGGGCGCCGACCTCACCTCGCATCTCGCCGCCGCCGACGTCTTCGTGTTCCCGAGCCTCACCGATACTTTTGGCGTGGTGCAGCTCGAGGCGCTGGCCTGCGGCACGCCGGTTGCGGCGTTTCCGGTGACCGGTCCGAAGGACGTCATCGCCGACCATCCGATCGGCGCGATCGACGACGATTTGCGCGCCGCGTGCCTCCGCGCGCTCACCATGTCGCGCGAGACCTGCCGCAACTTCGCGCTGGCGCGCTCCTGGGAAAACAGTGCGCGTCAGTTCGTCGGAAACCTCACCTCACTCCAGCCCAGCCGATCGCTGCGTCCGACGCCCGTCATGGCGCGGCGGCCGGTGCGCGGCTGACCATGAACATTCTGAACCAAATGGGACTTTGCTAATGGCCAAGATCATGAAGTTTGAAGAGTCGCAGCAGCTCGACCTCGACCGGGGTACGGTCGAGCAGGCCTATGACCGGTGGGCGCCGGTCTATGACCTCGTGTTCGGCGGCGTATTCGCCAAGGGCAGGCAGGCCGCGATATCAGCGACCAACAAGCTCGGCGGCCGCGTGCTCGAGGTCGGCGTCGGCACCGGCATCTCGCTGCCGATGTATGCGCCGAACGTCCGCATCTTCGGCACCGATATTTCGGAGGCGATGCTGGACAAGGCGCGCCGTCGCGTCAGCGAGCTCAAGTTGAAGAACGTCGAGGGCCTCGCGGTGATGGACGCCGAGAAGCTCGAATTTCCCGACGATTCCTTCGATGTCGTGATGGCGCAATATGTCGTCACCGCCGTGCCTAATCCGGAAGTCGCGCTGGACGAGTTCGCGCGCGTGCTGCGTCCCGGCGGCGAATTGATCATCCTGACCCGCGTCAGCGCGGACGACGGCATGCGCCGTTTCATCGAGCAGAAGCTCCAGCCGGTGGTGCGTCACCTCGGCTTCCGCACCGCCGAGTTCGCCTGGTCGCGCTACGCCAAGTGGCTCGCGAGTGCGCATGGCATGGAGCTCGCCGAGCGCCGCCTGATTCCGCCGCTCGGCCATTTCTCGCTGGTCCGCTTCCGTAAAGTTCAGGTCGCCAAGGCGGCCTAGTTGCGTTGTTGCCCCTCATGGTGAGGAGGCGGGCAAGCGCCGTCTCGAACCATAGAGGCCCGGCTGTCGCCCGGCGGGCCTCGCCCTTCGAGACGCTTGCTCGCGCAAGCTTCTCAGGGTGAGGGGATAGAGTTATCCGTGCGTCACCGCGTCGCGCACATTGTCATATGACAAATTGATGATGTCACACGCCCTACATCGAATCCCTGTATCTCCTAACCCGAAGCCTTTTGGGGGAAAGAATGATCAAAGAATTCCTTGAGCAGCTGCGCATCCAGCGCTGGGACGACCACCGCTACTATCACCACAGCCGCATCAATCAGAGCCTGCACTTCGTCAGCGCGCTGAGCTTCCTGCTCGCCTATGTCTGGCTGTTCATCGATCCCGTGGTCTCGGGACTGGTCGGCTGGCTGGTGTCGATGACCTCGCGCCAGTGCGGTCACTTCTTCTTCGAGCCGAAGGGCTACGACCACATCAACCAGGCGACGCACGAGCACAAGGAAGAGATCAAGGTCGGCTACAACCTTCAGCGCAAGGTGGTGCTGATGACGATCTGGGCGCTGTCGCCGCTGGTGCTGTTCGTCGATCCGACGCTGTTTGGCCTGTTCAAGCCGTTCGCCAGCGCGACCGATTTCATGCGGCAGGTCGCAAAGATCTGGCTCGCGGTCGGCGCCGGTGGACTTCTGTTCCGCACCGTGCACCTGTTCTTCATCCGCGACGTCGAGACCGGCCTCGTCTGGATGACCAAGATCCTGACCGACCCGTTCCACGACCTGATGCTCTACCGCAAGGCGCCGCTCGCGCTCATGCGCGGCGAGCTGATGGACCCGGGCCTGCATCTCAACCCTGAGCACACGCTCGGCTTCATCTCCGAGCCTGCGCTCGAAGAGCAGCACGCCTGAGCGCGCGGCCTTCACCAAACACTCCGATGTCCAAAGGTTACGTCATGCCCGGGCTCGTCCCGGGCATCCACGTGTTGGGACGGCGTTGCGCTCTCTCTTCACCTCTCCCCGCGTGCGGGGAGAGGTCGAATTTGCGCGACGCGCAAATTCGGGTGAGGGGGACTCTCCGCGAGTCCAGCTGTCACCGGCTTCGTGGAGAGTCCCCCTCACCCCAACCCTCTCCCCGCAGGCGGGGAGAGGGGGAGGAGGGGCCGGCGATTGCGTCAGCCTCAGCGCCCGAAGCGCTTGGCCAGCATCTCTTTCAGGATCTGCCGCTTGATACGCTTGTTGGTCAGCGCGGGATCGTGCCACCAGAAGCCGTCGGCCTTCATCTTCTGCGCGGCGCGGACGAAGCGTTCGGCGACCTCGGTGAAATCGGCGTCGGTGTAGTTCAGGCTGAAGATCAGCCGTCCGGTGCCGACCCAGCTCAAAGCAAGGCCTTCGGCGCGCAGGTAGTATTGCAGCATCCAGTTGTAGCGCGACGGCTGCGTGTACGTCACCGTCCAGATCGAGGACAGGTTGGCGATGCGCACCGGCAGGTCCGCCTCGCTCAGCATCCGATTGAGCTTTTGCGCGCGGCCGTCCCAGGTCGCGTCCAGCCCGTCATAGATTGCACGGAAGTTGGGGCTGGCGAGCCGGCTCAGGAACTCGTCCATCGCCGTCATGACGTAGGGGTGCGAATTGAAGGTGCCGCGGGCAAAGCAGACGTCGGCGGGACGATCGCCGCGGAAGCGCCGCATCAGCTCCTTCTTGCCGCAGACCACGCCCACAGGCAGGCCGCCGGCGAGGCTCTTGCCGTAGGTCACCATGTCGGCGCGGACGCCAAAATATTCCTGGGCGCCGCCGGGGGCGAGACGGAAGCCGACGAAGACCTCGTCGAAGATCAGCACGATGCCGCGCTCGGTGCAGACCTCGCGCAGCTTGTTGAGCCAGGCGGTATAGGCTTCGCGGTCGAAGTTGCCGCCGCGCGAGCTGTCTACCAGCGAGGAGTCGCCGGGCGCGTTCGCGTTTGGATGCAGCGCCTGGAGCGGATTGACCAGCACGCAGGCGATGTCGCGCCGGGTGCGCAACACATGCAGCGTCTTCTCCGACATCTCGGCGAGCGTGTAGGTCTCGTGCGCGGCAATGGGATTGCCGACGCCGGGTTGCACTTCGCCCCACCAGCCGTGATACGCGCCAGCGAAGCGCACCAGATGCGTGCGCTTGGTGTGGTAGCGCGCGAGCCGCACGGCCTGCATCACGGCTTCGGTGCCGGACATGTGGAACGAGACTTCGTCGAGGCCCGAAATCTGGCAGAGCCGCGTCACGTTCTCGGCGATCACGGGATGGTAGGGACCGAGCACAGGCCCGAGCGCATGGGCGCGCTTTTCGCCTTCGCCGATGCACTCCTTGTAGAAGTCGTTGCCGAAGATGTTGACGCCGTAGGAGCCGGTGAGGTCGTAGGAGACGTTGCCGTCGAGATCGGTGACGGTGACGCCGCTCGACGACTGCGTGAAGCTCGAGGTGCCCAGGTTCTCGCGCACGAGGCGGGAGAACTGGAACGGTACGCGGTAGCTTTCGGTGAATTGCAGGTCGGAGATTCTTTCCGCCGCCTCCTTCGTCAGCGCGCGTCCCTTGGCGTAGCGCTGGGCGTAGAGACCGGCGAGGCGAAAGAAGCCGTCATGACGCTGCGCCGCGATGGTGGCAGGCGCGCCGTCACAAGCGAAATAGTCGTCGCCCTCGAACTCGTAGAACGGGATCAGCCGCGCCACCCGGCGCGACATCTTGGAATGCCCCGAGAGCGAGCGGTGCTTGGCGCGGGAGAGTTCGATGCGCGCCTTGATCTTCGGGAAGGCGGCGGCAGCTGACGCTGCGGCGGCCACGGACAATGAGAGAATCGGGAGTGTCGTTTCCATGACAACAAGCGCTAACTGGACCTGCTGACAGATTCATGACAGTCAAAGCCCTCATCGCCTCTTTCACCCAGCAGGAAGACCTCAATTTCCTGCTGACCAACCGCATTCCCCGCGCGGCGCTGACGCGCTTCATGGGCTGGTTCTCCAAGATCGAGAACCCGCTGGTACGGGACGGCTCGATCGCGCTGTGGAAGCTGTTCTCCGACCTCGACCTGTCGGAAGCGCGCAAGACCCATTTCAAGAGCCTGCACGACTGCTTCACGCGGGAGCTGAAGCCGGGTCTCAGGCCAGTCGATCCGGATCCCGCGATCGTTGCCAGTCCGTCCGACGGCATTGTCGGTGCGCACGGCAGGATCGCCGACACCGAGCTGTTCCAGGTCAAGGGCGCGCCCTATTCGCTGCTCGATCTCCTCGGCGATCCCGCGCTGGTGGAGCAGCACCGCAACGGCTCCTTCGTCACGCTGCGGCTGACCTCGAGCATGTATCACCGCTTCCATGCGCCTTACGACGCGCATATCGAGCGCGTCACGCTGATCCATGGCGACGTCTGGAACGTCAACCCGATCGCGTTGAAGCGGGTCGAGCGGCTGTTCTGCAAGAACGAGCGCGCGGTGATCCGCACGCATTTGTCGACCGGCGAGGCGGTGACGCTGGTGCCGGTGGCGGCTATCCTGGTCGCGAGCATCCGCCTGCACTTCATGGACATGGTGCTGAATGCGCAGACCCGCGGCCCGGTCAACTTCCCCTGCGACGTCAACGTGACCAAGGGCGAGGAGCTCGGCTGGTTCGAGCACGGCTCGACCATCATCATCCTCGCGCCCGGCGATTTCGCGTTCTGCGACGGGATTGCCGAAGGCACGCGCATCCGCGCCGGTCAAGCGCTGCTGCGAAAAAACGGAGCATGATCCGGAAAAGTGGACGCCGGTTTTCCGAAAAAATCATGCTCCACTAAAGAAGCCTTCAATCCGCCGTGTCGGCGGCCTATATCGTCCGCGGGGACGATTCTTTCGACACGGCGGGTAACGAGTTATGGCGCGGGCGCCGGTTCAGGCGGCAGGGGGAATTGTGCTGCGGCGTGACGCGCCGCTGATCGCCGTGGTGCGCCAACGCAAGCGCAACGAATGGGTTTTGCCCAAGGGCAAGCTCGACGACGGCGAGACGCCGAGGGAGGCCGCGCACCGCGAGGTGCTTGAAGAGACCGGCCACGACGTCGCCATCCACGAATTTCTGGGCACGCTCGCCTATCCATCCGGCGGCCGCTCCAAGATCGTGCATTTCTGGCGCATGGAAGCGGACGGCGGTCCGGTCCGCAAACTGATGAACGACATCAAGGCGGTCGACTGGTTGCCGCTGGAGGATGCGGTCGCGCGCCTGTCGCGCGAATATGAGCGCGCGTTCCTCATGCATGTCGGACCGATCGCACTCGCCGCCGCCGGCCTCGCACCGGTTGAGATGGAAGCCATGCCGCCGCTTGCCATGGACGACGTCGACGCCGTGATGCAGACGCTGACGCCCGCGGAGGCGGCGTCGGTCGAGGAGCTGCGTCATGGCCTGTTGCAGAAGGTGAAAGCCTGGCTTCGCGGCGAGGCGTGAGCTTAAGCGAAATCTGTCACCGGATTGTCGCTGCACCCCTCGCGCAAGGGAAGGACGCTTGCGGCAAACTCGACATCAACCCTCATGGTGAGGAGCGCGCATCGCGCGCGTCACGAACCACGAGGCCCGAGCGTGGCCTCACCCTTCGAGACGCCGCGTTCCGCGGCTCCTCAGGGTGAGGGACAGCACCGCTACCTCCGCTCCTTTTTCTCCTTTGGCGGCGGCACTGGCTTACGCGGCGCCGGGCGCGTCACGCCCGGCAGGCGCTGCTGCAATCCGGGTTGCCGCTGTAGGCCGCCTTGCTGTGGCTGGACGGCGTTCGGCACGGGCTGACTCTGCTGGCCGCTGCGTGGTGACTGCTGCGCGGGCGTTGCGCCTGGCTGTGGCGTCGTGCCCGGCTGCGACGACGGAGCCTGTCCGCTGCGCGGTGCTGGCGGATTGGTCGCGCCGCCGGGCGGTGTCTGTCCGGCACGCGGTGCGCCCTGTTGCTGGCCTTGCCCGGTGCGCGGCGTACCCGGCTGACCGGCGCCGCCTTGTCCTTGGCGCTGCGGTTGCTGCGTGCCTGGTTGCTGCGTGCCCTGGCGATTCGGCGCACCTGGTTGTTGCTGCTGCTGCTGGCCTGGACGATTGTTCTGTCCCGGCTGGCCGTTCGGCCGCTGCGGCTGCTGTCCGGGCTGACCATTCGGCCGCGGCTGTTGCTGCTGCGGTTGAGCCGGCTGCACCGGCCGCGGAAGACGCGGCGCCGCGGTCGGATTGGCCCTGCGGAATTCGCGCTGCTCGGTGACGATCTGCCGGCCGGTGGTCTGGGCCTGATGCACCTGGCTCACGAAGACCCGGTCGCGTGCGACCTGTTGCGGGGCAATCGTGATCGGCACCGCGGCGAGGCGCGCCCCGCCCGTGCCGGGCCGGATCGCAAAGCCGCTCGCGCCTTGCGTCAGCGCGCCGAGCCGCGCGCCGCTGGTGCGGTCGTTGACGTCGATGTGGCCGACCCTGCCGTCGGCGTCGGGATAGAGCTTGATGTTGACGTTGTTGGCCGCGGCCACCGCCGTCGCATTCGCCGGCACGTCGATGACGCCGGTGGTGCCGCGGATGCCGAGCGTCGCGGTCGGCGTCGTGATCTTCATGTCGCCGGTCTTGGCGACCGCCGCGGCGACGAAGGCAACCGTGCCCTTGCCGACGTCGAAGATCGCGGAGTTCTGCTTGCCGCCGTCCTCGTAGACGTAATTGTCGATCGTGATCTTGGCGCTGGCCGACAGGTTGAACGTGGTGGAATCGTTGAAGGCGATGCTGAGCGAGGAGTTCGAGGCGGTCTGCACGACGTCGTTGAGATAGATGTCGTCGCGCGCCTTCAGCGGATAGGAATTCTTGTCGCGGATCACGGTGGCGATCCCCGTCACGGTTGCGACGTTGCCGATCGGTTCTTCAGGCGCGGCGGTTTGCGCGTCGGCCGCCGGTGCCGCTGATGTCGGGGAGGGAGACGGTGTCGGCGAAGCCTGCGGCGCCGGCTGCGCTTGCGCGAGCAGGGTCGCATCGGACGCGCATGCGTCCCTCGCGCCGGCCAACGACACGACCAGCAGCGGAAGCGCGAGCACGCGGCGGCGCCAAGCCAGCATCAAAGTCACAATGAGGTCCCGGTGAAGACACGAGGCGAGATCAGCCGATTTCAGCCGGAGATGGCTGAATGGCGGATGAACATCTGTCGCACAGGCATTGCCAACGTTCAAACGCCACGTCCCGGATTTCGGGACGTGGCGCCATGATTCTTGCTCGTCATTCCGGGGCGCGCGATAGCGCGAACCCGGAATCTCGAAGTTGTGGCGCGAGATCCCGGGTTCGATGCTTCGCATCGCCCCCATTGTGCAATGTAGGATGACGCGCTGCGCGCGTCAGGTCACGCGCTTCCAGGTCTGGCCGCCGCAGAACATGCCGCCGAAGGCGCAGCCCTGCACGCGGAGCAGGTTCGGGCCCTTCATCGCGATCGTCGAGTCGTAATTGCGCCCGGAGTCGGGATCGTGGATGCGGCCGCTCCACTTGGCGCCATCGGGCTGCATGTTGATCAGGATCTTCTCGTTGGACTTCTCGGCATAGCCGCAGAGATTGGCGCCGCATTGCTCGACGCGCACATTGCCCTTGTTCTCCTCGGTCGCCCACAGGCCGAGCGGTGTCGTCGGGGCGGGGGCGGGTGCAGCCGCGACAGGAGCCGGGGCGGGCGCGGGCACGACCGGTGCGGCAACGGGTGCCGGCGGTGCAACGGGCGCTGCCTGCGGCGTGACGGTGGCGTTGACGGCCGCGGTGGC
>NZ_BSOW01000058.1 GCF_030160715.1 Bradyrhizobium iriomotense
CGGCCGTCGCGGGCGGCGGCGGCGAAGTGGACGAGCCCGACCGGCTTGCCAGGCGTGGCGCCGCCGGGGCCGGCGATCCCGGTGATGGCCACCGCAAGGTCGACGCCGGCGCGCTCGAGCGCACCGACCGCCATCGCGGTCGCGGTCTCCTTGCTGACGGCGCCGAAATTGAGAAGCGTGCTCGCCTCGACCCCGAGCATCGCGCGCTTGGCGTCATTGGAATAGGTGACGAAGCCGCGGTCGATCACGTCGGACGAGCCGGGGATGTCGGTCAGCGCGCCAGCGACGAGGCCGCCGGTGCACGACTCGGCGGTCGCGATCGTCAGCTTGCGCATCCGGCACAGATCGAGCAGCGAGCGGGAGAGGGCGCGTGCGTCGCTGCCGCCCATGGCCTAGATGCCCCAGGGCAGGCGGATGGTGGCGCTCGCGGTCGCCGCGATGCCTTCCTCGCGGCCGGTAAAGCCGAGCCGCTCGCTGGTCGTCGCCTTCACCGCGACGCGCGAGATGTCGACGCCGGAGATTTCAGCGATCCGCGCGCGCATGGTGTCGCGCAAGGGACCGATCTTCGGCCGCTCGCAGATCATCGTCACCTCGAGATTGGCGACGCGGCCGCCGCGCGCCGTGACGCGCTCGATGGCGTATTTCAGGAACTGGTCGGAGGAGGCGCCCTTCCACTTGGGGTCGCTCGGTGGAAAGTGCGAACCGATGTCGCCGTCGGCGAGCGCACCGAGGATGGCATCGACCAGCGCATGCAGGCCGACGTCGCCGTCGGAGTGGGCGAGGAAGCCCTTGCTGTGCGGCACGCGCACGCCGCAGATCATGACGTGGTCGCCTTCGCCGAAGGCATGCACGTCGTAACCGGTCCCGGTCCTGATGTCGCCGAGCTGGCTGGCGAGGCGCGCTTCCTCGCGGACGAAGTCTTCGGGGGTGGTGAGCTTCATGTTTGCAACATCGCCTTCAAAGGTTGCGACCGTCAATCCCGCCCATTCGGCGATCGCCGCATCATCTGTGAAATCAGAGCGTCCGTCCTTCGCGGCGCGACGATGCGCGTCGAGGATGACATCGAAACGAAAGGATTGCGGCGTCTGCGCGATTCTGAGGCGCGCGCGGTCCGGCGTTGCCTCGATCTGCCCGGCAGCTCCGATCAGCTTAACCGTGTCGTTGACTGCTATCGCGGGGATCGCGGCACTGTGCCGGCTCGCGGCTTCGATCGCGCGGGAGATCAGGGCCTGCGAGACGAATGGCCGCGCCGCATCGTGGATTAACACCAAGTCCGGCTTGTGCGGAGCGAGCGCTTCGAGGCCGGCGAGCACGGAAGCCTGGCGCGTCGCGCCGCCGCTCGTCGGGGACTCATGGCGCAGGCCCTTGACCGCTGCCGTGAACATAGCGCTGTCATCGGGGTTCACGACCGGCTGAACCAGCGCGACATCGGGGTGGTTGCTGAAGGACTCCATGGCGCGAAAGATCACCGGCACGCCGCCGATCGCGCGGTATTGCTTCGGCCCGCCCGCACCCGCGCGAAGCCCGCGCCCGGCCGCCACGAGAACAACTGCGGTCCGCTCTGATTTCGCCATAGCGCTGAAATACTCAATTGATAGTGATGATCGGGGCGAGGGATGATTTTGGCATGCCTCTAGCACGGTCCCCGCGGAAGAACAGCGGTGTTTGCCGATTGTCAGCAACAGCTTTTTGCTGCACTGCACTTGAAAGATTGCAAGAACTGTCTAAAGTGTAGGCATGACGCTTGACTGCACAAGAATTGTGCGCAAGATAGGTCATGGCGGACGCGATGAGGCGCCGCCTTTGAGACGAGACGTCCGTGACCGGCTCGGTAGGATCAGGCGCTAAGCCGTTGAAAATAGGCGATATTGATGTCGCCAACCCGGTCTTCCTGGCGCCCATGTCGGGGGTGACCGATTCCCCCTTCCGGCGGCTGACCGCGGAGCTTGGGGCAGGTCTCGTCGTGTCCGAAATGACCGCGAGCGACGAGCTCGCCAATGGCCACAGGATGTCGCGGTTGCGCTGCGAGGCGACGGGCCTGGGGCCGCATGTGGTCCAGCTTGCCGGCTGCGAGGCGCACTGGATGGCGGAGGGCGCCCGGATCGCGGAAGCGGAAGGCGCCGACATCATCGATATCAACATGGGCTGCCCGGCGCGCCACGTCACCGGCGGCCAGTCCGGCTCCGCGCTGATGCGCGACCTCGACCACGCCTTGCGCCTGATCGAAGCAACGATCGCCGCTGTGAAGGTTCCGGTCACGCTGAAGATGCGGCTCGGCTGGGACGACCGTACCCGCAACGCGCCGGAGCTGGCGCGACGGGCGGAGGCCGCCGGCGTCAAGCTCATCACCGTGCACGGCCGCACGCGCTGCCAGTTTTACAAGGGTGAGGCCGATTGGGACGCCGTGCGCGACGTACGCGCCGCGATTTCGCTGCCGCTGGTCGTCAACGGCGACATCACCTCCTACGACAAGGCCGTGGCAGCGCTGGAGGCCTCCGGCGCCGATGCCGTCATGATCGGACGCGGCGCGCAAGGGCAACCCTGGCTGCCCGGTCAGATCGGCCGGCGCCTCCAGGGTGGGGCGGAAGAGGCCGCGCCCTCGCTCGGCGAGCAACTCCATTATGTCCGCACGCTCTATGAGGGTGTCTGCGATCTCTATGGCCTGCGCATCGGCCTCAGGCATGCGCGCAAGCATCTCGGCTGGGCGCTCGATGTTGCCGCACATCTCAGCCGCGCGCCGGCCGAGAAGCTGAAGGCCTGGCGCCAGAACATCCTCACATCCGAGGATCCGCGTGCCGTTCACCGGTCGCTGCAAGATGCCTTCGACGACTTCGCATGGAGCGCTGCTGCATGAGCTCAGCCGCTGAACATCGTCGGCCGCTTCCGTCAGATGCCGATGCGATCCTGGATGCCTTGCCCAATCCGGTGCTCCTGATCGGGCCGGATGGTAAGATCATCGGCGCCAATATCGCGACCGAGGCGTTCTTCGAGATCTCGACGCAATTCCTGAAGCGCCAATCGCTCAAGGAGCTGGTGCCGTTCGGCAGTCCCTTGCTGGCGCTGATCGACCAGGTGCGCTCCCTGAATGCGCCGGTCAACGAATACAAGGTCGATCTTGGCACGCCACGCATGGGCGGCGACCGCCAAGTCGACCTGCATGTCGCCCCGCTCACCGAGCGGCCCGGCCATATCGTGGTGATGCTCCAGGAGCGCACCATCGCCGATAAGATGGACCGGCAGCTCACCCATCGCAGCGCAGCGCGCTCGGTGATAGCGCTAGCAGCGATGCTGGCGCATGAGATCAAGAACCCGCTCTCCGGCATCCGTGGCGCCGCCCAGCTCCTCGAGCAGCAGGCCTCCTCCGAAGACCGCATGCTGACGCGGCTGATCTGCGACGAGGCCGACCGCATCGTCACGCTTGTCGACCGCATGGAAGTGTTCGGCGACGAACGCCCCGTCGTGCGCGGTCCGGTCAACATCCACTCCGTGCTCGACCACGTGAAGCGCCTCGCGCAATCCGGCTTTGCCCGCAATATCCGCTTCATCGAGGATTACGATCCTTCGCTGCCGCCGGTACTCGCGAACCAGGATCAGCTCATCCAGGTGTTCCTCAATCTCGTGAAGAACGCCGCGGAAGCCCTGATCGACGTGCCCGACGCCGAGATCCAGCTCACCACCGCCTTCCGTCCCGGCGTGCGCCTGTCGGTGCCCGGTCAAAAATCCCGGGTATCACTGCCGCTCGAATTCTGCGTCAAGGACAACGGACCGGGCGTGCCCGAAGATCTCCTGCCCAACCTGTTCGATCCCTTCGTGACCACCAAGCAGACCGGCAGCGGTCTCGGTCTGGCGCTGGTCGCAAAAATCGTCGGGGATCACGGGGGCATCATCGAATGCGAGTCTCAGCCGCGCAAGACGACCTTCCGCGTGCTGATGCCGATGTACTCCACTTCCATCAAACACGCCGATCAAAGCAGTCGCGCCGACTCTGCCGGGAAGCCGTCGCCTGCGTCACAGGGGGCAAAATGAGGATTAAATATGCCCGCAGGTAGCATTCTCGTTGCTGATGACGATACCGCCATCCGCACGGTTCTCAATCAGGCACTTTCCCGGGCTGGCTATGAAGTCAGGCTGACTGGCAACGCCGCCACGTTATGGCGCTGGGTCAGCCAGGGGGAGGGCGATCTCGTCATCACCGACGTGGTGATGCCGGATGAAAACGCCTTCGACCTGTTGCCGCGCATCAAGAAGATGCGGCCGAATTTGCCGGTCATCGTGATGAGTGCGCAGAACACGTTCATGACGGCGATCCGCGCCTCCGAGCGCGGGGCTTACGAATATCTGCCAAAGCCCTTCGACCTGAAGGAGCTGATCGCGATCGTCGGGCGGGCGCTGGCCGAGCCGAAGGAGCGAACGTCGAGCCCGGACGAAGACGCCGAGATGGAAGCGATCCCGCTCGTCGGCCGCTCGCCGGCGATGCAGGAAATCTACCGCGTGCTGGCGCGGCTGATGCAGACCGATCTGACCGTGATGATCACGGGCGAGTCCGGCACCGGCAAGGAGCTGGTGGCGCGCGCGCTGCACGACTACGGCAAGCGCCGCAACGGTCCGTTCGTCGCCGTCAACATGGCGGCGATCCCGCGCGACCTCATTGAGTCCGAACTGTTCGGCCATGAGCGCGGCGCGTTCACCGGCGCCAACACCCGTGCTTCCGGCCGCTTCGAGCAGGCCGAAGGTGGCACGCTGTTCCTAGACGAGATCGGCGACATGCCGATGGAAGCGCAGACGCGCCTGTTGCGCGTGCTACAACAGGGCGAATACACCACCGTCGGCGGCCGCACCCCGATCAAGACCGACGTGCGCATCGTTGCCGCCTCCAACAAGGATCTGCGCGTTCTGATCCAGCAGGGGCTGTTCCGAGAGGACCTGTTCTTCCGCCTCAACGTCGTGCCGCTGCGACTGCCGCCCTTGCGCGAGCGCATCGAGGATCTGCCAGATCTGGTGCGTCACTTCTTTGCGCTGGCCGAGAAGGACGGCCTGCCGCCGAAGAAGCTGGACGCGCTGGCGCTCGAGCGGCTGAAGCAGCATCGCTGGCCCGGCAACGTGCGCGAGCTGGAAAACCTCGCACGACGTCTCGCCGCGCTCTATCCGCAGGACGTGATCACCGCGTCCGTCATCGATGGTGAGCTTGCGCCGCCGTCGATCAGCCCGGGTGCCGCCGTCCAGCAGGGCGTCGACAATCTCGGTGGGGCCGTCGAGGCGTATCTGTCCACGCACTTCCAGGGCTTCCCCAACGGCATGCCGCCGCCCGGCCTCTATCACCGCATCCTCAAGGAGATCGAGGTCCCGCTGCTCACCGCAGCCCTCGCGGCCACCCGCGGCAACCAGATCCGCGCCGCGGACCTGCTCGGCCTCAACCGCAACACGTTGCGGAAGAAGATCCGGGATCTCGATATCCAGGTCTATCGAAGCGGGGGCTAGTCCCAGCCAAAGTCACTCCGGGCGATGCATCAGCATCGACCCGGACTGTGGCCTGCCCCGAAAGGACGGCGGCTCGACACCGCTGCCGACCGCATGGAGCCGATTCCATTCTGTTCGTTTCCGAACCGTTGCTTCCATTCAGTGGAGGTACCCCCTAATCGCGATTCAAATTTACATTTGTCCCTTCTGGAGCGGGTCGCTTGCGAAATGATCTCCGCTAGGGTTGAGTGATTTCACGTTCGAATGCTTTACAGCCCCCGGTTGTGGTCGCGGTTTTCAGAGCAACGGCCTTTCCAAGTGAGATGAGCTCTCGTCATGTCTCTCGACGAAGTGGTGCTCGGTCCCGACGATCGGCCTCTCGCGCATTCGCAACTGACTGACTTCACCCGATGGTGTGAGACACGCATTGGTCAGAAACTGTCCGATCATGCAGCGATGGACCGTTTCTCGGTGCGGGAGTTCCGCAGCTTCTGGCGCCTCTTTCTGGAATGGTGCCACCTGCCGGGGGAGGGAGCTGTCGATCCAGTCTGCGTGGGCGATGCCTGCGAAACCGCACGCTTTTTCCCAAACCTTCGTCTGAACTACGCCGAGTGCCTCCTCGCCGGCAGCCCAGAAGAGCGGGTCCTGACGGCTCGCCACGGGGACGGCAGCCGGGATACTTACACGCGCGGGGCACTTCGCATAGCAGCCGCCCGGCTGGCAGCGCGGCTCGAACGCCTTGGCGTGCGTCGTGGTGACCATGTCGTGGCGATCGCACGCAACAATGCCGAAGCGATCATTGCCGCGATGGCCACCGCTGCCACTGGCGCAACCTTCGCCAGTTGCGCGTCGGACATGGGCGTACCCGCCATCCTCGCGCGGTTCGCCCCCCTGGATCCCGTGGTGCTGTTTGGCTGCCTCAAGGCAGAGCCATGGGATTCGGGCGTCCCTGTCGCCGAGCGCGTGATCACAACGGCGAGGGCCTGCCAAGTCTTGCTGCGATCATCGCGCTGGACGACGGCCCGCTTGCCGTCAGCGATGGGACAGTGTCTCTGCACAGGCTTGCCGATCTGCTGCGCGATGCCGTTGAGGGCGAGGATCGACCCGGCTGGCTGCGCCATCCGTTCAATCAGCCCCTGTTCACGATGTTCTCCTCCGGCACCACGGGTCCGCCGAAATGCATACAGCACGGCGTCGGGGGCACCCTGCTGGAGCATGTGAAAGAGCACCGGTTACACTGCGATCTCGCCCCTGGCGACAAGCTGTTCTTCCAGACCTCCTGCGGTTGGATGATGTGGAACTGGCAGCTTTCCGCGCTCGCATCCGGCGTGGAGCTCGTTCTCTACGATGGGCCGCTCGAAGGGCCGGATACCTTTTGGGGGATCGTTGCCGAGGAGGGCGTGACTGTCTTCGGCACCAATCCTGCCTATCTGCACTTTTGCGAGCAGGCGGCCTTCTCGCCGCGACGGACGCTCAACCTTTCCGCCTTGCGTGCCGTGCTCTCCACCGGGTCCATCCTTTATCCCCGCCAATACGATTGGGTCCGCGATGAGGTGAAGGCCACGATACCGCTACAGTCGATCTCGGGCGGCACCGACATCATCGGCTGCTTTGTGCTGGGCAATCCGAATCTGCCTGTCCATCGCGGCGAAGCACAGTGCCGCAGTCTCGGCCTCGACGTGCGCTCGCTACCGCCGCCTGATGATCCGCAGGCAGCGATCGGCGAACTGGTCTGCGCCAACCCTTTTCCCTCGCGCCCCCTCGGCTTTCGCGGTGACGTCGACGGCAGGCGTTTCCATGCGACCTACTTCGCCCAGAATCCCGGCTTCTGGACGCATGGCGACCTGATCGAGGCCACCCCCCACGGCGGTTGGAAACTTCACGGCCGTTCCGACGGCATCCTCAACGTGCGCGGCATTCGCGTCGGCACCGCGGAGATCTACCGCATCCTTGGCGCGATCGAGGAGATACTGGAGGCGATGGCGGTGGAGCAGCAGGCCGAAGAAGAGCCTGGCGGTACGCGTATGGTTCTTCTGATCGTGCTCCGCAAAGGCCTGGTGCTCGACAACACGTTGGCGAAGCACATTCGCTCGGAGCTTGCGCGCTGCGGCTCTGCCGCTTTCGTGCCGGCGCGCATCGCGCAGGTCGATGCGCTTCCAGTCACCTTTAGCGGCAAGCGGTCAGAAGCTGCGGCGCGGGATGCCGTGAATGCTCGCACGGTACGGAACCGTGATGCCCTTCAGAACCCGCAATGTCTCGATACCATCGCTGCGCATCCGGTGGTCCGGGCGCCTTCGGCCGTGACGGTGTCACAGGCGCCGACGCGTGGCACCAAGGTCATTCCGGATGGTGACGAGTTACGGCAGGAGTTGCAGGCGATCTGCGAGCGCACACTAGGTGTCTCGCCCATCACCTGGTCCGATAATCTTCTCGAGGTCGGCGCGGATTCGCTGGCGGTCGTGAACTTGCTGCTCGAGATCGAAGGTTATGCTGGACATCACCTGTCCCTTTCGGCCTTTCTGGCCGCGCCGTCGATCGAAGGCGTGGCAACAATCCTGTCGGTCGGTGCGGCGCCGATGGCGAAGAGACAGGCTGATCGGCTGCATTTGCGTGTTGTGGACCGCGATGATCGGGAGCCTGTGTGTCAATTCCTCGCGCAGACCATCGGTAAGTCAGCCATCAATGCCACTGCCTGGCGCCGACTGTTCGAGCATGGCTGGTCCAATCACGAGCGCGGCTTCATGCTCCTCGACGGCGACGAGGTCGTCGGCTTTCTTGGCACCATCGCCGCCCGGCGGCAAGTGAATGGCAAGGCAACGCTCGTTTGCAACGTCTCCTCTTGGTGCGTGCACCCGAGCTACCGCGGCTGGGGGATGGCTCTGCTCGCGGAGGCGCTACGAGATGAGAGCGTAACCTATACAGCTTTCACGCCCGCGCCGATTTCCTGGTCTGCTCTCCTGACGCAGCGTTTCACGCCACTGGAAACGGGCCGGATCTTCATGCCACCATTGCTGCACGCCGAGACGCTCTTCGCGTCGAACCGGCCCGTCATCAGCTTTGATCCCGCGGTTGTCCGCGCGAGATTGAGCAGCGAGCAACGTCAAATCTTCGACGACCACGCACCGTATGATTGCTTGCAGCTTACCGTTAGCGATGGGGGCGAGCATGCCTATCTCGTGGTGAAGCGCCGGACACAGCGCCTCAATGCGAGGCGACTTCGGGGACTGGGGAAGGTTCTCCCCTTGGGCATTCCCTATTCGGACATCTTGCATTGCAGTGCGCCGGCACTGCTGTTGCGGCATATCGAGCGTGTCAAGCTGGCGATCCTGTGGCGACAGCGGACGGTGGCGCTCGTCGCGGAGGCAAGGCTCTTTGATGTGAAACCACGAGGCATGATGCTCGCGGCATCCACCTGCTATCGCTCCCCATTGCCGGTGGCCGGCGCGCTCGACAGGCTGTACTCGGAGATCGTATTGCTGCCGATCTGAAAGGTACCAAATACAGCGCGCTGCGGCTTCCGGATGGGCGAGGGGACGTTCAGCGGCGAGCTCCATGAGCCCGCCTTGGCGCCGCGATTCGGTCCTTGAAGGCGAGGAGTGAGAGCGATCAAGCCTTCCTCGATGATGGGGCAGGGTTGCATATTCTTCCCGATGACAAAGGAGTAGGAACCAATTCTAAGTCGGTGCATCGCCCGGCCGTAAGCCGAGCGACGGGGATCGCTTGGATGGAAGAGTACAGGGCCAATTTGCTCGGGCCTGATGGGCAAATTACCGATCGGATCAATATCATTTGTGCGGATGAGAAGACGGCGCGAGAGCGGGCATGGCAACTCGCACATGATTGTGCAGTCGAGCTTTGGCAGGGGGATCAGATGATCGCGAAATATCCAGCCCGACACTGAGGCAGAGCCGACCTCCTCGGTAACCCATCGAGAACTTCGCCGGCTGCACTTGTAGTTTGGCAAAACACCTTCGCAAAACACGAGGAGATCGCAGACGCCAGATTATGGATCCATTGGGCATCGAGCTGGCGCCGAGCTACTGCTTGTCGTGGATGTGGGAAACAAGAGCCCGCCGGTTGACGCCGGCAGGCTTACTCAGCGCCATTCGCTGTCGGGCACGGTCACTTTTGGCGATCGGAGCTGCGCTAGACCTTGCTCGATTATTCGCAAGTCCTTCTGAACCTGCTCCAGCGCCTGACGCGAATCGAAGCCGGACGCTGCCTGCAGATCCTTGAGCAGCCGCTGCCGAAGTTCACGCATATCGTCCAGCGCTCGCTGGTTCTTCAAGCGTACATAGGCGGAAACGATCAGTTCAATGGTGGTCGATGGCATTGGCTGGTTCCTCAAATAAGCTTGGCTGAAGAGAGAAGCGCTGTTGGGCTCGAAATACAGGTCCCGGCAGCGCTTTATTCTCTAACTGAGCACTGAAATCCCAGTTGGTTTCGAATGTGCAATGGTCATGCCACAGGCTTGTGACATGCCGCGCCTCTAAGGAGGTACTCCCTGCTCGTCGTGAGCGGTCAGGAACAAGTGGCAATAGGCCGCGTTCGTCGAACGCTTCGGTCGTGCCTGACACCATGACCGAACGCGGTTGAAACTCCTAACGGCCCTGGCTCGCCTTCTGGCCGGGGCCGATTTTGTTCCTTCAAGAGAACCGCCGCCTTCGCAACCATTGGAACTGTTGTCTGGCCAAGAACTTTAACAGGCATCACCGCGCGGTCCGTGGCATCCATCGGTGATGAGATCGCCATCACGCGCTCCCGCCCCACGCCAACAGGGAAGGAGCGCGCCATGAGACGACGCTCAAGTCCCCACACATTTGAGGATGGATTGGCCGCAGGAAAAGCGCGCCTTGAGCAAAGAGCGGCAAAGCTAAAACCTGGCCGCGAACAAGAAGATCATCTGAGCAGAATGCACCGGCTCGATACTGCGGCCGATATGATTGGCTCAATTCGCCAGGATTGCAGGCGTCGAGGTAAGGCCGTGATCCAAGAGCCCCAATTCGATACGTATTCCGTCCAGGCACGAATCTGCCTTGGCGTTGCGATCTTTGGTGCAGCGCTTTTCCTCGCTGGATTGCTAATGAGCTTCTTCACACAGTAAGGCCGCCAACTAAGACGGCCTTAGAGCATGAAGACGGCCTTAAAGCGCGATGAGATTAGGATGAATCGTCATCGCGCTTTAGGTTGTTGTTTGAGCATGATCTTTTCGGAAAACCGCTCCACACTTTTCCGGATCATGCTCTAGTGCATGAAATAGACGCTCGTAATCGCAATCGCGACGAGTACCGAGCCACCGCCGACGGCAACGGCAAGACAGATACGAGCCGGGATTGAATAGGGATCTTCGCCCACGACGCGCTCCTCGTAGTGCAGGCGGGAGCGCGATCGGTCTCTCAGTCACCGACGCCTACGGACAGAGCCTTGGCCGATGATCAGGCGCAACCGAGTAACGTTGAATTAGTTCCAAGCGGCTCTGCCGCGCGGAGATCGAAACGTCACAGCTGGTTCGGCAACAAGCCGGTGTTCGCGCGGCCCCGCCTCCCGGTGGCTTTAGGCCAACGCAGGATAGGTGGGTCCGAGCCTGGGGCATGACATGCCCGCACGCACGCTTTGATTCGATCTCCTTACGCGATTTGGTAAATCGTGGCCAAAACAAGTGCTTGAAATTGGTAAGCCATTGATGGATTGAGTACTTTTTACGATTGTCGCGCTTCGGCAACAATGTGATATCAATGCATCAGTATCCGTGAACCGCGGATCCCGTTTTCAGCATCACCATTGCCAGAATGACCAGCGCAGACACCTCGGCTACCTCGGCCGCAGCCTTCGAGACGTCGCCAGCGGATGAGCCCAAGCGCGGCTTGCTGCGGCGTTGGCTGGCGCCGTTTGCGGTCGGTCTGGCGCTGCTGTCGGCCTTCCTGACCTTCGTGATCCTCACCGGCCTGACCCGGATCGAGCCGACCCGGGAGGTTGTCAGTTCGTTCCTGCTGATCAATGCCGGCACCATCCTGCTCTTGATCGGGATCATCGTGCGCGAGGTCTGGCAGATGATCCAGGCCCGCCGGCGGGGGCGGGCGGCGGCGCGGCTGCACGTGCAGATCGTCGGCCTGTTCTCGATCATCGCGGTGCTGCCGGCCGTGCTGGTCGCCGTCGTCGCCAATGTCACCATCGAACGCGGCCTCGATCGGCTGTTCTCGGGGCCGACCAAGGAGGTGATCCAGAACTCGCTGACGATCGCGCTTGCCTACATGCAGGATCACGCGCAGCTCATCCGCGGCGATATTCTTGGCATGGCCAACGATATCGCCCACGCCCGCCCGCTCTACGACCAGGACCGGCGGTCGTTTCGCGAGCTGCTGACCGCGAGTGCCGGCTCTCGGAACCTGCCGGGCGCAATGATCATCGACAAGAATACCAACATCCTGGAATCGGCGGACACCGGCATCCGGCTCGCCTATTCGCCGCCGGCGCCGGACTTTCTGAGCAACGTCGGTGAGAACGAGCCGGAAATCGCCGTCCTGCCCGAAAACAACTACGTCGCCGCCGTGATCCGGCTCCGCGCCTTCAATGACACCTTCCTGTATGTCGCACGCCAGCTCGATCCGCGCGTCGTGGCGCAGGTCAAGCAGACCCAGCTCAGCGTCGCCGAGTATGGCCAGATCGAATCGCGCAGGCTCGGCATCCAGGTCGCATTCGCGCTGATGTTCGCGGTGATCGCGCTGACCATCCTGATGGCCTCGGTGCTGATCGGGCTCAACTTCGCCAACTGGCTGGTGGCGCCGATCAGGCGGCTGATGAACGCGGCCCATACGGTTTCGACCGGCGACCTCCACGTCCAGGTCCCCGTGCACAAATCCGAAGGCGATCTTGCCCAGCTGGGTGAGACCTTCAACAAGATGACCCAGGAGCTGCGCAGCCAGCGCGACGAGCTCGTCAGCGCCAGCGACCTGATCGACAGCCGCCGCCGCTTCATCGAGGCCGTGCTGTCCTCGGCCTCCGCTGGCATCATCGGCGTCGATGCCTCCGGCACCGTCGGCATCCTGAATCGCTCTGCGGAGAAGCTGATCGGGCACGCGGAATCCGAGACGCTCGGCCATCCCTTGTCGGAAGTGCTGCCCGAGCTCGACGACATGATGAAGACGGCGCGGGAAGGTACCCAGCGGCTGGTGCAGGGCCAGATCACCATCATGCGCGACGGGCAGGAGCGCAACCTGTCGGTCCGCGTCAGCGCGGAGAAGACCAGCCAGCCGCGCGACAGCTACATCATCACGCTCGACGACATCACCGAGCTCGTCTCGGCGCAGCGCACCTCGGCCTGGGGCGACGTGGCACGCCGCATCGCCCACGAAATCAAGAACCCGCTGACGCCGATCCAGCTCTCCGCCGAGCGCATCCGCCGCAAATTCGGCAAAACCATCACCGAGGAGAAGGACAAGTCGATCTTCGACCAGTGCACCGATACCATCGTGCGCCAGGTCGACGACATCAGGCGCATGGTCGACGAGTTCTCGCGCTTTGCGCGCATGCCAAAGCCCGTGATGGAAGGAGAGGACGTGGTCGACACCGTACGGCAGGCGGTGTTCCTGATGAAAGTCGCGCATCCCGAGCTCGACATCGAGACTATTTTCAAGGAAGACCCGCTGCGCGCGCAGTTCGACCGCCGGCTGATCTCGCAGGCAGTGACCAACATCGTCAAGAATGCGACGGAAGCGATCGAGCAGGTGCCGCCGGAGGAACTCGGCAAGGGCCACATCGATGTCGTGGTCTCGCGCGAAGGCCAGGACGTGCTGATCGACGTCGTCGACAACGGTATCGGCCTGCCCAAGGTCGCGCGCTCGCGGCTGCTCGAGCCCTACGTCACGACGCGTGCCAAGGGCACGGGCCTCGGGCTTGCGATCGTCGGCCGCGTCCTGGAGGACCATGGCGGACGCATCGAGTTGAAAGACGCCTCCGACTTCCGGGAAGGCCAGCGCGGTGCCTGGATGCGGATGCGGTTTGCGGTCTCAGGCCACGCCAAGAACACCGTTGAGGTGAAGGACGGGGCCCAAAAGGCCAAAGAAACGGCCAAGGAACCGGGCACAAAGGCGCCGGCCGCCGAAACCAAAGAGCCGGCAGAAACGACTAATGATGCAACAAGAATCGAAGCCTCAACAGGCAACTGACAGAGCGGGCGCGACCCATGGCAAATGAAATTCTGATTGTCGATGATGAGGCCGATATTCGGGATCTCGTTGCGGGCATTCTCGAAGACGAGGGGTTCGTCACCAGAACCGCGCGGGACAGCGACTCTGCGCTCGCGGAGATCGCCAATCGCAGGCCGCATCTGGTGTTCCTGGACATCTGGCTGCAGGGCTCCAAGCTCGACGGCCTGCAACTGCTCGAGCAGGTCAAGAAGGACAATGCCGACCTGCCGGTCGTCATGATCTCCGGCCACGGCAACATCGAGACCGCGGTCGCCGCGATCAAGCGCGGCGCCTATGATTTCATCGAGAAGCCGTTCAAGGCGGACCGCCTGATCCTGGTGGCGACGCGCGCCCTGGAAAATTCGCGGCTCAAACGCGAGGTGAGGGAGCTCAAGCAGCTCGCCCCGACCGCGAGCCAGCTCGCCGGCCGCTCGCCGAGCATGAACCAACTGCGCCAGACCATCGAGCGGGCGGCCAAGGCCAACAGCCGCATCCTGATCGTCGGCCCCGCCGGCGCCGGCAAGGAATTGACCGCACGGACGCTGCATGCGGCCTCGGGCCGCGCCGACGGACCGTTCGTCGTGATCAATGCGGCAGCGATCACGCCGGAGCGCATGGAGCATGAGCTGTTCGGCGTCGAGCAGTCCAATGGCGAGCAGCCGCGCAAGTCGGGCGCGCTCGAAGAGGCCCATGGCGGCACGCTGTTCATCGACGAGATCGCCGACATGCCCCGCGAGACCCAGAACAAGATTCTGCGCGTGCTGGTCGAGCAGTCGTTCCAGCGCGTCGGTGGCACCGGCAAGGTGCAGGTCGACGTGCGCATCATCTCCTCGACCGCCCGCAACCTCGAGGAGGAGATCGCCGCCGGCACTTTCCGCGAGGATCTCTATCACCGCCTCTCGGTGGTGCCGATCCGCGTACCCGCTCTCTCCGAGCGACGCGAGGACATTCCGGAGCTGATCGACTATTTCATGGACCAGATCTCGGCGGCCACGGGGCTGCCCAAGCGCCAGATCGGCCAGGACGCCATGGCGGTGCTCCAGTCCCACGTCTGGCCCGGCAACGTCCGTCAGCTCCGCAACAACGTTGAGAGAGTAATGATTCTCGCCGCCGGCGGCCCGGAGGTGATCATCACCGCCGACATGTTGCCGCAGGACGTCGGCTCGATGGTCCCGGCAATGCCGACCAGCAACAATGGCGAGCACATCATGGGCCTGCCGCTGCGCGAGGCGCGGGAAGTGTTCGAGCGCGACTATTTGATTGCCCAGATCAGTCGTTTTTCAGGAAATATTTCTCGCACGGCGGAGTTCGTTGGCATGGAACGTTCTGCACTACACCGGAAGTTGAAGGCGCTCGGCGTCGGTTGACGCCCACGACCGGACAGCGACACGTTCATAATATCGAAGGAAAATCATCGATTTCCGTAGTTTTTCGGAGGAATTGGATGCGCACTGCCGCGTGAAGCGGCTTGCCTAATAAGCGCACCTGTCCTCTAATTGCACTGCCGACCCTCCGGAGGGGGATCTCATGAGAGGCGGCAACCGGGAGAGGCCCCAGATTGCAAAAGAGGGCAGCAACCGGTCGGACGATCCAAACAACAAGAAACTCAAAGCGAGATAACAACAATGGCGGCAGACCGCGCACAAAATCTACAAGACACCTTCCTCAACCACGTTCGCAAAACCAAGACGCCACTGACGATCTTTCTGGTCAACGGAGTGAAGCTCCAGGGCATCGTGACCTGGTTCGACAATTTCTGTCTGCTGCTTCGGCGCGACGGTCACTCGCAGCTCGTCTACAAGCATGCGATCTCGACCATCATGCCCGGCGCTCCGATCCAGCTGTTCGAAGGCGGCGAGGATCAGCCGGCTTGAGAGTGATCTGATTGGAACCCCGGAATTTCGACGGGGGTGCTGACCGTCCGCGGTCGGCAGGGGCTGCACAGACAGGGCGGGTGATCGTCATCGGCCCCTATATGCGTGTGCGCGCCGGCGGAGCCGACGCGCAATCGGAGAGCCATGTCCTGCGCGATGTCGAGGCGCGGCTCGAAGAGGCCGCAGGCCTTGCGCGCGCCATCGACCTCGTGATTGCCGACGCGCTGGTCGCACCGATCAGCCAGATCCGCCCCGCGACCTATCTCGGCAAGGGCAAGGTCGAGGAGATCAGCGGGCTGATCAAGAGCCTCGAGGTCGAGCTCGTGGTGATGGACTGTGCGCTCTCACCGATCCAGCAGCGCAATCTCGAGAAGGCCTGGAATGCCAAGGTGCTCGACCGCACCGGCCTGATCCTGGAGATCTTCGGCCGCCGCGCCAAGACCAAGGAAGGTTCGCTTCAGGTCGAGCTTGCCCATCTCAACTACCAGCGATCGCGCCTGGTGCGCTCCTGGACCCATCTCGAACGCCAGCGCGGCGGCTTCGGCTTCATGGGCGGTCCGGGCGAGACGCAGATCGAGGCCGACCGTCGTCTGATCTCAGAGCGCATCTCGCGGCTCGAGAATGAATTGAAGAAGGTGCAGGCGACGCGGCGCTTGCACCGTGCCGGCCGTCAGCGCGTCCCGTACCGCGTCGTGGCGCTGGTCGGCTACACCAATGCCGGCAAGTCGACGCTGTTCAACCGCCTGACCCGCGCCGACGTACAGGCCGCGGATATGCTTTTCGCGACACTCGATCCGACCTTGCGCGCGCTCAACCTGCCGCATGGCGGCAAGGCCATGCTGTCGGACACCGTCGGCTTCATCTCCAACCTGCCGACCCAGCTCGTGGCGGCGTTCCGCGCCACGCTGGAGGAGGTGCTGGAGGCCGACGTCATCCTGCACGTTCGCGACATTTCGCATGAGGACGCGGAGGCGCAGCAGAGCGACGTCGATGCCGTGCTGCGCCAGCTCGGCATCAATCCCGACGACTCCGGCCGCATCATCGAAGTCTGGAACAAGGTCGACCGGTTCGATCCTGAAACTCGCGAAGAGCTGCTGAACATCGCCGCACGCAGGCCATCGGATCATCCCGCGATGCTGGTCTCGGCCGTGTCGGGCGAGGGGATCGACGCACTCCTCACCGCAATCGAGGAGCGGCTGGCGGCAAAACGCACCACGCTCGATCTCTCCATCGATGCCGCAGACGGCGCCGGCATCTCGTGGCTGCATCGCAATTCCGAGGTGCTGGCGAAAGAGCTGCACGACGGCCGCTTCGACATGACCGTGCGGGTGGATGAAACCAAGCGGGATATCGTGGTGAACCGCTTCGACGCCGTGCCGCATCACGCGGCGTAGGTATGCCCCCAAATAGCTGGGGTCGTCCTGGCTTTCGCCAGGACGACGATCGAGTTAGCGGCGCGCTTGCTGGGCTCTCTCTGCTGTCGGAGTCTTCTCCTCCCCCTTCGCCGCATTCCACAACGCGTCCATCTCCTCCAGCGAGGACTGCTCCAGCGTGCGTCCCTGCGCCTCCAGCGCGCGCTCGATGTAAGCGAAGCGGCGTTCGAATTTGGCGTTGGTCGCGCGCAGCGCGGTCTCCGGATCGGCGTCGACATGGCGTGCGAGGTTGACGAGGGCGAACAGGAGATCGCCGGTTTCCTCGGCCAGCTCCACTTTGTCGTTGCGGTCGAGCGCGGCCTCGATCTCGTCGGCCTCCTCGCGGATCTTCTTCAGCACGGCGCGCGGGTCGTTCCAGTCGAAGCCGACGGTGGACGCCTTGCGCTGCAACGCCATCGCGCGCGAGAGCGCGGGCAGGCCGGCCTTGACGCTCGCCAGCAGTGATTTGTGCAAGGTTTCCTCCGGCGGCCTGCGCGCAGCACGCTCGGCTTTCTCCTCGGCCTTGATGCGCTCCCACGCGCTCTTGACGCCGGCGGGCTGGATGTTGCCGTCCTTGTCGGCAAAGACGTGGGGGTGGCGGCGGATCATCTTCCGCGTGATCGCCTCGACCACGTCGCCGAACGCAAACGCGTTCTCTTCCTCCGCCATGCGCGCGTGATAGACGACCTGGAGCAGGAGATCGCCAAGCTCCTCGCGAAGGTCGTCGAAATCGCCGCGCGCGATCGCGTCGGCGACCTCATAGGCCTCCTCGATCGTGTAGGGCGCAATCGTCGCAAAATTCTGCTCGAGGTCCCAGGGGCAGCCGGTGACCGGCGTGCGCAGCGTCGCCATGATCTCGATCAGGCGTAAAATGTCGCGGGAAGGGGTCATTGCGGGCCAATTCTCCTTACGGTCTCGCTTTATGCCGCAACCGGCAGGGCGTTCCCAGCACAACGCCGTGAAACGGGCCGATTTCCACCGATTGGCGGCGCCGACGGGCGATGCTAAATCGCGCCCATGAGCGAACAATTCTCGTCCGAAACCGCCTTGGTGTTGTTCTCCGGCGGCCAGGATTCCACCACCTGCCTTGCCTGGGCACTGAGCCGCTTTGCGCGCGTGGAGATGCTCGGCTTCGAATATGGCCAGCGCCATGCCATCGAGCTCGCCTGCCGCGAGCGGCTCGTCGACGGCCTCAGGCGCTTGCGTCCCGATTGGGCGGCGAGGTTAGGGGAGAGCCACACGCTCTCGATCCCGACGCTGGCCGCGGTGTCCGAGACGGCGCTGACGCGCGACGTCGCGATCGCGATGGGCGCCGACGGCCTGCCCAACACGTTCGTGCCCGGCCGCAACCTGGTGTTCCTGACCTTCGCCGCCGCGCTCGCGTACCGGCGCGGCATCACGCATATCGTCGGCGGCATGTGTGAAACCGACTATTCCGGCTATCCCGACTGCCGGGACGAGACGATCCGCGCGATGCAGAGCGCACTCTCGCTCGGCATGGCGCGTAAATTCGCGCTGCATACGCCGTTGATGTGGATCGACAAGGCCGCGACATGGCAGCTCGCGCATGAGCTGGGCGGCGACGGTCTCGTCGACCTCATCCGCGCGCAATCCCACACCTGCTATCTCGGCGAACGCGGCGCGCAGCATGACTGGGGCTACGGCTGCGGCGAGTGCCCCGCGTGCAGCCTGCGGGCGAAGGGTTGGGCGGAGTACGTGGCGCGACGGTAGCGCCACAAACTCAGCGTCATCCCCCGCGAAAGCGGGGGATCCAGTATTCCAGAGACTGTTCTTGAGCCGAGAGGCCGCGGCGTACTGGACTCCCCGCCTTCGCGGGGAGTGACAGTGTTGGTTGGGATGTAAGCGTGGCTCTTCCACGCAGCGACGGGCTACCGCGCAAAATCCTCAGCCTGCAGCACGATCGGCTGGCCGTGCGGGGTGCGGTCGGCGGCGTGGTCCCAGGCGTCGCGGTAGCGGTGCAGCGTCTCCGTGGAGGTGACTCCCTTGGTGGCGACGAGGCTCTCCAGCGTGGCGAGCCAGTGCAGATAGTAGGTCTCGCCGGTGTCGGGGTCGCCCGCGGCTTGCGCGCGCTTGATCTCCTCGGCGAGCGCGGCAGCCCATTCCGTCCAGGTGAAGACGCCGCGCTCGTGCAGCGTCAGCGCCATGGCGAAGGCCTGCGCCTCCCAGGGCGCGCGGAACACCGGGCCGTCGTCATCGCGGGGAATGCTCGGAACGGCCGCGGTCGCCTTCGCAGCAGCGGCGCTCATTACGCAGGGTCCAGATAGGGCTCGAAGGCGTCGATGGAAATCTTCGACGTCGGATCACCATCCGCGCCCCAGAGATCCCGCCCTTCGAATACCACCGTGTAGAGCCACTGCGGATTCTCGCCCAATTCCATCGCAGCCGAATCCGGAAACACCTGGCAGCCATGGTTGCGCTCGACGACACCGACATGGCCGCGCACATAGCGCGGCAGCCGCGTATGCGTCGTCGGATGGATGTTCTTCGCGCGCACGCGATCGCCGATGTTGAAGCGGGCCGGCGCCGGAGCAGGGCGGGCGAACTTGCCACGCACCATGATCCGCTCGAGATCGCCAAGCTCGAACTTGCCGTTCCTGAGCGGCTTCGCCGGCGTCACCGCATGGCCGGCCGCGACGTCCTCCTTGGCGATATAGCCCTTGTCGAGCAGCATTTCCTCGAGCCCAAGAAACCATTTCTGGTAATAGGAGCTCGAGAGATAGACGTGCGGCGCCAGGGTTTCGCGATAAAAGCGCGAGGTGTCGATGTTGAAGGCGCCGGCGCCGCCCATCGCGCGCACCATGGCCAGGACGCGGGCTTCCCAGTCCGCGTGGAACGTCGGCTCGTTCGGCTCGGGCTCGACCTTGCCGAACCCATCCATGCCGCCCATGTCGTGCACGCCGTTCATGATGGCGCTTCCGGCGTCTTTGCAAATCCGGTGCCGATCATGGAATCGCGCGTCACGAGCTCGGCGAGCTGCGCCTCGCTCCAGCCTTCCGTGCCCTCGGGCCGCATCGGCAGCACCAGGAAGCGCGTTTCGGCAGTCGAGTCCCACACCCTGATTTCCGTGTCCTTCGGCACCGTCACGCCGAAATCGGCGAGCACCCCGCGCGGGTCCTTCACCGCGCGCGAGCGATAGGGCGCGGCCTTGTACCAGACCGGCGGCAGCCCCAGCATTTCCCAGGGGTAACAGGAGCACAGCGTACAGACGACCATGTTGTGGCGCTCAGGCGTGTTCTCGACCACGACGAGATGATCGCCGACGCGGCTGACATGGCCGAGGGTGCCGATCGCCTTGCTGCCGTCCTCCAGCAGAGCCTCTTTGAAGGTGGGATCGGTCCAGGCCTTGGCGACGACGCGCGCGCCATGATGCAGGCCGATCCTGGTCTCGAAAGCCTGGATGATTGCGTCCAACGCGGCCGGATCGACGTAGCCTTTTTCGGTCAAGATGCTCTCGAGCGCGCGCACGCGCAGCTCGGTCTCCGAGAGTTCCGAATGGTCGTGGTGATGATGGTGGTCGTGATCGCTGCTCATGCGGGGCAAGATAGGCGCATCCGTCCTTGGCTGTCGAGGCCCCGGGACGTCGGCGTGGCGCCACGTGTTCGTGACGTCCCTTGTGCGCGAGCCTCGCAACAGCCATTGATCACGGCGCGGACTGTCCGTATACGGCCCGGGGGACGGCCGAGACTTGGTCAACGAGCCGGCAAAAGGTCAACAGAAATACCAAGGGAATTGAGGGGGGAGGGCCCATGACCACTAGCTCGCAGGCTCCGGAGACGAAGGGATTTCGCTGGAAGCTGTTCGCCCCGCTCGTGGTGTGGCTTGCGATCTATCTGTGGCCGGTGCCCGCAGGCCTCAACGTCAATCAATGGCACTATTTCGCGGTGTTCGCCGCCGTCATCACCGGTCTCATTCTGGAATCGATGCCGGTCGGCGCCGTCGGCCTGATCGGGCTGACGGTCGCCGGCATCGGTGGCTACATCGACCCCGATCCGACCAAATCGCTGCGCTGGATGCTGGCGGGCTTTGCCGAGAGCACGGTGTGGCTGATCGTCGGCGCCTTCGTGTTCTCGATCGGCTATCGCAAGAGCCAGCTTGGCCGGCGCATCGCGCTCGTGCTGGTACGCAGCCTCGGGCGCAACACGCTCGGCCTCGGCTATGCGGTCGCGATGTCGGATTTCTTGCTGGCGCCCGCGACCCCCTCGAACACGGCGCGCAGCGGCGGCATCGTCTATCCCATCATCAGCAACATCCCGCGCATCTACGGCTCCGAGCCCGGACCGACCGCGGGGAAGATCGGCACCTATGTGATGTGGACCGCGTTCGCCGCGACCGCCGTCACCAGCTCGCTGTTCTTCACCGCACTTGCGCCCAATGCGGCCGCGCTCGCCATTGCCAAGAAGACCGCAGGGGTCGACGTGAGCTGGGCGCAGTGGTTCATCGGCTTTGCCCCGCTCGGCATCCTCCTGATGCTGCTGGTGCCGCTTCTGGGCTATGTGATCTGCCGTCCCGAGGTGAAACGGAGCCCCGAGATCTCCGAATGGGCCGGCAGGGAGCTGGCGACGATGGGGCCGATGTCGCGCCACGAATGGATCATGCTGGCCTTGATCGTGCTCGCGATGTTCCTGTGGATCACGGGCTCGACGCCTGACATCAGCCTGCCCATCCTCGGCTCGAACTTCATCAACGCCACCACCGTCGTGTTCATCGTGATCTCCTTGATGCTGATCACCGGCATCGTCGAGTTCAACGACATCGTCAGCGAGAAGAGCGCCTGGGAGGTGTTCTTCTATTTCACCTCGCTCTTGACGCTGGCCTCGGGCCTGAACGAGATCGGCTTCATCAAATGGTTTGCGAACGAATACGCAAAACCGCTCGCCGGGCTGTCGCCGTCGACGGCGATGATCATGCTGGTCGCGTTGTTCTTCTGGATCCACTATTTCTTCTCCAGCATCACCTCGCACGCGGCGGCCGTGTTGCCCGTGGTGCTGGCGGTCGGCTCCGGCATCGCCGGCCTTCCGGTCACGACGCTCGCGATGCTCTGCATGTATTCGCTGGGCCTGATGGGCGTGATTTCGCCTTACGCCACGGGGCCTGCGCCGATGTATTTCGGCAGCGGCTATATCGGCAAAGGCCAGTTCTGGAGCTTCGGCCTGATCTTCGGGCTGCTCTATTTTGCCGGATTGCTCGTGATCGTGCTGCCGTGGTTGCAGCTCCGCGGAGGCTAGACCGCGACGCGGGGCGAATTTTCTCTTACCGCGCTGAATAGGGAAAGCTTTGTCTAGCCCCGCCTGAATATCCGCGATTGCAAGACACACCGGATCGGGCGATTGTGCGTGCTGCAATGCAGCGCGCCGTCCGGCAATCCCCATCGCCTGACGCCTTTCCGTGGCTGCCACCTCGCTTGGCCGCTTGCGCCGGCGATGTCTTGCGAATGAGAGTTTCTCCAATGAATGCACACCAAGCGCTCGCGGTCGGGGAACCGATCGGGGCACAGGCCGCAACTTCGCCGGGCGATGCGCCCGACGCCATGGTCCGGTTCGAAGGCATCTCGAAGGTCTATCCGGCCTATCGCGACAAGCCCGGCGTCCATGCCTTGCAAGGACTCGACTTAGCGATTGCGCGCGGATCGATCACCGGCGTGATCGGCCGCTCCGGCGCGGGCAAGTCGAGCCTGGTGCGCCTGATCAACGGGTTGGAGAAGCCGACCACCGGCCGCGTCGTGGTCGACGGCCGCGATATCTCGGCGCTTGCCGGCCGCAACTTACGGCTCGCACAGCGCTCGATCGGGATGATCTTCCAGCACTTCAATCTCCTGTCCTCGCGCACCGCCGCCGACAACATCGCCCTGCCGCTGGAAATCGCCGGCTGGCCGAAAGCCGAGATCAGGGCGCGCGTCGCCGAGCTGCTCGCGCTCGTCGGAATCGCGGACAAGGCCGACCGTTATCCCTCGGAGCTCTCCGGCGGACAGAAGCAACGTGTCGGCATTGCGCGGGCGCTTGCAACGCGCCCCAACGTGCTGCTGTCGGACGAGGCGACCTCGGCGCTCGATCCGCAGACCACGCGCGCGATCCTCGACCTGCTCGCGAGCATCAATCGCGAGCTTGGCGTGACCATCGTGCTGATCACGCATGAGATGTCCGTGGTGCGTCAGCTCGCGAAGGAGGTGGTCGTGATCGATGCCGGCCGCATCGTCGAGCGCGGCCACGTCGCCGACATCTTCACCAATCCCCAGCATCCCATCACGCAATCCTTCATCGCCGAGGTCGTCGGCGACAGCCTGCCGGTGTCGCTGGCCTCGCGCCTCAGGGCGCAGCCGGTTGCGGGCGGGCAGGCCGTGATCCGCGTCCAGGTGCGCGGCACGGGTGCGGGCGACACGCTCGTGGCGCGGCTCGCGCGCGAGGTCGGTATCGACGTGGCGCTGCTCGCCGCGCGCATCGACGAGGTCGGAGGCCAGCATGTCGGCTCGCTGACGATCGGGATTCCCGGCGGGGAGGGCGCGGCACAGCAGGTGCTCACCTGGCTCGCGCAACACCAATTCGCTTCGGAGCGTCTCGGCCATGTCGCCTGAAATGATCAATCTCATCGTCCAGGCAACCGGCGAAAGCCTGTTCATGGTCTCGGTGGCTGCGCTGCTCGGCACCGTCTTCGGCCTGCCGATCGGCGTATTCCTGGCAACCAGCCGCAAAGACGAGCTGTTCGCCGCGCCCGCGGTCAACGCCGTGCTCGGCATGGTCGTCAACGCGACGCGCTCGACGCCCTTCATCATCCTGGTGGTGGCGATCATTCCGTTCACGCGGCTGATCGCGGGCACGTCGATCGGCTCGACGGCGGCGATCGTGCCGCTGACGATTGCCTCGACGCCATTCATCGCGCGGCTCGTCGAAGCCGCGATCCGCGAGGTCGATGCCGGCCTGATCGAGACCGCATCCTCGTTCGGCGCCTCGCCGCTCCAGATCGTGCTCAAGGTGCTGATCCCCGAGGCGCTGCCCGGCCTCGTCCTCGCTCTCACGCTCGCGGTCGTCAGCCTGCTCGGCTACTCCGCGATGGTCGGTGCGGTCGGCGGAGGCGGGCTCGGCGATCTCGGCATCCGCTACGGCTATCAGCGCTTCATGCCGGAGATGATGCTCGCCGTCGTGGTCGTCCTGATCGCGCTGGTACAGGCGGTCCAGTCCGCCGGCGACTATCTGGCGCGGCGGGTCAACCGAAGGCTGCGGCATCGCTGACGCCGAAAGGAACAAGCTGTTGTCTTGATCGTATGCTTCCATGCCATGGCGAGGCGAGGGTGCCTCGGCCCGCGGCACAGTAAAGGAGAGCTTGCATGCGCATCGAACCGGTCTTCCTGTTTGACCTCGACGGCACGCTGGTCGACAGCGTCTATCAGCATGTGCTGGCCTGGAAGCACGCGCTCGATGCGGAGGGCATCGAGCTTTCGGTCTGGCGCATCCATCGCAAGATCGGCATGAGCGGCGGTCTCTTCACCAACCAGCTCCTGCGCGAGATCGGCGTCGAGATCAGCGAGGAGCGCATCGACCGGCTGCGCCGCGCGCACGCGGCGTCCTACCAGCAGCAGGCGGGCCAGATCCGCCCGCTGCCGGGCGCGCGTGAATTGCTGCAATGGCTGTCGGGGGCGAAAATTCCGTGGGCGATCGCCACCAGCGGCCGGATGGAGACCGCGGCCGTGAACCTCGCCTCGCTTGGTGTCGATCCCGCTACGACGCCCGTGGTGACGCGCGACCAGGTCAAATACGCAAAGCCCGATCCCGACCTGTTTCTCGCCGCAGCCGCGCGGCTGAACGCGCCGATCGAGACGGCCGTCGTGGTCGGCGACAGCGTCTGGGACATGATGGCCGCCGTCCGCTGCCGCGCGCTTGGCGTCGGCCTGTTGAGCGGCGGCTACGGGCCGGACGAGCTGCGCCAATCCGGCGCCTTCCGCGTCTATGACGATCCCGCCGACATGCTGCGCCGGATCGATGAGGTCGGCGGCCGACGCTAATGCCGGCACGAGGAGAGGGCGCCCGCATCGGAATGAACCTTCTCGCGGAATACGGGCACAAAGACTGGAGATCGCTCTTACCGCTGCGGATCCCAATGAAATGGCTTGGCTTGCTCTGCCTGCTCGTGTTCGCCACGAACGCGAGCGCCGCCTCGCCGGAGCAGCGCTACCTCGACCTGCGCGATCGCTACATCGCAAAATTCACCAAGGCTCCCGAGAACGACGAGACCTACAAGCAGCACGATGCTGCGCTCAAGGAGCTGACAGCGGTGTTGCGCAGTCTGATCGGGCCGATCACCATCAAGGGGCTGCCCGCGGACGCAGAGTCCAACGTCGACACGCTGTACAAAGGCGACTCGGGCTTCGGTCATCTCGACGGGCTCGTTTTCAGATCCAAAGGCGACAGGACCGACGTCGTGGTGACGACCACTGCGCTGCTCAAGCACTGGCTTGGCGAGCACCGCGAGGACGGCATGCCGCAGGACAACGGCGCCGCGTTCAAGTCGGACCGCTTCTACTACGCTGCGATCCAGGACGCCGCCTTCGGCAAATATGCGGAGCTGCCGATCACCAAGCCTGCATCGGCGCGCGTCGCGGTCGCCGTGCTGGGTTTGCGCGGTAATGGTGAGATCAAGGGACCGCCGAGCGAGATCGACGTGGTCGCGATCCAGGGCGACAAGGTCTTTTTCGTCGCCGTGCGCGATGCCGTGAAGACGGCCGAGATCCCGGCCTGCGAGCAGGTCTGGAAGCAGATGATGGCAAAGCCCATCAACAAGAAGGACCCGCGCGGCGACATGGCCCGCGAGGACAAGGCGATGGACGCCTTCACACGGTGCTTCGCCAGGGCGGCACCGAACCAGAGCTGGTTCGCAACCGCCGTCAAGAAGGCGCAGAGCGAGCTCGACCTGCTTCCGCTGCGGTAGTCTTTCTGCAGGACGTGTTGCCGCCAGCTCTATTTGCGCGCCGTGATCATCTCCAGTTCGATCGCATTGCCCATCGCTGCATATCCAGCGCGGTTGGGGTGAAGCTTGTCACCCGGTCCACCCGTCGATGAATTGGGCTGCATTGCAGCCTTGATCTCGCCGGTCGCGGCATCGAACGTCACCGCGTCGAAATCGACGACGCCGTCGAAAATCTTGCTCGTGCGCAGGAACTCGTTGAGCGCCTTGCGCTTGGCGTCGACCTCGACGCGGCCATGCGTCGCGATGATGCTGTGCAGCGCCGATGTCAGGGTCGCGGCTACGATCGTCACGCCAGGGATGCGCTCGCGCAGCCGCGCGACACCGTTGGAATAGCCGTCCTCCACCGTCTCCACGGCCGCATCAGCGGCCCCGAAGTCGTTGATGCCTTCCATCCAGATCACCGCGGTGACGCCGGGCAGGCTGATCACGTCGCGCTCGAGCCGCGAGATCGCCGAGGGGCCGCCCGCAAACGGCTTGCCCGGGGAATAATCCGGCGGGCCTGCGACCTGGTTGCCGCCGATGCCCTGATTGACGACGACGTAATCGTCACCGAAACGCGCATGCAGCCGGCGCGACAGGACGTCCGGCCAGCGGTCGTCGCCGTTGATCGTGGTCCCAGTACCGTCCGTGATTGAATCGCCGAAGGCGACGATCAGCTGGGTGCGATCGGCAACGCTCATGTCGACCTCATCCAGGAAGTACCACGAGGTGGTGGAGAACGGGAAACCTGTCTCGGCGATCTCGCTGCTCCTGGAACCATCGCCGGGCGCGGTCAGATAGGATGTGGTCAGCGCCTTCGCGTGCCATGTCATCGGACCGCTCTCTCCGGCCACGTGGAAGCTGACGGCAAGCTTCCGGCCCCTGAGCTGCGCCGCGGCGGCGGGGCCAACAAATCCGAGCGTGACCGGATCGGAGACAGCGCTGTCGCCCGCAGGGATTGTGATGCTGGGCTTGCCGCCGAACTGAACCCCAGCATTGCTGCCCTCGACGACGGCGGCGCCGCTCTGCTGCAAGCCGACGAACACGTTATCGAACGTCACCGGCCGGGTTCCGAACACGTTCGACAGCCGGATGCGGGTCTGGCCTCCCCACACATCAGGCCGAATGATGAGGCGAAAGCTCTGATCCCGCGCGCCCTGCTCAGGAGAGGAGAAGGCAAATCGGAGCTCGGGCTGCGCCGTCGGATTTCCTGCCGGATAAGGCCCCTGGGCCGAGCCGGTCCAACTCGCGATCCAGCGGTCCGCATGCGCCGGCATGGACAACGCAAGCAGGACGACAACAGCCGCTGCGGCGCGCGGAAAACCGTACATCAGCTTCTCCTCCCGATACCATCGTTGGTTGCAGGCAGTCTGCTCCCAAGCCTGCCGGCAGGCAAGATGCGCGGCCCGCATGCCTCAAGGCCCGCGCTGCGATCTGACCTGCGAGGACGAGGCGATGGGCACCTTCGCTCAGTGCTTCGCCAGGGCGGCTCCAAACCAGAGCTGGTTTGCAACCGCCGTCAAGAAAGCGCCGAGCCCCGACCTGCTGCCGCCGCTGCGCCAGAGGGCGCTGCATTGACAGCCACAATACCCGATAGCAAGCTCGTTCGGGCATCTCTGGCGCAGCCTGAATTAACCGCGCCCAAGAATTCACCTGGAGTTCCAACAGTGAACAGATCAATTCTGCTCGCCGCCGCCTGCGCTTCGGCGCTTGTGGTGGCTTCGGCTGCTTCCGCCAAAACCCTGATTTTCTGCTCGGAAGGCAGCCCGGAGAACTTCTATCCCGGCGTCAATACCACCGGCACGTCGTTCGACGGCAATGAGCCGATCTACAATCGCATTGTCGAGTTCGAGCGCGGCGGCACGCAAGTGGTGCCGGCCCTCGCGGAAAAATGGACGGTCTCGCCGGACGGCACCACCTATACCTTCAACCTGCGCAAGGGCGTGAAGTGGCATTCGACGTCCAAGTCGTTCAAGCCGACGCGCGACTTCAATGCCGACGACGTCATGTTCTCGGTCGAGCGGCAATGGAAGGAGGACAATCCGTATTTCAAGGTGACGAGTCCGAACCATTCGTATTTCGGCGACATGGGCATGCCGAAATTGTTGAAGTCGGTCGAGAAGGTCGACGACTACACCATCAAGGTGACGCTCAATCAGCCGGAAGCCCCATTTCTCGCCGACCTCGCGATGCCTTTCGCTGCCATCCAGTCAAAGGAATATGCGGATGCGATGCTGAAGGCCGGCACGCCCGAAAAGATCGACCAGGATCCGATCGGCACCGGCCCATTCTATCTGGTGCAGTACCAGAAGGACGCCGTGATCCGCTACAAGGCGTTCCCTGAATTCTGGGGCGGCAAGGCGAAGATCGACGACCTCGTCTATGCGATCACGCCGGATGCATCCGTTCGCTGGGCCAAGCTCCAGAAGGGCGAATGCGACGTGATGCCCTATCCGAACCCGGCCGACATCGATGCGATCAAGAAGGATCCGAACGTCACGATCCTGGAGCAGCCGGGCCTCAACGTCGGCTATCTGGCCTTCCAGACGCAGAAGAAGCCTTTCGACGACGTGCGCGTGCGCAAGGCCATCAGCATGGCGATCGACAAGAAGGCGATCATCGACGCCGTCTATCTGTCGACCGGCATCGCGGCCAAGAACCCGATCCCGCCTTCGATGTGGTCGTACAACGACAGCGTCAAGGACGATCCCTTTGATCCGGAAGCGGCCAAGAAGCTGCTGGCCGAGGCCGGATTCCCGAACGGCCTGGAGACCGATCTGTGGGCCATGCCGGTGCAGCGGCCCTACAATCCCAACGCCAAGCGCATTGCCGAATTGATGCAGGCCGACCTCGCCAAGATCGGCGTCAAGGCCGAGATCAAGTCTTTTGAATGGGGCGAATACCGCAAGCGGATGCAGGCCGGCGAGCATCAGATGGGCATGCTGGGCTGGACCGGCGACAACGGCGACCCCGACAACTTCCTGCACACCTTGCTGGGCTGTGCCTCGGCGCAGACCGCATCGGGCTCGAACATCGCCAAGTTCTGCTACAAGCCGTTCGACGATCTGGTCGTGAAGGCCAAGACGGTCAGCGATCAGGCCGAGCGGACCAAGCTGTACGAGCAGGCCCAGGTGATCTTCAAGGAGCAGGCGCCCTGGTTCACCATCGCGCATGCGGTGCAGTTGAAGCCCATCAGGAAGAGGGTGGTCGACTTCAAGCTGTCACCGTTCGGACGCCACAATTTCTATGGCGTCGACGTCAAGGACTAGCAGGAGGCGAGGGCGGAGCGGCTTTCGCGGCTCCGCCCATTTTTCGTGACCCTTTCCCGCCAGGGGGAGGGTGGCAGGGGACGGCATGCTCCGGTTCATCTTTACCCGGCTGAGCCTCGTGGTTCCGACCTTCATCGGGATTACGTTGCTCGTGTTCGTGCTGATCCGCCTCATCCCCGGCGATCCCATCGAGACGATGGCGGGCGAACGCGGCATCGATCCGGCCCGGCACGCGCAACTGCTCAAGGAGTACGGCTTCGATCAGCCGGTGCTGGTGCAATACGGCCTCTATCTGTCACGGCTGGTGCATGGCGACCTCGGCCGCTCGATCGTCACCCATGAGCCGGTGATTTCCGAATTCCAGACGTTGTTCCCGGCGACGATCGAGCTGTCGGTTTGCGCGATCCTGTTTGCCTTATGCCTGGGATTGCCGGCCGGCGTCATCGCCGCGGTCCGGCGCAACTCCATCTTCGATCATGGCGTGATGGGGATCTCGCTCACCGGATATTCGATGCCGATTTTCTGGTGGGGATTGCTGCTGATCCTGCTTTTCTCGGTGCAGCTTGGATGGACTCCCGTCTCGGGCCGGATCGCGGTGCAATACTACATCGAACCGGTGACCGGCTTCCTGCTGATCGATGCGCTGCTGGCCGGCGATGTCGGTGCGTTTCGCTCGGCCCTGTCTCATCTCGTGCTGCCCATGATCGTGCTCGGCACGGTGCCGCTCGCCGTCATCGCCCGCATGACGCGGTCCGCCATGCTCGAAGTGCTGGGTGAGGATTACATCCGCACCGCCCGCGCCAAGGGCTTGCCGCGTTGGCGGGTGATCGCGATCCATGCGTTGCGCAACGCGCTGATCCCGGTAGTGACGGTGATCGGGTTGCAGGTCGGCGTCCTCTTCACCGGCGCGATTCTCACGGAGACCATCTTCTCCTGGCCAGGCGTGGGCAAATGGCTGATCGAGGCCATCAATCGGCGCGACTATCCGGTGCTCCAGGGTGGCACGCTGCTGATCGGCACCATCGTCATGGTCGTCAACCTGCTGGTTGACGTCACCTACGGGCTGATCAATCCCCGCATCCGGTACACGAGATGAGCGCTGAAGCCCTCGAAACGTCCGACGTCGTGGCCCAAGCCGGTGCGCCGCCGCATCCGCTGGTGCAATTCTGGTCCGACTTCAGGGCAAATTTTGGCGCGGTGGCGGGCCTCGTCGTCATCGTGGTGCTGGTTCTGCTCGCGCTCCTCGCCGATGTCGTTGCGCCACATTCCCCGGTCCTCACCAACAATGCGGCCTTTCTCAAGCCGCCGTTCTGGCAGCAGGGCGGATCGACGGCGTATCCGCTTGGGACCGACGCGATCGGCCGCGATATTCTGTCCCGTCTCATCCATGGCGCGCGGCTTTCGCTGCTGATCGGCATCGCGGTGGTGACGTTGTCGGTGGTCACCGGGACGGTTCTCGGTCTGGTCGCAGGTTTCTTCCGCGGCGTGACCGAGGTCGCGATCATGCGGCTGATGGACATCACGTTGACGCTGCCGAGCCTTTTGCTCGCGATCGTGATCGTTGCGATCCTCGGACCGGGCCTGATGAACGCGATGCTGGCGGTCGCGATCGTGCTCCTGCCGCACTATGTGCGGATCGCGCGCGCCGCCGTCATCAGCGAAGTCTCGAAGGATTACGTCATCGCGGCCAAGGTCGCGGGCGCCGGCCGGCTTCGCTTGATGTTCAAGGAGGTGTTGCCGAACTGCACTGCGCCGCTGATCGTCCAGGCGACACTCGGCATTTCGACCGCGATCCTGGATGCGGCCGCGCTCGGCTTCCTCGGTCTCGGTGCGCAGCCGCCATTGCCGGAGTGGGGGACCATGCTGGCGGATGCGCGCGAATTCGTGCTGCGGGCCTGGTGGGTCGTCACGCTTCCGGGCCTTGCCATCCTCGTGACCGTGCTGGCCTTCAACCTTCTGGGCGACGGACTGCGCGACGCGCTCGATCCCAAGCTCAAGCGATAGGGATTGAAGTCGACCTGATGCCGCTCCTTGAGATTGAAAACCTGTCAGTTGAGTTTCCATCCCAGAGCGGGATGGTGCGCGCTGTCGATGGCGTCAGCATCACGCTTGAAAAAGGCGAGGTGTTGGGAATCGTCGGCGAATCCGGCTCCGGCAAGAGCGTCGGCATGTTGGCCCTGATGGGACTCGTGCCCTATCCGGGGCGCGTCCGGGCCGACAGACTGTCGTTCGAGGGGAGGGATCTGCAGACCTTGTCCGACCGCGAGCGGCGCGCGCTGATCGGCAAGGACGTCGCGATGATCTTCCAGGAGCCGACGACATCGCTCAATCCCTCCTTCACGATCGGCTATCAGCTCAACGAGACGCTGCACATCCATGAAGGGATGGATCGCAAGGCCGCGCGGCGCCGCGTGATCGAGCTCCTGGAGCAGGTCGGTATTCCCGCCCCGGAGAGCCGGCTGTCGGCCTATCCGCACCAGCTCTCGGGCGGCATGAACCAGCGCGTCATGATCGCGATGGCGATCGCCTGCAATCCGAAACTCCTGATCGCCGACGAGCCGACCACGGCGCTCGATGTCACCATCCAGGCGCAGATCCTCGATCTTCTGCTGTCCCTGCAACGCGATCGTGGCATGGCGCTGATCCTCATCACGCACAACATGGGCGTGGTCTCGGACACGACCGAGCGGGTCGCCGTCATGTATGCGGGCCAGATCATGGAGCAGCGCCCGACGCAGAGCCTGTTCGCCTCGCCCCAGCATCCCTATACGGCCGCGTTGCTGGCGGCACGTCCGGAGGCGAGCGATGGCGGACGCCTCGCCACCATTCCGGGCCTGGTGCCGGGACTGCATGATCGGCCGCGTGGGTGCCTGTTCAGTCCGCGCTGCGTTCATGCGACGTCGCTGACGGACAGCGTGCGTCCGGCTCTCCACCCCTGGATGGACGGCATGATCCGGTGTCACTATCCGCTCGGCGATCCGACACGGGACGAGCGCATCGCGGCCGATCGGGCCGGCACGGCGGTCCTCGAGCGCGGGACGGTGTCATGACGGCGCTTGTCACCGCCACCGATCTCACGCGCAGTTACGAGATCAAGCAGGGCTTGTTTCGCGCCCCGGCGCATCTGCAGGCCGTGGGTGGGGTGTCGTTCACGCTTGAAGCCGGCAAGACGCTGGCCGTCGTCGGCGAATCCGGTTGCGGCAAGTCGACGCTCGCAAGGCTCGTGACCCTCATCGAAAGGCCGAGCGGCGGCACACTGACGCTCGACGGGGTCGATGCGGTCGATCCTCCGGCCAGCGCCGTGAAGACGTTGCGCCGCACCGTGCAGATCGTGTTTCAGAACCCCTATGGGTCGCTCAACCCGCGCAAGCGCGTCGGCGCCATTCTCGAAGAGCCGCTGATCATCAACACCAAGCTCTCCAAGCAGGAGAGGCGGGCGCAGGCGCTCGACATGATGGTGAAGGTCGGGCTGCGGCCGGAGCAATATGGCCGTTATCCGCACATGTTCTCGGGCGGCCAGCGTCAGCGCATCGCGATCGCGCGCGCCCTGATGTTGCGGCCGAAGCTACTCGTCGCCGACGAGCCGGTCTCCGCGCTCGACATGTCGGTGCAGGCGCAGGTGCTCAACCTCCTGGTCGATCTGCAGCGCGAGCTGGGGCTGGCCTATCTCTTCATCTCGCACGATCTCGCCGTGGTGCGTCACCTCGCCGAGGACGTGATGATCATGTATCTGGGGACGGCCGTGGAGCATGGGCCGAAAGAACGCATTTTCGCGCGGCCTTTGCATCCCTATACGCAGGCCTTGCTTGACGCGACGCCGGGCCTTGGCCGCAAACGCCAGCGGATCGTTCCGAAAGGCGAGCTGCCATCGCCGCTCGATCCACCGAAGGGCTGCGTCTTCTCGACCCGCTGCCCCCATGTGACGGATCTCTGCCGCACGCAGCGTCCTCCCTTGCGCCCGCTCGACGGCCGCCTTGTCGCCTGCCATTACGCCGAGCGTTTCCTGGACGGTCAGGCGGCTTAGCGATTGGAAATCTATGGGGCTCAAGCATCAAGCGTTCTTCTACTCGCTCTTTCTCTCGAGGCTCGCGGATCAGATTCTTCTGTTTCTCGTGCCGCTCATCATCTTCCAATTGACGGGGAGCGTAGCCTGGTCGGGAGCAGCTTTCTTCCTTGAAACTTTGCCGCGTTTTTTGTCATTTCCTATCTGTGGCGCCCTCTGTGATCGCGTTTCACCACTGAAACTGTTGCGCGTAAGTCAGACCTGTCGGGCAGGGGTTTCTCTCGGCGGAATGATTGCTTACATGGCTGTAGGCGGTGTTGGTTGGCTGATCGCCATTTCAGCAGTTTGTGGCGTCCTCACGACTCAGGGACTGATGGCGCGGGAAGTCATGCTGCCGCAGGTCTTCTCTTCGGACCGCTTTGAAAAGGTCGCCTCATATACCCAGATCGCCGACCAATTGGGCATGGTGCTTGGTCCGCTCATGGCGGCTGCGTTGCTCAAGATCTGGTCCTGGGAATTTGTCGTCGTATCGAGCGCCTTGCTCTTTCTTGCGGCCGACGGCGCGATAGCAACATGGCAGCGGCTGGTTAAGCCGACATTGGCCGAACCCGAAGCGGTTAGCGGCAGCTGGGCGGTACCCATCATAACCGCCCTACAGCACCTGGTAAGGCTTCCAGGGCTGATGGAGGTCGTCCTTCTTGCAGCCGCAGTTAACCTCGTCATCGGAGCCACACTCGCGACATCGGCAGCGATGGTGACCGGCATTCATCATGAAACGGAGGCCTACTACGCCATCCTTCAAACAGTGGGCGCGGTCGCAACGGTGATCATATTGTTTGGGACCGCCCACGCACCCGTCTCTCTCAAGGCACTTGGCCTGGTCGCCTATGCGCTGATCTTCCTTGGCGGTCTCATGACGGGCTTAGCCTCTGATCCAACTGTCTACGCGTTCGGCTTCGTGCTCATCATCGGTTTCGACAAAATGTTCAGCGTGTTCATCCGCAGCATGCGCCAACGTATCATCCCGCGCCAAGATTTTGGAAAAACGACTGGCCTTGTCGTCATGCTAAACAACCTCTCACAGCCCTTGGCCGGTCTCCTTATTACCTTGTTCGCAAGTCAGTTGGGCGCCGGATTAAAGCGGGATGGGGTTAAGTTGAATCGATTTGGGATTCCCAAATCAGCCCGTTTCTGATTCACCATGCTGGCTGGAAGGAGGCCAGCATGGATG
>NZ_BSOW01000059.1 GCF_030160715.1 Bradyrhizobium iriomotense
CGCGCCTGGCCCTCCGGGCGGCGCGAGGCTGACGGCCGCGCCGGGATCGGGCACGGCGGCCGGTGGCACCGGCGGCGGGCGGTCGGAGAACAATTGCGCGTGAGCCGCGCCCTGGCCAAGGAAGCAGGCAAGCAAAACGGCTGGCAGCAGCCATCCGCTGCGCCGCCATCGTCTGATGCCGTCACCCCCGAAAATCATGTCACCTGCTTTTCACCGAAAACGCGGCAAATTCAAGCCACCGGAACCCCGCGAAATACCTGGTTCTGGAACCTTGCGGAACCCCTGATGGTTAGTCTTGCAGCAACCGGCCACCGCCATACTCCCGCCCACTGCCCTCCCCAAAGCGGCATAAACCATGCTTCGCCGTGTGTCTGGCGGGGCGGGATCGCGGTGCTTAGTCTGGTCAGCGTCATCGGGTCGTAGGAGATCTTCGGTGCTGGATATGTTGAAGGGTCGCGGCGCGAACGGCTCCAACGGTGCGAACGGCGAAAAAGTGGGGCTCGGCAGCATTCGCAGGCCGGTCATCGGCCTTGCGCTCGGCGGCGGTGCGGCGCGCGGCTTTGCCCATATCGGCATTCTGAAAACGCTGCTGGCCAACGGCATCGTGCCGAACGTCGTGGTTGGCACCTCGATCGGCGCGGTGATCGGCGGCGCCTATGCCGCCGGTCATCTCGACACGCTGGAGGACTGGGCCCGCAGCTTCCAGGGCGTGCGCAACATCCTCTCTTATCTCGACATCCGCCTCAATGGCTCCGGCCTGATCGGCGGCGAGAAGCTCGCAACCCGGCTGGAGGCAGCGATCGGCCAGACCCTGATCGAGGATCTGTCGATCAAGTTTGCCACGGTCGCCACCGAAGTCCGCACCGGCCACGAGATCTGGCTGACGCGCGGCCGCATGGTCGACGCGATGCGCGCTTCCTATGCGCTGCCGGGCATCTTCTCGCCCGTGCTGATCGGCGACCGCTGGCTGGTCGACGGCGCGCTGGTGAACCCGGTCCCGGTCTCGGCGGCGCGGGCGCTGGGTGCTGAAATCGTCATCGCGGCAAATCTTTCCAGCGACATCTTCACCCATTCCACGACCATCTACTCACACGGCGCGATGGCCGCCCCGGTCGAGCCGGCCGCAACCGAGGACGTAGCCGCCAAGGACGGCACCAAGGACACCGCCAAACGGCGCTTCCCGCGGTTTTTCTCGCCCGAGCGCACGGTGAAGCGCGAGTTCTTCGGCGGCGGCGGACGGCCCGGCATCTCCTCGGTGATGGTGGATGCCTTCAACATCATGCAGGACCGCATCACCCGCGCGCGTCTGGCCGGTGACCCCCCGGACATGCTGATCACGCCGCGGGTCGGCCAGATCGGCTGGTTCGACTTCCACCGCGCGGACGATCTGATCGCCTTCGGCGTCCGCGCCGCCGAGCGCGCGATCGACTCCATCCAGGAGGCGATCCACGTGCTGGCGCCGGCGCCGGAAGGCACCGCGACCAAGACGGTCGACAAGGCCGGCGACAAAGCGATCGAATAAGGCTCAGGCCGTCTTGATGTAGTCGCGCAGGGCTTCCTGCTCGGTCTCGTATTCGCGGACACGCCATTTGACGATGTCGCCGATCGAGATCAGGCCAACCACCTTGCCATTATCGATGACCGGCAGATGTCGGAACTTGCCCGTCGTCATCATCTCCATGATCTCGGCGACCGTGTCGGTGTCCTTGCAGGTCACGACCTTGCGGGTCATGACGCTCGAGACCGGCTCCTCCAGCACGCCTGCGCCCCTCTCGCCCAGCACGCGCACGATGTCGCGTTCCGACAGGATGCCTTCCAGCCGGCTCTGATTCATCACCAGGACCGCGCCGATCTTCTTCTCGCCGAGCAGCTTGACTACGGCCGTCATCTTCGCGTCGGGCTCGACGCTCATGATCTGGTGGCCTTTGGTGTCGAGGATAGAACGTACCGTCATTGCCGCCTCCCTGAATCCAACCCGGCCCTTCAAGCGTCGGGCCGGACTTCTCCGCGAGTCTTCAACTAACAGTTTCGATGCCGGTTTCCATTCTCAGGCGCTGCGCGAAGCAGGGCCGCTACCGGCTTGTCGCATCACGACATTCTTCGCATGCGATGATGAATGAAATCGACCCATCCCGCAAGCGCCGCCTCAAATGCGATCTGAAATGTCCTGTGATGACGCATCTGCAGCATCGGGGCGCGTGCGCGGCACTGGGTCGAACAGCGAGAACAAGAGCAACCCCGCAAAGAAGCCGCCGATATGCGCCTGCCAGGCGACGGTTGCGCCCTCGGTGGCGACCCCGATGGCCCCGATGCCGAAGATGATGTTGACGCCGAACCAAACGCTGAGAAAGCCCATCACCCGCCCGTCGCGCAGCGCTCGCAACAGCGGCAGCGCCGGTACCTTTGCCGCCGTGTCGGCATCGCTGCGGCTGAAGGACAGGAAGCTGCCGCGCACGAAGGCAAAGCGGATCGCGGCCGCCATGGCGCCGGATACCGACGCCGACGCCCCGATCATCGGGGCCACCGCATGCTCATGGGTGAGCAGATGGGCAAGCGCGCCGGCCGCCGCCGTCACCGCCAGGAACAGGTAGAAGCGCACCGGCCCGAAGCGCCGCGCGAGCGCGCTGCCGAACGGCAACAGCCACAGCACGTTGAAGCCGAGATGGGTGAGATTGGCGTGCAGCAGCGAATAGGTGACGAAGGTCCATACCTTCGCACCGGCGCCGCCGGGGATCGCGAGATTGAGCAGCGAGGAATCGTAGCGCTTCGGGATGAAGCCGAAGACGTCGATGGTCCAGTTTTCGAGCTCGGGCGGCAGCAGCACCCGCAAATGGATTACCGCCAGCAGCGCGATGTAGGCCGTCAGCGCGCCCGGCAGCGTCAAAGCCGGCTCGCGCCGCGCATCCTGAAGTGCGGCCGGCTCATCCGGCGGAGAATTTGGCGGGGCGTCCAAGGGATTTGGCTTTCAAAGCGCGAACAGAGCGACAAGCGTGGAGATAGTCGCCTTTGCCCACCACGTGCAAGTGCACAAAAGGAAAAGGGAGGGCCCTGGGAAAGCCCTCCCTGTCCGTGTCGGCCTTCCCGGACCTGCAAGGAATAAGGAGTTTCCCCACCCCTTCCCGCGGCCCAGCGACCAAACTGCTTGACGCCCTGTGTACAGGCCCCGCCGAGAACCTGGAGAAAAGCGGCGGCGCTTGCGATCGCGACGACCATAGCAGCCGCGCGAACGGGTTAAAGCCCATCGTTAATTTAACGTTAACGACGCAAAGGTCCGCCCCCAAGGGCCAAAAACACGCCTCCGGCATGGACGCTGCAAATCCTCTCCTGCACAACAAAGAAGGGGACCCGAGGTGCACTGAAGCGGGACAAGTCTGTCCCATGACGTGCGGCCGAGGGGCGAGCGTAGAGTCATGAAACATCCGTCGAGCCGCGAATTCTTCGCCTACTGGGACGACAAGCGCGGCACCGCGCGAGCGCCTGATCGTGCCGATATCGATCCGGCCGCCGTCCGCGGCCTGCTCGGCGACATCTTTGTCCTGTCCTGCGAGTCGACGCTCGGCTTTCCCTTCCGCGTCGCCGGCACGCGCGTCTGCGCGCTCGCCGGACGCGACCTCAAGGACCAGAGCTTTGCTGCGCTCTTTACGCGCGAAAGCCGCACCGAGATCGAGGAGATCACCGCAATCGTCGCCGAGGAGACGCTCGGCGCCATCGCCGGCCTCATCGCGACGCGGCAGGACGGCACGCGCGCGCATCTCGAGCTCCTGCTGCTGCCCTTCAACACCCGACCGCATACCCCGGTGAGCGTCACCGGCGTGCTCGCGCCGTTCGATGACGAGTATGGCGCGCTCGGCGAATTCGCCCTCACCTCCTGGCGCTATCTGCACCAGCCGGAGAAGCTGTTGCCCCGCGCCATCCGCAAGCTGCAGATCGCGCGCGGATTGATGGTATATGAGGGGCTGAGATAGGCGCCCGCCACGGGCGCGCGGGAACATCGTGCAATCACACTGGCGCCGCGCCGAGCCCTCCGATCTGCCGGCGATCATCGCGATCGCGACGGTCATCCATCCCGATCTGTCGGAGCGGGCGGACGTGCTTGTGGAGAAGATGAGCTTGTTTCCGGAAGGATGCCGGGTGCTCATCGCAGGCGAGGATGTCTCTGGCTACGGCATCGCTCATCCCTGGATGCTCCACCAGATTCCGCCGCTCGACGACTTCCTGCAAAGACTGCCGCCCGCGCCGGACTGTCTCTACGTGCATGACGTCGCCGTGATGCCCGCCTCGCGCGGCAATCGGGTCGCGGCATCGTACATCGAGACGATCGCACGCCTGGCGCGCGCGAACGGAATCGAACATCTCGCGCTGGTCTCCGTCTACGACACCTCTCCGTTCTGGGCGCGCCATGATTTTCGTATGACCGCACCCGACCCGGCGTTGCGCATCAAGCTGGCATCCTACGGCGGCGGCGCGACATACATGATCCGCAATCTCGCTGAGAGCCGTTTGCGCGACGCATAGCGCGGCGCAGTGCGCACGTTGCCCCGCCGCCGGCCGTTCACGTTGCCGTGTAGGTACTCGAACCGGTTTTCGTCCGGCTCCGTCCAACGGCTGAGCGGGCCGTTCCGGGCTTCGCTGAACCGAAGACTGGAGAATTCCCATGTTTACGAAATCCAGATTGACAGCAATTGCATTGATCAGTTTCGCTGCAACGACCGCGATGGCCACGACCAACGCCAACGCATTCACCCAGCGCGTTTCGACCTGCGATGTCTTCTTCCTTGCGGGGTGCGGCGAGGTTCTTGTTCCGATCACCACGCCCGTAGAGCGGCGGGTCGTTCGTCTGCCGACGCCTCCCCGCGACACGTCCCCCACCTACATGAAGCAGACCGATCCCCGCTACACCTCCGCCATGAATAATGCCGGAGGCGGTGGTGGTGGCGGAGGCGGCGGTGGTAGCGGCGGCGGTGGTGGCGGCGGCAGCTGAGATCACCTGACGCAATCGAACACGACGCCGCCGGCATGCTCCGGCGGCGTTTTCTTAGCTCTGACGTGATATTGTAGCTTGCATGAGCGCAGCGACATGCGGGACAGTTCCAGCCAAAAGAACCCGGATGTCGCTTCGCTCATCCGGGCTACATTATCTCAGCAGGCCGCCGCCGTAGCGCAGCTCGTACAGATCAACGCCGCCTTGCGCGATCACCTCACTCACGCCTCCTTCGCGTAAGCCGCGAGCCCTGCCCGGATCATCGCCAGCATCTCGTCGCGAACGGGGTCGGAGGTGCCGCGTGGCCAGGCCGCGGCGAGCGGCAGCTTGTTGGCGGTTGAAGCCGCGAGCGGGATGTAGCGCACGCCGCGCGTCGCCATGCGCGCGGTCCAGCGCGGGACGATGGCGACGCCGAGCCCGGCAGAGACCAGATTGACGATGGTCTGCTTCTCCTCGGCGATCTGGGCGATGTGCGCCTCCAGCCCCGCCTCCGCGAACAGTTTTATGGTCAGGTCGTGGCTGTGCGGGCGCGATTTGCGCTCGGGCACGATCAGCGCCTCACCTTCGAGATCGGCGATCTTGACGCGCTTGCGGGACGCCAAGCGGTGGCGGTCGGGCACCGCGACGACTGCCGTCTCGTGAAACAGGAAGAGAAACTCCAGCCGCTTGTCGGCCTGCTGCGGCGGGCGCACCAGCGCGAGATCGAGCCGGCCGGACAAAAGCCGCGGCAACAGGCGGATGGTCTTGTCCTCGACGAGCTGCACGGTGACGTCGGGCCTTCGTTTCCTGAAATCGTGCAGCAGCATCGGCAGCAGGCCGGCCGCCGCGCTGTCGATGGCGCCCAGGCGCACCTTTGCGGCGCGCCTGCGTGCGCGGTTACGGAATTTGTCGGCGATCGCATCGGCCTGCGCCAGCAGCTGACCGGCCTCCTTGACCAGCAGCTCGCCCTCTTCCGTGAGCGCAACGCTGCGGGTCGTGCGCGTCATCAGGCGCGCGCCGAGATCCTCCTCCAGAAGGCGGATGTGGCGGCCGAGCGCCGACGGCAGCATGTCGAGGCGCTGCGCCGCCTTGCCGAAATGCAATTCCTCGGCGGCCGCGAGGAAGCAGCGCAATTGATGCAGGTCCATTCCGTCCTCCGCGTACGATTATATCAATTTTTTGAATAAACGCGAGCCGATTGTCTTTGAGACCGGCCGGGTCTTTCGTGCGGCGGCCGTCAAGCACAACGACAACAATCAGGCGAGGATCGCTCGATGAGTTCCGAACTGGAATCACAGGTGCTGCGCAAAATCACGCTGCGCATCGTCCCGTTCATCATGCTCTTGTACTTCGTTGCCTTCATCGACCGCGTCAACATCGGTTTCGCGGCGCTGACCATGAACAAGGACCTCGGCTTCTCGCCGACCGTGTTCGGCTTCGGCGCCGGCATTTTCTTCCTCGGTTACTTCCTGTTCGAGGTGCCCTCCAATCTCGTGCTCGACAAGGTCGGCGCGCGGATCTGGATCGCGCGGGTGATGATCACCTGGGGCCTGATCTCGGGCGCGATGGCTTTCGTGCAGGGCCCCAACAGCTTCTATGCCCTGCGCTTCCTGCTGGGTGCGGCCGAAGCCGGTTTCTTCCCCGGCATCATCCTCTACCTGAGCTACTGGTTTCCGGCGCGGCAGCGCGCCGCCGTCACCGCGATCTTCATGGCCGCCGCACCGCTCTCGACCGTGCTGGGATCGCCGGTTTCCGGAGCACTCCTCGAGATGCACGGCCTGCTTGGCCTCGCCGGCTGGCAGTGGATGTTCCTGATCGAGGCCGCGCCCGCGCTCGTCCTTGGCGTGGTCGTGCTGTTCTACATGACCGACCGGCCCGAAAAGGCGAAGTGGCTCACCGAGGAGGAGCGCCGCTGGCTGGTGCTGACGATGAATGCGGAGGTGACCAGCAAGGCGCATGCAGCACACCACAGCATCTGGCGAGGTCTTGCCGATCCGCGCGTGCTCGCGCTGTCGCTGGTCTATTTCGGCACCTCGGCCGGTCTCTACACGCTCGGCATCTGGGCCCCGCAGATCATCAAGGAGCTCGGGCTCTCCTCGCTCCAGGTCGGCTTCCTCAATGCGGTGCCGGGCATCGTCGCCGTGATCGCCATGGTCGCATGGGCGCGACATTCGGACCGCACCGGCGAGCGCACCTGGCATGTGGTCAGCGCCTGCCTGCTCGCCTCCCTTGGCCTTGCGATGGCCGGCTTCGCCGGCACCGTCGCCTCCGTCGTGCTGACGCTCACCCTCGTCAATATCGGCATCTCCTCTTCCAAACCGCCGCTGTGGAGCATGCCGACGATGTTCCTGTCCGGCTCGGCGGCGGCAGCCGGCATAGCCACCATCAACTCGATCGGCAATCTCGGCGGCTTCGTCGGTCCCGCCATGATCGGGTTGATCAAGGACCTGACCGGCAGCTTTCAGGGCGGTCTGTTTTTCGTCGCCGGCCTGCTCGTGCTATCAGCCCTGCTGACCTGGCTCCTCTCCCGCACCCAGCGCGATCGTGCCGTCGGCGATGCCATCCCCAACGCCACTTCATTCCCACGGAGATCCAACCATGCGTGAATATTCCATTGCCGCTATCCCCGCCGATGGCATCGGCCCCGAAGTGATCGCCGCCGGCGTAACTGTGCTCGAAAGCCTGCAAAAGCGCCTCGGCGACGTGAGGTTCAACGTCGAGACCTTTGACTGGGGCTCGGCCTATTATCGCAAGCATGGCGTGATGATGCCGACCGACGCCCTCGCCAGGCTGAAGACATTCGACGCGATCTATTTCGGCGCGGTCGGCGCGCCCGACGTGCCCGATCACATCACGCTGTGGGGTTTGCGCCTGCCGATCTGCCAGGGCTTTGACCAATACGCCAACGTGCGCCCAACAAAGATCCTGCCGGGCATCACCTCGCCGCTGCGCAATGTCGGCACCGGCGATCTCGACTGGGTGATCGTGCGCGAGAACTCGGAAGGCGAATATGCCGGCTGCGGCGGCCGCGTGCATCGCGGCCTGCCCGAGGAGGTCGGCACCGAGGTCGCCGTGTTCACCCGCGTCGGTGTCCAGCGCATCATGCGCTACGCCTTCAGGCTCGCGCAGTCGCGGCCGCGCAAGCTGCTCACCGTCGTCACCAAGTCCAACGCCCAGCGCCACGGCATGGTGATGTGGGACGAGATCGCCGACGAAGTGTCCAAGGAATTCCCCGACGTCACCTGGGACAAGATGCTGGTCGATGCGATGACCGTGCGGATGACGCTAAAGCCGCAGAGCCTCGACACGATCGTGGCGACCAACCTCCACGCCGACATCCTGTCCGACCTCGCCGGCGCGCTGGCCGGCAGCCTCGGCGTCGCGCCGACGGCCAACATCGACCCTGAAAGACGCTTCCCCTCGATGTTCGAGCCGATCCACGGCTCGGCCTTCGACATCACCGGCAAGGGTATCGCCAATCCCGTGGCAAGCTTCTGGACGGCGGCGCAGATGCTCGATCACCTCGGCGAGCGCGACGCCTCCGCGCGGTTGATGCGTGCGGTGGAGAAGGTCTCAGGCGTGGGCATCAAGACGCCCGACGTCGGCGGCAACGCGACCACGAAGCAAGTGACCGACGCGGTCGTGGACGCGATCTATAGCTCGAACGAATGAGGGGCGTAGGGTGGGTTCGCCGAAGGCGTAACCCACCGCTTCTCTCGACGCGGATTGCAAAGAGGTGAACTCCGGTGACAAGGCGACCGCGGCACCGCGCAAGCTCGCCTAGAGGGCTACTCGCCCGGGGTGCTAGTCCCGAAAGGTCGCCAGCTTGCTGAAGCCGCCCACAAGTCTTGCTCTGGCCTGCGCAACATAGTCCCGCGCCGCCTGGCTCAAGGCGCGAATGGCCCGCCATGCTTCGGTTGCTTGCAGCCAGGCCTTGGCCTCGGCGAACCTCGTATAGGCCCAGGCGAAAGCCGGAATCCTCATCAGCTTGTCACGCGTGAGATGGAACAGCCTCTCGACCAGCACGAGCTTGAGCAACTCGCCGACAATGAAAGTGGCGGCGCCGCTCAGGACCTGACCGGTTGCGGCGAGATAGGCGGCCACGGGCTTGATCGGTTCCAGGATGATGACCGGCACGGAAAACAGAGCAAGCGAGGGATAAGGGGATAGCGATCTGATCCAGGCTCGCAGCCGCTTGAATTCCAGATGCCGCCCGAGCCAGCGCGAGATCGGCCTCGCCACGGCCATGAAAACCGCGTCCACCAGGAAGTAGACGGCGGCGAGGATGTAGGTGACGGGTTTCAGGATTTGCTTCACGGTCATTCTCCCGTGAAGAGAAAGCCGGAACTTGGTCCTAAGTTTCACCTTCGCGTGGATATATCGCGGAGTCTTGATGGAACTTTCTGGGCAACAATATCACCCCACCAGTTCCGGCCAGGGCACGATGGTCGACTTCACCGTCTTCATTGCCATCGCATCCGCCACCGCCTGCGCGACACCCTTTTCCGTGAATGGATAGATCGTCTGCATCTTCAGCCACGGATATCGGTCGCGCGTGCGGTAGAGCATGTCGACGCCGAGCGGCAGATCGTTGCCGGTAAACCCCCAGGAGCCGAGCACGTTGAGGTCCTTGGTGCAGATGCGGTGCCATGAGGTCTCGATCGATCCGGCATCGGTGAACTGGCCCATCTCGACATAGGTGCCGCCGTCGCGCAGCATCTCGATGCCTTCGGGGCCGGCGGAGGGATGGCCCGAGCAGTCCATCACGAGATCGGCGCCGAAACCGCCGACGATGTCGCGCACGGCCTTGATGCGATCCTGCGGCGTCTTCAGTTCTTCGATATTCACCGTCGCCTCCGCGCCGAACTCGCGCGCGAGCTTGAGCCGTGGCTCTTCCGGCGCGCCGACGCAGATCACGCGCCCCGCTCCCATCTCCCGCGCAGCCGCGACCGCCAGAATGCCGATCGGACCCGAACCCTGGATCACGACCGTGTCACCCCAGGCGAAGCCACCGGCGCGGCTCGCGCGGTTGAAGGCGCGGATGCAGGACGTCAACGGCTCGGACAGCGCGCCCAGCCGCAGCGACATGTCATCGGGCAGCTTGTAGATCTTGGTGCCCGGCAGCATGTCGAGATCGACATAGACATATTCGGCCCAGCCGCCCCACAGATGCGGAGCCTTGTCGAAGCCGAGATAGCGGCCGTAATAGACCGGCGTCAGACACTTGTTGGCCGTTGCCGGATAATGGATGCAGTAGTAGCAGCGGCCGCAGGGCATCAGAGGCGGGATCATCACCTTCGATCCGACGTGAAGCGGCTTGCTCATGAAATCCTCGGTGAACTCGTCGCCGCATTCGACGATGACGCCGCCGAGCTCGTGTCCGAGTGTGAACGGCCAGGGCAGCGGCTTCGGCCAATGTCCTTTGAGGATGTGCAGGTCGGTGCCGCATACGCCACAGGCACCGATCTTGATCAGGGCAGCCCTCTTCCCGACCTTCGGCCACGGCACGGCGCGGATGACGGGTTCAGCGCCCGGCCCAGCGTGTGTGCATACGCGGATTGACTCCATGGCTGTTTCCTCACTGCCCGTCTTGTGTTGAATGATGTCGCGGGCTGGCCGGAAGCGTATGTGAGGTTCGGCGCGATGCCAACCGTTGCGGCAAGACCGAAGCCCTGAATCGAGGTCTTGCTGAACCGCGAAGCTGTCACGCGATACTTACATCTTGCGACCACGTGCTCAGAGATCCGGGGGTGAGACCTTGCGCCATCGCTGGGGCGTTCTTGCAATCCTGTTTCTCGTGCGCCTCACGATGGCGTTCCAGTTTCAGAGCGTGGCGGCGGTCGCGCCACTCCTGGAAAAGACCTTTGGCGTGGGCCTCGCCGACATCGGGCTCTTGATCGGTCTGTACTTTTCGCCCGGCGTATTGTTGGCACTGCCGGGCGGCGCAATCGGCGCGCGGTTCGGTGACAAGGCGACCGCGCTCGCTGCGCTCGCCCTGATGATGACCGGCAGCATGACAATGGCGCTCGCGGACGCCTGGAGCCTCCAGATCGCCGGACGGGTCATTGCCGGGATTGGCGGCGTGTTGCTCAGCGTGCAACTCACCAAGATGACCACGGACTGGTTTGCCGGCAAGGAAATCGCGACCGCCATGGGCATCGTCATCAATTCCTGGCCGGCCGGGATCGCCCTCTCGCTCCTGACATTGCCCGCGATTGGCACGGCAAGCGGCGCCGGCGCCGTATTCCTGGCTGTCTGCGCAGTGATCGCCCTTGGCTTCGTGCTGATGCTGCTCTACCGGCCGCCACCCGCAAGCGCCGCAATGGCGGCGACGTCCGCGAGCCTCGATCGGCAGACGGTGACGGCCGTGATGATCGCCGGCGCGATCTGGGGTCTGTTCAATGTCGGCTTCGCCATGATCCTGTCATTTGGCCCCTCACTGTTGGTCGAGCGCGGCTGGACCGTCGCGGCGGCAGGCTCGGTGATCAGCCTGGCGCTTTGGATCTCGGCTATCTCCGTCCCGTTCGGAGGCTTTCTCGCCGACCGTACCGGACGCCCCCTCACCCTTCTCGTCGGCGGGAGCCTTGCACTTGCATCGCTGCTTGCGCTGTTGACGCGATCGAGCGCCGTGGTCGCGATCGTCATCGCGCTCGGCCTCGTCTCGGGACAGCCCGCCGGTCCGATCATGAGCCTGCCGGCGCGCGTGCTGGCGCCACAGACACGCGCGATCGGCATGGGAATCTTCCTCACGGTGTTCTATGCCGCGATGATGCTGGGACCAGCGGTGGCTGGCCGCCTCGCCGGATGGACCGGAAGTGCCGCGGCAGCGCTCGATCTCGGCGCGCTCGCGGTGCTCGTCTGCCCGGTGCTATTGTGGCTTTTCGAGCGCGTCGCCTCCCGCCGCACCCGGCCCGCTTGACCTATTCTGAAGGTCCCGTCCATCCCGCTAACGGCGCGTTAACCCTGTGCGCCTTAGGGTCCTTGGGACTCCGCCCGGGCGGGGGTCGGGTAGTGAAAATGGCGTTGGCGAACAAAAAATTTCTTCCGGCCGCCGAGGAACGTCGGCGTTTCCAGCGGGTGAAAGTGCATCTGCTCGGCCGCTATATGCTGCCGGATCGCCGTGAATTCCCCTGCCAGGTGATCAACATGTCACCGGGCGGCCTCGCCTTACTCGCCCCCGGCATCGGCAATGTCGGCGACCGCGTGGTCGCCTATCTCGACCATATCGGCCGCGTCGAGGGCAAGATCACCCGGATCATCGACAACGGCTTCGCCATGACGATCGGGGCAACGCCCCGCAAGCGCGACAAGCTCGCCGCCCAGCTCACCTGGCTCGCCAACCGCGACATCCTCAATTTGCCGGAGGATCGCCGCCACGACCGTGTCGTGCCGCGCAACCCGATCGCGGTGCTCACGCTCGAAGACGGCACCAAGATGACCTGCCGCATCATCGACCTGTCGCTGTCGGGCGCTGCCATTGCAGCGGAGAACCGGCCGCCGCTGAAGTCCACCGTCATGCTCGGCCGCGTGCAGGGCCGCGTGGTCAGAAATCTCGAAGACGGCTTTGCGCTCGAGTTCGTCCATGAGCAGCCGATCGAGACACTCGAAGAGAGCGTTACCGCGCGGTAAAGCGCAACAGGTCGAAAAATCCAGCAATCAAGCCGAAAAGGCGGCCTCCGCAACGCGGATGCCGCCTTTTTCGCATCTCGCACGCACGCGGCTGCCGGTTAACGCAGACGGCCGCACGGTGCGAAAACGCTGAGTTCCCCGGGGCTCGCGCGTTAATGCCTACAATTTTATTCAATTGCAGTATTCTCAAATTTTAGTCGAATTCTCCTCAAGTATAAATCGAATTCGGCGCTCGTTTTACTTGCATTCGTCTCGACTTGACTTGGCACACTTAGCGGCAACGCAAAAGCTTCGTGCGAATTGTGGTCCCAACAAGAAACGGGGGCCACGATGTTCGACTTCAGGGGACAGGGGAAAGGGCTGGCGGTTGCCGCCATGCTCTTCGGGATCAGCGCGACAGTGCAGGCCGGCGAAGGCCGCCTGCTCTACGCGAGCCTCGGCGACAACACGCGTGCGCCGATCGGCTGGGTCGAGTTCTGTGCCGACAATGCTGCCCAATGCCAGGGCGGTCCGTCGCAGCCGCGCGACATCGTGATGTCGCAGACGGCATGGCGCGATCTGCTGAAGGTCAATCGCTGGGTCAACGAGACCGTCAAGCCTTTGACCGACATGGAGCACTGGGGCGTGATCGAGAAGTGGTCGTTGCCGACCGACGGCTACGGCGACTGCGAGGACTATGTGCTGTTGAAGCGCAAGATGCTGATCGATGCCGGATGGCCGCGCGAGGCCCTGCTGATCACCGTCGTGCGCGACAAGAAGGGTGAAGGACACGCGGTGCTGACGGTCAAGACCGACAAGGGCGAGTTCATTCTCGACAATCAGAACGAGAATGTCGTCGCCTGGACCGAGACCGGCTACCGCTTCGTCAAGCGCCAGTCGCAGGGCGATCCCAACGTCTGGGTCTCGCTCGGCGATACCAAGCCGGCGGTCTCCACCGCCAGCGCCAAGGATCAGTAGTAGGAACAAACAAACGAGTTACGCGACCCGGTCACATCCCCACCCCTCCCCGTCCCAGACCGGTTCGCGCGCGGCCAGCCATCCCCCAATGGCTGGCCGCAATCCTTTTCCGGTGGGTTCAACCACTCGCACCCAAGGGACGGATCATCGTGAGCCCGTCGCAACGATCGGCTGCATCACGCTGTTGACCGCGTTCTCGCCGATCCGCCGTCCCATGTCGGTCCCGACCCGGGTCGACGACCGGTAGTGAAATCCGGCCCAGATGCGAGCATTGGCAACCTCGTCGGCAAAACGCGCCATGTTGGTCCAGCGATGCGTGATGCCGGGCGCAGTCGGGCTCGTCATCGCGGTCTCGGGGATGTCCTCCGTTCCCAGCACCGCCGTGACGACTCCGGCGACGCTACCGCTCAGGATGCAGTGCGCACACGGATACTCTGGATGCATCGGCGTGTTGTCGATCGGCTGCCAGGTGGCATCACGATCGGTGTTCGGATTGCCGTCGATATCGCCATTGCGAATGGCGGTGACCGGCCGCCAGAAATTATAGTGATACTTCGCGTCGAACACGGCGACGAGCGCATCGTTGAGTCCGACCGCAGCGAGCGCCATGAACCGCGCGGCCTCGCCGACATTCATCTGTTTCGAGACGACGAGCTGACGCACGAACGGGTGGTAAGCTCGCGGACCGACCATGAGCCAGAACCTTGCAGTTTCGGTCTGTTGCGGCGAGCGCTTCGCGCTGTTCTTGGCGCCATAGTCCTTCAACTCATTGAAGTCCGAGGCCCACTCCTCGCTCGCCAGAGAGACGGGCGGGCCCGGCCGAAACTGCGATGGCGCCGTCATGGCCCACGGCGTCACTTTCGGCCAGACCGAGGCGGACATGGGGGCGGTCGGCACGTAGACGCCGGGCGCCGTCCTCGGGCGGTAGTCATCGGGTGCATCGGCGCCGTCATTCGCCCGAGCCATCACGGCCTTGATCGCAACGGCCTCGCCGAGCTTGACGCCATCGGACTTCGCCTCGTCATCGGGCATGGATGCGAGATAGGTCGTCAGGGCGGTTTTCATGTCACTCGCTGTTTTCTGGTCGACAGTCGCCAACACCGTGGCAGCGGCGGTTGCAGCCGCTGCTTCCTTCGATGTGGTCGGATTGGCGGGCAGTTGTACGAGATACGGTTGGTATCGCCGCTCGATCGAATTGACCGCGTCGAACATCGCGGCGTGAACCATCCCCATCAGACGTTGAGCCGTATAAGGCGTCATCGGCATGACGATGGCGGTGGCCCTTTCGTCCCAATCGGTGATCACATTGGCGCGCGCCGATTGCGGAGTGGCGAGTACAATTCCCGCTCCAATCAGCGCCATCGAAATCGACTGGCTCAAAGTGCAAGCTCTTGAGGCACCCATCGTCTCCTCCATGAGTCTTCCGACATTGATTTCGCCGAGGCGTATCGCTCTGGCGCACGCCTAAAAGCTCGTTTGCCTCGGCGTTCGTTATCTTAGTTGAGGAATGGAAGAGCGGCCGTGAAATGGTTCACCTTCTGGACGTATCCAGGTGTGCATCGCCCGCGCCCCCGGTCGGGAAAGGCCCCCGGCTTGCGGAGATCGCTGATTGGTGCGCCTGGAACCGAAACTTTCTCAACGTAGGTGAATTGTCGGTGGGGGCTCGCAAGTCGCGAGGCGAGCCATGCAGTTCCTATCGCCAGGTGACGTATTTCTCATGTCGGTGACTACTGGCCTCGTTTTCCTGATCGAGGTCGGGCTTTTCATCGTCTTGGGCATTATCTGAGAGTCGGTTCGGTTCCGCAGCAGCATGGAACAGACGACGTCTGCAAGCGTTCACCTTGGTCAGGGGATGGCGCCATGCGTGTCCGCGTGAGGCGACATGAAGAATCCTTCGCCCGGAATGCGCAGGGCACTCCGCCAGGCTCAGCTCTACGGCCACCTGATCGTTCGAAACGACAGGCTGTATTACCCGGGAGGCAACCAGCCGATTTGCTCCATACAGCTCGCGCGGGAGATGGTCAGGTCCGGGTGGATGACAAAGCAAGACGGCGAATACCAGATCACGCCTGACGGACAGCTCGCCGCCGAAAGCGAAAGCAGGCATTAGAGCGGGTCGCAGGCCCGGCCGCGAAGTTTCGTAGGCGCCCGATCCGCGCTCCTCACGCCCCCAACACGTCGGAAAGCCGCGGCTCGTCGGCAGCCGGCTCTTTCAGAAACAGCTCGGCCTCGATCTCAGTGAGATGTGAGAGCATCAGCTCGCGCGCCTGCGACTTGTCCTTCCTGCGGATCGCGGTGACGATCTCGGCGTGATGGCTGGTGCCGCAGGCGGGCGTGTCATGGCGGCGATAGAGCAGGATGATCAGCGAGGAGCGCGCGATCAGCTCCTTGAGAAAGCCGGCATAGATGCTGTGGCCGGACATCTCGGCGACCAGCCGGTGAAACTCGCCGGACAGCCGGATCGAGGTCCTGGCGTCGCCGCGGCTTTCCGCCGCATGCTCCTCGGCGAGATGTTGTTGCAAGCGCTCAAGCCAATCCGGCGACACTGCGTCGATGGCGTGATCGACGATCGACGGCTCGATCAACCGGCGCGCCTCGAACACCTCGCGTGCATCGGCCGGCGTCGGCCGCGCCACGAAGGCGCCGCGGTTCTTCTCGATGCTGACGATCCCCTCATGCGCGAGCTGGTGCAGCGCGGTGCGGACCAAGGTGCGGCTCGCGCCGTAGATCTCACCGATCTCGTCCTCGCCGAGCTTTGTGCCCGGCAGCAGCCGATGCTCGAGGATCGCCGTCGTCACACCCTCCCGGATACGGCTGACGCGGTCACTGCCATTGTCGGCTGCGAGCGATGTGTCAGACTTCGGTTGAGCTTTGGCGGCCATAGACTTTGGCTTGTTGATGTGGGCTCGTCGATTTGGAGCTCGATCGTCAAATCAGGCGTCAAAGGTTAGTCGACCAGCCGTATCCAATGACAGGCGAAACTTTATACAATCCCTGACCATTTTGTGTGCATAATGCTGCATGGCGGCCATCGCCGCGCTGCCCGGATTTGCCGTCTCCGGGCTAACGATCTGACATTGCTGCGCAGTTCCGAAAAAATGCCGCGGACTTCCGCTTGGCACGGGCCTTGCCGAGGGAAGCGGTAAATCGTCCTTTCCCTGGGAGCCCCATGGCCCTTCCCGCCGCCCTTGAACTGGTCTCGGTCACCAAGCGCTATGACACGACGCTGGCGGTCGATAGCGTCAACCTCAAGATTCCGGCCGGCACCTATTGCTGCCTGCTCGGTCCCTCCGGCTGCGGCAAGACCTCGACGCTGCGCATGATCGCCGGCCACGAGGCGGTCAGCGAGGGCGACATCATCCTCGGTCCCCACAACGTCACCGGCCTGCCGCCGGCCAAGCGCGGCACGGCCATGATGTTCCAGTCCTACGCGCTGTTTCCGCACCTCACCGTGCTCGACAACGTCGCCTTCGCGCTGAAGATGCGCGGCATCGATCGCGCGACGCGCCACAAGCGCGCGGGCGAGCTGCTCGAGCTGGTGGCGATGACGCCCTATGCCGCGCGCCTGCCGGCGCAGCTCTCCGGCGGCCAGCAGCAGCGCGTGGCGCTGGCCCGTGCCCTGATCACCGAGCCGCAGATCCTGCTGCTCGACGAGCCGCTCTCCGCGCTCGACCCGTTCCTGCGCGTCAGGATGCGCGGCGAGTTGAAGCGGCTGCAGCGCGAGCTCGGCATCAGCTTCATCCAGGTCACGCACGGCCAGGAGGAGGCGATGGCGCTCGCCGACCATATCGTGGTGATGAATCACGGCAAGATCGAGCAGCAGGGCTCGGCCCGCGACATCTTCCACCATCCGCGCACCGAGTTCGTCGCGCGCTTCATCGGCGGACACAACGTGCTCTCCGACGCCGGCCAGACGATCGCGGTGCGCGCCGATCAGCTCGGCATCAAGCCGCTCGCGGACGGCGCCTTCGGCGCGCCGGCACTTTTGACCGAGACCGAGTACCAGGGCTCCTACGTCGCCGTCTCGCTCACGCTCGACGACGGCACCACCCTGTTCTCCCATGTTCCCGAGGCCACCTTCGACGCCCACCCCTTCCGTCCGGGTGATCGCGTGCTGGCCACCTGGGATCCCGCCAAGGCGCAGCGTCTGCAATAGCGCCATCCAGTCCGGAAAATGCGCAACACAGAGGAGTGACTGATATGACAGAGACGACGAGGAAGACCGGCGTCAGCCGCCGCACATTGTTGAAGGGGACCGCGGGCCTCGCAGGTTTCGCCGCCGGCTCCGGCGCCATCACCGGCTTCCCCTACGTGATGTCGGCCGAGCCGAAGGTGCTGCGCTATCTCGGCACCGCCGTGAACGAGGGCGATGACATCTCGAAACAGTGCCTGAAGGACACCGGCATCAAGATCGAATACATCACCGCGACGACCGACGACGTCACCAAGCGCGTGATGACCCAGCCGAACTCCTTCGACGTGCTGGACACCGAATATTTCTCGCTGAAGAAGCTCGTGCCCTCCGGCAACATCCTTGCCCTCGACGCCAAGAAGATCAAGGAATTCGACAACATCACGCCCGTCTTCACCAAGGGCGAGACGCCCGGCGGCAAGAAGATCGGCAATCAGGGCACCGCGCCCTGGAAGGTGCTCTATCTCGAAGGCAAGGACTCCAAGACCTTCTCCAAGTCGGCGACCGAGTTCGTGACGCTGATTCCGACCGTCTACAACGCCGATACGCTCGGCATCCGTCCGGACCTGATCAAGCGGCCGATCAGCTCGTGGGCCGAGCTGCTCAATCCCGAGTTCAAGGGCAAGGCCTCGATCCTCAACATCCCCTCGATCGGCATCATGGATGCCGCGATGGTCGTGGAAGCCACCGGCAAGTACAAATATGCCGACAAGGGCAACATGACCAAGGAAGAGATCGATCTCACCATGAAGGTGATGACCGAAGCCAAGAAGGCTGGTCAGTTCCGCGCCTTCTGGAAGGACTTCAACGAGAGCGTCAACCTGATGGCCTCGGGCGAAACCGTCATCCAGTCGATGTGGTCGCCGGCCGTCACCAAGGTGCGCTCGATGGGCATCGCCTGCACCTTCCAGCCGTTGAAGGAAGGCTACCGCTCCTGGGCCTCGGGCTTCTGCGTCTCCAAGGGCGTGTCGGGTGCGAAGCTCGATTGGGCCTACGAGTTCGTCAACTGGTTCCTGTCCGGCTACGCCGGCGCGTACCTCAACCGCCAGGGCTACTACTCGGCGGTGCTCTCGACCGCGAAAGCGCACATGGAGCCCTACGAGTGGGCCTACTGGATGGAAGGCAAGCCCGCCGAGAAGGACATCAAGGCGCCCGACGGCTCGCTGCTCGAGAAGGCCGGTGCCGTGCGCGACGGCGGCTCGTACGAGGACCGCATGGGCGGGGTCGCCTGCTGGAACGCGGTCATGGACGAGAACGACTACATGGTCCGTAAGTGGAACGAGTTCATCGCAGCGTGATGGACACGTCCGACGAGACGCTGCAACAGGCATCCCCGGGCCTCGCCCGGGGATCGGGACAGACGCGCCAGAAAGCGGCGCGTCTGTCGCCCTCCTTCATCTCCTGGCTCCAGGCCGGGCCGATGATGCTCGTCTTCCTCGCCTTCTTCCTGATCCCGCTGGTGTTCGTCGTCATCGTCTCCTTCTGGGACTACAACGAATACCAGTTGCTGCCGGCCTTCTCCGGGCGCGGCTATACCGACACGTTCGAAGGCTGCATCGCGCAGCTCCCCGAACTCTGCACGATCGGCAAGACCTATGTGAAGACGCTCAAGCTGTGCTTCATGGTCTGGGCGATCACGCTGTTCATCGGCTTCTGGGTCGCCTACTTCCTGGCCTTCCACATCAAGTCCAAGACCTGGCAGATGGGCCTGTCGCTGCTCTGCACGATCCCGTTCTGGACCTCGAACGTGATCCGCATGATCGCCTGGATTCCGCTGCTCGGCCGCAACGGCCTCGTCAATTCCGGGCTGCTCAAGGTGGGCGTGATCGACCAGCCGGTCGAATGGCTTCTTTATTCCGAATTCTCCGTGGTGCTGGCGCTCGTGCACCTCTTCACCTTCTTCATGGTGGTGCCGATCTTCAATTCGATGGTGCGCATCGACAAGTCGCTGATCGAGGCGGCCTATGACGCCGGCGCCACCGGCTTCCAGACCCTCGTCAACGTCATCATCCCCCTTGCCAAGCCCGGCATCGTGATCGGCTCGATCTTCGTCATCACCATCGTGATGGGCGACTTCATCACCATCGGCGTGATGGGCGGCCAGCAGATCGCCGCCGCCGGCAAGATCATCGAGACCCGACTCAACGCGCTGCAATTCCCCGCGGCTGCGGCAAACGCCGTGATCCTGCTCGCCATCACCTTCCTGATCATCACCATGATGTCGCGCATCGTCGACATCAGGAAGGAGCTGTGATGCGTGAGGGACGCCCGCGCAGCTTCTACGTGCTCGCCGTCTTCTTCGCGGCCTACGTGCTGTTTCTCTACGGCCCGATGATCGCGATCTACATCCTGTCGTTCCAGGGGCCGCAGGGCGGCCTCACCTTCCCGATGAACGGGATGTCGACCTACTGGCTGTCGAAGCTGTTCCAGGGCACCGGCATCGTCGATCTGGGTGCCGCCTTCCGCCGCTCGCTCCTACTCGGCCTCGTCGTGATGGCGGTCACCGTCGTGCTGTCGGTCGCCGCCGGCATGGCCTTCCGCCGCAAGTTCAAGGCGCAGAGCATCCTGTTCTATTCGGCGATCGCGAGCCTCATTGTCCCCTCCATCATCACCTCGCTCGGCATCTCCCTGGAATTCCGCATCATCGACGATCTCATCAAGGCGCACTGGAACGAGAATTTCGAGACCTCGATGGGCCTGCTCACCTCGGGCCTGGGTGCGCATCTGACCTGGACGCTGCCGTTCGGCCTGCTCATCATGTTCGCGATCTTCAACCGCTTCGATCCCAGGCTCGAGGAAGCCGCGCGCGATCTCGGCGCGACGCCCTGGCAGACCTTCCGTCACGTCGTGCTGCCGATCATCCTGCCCTCGGTGATCGGCATCGGGCTGTTTGGCTTCACGCTGTCCTGGGACGAGCTTGCCCGCTCCAGCCAGGCGATCGGGTCGGTGAACACGCTGCCGCTGGATCTCCAGGGCCTCACCACCACGGTGACCAAGCCCGACATCTATGCGCTCGGCACCATCATCTCCGCGGTCTCCTTCGCGGTGATCACGCTGGCGCTCGGCACCATCCACATGCTGAACAAGCGGCAGGCCGCAAAGGGGTCCGACGCCGGCAAGGGACTGGTGTGACCTGATGCGGCTTCACATCGTCAATCCCAACACCACGGCCGCGATGACGGCGAAGATCGCCGCGGCGGCCCGCGCCGTCGCCTTGCCGGACACATCGATCGATGCCCGCCAGCCCACGATGGGGCCGGTCTCGATCGAAGGCTTTTATGACGAGGCCTTCGCGGTGCCCGGCCTGCTCGGCTGCATCCGCGACGCCGACCGTGATGGCGCGGACGCCCACATCATCGCCTGTTTCGACGACACCGGCCTGGATGCGGCGCGTGCGATCGCAAAGGCACCGGTGATCGGCATCGGCGAAGCCGCCTTCCACGTGGCCAGCCTGATTGCGACGCGCTTCTCCGTGGTGACGACGCTGGGTGTCTCCATCGTGCCGCTCGAGCATAATTTGCGGAAATATGGCCTCGCCGAGCGCTGCGCCCGCGTTCGCGCCGCCGAGGTCCCCGTGCTCGCGCTGGAAGAGCGCAATGCCGATGCCCTCGGCAAGATCTCCAGCGAGATCACGGCCGCGATCCGCGAGGACCGCACTGAGGCCATCGTGCTCGGCTGCGCCGGCATGGCCGACTTCGCCGGCGAGCTCGCGAGCAAGCATGGCCTCCCCGTCGTCGACGGCGTTGCCGCCGCCGTCCCGCTCGCCGAAGCGCTGGTGCGACTCGGGCTGAGAACATCGCGGCTGGGGCCCTATGCGGCCCCGCGGGCGAAGACGTATTCCGGACCGATGGGCGGCTTTCAACCCTGAATCCCAGGGCCCAAATGGCCTTCTTGGGCCGCAATGGTCCTTTTTTCCGCCCTTAGCCTCTTTTTGGTCCCATTTCCTGCCGAAATGTAACGTTTTCGGGACGCCCCGGCGGCCGTTGCCGCTGGTCTTCGCCACTTCAGTTCATTTTTTGGGCTTTGTCAGCGATGATCGATCTCGCGACCAACGATACGCGAACCAGCGCCTTCACCCGTCTCGGCAGCCAGCCGATCGCGCTCACGGCTGCGACCCTGCTCCTGCTCGTCACCGGCGTCACCTCGATCGCGATCTGGCGCGTCTACACCGGCGCCACGCCGGAGGCGGACCGGACGGTGGTGTCCCGGCAGCTCCAGGCCCGCGCGGCGCAGGCCTCCGAGCAGCTCGTCGAAAAGACCAAGGGGCTGGAAGCCACCCAGCAGGAATCCATCGATCAGCTCCAGATGGTGCAGGACCAGCTTTTGACGGTCAAACGCCTGCTCGCCTCGCAGCAGGCCGACACCAAGCGCCTGTCGGAACAGGTTGCGACCCTGACCGAATCCATCGACGGGCTCAAACAGTCCTACGCCAGCGCACAGGCCGCGGAAACCGAGACGCCCTCGGTTACCCGGCGCAAACCCGCGCGCCGCCATGCCAGCCTGCGCAAGCGGAGCAGATCGCGAAGCTGATCCGGACGGCGGCGATTCGTTCCCGCCTTATGCGCCATTATTTTGCGGCGTGTGAACTGGATCACATTTCCCCGTGTGATTCCGGGTCATCCTGCCCGCTACCGGATGGCGTGAGCCAATTTCAATATCCGGGGCTGGCAAGGTCGTTGGCGGTATACTGCGTCAACGGCCTTGTTTTTTGCGGCTACTTTTCAACCACTTAAGGGATCGGCCGTCCTGCCGGCTCAGCAGCCGCGACAGATGCTTTTCACCGTCTTGTCGATTTGCTTGTTCTCCGCATCGACCGCCTGGTCGACCGACCTGTCTCCACCGGATCCCATGCCGACGGTCCCGCCGGAAGATTGTGCGGTGCCCAGGCTGTTCGTCCCGGGCGGCGGAGCCATCCCGCTCGGCGACCCGGCGCCAGCCGTACCGGTCGTCACGGAGCCACTCCCCGTCGCGCCGGACGTCGCGCTGCCGCTGCTTCCGCCCGTGCCACCGCCACTGCTTTGTGCGAGCGACGTCGTCGGCATCGCAAGGACGGCAAGGCCAAGGATCGATGCAGCTATCGATGCCGAAACTGTTGCAGGCAATCTGACCATCGGAGACTCTCCCTTTCGAGCACCAACGATGGGCGCACAGGCACGTTCCGGAACAATTCCGTTACGCATGATTTGACGAGGGAGGCAGCGACGATCATGCGCAAGCTGATCGCATTCGACGAGGATACGTTCGGCAAGCTCAAGCAGCTCGCACGCGATCGCATGGAGACCCTTCAGGATCTGGCGGACGAGGCTTTTTCAGATCTCCTGGAAAAGCACGGCATACCGGCCGACCTGAAGGACGCGCTGCGCAAGAGCGCCAAGCGTGAAGCGGAGCCTTCACCCAGGCGCCGCAAGTCGACGCAATGAGCCTTGCCGCCGCCGTCAGCCGATCCGCTTCAAACCCTTCTTGAAGCGCGAGCCGTTGGCGACGTACTGCTTCGCCCCGCTGCCCATCCTGGCGACTTGCGCGTCGTCAAGCGTGCGCATCAGGCGCGCGGGCGAGCCGATGATCAGCGAGCGCTCAGGAAATTCCTTGCCCTCGGTGATGACGGAGCCGGCGCCGACGATGCAGTCGCGACCGATCTTCGCACCGTTCATCACGACCGCGCCCATGCCGATGAGCGCGCCGTCTTCGACGGTGCAACCGTGCAGGATCACGTTGTGACCGACGGTGCAGTTCTTGCCGACGACCAGGGGAAAGCCGAGATCGGTGTGGCAGGTCGAGCCGTCCTGCACGTTGGAGCCCTCCCCGATCTCGATCCACTCGTTGTCGCCCCGCAGCACCGCGCCGAACCAGACGCTGGCGCCGGGCTTGAGACGCACGCGGCCGATCACGGTTGCGGTGTCGGCGATGAAGTAGTTGCCGTCGGCGGGAAGGTCGGGCGCCTGCCCGTCAAGCTCGTAGATCGCCATGGAGGTCTCCTGTCACGAAACCCTGGCATAGCGGAGCTCTGACGTTCAGGCAAAGGGCAGCGAAATACCGAAAGGCGCGCTCAGGCCAGCACGCCGGCGGCGCGCAGCGTCATCAGGAAGAACGTGCCGCTCATCATGCTCCAGAAGCCCGCGATGATGGTCGCCATCATCACGAATTCGACGCGCCGGCTTTCCAGCCGCGCCCCCCGCAGCGTGTTGCGCATGATGATGAAAGGCGCCGCGAACACCAGGAACGGCACGGCCGCAAACGTCTTCGGCGCCACGCCCTCCTGCAACAGCCCGAAGCCGGCGGTCCGCTGCGAAAGTGCCTGGTAACCGTTCACGAGCGCGCCCGCGAGCGCGAACCCGATGCAGATCGAGAAAAAGGAATTCAGGGTCTCAGGAGTCATCGGAAGGTCCGCCCATACGCAACGCTGGCCCCTTCCTGTGACAAAAAGTGCCGCTTAACGCTACATTAGTCTTAAGAAAAGGTTAACGCAGCGTCCCGCCGGCGTCATCCCCCCATCGAGTGCGGCGGGCTGCGCGGAACCGTCGCCGCGTGGCATATTCACGCTTGATTCGTCGGCCAGCGGCCGACTTTGCGGCGACGTCTTGATGAGCGTGTTCTCGGCAACTTCCTCCCGCGGCCGCCAGGGCCGGACAAGAGCGCATCTTGTCCCGCTCGTGCTCGGCGGCTTATTCGCGGCAGCCGCCGTGGCCGTGGTCGCGTACCTCTTGTGGCCGACCTGGAGCACGGTGGTCGGCGCCAGTGCGCCGGACAGGCTGCCGGTCAGCGTCGGCGGCACGCTGTTCAATGTGCCGACGGCGGCGATCCGGATGAAGATCCAGCGGCACACCGGACCGCAGGAGCGCATCGACATCGACTTCGTCTACCCCTCGCTCGAAGTGCCGGGCGCGCCGAGGCATGTCACCGCCGATGCGGCGGAGGCGACGATGCAGCCGATCGACCGCATCTTCCTGTCGATCGCGGCACATCACGATGCGCTCGCGCCGGAGCTGCGGGTCAGCACCATCTACCCGCGCTATCTCGATCAGGCCGCGACCTCGCCGGAGGACGGGCTGACGATGAGGATGTTCCGCGCCGAGACGCCCTATGGCAGCGAGGACCTGTTCTCCGCAGAGAGCCCCGTACTGACTGCGCGCTGCACGCGCGATGCGGCCACGCCCGGCATGTGCCTTTCGGAGCGCCGCGTCGACGGCGCCGACCTCACCTTCCGCTTTCCCAGAAGCTGGCTGTCGCAGTGGCGCAACGTGGCGGAGGCGATGGACAGGCTGACGGCGCAGTTGCGCGGGCCGAAGGGCTGAGCGCGGGCTCGTCTGCCCCTGCCGTGAGGTCGGCTTGCAGGACGGGGCGGAGCCTCCCGACTAAAATATCGAAAACAACCCCATGCAAAGGCGCCGGCGCCGCCAGGAGGAATTTCGTCTTTTACGAAAAAAGCTTGACGCGTCGGGCAAATCAGGGGCAAGATGGCATCGTGGCAAACTTCAAGCGTGTCTCCGAATAAGTAGGCAATCACTGCAATCCAATGCGGCGGAGGCACCGACCGACCGCATCGAAGGAGACCTACGCCAGGTCGGGGTCAAAAGCGCTGGTCGAGGGCCGCGTCGCCGAAATCCGGTCCCCCTACGCGGCCTCCCGAACATCTTCGCCTTCGGGCCAAGCGCGAACATTCAGGGAATTAGCTTCGATGACGATTGTTCTTGTTCACGGAAATCCCGAAACGGAGGCGATCTGGGACGATCTCGTCCCGCATCTGCGCAGTGATGGCGTTGTTCGTCTGTCTCCACCCGGATTCGGCTCCGCAATTCCTCCCGGCTTTGATTGTTCTACCGACGCTTATCGCGATTGGCTCGCCGGCGAACTCACTAAGTTCGCCCAGCCGATCGATCTCGTGGGGCATGACTGGGGCGGCGGGCACGTCATCCGGATCGCAATGGAGCGACCAAGCCTGATACGATCTTGGACAAGCGATATTTTGGGGTGCTTCGACGCGGACTATGTCTGGCACGACATGGCGCGGACTTGGCAGACAGCGGACATCGGCGAGCAAGCGGTTGCACAGATGCTAAGTGTGCCAGTAGAGGCCCGAGCCCAGCGATATGAGAGCTTGGGCATGACCTCTACGGTCGCTCAAAAAGTGGCTGCGGGTGCGAACAAGGACATGGGCCGGGCAATACTGGCGCTGTACAGATCAGCCGCGCAGCCGGTGATGCGCAATCTGGGAGCCAGTTTGCCGAGGGCAGCCGCCAAACCGGGCCTGGCGCTGATCGCGACGGAAGATTTCTATTGCGGCGGGGAGACGCTCGCGCGCCGCTCTGCCGAGCGCGCGGAGGCAAAGGTGGCTGTCTTGAAAGGTGCGGGTCATTGGTGGATGTGCCAGCAGCCGAAACAAGGGGCTCACGCGATCAACGCGTTCTTGACAGACCTGAACTCGTAGAATTCGGGTCCCCGTGGCGCCGACATACGCCTTGATGAACAGCCTGCCGCAGCCTCTTAGATGGACTTGATCGCACGCGTGCGGTCAGCGATGATTGCCGAGCATCACAGGGGGCAGGGATGCGTCACGCAGAACCGGACGTCGTCATCGTCGGTGCAGGAGTTGCTGGTGCGGCGCTGGGCACTGTGCTGGCGCGTGCCGGCTTCGAGGTGGTGCTGCTCGAGCGCGAGAACAGCTACCCCGACCGGGTGCGCGGCGAGTACATGGCGCCCTGGGGTGTGACCGAACTTGCGAAGCTCGAACTCCTGCAGCCGTTGCGCGAAACAGGCGCGCTGTTTACCAAACGCAATATACCGTATGATGAGATTTTTGCTCCGGCAGAGGCCGAGGCGCGCGCGCTCGATCTAACGAAGATGCACTCAGAAGGGCTTGGTGCGCTCTGCTTCGGCCATCCGGCGACCTGCGATATCTTCGCACAACTGGCAACGGGGGCAGGCGCTACCCTTCTGCGTGGCGCCGATGATATTTCGGTGACGTCGGGTTCACGTCCGCTCGTCAGCTGCACACACGACGGGGCGAAAGTCACATTCCAGCCGAGGCTTGTGATCGGCGCAGACGGACGCAATTCGAGCCTTCGTAAGGATCTAGGCTTCAAGGTGAATGCCGATCAGCCGCGCAGCCTGATTGGAGGTATGCTTGTCAAAGGTGTGCCGTCGTGGCCGCGCGACACGCAGGCGATAGGTGTCGAAGATCGCTTTCATTTCCTGGTATTTCCCCAAGGTGACGATCTGCTTCGCCTTTATGGCATCTATCACTTCGCAGATAAGTCGCGCTTCGATGGTCCGACTCGCCGCGCAAAGCTGGTCGACGCTTTCAGCAAACTCACGTGTCTGCCCTACGCCGAGGCAATTGCCGGATCGACTCCGGTCGGCCCCTTCAACTCGTTCTCCAATGAGGATCACTGGATCGACGATCCCACCTGCCCGGGTATAGTATTGGTCGGCGATGCTGCCGGGCACAATGATCCGATCATCGGCCAGGGACTCTCAATTGCGCTCCGCGACGTCCGCCTGGTCAGCGAGATTCTGCGTGACGCGAAGGCAGCGGCGCGAGAGCCCGATTTCAGACCTTATGTGGACGAGCGCGCCGAACGAATGCGGCGGCTTCGGATCACCGCCCAGGTCGCGACCACGCTGCGCGTCGAGTTCGGTCCCGAGGCGCGCGAGCGACGCGCGCGCGTCGGAAAGCGCGTGGCAGCAGGGCAGCTCGCCCCGCTTCCTGCGAGCCTGATCGGTCCGGAGCGCCTTTCGGCCGAAGCCTTCTTGCCCGAAACGATCGACAGACTATTAGCACCCTAAAGCGCGATGAGATTAGGATGAATCGTCATCGCGCTTTAGGTCGTTGTTTGCGCATGATCTCCGCGCAAACGCGTTCCGCGTTTGTCGCGAGGGAAAACCGCTTCACACTTTTCCGGATCATGCTCTAGAAATTGGACTTCAAGATTGCCGGGACACGTTCCCGACCAAACGATTTATGGAAGGGGGCGTGTGCGTGGGCCGTCGCGAGCTGATTCATCTCAAGCGTCCCGCGGCCGCGGCGTTGGCGCTGGGTAGCGGGCATAGAGCGTCTCGACGCGGTCCCGCCACATCGCCACGAACGCGCCCGAGGTGAGGAGATCGACCGATTTCCATTCACGTTTGACCGCTGGCAGCGTGTTGCCCCAGATGGCGCGCTTGCACCATCTTTCGCCCTTTTCGATGCCCTCGCGGGTCGCGCACATCGACTTCCAGGCAATCCGCTGCGGATGGCTGATGTGTTGGGCGGCTCCTTCCCAGCCCTGCTGGTGGATCAGATAGAGATTGGCGAACGTCAACTCCTCGTGCGTCATTGCTTCGAACAGCGCAGCCTCGTTGATGAACTTGTAGGCGGCAGCCATAGCATTGTCGCGAGAATTGAGGATGTCGCCCGACCCGTATTTGCTGAACTCAGACTTGCTCAGCTGGAACAAACCTACGTAGGAGCCGGTGCGTTCCTTGGGATTAAAATCGGATTCGATTTTGGCAACCGCCTTCATGAAATTGACATCCACACCGAATGCTTCGGCCGCGCGTTCGATCTCCTGGACCGGCGTTCCGAGCGGAACGTCGCCGAATGCCGCCAAGGCGATCTTCGCGGGTTTCTCCGGCGGAGGAGTTTCCGAGTAGACGTAGTACTTCAGATACGACAGCTTGCCGTCGCCCGGCTTGGGAGAAGCAGCCTGCAGTCGGTCCTGCTGTGGCGTTGACTCGTTCTTGGACGGCGTGGCGTCAAGGCTGGCACTAACCTGCAACGTTTGCCCTTGCCGCGGCGAACTGGTCACATCGGACGGCATCACCGCATCCGGCGTCGCGTCGCCGAATTCCGCCGCAACAATCGCATTAGCCGATGATCTTGTATTGAATTTCGCCTCGATGACCGGAGCCGGCAACGCTGCCGCGGCGTTTGTCAGCAGCGTCGTCACATTCAGCGGGATCCTGCTGAATGCATCAGCAACTCTTACGTTCGGGGTTGCGATGCTCGAGCGCGGTACCGCGATCTGATAAATCGCGGCAAGCGAAGTTGCCCCCAGCGCGCCGGCGATGCAGCCTACTTGCCAGATATTCAATGTCGCTGACCGCGCAGCAGCGGTCCCCCACAATTCCAACCACAGATCCCCGTGTTCAGTCTCGGGCCCAACCCTGCATCGAGTTATCTCTTAGATTTGCCACAACGAAGGCGAGACGCAGGACGGCTCGAATTTCTCACTGGGTGTTGCGGCCAAGACGCACTGGACAGCAATGCTGACCTTCGATCTTTCCGTCCGCACGCGCGATGCGGCCACGCCCGGCATGTGCCTTTCGGAGCGCCGCATCGTCGGCGCCGACCTCACCCTCCGATTTCCGCGGAGCGGGCTGTCGCAGTGGCGTGAAGTGGCGGAGGCGATGGATAGGCTGACGGCGCAGTTGCGCGGGCCGAAGGGCTGAGCGCGGGCTCGTCTGGCCCTGCCGTGAGGTCGGCTTGCAGGACGGGGCGGAGCCTCCCGACTAAAATATCGAAAACAACCCCATGAAAAGGGGCCGGGCGCCGGTCGGACGAATTTCTTATTTTACGAATAAGAGTTGAGACGTCAGGCAAATCAGGGGCAAAATGGCACCATGCCGAACCTGCCGCCGGATCAGACAAGCGCGCACAATCCGGCCCGGCGGAGCGACGATCTAGCCGAACGACAAAGGGGCAAAGGCGGAAGTCTCCTGCAGATGCGCAGGTTCGAGGTTAGAGCGCTGGCTGCTCGTCGGATGGCTTTAGCGTGCTCGATCGGCGAGCGAGTTCGCCAGACTCTCCAGATTTTGCGGCCTCACCTCAATCAGGCCATGGCGAGGCGCATCGATATCGGCGATCAGGAGGAAGGCAAACGAAACGATCAGCGGCAGCACGAACAGCAGCCTTGGCCCGGCCTTGGCGCTTCGGTAGCCCATCAACGCATTGGAACATAGCGCGATGATCGCCACAAAAAACCATGCGGCAGTGGGAATCCGATTCCAATACGCTGCCTGCGTATAGCCTTGCGAGTTAATTACATCGTTCATTCCGGCGATTGCCAGCGCCTCCACGGGCGTCGGCTGGGCAGCCGAGGATTTGCGGACTGCAGACCAAAGAGCGGCTTGCAACTGGGTGGTCCGTTCGGCCGTTTGCTTGCGTTGATCGTCATCCTTGTTGAGGTAGAACTGGATGCGCAGGCGCGTGTACTCGGCAAGGAGCTCGCGGACGTTTACGGCATCGTCGGTGGGAAGAAAATCGGCGCGCAGTATTTCGGTTCCAATGGCGTTGGCTTCCGCCTCCTCGAAATTCTTTCGCTGATCATAACGATTGGCAGCCATCGAAAAGCTGAAGCCGATGATCAGGCCGAGCAAAGTCAGGGTAGCCGCAAGGACGACACCAAGATGGTCGTTCTGCTCGTCGTCGGCGATCGGATAACGCCTGCGTAGCCATGATCCTGCGACCGCAACTACTGAGAGCGCCACAAAGGAAACAACGAACAAAAGCGGCGGGTAGTGCGTCAGATTTTCCATGGCTGGGTCGGCATAACTGAGAAGAACTCAGCGCGAGCACATGTTTTCCGCTTCGCTTTCGAACTCGGACATTGCTCGACGCAGTCGGCATGTCTCAAACGGCCATAACCGGAAGTTGCTGCCCACAAAGTCCGGCCGGGCCCCCGAGGAAGGGACGCCCGACCGGATCGCTGAGGCATCAGTTGTTCGCGCCAGCGCGCGCGTGCCGAATGACCTGATGCTCCTCGCTGGTGAGCTGCACCGGCCCGACCTTGAAGGTGAGCTTGTCGAGCTTGCCGGTAAAGCGGAACGGCACCTGATAGTCCTTGTCGTCAACGGGGGTGCGGGTATCGACACCTACATCGAAGGTTTCGTCAATTGACATGATGAATGGAAGCGTGTGCGGGACTTTGCTGGTCACAGCCTCCTTATCGTCCACCTTCAGGACGCCCGTGCCGCCCTTGCCGAAGCCGGGTCCATCGTACTTGAAGTCGAACACGATGGTGTGCTTGCCCGGCGTGAGCGCGTCCTTGCCCTCCCAGCGGAAGCGTTCGAGGTCGGCGAAGTTATAGACGAAAACCGGCTTGCCCTTGAGCAGATACAGGCCATAGCCGCCAAACCGGCCGCCGAGGGTGACGATCATCCCTTCGCTGCTATCCTGCGAACCCGCACGCCCAACCGTGGTGCCCGCGCCTGGAATGTCGAGCTCCGCGGTGATCGTATAGGACCTGTTCAGGATGCTGGGTGCATCGCTCTCGGGCAGGCCTGACAACTCACCCGAGTAGGTGAAAGTGTTCCGACCGGCGGTTGCGCTTGGCCTTGGTGCGATGACGCGCTGAAGCACCGAGTTGTCCAGCGGAAACACGTTGTACTTCGCCGCCTCCACCATGAACAGCTCCTGCAACTCGCGGAGCTTGTCAGGCATCTTGGCTGCGATATCATTGCTCTCCGAGTAGTCCTCCGCAATGTTGTAAAGCTCCCACGTGTAGCCGTTGACCACGTCCGCGGGCATCTTGGCGGTACCCAGGAGCCAAGGCGGCGCAGGTGGCGTTGTCGCCGCGATCCAGCCGTCGTGATAGATGGCGCGGTTACCCCACATCTCGAAGTACTGCGTCGTTCGCGCGGACGGCACGTTGGCGCTCGACTTGTCGAAGGTGTAGGTCATGCTGACACCTTCAATCGGCTTCTGCGCGATGCCGTTGACCATCAGCGGCGCCGGAATGCCGGTTGCCTCTAGGATGGTCGGTACGACGTCGATCATGTGGTGGAACTGGGTGCGGATGCCGCCCGCATCCTTGATCCGGTTCGGCCAGCAGATCGCCATGCCCTGGCGGGTGCCACCGAAGTGCGACGCGACCTCCTTCGTCCACTTGAATGGCGTGTCGAAGGCCCATGACCAGGCCACCGCCATGTGCGGATAGGTCGCGGCCGAGCCCCAGGCGTCGTACGCCTTCAACTGCTCGGCGATCGGAAGATCCAGTATGCCGTTGTAAGCGGTATATTGGTTCGGAGTCCCGCGCGTGGTGCCTTCCGGACTCGTGCCGTTGTCACCGCTGATGTAGATGATCAGCGTGTTGTCGAGCTTGCCTTCGTCCTGGACTTCCTGGATCACGCGCCCGATCTCGTGGTCGGTGTAGGCGGCATAACCGGCGAACACCTCGGCTTGCCTCGCGAACAGCTTCTTCTCATCGGCCGTCAAAGCCTCCCACTTCTGCAGGTCGTCCGGCCAGGCTGTGAGCTGCGTGTTCTCGGGGATGACCCCAAGCCGCTTTTGATTGGCGAAAATCTGGTCGCGCAGGGCGTTCCAGCCCATGTCGAACTTGCCCTTGAACTTGTCGATCCATTCCTTGGTCGGCTGATGCGGCGAATGGGTGCCGCCGGGCACGTAATAGAGGAAGAACGGCTGATCGGGGGCGGCGGCATTGAGCTGTCGCATGTGGGCGATCGCTTCATCCGCCAGGTCCGTCGTCAGATTGTAGCCGAGCTTTCCGACCCAGGGGAAAACCTGGGTGGTGTTCTGGAACAGGTACGGCGTCCACTGGTCGGTCTCGCCGCCCATGAAGCCGTAGAAATAGTCGAAACCCATGCCGATCGGCCATTGGTCGAAGGGACCGGCCGAGCTGTATTGATAGCTCGGCGTGTTGTGGTTCTTGCCGAACCAGGAGGTGGCGTAGCCGTTCTGCTTCAGGATCGTGCCAATGGTGGCGCTCTCCGGTCCGATGATGCTGTCGTAACCCGGATAGCCGGTCGCCTGCTCCGAGATGGTGCCGAAGCCCACCGAGTGGTGGTTGCGGCCGGTGATCAGCGCCGCCCGCGTCGGCGAGCAAAGGGCCGTGGAGTGGAACTGGGTGTAGCGCAGACCCATCTGCGCAATGCGATCCATTGCAGGAGTTGGGATGACGCCCCCGAATGTCCCCGAAACGCCATAGCCTTGGTCGTCGGTCATGATCAGGAGCACGTTGGGCGCGCTCTGCGGCGGCACCACGCGGGCGGGCCAATACGGTTTCGACTGGCTGGCCTGGAGGTTGATGTCGCCGCCGAACTTTGGCGGCGGCGGCGGAAGATACTTTCCATCAATCGTCGTGGTGGCCCCGGGAGAGCCCGGCGTGCCGGTTGTTTGCTGCGCGAGGCTGGTTGTTCCCAGCGCGCAGATCAAATAAGCGGCGGTGAGTGTGGCGCCGCAAAGCAGCAAGTTGCGGCGGTTTAGTAAGCGGCTTTCTGGCTTTGAACCATCGTCATGCTGACGGGTACGGGTCATTGGAAGCTCCCTCTTGGAGACGTCAGAACCCTGTGGACGCCTAGCCGGGACACAATGCCGCAATGCTTCTCTTGATCTAGATCAACTTCCGCCCACGGGTCCGAAACGTCGGCTTGGGGTCACAAGTGGCGGGACTTAGACCGAGCATTGATTTCTGCCTCGCGCCCAAGCGCGACATCTGCGCGTTGATCAGCACACGCCCTAGCCGCAAATCTTCTGTGGGCGCCCGGTCGGTACCGCCCCTGGCGCCCGGGGCGCGCGCTGGCATCAATCGACAAAGGACGGAATGGGGTGGGCGTTAGCCAGATCCTTCAGTCTGCGAAGACGCGCCAGGTCCACAGGAGCGGCCGGGCCGGCGTGCAGGATCTCGGCTACCTCGGCCGCTGTTCCGAACGATGTCGGGTTGTCCCTCACGAACCGACATCGCCGAGCGAGAGCATAAGGTCAGCAAAGGGCCAACAGGCGACCTTCGCTAAATTAAGAGTCTGTCCGGGATCATGATCTTTTTTGACAAAGCTTTCTCAGCATGATGCGGATTGAAGCGAGGCACAAGAACGCCAAGGCGTTTCGGTTGAGG
>NZ_BSOW01000060.1 GCF_030160715.1 Bradyrhizobium iriomotense
ACCTGCGCGGTGAATCCTATGGCCTCCTCATCGACACGATCGGCGAGGTGCTGCGCCTGCCCGAGGACGGCAAGGAGGAAAACCCCGTCAACCTCGACCCCCGCATGGCCAAGCTCGCCGGCGGCGTTCACCGCCTCGACGGCCAGCTCATGGTCGTCCTCGACGTCGATCGTGTCCTCGAGCTCGAAACCAAAGTGCAAATGGCTGCGTGAGCCCAACAACATCGAAGCCGGAGAACCAAAATGAAGACATGTTTGGTCGTCGATGATTCCAGCGTCGTGCGCAAGATCGCGCGCCGCATCCTGGAAGGCCTGGAATTCGAAGTCACCGAAGCCGAGGACGGCTCCAAGGCGCTGGAGATCTGCAAGCGCGGGCTGCCCGACGCCGTGCTGCTCGACTGGAACATGCCGGTCATGGACGGCTTCGAATTCATGGGCCACATGCGCCGCCTGCCCGGCGGCGACCAGCCCAAGGTGGTGTTCTGCACCACCGAGAACAACGTCGCCCACATCGCCCAGGCGCTCAGCGGCGGCGCCAACGAATACATCATGAAGCCGTTCGACAAGGACATCATCGCCGACAAGTTCGCTGAAGTTGGCTTGATCCCCGTTGGACAAGCCTTTGCCTGAGTATCTCTGGCCTGAGTGTTCCCGATAATTCTGCGAGAGGCTGCCCTGTGACCCCGCCCGAGTATGAGTATCTGCGGAAGTTCCTGAGAGACCATTCCGGTCTCGACCTGTCTGCCGACAAGCAATATCTGATCGAGAGCCGGCTGTTGCCGCTCGCGCGCAAGGTCGGACTCTCCGGCATCGGCGAGCTCGTCCAGAAGCTGCAAGCTGGATCGGGCGCGCTGATCACCAGCGTGGTCGAAGCCATGACCACCAACGAGACCTTCTTCTTCCGCGACAAGGTCCCGTTCGATCATTTCCGCGAAACGATCATGCCGGAGGTGCTGAAGGCGCGTGCGGCGCGCCGCAGCGTGCGCATCTGGTGCGCCGCCGGCTCGACCGGTCAGGAACCCTATTCGCTGGCGATGAGCCTGAAGGAGATGGGCGCTGCGCTCACCGGCTGGCGGGTCGAGATCATCGCCACCGACCTGTCGCAGGAGGTTTTGGAGAAATCCAAGGCCGGCATCTACAGCCAGTTCGAGGTGCAGCGCGGCCTGCCGATTCAGCTGCTGGTCAAATATTTCAAGCAGACCGGCGAGACCTGGCAGATCAATCCCGAGCTGCGCGCCATGATCCAGCATCGGCAGCTCAATCTGCTGCATGACTTCTCCCAGCTCGGCACCTTCGACGTGATCTTCTGCCGCAACGTGCTGATCTATTTCGACCAGGAGACCAAGATCAACATCTTCAACCGCCTCGCTCGACAGGTCGAGGGCGATGGCTTCCTGGTGCTCGGGGCGGCGGAAACCGTGGTCGGGCTGACCGACACCTTCCGCCCGATTCCGGAGCGGCGCGGCCTCTACAAGCCCAATGACGCACGCAGCGCCGTCGCAACAAAGCCCGCGATCGCGGCGGCGCCTCCGAGGAGCGCTGCAATGGCGGGGCTGCGCGCATGAGCGAGGATGGCAAGGGTGCGGAACGCGTGACGTTCAGTCGCGGCTATGATGTCTGCATCATGGCGATCGACGGGACCTGGCGTCGCGATTGCAAGCTCAACGCGATTTCCGACACCGATGCCATCCTGACGGTCGAAGGCTCGATCCAGGGCCTGAATCTCAAGGAATTCTTTCTCCTGTTGTCCTCGACAGGCCTTGCCTATCGCCGTTGCGAGCTGGTGCGCGTCAACGGCGCGGAAATGGACATCCAGTTCCTGCGCGGGAAGAACAAGAAGAAGCGCGCCGCCGCGGGCCATGACGCGACGGTCTGATCGCAGCCGTGGGCTCGCGCTCGCTTCCTTAACGCGTTGGGTCGGATTTGCTCAAAACATCCGATTGAATTCGCGGCCTCCGTTTTACGTGGCCTAAGCGCCTGCCAGATATGAATTGCCGGTCGCAATCGCAGGATCCGGTAATGCCAAGAAGCTCCTTCTCCTCCCTCCCGTCAAACCCGACTGATGCCGGCGAACGGCGCCCGCTGCAGCTTCTGGTCGTCGATGACGACGCCACGCAGCGCAGCCTGATCACGGTCGCAGCCAAGCAGGCCGGACATGAGGTGACCGTGGCGTCCTCGGTTTCGGAGGCGATCAGCCAGCTTCGCGCCGGGCGCTTCGACTGTGTGACGCTCGATCTCGTGCTTGAGGACGGCGACGGCATCGAGGTGCTGCGCGTGATGTCGGAAGCGAAATTCGCCGGCTCCGTGATCGTCATCAGCGGCATGGATGGCCGGCGTCGCAGCGCCGCCCGCCACTTTGCCCGCTCCGTGGGCATCGAACTCCAGAGCTTGCCGAAGCCGCTCGATCTCGCGGCGCTGCGTATCAGCCTCGCCAATCTCGGCAAGACCGCGATGGGTCTGCCGGCGATGCATACCTGGGGCGGCGTCGCCACCGATGCGATCGTGGAGCGCCACCGCGCGTAAGACGCACAGGTGCGCGCGGCCTCAGCCGATCAAGCGCCCGGTTTCAGCCAATTTGCCGGAACCCGGGAGTGATTCCAGCGCAAGGTCGAGGCCAACCCTGCATGCGCCAAGCGCCGCGCTCGCCGTGGCGTAGCGGGGCGTGACGTCATCCAGCACGAAGACGTCGGTGGAACCCGACGGATCGCAGGTGTCTTCCAGCGTGATTGCGGCCTCGATCAGGCGTATACTGGTGTCGATCTGCGCGATCAGAGAGCGAAGATCGGCAGCGATCAACTGACGGCTGTCGGAAATGGTCGCTGCGACAACCGGGTCGGTGCCAGCAAGATTTTGCATGGATATTCTCCGTCCCCCAGTCATTAGGTACTACGCCGCTACTTGTGCGTTAACTTCATGTCCCGTACAAATGCGGGTGTGGGCCGAATCCGCGCCGAACGCCAAAACGCTTGGCGCGGACGCAAGTCTTCTCATGTCGGATGGACGTCACATGGCCGAAAAAACCTCACGTGGCGAGATCTTCGTGGTCGACGACGACCCTGCCGTTCGCGACACCCTGTCGATGGTGTTGAAGGCGGCGGGTTATGAGGTGATCTGTTTTGCCGACGGCGCCGCGCTGCTCGCGGTCGCGCGGAACCGCACGCCTGCCGCGATCCTGCTCGACGTCCACATTCCCGGCAAGTCGGGCCTCGACATCTTGAAGGAATTGCACGGCGAGGATTATCCCGCGCCGATCTTCATGATCTCCGGGCAGGGCGATATCTCGATGGCGGTCAGCGCCATCAAGAACGGCGCGCTCGACTTCATCGAGAAACCGTTCCGCGGTAGCGAGATCGTTAACCGGCTCGACGAGGCGATCGGGGCCTATGCACGTCGGCAGGCGGAGAGTGCCTCGCCCAAGTTCGGCCAGCTTCATTTCCCCGGACGCGAGCCCCTGACCCGGCGTGAGCGCGAAGTGCTGGAGCAGTTTGCCGCGGGGGCCTCCAACAAGGAAGCCGGCCGCACGCTCGGGATCAGCCCGCGCACCATCGAGGACCATCGCGCCAACATCATGAAGAAGCTCGGCGCCCGGAATGCCGCTGACCTGATCCGCATCGTGATGACGGCCGCCCAGCGCGCGTCGTAAACGAAACTCTTCTCTCGTGCCCCGGACGCAGCGCGTCACCGAAAGCGAGTTTACGCGCGTCTTTGACGCGCTATGGTGATGCGCTGCCGAGTCGGGGCCTATCTCCAAAATTCAGAGCAAGGAGCCGTGGGTCCCGGCTCTGCACAGCATCGCACCGGACGATGCTTCGCATCGCCGGGGAGCGCTGCAGTGCGTCCGGGACACGAAAGTACGGAAGATCGCCTTCAGCCGTCGAGCGCCTTGCGCAGCATCCACGCGAGGTCCGACTTGCGATAGGGTTTTGCCAGGAGGAGAACGCCGGAGTCCAATCGTCCGTGATGGATGATCGCGTTCTCGGTATAGCCTGATGTGTAGACGACCTTGAGATCTGGCCTGGTCTTCAGGATCTCGTCGGCAAGCTGACGCCCGTTCATCTTGCCGGGCATGATCACGTCGGTGAACAGGAGATCGAACGGCTTTCCGGCCATGACGATCGCCAGCGCGTCGGCCGCATTGGCCGCCTGCAACGTCGCGTAGCCCAGCGAATGCAGCTGCGCCAGCACATAGTCGCGCACCAGGCGGTCGTCCTCGACCACCAAAATCGTCTCGTCCCCGCCCTCGATCGCAGCCGGCGTCACGCCCTCGCCGCTCGCACTCGCCGTCGTGCCGGGCGGCAGGTACATCTTGATCGTGGTGCCGTGTCCTTCCTCGCTGTAGATCCTGATATGGCCGGCGGACTGCTTGACGAAGCCATAGACCATGGAGAGGCCGAGCCCGGTGCCCTTGCCGGGTCCCTTCGAGGTGAAGAAGGGATCGAACACGCGGTCCAGGAGCTTTGCCGGAATTCCGGCGCCGGTGTCGCTGACCGCGATCAGCACGTAGTGGCCGGGGCGAATGTCGTTGATGTTGGCGTAGACCTCGTCGAGATAGGCTGCTCCCGTCTCCAGGATCAGCTTGCCGCCGCCCGACATGGCGTCGCGGGCGTTCAGCGCCAGGTTGAGAAGGGCGGTGGTGAGCTGGTTGGGATCGACGATCGCCACGCAGCTTTCCGCCTCGAACACGGATTCGATCTGGATCTGCTCGCCCAGCGTCGGGCGCAACAGCTTGGCCGTGTCGACGATCAACGAATTGACGTCGATCTCGCGCGGCTGCAGCGGCTGCTTGCGCGCAAAGGCCAGCAGGTGCTGGGTGAGCTCGGCGCCGCGGGCCGCAGCCTCGTCGATCATTTTGGTGATGGCGGCAAGCTGCGGCTCCTTCTCGACCGCCTCCGCCAGGATCTCGATGGTTCCGGTGATGACGGTGAGGATGTTGTTGAAGTCATGCGCCACGCCGCCGGTGAGCTGGCCGACCGCCTCCATCTTCTCGGCGTGGCGGATGCGCTCGTCGGCCGCGATCTTGTCGGTGAGGTCGCGGTAGAAGACGTTGAACAGCACCCCTTCGCGGCGGTTCAGCGCAGTGACGCTCAGTTCGGCCTTGAATTCCTTGCCGTCGCTGCGCCGGACCATCATCTCGCGCCGGCGCGCGAGCAGCCTGCCGTCTCCCGAGCTCACGAAGCGTTGCAGGCCGGCGCTGATGGTTTCGCGTTCGCCCTCGGCGACGACCAGGTCGATGTTGTTCCTGCCGAGCGCCTCGTCGCGGCTCCAGCCGAACAGCCTTTCGGCCTGCGAGTTCCACGCCAGGATCGTGCCGTTCTCGTCGGTCTGGACAAAGGCGTCGAGCGATGTCTCGATGATGTTGCGGGCGAGCTGCTCGCTTTCCCGCAACGATTCCTGTGCAAGCCGGGCTTCGGTCATGTCGCGGCCGACGAAGTAGAAGCGCTTCATCTCGGCAGACCACGTCCCGAGCCAGGAGAGCCAGACCTCGCGCCCATCCTTGTGGAGGCAGCGGGTGTCGGCGAGCTTCGGCCGCTCGCCGCGCCGCAAGGCCCGCATCCCCTCGCGCGATTGCTCGAGATGATCGGGGTGGATGAAGTCGGCACCGCTGCGGCCGATCATCTCCTCCGGCCGATAGCCGAGGATGGTTTCCGAGCTCGGGCTGATCTGGGCGACATAGCCCCTCGCATCCATGATCATGATCAGGTCCTGCGAGGCGTCGAAGATCAGCCGGCGCTCCTCGCGCTGCTGTTGCAGCGCGCGCTCGGTGCGCCGCGCTTCGGTTATGTTGCGAGCCGACCCTGAGACTCCGATGACCTCTCCATTGGGACCTCTGATCGGCGACAGGCTGAGCGAGATCTCCACTGCGCTGCCGTCCTTGCGCACCCGCACCGTCTCGAAGCGTTCGATCGGCTCTCCGCGCGCGATCCGTCGCAAATAATCCTGGCCCTGCTCGCGGCGGTCCGGCGGGACAATGATCGAGGTGGGCTTGCCGATCGCCTCGTCCGCCGAATAGCCATAGAGGCGCTCTGCCGCCGGATTCCAGCCCGTGATGATGGCATCGAGCGTCTGCATGACGATGGCATCGTCGGAGGATTCGACCGCGGCACTGAAGAGCTGCTCGCGTTCGGCATGGTGGCTTCTCGCGGCCTCGGTGCGGCGATGCTCGAGAACCTCGCGTTCCAGAGCCGCGGTTTTCGCTTTCACCTCTGCCACCATACGGGCAAAGGCCAGAGCCAGCGCGCCGGTTTCGCCCGGCGCATCGATTGGGATGGCGATCTCGCCGTCGCTGTCGATGTTTTCGACCGCGCGGGTCAGTTGCACGATCGGCCGTGTCAGCGTTCTGGCGAGCAGGATCGCCAGCATCGCCGCGCCGAGCACAGCGATCAGACCCACCGACAGCGACGTGTTCTTGATCGCCGCGGCAAAACGGGCAAATGTCGAGTTGGGGGCAATCTCGATGATGCCGAGCCATTCCTTGCCTGCAAGCAGCGCCGGCGCGAGGGTTGCGCCGCCAAACCGGCCTTTCATATCCCTGATGACCTGAGCAGAGCTCTTGGTTGACCCGGTCAGTCCCGCAAAATAGGGAAAATCATTGACCCAATTGTTGGGCTCGCCGCGCGAGAGGCCGAACTCTCGGCTGCGGTCGGGGTGCACGATATAGTCGCCGCGCGCATTCACGACATAGAGCTGCTCCCCCGAGCGCACCAGCGAGCGCAGACGCTCCAGCGCCGGACGCATGTCGATGTTCACGAGGATGATTCCGAACGGCTTGCCGTCCGGCGCAAACAGCGGAGAGGCCACGCGCAGGGTCGGGGCATGGGGAATGGTCGTGCCGCCCCGATCGCTCGCCGGTTCAAGTGGCGACACGTAGAGCTCGCCAGGAGGAAGCCGGATGGTTTCCTGGAAGTAAGTGCGCTCGCCCTTGAGCTGCAGTTCGTCGTTGGGAGCAATCCGTGCCGATCCGTTCGGCCCGGTTCGATCCACCCGGATCAGCTCCGGCTCGCCATCCCCCACGCCGATGATGCGAAACTGCGCGTAAGCGGGCTTGGCGTTGATCTCGGCGGCAAGACGAGCCGCGAGACGGTCGCGCCATATCTGCTCGGGGACACCGTCCTGCGCGTCGATTCCTCCGTTGAGATGCGCGCGGAGTAGGCCGTTGAGACCGGCGGACGCGCGGAAGGTGGCGATATCGCCCCGCGCACCGGCGACGTAGCCTTCGAGATCGGACGCAACCAGCCGCGAATGGGTTTCGAGGCGGTCGATGATCCGCGGCAGGACGGCCTGTTCGACGCTCCAATAGCTCAGCAGGCCCGCGGCAGCCACGGCAATCGCAACCAGCAGAATCATGGCAATGGCGAGCCGCGTCGCCAGCGTCATGTAGCGCTTCTCGCTGTTTCGGACACGGTTCTGCTTGTCCCGACGGGCAGCAGAACGGATGCCGCCATCATCTGCCGCCGGTGCTGACATCAGGAGTCCTCGGCTTGCATGCCTGCAGGCAATCGCCGACGGCCGCGAGCAGCGCCTCGGGGCGGAACGGCTTGGGCAAGCTCGCCACTGCGCCGAGCCTGGTCGCCATCTTCAGGAAGTCCGGCTCGGCATAAGCGTCCGGCGCAGCCGAGCGGCCGGAAATCACGATGATCGGCACCGCCGGCGCTTGCGCCCGGATGTGTCGCATCGTCTCCAGTCCGTCCATTCCGGGCATGAAAATATCCAGGAACAACAGGTCGAACCGACCGGACTCGAACAGTGCAAGGCCACTATGGCCGTCGCCGGCGACCGTCACGCGATGGCCAGCCCTCTCCAGCAGCAGCCGGATCGTCATCTGTACGGCCGGATCGTCATCCACGATCAGGATGTTGGCCAAGTTCCAATCCCCCGGGCCCGGTCCAGGTCGACCACGGCGGTCGAAGCATCTGAGGAAATTGTTGCGCGGATTTCGTGCAACCTGCAAGCACTTCGCGACAATGGGAGTGCACCTTGTGGTGCGACCCGGACGCGGGCCGCCTATATGCATGATTGCATGCAAATAATAATACAGTTTGCGGCTGCACTACGTCTAATCGCTGAGATACTCCGGATGGCGCGCCCGGATCCTGTCGAGCTCGCTGAGCGTGCCTGACAAATGCGTACGGAGATGCTGCTGCGCGGCGTCGGGGTCGCCGGCTTCGATCGCGCGGGTGATGAGCTTGTGGTGCCGCACGATGTTCTGGGCCTTGCCGGGCGAGGGCAGGTGCAGCCGCCGCAAACGGTCGATATGTCCGCTGCGGCTGCGCACCAGTGTCCAGAGCTCCTGCTTGCCGGCGGCGGCGTAGAGCTGGGCGTGGAAATCGTTGTCGCCGGCGATGAAGCCCTCGAAATCTCCGGCCTTGGCGAATTGCTGCTGGAGCGCGATCGCGTGGTCGAGGCGGATGATCAGGGATTCGTCATGGCTGCCTGCGAGCAGCCGCACGATTTCGAGCTCGAGCGCCTGGCGCAGGAAATGCGCCTGCTGGGCGCGGCCGACGTCGACCCGGCTGACCACCGTCGCATGCTGCGGAAACACGTCGACGAGGCCTTCCTCCTCCAGCCGCATCAAGGCGTCGCGGATCGGCGTCGAGCTGACGCCGAATTGCGCAGCGAGGTCGGCGCGCGACAGCGGCGAGCCCGGCGGCAGCTCGAGGGACAGGATCGCGTTACGCAGCCGCTCGAACACCTGCGGCGCGGCCTGCCGGGCGCGGTCGAGCCGGGCGCCGCGGCGGGAGGCCGCGCGGGGCGCGGTATGGGTCACTTCCATCGCTTGTCGTTCCGGCATGCTTGCCTTTGATGCACTAATGCATTAGTGCATCAGTAACGCCGCTCGTCAATGCCGGCTCGGAGGGAGCGAACAACAATGATCAAGCAGTTCCAGCGCGGCCTCGCCGCCGTCGCCCTGATCGCCGCCATGTTCGCGGCCCTGGCCGTGACGGCGGTCCCCGCGAGAGCGCAGCAGAAGTCCGAGATCGCGCTGTCGCGGCAGCCTGGCATCTTCTACATGCCGAGCCACATTATGGAGAAGCTCAAGCTGATCGAGAAGCACGCAGCTTCGCTCGTCGTATCGGGCGTCACCACCAAGTGGATCACCTTCTCCGGCGGCGGCGCGCAGACCGACGCACTGCTCGCGGGCGGCGTCGACATCCTCAACACCGGAACCGGCAATCTCTTGCTGCTGTGGGATCGCACCCGCGGCGGCGTCAAGGGCATCGTCGCGACCTCGGCGCAGCCGATGACGCTGATCAGCCGCGACCCCAACATCAAGTCGATCAAGGATTTCGGCCCGACCGACAAGATCGCGGTGCCGACGGTGAAGGTCTCGACCCAGGCGATCGTGTTGCAGATCGCAGCCGCAGAGGCCTTCGGTGCCGATCAGTGGTCGAAGCTCGATGCCAACACGGTGCAGCTCGGCCATCCCGATGCCTATGCCGCACTCGCCAATCCCAAGCACGAGGTGCACAACCATTTCTCGATTCCGCCGTTCAGCTTCCTGGAGCTGAAGAACGTGCCGGGCGCGCATGTCGTGCTGAACTCGCCCGACGTGATGGGCGGACCGCTGAGCCAGGCGCAGTTCTTCACCACGACCAAATTCGCCGACGGCAATCCAAAGATCATCCAGGCCGTGCGCGATGCGACCAAGGAGGCGCAGGACCTGATCCGCAGCGACACCAGGCAGGCGGTCGAGATCTACAAGGAGATCACGGGCGACAAGACCTCGGTCGAGGAGCTGCTGGATCTGCTCAAGCAGCCCGGCATGATGGAGTGGAACCTCGAGCCGCAGGGCACGATGAAATTCGCCGCGCACCTGTTCAGAACCGGCACGCTGAAGACGCAGCCCAAGGCGTGGACGGACTATTATCTTCCCGTCGCGCACGATTTGAAGGGCAACTGATGGCGCTGCTCGATGTCAGCGGGGTGACGCTGCGCTACAAGACCTCGAGCGCCGTCGTCACCGCCACCGAAAAGGTCTCCTTCACTGTCGACAAGTCAGATCGCTTCGTACTGCTCGGACCGTCCGGTTGCGGCAAGTCGACGCTGCTCAAGGCGGTCGGCGGCTACATGATTCCGAGCGAAGGCCGGATGGCGATCCAGGGACGCGACATCGTCGGTCCCGGCGCCGACCGCATGATGATCTTCCAGGAGTTCGATCAGCTCCTGCCCTGGAAGACCGTGCTCGCCAACGTCATGTTTCCGCTCCTCACCGCGCGAAAACTGCCGCGCAAGGAGGCCGAGGTGCGTGCGCGGGCCTATATCGAGAAGGTAGGCCTCACCCGCGTGGTCGATGCCTATCCGCACACGCTCTCGGGCGGCATGAAGCAGCGCGTCGCCATCGCCCGCGGCATGGCGATGGAGCCGGACATTCTGCTGATGGACGAGCCGTTCGCGGCGCTCGATGCGCTGACGCGGCGAACCTGCCAGGACGAATTGCTCCAGCTCTGGAGCGAGACGAAGTTCACCGTGCTGTTCGTCACCCATTCGATCGCCGAAGCAATCCGCATCGGCAACCGCATCCTGCTGCTGTCGCCGCATCCCGGGCGCGTCAAGGCCGAGGTCGTCGACGTCGACAAGGTCTCCAACGAAGACGGCAGCGCGGGCCGCCTGGAGAAGGAGATCCACGATCTCCTGTTCGCCGGCGAAGCCGTGGCGCATTGAGGGAGACTCTGATGGCCGAAGCGAGAATTTTGCTGCGTGGCGCGCCGGTCGCCGCCAGTGGCGCAGGCGAGGTCGAGCGCAAGCTGAGCGTGCCCGAGTTGCTATGGAATGACGGTTTCGTTCGTAAGACCGTCATCATCCTGTTCCTGGCGGCGGTCTGGGAAGCCTACGGCCTCTATCTCGACAATCCCCTGCTGTTTCCGACGCTGCACGACACGATAGTCACGCTGTTCGATCGCACCAGGGACGGCACTATTCCGCTGCGGGCTTGGGCCTCGCTGAAGGTGCTGTTCATGGGCTATTCGGCCGGCATCGTGCTCGCCGCGATCTTTACGGTCCTCGCCATCTCCACCCGGATCGGCACCGACTTCCTCGAGACGGTCACCGCGATGTTCAATCCATTGCCGGCAATCGCGCTGTTGCCGCTGGCGCTGATCTGGTTCGGGCTCGGTAGTGGCAGCCTCGTCTTCGTGCTGATCCATTCGGTGCTGTGGCCGGTCGCGCTCAACACCCATTCCGGCTTCAAGAGCGTTTCCAACACGCTACGCATGGTCGGCCGCAATTACGGCCTGCGCGGATTGCCTTATGTGGCAAGGATCCTGATCCCGGCCGCCTTCGGCTCGATCCTCACGGGACTGAAAATCGGCTGGGCCTTCGCCTGGCGCACGCTGATTGCCGCCGAGCTGGTGTTTGGCGTGTCCTCGGGACAGGGCGGGCTCGGCTGGTTCATCTTCGAGAACCGCAACCTGCTCGACATTCCCGCGGTCTTCGCGGGGCTGTTGACTGTCATTATCATCGGGCTCTTTGTCGAGAACCTGATCTTCCGCGCCATCGAGCGGAATACCGTCCAGAAATGGGGTACCCAATCATGACCAAGAAAAAGACGCCCGACCAGCTCCGCAGCGCGCGCTGGTTCGCGCCCGACGATCTGCGCTCGTTCGGCCACCGCTCCCGCACCATGCAGATGGGCTACGCGCCGGAGGAGTGGAAGGACCGGCCGATCATCGCGATCCTCAACACCTGGTCGGACGCGCAGCCCTGCCACATGCACTTCAAGTCGCGCGTCGACGACGTCAAGCGCGGCATCCTGATGGCCGGCGGCCTGCCGATCGAATTGCCGGCGCTGTCGCTGTCGGAATCGTTGCTCAAGCCCACCACCATGCTCTATCGCAACCTGCTGGCGATGGACGCGGAGGAGCTGCTGCGCAGCCATCCCGTCGACGGCGTCGTGCTGATGGGCGGCTGCGACAAGACCACGCCGGCGCTGCTGTTGGGTGCCACCTCGATGAACATCCCCGCGATCTACCTGCCGGCAGGCCCGATGCTGCGCGGCAACTGGAAGGGCAAGACGCTGGGCTCGGGCTCCGACGGCTGGAAGTACTGGGACGAGCGGCGTGCCGGAAAAATCTCCGACAAGGACTGGGTTGACATCGAAGCCGGCATCGCCCGCAGCTACGGCACCTGCATGACCATGGGCACGGCCTCGACCATGACGGCGATCGCGGAAGCGATCGGCATGACGCTGCCCGGCGCCTCCTCGATTCCCGCAGCCGACGCCAACCATATCCGCATGGCCAGCGAATGCGGCCGCCGCATCGTCGAGATGGTGTGGGAGGATTTGACGCCGAAGACGATCCAGACTCGAAAGGCCTTCGAGAACGCGATTGCGGTCGCGATGGCGATGGGCTGCTCGACCAATGCGATCATCCATCTGATCGCGCAGGCGCGCCGCGCCGGCCAGGACATCGGCCTCGACGATTTCGAGATCGCGAGCCGCAAGGTGCCTGTGATCGCCAACGTTCGTCCGAGCGGCGATGCCTATCTCATGGAAGACTTCTTCTATGCCGGCGGCCTGCCGGCGCTGATGAGCCAGATCAGGCCGCATCTGCATCTTGATTGCATCACGGTGACCGGCAAGACGCTGGGCGAGAATATCGATGGTGCCGAGGTCCATAATGACGACGTGATCCGCTCGGTCGACAATCCCATCTACAAGGAGGGCGCGCTTGCCGTGCTCAAGGGCAATCTCGCGCCCGACGGCTGCGTGATCAAGCCGAGCGCCTGCGCACCGCGCTTCCTCAGGCATACCGGGCCGGCGCTGGTGTTTGACGACTATCCGTCGATGAAGAAGGCGGTCGACGATCCCAATCTCGACGTCACCGAGGACCACATCCTCATCCTGCGCAATGCGGGGCCGCAGGGCGGGCCGGGCATGCCGGAATGGGGCATGCTGCCGATCCCGACGAAACTCGTGAAGCAGGGCGTGCGCGACATGGTGCGCATCTCGGATGCACGCATGAGCGGTACCAGCTACGGCGCGTGCATCTTGCACGTCGCGCCGGAGTCCTATGTCGGCGGCCCGCTCGCGCTGGTGAGGAACGGCGACCGCATCACGCTCGACGTCGCCGCGCGCACCATCAATCTGGACGTGCCGGAGGCCGAGCTTGCCAAACGCCGCGCTGAATGGAAGCAGCCGGAGCGCCGCTTCGAGCGCGGCTATGGCTGGATGTTCTCAAAGCACATCATGCAGGCCAATGACGGCTGCGACTTCGATTTCCTGGAGACCGGCTTCGGCTCGCCGATCGGCGAGCCGTCGATTTACTAGTGACCCTGTCATTCCAGGGCATCGCGAAGCGATGAGCCAGGAATCCATCGCGCCGCAGTACGTGCCGCTCAATGGATTCCGGGCTCGCTCTACGCGCGCCCCGGAATGACGATAAGAGAGAGTACGCCATGACCAAACTCAGCGACGCCACCCGCAACAAGCTCAAGTCCGTCTCCACCGCCACCGTCGCCACCGCGCTGTTCAAGCGCGGCCTGCGCATCCAGATGATCCAGGATGTGCACCCCCTTGGCCCCGACCAGCCGACCATGGTCGGCGAGGCCTTCACGCTGCGCTACATGCCGGCGCGCGAGGATCTCAACACCATCGAGGTGTTTCGCGATCGCTCGCATCCGCAGCGCAAGGCGGTCGAGGATTGTCCGGCAGGTAGCGTGCTGGTGATGGACAGCCGCAAGGACGCGCGCGCCGCATCCGCCGGCGCGATCCTGGTGACACGGTTGATGAAGCGCGGCGTCGCCGGCGTCGTCACCGACGGCGGCTTTCGTGATTCTGCCGAGATCGCAAAGCTCGGCTTCCCCGCCTTCCATCACCGCCCGAGCGCGCCGACCAATCTGACGCTGCACCAGGCGATCGAGATCAACGTCCCGATCGGCTGCGGCGACGCACCGGTATTTCCGGGCGACGTCATCCTCGGTGACAGTGATGGCGTGATCGTCATCCCGGCGCATCTCGCCGACGAGATCGCCAACGAGACCTTCGAGATGACCGCGTTCGAGGACTTCGTCACCGAGGAAGTCGGCAAGGGCCGCGGCATCTTCGGGCTATATCCGGCCACCGATCCGCAGACGCTCACCGACTTCGCGGCCTGGCGCAAGGCGAACGGCCGCTAGAGCATTCTCTACGTGGAGTTTCACGGCGCGGTGTAAGCGAGCCTGCTTGTTGCAGCCGCCTTTCGATCTCTCCGCACGGAGAGATCGAATTGTCGTCGCGCCCGGTAGCATGCGCTGAGACGGCGGCGATCCCCGTAGAAGCACGGAGGCGGGCGTCGTCGGGCGATCCTATTGCTGCGGGATCTACGAATACGCCGCAACACTTTGTTAAAGTTAATGCTGCAATTCTGGGCACGATTTCGATCGTTGAAAATGCGCACCCAAAGCCTCACCCAGGTGCGATTGCCCCGAGATTTTGTGAATGTTAGGCCGCTTTCTCCGCGTTGCGATTTGCACAGGAGTAGGCATCGGCTCTCCCGTTGGTCTGACAATAGCGCGTGCGCAGATCACCGCACCGAGTCAACTCACGCCACAGGATCTGCGCCCGCCCACTCCCGCTGACGCGCAGTCGATCAATCTGCCCGGGACATCGCCGGCGACCGCGCCCACGGGCGACAGCAATCTCACGGTGCGGATTCGAGACGTGCGACTGGAGGGGGCGTTTGTCGAGCGCGCCTCGGCCGACGATGTGCTGATCGCAAGTTTGCGGGGACGCCGCGTCAGTGTCGCGCAGATCTATGCAACCGCGTCCACGTTGGAGCGGGCTTATGCCGAGGCCGGTTATCCGCTGGTGCGTGTTGCTGTTCCTCCGCAGCGGCTCGTTGATGGCGGATCACTGCGCCTCGTGGTGGTCGACGGGTTCATCGAGACGGTCGAAGTCGAAGGCGTACCAGCGAGGGTGCGCTCTATCGTTGCCGCCCGTGCAACGAGGTTGGTGGGGCAGCGTCATCTCGAGCTGGCTCAGCTCGAGCGCATTCTGCTCGTCGCGGGCGGCGTTCCCGGTCTGAAGCTCCGGAGCACGCTGATGCGGGGGAATCGCGAGGGCGGTGCCCGGCTGATCCTCGAGGGCGAGCATCGGCTCGTCACCGGCTCCGCAGGTGCCGACGATCGTCTCCCCGGTTCGCTCGGGACCTGGCAATTGCGCGGCGCGGTGGCGTTGAACGGCGCATTTGGCGCCGGCGAGCAGATCTACGGGACGGTCGGGCTCGGGGCCAATCTCAGGGCGGCGACCGAGCGTGCCGCGCCGCTTGCGGTCTATGGCGGCGGCCTCGTCGTTCCCATCGGAATCGATGGCCTCACGATCAATCCCGAATATACCCATTCGACCACACGTACGGCTCAGGCACCGGGCGTCGTGGCCTCGTACGGCACATTTGAGCGCTTTGCCCTGAGGCTGCGCGAGCCGATCGTCCTCACGCACAAATCGTCGCTCCACGCCAACGTCTCGCTGGAGGTGATCGATCAGCAGATTGCCGCTCCGGACTTTGGCGTGACTCTCAGTCACGATCACTACGGCGTGTTTCGCGCCGGCGCGGATTTCTCGACGACCTTGCCGTGGGGCAGCACCATTCAGCTTGGTGGCCTGTGGTCGGGAGGTCTCGGCGGCCGAAGCGTCACTGACGCAGCGGCGTCGGGAGTCCCGCTCTCGCGGCTCGGCGCCGGCCCGGACTTCGCCAAGCTTGCCGGCGATCTGCGCATCTCGCAAGCTTTGCCGGCCGGCCTGCGCTGGGATGTGATCTGCATCGGGCAGACAACCTTCGGCAAGCCGATCTTTCGCTCCGAGCAGATCTCGCTCGATGGAAGCGATCTCATATCGGCATTTGCTTCCGGAACGTTCACCGCCGACCAGGGTGCGACCTTGCGAAGCGAGCTGGCGCGTCCGTTCGGGATCAACGCCTTCAACACGACGGTCTCGCCCTATGTCTTCGGGGCGATCGGCCGCGGTTGGCTCGCCAACACGACCATTGTCGAACGGCCGGCGTTCAATGCCGGTGCAGCCGGTTTGGGGCTGCGCGGCAATCTCGATGCCGGCATTTCGACCGCAAGTCTTGCGCTCGAGGCCGCGCGTGGCTTCACGGATCTTCCCGGAACGAGGCAGGGCTGGCGCGCCAACGTCATCGCTGCGATGGCCTATTGATGGGCTCCCGTGCAACCAAAGGCTCGATGAGCGCGTACAGGCTGCGCATGGCCGCGCTGCTTGGCTGCATGTCGATCTTGGTACTGACCGACCGCGCCTGCCCGCAGACCGTCTTGCCGAGCGGTGGCAAGGTCACCTCAGGCCAGGCCACCATCGGGGCGCCCTCGGGCAACGGGTTGACCATCAATCAAACGTCCTCGAAAGCGGTGATCGACTGGAACAGTTTTTCCGTCGGCGCCGGCGGCTCCGTCAACTTCGTCCAGCCCGATGCCAATTCGGCCGTTCTCAATCGCGTCACCGGCACAATGTCGTCGACGATCGCCGGCAAGATCAGCGCCAACGGCCAGGTGTTCCTGATCAATCCGAATGGCATCGCCATCACGCCGACCGGGTCGGTCCAGGTCGGCGGCGGCTTCGTCGCCTCGACGCTCGACATCGATAACGCTGACTTCAACGCGGGTCGCTTCAATTTCGTCGGCAAGGGCGCATCTGCGGCCATCAGCAATGCCGGCAGCATCTCCGGAGCTTCGGGATCCTTCGTGGGCCTGATCGGTGGCTCGGTATCGAACAGCGGCACCATCGACGTCCCGCTTGGCAAGGTCGGTCTCGCCTCGGGAGAAAGGGTGACGCTCAATCCGACCGGCGACGGCTTTCTTCAGGTCGCGGTGCCGACCAATGCGGTGACTGCCGATGGTAAGGCCCTGATCGAGGTCGCAGGTCGCATCAAGGCGGCCGGGGGCAGTATCGCAATCAAGGCCGCCACCGCGCAGCAGGCCATGCGCGATGTCGTCAACATCTCAGGCTCGCTGAATGCACGTACTGTCAAGGGGCGGCGCGGCAGCATCCTTCTCGATGGAGGCGACGGCGGCGGGGTGGTTGTGTCCGGCAAGCTGTCGGCAAATGGCGCCGGCAACAATTCCGGCGGCAGTATTGTGGTCACCGGCAGCAAGGTGGCGCTGACGTCGACCGCGAAAGTTGCCGCAAACGGCGCAGCCGGCGGCCTTGTGTTGATCGGAGGCGATTTCCGCGGTGGCGCCGATCCCGCGGCGAAGCTTGTGGCGATGCCGGTGCGAACCGCGGCCAGCACGTCGATCGCGCAAGGCGCGACGATCTCGGCCGCCGGAACGTCCGGACGCGGCGGCAATGTGGTGGTCTGGTCCGACACGCTGACGGACTTCCGCGGTTCGATCATTGCAACAGGAGCGGGTTCCGGCGACGGCGGCGCCGTGGAAGTCTCGAGCCATGGCGTGCTTGGATTCGCGGGAACAGCCGACGTGACCGCAACGCTCGGCAAGACCGGCACGCTGCTGCTCGATCCCTACAACGTGACGATCTCGTCGGGCAGCGATACCAATATCACGAACAGCAGCAACACTTTCACGCCGACCGGCAACAGCTCCATTCTTTCGGTCACCACGCTGCAAAATGCACTGGCGACGGCCAACGTCACGGTGACCACCGGCAGTTCAGGCTCGCAGAGCGGCGATATCACGGTCGCCAACGCGGTTACCTGGAGCAGTGGCCACTCGCTCACGCTGTCTTCGGCGCGCGACATTCTCGTCAACGCCAACATGACGACCAATGGCGGCGCGCTCAACCTGAATGCGGGCCGCGGCGTCACCGTGACCAATGCGACCATCAACACGTCCGGCGGCAGTCTGGCGGTGACCGGCAGTACCACCGACGGTACCACGGGCATCACGCTCAACGGCGCCACGATCAACGTTGGGGCCGGCACGGCCACGTTGACGGGCACGGCAACCAGCGGCAAGGGCGTTTTATTCACCACCGCCGCCAATACGCTCGCGGCGAGTGGTGCGGGCTCGATCACCATCAATGGGAATTCAAGCACGAGCGTCACCAATTATGGCGTGGCGATCAATACCAATCTCACCACCTCCGGTTCGGTTTCGATTTCCGGTACGAACACGGGCTCCGCGTCACAGGCGTACGGGCTGTTCGTCAACGGCGGCAACACGATCACCGACAGTTCGGGCAACCTGACCCTGAGCGGCACGTCCACGTCGGCCAACGGCGTCTGGTTCAATTCCGCGACGACCACGCTGACCAATTCGGGTTCGGGCACGCTGGCGCTCAACGGTAACGGCGCTAGCCTGAACGGAATCCGGATGAACACCAGTACGGGCCTGACCACGTCAGGGACGGTTACGATATCGGGCAGCTCGACCAGCGGCTCGGGATTTTCCGCCAAGGGCAGCAACACGCTAACGGTGTCGAGCGGAAATCTGACCATCAACGGCTCGACCGGTTCGGGATCCACCGGCATCGATCTGTCCTCGAGCGGCAACACGATCACGAACAACGGCAGTGGAACGTTGAAGCTCAACGGGACGGGCGGCACCAACCTGGCTGCGACCATCACGTCGTCATCAGGCGATCTGGTGATCAGCGACACCAGTGCGGTTACGCAATCGGGAGGAACGATCACCGCGGGCAAACTGCTGCTGTCAGGCGCCGGAAACTTCTCGCTCGGCCAAGCCAATCTGGTCGGCACGCTCGCAGCAAGCGGCGTGGGTTCGCTGTCCTTTGTAAACAATCAGAGTCTGACCATCGGAACCGTTCAGGGGACCGCGGGAATTTCAGCGGCGGCGGCAGCAACCGTCGCGATAACGACCACCAGCTCCGGCGACATCACCGTCGCCAACGCAATCAGCGGGAGCAGCGGCAACTCGGTGAGTTTGACTGCGGCGCGAGATGTCCTCGTCAATGCCGGCATGACGACCAACGGTGGAACCCTGGCCCTCAATGCGGGCCGCGCCGTCAGCATCGCCAATGCGACCATTTCAACGTCTGGCGGCAGCCTCACCGCGAGCGGTACGACGACCGACGCAACTGTGGCCGTCACGCTGAACGGCGTCACGATCAATGTCGGCAGCGGGACGGCCACCTTGAGTGGAACGAGCACATCGTCCGGCTCCGGCGTGCGGTTCGCGGGCACGGCCAGTGCCTTGAGCGCGAATGGCGGCGGCTCGATCACCGTCAATGGCCAATCCGGCAGCGCCGCTGGCGTGAAAATCGACGCAGGTCTGACGACGTCCGGGACACTCTCGATGACGGGTACGTCGACGACCGGAACCGGGGTGCAGTTCGGGGCGGCGACATTCAATGTCTCGAGCGGCAATGTCACGGTCCATGGGATATCCAGCGCGACCACCGGCTCAGGATCAACCATCGGAACGCGCTTTGCCGACGCGACAGTGGTCAATTCGGGAAGCGGGACTCTCGCAATCCTGGGAACGTCGAACGACACCGGCACCGTCAATTCCGGCAGCGCGGGAGTGCTCTGGAGCGGGACGAACTCGCTCACCAATTCCGGTGGAGGCAGCCTTTCGGTCAGCGGAACAAATACGTCGGGCTATGGTGCCGAAGTGAAGACGTCCGGGACGTTGAACACATCGGGCACGATGTCGATCTCGGGGGCATCGACCGCGGGTTATGGACTGTTCCTCGCCACGGCCTCGGCCGTGACGGCGTCGACCGGAAACCTGACCCTGTCGGGCAGCTCAAGCTCAAGCATCGCATTGAGGCTTCGCGGCACCTCGATCACGAACAGTGGTACGGGCACGCTGGCTCTCAGCGCATCGGGCAATACGGACCTCAACGAGTCGATATCCTCAACAAGCGGGCCGCTCAGCTTTTCAGAAAGCGGAGCCCTGACGCAATCGAGCGGCACGATCTCGGCGACCGAGCTGCTGCTCTCCGGGTCGAACGGGACCTTCAGCCTCACTGCCACGGGCAACAGCATCGGTACCCTTGCGGCAAATGTTGGCAGCTTGGCGGTGACCGACGGTTCGTCGCTCATAATCGGAACAGTCGCTGGAACATCCGGCGTTACCGCGACGGGCGCTGCGACCCTTCAATCGGCGGGCGATCTTACGCTCGCGTCCGGTGCGTCTGTCCGCGCGGTCAGCCCGGTGCTCTCCGCCGCCGGTGCATTCATCAACAACGCGGGTAGCGGTGCCGTGACTGCCACGTCGGGCAACTGGCTGATCTATTCGAGTGCGCCCGGCACAGATACGTTTGGGGGGCTCGACAGCGGCAACACCGCCATATGGCACGCAACCTATGCGACGCTGCCGCCTGCCAGCGTCACCGCCTCGGGCAATCGTTACCTGTTTGCCTACCAGCCGACGCTGACCTTCAGCTCGGCGAGCACGAGCAAGACCTATGGCGCCGACGCGACATCGGCGGTTGCTTCGAGCTACACCGTGTCCGGCTATCAAAGCGGCGTCAGCAACGCCTTCCTCGCGGATACCGCGGCTTCGGCCTTCACGGGAAGTCCATCGGTGACATCGACCGGATCGGTCGCGACCGCCACCGTTGCAGCGGGCCCTTACGCCATATCCGCCACTCAGGGAACGCTCACCGCGACCTCGGGCTACGCCCTTAGCTTCAGCAGTCCAGGCGTTCTGACAGTCAATCCGGCGCCGGTAACGGTGACGGCGCTCGGCGGCTCCTCGACTTACGGCGCCTCGCCGTCCAATCCCGGTCTGTCGGCGACGGGCTTGCAGAACGGCGAAAGCATCGGCGCGCTGACGGGCCTTTCCAACTCGTTCGGCATCACCAATGCGACGAACGCGGGCAGCCATACGCTGAGCGTCGCCGGCACGTTGACCAACGGCAACTACACCCTCGCCGGCACCAATAGCGGCAGCTGGATCGTCAATCCGGCGCCGGTGACGGTGACGGCGCTCGGCGGCTCCTCGACTTACGGCGCCTCGCCGTCCAATCCCGGCCTGTCGGCGACGGGCTTGCAGAACGGCGAAAGCGTCGGCGTGCTGACGGGCCTCTCCAACTCGTTCGGCATCACCAATGCGACGAACGCGGGCAGCTATACGCTGAGCGTCGCCGGCACGTTGACCAACGGCAACTACACGCTCGCCGGTACCAACAGCGGCAGCTGGATCGTCAATCCTGCGCCGGTGACCGTGACGGCGCTCGGCGGGCTCTCGGCCTACGGCAGCACGCCAGCCAATCCTGGCCTGTCTGCGACGGGTTTGCAGAACGGCGAAAGCATCGGCGTGCTCACGGGCCTCTCCAACTCGTTCGGCATCACCGCTTCGACCGCGCAGGGCAACTACACGATGAGTGTCGCCGGAACGCTGAGCAATCCGAACTATACGCTGGTCGGCACCGTCAACGGGACCTGGTCGGTGATTGCTTCGCCCCCGCTACCACCGCTCCCATCGGGCGGAAGTCTGGCGGCCTGGCTGTCGAAGCCTGCACCGAGCCTGGAGATCGGCAGATCACCCGCGTGTATCGCATACTATGATGCATCCTGTTACGAGGGCGCGATGCAGCCGAACGAACTGCGCACAACCAGGTTGCGGTCGTCCTTGCAGTGATCCCGAGATTCCTGGCCCGCTCGGATTCCCTCAGAGCTACGCGCCAGCCTCCGTCATCCCCACCGCCCACAGTGCGAACGCATAGACGATCGCGACTTCGTCGAGGCGGTCGAAGCGCCCCGACGCGCCGCCATGGCCGGCACCCATGTTGGTGCGGAGCAGGACAGGGCCGCCGCCGCTCATGGTCGCGCGCAGGCGTGCGATCCACTTCGCCGGCTCCCAATAGGTGACGCGCGGATCGGTCAAGCCGCCCATTGCGAGGATCGCCGGATAGTCCTTTGCCGCGACGTTGTCGTAGGGCGAGTAGGACAGGATGGTGCGAAAATCCTTTTCGCTCTCGATCGGGTTGCCCCATTCCGGCCATTCCGGCGGCGTCAGCGGCAGCGTGTCGTCGAGCATGGTGTTGAGCACGTCGACGAACGGCACTTCGGCGACGATCCCTGTGAACAGCTCGCCGGCGCGGTTTGCGACCGCGCCCATCAGCATGCCGCCCGCTGAGCCGCCATGGCCGACGATGCGTTTGGCGCTCGTGTACTTCGCCGCGATCAGTGCGCGTGCGCTCGCGGCGAAATCGTCGAACGTGTTGGTCTTCTTCTCGCGCTTGCCGTCGAGATACCAGCCCCAGCCCTTGTCGGCGCCGCCGCGGATATGGGCGATGGCGTAGACGAAGCCGCGGTCGACCAGCGACAGGCGGTTGGCGTTAAAGGACGCCGGCATCGCCGCGCCATAGGAGCCGTAGCCGTAGAGCAGCAGCGGCGCCGCGCCGTCGAGCTTCAGGCCGCGGCGATAGAGGATCGAGACCGGCACCTCCGCGCCGTCAGGCGCCTTCGCCATGATGCGGGTGGTGACGTAGTCGGCCGCATCGTGGCCGGAAGGAATCTCCTGGCGCTTGCGAAGCACGCGCGAGCGCTTCGCCATGTCGTAGTCGTAGACCTCCGACGGCGTCGTCATCGACGAATAGGAGAAGCGCAGATTCGTCGTCTCGAATTCGTAGGAGCCCATCGTATCAAGCGAATAGGCGGCTTCGTCGAACGCGATGGCGTGCTCTTCGTTCGAAGAGAGGTCGCGGATCACGATCGCCGGCAGCGCATTGGCACGCTCCAGCCGCACCAGATGGCCGGCATAGAGGTCGAGGTCGATAATGTAGATGCCCGGACGATACGGGATCAGGTCACGCCAGTTCGCCCGTTCGGGCGAGGCGAGCGGCGCGGTGACGATCTTGAAGTCGATGGCGTCATCGGCATTGGTGAGGAGGAAGAGCTCGACGCCGCGATCGGCGAGCGAATATTGCACGCCCTCTTCGCGTGCCGCGACCAGGCGCGGCGGTGCATCCGGATTGGCGAGGTCGATCAGCTGCTGCTCGGAGGTTTCGTGGTCGCCGCCGGCGATCACGCAAAAGCGCCCGCTGGTGCTCTCGTGCAGATGGGTGAACCAGCCGGAGTCCTGCTCCTCATAGATCAGGATGTCGTCGGCCTGCTTGGTGCCGAGCCGGTGCCGCCACACCTGCATCGGGCGGTGATTGTCGTCGAGCTTCACATAGAAGAAGCTCTTGGCGTCCTTGCTCCAGACTACGCCGCCGTCGGTCTCCTCGACGAGGTCGTCGAGATCCGCCCCGGTCGCCCAATCGCGCACGCGGATCGAAAAATATTCCGAGCCCTTGGTGTCGGCGGTCCAGGCCTGCAGCTTGTGGTCGGGCGAATGCCGGCTGCCGCCGAACCTGAAATATTTGTGGTCCTTTGCGAGCGCATCGCCGTCGAGCACGATATGGCTGTCGCCGCCATTGCGCGGCATGCGGCCGAACAGCTCATGCTGTCCGCCTTCGCGAAACTTGCGGAAGTAGGCGAACGGGCCGTCCGGCGAGGGTACGCTGGAATCGTCTTCCTTGATCCGCCCGCGCATCTCGCGCACCAGCGTCTTCTGCAAGGGCGCCGTGTGGCCGAGCAGGCTCTCGGTGTAGGTGTTCTCTTCGTCGAGAAATTCGCGGATATCGGGGTCAAGCACCTGGGGATCGCGCAGCACCTCCTGCCATTTCGCATCTTTCAGCCAGGCATAGTCGTCGTTCACGGTGATGCCATGCAGCGTGAACGAATGCGGCCGGCGCGGGGCGACGGGTGGCTTGGTGGGGCTGGAGGTTTTGGTCAAGTCGATCCTCGTGTGCGAGTCCGGGACGGGTCTCGCCCCTATATCAGATCGAATGTGGGGGATTTAAAGGAGCTCTCTCGTGTCCCGGACGCGTCGCGGCACGCAGTGACGCGACGCAGAGCCGGGACCCATTGCAGCCGCATAGGCCCCGGCCCAGCAGCGCACCACTGCGTGCTGCGCTGCATCCGGGGCGCGATCCCGCTCCGTTACGCCTCGACCTGCTCGCCGAGATACGAAACCGCCGCCTCGAGGCCGCCCTTGCCGTGCGGGATCTTCAGCGCGTTGAGGCCGACCTCGATCACGCCGAGCGTGCCGAGCAGCATCGGCGCGTTGACGTGGCCCATATGGGCGATGCGGAAGGCCTGGCCGGAGAGCTCGCCGATGCCGGTGCCGAGCACCACGCCGCACTTGTCCTTGCAATAGCGTTGCAGCACCGCGGGATCATGACCGTTGCCCACGGTTACGGTCGTCACCGTGTTGGAGCGCTCGCTGTTCTCCAGGACGTTGAAGCCGAGCACCTGTCCCTCCGACCACACCGCGACCGCGCGGCGCGCGGCTTCGCCGAGCAGGCTATGCCGACGGAATGCGTTCTGAAGGCCTTCCTCGTGCAGGAGGTCGATCGCCTGGCGCAGCGCGAACAGCAGATGCACCGGCGCGGTGCCGGCATATTTGCGATAATTCTCGGTGCCTTCGCGCTCGCTCCAGCTCCAATAGGGCGTCGACATGTTGGCCTTCTTGTGCGCCTCGAGCGCGCGATCATTCGCGGCGACGAAGCCGAGGCCGGGCGGCGTCATCAGGCCCTTCTGCGAGCCGGACATCGCGACGTCGATGCCCCATTTGTCCATCTCGAACGGCATGCAGCCGAGCGAGGCCACGGTGTCGACCATGTACAGCGCCGGATGGCCGCTCGCCTTGATCGCCTTGCCAATCGCCTCGATGTCGTTCTGCACGCCCGAGGCGGTGTCGACCTGCACGACGACGACGGCCTTGATCTTGTGCTCCTTGTCACGGCGCAGGCGCTCCTCGACCTCGTGCGGCCGCACCGCGCGGCGCCAGTCGCCCCTGAGCACCTCGACCTCGGCGCCCATCAGCGCGGCAGCATTGCCCCAGCCGACCGCGAAGCGGCCGCTTTCGAGCACCAGCAGCTTGTCGCCGCGCGACAGCACGTTGCTCAGCACGGCTTCCCAGGCGCCGTGGCCGTTGGCGATGTAGATGTAGGACTTGCCCTTGGTCGCGAACAATTTCGAGAGGTCGCTGATCAGGCTCTCGGTCAGATCGGCCATCTGCTTGGAGTAGATGTCGATCGCCGGACGATGCATCGCCCGCAGCACCTCGTCGGGCATCGTGGTGGGCCCGGGGATGGCCAGAAATTCCCGGCCCGCGCGAACGGTCATTGTTGTTCTTCCTATGTGATGGAGACTGTCTGGAGGATCATTGAACAACGCTTTTACGCGCCGCTGGGCCCCAAGAAAAGCACGTAAAACGCAGGATAATCATGCAAGAAGCCGACCGTCCGGACATGGCTATCGCCGCGTCTCGCGGCATCCGGCGGCTTCGGCTTCCTCGACCGAGCAGAACCAGCGGGTGCCCTTGCTGATCTTCATCTTGATCTGCGTGTACCAGCGGCTGGTCGGCTGGTGAAAGATGCATTCGCCGGCGCTATTCACATTGCCCTTGATGGTGCAATCCGGCGAAGGCGCGACGGCGCCCGATGCCGAGGCGAGCAGGATCGCATGCGCCCCTTCGGGCGGCTTGGTAGCGCCGAGAATCGGCGTCTTCTTGTTGCGCACACGCCAGTCCCACGGTGCGATGAAGGCGCCCTGCCACATGCCGGCCTTGGCTTCGCGCGCGACCGCTTCATCGGCTTCATAATCGCGAGAGATGCGGGTGAAGGCCAGCGCCCAGCCATTCCGCACCAGCCATTTCTGGATGTCCTCGCCGTCGACCTCGCAGCGCGCCACGGTGCGGCCGCGCCGGTCGATCGACCTCGCATGGCAGACCCAGTTCTTGCCCTCGGCGTATTTGGCGAGCTCCTCGCGTGCCGCCACGCCGCAGGTCCAGCGCTCGCCCTTGGTGTTGAGGCAGAGCTGGTCGGTCGACGGCGCGTCGATGCCACCGAGGCGGATACGGGTGTTGCCGACCTGAAGCGTATCGCCGTCGCGGACCTTTGCCGTGCCGGTGATGTCGGCGGCCTGCGCCAGCGACGGCAAGGCGAGGAGGACGATCAAGCTCAAGAATTTGCGCAACATGCAGATCCGCGTGTGTGAAAATCCCGATAAGCCCAGCAATTGTGGTCGGCTTTTGGCCGCCCGGCCAGCGCCTGCCCAACGAATAGGCTTTCAACTTCCCGTCATCGGCGCGGGGTCGACTTGTAGGGTGAGTTAGCCGAAGGCGTAACCCACCACGCCGCGGTGGAAGAAGTGGTGGGTTACGCTTCGCTAACGCACCCTACGCTCACCCCCGCCCCGCCATCACCTTCCGCGCCACCGCCAGCCCCATCAGCACGAAGGCCGACGTCACCTCCGGCCCGCCGACCAAAATCCGCGTCGGAGTCTTCATCTTGTTCCACTCATAGGCGCGGAACGGGCCGCGACGGCCCCCTTCGCCGAGGGCTCTGACGATGCAGTTCAGCGCCGGCGCGAAGGTTTTGGGATCGGCGCCGAGATGGCCGAGCGCGATCAGGGCGAGCGCCGCGTCGAATGCGTTCATCTCGGCGACGAGCATCTCGCCCTGGACATAGCCGAGCACGCGGGCGCGGATGAAATCGAAGGTGCCGTCGGGATCGATCGCGGCCTGGGCGGCGAGCGGAAGCGACAGGAAGGCGGCATAGCAGCGGCCGAAATAGGCGCTGTAGAGCTCGGGCAGATAGTAGACGTGCGAGCGCGGATTGGCGAAGGCGCCGCTCGCCGCCAGCCGCTTCTGGAAGGCGATGATGCGATGCACGGTGGCGAGCCGCGCCGGCGTCTCCAAGATTTTCCAGCGCGCAAGGTTGCGGAAGGACACTTCGAGGATATCGAGGTTCAGCGTCGGATCGAGATCGTTGCCGTAGGGCCGCTCGCCGGCGAGGTTGTCGATCCAGGTGGCGACGCCGCCTTCGTAATCGATGTTGTCGTTGAGCGGCACGGTGACGCGTGGCTCGTTGACGCCCTCGCGCACCTGGTAGCCGGCATAGAAGTCGAGCAGCGGCTGGGCCAGGATCGGATCCTCGCTGCCGGCCTGCGTCGCGGCCGAGAACGAGCACGCCGTGGTGTCGCAGTCCGGCACGTAGACGCCGAAGCCGAGGTCCTGCTTGATCTGCGCGAAGAAGCGGGAGAAGCGCGGATGCGGCGATGGCGCCAGCGCGGTGATGACGTCGAAGCGCCTGCCGTCCGCGCCCATCACCTCCTCGCGGCTGATGTTGATGCAGAAGTCGACCATGTCGGCGATCGCGGTCTTCGCGGCGGTGGCCTCAGCGGGCGAGGCGAGGCCGGTCTCGCCATAGGCGAGCAGCGCCTCGATGAAGAAGGCGTCGTAATAGGCCGAGCGGTGGCGGATCTGCACCGGCTCCCACATCGGCTCGGCGATGCCCCTCCATGGCGGATTGATGATGGCGCGTGCGCTCGAGCGCGCGATGAAGACGCGCGCCAGGTTGAACAGCAGCGAGGAGTTCTTGTAGCCGCGCGAGTTCAGGCCGGTCAGCGCCATGATCAGCTCGCGCCCGCGCAGATCCGGGTCGCCGATCAGGTTGAACGCGGCATAGGTCGGCAGGAAGCCGTTTTGGCGGTAGCTGCGCAGCAGATGATGTGCGCAGTCGCGGATCACGTTGTCGATCTCCGCCAGCGCCGGCGCCGCATCGTTGAACGGGGTCGGCGGCGGCTTGGGATGGTCGAGTGCGATGGTGTCGAGGAGGTCGGCGACCGGGCGACCGACGGCCTCCCAGTCGGGCTCGGCATCGTCACGGGCCCGGGTCAGTGCCGCGCGCAGCCGGGTGAGCCTCGCCTCATCGCGCAGGTCGGGCAGGCCGGCGCGGCGGAGCAGCGCCCGCAAGGCCGGATTGCCGAGCGCGGTCTTGTAGAATTTTGCCAGATGCGGATCGCCGGTGGCCGGGCCCGCCAGCACGGGATCGCAGACGTCGTAAAGCGAGGGGCCATCCTTCTGTGCCGTCAGGGCGCGGAAGGCGTGACCGGCGAAATAATGAAAGCTCATGAATTACCTGGTCGCGCGGGGCCTTGCCGGGGTTCACGGCACGCCATCCCGGCAGCGCCCCATGTCCCCACAAGTGGTTGAAAAGTGTCACGAATTCGCAGGGAACACAAATGTGACCGATATCACAGAAAAACCCGGCACGAGAACTGCCTGAGCAATGCCGAAAAGGGGGCCGAATGATGAAAAAAATCCCGCGTGGGATGCCACAGATTAATCATTATATTCAGTGGTTTAGCTAAAAAGAAGGGCAATCTATTGCCCCGGGGGCGATATCCGGTTAAGGGTTTGTTTGGTGCGGCGCCGCAAATTGCGCGCAATTCGGGGGACACTCCCCCCGGCCAATCCCTCAAACCTAAAGACGCCATCGCGCTACTCAAACAAGTACGCGCGTCGCGATGGCTCCTGACAGGAATGAACCGAGATGAATGTAAGGCAGCTCGACATTTCCCGACGCACCATTGCGGTCGCCGCCGCCCTGATCGGCACGGTGTCGCTGGCGATCGGCGCCCACGCTGCCCTGAACATGCGCGCCCTCGATGCCGCCAAGGCGGTTTCAACCGCTGAGGTCACCGGTTCGGTCGGCCACGCTTCGCGCCTGGCCCTCGTCATCGGCAATGGTCATTATCCCGACGCCAATGCGCCGCTGTCGCAGTCGATCAACGACGCGCGCGCGCTGTCGTCCTCGCTGCGCAAAGGCGGCTTCGACGTCGACATGGTGGAGGACGCCAGCAAGGACGACATGGTCCGCGCCGTCAGCCGCCTGAAGTCGAAGATCACGCGCGATTCCGTCGTCATGCTGTTCTTCGGCGGCTACGGTGTGCAGGCCGGTCGTGAGAGCTACATGCTGCCGGTCGATGCCGTGATCTGGAAGGAAAGCGATGTCCGCCGCCACGGCGTCTCGATCGAGAGCGTGCTTGAGATGATGAAGGAGCAGGGCGCCAAGGCCAAGCTCGTCGTCGTCGATGCCTCGCGCCGCAACCCCTATGAGCGCCGCTTCCGCTCCTATAGCCACGGGCTGGCGCCAATCAGCGCGCCCGACAACGCGCTGATCCTCTCCTCCGCTTCGCCCGGCAAGGTCGCCGACGACGGCAAGGGCGAGCACAGCGTGCTGGTCAGCGAACTCCTGAACAACCTCAATGCGCAGGGCAGCGCCGAAAGCGTCTTCAACAAGACCCGCGTCGCGATCTCCCGCGCGAGCGAAGGTGACCAGGTCCCGACGGTGTCGTCTTCGCTCCTGGAAGACGTCCAGTTCGACCAGGCCGGCGGTTAATCTAGCGCCGCATTTTGTAGCAACCATAAGAACGTGTGATCGCCCGTACTGGTCTAGCGTGACACCGTGCTCGCGGCCGTCAAGGACGGCCTGGCAGCTGCGGAGGACGGGAT
>NZ_BSOW01000061.1 GCF_030160715.1 Bradyrhizobium iriomotense
CAAGGTCGGCGAACTCCTCGATATCTTCTCCAAAGAGGAATGCGCCAACTATCTCAAAAATTCAGGCTATGTTTCCGTATAAAAACATCATGCTCTAGCCGCGGGCTCGCGCGGTGAGCGCCGCCCTACGATCATGTATCAGGTTCTCGAGGCGGTGGGCCGCGACATTTAGGGTGGCGGCATCGAGGGCGTTTTCATCCTCGTTCGCCCGGGCACGCTGCGCGCGCAACACGTCGTCGATCTGAGTCTCGATTGCCGACAATTCTGCTTCATTCTCCGCGTGCCTAATTCTTTGTCCCAGCGCATAGAGTGAATCCAGCGCCGGTTCCCTCGGCTTGAGATCGCCAGATCGAAGAAACTGCCAGGCCGCCGCGAGGACCGTGGCAAGCGCGCCGAGCGCCATTGGCGCCAGGAAGATGGCGTTGCTCCACTTGTCCAGGAAAGACAGCTGACTCCCGTTGTAGAACTCCGCGGCGCCCGGATGAACGGGAAGATAGGCGCCAGCGTCAGTATCGGGCGCCTTGAACTGTGCCAGGATCGGGAATTCGCCTACCACGTCTCTGCGCGCGCTCGTCAACGCTTGCGTGAAACTGGCAATCATATCGTTGTCGAGGCTCTTCTTGCCAACCAGGTAGAAGGAAACTTGCAGCGTGGTCACATCGTCTTCGGGGATGGGAGGGGATCCGCGCAACGTCCCCTTCGGGATGTCGAAGCTTTCGTAAGCGCGCTCCTTTTCGGCAATTGCCCCCGCGTTCTCGATCGGGATCAGGACCGGAGCGGTCTTCGGGTTTTGTGGGAATAGCCCTCGTACCAGCGATAGGTATTTGTCGCTCAGCGGCATGACGAGGAGGACGGCACGTATCTCTTTGGTGTCAAGCGCACGGCGGACCTGGTCGAGCGCAACACTCTTGAATGCGACGTTGGCACGGTCAAGGTCATATGCCTTTCTCAATACGCTGACGATCTTCTGATTGGTCTCGCCTGCAACCACCCCGACTGTCGTACGCTTCAGGCCGGCCATGTCCGTGATCGCCGATCCCGGCGGCGCAACAAGCAGCGCCACGGCCTGGGCCAGGACGACGATGGCTTGTGCCTGAGAGAGGTCGCCGACATCTCCGCGGACGACAGCAAGGTCCGTCTTGCCGGACGAAAACGCATCCGCGGACTCAATGAGGCCGCTGGTCTCAACCACCTTCAGCCGCACCGGCGCGTTGTTGACGGCGAGCCTGCTCGCGAGCGCCGATACAATTTTGGGGGCGTCGCCGTCAAACGACCCGACCGCGATCGATAGCGTCACCGGCCGGACGTACCAGCGGTACGCAAACAGGCTGGCGCCCGCGGCCAGCAGTGTCAGCGCCAGGACGACGACAATGCGAAGCCAGATCGGCAGCCTGGCACTATCAATGCGAATTCTCGACAGGTCATCCATAATGCAATGCAGCCTTCCACACCGACGGCCGATCCTCGCAGTCAAGAACTGGCGATCGATCGAAGTCAGTTACTCGAACAGCTCGGCGCGTTTTCTAGATGCTTTCGGGGAAGACGTAATTCTGCCAGCTGCGCATCCGCAAAAGAATCTTTCGCAACAACGAGAGCTCGTGAACATGCTCGGTGTAGATGGCGGCTTCGCCTGCCGAACCGAGCGGCACCTGGTAACCGGACACGTCATCGACGATGTCAAGGACCGCCAGAGCCCGGTCTCCGGGCAGTGGCCCCCCGACATTCACAAGCGTGCCAGTGCTTTGAAGCTGGCCACCTGCAATCGCATCGATCACGAGACGGACCTTGGCCTTGAATACGCGACCTGGTATGGCCTTGAACAGAACCTCGGCCTCATCGCCGGCACGAACGCGCTGCAGGGCGTTCTGCTGGAATGCCGCCGCCAAAGCCCGGTCCCTTTGGCTGTCATTGACGAAAATCATGGCTGGACGGAAGGGGGCCGGGACCACGTACACGCCCGGCCGCAGTGCCAGCTCAGTGACAAAGCCGCCCGTCGGGGCCCGAACGACGGTCTGGTCCAGGTCGTATTGAGCATCGGCAAGCTCGTTGCGTAATCGTACGATGACCGAGTGCTCACCGTCGACCAACGCGCCATACGCTTGCCGCGCACGATCTTCCGCTGCTAGGGCCTCTGCCGTCGCCTGCCTTGACGTCTCCAGATTGCGCGTTGCCGTGTCGAGCGTTGCCTGTGCGACGACGTTCTTCTGGAATAGCGTCGACTGAGCGTCGTAGTTTTCCTGCGCGAGTTGAAGTTGGGCCTTTGCCTTTGCGGTCGCCGCCGCGGCTTGATCGACCGATGCCTTGAGCTGGGCGACATTGGCCTCCGCGTCCGCCAGCCCCGCTCGCTTCTCCTGGACGACATATTCGTAAGGCTTCGGATCAATCTTGAACAGGACTTCTCCAGCTTCGAGGTGCTGGTTGGTACGATCCTCGACCGGCACTTCGATCACGCGGCCTTTAACGGAAGGCAATATCGGCGTAACGGTGAAGTAGATGCGCGCGTTGGTCGAGAACGGATGGTTGTAGGCCATCGTTATGAACAGCAGCGCAAGGCCGAAGATGCCACCGAGCGCTGCTGTCGTGAGCGTCCATTGATTGACCGGAATTCTGAAGATCTTGAAGACGGCGACGCAGAGTGCGACGTAGGTCAGTGTCAGCAATATTTCCATCACTGGCCTCCCGGTCGAAGTTTTGAGAGTGCATCGGCTATCGCCGAGCACCTCGGCTCTCCGCAGCTGCCACTTCTGTCGTCGGAGCGTTCTCTTCGACGGCGGAACCGAACGATCCTGGCGAGTCGATTGCAGGCCGATGCTGTCCTTTACTCAGGTGACCCGCTCGATCATCGTTCAGGACCTTGGCCTCGACCTCCGCCATTCGACGCCTGAGCTCCTCCAGTTCAGCCACCGCCTCCTGTGGCGAGGCCGGCCCGCCCGGCTTTTGGCCGAAACCCCAGCCTCGATCCGGCCGATACATCATTGCCCAAATCCAGAGGAACGGCCACAGCAGGTGCAGCATGAACAAGCTGATCCAACCCGCGGCATGGATCGCGTCCTGGTGCGGATGATGACGTGCGTGCGCGATCCGGGCCGGAATGTCGTGGATCGCAATGATGCCGTAGACCAGCACGATCACCACGAAAAACAGCAAACCCAGTGCGAAATAGTTCAGGAATGGATCTTCCATGCCGTTCTCATATTGGACCGACTGGACACCTCGGCCCAGAAGCCCTCACGCGCATGTCTGGGCACCCTTGTCCTGAGAAGTGCGTGCACCACTTGCAAGTCTTCTCCCGAAACGTCCGGCATGCTTGATCTAGATCAAACATCGCCGCCGACGCTGACGGAAGCGGCGTGTTCGATCTCGCGGCGTGAACGTCGATGCGACGAGTTGCCTGGCGTTGCAGTCCCAAGGATCGTCAAAGAGGAGGCGGCTCTCGAGCCGCCCCTGTTGTCGCATCCACGCTCAATCTCTACTGACAGACGTGCATCAAGCCATCAGCGCCTTTGACCATGGTGCCGGGATCGCAGACAATGCCGTAGCGCGCCTTGTAGTCGGCCCATCCGCTAACTCCATACCAAGGGCCATTCGCGGGGTAGGCCCTCTGGAGATAGAAGGGACTGGTTTCGATCGGACCGCCATAATAGGCGTTCGCAGCCAATGCTCCGCTGCCCACATATGGCCTGCCACCCCAGTTCCAGGGTTGTGTGGCAGCGACGGCGGCGGTCGTGCCGACAACGGCTGCCGTGCCAGCCGCACCTGCAATACCGGCGTAGTTGGTCGCCATCGGGCCCGCCATGCCGGCCGCGTTGTACCCGTAAGCAGCCCGCCGGTTTTGCCGGCGTGCAACACCCGCAACGCTCACGGGGGTCAACGGACGGCCGACGCGCGCCTGGGCACTCTCGATCGACAGCGAGACTCCGCTTTGTTCAGACCAGGCGAAGGAGAGCAATACTGCACATGTAACGGTCGAGGTTGCTATCGCGGCCTTTCTTACATTCATCTGCATCATGGTTCTCACTCCACTGTTTCCTGCCCAGCTTCGACGATGCGACCTCACGGTCAGAGAGGACGTTGCGACAGATCAAGGTTTCTTCACATTGTCGTGCCTGGATGAGGCAACGAGGCTGACGCGCTTGCAGCGTTGCTAAGAGACGTCAGCTTCCTCGTCCGTTCGATTGGAGCCCTAAGGAGTAGAAGGCTCCGGTGGCGCTTGCGCGCCACCCAGGCCAGGCAGTGCCACTGGACGGGTTATGGTTTGGAAGCGCCGAGGACTTTCTCGGCATGTCCGTGCACGTCGCGGTCCGCAAGCTGAGTGACGTCGCTGATCAGTGCGAGAGATAGAAGGGACAAACGCGCCCACATCGTCAATCGCGCACTGCTCCAATCGGTACCGTCCCTTCGCATCCGGCGGCGCTGCCCTCAAGGACGCGAACAAACGCCGTTCGATGGCCGCTGCCGAGAACTTCGATCTTGCTGCCCTGCGGCGCTTTGCACGTCAGCAGGGGCGCAAGAAGGCTATCATCGCGAGACGCGGTGGCTTTCAGGCGGTTGAAGCGGCTGAGCGCTTCTGCGTCCTTGAACACCAGAACCGTCGGGGCGTTGTTGCGCAAAACCTTCGCTTCGCTGCAGGGCACCGCCGTGATCGCTATCAGAGTGGCGAGAGAGAAAAGCTGTTTCGAGAACCCAAACATTGCGCCTGTCTTTCCGGTTCGATCGAACTGGGCGCTTCTTCATCATCGAACGGCGCCTCCAAGGAGTTGGGATACGCCCTGGAGGGCAGCTCGATCAAACGCGGCGAGCGACAAAGACGGCCCCGGGCAGATGCCCGGAGCCAGGTTGGTGGGTCGTTGGGATTCGACTAGTAACGTGCGGTGACCGGTGTCGTGTAACCGCCGAAGCGGTAGTTGAAGCGCACAGTGACCATGTCGACGTCTTGGCTGACCCGGTCGTTGAGTATGCCGGCGAGGCGTGGATCAGTCACGGAGAAGGAGTTGTTCGCATGCCCCATCCAGAGATGGTCGTATTCAAGACCAACCGACCAATTCGGTGTGAAGCCATACTCAAAGCCGACACCCACGGTGCCGCCCCAGCGCGTGTTACTTGCCGAGAACAGACCGACGCCGGTGGTGTTGTCGAATATAGTCAGGTTATTACCAGTCACGGCCGCGCCGCCCTTCACGTAGAGCAGTGCCGCGTTCCACGCCCATCCGATCTGGCCAGTGAAGAGGCCGATGCCGTCAGTTTTCGCTGTGGTTGAAATCGTCGGATCAAGCAGGCTGACGCGCGTGTTCTTGATGTCGGCCCAATCGCCCTGCGCTTCCAATCCAAACACGAACTGATTGGTTTGCCAGCGATAGCCGATCTGTCCGCCGACAACGCCTCCCGAACGATCGCCGCAACCGCTCGCGATCGTTCCTGCAGCGGTGATGAAATCCACGCAATTGTGGCTTTGACCCCATCCGCCATTACCACCGATGTAAAAGCCGCTCCAGTTGTAGATCGCCACGACCGGGGCCGGTGGCGGTGCCTTGACGGCCATATCGGCTGCCGATGCAGGTGCAGCTAAGCCCAATGCCGCGATGCCGAAACCGGCCAACAAAAGTTTCTTCATGTGATTGTCTCCACGTCCCCAATCATAATCTTCGTTTTTTCGACCGGCGACCGCATGTGCACGTTTGCGTGCATAACTTCTGATTCCAGCCGATGGTAGAAACCTTAGTGGCGAGCGTTTCAAAGCCCCGTAACAAAATGGCAACACTCAAGCGCAATCGGAAAGGGCGCCGTGCGTGCAGTGTTCAATCGTTGTCAGGAAGAGTCGGCTGAGTCCTCATGACCTTCGATAAGCCACATCGGGACGTGGCTCGACGAGATATGCCGCCTCGGGAGATGGGGATTGATCGTGCCTGCGGAAACGATCAATCCTTCGTCCAGTTTTGAGCGCACAAAACTCTTGGCCTCGCCTTCGGTCGCAAATGTCCTGGTTTCGCGCGGGCTTCGCCTTTTGGGCAGCACACTGCGAGGACGACTCTCAAACGTGACGTACCAAGTTGGCGGCATCTCACTTGGGCTCCGAATGCGTCAATTCGATCGGCATTCCAGACAAGGAGCCAGGAGTAGCTTTGACCTAGGTCAAGCTCGGCTCGATCGATCGCAAGCGTCAGCGGATCGGTCATGGACACCGGAAGTAGGTGGATGAGCCTCAAGCCTCTCACTACCGTACTTGTCCTCGAGGACACATCCCCGATCATCCAACCTTGTCATGGCGGGCGAGGTTGAAGTCCTGGGGATGTCGACCTTGACACAAAGCAGACATCGCCCAGGCTTCGGGTCAGTTAGCACGTACGCTCCGTCATGCGGCATGTGAATCGAACGACTTGCTTCAGTCCTCGTCCTCAGCCTGCGCACGGCGGCGTTCCACGACATCACTCATGTCGTGAAGGACAAAGATCGCAAGGGCCGCCATGCGCTGTCTCTGTTCGGGATTGAGCGTTTTGTAGAGTGGCTGCCACGCCTCGGCGAGTCTATCCAAATCGGCGGATCGTTGAGCCAATGCTTCCGATCGTCGTTGCAAGAAGGCGATGGGGTCTCGATTGCGCAGGGTCTCGGCAGTATTTTGGTCGGCCCGTCTGCCCACTGTTTCCGAGATTTTTGCAACGCGGGCTTTCCGGTCCTCCGCTCTGGCGCGAATGGCGCTCTCTACAGCCGGCCAGAGCTTTTCCTGGTCAGGTGTTAGCTGCAATGCGGCCTTCACCAGATCGATCCGCATGTCTGTCAGGGTATTCCTGTCCGCTGCATTCAGGCGCTCTGAAGTCGCAGGGGAGGGAGCTTGCGCGTTGGCAATCGACGATGCGGTAACGAGGAGTGCGGTTGTTCCGACCATTATTAATCTGATCATCGGCAATCTCCTAGGTAAGTGGCCCCCAGGCACCGCGCAAACAACGTCAGCGCTGTGAGATCGCGTTGATTCAAATCAAAGGACCTGGAGAATGATTCTTGGCGCGCAGGCACATACCTGCGACATGTCCGTTCTTGCGCCAGCTGAGCGCTCGCTATGACATGCTATGATGTTTCGATGAAACGGCTCGCAGCCATAATTGCCGCCACGTTAGTGCCCGTTGCGGCTGCCGCCCAGAGCACAGGCGTCCTCACCACCCGACGCCCACTCACGTGGGGCATGATTTTTGCGCTGCTTTTCCTGATGCTCGGTCCGATCAAGCTGCTCGGCCCTTTCGCTGCCGCCACCAAGGACTGTGACAGCATCTTCCGCCGCCGGCTGGCCACTCGTGCCTTTCTGTTCTCACTCGCCGCTGTGACTATCGCCGCCGGCCTCGGCAAGCAGATGCTCGACAACTTCGCCATCCCCGTGCTGGTGCTGCAGATCGCCGCCGGCATGATTCTTTTCCTTGTCGCGCTGCAGGCGGTCATGCAGCAATACAAACCCGCCTCATCCGAACCCACCGAGCCCATAACTCTTGCGCTCGCCTTTTCTCCGCTCGCCTTCCCTACAATCGTTACCCCCTACGGCATAGCGGCGGTCACCATCCTCATCAGCTTGAGCCCCACCACGGAGGCCAGCCTGATGCTAACCGGGGTCGTCTACTTCATACTGTTTTTGGATTGGCTCGCCATGTTGGCCGCGCACACTATCGTTCGTTGGAGTGGCCCATTGCTGCTGCTCCTCGGTGTCATACTTGGCGTCAACCAGGTGGCGCTTGGTCTGCAACTCATGCTTGGAGGGATAGAAGGCCTTATTGCTCAAGGCGCATTTACGCCCTCGGCAAATTGACCAGTGGGCGACCGGGACATGGCTACTGACGTGTCTTGTACCCTAGGACAATTGCATCCTTAGAGTGGGTAGCGCGTGATTGAGCATGCTCGGTCTTGTCTTCCCAACTCCCCGGGAGCCGTTTGCGTCTCGGCTCGGGGCTGTTGCCGAGCAGAGTTTGCTTTGTTGAGATGGCGACGCGTTGCTGCTCGCCGTTTGCGATTGTCAGGGAAGGAGAAACACCAATGTTGCGTAATGTAATCGCAGGTCTCGCGGCCGCCCTCGTCGTGGGCGTGGCCTTCATTCCCGATGACGCACTCGCTTACCGCGGTGGCGGTGCCCGTGTTGGCGGAGGAGGGGTTCGCGCGGCAGGCGTCCGAGGAGGGGCTGTTGGCGTTGCGGGCCGTGGCGTGGCCTATCGCGGCGCGGCCTATCGAGGTGCTGCGTATCGCGGGACGGCTTATCGTGGAGTTGCCTATCGTGGCGGGTACTATCCTTATCGCAGAGCGGCAGTCGGTGCCGCTGCAGTAGGAGCAGCGGCAGCCGGCGCCGCCGCTTACGGGTACTACAACAACAGCTACGGCTACTACGGCGGTTACAACAACGGCTGCTACCAAGACGCATACGGCAATTGGGTCTGCCGGCAATACTAGCTTAGGTTACGGCGTGCCGGATTGATCGCCCGGCAAGACCAACCGCGTGCCCACGAGAGCAGGCAGCGTCCAAGCGTTGGAGGGCGGCGCGGGCCGGCGCGTGGGCCGGGCTACGGCCGGATCACCGTCATCCTGAACGGACCGCCGTTCGCCGCGGCATGGTCGATGGCCTCGTTGGCGTGGTCGAGATCGAACGCTGTCACCTCATACTCGTCGAGCCGCAATAGCTCGGCGCGCACCAGGGCGATCAGGCGGACCGCCGCATCCGGCGGATACATCCAGACGCCGTGGATGGTGACGCAATTGCGCATGATCCAGGGGTAGGGCAGCTCGAGCCCCGCGCCACCGGCCATGCCGACGCCGCCCATCAGCACGACGCGGCCGTAGGCGCGCACCGTCATGATCGCCGCGCGCACCACCGTGGGACTGACCGAGGGCGGCATGATGTCGAACACGCAATCGATCGGGCCGGGTGCGGCGCGCTTCATCTGCTCGCGATCGTCGGTCTCGTTGCCGGAGAGTTTTACCGGTCTGACGCGCGGGCCGAAGCGTCGCACGAGATCGGCGAGAATTGTCTCGTTGCGCCCGGGCGCCACCACGCAGGCCGCGCCCATGGCGAGCGCCACGGCTACGGCGGCGCTGCCGAAATTGCCGGTGGCGCCGCTGACCAGCACGGTCTCGCCGGGCTTGAGGCCGGCGGCGAGGAAGCCGCCATAGGGCACGAGCATGGTGCCGAGCGCGCACCATCGCGCGGCCTCGACGGTGGTGATTTCGCCGAGCCGCTTCACGTTCTCCGTCGGCACACGCATCTGCTCGGCGAACGAGCCGTGACGGAAGTGCTTTTGCAGCTTCATGCCGCCGGGACCGGCGGCAGTGAGTCCTTGCAGGGCGATATCGGGGGCAACGGCGTCGTCGCGCGAGCGCACCGTCGGGTCGCAGAACACCCAGTCGCCGATCGCGAGCTTGGTCGCGTCCGGGCCGATCGCGCGCACGCGGCCGATGCCGCCGGGGCCGGGGACGACCGGCAGGTCAAGCGCATAGTTGCGCTCGCCGCTGAAGACCTCATTCATGTAGGACAGCACGCGGGTGGCGACGACGTCGACGATGACTTCGCCGGTGCCGAGCACGGGAGCAGGGACATCCTCGATGACGAGCGGTGTTCCCAGGGATTTGAGGACGGCGGCTTTCATGATGTTCACCTCATATGCGGGTGAGGTGCATATGCGCCAGCCTTGAAAGCGCATGAAGGCCTGGTATTATCCTGGTATTCCAAGGACCCTCCATAGGCGAAGGCGAGATCATGGCCGACCCCCGACGTGTCGAATTCGGCGACTTCCTGCGCTCGCGCCGCGAGAAGCTGACGCCAAAATCCGTCGGCCTTCCGTTGGGCCGCCGGCGGCGCACCGCGGGGCTGCGGCGCGAGGAGGTCGCGCAGCTCGCGGGGATCGGTGTCGACTGGTACATCCGCCTCGAGCAGGGCCGCACCGTGAGCCCGTCGGTCACCACGATCGATGCGCTGGCCCGCGCGCTGCGGCTTTCCAGGACCGAGCATGCGCATCTGAAGGCGCTGGCGCGCGATGGCGACAAGCGCGCATTCGTGCGCGAGATCGTGCCGCCGCCCATTCGACGGATGCTCGAGAGCCTGAAACAGCCGGCCTACATCACGGGACGGCGCTGGGACGTGTTGGCCTGGAACGACGCGGCCGAGGAGATTTTTGCGTTCGGGCGGCTGCCTGGGGAGGATCGCAACACGCTGCTGCTCATGATGACCAACAAGCAGACGCGAAAATCCTATGGCGCGAGCTGGACGGACGTAGCCAAGGGCATGGTCGCGATGTTTCGCGCGACCCACGACGTCTGGGCCGGCGATCCCGCTTTTGCGGAATTGCTGGCGCGGCTGCGGCAGGGCAGTCCGGAATTCGTCAAATGGTGGGGAGCGCATGAGATCCGCAGCACTGTCTCGGGCCGCAAGACCATGAACCATCCCACCAAGGGCGTGCTTCATTTCGAGCACACGAGTTTTCAGGCCAATGACGATCCCGCGCTGAAGCTCGTCATCTACACGCCGGTCCGAGGGTGTAAGCTCCCAAGGGCCAAGCGTCAGCTTCTGAGGGCCGAGCGGAGATGGGGCGATCAGTCAGAACGATGCCGATTTTGACGGCCGGGAAGCACTGGCATTCCAAGGCGGAATTTGACGCAGATTGCGCTGTACGGCTGCGAGCACATGGTGTTCAATTCCTGGAACTGTCTGCCCGAGAACGAGCCGCTCGGCAGTCTCGACCGGATGCGGCTCGCCGTCTATCTTGCCTCGCCGCAGGTACGGCGGAAAATGAAAATGGTGGGTCATGAGCAGCCAGCCGAAGCCCGATCGTTCGGGCGGACTTCAGCAGACGCAGGCGCCACCGAATGTCGAGAATGAAGCTCTGCATGCCGAGCGCCGGCAGCTTACCGTGGCATTTATCGACATCGTCGGTTCGACACCCCTGAGCGAGCGGATCGATCCCGAGGAGTTCTTCGCGGTTATCAGAACGTATCGCGATATCTGCGACGAGCAGATTCGCCGCTACGGCGGTCATATCGCCAGAATGATTGGCGACGGGTTGCTCGCATTTTTTGGTGTCCCGCAAGCGCATGAAAATGATCCTGAACGCGCGGTCCGCGCCTCTCTGGCGATTGTCGCGGCGATCAAGGAACACAAGTTTCAGCTGTCGGACGGTAGCTTCGTTCGCCTGGGCGTGCGCATCGGAGTGAACACCGGGGTGGTCGTCGTCGGCAGCGTGCCCGGCGAACCCCCGGATCGACGGGAAGTGTTCGGCAGCTCGGCACATATCGCTGCCCGCCTGCAAGGACTTGCCAGTGAGAACAGTGTCGTGGTCGGCTCGCGCACTCACGAGCTGACCCGCGGAACATTCAGCTATGTGCCGCTTGGCCAGCGCCCTCTCAAGGGCGTGGAGGAGCCGGTCGAGGCCTGGCGTGCAGAGGCGCTTGCGTCCAGCGAAAGCAGGTTCGACCGCGCGCGGAGGGCGCCTCTTGCCCCGATGATAAACCGGACCAGCGAAAGTGCCTTGCTGGCCGAGATGTGGCAGCAGAGTCTCGCCGGGTCGGGGCAGGTCGGCGTCATTTCCGGTGAACCCGGCATCGGCAAGTCACGTTTGATCCGCCAGTTTCGCAGTTCCCTTGATGCGTCTCCACGTGATGTTCTGTCGCTGCAATGTTCGCCATTCCACGTCAACACGCCGCTTGCCCCGGAAATCGAGCGGCTCAGGCGCGCGACCGGCATCCAGGAAACGGACGACGCGGAACTCGCACTGGCAAAATTGCGTTCGCTTTTGGCAAGGGCCGTCACCGATATCGAGCCGGCGCTTCGTTACTACGGCGCGGTGCTGTCGATACCCGCATGCTCGGGATACGAGCCCGCGGATTTCGGATCTCCCTCCGAGCGCGAGCGTGCCTTTCAAGTGTTCGTCGATGCTCTTCTCGCCGCCTCGCGCAAGCGGCCGATCCTCGGAATCGTCGAGGACGTCCAGTGGATTGACCCGACCACCATCGAATTGCTGGTCCGCGTGATAGCTCAATGTCCTGGCGAGCGGGTCATGGTCCTGATCACGCATCGCGATGACTACAGGCCCGACTGGTTGTCGAGCCCGGCAATTCGACGGATTGCTCTGCAAAAGCTGGCGGCACATGAATGCGAGCAGATGGTCGCAGCCGTCGCGGGCAGCGATTTGGTACCGCGCCGGATCACCAGCCAGATCGTGGAAAGAACCGACGGCGTGCCACTCTTTGTCGAGGAGTTTACGCGGGCCGTCGTCGATTCCGGTGCGGTCCCGCTGGCCGCTGAGAGCCCTGTGCCGAGCGGGAAGTTGCCGCCTCTGGTGCCGGCAAGTATTCAAGATTCACTGATGGAGCGCCTTGATCGCCTCGGTCCTGCCAAACGCGTCGCCCAGATCGCCTCTGTTCTCGGGAGGCGATTCAACTATGAAGGCATTTCCAGCGTGCTTCCAGGTAGAGGCGAAACGCTGAAAGACTCGTTGCGGGCACTCGAGAGAGCCGGGATTGTGTATCGTAGCGAGGAGTCTCAAGGCACGGTCTTCACGTTCAAGCACGCGATGATACAGGAAGTCGCCTACTCCTCCTTACTCATGGAGGAGAGGCGTGAGCTCCATGCGCGCGTCGCATCGTGGCTGCTCCAGGAAGCCGCCATTGGAGAAAGCAGCCAGCCGGCGGTGTTAGGCTATCATTATGCACGCGCAGGCAACATTCCCGAAGCGATCGAAGCGTGGCTTCAGGCGGGCAAATCCGCGCTCCGCAGTTCTGCCACCAAGGAGGCCGTCGCCCATCTTCGCGAGGGCCTCTCACTGATACCGAAGCTGCCCGCGTCACCACAGCGCTTCGAGGTCGAAATCGCCCTGCAATCCAATTTGGCGATGGCGTACACGGCCAACGCCGGGTGGTCCGATCCGAACGTGTATGGCCCCTACGCTCGTGCACTCAAGCTTTGCGAGAGCCATGGCACCATTCGCGAGAAGGCGACGGTGCTGTGGGGAAGTACCATAGCCACGCTAGTCAACTGCGAGCTGACCAAGGGCCTCGAACACGCGCAAGATTTCGTCCGGCGGGCGGAAGAGTGGCGCGACGACGAGGCCGTCCTCATGGCCTACACCGCTGCCGTGATCGCCAATTTCTTTCTCGGTCGTTTGGAGCAGGCGAGTGAGCTCGCGGCTCTGGTCAGCGCTCGCTACAATCCGCGTGAGCACAGCAAGCTGGTCCAGATTTATCAGCATGATCCATTGATCGTATCGCTCGTCTACTCCGGACACATTGAATGGTTGTTGGGCCGGCCAGGCCGGGCCAGAGAGTGCTGCGTGACGGCGCGGCAGCTCGCGAACGAGATCGGGCATCCGTTCATGCTGGCCTTCGCCTCCATTCTCGGCGTCTCCGATCACTGGTATGAGGGCGACCTTGCGGCCAACCTGGCCAGCGTAAAGCGCGGTCTGAAGATCGCCGATGAGTATGGCTATCCGATGTACGGGGTCATCGGCCCATTGTGGGCGACCGCTGCGTTGGCGGCACGAGGCCCCGCGCCGGAAGTGCTCGAACAATTATGCGGCCTGCTCGACAAGCTACCCGCCGAGAATCGGTGCATTCAGATGCCGCTCTATCGGATTCTTCTCGCCACGGAGTTCGGACGGATTGGGCAGATCGAAAGGGCGCGAAGCCTGGCTGCTTCGGCGGAGTCCCTCGTGAAGCGAACCGGCGAGCGCTGGGCGGCTCCCGAGATCTTGCGGATCCACGGCTCGCTGCTGTGTCAGGACCCATTGCGAGACGACCGCGCGGCCATGGGCCTGTTCAAACGCTCGCTTACCTCCGCGAGGAAGCTGGGGGCGGTCGGTTGGGAGTTGCGCACGGCCATCAGCATCGCACGATTGGTCAGCGCCGGTGAGAGCGTATCCAGACGTGCCGAAGCGCGAGACCTGCTGATCTCGACCCGGGCGAAATTTGCGTTCGCGGAAACGTCCCGCGATCTGCGCGAGGCTGATGACCTGGTCGAACTGCTGAACCGGTAAATCACGCCTTACGAGAGCCGCCGGATGACGTTGGCCCTGGTTGGGTGACTCACGTCGTCAGCGATCCCAGAAAGCGGATCGCCGAGAGGCTCGGCAGGAACGTGTAGGCGCCGCCCCGGGTCGAGACAAATCGCGGCAATCCCCGCAGCCGGATCGTGTTGCCGGATTTGAGCGGCAAGTCGAACCAGCTCGCGCTGGGATCGTTGGAGCCCGTGATCGGATCGTTGGATTCGGTGATGCGCGGGTCCTGCAGGCCGAGATTCAGCCAGTCGCAGGACATGGCCTCGAACTGGGCGCCGAGGCTGGCCCCGATGAAGTTGCCGAGCAGGCCTCGTTCCGGCTCGGCCTTGCCGGGATCGCGGGGCTGTGTCCGAACATAGAGCGGTCCATAGGGCACGCCGCGCCGTACCAGACGCCGGCTGTTGTTCGCGACGCGTTGCACGATCTGTCCGCCGCGCGGATTGCACCGGCGGATATGGGCTCCGTAGGGGCAACGGGACTCGCCAGTGTAGTCGAACTTCTCCTTCACCAACTTGGGATCAGGCGTGTCCGCCGAGAGCGCCAGCGGCGTGCCATCGCGCCATCGGCCGCACAAATTGGCGGCAACGACCTCGCGCAGGGCGCCATGACGCGTCAGGCCTTTGAGTTTGAGGACCTCACCGATTTTCGCTTCGGCACCGGGCGCCAGCACGTCATCGACCTGCTTATGCTTGAGCAAATCGGACGCGGCCTGATCGAGATAGTCCTCGAAGCCCACCACGTCCTGCTTCAGGACGCGAAACGCGTTGAAGGTGCCGTTGTGTCCCAGGGCTGCGGGCTGAGGCACCCGCCACATCAAATCTTCCAGGTTTGTCTTGTGCCCCAGCAAGACCGTGCCGAGCGGCGCGCGGGGTTGTCCGTCGTCATGGCGCTCGCGGTCGTGAATGCCCTCGAACCGCGGTTGCATGATGTTGTCGCGATAGCCGAAGTGGACGGCGTCGTCCTCGAAGCTGCAGCCCTCGCGGGTATCGAGCTTTTTCAGGGCGCCGCCGGCGAGGGCGCGTTCCTGGACCTGGTCCAGCTGCTGTTTCTTGTCGGCGTAGATCGTCGCGATGAGATGGATCCGCTTGGGCTCGTCGAAAGGCTTCGGCCAATTATCCGGCGCACTCGGCCCGACATCCCCGAGCTTCAGGGCGCGCGCGGTCATGCCTTCGATGAATTCGTTCGGGAACATCGCAAGCGAAGCGCTCGGCGTGCCGAGGGCGCGCAGTCCCTCGTAGGTCAGGCCGATGTTGAAACAGGTGTCGGGCTTGTCCTTCCCCCAATTGTAGGGGGTGATCTGCGGGACACCGTCGCCGTGGCCGGAGACGGAGGCGGCGAGCCAGCGCCGCGCCGCGCCGGGATCGGCAACTTCCAGGATGAGATAGCGCACGTACGGCTTGCGATACCCGCGCAGGATGTTGCCCTGCACATCAGCGATGTCGTTCATGGCGCTCACCAGCCTAACCCCAATCGTTCGCGGACCTGCGCCGCCGAGTACCCCGGATAGGCCCGGTAACCGCTGCCCAGCGAAACGTTCGGGTTGGCGCGAAGCTGCAGGACCAGCTTGCGCGGCAGCAGGGTCAGATCGTCATTGACGGGTGATACGGCCCTGTCTCCGTTCAAGGCTTCCTGGTCTCTCAGAAAATCGGTGGGCGTGTCCGGCACCTGATACAGGTCGCGCTCGTGCACCCATTGGATGAATGCCTCGACATTCTCCTCGCAAGGGATCACGTCATCTCCGCCTTCGACGAGTGACACCACGGCGTTGAACACCTGGCCGATCGTGGCGATGAAGTCTCTGATGTAGTTGGTGAAGTCCCCGTCATAGACGGAGAACATGCAAATGTTGTCGCCGACGATGACGAAGCGCGCGAAGTGCACCGTGCCGACATTGTTCAATCCGGCGTAGATCGCATCCTTGTTTTGCGCGATCGCGAGCGCGGCTTCCGCGCGTCCGATCGGTGACTTGACCTTGAGCGGCATGATCAGGTTCATCATGCACTGGACATTGTCGCCGTGCTGGAACGACGCATGCGGGCCGCCGGGCAGGGGCTTCACCGGCGTCTTATGTGCCCAGTAAGGCACCAGGATCCACGAGGCCACGCGCTTGAATCCAAGCGTCGTGGGCAACCAGTTCACAATGCGATCGAGCAAACCTTCGTCAGCCGGCATCGACCTTACTCCACTTGAAGGGGCAGCCGCCGCGGATTTCGCGCGAGGCTTCATAGGCGCCGAGACGGGCCTCGAGGATGGGATCCGCGGAGGGCTCGATGCCGGGCGCGAGACGGTTGGGATTGAAGCTGATGCGTTCGCCGTCCGCTTCCTGATCCTCCGACACCTTGAGAAGCGTCAGGGTCCCCATGGAGATCCGCAAGCGTGTCCCCGGCCACGGCTTGGTGCAATCGTCGATCGCGTCGCCCGCTTCGCCGATGGTCATCATCAGCATGAACCGGGCCGGCCACTTCTTCAGACGCTCGTCAAGCTCCTTGAACAGATATTTGTCCTGCGGCACTGCCATGGGATCGGTGTTGCAGACGCCTGCGACCGGCTGCCAGGAAAAGCGAACCGGGCGGCGAACGCCGTTGGGAGCCGTGACCCAGAAGGTGTGGACGGCGTGATAGCTCGCGCGGGCGTAGCTCACGGGCGCGCCGATCACGGCGGCCTGAAACACGCCCAGCTGGGCGAACCGGTGCTGGTTGGCGTAACGAAGCGCGCCCGCGTTGACGTTCTCGGTTTCGTTCAGATACGGGTCGCGGTCGGGCACCTTGAGCTTCACAAGGTCGCAAAGCTTCTGCCACCAGGACAGTCGCGAATAGGGCGCGAGCTTCGCGATCTCGGTGAATTTAAAGAAGTCATCGACATTGCGGACGAAGAATTCGCCGAGCGTCGTGGCGATCAGGTCCGATCCCTTTCCGTCCGAGATATGAAAGCGGGTCGCCATCCCCCGGACATCGGACCAGCCGTCATGCTGATCGGGGCCGCCCAATCCGTTGGAGAATCTAACTGACGCGGGGACAGGCTGTCCCTGGAATTGCTCGGCGATGCAATAGTTGCGCGCCACATTCGACGCCACGAACTCGCCCTTCACGCCGATGCCGATGGTGTGAACAGGCCGCCTCGGACCGACAGGCGCCGGCAAATTGTCAATGATGGCCTGGACGAGCTGCTTTGCTACCGATGTATCCACCATGGCCCTCTCCATTTTGGACGGACGGCTGAGGGTGCCGTTGGTGCGCCCTGTGCGTTGGCGTTGTCGATCGAATTCAGCCCGTGCCCTGCGCCAACACGTTACCTTCGATCGCCGGTCGGTTATGTGATGTGGTTCACAAAAGTCACCCGAATGAAGCGCCTCGCGAATGGTTTGCCGGCCAGCGTTTTGGGCGGTCGCATGAACCATCCCACCAGGGGCAGCGCTTCATTTCGAGCACATAAGTTTTCAGGCCAATAACGATTCCCGCATTGAAGCCCGTCATCTACACGCCGGTGTGAGCGAGCCGCATTGTGGAACGGCGCCGGCGTGATTGTGGCGGCAATGCGGAGACAAAAAGTCCGCACGCCACACTCTTCCTTCACAACAAGATGTGAACAGTTTCTGTGCGCGTCAGAGAGTCTGAAAATGGTGTGAAACCACTGTAAAAATAGGACTCAAATGAGTTCCGGAGGTGCGCGAGAAACATTCATTTACCTCGCAGGTCCTTTCGACAGGACTGTTGCGTCACGGTTACAGCAATTCCGTCGATCGCTGTTAAGAGGTGCCGACGGCCCGGGGGCCTTTCGAAGAAACTGGAACGGGAATCAAATGAAGAAGAGTTTGTTGCTTGTCACTGCGAGCCTCGTCGCGCTCAGCGCGGCTGCGCCGGCGGTGGCTGCTGACCTTGCGGCGCGCCCTTACACGAAGGCGCCGCCTCCGATGGTCGCTGCGATCTACGACTGGAGCGGCTTCTACATCGGCATCAACGGTGGTGGCGGTTCGGCTCACACGACCTGGGACTTCGTCGGCACGGGCTCTGAAGGTTCGCACAATGCGACCGGCGGCACCGTCGGTGGTCAGATCGGTTATCGCTGGCAGACCGGCCAGTGGGTGTTCGGCGTCGAAGGCCAGGGCAACTGGGCCGACTTCTCCGGCGACAACGTCAGCGCCGTCTTCCCGGGCGATCGCAACCGCACCAAGATCGATGCGTTCGGCCTGATCACCGGTCAGGTTGGCTATGCCTGGAACAACGTGCTGGCCTATGTGAAGGGCGGCGCGGCTGTGGTCAGCGACAAGTACGACGTTTTCAGCACCGCAACCGGCGCGTCGCTCGGCTCGACCAGCCAGACCCGTTGGGGTGGCACGGTCGGTGCCGGCCTCGAAGTCGGCTTCGCTCCGAACTGGTCGGTTGGCGTCGAGTACAACCACATCTTCCTGGCCGACAAGGACGTCACGTTCACCGGCTTGGTCGGTACCGACCGCATCCGTCAGGACGTCGACATGGGTCTCGTCCGCCTGAACTACAAGTTCGGCGGCCCGCTCATCGCCAAGTACTGAGCAAGTACTGAGATTGATCGCTCCTTCGGAGCGGTTGCGAAAGCCCCGGCCTTTGGCCGGGGCTTTTTTCTTTTGGGAGATCATCGAGTTAGCCGTCGGACCGCCGCGGTGCCCCGTGCTGCAGCTTGGGTTCAGTCCTGATTAGGAACCGCTCGGTTCCGCAAACGTTGGAGGACATCACCGCCCGGCCCGTGGCTTCTATCGGTGACTGAGAACGCCGGTCGCGCTCCCGCCCCACTCTAGCAGGGAGCCGCGCCATGCTGCAGCAGCGACGGCGTTTCAAGCAAATCGATCCACTCGACAAGCGCCTTACGGACGCTGCCCGGCAATTGCGCAGGGAAGCGCAGGACACCCCGCCGGGGGTTGAGCGCGAAAGGCTTATCCGCAGAGCCCGGCAAGCAGAAACGGCATCTCATATCAACGAGTGGTTGACGTCGCCCGGATTGAAACCGCCCACCTAGCCAAAGCGGGGCGAAATCATCATGGCCGATCTGCTTCTCAAGCTCGCCATCATTGGACTGTGCGCCTTTTCGGCAGTCCTCGCATCCATGCTGTTCTTCAATTTTTGATAGGCCGCCTCACACCGGCCAGGTCGGGGATTAACCACAGGCCCCTTTCTTCCAAACCCGCCCGCAACCGTGGCTTGACTCCTGGAACAAAACTAGAACAATGTTCTCTCTATGTTCTAGCGAGGGAGCAAGGCCATGTTGAAGATCTTCGTGGAAGAAGCCGCTGCACTGGCATCGATCACGCTGTTCGTCGGGATGATCGCGATCTGGGCGCAGGTGATTCCCCAGCTCTGAGCGGGGATCGGTGGCCCCTTGTTGAAAAGCGGGACGGCGCGCGGAATGTGCGCCGGTGCCGTGGACTCCTGGGGGCCGAGGCACCACCATTGTCGGGCGAGTCGGGCCAGCGAAGCGCGCATCCTGCGCCCCGGTCCGGCTGGTTCCCCACGATGCCCAGGAGGCCGTAAGCGACCATGCCGAGCGCCGGATTTGTCCATCTTCACGTTCACTCGGCCTATTCGCTGCTCAAGGGCTCGATCAAGATCGCCAAGCTCGCCGAGCTTGCCAAGAAGGACCATCAGCCGGCGCTGGCGCTGACCGACACCGACAACATGTTCGGTGCGCTGGAGTTCTCCGACAAGATGGCGGGCTCCGGCATCCAGCCGATCGTCGGCTGCGAGCTCGCGATCGATTTCGCAGACCAGGATCCGAATGCGCGCAATGCGATCGGACCCTCGCGGGTCGTGCTGCTGGCGGCGCAGGAGTGCGGCTATCGCAGCCTGATGCGGCTGAACTCGCGCGCGTTCATGGAGACGCCCGACAGCCACGCGCCGTTCATCAAATTCGATTGGCTCGATGGCGAGACCGACGGCCTGATCGCGCTGACGGGCGGGCCGGACGGGCCGATCTCGCTTGCGCTCGGGGCCGGCCATGCCGAGCTCGCGGCGGCGCGCTGCGAACGGCTGGCAAGCCTGTTCGGCGACCGCCTCTACATCGAACTGCAGCGCCATGGCATCGACAAGGAGCGCCGCATCGAGAGCGGGCTGATCGATATCGCCTATACAAAAGGCCTGCCGCTGGTTGCGACCAACGAGCCGTATTTCGCCTCGACCGACGACTACGAGGCCCACGATGCGCTGCTCTGCATCGCCAGCGGGCGGCTGATCGCGGAGACCGATCGCGTGCAGCTCACGCCCGATCACCGCTTCAAGACCCGCGCCGAGATGGCGGTGCTGTTTGTCGACATTCCGGAGGCGCTGGCCTCGACGGTCGAGATCGCCGAGCGCTGCTCGTTCCGCCCGATGACGCGCAAGCCGATCCTGCCGTTCTTCACCGTCGGCGCCGCTGCGAGCTCCGATGCCGCCGCGGTCGAGGCGGCCGAGCTGAAGCGGCAGGCGGAGGAAGGGCTTGCCAACCGTCTGCGCGTGCACGGCCTGTCGCAGGGCACCACGGAAGAGGAGTACAACAAGCGCCTGGCGTTCGAGCTCGACGTCATCATGCGCATGAAGTACGCGGGCTACTTCCTGATCGTGTCCGACTTCATCAAATGGGCGAAGTTGCAGGGCATTCCGGTCGGTCCGGGCCGCGGCTCCGGCGCCGGCTCGCTGGTCGCGTGGGCGCTGACCATCACCGATCTCGATCCGATCAAGTTCGGGCTGCTGTTCGAGCGCTTCCTCAATCCCGAACGCGTCTCGATGCCGGACTTCGACATCGACTTCTGCCAGGACCGCCGCGGCGAAGTGATCCAGTACGTGCAGCAGCGTTATGGCCGCGACCAGGTGGCGCAGATCATCACCTTCGGTACGCTGCAGGCGCGCGGCGTGCTGCGCGACGTCGGCCGCGTGCTGCAAATGCCCTATGGCCAGGTCGACAAGCTGACGAAGCTGGTGCCGCAGAATCCGGCCGCGCCGGTGACGCTGGCCGCCGCGATCGAGAGCGAGCCGAAGCTTCAGGCGTTCCGCGATGAAGATCCTGTCGTCGCGCGCGCCTTCGACATCGCGCAGCGCCTCGAAGGCCTGACGCGCCATGCCTCGACGCATGCGGCCGGCATCGTGATCGGCGATCGCCCCCTGAGCGAGCTCGTGCCGATGTACCGCGATCCGAAGTCGGATATGCCGGTGACCCAGTTCAACATGAAATGGGTCGAACCGGCCGGCCTCGTCAAATTCGACTTCCTGGGCCTGAAGACGCTGACCGTGCTCGACGTCGCGTGCAAACTGCTCAAGCCGCGCGACATCCATGTCGATCTCGCGACGCTGCCGATCGACGATGCCGAGAGCTACCAGATGCTGGCGCGCGGCGAGGTGGTCGGCGTGTTCCAGGTTGAAAGCCAGGGCATGCGGCGCGCGCTGGTCGACATGCGCCCGGACCGTTTCGAGGACATCATCGCGCTGGTCGCGCTCTATCGCCCGGGCCCGATGGCGAACATCCCGACCTATTGCGCGCGCAAGCACGGCGACGAGGAGCCGGAATATCTCCACCCCGTGCTGGAGCCGATCCTGAAGGAGACGTTCGGCGTCATCATCTACCAGGAACAGGTGATGCAGATCGCGCAGGTGATGTCGGGCTATTCGCTCGGCGACGCCGACCTGTTGCGCCGCGCGATGGGCAAGAAGATCCGCGCCGAGATGGACAAGCAGCGTGACATCTTCGTCGCGGGCGCGGTGAAGAACGGCGTGCCGAAAGCGCAGGCCGAGACGATCTTCGAGCTGCTCGCCAAATTCGCCGACTACGGCTTCAACAAGAGCCACGCGGCGGCCTATGCGCTGGTGTCCTACCACACCGCCTACATGAAGGCGCATTATCCGGTGGAGTTCATCGCGGCGTCGATGACGCTCGATCTCAACAACACCGACAAGCTCTCCGAATTTCGTTCCGAAGCGCAACGCCTCGGCATCAAGGTCGAGCCGCCGAACGTCAACCGCTCAGGCGCGACCTTCGAGGTCGGCGAGAAAACGATCTATTACGCGCTTGCTGCGCTGAAGGGCGTCGGCCTTCAGGCCGTCGAGCAGATCATCGAGGAACGCACCAGAGGCGGGCTGTTCACCTCGCTTGCCGATTTCGCCGCGCGTGTGTCGCCGCGGGCGATCAACAAGCGCATCATCGAAAGTCTCGCTGCCGCCGGCGCCTTCGACACGCTGGAGCCGAACCGCGCCCGCGTCTTTGCCGGTGCGGATGCGATCCTCGCCGCCTGCCAGCGCGCGCATGAGGCTGCGACCATCGGCCAGAACGACATGTTCGGGGGCGCGGCCGACGCGCCGACCATCATGCTGCCGCAGATCGAACCATGGCTGCCGGCCGAGCGGCTGCGGCGCGAATATGACGCGATCGGCTTCTTCCTGTCCGGCCATCCGCTCGACGACTACGCGATGGTCCTCAAGCGCCTTCGGGTGCAGACCTGGGCGGAGTTTTCGCGCGCCGTCAAAACCGGCGCGACCGCCGGCAAGGTCGCCGCCACCGTGGTGTCGCGCATGGAGCGGCGCACCAAGACCGGCAACAAGATGGGCATCATGGGCCTGTCCGATCCGACCGGCCATTTCGAGGCGGTGCTGTTCTCCGAAGGGCTCGCGCAATATCGCGACGTGCTCGAGCCCGGCGCTGCGGTGTTGCTACAACTCGGTGCGGAATTGCAGGGCGAGGACGTGCGCGCGCGCGTGCTGCATGCCGAGCCGCTCGATGACGCCGCCGCCAAGACGCAGAAGGGACTGCGCATCTTCCTGCGCGACACCAAGCCGCTGGAATCCATCGCGCGGCGGCTCGCAGGTCCGGACGCTGCGCCCTCGAACGGCGGCGCGCCCAAGGTCGGCAGCCCCGGCATCGCGCCGCGCTCCAACGGCGACGGCGAGGTCTCGCTGGTGATGATGCTCGACCTCGAGACCGAGGTCGAGATGAAGCTGCCCGGCCGCTTCAAGGTCTCGCCCCAGATCGCGGGCGCCATCAAGGCGGTCGCGGGCGTCGTCGACGTGCAGCAGCTTTAGCCGCGTTCGCCGCGGGTTGCGACCGGTCGAGCTTGTTCCGCTGGACGAGCGACCGCACGAACGAAGCTCGCCGAGCTGCAAGCCGTCGACTAAGATGCGCGGCATGGTTGCCGCTGCTTCGACGAAAGCGGCTCATCCGGGAGGAGAAAAGCATGTGCGAGAATTGCGTCCATGATCGCGATGTCCACGTCGGGCCTTCGCGGAGGTCGCTCATCAACTTGACCGTCGCCGGGCTCGGGCTGACCTTGGGGGGAGCGGCATTGGCCAAGGAGACGAAAACACCGCCCAAGCCGCAGAACGTGGTGACACCCGACAGCGCGTTGAAGCGGTTGATGGACGGCAATGCGCGCTATGTCGACGGCGTTGCGCGCCGCCACGATTTCAAGCACGAGCGCGAAGCCCTGGCCGGCGGCCAGAATCCGTTCGCCGCCGTATTGAGCTGCGCCGACTCGCGCATCGCGCCGGAATACGCCTTCGATACCGGCCGCGGCGATCTCTTCGTCTGCCGTGTCGCCGGAAATTTCGCCGGCACCGAGACCATCGCCAGCATGGAATATGCGGTCGCCGTGCTGAACACGCCACTGATCCTCGTGCTGGGCCACGATGCCTGCGGCGCCGTCGATGCGACGCTGAAAGCGCTCAAGGACAACACGTCGCCGCCCGGACACATTCCCTCGCTGGTCGAGGCGATCGCGCCGGCAGCCAAGACGGCCATGCAGCAGGGCGGGAACGTGCTCGACGTGGCGATCCGGCAAAACGTGATCGACAACGCCGCCAAGCTGAAGTCTGCGGCGCCGATCCTCAACGCGGCGGCCGAGCAGGGCAAGCTCAAGGTCGTCGGCGGCATCTACCGGTTGGCCACGGGCACCGTCGAGCTGATCTCCCAGGGCTGAGCGCGCCCCGTACGCGATCGACCAGCCTCGCCGAGGGGAGCTGCGATCTCCGCTTCCAACGAATCCGGACGATGTTGCAACCCCTCCGTGCTTTCGCTATGCACCGTCCGGGCAGGTGCGGCGCTCAAGCCGCTACGAGGCCGACGAACGTCGGGAGCAGGGGACTTGTGTAGTTTGGCTGTTGGCACGCTTTTGCGCGCCATCGGATTGTCACTTCTGATCGCTACATGCGCTTCGGGGATTGTATCGGCGGCACAGAGTGAATCCTCCGTGGCCGAGCGGATCTATGCAGCTGCACCGCCGCGGCTCCTGCAAATCCGCACATTGGTCGCCGATGCCGGGCGCCAGACGTCGAACGGCTCGGGCTTCCTGGTCTCCGCGGACGGCCTTGCGATCACCAACTACCATGTCGTTTCGCAGGCCGCGCTGGAGCCCGACACCTATCGCCTGGAATATACGGCTGCCGACGGCAGCCAGGGCCGCGTGACGCTGCTGCGCGTCGATCTGCCGAACGATCTTGCGCTGATCCGCGTCGACAAGAAGGATGCCCCGTACTTCAGGTTCGACCAGGCGGCCATCGAGGGCAGGCTCGCCAAGGGCGAGCGGCTCTATTCGATGGGCAATCCGCTCGACCTCGGCTTCACTATCATCGAGGGCACCTATAACGGGCTTGCCGATCACAGCTACACCGAGCGCATCCATTTCTCCGGCGCGCTCAATCCCGGCATGAGCGGCGGTCCTGCCGTGACCGCGGACGGCAACGTCATCGGCATCAACGTCGCAACCCGCAGAGGCGGTCAACTCATCAGCTTCCTGGTGCCGGCACGCTTTGCGGTCGATCTGTTGCAGCAGGCCGGCGAAGGGGAGAAGCCTGCCGACCCGAAGAGCGACGTCGGCCGACAGCTGCTCGCTTGGCGATCCGGGCTCTTCAAGTCGCTCGGTGAAGCAGGCTTCCGGTCGGATACACTCGGCCCTTACCGTGCGCCTGCAACCCAGGCGCTGTGGTTCAATTGCTGGGCCAGCACCAATGCCAGCGCCACGCCGAAGCCGCGCGCGAGCGTCAACTCCACCGAATGCAGCAGCGACACCACGGTCTTCGTGGCGTCCGACCTCAACATCGGTGCGATCACCGTCAATCATTCGCTGGTCAAGACCGTCGACCTCAATCAATTCCAGTTCGCGAACTATCTTACCCAGCTCAGCCAGCCTCGGCTGAGCGTCGGCGGTCCGTTCAAGAAATGGTACACGCCGCAGCGCTGTCTTGAGGATTTCGTCAGCGTCTCGACACCGAGGCAGCATCCGCCGCTGCACGTGGTGTGGTGCGCACAGGCTTACCGGCGGTTCGAGGGGCTCTATGACGTGTCCTTGATCGCGGTGACGCAGGACCAGCCGCTCGAGGCGCTGGTGTCGCGGCTGACCATGCAGGCGGTCGGCTACGACGATGCCATTGCGCTCGGCACGCGGTTCCTTGAAGCTGTGCAGGTCGGCCAATGATCTGGGTTGAAATACTCTCGCGACAGCGCGAGGTCGCCGCGCGGGTTCGGATCGCCGCTCCGGAAGTGCGCATCGGGCGCGGCTACGACAACGACGTTGTGGTCGATGACCCCTACGTGGCCGCCCAGCATTTGCGGGTGTTCCGCCGCGACGACGGCAGCCTCGTCGCTGAGGACAGCGGCAGCGCCAACGGCACGTACATCGACGGCAGCAAGACCAGGCTGTCCGACTTCGTGGTGGACGGCAAGCAGCCGATCCGCATCGGACAGACCTACCTGCGGATTCGTGACGTCAGTCACGCAGTCGAGCGCGAATTGCTGGCACCGCCGGAGCGGCACGTTCTGCCGATCGTCCTGGCGCTGGTCATCGGCCTGTCGGTTCTGGCGATCGATGCGCTCAAGATATGGTCGAACCAGACCACGGAGCCGCGCGCGTCAGCCTATTTCACGCCGCTCTTGACGATCGCTGCGACGCTCCTCGTCTGGGTTGGAGTGTGGGCGCTGCTCTGCCGCATATTCGCCGGGCGATCGCAGTTCCTTCGCAACCTGCTGATCGCGCTCATTGGCATCGCCGCCGTCTCGCTCTACGACGAGTTCGCCCAATATGTCGCGTTCGCTTGGACCTGGCCGGCTGGCGTCAGTTACGGATATGTGGTGGTCTGGCTGGTCGCTGCAGCCGTCTGCTTCTATCACCTGCGCGAGATCGGCCGCCGCCGGCTGTGGTTGAAAGGGGCGGTCGTTACGGCATTGCTCGTGGGCGGCATTGCGCTGCAGACGTTGCAGCTATCCGAGGCCCTCACCGATTCGGGACGGCAGCAGACCGTGCATCGGCTGATGCCGCCGATGCTGCGCGCTGTTCCGCTCAAGGACGAGGGCGCTTTCTTCGGCAAGATCAGCAATCTGAAGGCGGATCTCGATGGCGAACGCAGCTTGCCGCCGCCGGGCGAGCCGCACCCGTGAACGGGCGCAAGCCCGAATTGCCTTGCAAGACCCGCGTGCCTGCCCGGTTTGGGGAGCTTACATGAACCTGACGGCGAGATGCGTCATTCCGTCGCCTCAATCCAAGCGCTTTCGTTCAAACGCCGTTCAGCCAGCCGCGCGCTTCATGCGCGGTGGCAAGCTCAACAACAATAGCGGGCGCGAAAGCCATGCGTGGGACACGACAATCTTTCCTTGGATCCTTCCTCGGTCTGCTTCTTCCGGGCCTGCTGCTCGCGGCAGGCGGACTGTTCGACCCTGCCTATGCCCAGCAGCCTGAGAAGCGCATCGCGCTGGTGGTCGGCAATGGCGCCTATGCGAAGTCGCCACTGGCGACGACTGCCAATGATGCCGGCCTGATCGCGCAGACACTGCAGGCCGCCGGCTTCGACGTGGTCGGCGCCCGCGACCTCGACGGCGACACGCTGCGCAAGAGCTTTCGCGATTTTCTCCAGAAGGCCCAGATATCCGGACCTGGCACGGTCGCGATGATCTATCTCGCCGGCTATGGCGTGCAGCTTGCCGGTGAGAACTACTTCATCCCGGTCGATTCCAACATCACGCGCGATACCGATGTTCCGACCGAGGCGCTGCGCGTCAGCGACTACGTCCGCCAGCTCGCTGCGCTGCCGTTAAAGGCTGATATCGTCGTGCTCGATGCGGCCCGGGCGCAGCCCTTCATCGAGGGCGGCCAGCCGATCGCCAGCGGGCTCGCGCTGGTCGAGCCCGATGCGAACATGCTGATCGCCTACAACGCCGCGCCCGGCACCGTGGCGCCGGAAGAGCCGGGACCGTACGGCATCTACGCCCAGTCGCTCGCCGAGATGATCCGCACCGGCGGCCTGTCGCTTCCCGAGGTGTTCGACCGCGTGCGCCTGCGCGTCAACGACGCCAGCAAGGGCGCGCAGGTGCCCTGGGACGATCAGAAGATCAGCGCGCAATTCTCCTTCTTCGAGCGCGGGCCCGACGCACCGCCGCCGCAGGCCGCGCCCGACCAGGTCGCCGCGATCCACAACAAGCCGATCCGCGATCTCGGCGTGCAGGACGCCTATGCGGCGGCGCTCGAGCGCGACACGCTACCGGCCTATGAGGAATTCCTAACCGCCTATCCCGGCGATCCCATGGCCAAGCGCGTGATGGCGATCGTCGCGGCGCGCCGCGAGGCGATCACCTGGCGACGGACCTACCGCGCCGACACGCCGGACGCTTACTGGTCCTATCTGCGCCGCTATCCGCGCGGGCCGCACGCTGGCGATGCACGGCGCCGGCTTGCGATCCTGACCGCGCCGCTCGAGCCGCCGCCGAGCTTTGCCATGATGGATTACGACGTGCCGCCGCCGCCGCCGGAGGAGATCGTCTATGTCGACCGGCCGGTCCTGCTGTTCAGCGACCCCGTGTTCGGCTTCGTGCCGCCACCGCCGCCGCCGATCTATTATCTGCCGCCGCCGCCACCGGATTTCATCGTGCTGCCGCCGCCGCTGCCCGTGGTCGGACTGTTCGTGCTGCCGCAGCCGGTGTTCGTGCCGATCCCGGTGTTCGTCAGGCCGCCGATCTACGTCGCGCCGCCGCCGAACAACATCATCTACCAGAACATCCACAATACGACGGTGATCAACAACGTCATCAACCGGCCGCCGATGACGGCGGCGGGCCTTGCGCCCGACAGCATCGCGCCGGCGGAA
>NZ_BSOW01000062.1:0-10000 GCF_030160715.1 Bradyrhizobium iriomotense
GCTAATACAAGGGTGGGTTAGCGAAGCGTAACCCACCTCTTTCGCTTCCGCGGAGGTGGACCGTGGTGGGTTACGCCTTCGGCTAACCCACCCTACGCGGCTCACATCAACTTCGGCTCTTCAACGGCCACGGCATCGCCGACGCCGATCTCGCCGTCCGCGATCACCTCGCCATAGATGCCGCAATCCATGTGGCCGAGGTGGCGCATGATCGTGGGCGGAATCTCGAGGTCGCGCTGTGCGGTCTCCGGATCGACATTGGTCGCCGCGCAGCGGACGATGCGCTTGACGATCTTCAGCCGCGCTGCGCCGATCGCGAGCGTCTGGCCGACGAGGTCGAGCTCGTGCCAGGCCGGCCAGCCCTGGAGGTAGAGATTGGCGCGGAAGCGCAGGGGATGAACGGCGGTGCCGCCGAGCATCTCCTCGATGGCGCGCACGCTGCCGAGATTGATGATGGAGACGACCTTGCGGGCGACGTCCGAGAAGCTGTGGTCGCGCCCCGACAGCACTTTTGGCGGCCCCCGCAGCTCGCTTTGGAAATTGCCGGTGAAGTAGCTCTCGATGGCGGCGCGCCCGCTGGCCGTCTCCAGGTCGCCGCTGGCGACGACCTGACCGTCCTTGCGAATGGTCAGAAGATTGGCCGCGTCCTCGAACCGGCTTTGCAAGGCCGCCAGACGCTCATTGCGCATCAGCATCAGGAACTGGCTCTTGGGCATCCATTGCGGCGCCTCCGGATCGAACCCGCTCGGGCCGTTCTCGATGGCATAGCGGCGGTCGGCCGGCAGGGTCTGGCCGGCCCGCAAGGCGACGCGGGGCAGGGGCTCGGGCGTGAGGCCTTTGACCGGATAGCGGTAAAGACCGGTGATCTCGGCAGTCGGGTTGGCAACCATGACGCTAGTTAAGGGATTCCCCCCGCCGACGCCAAGCGCGCCATTCAGCCCACGAGTTTGCCACGCACGAATTTGTGAAGAAGCCTCTTCCGTTCCCGTGACTTGGTTCCCACATCTGCGTCAGGCCGGCGCCAGCGTCGGCTGCTAACGACCGCTGCCGGTTGAGGAACGTCAATGCGGCCAGCGGAAACCCAATGAAGATGCCGTTTGGAGTGCCTTAGAGGGCTCCAGGGGCAGGCCGAGGGAAAGACAAGATGAACATTGAAAAATACACCGAACGCTCCAGGGGCTTCATCCAATCCGCCCAGTCGCTCGCGATGCGCGAGGGACACCAGCAGTTTTCGACTCTCCATCTCCTGAAAGTCCTCCTTGACGACAATGAGGGCCTCGCTGCCGGTCTGATCGACCGCGCAGGCGGCAATTCCCGCGCAATTCTGAAGGCGACCGAGGAGGCCCTGAACAAGCTGCCGAAGGTCAGTGGCGGCGGCGCCGGGCAGATCTATCTGGCGCCTGAGCTCGCTCGCACCTTCGACGCCGCCGAAAAGGCCGGCGAGAAGGCCGGCGACAGCTTTGTCACGGTCGAGCGGCTGCTGCTCGGGCTCGCGCTGGAGAGGTCAAGCGAAGCCGGCACGATCCTCAGCAAGGGCGGCGTCACCCCGCAAAACCTCAACGCGGCGATCGAGGCGCTACGCAAGGGCCGCACGGCCGACAGCGCGACCGCCGAGAACGCCTATGACGCGCTGAAGAAATACGCCCGTGATCTCACCCAGGCCGCGCGCGACGGCAAGCTCGACCCGGTGATCGGCCGCGACGAGGAGATCCGCCGCACCATCCAGGTGCTCTCCCGCCGCACCAAGAACAATCCCGTCCTGATCGGCGAGCCCGGCGTCGGCAAGACCGCCATCGTCGAGGGCCTCGCGCTGCGCATCGTCAACGGCGACGTGCCGGAAAGCCTCAAGGACAAGAAGCTGCTCTCGCTCGACCTCGGCGCGCTGATTGCCGGCGCGAAATACCGCGGCGAGTTCGAGGAGCGGCTAAAGGCCGTGCTCCAGGAAGTGACCGCGACCGAAGGCACCTTCATCCTGTTCATCGACGAGATGCACACGCTGATCGGCGCCGGCAAGGCCGACGGCGCGATGGACGCGTCAAACCTGCTCAAGCCGGCGCTTGCGCGCGGCGAGCTGCACTGCATCGGCGCGACCACGCTCGATGAGTACCAGAAGCACGTCGAGAAGGATGCGGCGCTGGCGCGGCGCTTCCAGCCGATCTTCGTCAGCGAGCCCTCGGTCGAGGATACCATCTCGATCCTGCGCGGGCTGAAGGACAAGTACGAGCAGCACCATGGCGTGCGGATCACCGATTCCGCGCTGGTGGCGGCGACGACGCTGTCCAACCGCTACATCACCGACCGCTTCCTGCCCGACAAGGCGATCGACCTCATGGACGAGGCCGCGGCGCGGCTGAAGATGCAGGTCGATTCCAAGCCCGAGGAGCTGGATTCGCTGGATCGCGAGATCATCCGGCTCAAGATCGAGCAGGAAGCCCTGAAGAAGGAAAGCGACCTCGGCTCCAAGACCCGCCTCCAGGCGCTGGAGAAGGAGCTCGCCGATCTCGAGGAGAAGTCGGCGGCGCTGACGTCGCGCTGGAGTGCGGAGAAGAACAAGCTCTCCAACGCCCAGAAGCTCAAGGCCGAGCTCGACGCCCTGCGTGTCGAGCTCGCCAATGCGCAGCGGCGCGGCGAATTCCAGCGCGCCGGCGAGCTGGCCTATGGCCGGATCCCGGAGCTGGAGAAGAAGCTCGCCGATATCGAGGCGCGCGAAGGCTCCGGTGAGATGATGGAGGAGGCGGTCACCGCCAACCACATCGCGCAGGTGGTCTCGCGCTGGACCGGCGTGCCCGTCGACAAGATGCTCGAAGGCGAGAAGGAAAAGCTCCTCAAGATGGAGGAGGCGCTCGGCAAGCGCGTCGTCGGCCAAGCTGAGGCCGTGCATGCGGTCGCAACCGCGGTGCGCCGCTCGCGCGCGGGCTTGCAGGATCCGAACCGGCCGATCGGCTCGTTCATGTTCTTAGGACCTACCGGCGTCGGCAAGACCGAGCTGACCAAGGCGCTCGCCGAATATCTGTTCAACGACGAGACCGCAATGGTCCGCCTCGACATGTCCGAATACATGGAGAAGCACTCGGTCTCGCGGCTGATCGGCGCGCCTCCGGGCTATGTCGGCTATGACGAGGGCGGCGCGCTGACCGAAGCGGTGCGGCGCCGGCCTTACCAGGTCGTGCTGTTCGACGAGATCGAGAAGGCGCATCCGGATGTCTTCAACGTCCTGTTGCAGGTGCTCGACGATGGCCGGCTGACCGATGGCCAGGGCCGTACCGTGGATTTCCGCAACACGCTGATCATCATGACCTCGAATCTCGGTTCGGAGTTCTTGGTGAATCAACCGGAGGGCGAGGACACGTCCGCCGTGCGCGACTACGTGATGGGAACGGTGCGGGCGCATTTCAGGCCAGAGTTCCTCAACCGCGTCGACGAGATCATCCTGTTCCATCGCTTGCAGAAGAGCGAGATGGGCCGGATCGTCGAGATCCAGTTCGCACGACTCCAGAAGCTGCTCACCGATCGCAAGATCACGCTGACGCTGGATGGCGCAGGCCGCGACTGGCTCGCTGCCAAGGGCTGGGATCCGGCCTACGGCGCGCGGCCGCTGAAGCGGGTGATCCAGCGCTATCTCCAGGATCCGCTCGCCGAGATGATCCTGGCCGGCGACGTCAAGGACGGCGACACCGTTGCGATCTCCAGCGAGGGCAACGTGCTGACCTTCAACGGCAAGGCGGCGCAGACGGCCGAGATCGCCCAGTTCGAGGCGCCGGTGCCGAAGCGGAAGCTGAACTGATCGCCGCGTTTGTCGCGGCCAACAACGCCCCGGAAAGGTCCGCCTTTCCGGGGCGAATTGTTTGGATGGGTCTAGCTGATCGCGGGGGCGGGACCTGAATCGGCCGCGTCGTCCTCGTCGCCGCCCTCGTCGATCTCGGAGAGGATATCCACCAGCTCGCGCACGCGGCCATGTGCCAGCGGTCGCAAATCGTTGATCATGGGCTCGTCATTGGCGAGCCAGGCCTGGGCTTCGGCGAGCTCTTCGATGGTCGCGCCGGTTCCGATGATCTCTGCAATGGTGACGTCGTCAGCCCCGCTGACGGCCTTGATGACGTCGTCGCGTGAGAGGCGCCGCATGGTTGGTCCTCCTCTGGCTCAACGGCTCAAACAGGTCGCGCGGGTCAATCGAGACGCGGCCGATCAGTTCCGCAACTGGGGAGGTAGGACGGCACCTGGCCGGGAAAAGGCCGGGTTTTGAGAAAAATTACCTGTTGGTGACTTACCTGTTCGTGACCTGGAGCGGGCCGCCGGTCGCATCCGAGATGCGGGCGATGCCGCTGGAGCGGTTGCTCATCATCGCCTCGATGCGGTCGCGCTCCTTCTCGAAGCCCGCGAGCATCGGGCCTTCCAGCGAGCGGCCGCGCGGCAGCTTGACGCGCATCGGGTCGACGAAGCGGCCGTTGACCAGGATTTCGTAGTGGACGTGCGGGCCGGTCGAGCCGCCGGTCGATCCGACGAAGCCGATCACCTGGCCCTGCCGCACCTTCTTGCCGATTTCCATGCCCTTGGCGAAGGCCGACATGTGGCCATAGGCAGTCTCGTAGCCGTTCGGATGCTTGACGCGGATGTACTTGCCGTAGCCGCTCGACCATTCGGCCTTTTCGATTACGCCATTGCCGGAGGCAAAGATCGGCGTGCCGTAGGCGGTCGCCCAGTCCACGCCGGTATGCATCCTGGTGAAACCGAGGATCGGGTGCCTGCGGGAGCCAAACGGCGAAGTCATGATGGCGCTGTTGACGGGCTTGCGGACCAGGAACTTCTTCGCGCTCTTGCCGGTCTCGTCATAGTAGTCGACGACGCCGTCGTCGGCGCTCTGGTAGCGATAATATTTCTTGGTCTCGCCGCCGACCGTGAGAGAGGCGAACAACACGTCGCTCTTCTCGGTCGCGTTCACGCCCTCGTCCTCGCCGGCGTAGAAGACGTCGAAGGAATCGCCCGGCTGCACCTTGCGCTGGAAATCTACGTCGTAGGAGTAGATCTTGATCATGTCGTCGATGACCGGCATCGGCAGTTTATTGCGCATCGCGGTCTCGTAGATGCTCTGGTAGAGCCGCACGCCAGTGCCGTCGTCATCGTCATCGTCGTCGCTGCCGGTATTCGCGGCCGTGTCGGCGACGGTGTTCATGCTCGAGACGTCGACAGCGACGTATTTGCCGAGATCGGACAGCGCCGCGATCGCCTCGACCATGGTGTCGTTGGCGACGACGACGCGGAACGGCTGGAGCCGGGCGCCGACGCTTGCGGGCGCCATCAGGATGCGAAGCTTCTCGCCTTCCTTGAGGCCGCCGTCGCGCCCGCGGGGCCCGAGCGTCGCGGTGATCGCCTTGATCTCTTCGGGCGTGGAGCCGAGATCGCGCAGCACGGAGGCCACCGAGTCGCCCTTCTTGACGACGTGCACGCGCTCGCCATTGGGATTGCCGCCGGTGATCTGTTCCTTGGTCTTCGGCAGCAGCGTGACGTTTTCCGGCACCACGCGCGTCTCGAAGCCGGCATAGGGGTCGGACGTCGACGCCTCGGGGGCGTAGGCCATCTTGATGTCGGACTGCGCGCCGGTCGCGCCGGAGACGTCGGCGGTGGCGTTGGTGAGCGCGGCATAACGAACGCCGCCGCCATTGCCGCGCCAGTTGGCGGCATCGCGCACACGCATCAGGATGTCGTCGAGCGCCACGACGGCGGCGATCTTCGCCTTCGGCAGCACCGGCGTCAGATCCTTCGTGACGAAGGAGACTTCGGCGTCGGGCTCGACCGCTTCAGGATTGTTGGGATCATCGGCCGCGGTCTTCGGGTCGGAGCCGACGTCGGTCAGAAGGCGCTGGGCGTTGAACGGCGGGATCTTGGCCGACAGATCGCTCGTCGTCATCGAGAGGTTGCCGGCGATGCGGATGAAGGGCCGCACCCGCATCACGTCGCGGTTGCCGACGCGGGCGACCGTCGAGACGCGCACCACGTTGCGCGAGGCGGTGGATTCGCTGGGCGGCGGCAGGCGATCGCTCTTGTGCACGGTGGCGGCGCGATCATTGGCGCCGAACGCGCCGCGCAGCACGCCTTCGACGCGCTCCGGCACCTTGGCAAAAGTCATTTCGCCGTCGAGCGAAGCGAAAACGGCGCCGCCGATCAAGGCCGCGCCGCACAGTCCGGTCAGGATCGTGCCGCTGAACCATTGTACGGAGACGCGACGGCGATCGATGACGGCAGCTTCGGAACCATCGACGGAAAGCGGCGGCTCGTGGCCGAGATCAATGATCCCGGTCTCACGCCGATAACCCCCGCGTGACGCCCTATGGTTCAACCCAAGTCCCCCAATACTACCGACATACGCGAAGCCTGTTCTCGCACCTTGCCGTCCTCGCCCTCTTCAAGGGGGATCTTCGGAGGAAGGCGCGCCGCTTGAAGACGCTCGTCAGCCAGAAGGGCCGGCCGAGTTCACGAGCAGCGAAGCGGATGAAAGTCTCTCGATGTCTCTCGAATGTCCCGGGAAGGCAGTTGCATCTTTCAGATCGCCTCCCCCGGACCAGTAAAATCGCCGGCAGCCCCCACTGGCGTCCTGCGATTCAAGCTTGTGTCATACCAGAACGCCGCGGGATTGTGGCTCTAGTACGGCGCCAAATCCTGAAAAAGTTTCCCGATCTGGCCGGCGCGAGGGGGCTCCCGGGAGGGGCGCAGGAAGCCACCTCCGGGGCCCGCCGGGGCCCAAACTTTTTTCAGTTTTTTCTCCGCTACGGTTCGGTCTGCGCGCTCAGCGGCCACTTAACTCACTGGAATCGCGTGAATTTTTGCGACAATCCACTGTGCGACGATTTGTTGACGATTGGCGTTGACAGCCCGGAAGGTGGGGCCTATAACCCCAACCACTGAGCGCGGCGCCGCCGGGTCACTGACCGAGGCGAGCGAACGCGCCACTGATGCTCCTCACCTTGTTGAGTGACACAACAACCGACACAAGTCGGTTGGAGTCATTCATCGTCGGTAAGGATGTCGGAACCCTTCCTCCCAGGAAGGTTGGGACCTCTCCGGTCCCGGGCTGTTTGACAAGTGAAGATGAAGAAAGAGAAACGTGGACGGCGGAGTCCTTGCGGGTCTCGCTTCTGAAAAGCTTCGGCTTTTCTGATCGAGACCGGACGAAAGACTTCGGCGGTACACGTTTTAAAGGAAACACCATCGTTGCCAGCGATGTGAATCGCAGGCAGCTCGTCGATTTCGGTCGATGAAAAATGGTGGGACCTCGTCAAACGTTGTGATCAGCCGGTTCAAAGTTCAAGTCCAACTTGAGAGTTTGATCCTGGCTCAGAGCGAACGCTGGCGGCAGGCTTAACACATGCAAGTCGAGCGGGTGTAGCAATACATCAGCGGCAGACGGGTGAGTAACGCGTGGGAACGTACCTTTTGGTTCGGAACAACACAGGGAAACTTGTGCTAATACCGGATAAGCCCTTACGGGGAAAGATTTATCGCCGAAAGATCGGCCCGCGTCTGATTAGCTAGTTGGTAGGGTAATGGCCTACCAAGGCGACGATCAGTAGCTGGTCTGAGAGGATGATCAGCCACATTGGGACTGAGACACGGCCCAAACTCCTACGGGAGGCAGCAGTGGGGAATATTGGACAATGGGGGCAACCCTGATCCAGCCATGCCGCGTGAGTGATGAAGGCCCTAGGGTTGTAAAGCTCTTTTGTGCGGGAAGATAATGACGGTACCGCAAGAATAAGCCCCGGCTAACTTCGTGCCAGCAGCCGCGGTAATACGAAGGGGGCTAGCGTTGCTCGGAATCACTGGGCGTAAAGGGTGCGTAGGCGGGTCTTTAAGTCAGGGGTGAAATCCTGGAGCTCAACTCCAGAACTGCCTTTGATACTGAAGATCTTGAGTTCGGGAGAGGTGAGTGGAACTGCGAGTGTAGAGGTGAAATTCGTAGATATTCGCAAGAACACCAGTGGCGAAGGCGGCTCACTGGCCCGATACTGACGCTGAGGCACGAAAGCGTGGGGAGCAAACAGGATTAGATACCCTGGTAGTCCACGCCGTAAACGATGAATGCCAGCCGTTAGTGGGTTTACTCACTAGTGGCGCAGCTAACGCTTTAAGCATTCCGCCTGGGGAGTACGGTCGCAAGATTAAAACTCAAAGGAATTGACGGGGGCCCGCACAAGCGGTGGAGCATGTGGTTTAATTCGACGCAACGCGCAGAACCTTACCAGCCCTTGACATGTCCAGGACCGGTCGCAGAGACGTGACCTTCTCTTCGGAGCCTGGAACACAGGTGCTGCATGGCTGTCGTCAGCTCGTGTCGTGAGATGTTGGGTTAAGTCCCGCAACGAGCGCAACCCCCGTCCTTAGTTGCTACCATTTAGTTGAGCACTCTAAGGAGACTGCCGGTGATAAGCCGCGAGGAAGGTGGGGATGACGTCAAGTCCTCATGGCCCTTACGGGCTGGGCTACACACGTGCTACAATGGCGGTGACAATGGGATGCGAAGACGCAAGTCCTAGCAAATCTCAAAAAGCCGTCTCAGTTCGGATTGGGCTCTGCAACTCGAGCCCATGAAGTTGGAATCGCTAGTAATCGTGGATCAGCACGCCACGGTGAATACGTTCCCGGGCCTTGTACACACCGCCCGTCACACCATGGGAGTTGGTTTTACCTGAAGACGGTGCGCTAACCAGCAATGGAGGCAGCCGGCCACGGTAGGGTCAGCGACTGGGGTGAAGTCGTAACAAGGTAGCCGTAGGGGAACCTGCGGCTGGATCACCTCCTTTCTAAGGATGATCCTTCAGCGAGCTCACGCTCACTATCGGATCGTTTTAGAAACATCAGGGGCCAACAGATCGCCAGATCGTTGAGCTCCATTGGCGGGATTTCGCCGTCTTCGTTTCTCTTTCTTCGCGGACGAACACGCGCCGGGGCTGCGCTGTGCGATTGCATTCGGCGCTGGTCGCCGGCTGCTGCACGCCGAGACCCTAGTCCTTGATAGGATAGCGTTAGGGGCTTGTAGCTCAGTTGGTTAGAGCGCGCGCTTGATAAGCGTGAGGTCGGAAGTTCAAGTCTTCCCAGGCCCACCAGCCTTCGCGCTTCGCTGCTTCGGCTAGGCAAGCCCTTCGATACGAAGGCTGTCGCGCTGTAGCTTTGGCGAAGGCGGGCTAATCAATCGAGCATTCGTCTTCTGGTTACGGGGCCATAGCTCAGCTGGGAGAGCGCGTGCTTTGCAAGCATGAGGTCGTCGGTTCGATCCCGTCTGGCTCCACCAGATGGTTTGATCACCGAGATCTTGACCGTCGTCCGCGAAACATCACTTCGCACCTACTAGTCTGGATAGACAGTAACGTGCGTGATTTCTGACATCGTAAAGAGGAGATCGATCCGAGTTGGATCGTGCAGGAGATTTCTGCGCGAGCCTTCATTATCTCCGGATCATTTCGGCGCTCGCTTTCAACCGTGAGGTTGGCTGCGAGTTGTAAATGATCCTTTTAGCGAAGCTTGACCGCCTCGCTATCGGAACGATCTTACGAAGCAAGCTGGTCTTTCTAGTCAATGTCCGGCTGCAGATAGCGTTCATCGAGGGCGCGTGCCTTAGAGATTTCGATCTCTTGGCAGTTCTGCAGACAACATTCTGCCGAGTGTGTGGACATTGATAATGAGAGCAATCAAGTGCCTTAAGGGTGTTCGGTGGATGCCTTGGCGCTGAGAGGCGATGAAGGACGTGCTACGCTGCGATAAGCCGTGGGGAGCTGCGAAGAAGCTTTGATCCACGGATTTCCGAATGGGGAAACCCACCTTCGATAGCCGGAACTCCAAGACCTTTGTCGAAAGACATCGGTGTGGGGTTCGACCAGATAATGCGAGAAGCCAGACCTTTAGATTTCGATCGAAGAGGTTTTGGATTTCCGGTTATCAAGTGAAGGTATGAGACTTCTGAATAAAATAGGAGGTTTCAAGCAAACCCAGGGAACTGAAACATCTAAGT
>NZ_BSOW01000062.1:15000-27733 GCF_030160715.1 Bradyrhizobium iriomotense
CAGCAATCGCACTCGCGGCAAGGCCAAGACCGCCTGCCGTCAGAAACTTACGACGTTCCATGCGTTTCCCCTCTGTTGTTGTCGAGCGCTCGACGAGGGACGCGATCTTGTTGTCGCTTGTTTTTCGCCGGCAGCCGACGCTTCTTGTTGTCCGAAATCTCTTGAGGTTCGGATCGCATTCAGGATGACGAAAGGGGGACGGCAAATCAAGGCCGCCGCCATGAGCCGTTCGCCGTGTGGTTGATCAATGCTGCGCTGCGAACGCAGCTTCCATGGCCTTGCGGGCGCCGACCGTCTCGCTATTGGCGTCGAATTCGACGTCGCTCCAGCGCACCACCGCGCCATGCGCGACGTCTTGTCTCAGCCTGACCCTGTGGGCGAGGCCGATCGGCAACGCGCCGATCTTCAGGCTGCTTGCCGCCGGCATCAGTCGGCCCCACACCGTGTAGCCGCCTTCCCCGTCAAGCATCTCGCCTGCGCGAAGATTGCGTTTTGCCACGGCCGCGACATCGCCGCGGAAGCCTGTCGCCTGACCCGTGGGTTCGCCTCGCAGCGCGGCCGATAGGATCGATATGTTCAGCTCCAGCCCGATCAGATGATAGGGCTTGTACATCGCAGCATAACGTCCGCTCGCGTCGGTCTTCAGGCCGTATTGCCTGAAGCAATCGGCGGCGTAGTCGTTCGGCGCCTCCAGCACGACATAGACACCCCAGCGCAGGTCGCGAAACACCGGCCGGCCGTCGCGCTCGATCGAGGACACCACCTCCACCACGCCGGATCGCTCCAGCACGCCGCCTTTGTCGCGCGGCCGCATGATGTGCGGCAGATCATCGACGCCGCAGGGGGGGAACAGCAGGCCATCCGTGGGCACGTCGAGCGTGCAGGCATTGGCGATCGCCGCCATCTCGATCGCCGACTTGGTGCCGTCGAGGAAGGAGTTGAACATCTGCGGATTCATTCCGGCGGACTGCGCTTCGCCCGCGGTGAGGCCGTAATGCTGCCAGACGCCATCCGGCGTCACGTCGTGATAGGCCGGCAGGTATTTCGTGCCCTTGCCGGCCGCGACCACGCGAAAGCCGGTGGCGCGCGCCCAGTCGACCATCTCGGCCGTCAACGCCGGCTGGTCGCCATAGGCGAGCGAGTAGACGACGCCGGCCTTGCGCGCTTCCTGCGCAAGCAGCGGGCCCGCCAGCACGTCGGCCTCGACATTGACCATCACGATATGCTTGCCGGCCGCAATCGCCGCGCGCGCGTGGCGGATGCCGACGGCGGGATTGCCCGTGGCCTCGACCACGACGTCGATCGGACCATTGATGGCGCGCACGCCGTCATCGGTGAAACTGGTCGCCGCGATGCGCTCCGCATCCCAGCCCACGGTCCGGCAGGCCTCGCGCGCGCGGTCGCGATCGAGATCGACGATGACGGGCACCTCCAGCCCCGGCACATGCGGCACCTGCGACAGGAACATCGAGCCGAACTTGCCGGCGCCGATCAGCGCCACGCGCACCGGTTTGCCTGCGGCGGCGCGGGCCTGGAGGAGGGAGAAGAGGTTCATGTTACATCCGGTAGGTATCGTGTCCCGGACGCAGTGCAGCGTGTAACGCTGCACTGCAGAGCCGGGACCCAGGAGGAAGGATTCCGTGCGGCGTGGGCCCCGGCTCTGCGACACACCGCCATAGCGCGTCGCAGACGCGCGTAAACGCGCTTCTGGCGCTGCGTCGCGTCCGGGGCACGAGAGCCCTCTACTCCGCCGCCTGCCGCGGCGCGCGTGCCAGCCGCAGCAGTGCGTCGTCGTCGACCGTCTTGATCGGCGCGAAATCGCGATGCGCGATGTACTCCGGGCGCGTCGGGGTTCGGATGTAGTTCGAGACCGCGTTCAGTGTCAGGTACACGATCTTGCGCGGGTAGGGCGTGATGTTGCCACTGGAACCGTGCACGAGATTGCCGTGGAACATCAGCATGCCGCCTCCCTTGCCGGTCGGCGCGACGATGCCGCCCTGCTTGACCAGCCGCGTCACCGTCTTTTCGTCCAGCGTCCACAGCGGATAGGAGGTGGTCGCAAGGTCGTGCGAGGCCTCCAGGTCGCCGGCATTCTGGCTGCGCGGCACCAGCATCAGGGGACCGTTGATCGGCATCACCTCGTCGAGGAAGATCGCGATATTCATCGCGCGCGGCTCGGGCATGCCGTCGTCGCGCTTCCAGGTGCCGTAGTCCTGGTGCCACTGCCAGACATCGCCGGTGAAAGCCGATTTCGCGTTGATCTTGAACTGGTGCATGTAGACGGGCTCGCCGAACACCTGCTCGACCGGCTCGATCATGCGCGGATGCCGGCCCAGCACACCGAAGGCTTCGTTATAAAGATGTGCGGCAAAGGCCGTGCGCGGCGCGCCGCTCTTCTCGCGCCAGACCTCCGGCCGGTTGGCGTCGTAGATGCCGACCGCCTCGCGCGCGAGGAAGTCGACCTCCTCCTGGTTGAACAGCTCGGGGAGGAACAGCCAGCCCTCGCGGTGGAAGAACTCCAGTTGTGCTTCGGACAGTTTCATGGGTCGTCCTCCTGTAGTTTGTTTTTGTCATGCCGGGGCGCGACGAAGTCGCGAGCTATGATGCGCAATTGCGCATCTGAGCATCTATTCATCCGCGTTGCCTGACGCTTGATGGATTCCGGGTTCACGCTTCGCGTGCCCCGGAATGACGGCGTTTGCGGTTACGCCGCCTCTTCCGTCGCCCTCAGTCTCTCCTCGGTCATTCGTCCGGCCGTCTGCGCATGCGCCAGCGCGGCGTGCTCGGCGGCTTTGGCTTCACCGGCGAGAATATGTCCGGCAATCGTCGCATGCTCGGCCCAGGCGCTCTCGCGATAGTCGAGCTCGGACAGCACGGTTGCCATCGAGCGGCGCATATGCGGCCATTGCGGCGCAATTGTCTCCTCGATCACGGGATTGCCGGCGAGGTGATAGATCGCGCGGTGAAACTCGACATCGAGTGCGATCAGCTCGTTCAACGGCGTCTTGCGATTGATGGCGCGGCCGGCCCGCAGCGCCGCCGCAAGCCGCTCGCGCCCCGCGGCGTCGCTCGCGATCCGCTCAGCCGCAAGCCGCGCCTCCAGCGCATCGATGGCGCTGCGCACCTCGTAGAGCTGGCGGATGCGCGTGGGATCGAGCTGCGTGACTTCGAATCCGCGCCGGCCGCTCTCGGCCACGAGTCCCTGACGATGCAACAGATGCAGCGCATGCGACACCGGCTGGCGCGACACGCCGAGCCTGTCGGCGAGCTCGTTCTGCCGGATGCGCTGGCCCGGCTGCAAGGTGCGATCCGTGATCGCTTCCAGGATACGCGCATAGACTTGGTCGATCAGATTGGGCAGCGGGTCGAGCGGGATCACGCCGGCGGCTCCTCGCGGAATACGGAATTCCGTATGCGAAATTACTGCGGGAGGTCAGGGGCGTCAAGCGAGGGACGCCAGGGCTGCGCGACTTATTTAAGTAATTGGAATTACGATTGTTTCGTCCTGGCCGGGGGTGTCCCGGCCATCCACGCGCTCCCGCTAATCCCGCTGCTGACCTCCCTCGGCCCACTTGCGGGGAGAGGGGGAGCTACCACAAGGGCGGTGGTAGATGATTCCTGGAGATTTCCCTCACCCGAATTCGATCTGAGATCGAATCCGACCTCTCCCCGCAAGCGGGGCGAGGTGAAGAGGCGCCCTACTTCTTCTTCCCCTGCTCGATCAGCGTGCGCGTCATCAGATAGAGCCGCGGCACGATCGAGTTGGTGTCGATGAATTCATCGCGGGCGTGATAGCCGAAGCCGGCGAGACCAAAGCTTTCGACCACGACGGCCTTGCCGCTGCGGTTCGCGTAGCCGGCGTCGGTCGCGCCGCCCGTCATCTCCGCAATATCGAGCTTGCGATCGATCTCGGCATAGATCGCCTGTCCCTCCTGCGCGAGTGCGCGGCCGCGGTCGCTGGCGACGAAAGGCGGGCGTCCCGGCACGATCGTCACCGTCGTCTCGGTATCGGGTACGAGCTTGTTCTTCACCTTCTCGTCGAGCGCGGCCTTGAGCTTGGCAACGCCGTCGGAAACGGTAAGGCGGATATCGGCGCCGGCCTCGGCATCCTCGGGAATCTGGTTGCGCACGGTGCCGGCCTTCGCCGTCGTCCAGCTGAGCTGCGTGCCCGGGATGGACTTCGCGATATCCTGGGTTTGCAGCAACTGGTGCGAAAGCTCGATCAGCGCGTTGCGGCCGCGCTCCGGCGCCGCGCCGACGTGCGATGCGCGTCCCTTCACCTTCATTATCCCGGTCGCGGTGCCGCTCGCGCCCAGCAGCAGGGAATCGTTCTGCGCCGGCGGCGAGGAGGCCGTCGGCTCGCACGACAGCACCACGTCGTGCTGGTCGGCAAGCTCCGAGATGAACTCGCCCGAGCCGATCGAGCCGACCTCTTCGTCCGGATTGAGGGAGACCGTCAGCGTGGCGTAGTCGCGCCAGCCAGTGTCTTTCAGAATCTTGAGCGCGTGCAGGACCACGGCGATGCCGCCCTTGTCGTCGGCAATGCCGGGCCCGAAGATCTTCGTGCCGTCGACATGGTACGGCTCGGTCGCGAGAATGCCGCGCTGATAGACCGTGTCCATGTGCGCGATCAGCATCAGCTTGCGGGTGCCGGTGCCCGTAAACGTGCCGACCACGATATCGGCGCCGGCGCCCGCCGTGGTCTTCTGCCGCCGCGTCGTGGCGCCCAGTGCTTTCAGGCGCGCTTCGGTGAAGTCCGCCATCTTCGCGAGCCCCTCGACGTCGCTGCTGCCGCTCTCGATCATCACCATGTCGTGCAATGTCTCGATCAGCGGGGCCTTTTCCTGCTCGGCCGCGGCCTTCAGTTTCTCGTCGGCGGCGGCATGTGCCGTGGCGCTGGCGAGGCCGAGCAGGAGCACAGCATGGAGGGGCGTGAGGCGGGATTTCATCGATTGTCCTTTCGCGTCTTTGAAGGCGGTTATCGCGCGCTTGCGGACGAGCCTAGCACTGCGACCGCGCCGCCACCAAGAGGCGTTGCCTACTTCTTCTTGCCCTGCTCGATCAGCATGCGCGTCATCAGATAGAGCCGCGGCACGATCGAGTTGGTGTCGATGTACTCGTCGCGCGCATGGGCGCCGAAGCCCGCGAGACCGAAGCTCTCGACGACGACGGCCTTGCCGCTGCGATTGGCATAGCCCGCGTCGGTGGCGCCGCCCGTCATCGCGACGATGTCAAGCTTGCGGCCGATCTCGGCGTAGATCGCCTGGCCCTCTTCCGCCATTGCGTGGCCGCGCTCGCCGGCCCGGAAAGCGGGGCGACCAGGCGCGATCTTCACGACCGTCTCGGTGTCCGGCACGAGCTTGGTCTTGATCCTGTCGTCGAGCGCGGCCTGAAGCTTCTCGATGCCATCCGGAATGGTGAGGCGGATGTCGCCGACGGCCACGGCCTTCTCGGGGATCTGGTTGCGCACGGTACCGGCCTGCGATGTAGTCCAGTTCAACTGCGTGCCGGGAATCGACTTGGCGACATCCCTGGTTTGCAGCAATTGATGAGAGAGCTCGATCAGTGCGTTGCGCCCGCGATCCGGCGCCCCGCCGGCATGCGATGCACGCCCCGTGACCTCCATCGTGGCGGTCGCCGTGCCGCTCGCCCCAAGCCGGAGCGATTCGTGCTCCGCGCCCGTCGGCTCGCAGGACAGCACTACGTCGTGCTGGTCGGCGAGCTCCGAAATGAATTCGCCAGATCCGATCGAGCCGACCTCTTCGTCCGGATTGAAGGAGACCGTGAGCTTTCCGTAATCGCGCCAGCCGGCCTCCTTCAGGAGTTTCAGCGCATGCAGAACGACGGCGATGCCGCCCTTGTCGTCGGCAATGCCGGGACCATAGATGCGGGTGCCGTCGACATGCCAGGGCTCGGTCGCGAGGATGCCGCGCAGGTAGACCGTGTCCATATGCGCGATCAGCATGAGCTTGCGCGTGCCCGTGCCCTCGAACGTGCCGACGACGATGTCGGCGCCGGCGCCTGCCGTGGTCTTCTGCCGCCGCGTCGTCGCACCCAGCGCCTTCAGTCGTCCTTCCGTGAAGTCCGCCATCTTCGCGAGCCCCTCGACATCGCCGCTGCCGCTCTCGATCATCACCATGTCGTGCAGCGTCTCGATCAGCGGCGCCTTTTCCTGCTCGGCCGCGGCCTTCAGCTTCTCGTCGGCGGCGGCATGTGCCGTGGCGCTGACGAGGCCGAGCAGAAGCAAAGCGTGGAGGAGCGTGAGGCGGGATTTCATCAATTGTCCTTTCGGGGCCGCGACGAGCTTCGCTCGCGCTGTGAGGTGGGGTGAGGGGGAGTCTCCGCGGGAACGGTGAGAGGCGCAGGAGGAAGCTACCCCGCCAGAAACTCGCTCACCACCGCGCCATACTCCTGCGGTGCCCGCTCGAACATCCAGTGGCCGGCATCGGGGATCACCGCCGTCTTCGCGCCGGCGATGTGCTCGGCCAGCACGCGCCAGATCACCGACAGGCTGCCGGTCGTCGCGCCGCCGCCGATCAGCAGCGTCGGTGTCCTGATCGCCTGCGCATCGGCCAGCGTGTAGGGCTTGCGCTGCTCGTCGAGCTGGCCGAGGAAGGTGACGACGTTGTCGCGCAGTTGCTGTTTTGCGGCCGCCGGCACGCGCCGCCAGGTGCCGTCGCCCTCGATGCCCTCATAGAAATTCCGGAGCGCGCCCTCTATGTCGCCGGCATGGATCATCTCGACCGAGCGCGCCGTGCGCGCTGCGAGCGGCGGATGCGCGGGCGTGCCCGCCGGAAGCGGCAGGCTTGCGTCGAGATCGCCGCCGGGCTCGGCCAGCACCAGTTTGCGCAACAGGTCGGGCCGCGCCTGCGCCACGCGAAACGCGATGTGCCCGCCGCGCGAATGCCCCATCAGGTCGACCGGCGCGCGCCCGATCTGCTCGATGAAGCCGATCACGTCGGCGACATGCTGCGCCATCTTGTAGTCCTCACCGGCGCCGTTCCAGGCTTCTGGAAAGAAATGCCGCAGGCTGACCGCGATCACGCGATGCTTTCTCGAGAGCGGGCCGAGCACCGAATACCAGGTCCGGAAATCGCCGAGCGTGCCGTGCACGCAGACCAGCGGCGGGCCTTCTCCCACCTCGAGATAGGCCATGTCGTATCCGTTGACGGGAACAGTCTGCATGCTCAGCTCGCCAGAAAATCCAGCACGACTTCGGAATATTTTTGCGGCGCCTGCTCGAACATCGGATGCGTCGTGTTCTCGATGACCGCGGTCCTGGAGTAGGGGACGTGTGCCGCAAGCGCATGCAGCACCTTCGGCAGCAGGCCTTTCGTCCGGCCGCCGAGGATGAACAGCGTCGGCATCAGAATCGACTCCGCATCGGCCTTCGAGAACGGCGGGCGATTGTCCCTCACCTGGCCGATCAGCGTGTACGCATTGTCGCGCAAGTTCTGCTTCACCATCGCCGGCAACCGAGGCCAGGTCCCCGCTCCCTCCAGCGTATCCACGAAAACGGCGAGGCCACCATCGACGTCGCCTGCCGCGATCTTCTCCGCGGAGGCCGTGAAACGTGCGAGCAGCGGCGAGGGGCCGCCCTTGTAGTCCGGATCAAGGCTGGCATCGAGCTCGCCGCCGGGCTCGGCGAGGATCAGGCGGCGCAACAGATCCGGCCGCATTTGAGCGACGCGAAAGCAGATGTGCCCGCCACGGGAATGGCCCATCAGGTCGATCGGGCCGGTATCGAGCTTCTCGATGAAGGCGATGACGTCGTCGACATGCTGGCTGATCGAATAAGTGTCACTGCGGCCGTCCCACTGCGCGGGGAAGAAGTGCCGCAGGCTGACGCAGATCAGCCGGTGCCGCTGCGACAGCGGTCCGAGCACGCAACCCCAGACCCGGAAGTCGTTGAGCGAACCGTGCACGCAAACCAGCGGCGGTCCCGCCTTGGCTTTGCCCACGTCGAGATAGGGCATGTCATATCCGTTGACGTGGAGGCTCTGCATGGAGGCTCTCGACAGGGGGCAGGAACTCCTGTGCAAGATTCCCGGAAACCGGGTGGATCGCAACTATTTCCAAGCCTACATTTCACGGGAAGATCACAACGGGGGCCTGCGACGAGGAAGCAAGCCATGATGGACCAGCATTTCGTCCTGTTCCAGACCAAAATCGGCCTGTGTGCCATCGCCTGGGGCCCGCGCGGCATCAACGGCGTGCAACTGCCGATGGGCGGCGAGGACAAGATCCGTACCCGTATCCACCAGCGCCATGCTGATGCCAGCGAGGCCGAGCCGACGGCCGATGTGAGGCAGGCGATCGATCGCATCGTCAAGCTGCTCGCGGGGGAGCCGGACGATCTCACCGACATTCCGCTCGATCTCGACGGCGTTCCCGACTTCAACCGCGGCGTCTACGAGATCGCCCGCACCATTCCGCCCGGCAAGACCATGACCTACGGCGATATCGCCAAGCGCCTCGGCGGTGTCGAATTGTCGCGCGATGTCGGCCAGGCGCTCGGCCGCAACCCGTGCCCGATCGTCGTGCCCTGCCACCGCGTGCTGGCTGCCGGCAACAAGCCCGGTGGCTTCTCCGCCAATGGCGGCGTGGTGACGAAGCTGAAAATGCTCGAGATCGAAGGCGCGCTGGTCAACCACACGCCGAGCTTGTTTGATTGAGGTGCCTTCTTCTCCCTCTCCCCGTTTTTACGGGGGAGAGGGTCGGGGTGAGGGGCTGCATCCACGATCTCGGTGAGAGTTCGACTCGCGGAGGCTCCCCCTCACCCGGATTGCTTCGCAATCCGACCTCTCCCCGCAAGCGGGGAGAGGTGAAAAAAGGTCGTCACACCGCCGCGCAGACGAAGGCGTTGCCCTTGCGCCGGATCTTGCCGCTGGACGGCGAGGGGAAATGCGCCGTGCAGCACAGTGTGTCGGTGTCGCAATAGCGCTCCAGGAAGCTGCGTCGCGTTTTCGCCGCCTGCGCCTGGTCGACGTCGAACTTGATCGACAGTTCCGGATAGAGCGTCTGGAGCGGCGAGTGCATGAGGTCGCCGGAGAACACGACGTCGTCCTTGCCGCGCCCCATCGTGAACGCGACGTGGCCGGGCGTGTGGCCGGGTGTCGGCAGGATGCGGACGTGATCGCCGATCTGGTGATCGTTGCCGACGAGCTCGTGGCGCTTCGCCTCGACCACCGGCAACACACTGTCGGCGAAGGGCGGCACCTCTGCCTTCGCATTCTGCTCGGACCAGTAGTCGAACTCCTGCTTCGCAAACAGATAGCGCGCCTTGGGGAAGGTCGGCACCCAGCGCCCGTTCTCCAATCGCGTATTCCAGCCGACGTGATCGACATGCAGATGCGTGCACATCACGAAGTCGATGTCGCCAAGTGAGACACCGGCAGCGTTGAGCGCGCGCATATACGTGCCGTCGGTCTTCATGTGCCAAGCCGGCCGTAGCGGGCGCTGCTTGTCGTTGCCGATGCAGCTGTCGATCAGGATCGTGTGATGCGGCGTCTTCACCACATAGGACTGGAAGCACAGCATCAGAACGTCCTGGTCATCCAGCGCCCTGGCCTCGCGCATCCACGCCCGGTTCTCGGCCAGCACCTCGGCCGTGAGTCCGGGCAGCATGTCCAGCGCAGGAACGAAGCTGATTTCCTGCTCGATGACGCGATGGATGGTGAGATCACCGACCGAAAATGTGAGGCTCATGCTCGTTTCCCCTAAAATCAGCGCGCATCGCGCACGGATGGAATGACGATGTTGGACAGGATGTCGATCGCGGCCAGGCCTTCCTTGGGCTGGCCGTATTGCGCGGCGGTCGTCATCATCACGAGATCAAGCTCGGGCACGATGAAGATGCGCTGGCCGCCCCAGCCGAAGGCGCCGATCCATTTGATCTCCTTGTCGCCGGCGAGCGAGCGGCCCATCCACCATTGATAGCCGTAGAACAGCGTACCGCCGAAATAGCCGACCGCCTGGAAGCGCGGCGTGATCGATTGCGCGATCCATTCCGCCGAGACGATCTGTTGCCCGTTCCACTGCCCGCGATCGAGCACGAGCTGGCCGATCTTGGCCGCATCGCGCGGTCGCAAGCGCAGGCCTGCGGCCGCTGCGATCTTGCCGTTCTTATAGGCTTTCCACTCGACATCGGTGATGCCGAGCGGCTGGAACAGCGCCTCGCGCGCAAATGCCTCCAGCGGCTTACCCGAGACGCGTTCGAGATGTTGCCGAGCAGTTCAGTTCCGCCGCCATTATAGGTCCACAGCGTGTCCGGCGGCGCGGCGATCGGCTTTGCGAGCACATAGCCGATCGGATCGGCTTCAAAGGTGAGATGCGGCTCGTCATTCTTCGGATCGGTCCAGGCCCGCGCCTCGTCCCACTTCATTCCCGACGACATCGTCAGCAGATGGCGCAGCGTGATGGCCTCCCAGCCCGCCTGCTTCACCGCCTGATGGTCGGGGAAGAAATTGAGCACGGGCTCGTCGACGCCTACGATCAGCCTGCGATCGATCGCGATGCCGACGAGCAGCGACACGATGCTCTTCGATGCCGAACGCATGTCGTGCTTCGTCGTCGTGGTGAATTCCTGCTGGCCTTCCGGTTGCCCCCAGGGCTGGTCATAGCCGGGCAAATACTGTTCGAAGACGAGCTTGCCGTGGCGTGCGACGACGACCGAATGGACGGAGGTCGCGCGTTGATCGAGGCGTGCGGCGATGCCGCAGAGTCGCGCGCCATCCATGCCGACGCTGTCGGGCGACGCAGTCATCCAACCGTCGTCGATTGACGATGGCGATCCGCAGGCGCTGTTTTGTTGTCCGGGCGCCATGCCGTCGGCTTGCACGGAAGTGGCTGAGACGGTCAACGCGAGCACGAGGCCCGCGCCGAGAATGCTGAGGCGGGGGAATCTATCGCTCATCGTTCTTCTCCCCCCGTCCCGGTCCTAAGCCGACGGCGGCACCGAGATCTTCACGGAGGGCCGCTCCAGCATCTTCTGATGGAAAGCGTCGAGCTTCGGATAGGCCTTGCGCCAACCGCAATCGGCGAAGCGGAAGTCGGCATAGCCGAGCACGCAAACGAGGCCGATCTGCGAGATGTCGAACGGACCGTTCAGGACTTCGGGGCGGTTCTCGAACCGCGCCATGCCGGTCCAGGCCCGGTTCCAGTGGTCGTCCGACCAAGCCTGCCATTGCAGGCCCTGCGGCCGCACCATCCTCTCGTAGCGGCACAGCAGCATGGAATCGAGCATGCCGTTGATCAGCGAATGATCGGTCTTGGCCGACCAGCGGCGCGGACCGTAGTCCGGGATCAGATTGCCGCCGGCGAGCTCGTTGAGATATTCGACGATGACGTAGGAATCGAGGATCACCTCGCCATTGTCCGTGATCAGCACCGGCAGCTTCTTCAGCGGCGTGATCCGCGAATAATCCTCGTTCGCCTGCCCCGGCGCGACGGTCGCGGGCACGAACTCGATTTTGTCGACGAGCCCAAGCTCGATCGCGGCAATGCGCACCTTGCGCGCGAAAGGCGAGGCGGCGGAGAAGGTGAGTTTCATTGTGATGCCTTACGGAAAATCGGGCAGTTGATTTCCGTCATTGCGAGCGAAGCAATCCAGACTGTCTCCGTAGAAAGAATCTGGATTGCTTCGTCGCTTCGCTCCTCGCAATGACGATGTGGCGGCGGTCATGATTGACGACTATGCCGCAACGATCTCCTGGCGCTGCTCGCCGAGGCCTTCGATGCCGAGCGTGATGACGTCGCCGACATTGAGATAGGTCGGCGGCTTCATGCCCATGCCGACGCCGGGCGGCGTGCCCGTCGTGATGATGTCGCCGGGCAGCAGCGTCATGAACTGCGAGACGTAGGAGATGCACTTGGCCATGGAGAAGATCATGGTCGCGGTCGAGCCGGTCTGGCGGCGCTGGCCGTTGACGTCGAGCCACATCGGCAGGTTCTGCACGTCCTTGATCTCGTCCTTGGTGGCGAGCCACGGTCCGAGCGGACCGAACGTGTCGTGCGACTTGCCCTTGGTCCACTGACCCAGGCGCTCGGTCTGGAAGTTGCGCTCGGAGACGTCGTTGCAGACGCAATAGCCGGCGACGTGGTTCAGCGCATCGGCCTCCGAGACGTATTTGGCGCGGGTGCCAATGATCGCGGCGATCTCGACTTCCCAGTCGAGCTTGGTCGAGCCGCGCGGCTTCTCGACCGGATCGTTCGGACCGGAAAGGGCGGTGTTGGCCTTCATGAAGATGATCGGCTCGGTCGGGATCGCCGCGCCGGTCTCCTTGGCGTGATCGCTGTAGTTGAGGCCGATCGCGACGAATTTCGAGATCCCGGTGACGGGGGCGCCGAACCGCGGCTTGCCCGAGACCGCCGGCAGCGAGGCCGGATCGAGGGCGGCGAGCTTCTTCAGGGACTCCGGCGAATAGGCCTCGCCGGTCAGGTCCTTCACATGGGCCGAGAGGTCGCGCAGCTGGCCGGATTTGTCGATCAGCCCGGGCTTTTCTGCACCCTTTTCACCATAACGAACAAGCTTCATTCTCGTCTCTCCCTAGGATGGACTGGCCGGTTAAATAGCTTCATGGAACAGGGCGGCGGGAATTTCAACCGCCTATGGGCCGGTGCATTGCAGACCTTCGTTCGTAGCAACCATAAGAACGTGTGATCGCCCGTACTGGTCTAGCGTGACACCGTGCTCGCGGCCGTCAAGGACGGCCTGGCAGCTGCGGAGGACGGG
>NZ_BSOW01000063.1 GCF_030160715.1 Bradyrhizobium iriomotense
CCCGCACCCGCTGCGGCCGCCAGCCCGCCAGCGGCGGCACAGGGCGCGCAGCCGGCACGCGCCGCCTGCAGCAATCCCAATGCGCTCGGCGTCGCGCGCACCGTCGAGATCGACACCACCGGTGGCCCGGGCTTCGGCTTCGAGCACTTCAAGGAGCTCGACTTCCTGCGCGACCACGAGGTGGTGCTGACCTTCGACGACGGCCCGTGGCCGAACAACACGCCCGCGGTGCTGAAGGCGCTGGCCGATGAATGCACCACCGGCATCTTCTTCCCGATCGGCAAGCACTCGACCTACGAGCCCGAGATTTTGAAGAAGGTCTACGCTGCCGGCCACACCATCGGCTCGCACACCTGGTCGCACGCCAATCTCAACAACAAGAAGCTCACCGACCAGCAGAAGAAGGACGAGATCGAGAAGGGATTCTCCGCGGTGAAATGGGCGCTCGGCGGCATCTCGCCCTCGCCGTTCTTCCGCTTCCCGGCGCTCCAGCACCCGCCTGAGATGGTCACCTATCTCGGCAACCGCAACATCGCGATCTTCTCCTGCGACCTCGACTCCTTCGACTTCAAGGCCTCCAAGCCGGAGAAGGTGATCGACACCGTGATGAAGAGGCTCACCAAGCTCGGCAAGGGCATCATCCTCATGCACGACTTCCAGAAGCACACCGCCGAAGCGCTGCCCGCATTGCTCCAACAGCTCAAGGCCGGTGGCTACAAGGTCGTGGCGATGCGCGCGAAGAGCCCGGTGTCGACACTACCCGAATACGACCAGGAGCTGCTCAAGGACGTCAAGCTGCCGACGGTGAGCCAGCGCCCGGTCAACAGCGTGGTGACGACCGTTTCCGAATAGCCGTCACACTTGTCTTTCCGTTTCGAAGGCTACGTCATCGTCTCCGCCGACGGCATGCTTGCCGACGCACGGCACGTCATGCCCGACAGCCTGAAGTTCGAGGGCGACAAGAGATTCTTCGAGCAGGCGCTCGACCGCGCCGCGCTGATCGTGCACGGCCGGCACTCGCATGAGGGACAGCCGAATTCGCCCAAGCGCAAGCGGCTGATCCTGACCCGCAAGATCAGCGCGCTCGCGGTCGACCCCGAGATGCCGAACGCGACACTGTGGAATCCGCTTGGCGCGAGCTTCGAGGAGGCGAGCTCTTTCGCCGACGTGTCCTCCGGCACGGTCGCGATCATCGGCGGCCCCGTCGTGTTCGACATGTTCATGGATCGCTACGACACCTTCTGGCTCTCGGAAGCCCCGCAGGTGCGCTTGCCCGGCGGCGAAGGCTGCTTCGTCCGCGTGCCGGAGCGGACACCGCATGAGATTCTCGCCGCGCATAGGATGGAGCCGGGCGACCCGCTCATACTTGATGCTGCGCATGAGGTCACCGTCACGCCGTGGCGACGGGGCTAGCCTGGCCCCCGCTGATCGGCGGCTCACGGCGTCGGCAAATGATAGACCAGCGAGCCGCGCAGGGTGTGGATCGTGCCGCCCGCGCTCACGTTCGTGAAGATGACGCCATCCGTCAGATCGTCGCGCGTCTCGACATGAGTCATGCGATATTCGGCGCGAGCCGAGATCCTATCGCTGAAGAAGCGCTCGAAGCCGCCGCCAAAGGTAGCGCCATGATATTCGCGCTCCGGACTGGTGCTCTGTAATCCAAAGAAGCTGTACGTGATGGAGCGCGCGGTCGAGCCGGTATAGCCGCCGAGCACATAGACGAGCGTCTCCGGTGAAACGAGATAGCCAACGCGGCCGCCAACGGTCCAGGCCCACTTCACCGATGCGAGATCCGACGTGACCGTTGTTCCGGCGCCGGCACCCGTTGCCGTGATCTTGGCCCCGCCATTCGTCGCCGCATCGATCAGGCCAAACGCGCCGACGACCCATTTCGGTGCAATCTGGCGATCATAGCCGATGGTGAAGGTGCCGCCGACGTCGGCGCCACCAAGGCCAGCCGCGTTGAAATCCACCGCGCCGGGAAGTGAGGCCGCGACGTGGGGCGTAAGAGCATCGCCTCCGATGCCCGCGCCGACATAAACACCCGTCCATGCCGGATCGAGCGCTGGCGCGGCCGATGCCGTGGTCGCGGGGCCAGCGAACTGCCCGAAACGATAGGCGGCGCCGATCCGGATCACATGCTCGGAAAGGTCCGTGGTCCAGATCGCGCCGAGCGGGTCGACCGTCGTGTTGTGACCAAGCGCGACATACCGATATTCGCCGCGCAGCGACACATTGCTGGAGAGACGATATTCCGCACCGGCGCCGACCGTGTAGCCGTGTGAGGTTTGGGCCGATTCCTGCATCGTGAATACAGGGCCGCCGAACGTGGCCGTGACGTTCCAATTGTTGATACGCATCTGGCTGTAGCCGGCGAGGCCGTAGAGCAGGATATCGGGCGTCGCCAGAAACCCCGCACGGCCGCCGATCGTCCAACCCTGGTCCAGCGACGGCATCACGGCAGACAGGTTTGCCGCCCCAAAGAGGGTTGTGTTGACTGCCGTTCTCTGGCGCGACCAATCGTAATCGACAAATCCGCCGATCACGAACCGCGGCGCAACCTGGAGGTCAAATCCGGTGAAACCTGACAGCCCGAGGTCGGCGCCCTGCAAGCCATCGAGACTGAACAACGCCGGACCGCCGCCGATCGGCGCCAGGTTCGACTGGCCCGACGCGAAGTCGAAGCCGAGCCCGGCGCCGACATAGAACTGGGTCCAGCTCGCGACCGGCGCCGGCAGCGGCCGCGCCTTGACGGGCAGATCGGCTGCGGCGACTGGCGTTGCGGCAAACGCCGCAGCCTGCGCAATACCCAGAACCGCGGCCGCACGCGCAGCCACCCGTCGCATCGAATTCGTCAAGCCCCGCCCCCATCGCCTCAAACTGCGCCGGCTGCACCTGTTCAACCGGACGAGCGGTACTATTCGGCCCCGATGCACTACGCCAAGGAGAGAAACGGGCTGGGCCCACAGCGACCACGATTTTGCGGAACCTCTGTGATCTCAAAGCCATAATGTGTGAATGACAGTTCACGAGATCATCACACGCGATCATCACAGACCGCGAGAATGGTCAGCTCACTCCGCGAGCCTGCGACTCATATCGGCCCGGCGCTAACTCACCTACACGTCGCCGTAGGCAGCCTCGACCGGGCGCGTGGCGCGGCCGTAGCCCATGATCATGAACAGCGCGCCGATGATCGAGAGGTTCTTCAGCGCGTCGACCAGCGTCTTGGCGTTGTCGGGCGGCGCCTGGTTCCAGAAGTCGTAGAACAGGAAGGTCGCGACCGCGACGTAGATGATCAGCAGCATCGCGAAGAAGCGCGCACCGAAATTGAGCGCGATCATCACCCCTGCGATGATCTCGAGCCCGCCGACCGCGATCGCGAGCAGTTGCGGCGTCGTCATGCTGGTGGCCTGCTCGACCTGCTGGGCATAGGGCGCGATCATCTCGGGCACGGTGACCTTGCTGGCGATGAAATCGGCGGTGGTCTGTATCGCGAACAGCTTCGTCGCGCCCGTATAGATGAACAACACGGCGAACAGGATTCGCCCGAAAGTCACGAACGCTGGCATGGTCGGCCTCTTGGCAATGCTTTAAGGGCGGGACGCTCACACGACGACGCGATTATGAAGAGTCCACGAGCGGTTTTCAAACGGGGAAAATGACTAAGCGCAAAACTGGCCGCACGGACGATGCCATCTTTTCCCACAAGGGGAGAAGGGAAAGCATCATCAGTGCGGCGAGAAATCGACGCAATCGCTCACGTAAACAGGCTCGGCTGCTGCCGTGCCGCACGCTCCTGAGCTTCCACCACGGCGACCGCTGTCATGTTGAGGATGCCGCGCGCGGTGACACCCGGCGTGAGGATGTGCGCCGGGCGCGCCGGGCCGATCAGGATCGGCCCGACGGGAAGCGCATCGCCCAGCACCTTGATGGTCTGGTAGGCGATGTTGGCCGCGTCGAGCGTCGGCATGATCAGGATGTTGGCCTCGCCTTCCAGGTTCGAGTGCGGCAGCACCAGCTTGCGTGCCGCCCCCGATAGCGCGGTGTCGGCCTGCATCTCGCCATCGGCCTCGATCTCCGGATGCTTCTCCTTCAGGAGCTGGGTCGCCCGGCGCATCTTGCGCGAGGTGTCCGTGTCATAGCTGCCGAAATCGGAATGCGACACGAAAGCCACCTTCGGCTTCAGTGCGAAGCGCTGCACGTGGATGGCCGCGAGCGCCGCGATCTCGGCCAGCTCCTCCGCGCTCGGATTGGGCCGCACCTGGGTGTCTGCGATGAAGAACGCGCCCTTGGGAGTGATCATCAGCGCCAGCGCCGCATAGTCGCTGATCCCGCTCGAGAAGCCGATGATCTCCCGGACGTGGCGCAGATGGCTCATGTAGCGCCCCTCGACGCCACAAAGCATCGCATCCGCCTCGCCGCGCCCCACGGCAAGCGCCGCGATCACGGTGTTGTTGGTGCGCACCACCGTGCGCGCCCCTTCCGGCGTGACACCGCGGCGGCCGGCGACCTCGACATAGGACTGCACATAGGAGCGGTAGCGCGGATCGTCCTCGGGGTTGACGAGGTCAAAATCCTTGCCTGCCTTGATCGACAGGCCGAAGCGCTTGATACGCGCCTCGACCACCGTCGGACGGCCGACCAGGATGGGACGCGCGAGCTTCTCCTCCAGCACGACCTGAGTGGCGCGCAGCACGCGCTCGTCCTCGCCCTCGGCGTAGATCACGCGCACCGGCTGGGTCTTGGCCTTGGCGAACATCGGCTTCATGACGATGCCCGAGCGGAAGGCGAAGCGCATGAGCTGGGCCGCATATTCGTCGAAATTGGTGATGGGCCGCGTCGCAACGCCCGACTCCATCGCGGCCTTCGCAACCGCCGGCGCGATGCGCAGGATAAGCCGAGGATCAAATGGGCTCGGGATCAGCGAGCCGGGGCCGAAGCCACCCGCCTCGCCGCTGTCGAAGCTGCCCTGCGAGACCGCATCCGACGGCGCCTCGCGCGCGAGCTGCGCGATGGCATCGACCGCGGCGTGCTTCATCTCCTCATTGATCGCGGTGGCCCCGACGTCGAGCGCGCCGCGGAAGATGAAGGGAAAGCACAGGACGTTGTTGACCTGGTTCGGATAGTCGGAGCGGCCGGTGCAGATCATGGCGTCGGGACGCGCTTTCCGCGCCTCCTCCGGCATGATCTCCGGTGTGGGATTGGCGAGCGCCATGATCAGCGGATGATCGGCCATCGCCTGCGCCATCTCGGGCTTGAGCACGCCCGGCGCCGAGAGGCCGATGAAGATGTCAGCGCCGCCGATGACGTCGGCGAGCGTGCGCTTGTCGGTTTTCTGGGCATAGACCGCCTTCCAGCGGTCCATCAGCGTGTTGCGCCCGTCATAGACGAGGCCGTCGATGTCGCAGACCCAGATGTTCTTGCGCTGTGCGCCCATCGAAACCAGGAGGTTCAGCGTCGCGAGCGCCGCCGCCCCTGCCCCCGACGCCACGATCTTGACATCCGAAAGCTTCTTGCCGTTCAGCTTGAGACCATTGACGATGGCTGCGGCGACGATGATCGCGGTGCCGTGCTGGTCGTCATGGAAGACCGGGATCTTCATGCGCTCCTTCAGCCGCGCCTCGATCTCGAAACACTCGGGGCCCTTGATGTCCTCGAGATTGATGCCGCCGAAGGTCGGCTCCAGCGCCGCCACCGTCTCGACCACGCGGTCGATGGTGTCGGCGGCGATCTCGATGTCGAAGACGTCGATGCCGGCGAATTTCTTGAACAGGACCGCCTTGCCTTCCATCACGGGCTTGGACGCGAGCGGACCGATATTGCCGAGGCCCAGCACGGCGGTGCCGTTGGAGACCACCGCGACCAGGTTGGCGCGGGTCGTCAACGTGGCGGCCTCCGCCGGGTTGTTGGCGATCTCGGTGCAGGCGGCCGCAACGCCCGGCGAATAGGCGAGCGCGAGGTCGCGCTGGTTGGCGAGCGGCTTGCTCGCCTGGATCTCGAGCTTTCCGGGCCGCGGCAGACGGTGATAGGCCAGCGCCGCTGAATGCAGATCTTCAGAATAGGACGACATGCCGTGCCTCGCCTCGCGTTTTGCGGCCCCAAAGCTTCTTCCCCCGACCGGCCCCCGCCCTGCAGGCGGAATTCCGGATCATGGAAACGGGGATCAAGCACGGCCGGCGGCTTTGTGGCAACATCCGATTCCGGCCCCATCAACAGACCCCACCGTCAAATATTTGAAAACCATAGCTTTCCCTGGACCACCGCCGGCTTTGCAAATATGGCAGGTTGTTCTGCCCCGCCCCGGCAACTGGAGCTGACCGCATGAGACGAATCCTGATCGGCCTGATCGCCCTCGCCGTGCTCGCGGGAGGCGGATGGCTCGGCTTCAATCTCTACGTCCAGCACCGCGCGACCGCCGAGGTCGAGGCCGCGTTCGACCAGATCCGCAGCCGCGGCGGCAAGGCGAGCCATGGCAAGGTCGCGTTCGACCTGATGACGCGGACCCTGACGGTCGAGGACATCGCCGTCGATCCGGGGCAGCCGCCGCTCGCCGGCGTCAAGGTCGCCAGCGTCAAGGCGGTCGGCGTTCGCCAGAGCGACGAGGCACGGTTCTCGGCCGATACCATCGATGTCGCCGGCCTGGAGCTCACGCTCGACGGCGCCGCCGGCCCGTCGAAGGTGAAGGCGGCGTACAGGGTCCCGCAGATCACCGTGACCGACTATTCCGGCCCGGCCCGCGCGCAGGGCACGCCGGCCTCGACCTCGCTGGTCGACGCCTACCGCTTCGCACTCGAGCAATATGCGAGCATCGCGGCCGCTTCGGTCACGGTGCCGACAGTGACCGTCACCATGGACACCGGCTCGAGCGCGGCGGGTAGCGGCGAGGTCACCTATTCGGGGCTTGCGATCCGCAACATCAACCGCGGCAAGGTCGATAAGGCAAAGATCGATCATGCGGTTTTCAGCTTCAGCGCGCCACACGCGGCCAAGCCCGACAAGCTCACGGGCGAACTCTCCGACATGATCATCGAAGATGCCGACGTGAATGCCGTAATCGCCGCCCTTGATCCGGACAAAGCCAATGACGACAGCTATCATCGGGCCTACCGGCAGATCTCGACCGGGCCCTATGTGCTGACATCGACCCAAGGCGTGCGCGCGCAAATCGATGGGATCACCATCGAGGACCTTGGATTTCAGCCGTCAAAATTCCGCCCGGCCGATTTCCTGGCCTTGCTGCCGAAGGATCCGTCGGCTCCTCAGTCCCCGGCGCAGGCGCGTGAGATGATGGAGAAGGTGGCCGCAATGTATGAGGGCATGCGCGTCGGCAAGGCCGAGATCCGCAATCTCTCGATCGGCACGCCGCAAGGGACCGCAAAGCTCAATGCGATCCGGTACGCGCAAGGCGAGCTCGCGCTCGAAGGCCTCGACGCGCCCGCGCCACAGGGGCAGTTCAAGATGGAACGCTTCTCGCTGAAGTCTTTCAGCGTGGCGAGCCTGATGCGCTGGGCAGCAGGCCTCACCGCTCCCGGGCGGGCGCCCTCGCCGGATCAGATGCTGGGCCTGTTCGGCGTGCTCGCAGGCGCGGAGATCAAGGGCGTAGTCGCGCCCTTCAAGACCACCAAGAAGCTGGTCACGATCGACACGCTGAGCCTGGACTGGGGGCAAATGGTCGGCTCGATCCCGAGCAAGGCGCATGTGGTGGCCAAATTTGTCACGCCCACGGATCCATCCGACCCGAAGCAGCTTCCATTCGACAAGCTCGCGATCGACCTCGATCTCGGCGCGGCCTGGACCGAGTCCTCGAACAGCTTCGCTCTGACGCCGGCAACCCTCGACATCGGAGGCATCGCAAAAGCACAATTGCGCATTACGCTTAGCAATGTGCCGCGCGAGCTGTTTTCGTCCGACCCCGCTCAGTTCATGGGTCAGGCCGCCCAAGTCGAGGCTGTCGCGCTCGAGTTCTCAGTACGCGACAATGGATTCGTCGATTCCGCGGTGACTCAGAATGCGCGGGGGCGAAATGTCAGCCGCGACGAGGCGCGCCGGACGCTCGTCGACAGCGTCAGGGTGTACCGAGCGGACGTCGCCGCCGCCAATCCGGAGGCGGGCACCGCGGCGGACGCGATCGCAAGCTTCATCGAGACGCCGGGCCAGACGCTCGTCATCAAGATCACGCCGCGCGCAAAGGTGCCGCTGATGCAATTGATGCAGCTCTTCAATGCCGACCCGGAGGGCACGCTGGCGCAGTTCAATATCGAGGCGTCGACGGGGTTGTAAGGCGAGCCAAGCGATCTCGTGTCCCGGACGCGCTGCAACGCGCGAGCGTTGCTGCGCAGAGCCGGGACCCAGAAAGCCGTTGTTCGCCGAGACATGGGCCCCGGCTCAGCAGCGCACCACTACGTGTTGCGCTGCGTCCGGGGCACGAGCCCCCTTACTTCTGCGGCAGGTTCACCCGGACGTGCAGCTCGCGGAGCTGCTTGGTCGTGGCTTCCGACGGCGCGCCCATCAGCAGGTCCATGGCCTGCTGGTTCATCGGGAACAGCGAAATCTCGCGCAGATTCGTGGTGCCGCAGAGCAGCATCACGATGCGGTCGACGCCCGCGGCCATGCCGCCATGCGGCGGCGCGCCGTACTGGAAGGCGCGGTACATGCCGCCGAAGCGCTCGACCACTTCCTGCTCGCCATAGCCCGCGATCTCGAACGCCTTCACCATCGCTTCCGGCACGTGGTTGCGGATGCCGCCCGAGGCGATCTCGTAGCCGTTGCAGGTGATGTCGTACTGGAACGCCTTGATGGTCAGCGGATCCTGTCCCTTCAGCGCCTCAAGCCCGCCCTGCGGCATCGAGAACGGGTTGTGCGAGAAGTCGACCTTCTTGTCGTCCTCGTTGTACTCGTACATGGGGAAGTCGACGATCCAGGCGAGCTCGAACCGGTCCTTGTCGGTGAGGTTCAACTCCTCGCCGACCTTGTTGCGGGCAAGGCCCGAAAACTTCCAGAACTTGTCGGGATCACCGGCGACGAAGAAGGCGGCATCGCCCTCCTTTACGCCGATCTGCGTGCGGATCGCTGCCGTCCGTTCCGGCCCGATGTTGTTCGCCAGGGGACCTGCGCCCTCACCGCCCTCGCGCCACATGATGTAGCCGAGGCCGGGCTGGCCCTCGCCCTGCGCCCACGAATTCATGCGGTCGCAGAAGGCGCGGCTGCCGCCGCCCGCGGCCGGGATCGCCCAGACCTGGTTCTTGGGGTCTTCGAGCATGCGCGCGAACACCTTGAAGCCGGAGCCACGGAAGTGCTCGGAGACGTCCTGCATCTCGATGGGGTTGCGCAGGTCCGGCTTGTCGCTGCCGTACTTCCGCAGGGCCTCCGCGAACGGAATCCGCCGCCAGCCCTTCGTCACCGGCTTTCCTTTCGCAAACTCCTCGAACACGCCGGTGATGACCGGCTCCATCGCCGCGAAGACGTCGTCTTGCTCAACAAAGCTCATCTCGACGTCGAGCTGGTAGAACTCGCCAGGCAATCGGTCGGCGCGCGGGTCCTCGTCGCGGAAGCAGGGCGCGATCTGGAAGTAACGGTCGAAGCCAGACATCATCAGCAGCTGCTTGTACTGCTGCGGCGCCTGCGGCAGCGCGTAGAACTTGCCGGGATGAATGCGCGACGGCACCAGGAAGTCGCGTGCGCCTTCCGGCGAGGACGCGGTCAGGATCGGCGTGTTGAACTCGAAGAAGCCCTGCGCCTTCATGCGCTGGCGCATGGAATCGATGATCGCGACGCGCGTCATGATGTTCTGGTGCAGCTTCTCGCGGCGCAGGTCGAGGAAGCGGTATTTCAGCCGGATGTCTTCCGGGTATTCTTGGTCGCCGAACACCGGCAGCGGCAGGTCGCCGGCCGGGCCCAGCACCTCGATCTCGCTGATGTAAACTTCGACCTTGCCGGTCGGCAGATCGTCATTGTCGGTCCCTTCGGGGCGACGACGGGCCTTGCCGTCCATTCGCACGACGTATTCCGAGCGCAGCTTCTCGGCGAGCGAGAACGCTGGCGAGTCCGGGTCCACCACGCATTGGGTGAGGCCGTAATGGTCGCGCAGGTCGATGAACAGCACGCCGCCATGATCGCGGACGCGATGGACCCATCCGGAAAGGCGGACCGTCTCGCCAATGTGGCTCTCGCGGAGCGCGCCGCATGTATGTGACCGGTAGCGATGCATGGTAGTCCCAAAACTGATGTCGGAGGATCGAATCGGACGGCCTAAGGGCTTGTCCGAAGTTGCGGGACGGTTTACCCGACGATGCCGGGTGCGGCAACCAAGGGAACGGCCTGTTTCGGGCCCGGACCGCCCATTTTTGGCTCCTCGCGGCCTGAGCCTTTGCCGATGGGCGTTCCAGCCCTACATTCGAGGCCATGACCGTCCACTTCCCCTTCCAGAACTCATATTCGGCGCTGCCGGACACCTTCTTCGCCCGCGTGGCGCCGACACCGGTCGCCGCGCCCCGGCTGATCAAGCTGAACCGGCCGCTCGCGGTCCAGCTCGGGCTTGATCCAGACCTGCTGGAGACCCCAGAGGGGGCGGAGATCCTGGCCGGCAAGACGGTTCCCGCCGGCGCCGACCCCATCGCCATGGCTTATGCCGGCCACCAGTTCGGGCAGTTCGTGCCCCAGCTCGGCGACGGCCGGGCGATCCTGCTCGGCGAGGTCATCGACAAGGACGGCGTCCGCCGCGACATCCAGCTCAAGGGCAGCGGCCCCACCCCGTTCTCCCGCCGCGGCGACGGCCGCGCCGCGCTGGGGCCGGTACTGCGCGAGTACGTGGTCAGTGAAGCGATGCATGCCCTGGGCATCCCGACGACGCGCTCGCTCGCCGCCGTCGTCACCGGCGAGCACGTCATCCGCGAGACCGCCCTGCCCGGTGCCGTGCTGACCCGCGTGGCCTCGAGCCACATCCGCGTCGGAACCTTCCAGTATTTTGCCGTGCGCCGCGACACCGACGCGATCCGCCGGCTCGCCGACCACGTCATCGCACGCCACTATCCGGAGTTGGTCGGCGCCGAGCGTCCCTATCACGCGCTGCTCGGCAGCGTCGTCGCGCGGCAGGCCGACCTCGTCGCCCGCTGGCTGCTCATCGGCTTCATCCACGGCGTGATGAACACCGACAACACCTCGATCTCGGGCGAGACCATCGACTACGGCCCCTGCGCCTTCATGGATTCTTACGATCCCGCGCAAGTGTTCTCCTCGATCGACGAGATGGGCCGCTACGCCTACGCCAACCAGCCGCGCATCGCGCTGTGGAATCTGACGCGGCTTGCCGAATGCCTCTTGCCGCTGTTCGGCGAAGAGCAGGAGAAGGCGATCGAACAGGCGCAGGAAATTCTGGGCGCGTTCCCGGACATCTTCAGCAAGGCCTATCAGGCGGGTCTGCGCCAAAAGGTCGGCCTGTTCACGGAGCGCGATGGCGACGAGGCCCTGATCCAGGACCTGCTGGATGCGATGGCGAAGAACGCCGCCGACTTCACCCTCACCTTCCGCAAGCTCGGCGATGCCGCAGGCGATGAGGCAGCCGGCGAGCACGTCCGCGCACAGTTCATGGATCCGACAGCGTTCGACGAATGGGCCAAACGCTGGCGCGAGCGCATCGCCGCCGAGCCGCAATCAGCGGCCGAGCGGCAAGCCGCCATTCACGCCGTCAACCCCGCCTTCATCCCGCGCAACCACCGCGTCGAAGCGGTGATCCGGGCCGCCGTTGATAACGACGACTACGCGCCGTTCGAGGAATTGGTGAAGGTCTTGGCGAAGCCGTACGAAGAGCAGCCGGCCTACGCCGCCTACCAGGACCCGCCGCTGCCGGATCAGCGCGTGTTGAGGACGTTCTGCGGGACGTGAGTGGCTCGCTCAGACCGTAGGGTGGATTAGCCGAAGGCGTAATCCACCATCGGCGGCGACGGCCTCTCGTAAAACTCCGATCTTGTCAGTCAGCAGAGCTTGCCGTCGATCAAGCAGGTTCACCGTGAAGAGCCAGCATCCCCCGGGAGCGAATGCGCGGCGGTAGTCGGACATACGCCCGAAATATCACAACTTGAGGTTTGACCACAGAGGTGGATTACGCCTTCGGCTAATCCAACCCTACGCGGTACCGACATCAAATACCGCAGCGCGAGACGACCCGGTTGACCCCGTCCGCCCTTTCGCCCGACAATTTGCCGCATCGGCAATCCCTGTCATCAAACTGAAACACTCGCACTCTAACCGGCTGGCGGGCCGTCTTGCCGGAGGCGACCGTCCTCCTTGGAAGACCGACACAAGCCATGCCTTTCAAATTCATCCACCTCACCGACACGCATCTTGCGGGCCCGGGCCTGAAACTCTATGGCCTCGACCCTCGTGCCCGCCTCGACGCCGCCGTCGCTGACATCAACAAGCATCATTCGGATGCCGCCTTCACGGTGGTGACCGGCGATCTCACCCATTGGGGTGATCCTGCGGCTTACGGGGATTTTGCCGAAGCCATGGCTGCGCTGAAAATTCCCTACATCGCCATGGTCGGCAATCACGACAAGCGCGTGGCCTGCCTTGACGGGCTAAAGGCCGCGCCCCGCGATCCCAACGGCTTCGTGCAGGGCACGCGGACCACGCCACACGGCCTGTTCGTCTTCCTCGACACGCTGGACGAGACCAGCGACGCCGGCGAGATGTGCGGCAAACGCCTTGGCTGGCTCGCGGATACCCTTGCGGCAGCACCTGCCGACATGCCGTTCCTCGTCTTCATGCATCACCCTCCCTTCCCGGTCGGCGTCCACGCCATGGACGAGATCGCGCTGAAGCAGGCCGGCGAATTCGCCGAGGTGATCGCGCCCTATCGCGCCCGCATCCGCCATCTGTTCTTCGGCCACGTGCATCGGCCGATCTCGGGCAGTTTTGGCAAGATCCCCTTCTCCACCCTGCGCGGCACCAATCACCAGGTCTGGTTCGAGCTCGACCCGAAGCCGAACGAGCATCTCGCCAGCCACGAGCCGCCGGCTTACGGCGTCGTGCTGGTCGACGACGATTCGATCGTCGTGCACAGTCACGACTTCCTCGACACCAGCCTGCGTTTTCCTTTCTCTCCACCCGAGGGAATGGACGACCGCGACTACGCGCTCAATTTTCCGGCGCGGTGAGATGAGCCTGGCCGAACCAGCACCTCTCGCCGTCACGACATCCGCGCCGCCGCGCCTCAACGCCCTCCAAAGGTTTGCCGCCGGCTTCAAAGGCTCGCTTCCGGCTTATCTCCTGCTGTTGCCGTCGCTGATCTTCCTGGCAGCGTTCACCTACGGCGCGGTGGGACGGGTGGTCGTCGATGCGCTCTATCAGCGTGCGACGCCCAGGGCGCCGAGCCGCTTCGTCGGGCTGGATAATCTGGCGGCCGTGATTGCCGACCCCGCCTTCACCGGCGCGGTCGTCAACAATCTGATCTACGCGGTCGGCACCGTGGTGCCGAGCATCGCGCTCGCCTTCCTCTTTGCGCTGGCGCTGTCGCGCACCAATGCGGTGACGAGCGCGCTGCGCGCGGCGCTGTTTCTGCCGGTGCTGATCCCGATGGTCGCAGCATCGGCGCTGTTCCTGTTCATCTTCCTGCCCAATGTCGGGCTGCTCGACCACTATATCGGCCGCCTGCTTCCGGTGCTGCCCAACTGGCTCGGTGATCCCGACATCGCGCTCGCGGCGATCATGGTGATCACGATCTGGAAGAACGCGGGCTACTACATGCTGTTCTTCCTCGCCGGCCTCCAGGCCGTGCCGGAAGATGCGATGGAAGCGTCATATCTCGACGGCGCCGGCCCGTGGCAGCGCCTGCGCTACATCATCCTGCCGGAGCTCAAGCCCACCTTCCTGTTCGTCACCGTGATCGCCGGCCTCAATGCCGTGACGCAGGTCGACCACGTCTTCGTCATGACCAAAGGCGGGCCGTCGAATGCGACCAATCTCGTGCTGTTCTACATCTACCAGCAGGCGGTCGAGCATTACGACGTCGGCAAGGCCTCGGCGGCAACCCTGCTCTCGCTCGGCGTGCTGATGGGACTGACCGCGCTGTCCTTCCGCACCCTTGCCAACCGCGAGGGCGGGCCATGAATCCATTCAAGCAGCTCTTCAAGGACGCCCCGCTCGCGACCCGCAACGAGATCACGCCGAAGCTCGGATTTGCGCTTGTCGTGCTGCTCGCGCTGGTCTGGCTCATCCCGTTCCTGTGGATGGTGGTGGCGACGCTGCGGCCGGCCTCGGACGGCATCAATGCCATGGCGGAGCTGATGCCGAGCCTGAAGCCCACGCTCGACAACATCAGGGATGCCTGGGACATCGGTGATTTCCCGCGCTACTTCCTCAACACCACGATCATCTGCACCGGCATTCTCCTTGTGCAGTTCGCGACCGTGACGCTGGCGGGCTTTGCCTTTGCGCGGCTGTCCTTTGCCGGCAAGACGCTGATCTTCTATCTCTTCCTGTTGCAGCTCATGCTGGTGCCGGTGCTGCTGATCGTGCCGAACCTGACGCTCGTGGTAAAACTCGGCCTTTACGACACGCTGACCGGCGTGATGATGCCGTTCTTCGCCTCGGCCTTCGGCACCTTCCTGATGCGCCAGGCCTTCGAGGCCATTCCGACCGAGCTCGAGGATGCAGCGCTGATCGACGGCGCCGGCGTGCTCGCCCGCATCCGCCACATCTACGTGCCGCTGTCGCTACCGAGCTTTTCCGCCTTCGCGATCGTCTCCGTCACCAGCCATTGGAACGACTTCCTCTGGCCGCTGATGGTGATCAACTCGCCGGACAAGCGGCCACTCACCATCGGGCTCTCGGTCTTCACCCAGACCGCGGAGGGCACGCAGGCCTGGGGCACGATCGCAGCCGGCACCCTGATCGTGATCGCACCGCTGCTCGTCACCTTCCTGATCTTCCAGAAGCGCTTCATCAGCTCTTTCGTCACCTCAGGCATCAAATAGGAGAATTTTCGATGCTGTTTTCCCGCCGGCTTGCACTTGGCATTGCCATGGCAGGCGCCCTCGCCTTTCCCGCCCTCGCCGCGGAAGGCCCGACCGAGATCGACCTGTTCTTCCCCGTTCCCGTGGACGGCAAGCTCGCCCGCGACATGGGCACCATGATCAAGGAGTTCAACGAGACCCATCCCGACATCAAGACGACGGCGGTCTATACCGGCTCCTATGACGAAACGCTGATCAAGACGCGCGCCGCGATCAAGGCCGGCAAGCCGCCCTCCGCGGTGATCATGTCGGCGAACTTCCTGCTCGACATGCAGATCGAGAACGAGCTCGCGAACCTCGACTCCTTGATCGCCGCCGATGGCACCACCAAGGCGCAGTTCCTCGGCCAGTTCTTCCCCGCGCTGCACGGCAATGCCGTGATCAACCGCTCGGTCTATGGCGTGCCGTTCCACAATTCGACGCCGCTGCTCTACATCAACGCTGAGCACGCCAAGGAAGCGGGCCTTGATCCGGACAAGCCGCCGCAGACCTGGGCCGAGGTCACCGACTGGGCCAAGAAGCTCACCAAGCGCGACGGCGACAAGGTCACGCGCTGGGGCATCGAGATACCCTGCGCCTATGACTATTGCGGCTGGATGATGGAGACGCTCACCATGTCCAATGGCGGGCGCTACTACAATGAGGAGTTCGGCGGCTAGGTCTATTACGATACGCCCTCGATGCTCGGCGCGCTCTCCTGGTGGAACGACCTCATCGCCAAGCACAAGGTGCATCCGCCGGGCGCAACGCCAGGCCCGGCCGTGTCGACCGCCTTCATCTCCGGCAACGCCTCGATGATGATGCTCTCCACGGGCTCGCTCACCTACGTGCGCGACAACGCCAAATTCCCCTACAAGGTCGCCTTCATCCCGCGCAACGTCCGCAACGCCGTGCCGATCGGCGGCGCCTCGTTGATCATTCCGGCCGGCCTCGAAGCCGACAAGCAGAAGGCCGCCTGGACTCTGATCAAGTGGATGACCTCGCCGGAGAAGAGCGGCTGGTGGAGCCGCGCCACCGGCTATTTCGCCCCGAACATGGCCGCCTACAAGACGCCCGAGATGCTCGACTTCCTCGGCAAGAACCCGGACGCCAAGACCGCGGTCGACCAGCTCGAGGTCGCAAAGCCGTGGTTCGCGACCTACAAGACCGTCCCGGTCCGCAAGACGCTCGAGGATGAGGTGATGCTGGTCCTGAACGGCAAGAAGCAGCCGAAAGACGCGCTCGCCGCGGCCCAGAAGGCCGCCGACGAGCTGCTCAAGCCGTACAATGCCGAGACGGCGCTGAAGCTGCCCTGAGGGCGGGGAGCTTCGAGATCCAAATTAGACCTCGGCGTCCCACATCGGGGCGCCGAGGTCATTTCGTTTGAAGACAGGTTTGAAGACAGGGCTTCTTGGCGCCGCTGCTCGGCGAGACTCCGGAGAATTACGGATACATCAGGACGTCCGCCGTTAGCCCGCAATCGCCTCCCTTCTCAAAATTTCTATTTCCTCTTCCCGTAAATTCCTTTCCCGCTATCGCCTGCTCATTTTGGCCCATATCGTGCTAGCGGCAGGATGCCGCACGCGAACCTGGTTCAATCGGAAAGGCACCAACTGCTCGCGACGGCAAGTTGGAAATTCGTTCAGGCATGGCAGAGCACTCAGGCGGCGACATCCCCCATTCGGTCCTCGACACGCGCGGTCTCCCGGGAAAGCAGGGTTTCGAGCTCTGGCAGGAGCATGCAGGCCTGCACTATGACCTGCGCGCAAAAAAGGAATGGCCGCAGACCTTCGACCTACGCGCGGATGCCTGGCACGTCGGCAACGTGCTGATCGCCGATTTCCTGGTCCCGGCCCAGGATTGGCGCCGGTCGCGCGCGTGCATCGGACGCGACGGGATGGACATTTATATGCTCCAGATCCTGCGCAAAGGTTGGAACGGCCCGCGGGATAGCGGTGCAACGGCCCGCCGTGGCGATATCATGCTGTATGACATGGCGCAGCCGACGGACAGACGCGGGGGCGACAACGAGGCCCTCACCCTGTTCATGCCACGCAATTTGCTCGCGCCTCATCTGAAGGCGCCGGACGAGCACAGCCTGCACCTGTTGCCAGCGAGCGACCCGCTCGCCACCCTCGTCCGGGATCACGTCACTGGGCTGCTCGCGCGGTTGCCCGACATGTCGATGAACCAGGCCCAGACGGTGATACCCGCTACCGTGCAACTGGTCGCCGCCGCGCTCAACGGCACGGTTCGCGAAGACCACGCCGGCAGCGTCCGGATGGCCATGATCGAGCGGATCTGCTCGCACATCCACACGCACATCCTCGATCCCGACCTCGACCCGGAAAGCATTGCCGGCCGGTTTGGTATGACAAGGCGCAATCTCGGCTATCTCTTCGAATCCTACGGCGGTGTCGCCGCCTACATCAGGCGAAAGCGACTGTCCCTGATCCGCGCGGCGCTGAGCAATCCGGTGCACAAGGGCCAGTCGATCGAAGCGATCGCCGAAGCGCATGGCTTCAATCACTACCGTAGCTTTGCACTCGCCTTTCAGCGACAGTTCGGGCTCACGCCACGCGAGGTGCGCGCACGCTCGCTCGAGGCCACGAATTTGACGGCCGCGTCGGACGGTAAGCTCGCGGAGTGGGTGCACTGGATGAGGGGCATGAAGTGACGTCGCAGCCGCATCTCCCGACTGCGCTTGACCCAAGTCGTGCTGCTGCGTGAGATTCCACTTCGACCGGAAGGATGCTAACTGCTCGGAGCAGTTCGAATTTATTCAGACATGACAGAGCACACAGACAGCGGCATCCCCCATTCGGTCCTCGACACGCGAGGTCTCCCGGGAAAGCAGGGTTTCGCACTCTGGCAGGAGCATGGAGGCCTGTACTACGACCTGCGCGCGCACAAGGACTATGCGCAAGCCTTCGACGTACGTGTGGATGCTTGGCATCTTGGTAATGTTCTGCTCGCCAATTTTCAGGTGCCCGCCCAGGATTACAGCCGCTCTCGTGCGTGTATCGGACGCGATGGGACGGACGTGTACATGCTGCAGATCGTTCGCAAAGGTTGGAGCGGCTCGCGAGATAGCGGGGCGACGGCCCGCGCCGGCGACATCATGATTTATGACATGGCGCAGCCATCAGTCAGCCGTGGGGGCGACAATGAGGTGTTCGCCCTGTTCTTGCCCCGCAATCTGCTCGCGCCTCATCTCAAGGCGCCAGACGAGTATACTCAACGCCAATTGCCAGGAGGCAACCCGCTGACCAGCCTGCTTGGTGATCATCTCGTAGGACTTCGCGCGCATCTGCCCGAAATGTCGCTGGGTCAGGCCCAGGCGATCATGCCTGCCACCGTACAATTGGTCGCCGCGGCATTGAACGGCACCGTTCGCGAAGAACAGGCTGACAGCGTACGGATGGCCATAACCGAGCGGATCTGCTCGTACATCAACACCCACATCCTCGATCCGAACCTGAATCCGGAAGCCATCGCCGGCCGGTTTGGAATGACCCGGCGCAATCTCGGCTACCTCTTCGAATCCTACGGTGGCGTTGCTGCTTATGTCCGACGAAAACGCCTGTCCATGATCCGCGCGATCCTGGCCGATCCGGCGCACAAGCGACAGTCGATCGAAACGATCGCCGAAGCGCATGGCTTCAACCACTATCGCAGCTTTGCGCTCGCCTTTCAGCGGCAGTTTGGTCTCACACCACGCGAGGTGCGTGCACTCGCGCAAGAGGGCCAAGCCCCGCCGTCGGCGTCGGACAGCGGGCTCGCGGAGTGGACGCACTGGATCAAGGGCCTGAAGTGAGCGAGTCGCTGTGCCTTGCGACTGCACCGCGATACTTGAGGCCCTGCGCGACATGAATCGAGGAGAACATGTTTGCAGCGTCACGCGCGGAATCGCTGCTTCAGCCCAGATCCTGCCGGCACGATTGTTCGCCATCCCTTAGGGCAATAGGCACCCGCTCCTCTTCCTGCAATTTCCTCTTTCACTTCCCGCCATTTCCGATTTCGCAACAACGCGTTTCTCGATCTGTCATTTCCGCGCGCCTTCCGTCAGACAGACATGAAGTGGGCGGACCGTGCCTGCCGGAATTGAGTAACGGAATTGCAGATGATCTCGAGACGCGCGCGACGACCGGCCCATGCTTTCTCCCCCTCGATTGCCGGTTCGCACGATCCGCTGCGAATGAGGGACTCGCGCGCACGTTTGCTCCGACTGCTGCTGGCATCGACGGCGCTGCCCGCTGTCCTCTCCATTCAACCCGCAATGGCTGCAAATCCGATCTGGACCGGTGCGGCCTCGTCCGACTGGTTCACCGCCGGCAACTGGAATGCGCCCGCGGTGCCAAACGCCACCGACACCGTGACCATCGACCAGACCTCGACCAACCCGACCGTGATCAGCGGCGGCGCGGCGCACGCATTGTCGACCTATGTCGGTGCCGCAGGCACCGGTCAGCTCACGATCAGCAATGGCGCCACCTTGACCGACACCACCGCCGCGATCGGCTTTCAGGCCGGCAGCACGGGCACTGTCACGGTCACGGGCGCCGGTTCGGCATGGACGAATAACGGCGATCTCTCGATCGGCCGCCTCGGCAGCGGCACGCTACAGGTTCTCTCGGGTGGCAGCGTCAGCGCCGCGAATGCCTATGTCGGCGATCTCGCGAGCAGCGCAAACGGCAGCCTGACGGTCAGCGGCACCGGCTCCTTGTTCACGACGTCGAGCACACTGATTGTCGGAAACAACGGCACGGGCAGCCTGACCATCGCCAATGGCGGCCAGGTCACCAGCGGCGGTGGCGCCGCCGTCGGCAACATCGGGACCGGGACTGCCAGTGTCGACGGCGCCGGTTCGAGCTGGAACGTGCCGGGATTCTTCATCATCGGCGAACAAGCCCAGGGCAGCCTCTCCATCACGAATGGCGCTACCGTCACGAGTGGTTTCGCCTTCCTGGGCTGGCAATCCGGAGGATTCGGCTCGGTCACGGTCGATGGCGCCGGCTCGTCCTGGTCCACCAATGCCCTCGCCGTTGGCTTCACCGGCAACGGCGGCCTGCTGACAATCGCAAACGGCGGTTCGGTGACGGTCGCCTCCGGTCTCGTCACTGTCGGGTTTAACAGTGCGGGCGAAATCGTGATCGGTGCGTACGCAGGACACACGGCGGTCGCGCCGGGTACCCTTAATGCATCGCTGATCCAGTTTGGGGCGATCGCCAGCGGAGCGATTGAATTCAACCACACCTCGTCAAACTACGCCTTTGACCCTCAACTGGGGGGCAATGGCCACATTGACGTGGACGCCGGCGTCACGCGGTTGACCGCGGACAGCAGCGGCTTCACCGGCGTGGCCTTCATCAACGGCGGCACGCTGGCGGTGACCGGTTCGCTCGCCAACGCCACGGCCTTCGTGGTGCAAACCGGAGGCACGCTGGCGGGCGACGGCACGGTCGGCGGCACCATCCACATGTATGACGGCATTCTTGCGCCCGGCTTCAACGGCTCGGGCACCCTGAACGTCCAGGGCAGCCTCGTCATGAACAGCGCCACGACCTATCTCGTGCAGATTTCAGGGACGAGCGCGACCAGCACGGCCGTGACAGGCACCGCGCAAATCGCAGGCAACCTCTCGGTGCAGGTGTTGAGCCGCGTCTCGTCCACGACGACCTACACCATCATGACCGGCGCAGGCGGGGTGAGCGGCACGTTCGACACCGTCCTGCTCAGCGGCACCGGCCTCGCGCGCAATCCGCACCTCACCTACAACGGCACGAGCGTGCTGCTCACGCTCGATCCCGGCCTTCTGTCGCCATCGCTATCGGGCGCGACGATCAATCAGCGCAATGTCGCAGCCGGTATCGACAATGCCCTGACGGCCGGCGCGAACCCTCCGACCGCATTCAACGCCCTGCTCGGTGCAAGCGGCACCAGTCTCAACAACGCGCTCACGCAGGCCTCCGGCGAGCACACCACGGGGATCCAACAGGTCAGCTTCGATGCGATGGACAACTTCGTGGCAACGCTTCTCGATCCGTTCGGCCATCTCGGCATGGGCGGACCCGGCGGCGGTGTCCTGTCGTATGCCGATGCAGGCGGCACGGAACGTCGAGGCACAGCGCGCGATGCGTTTGCCTCCATTGAGCGCAAGGCCCCGCTCGGCGCGACCGATGCCGCTGCGCGCTGGAACGTTTGGGCGGCCGGCTATGGCGGTGCGCAGAATGCGGACGGCAACGCCGTCGTCGGCTCACACACGACGAACAGCCATGCCGTTGGGGTCGCCGCAGGAGCGGACTATCGTATTGGGCCGGACACGGTGGTCGGCTTCGCGCTCGGCGGCGGCGGCACCAGCTTCAACCTCGATAGCGGCCTCGGCGGCGGCCGCTCCGACCTGTTCCAGGCCGGCGCCTTCGCCCGCCACAATTTCGGACAGACCTATCTCGCCGGTGCGCTGGCCTATGGCTGGCAGGACGTCACCACCGACCGTACGGTGACCATTGGCGGCGTCGACCGGCTCCAGGGCCGCTTCACCGCCAACGCGCTGTCGGCCCGCATCGAGGCCGGCCATCGCTACGAACTGTCCTGGGCCGCGCTGACGCCCTATGTCGCGGGACAAGCGACCACGCTGTTCCTGCCCGGCTTCAACGAGCAAGCGATCACCGGCGCCAATACGTTCGCGCTCGCCTATGGCGGCAAGGACGTCACGGACTCGCGCAGCGAACTCGGCCTGCGGGCGGATCGATCCTACGTCTCCGGCGATGCCGTGGTGACGCTCCGCGGGCGCGGCGCATGGGCGCACAATTTCGACGTCGCGCGCACCGCATTCGCGACCTTCCAGACGCTGCCGCAGTCCGGCTTCGTCGTGAACGGTGCAAGCCAGGCACCTGATGCCGCCCTGCTCACGGGTGCTGCCGAAGTCGCCTGGCGCAACGGCTTCGCGCTCGGTGGCAGCGTCGATTCAGAGATTTCCTCCACCCGGCGCACCGTCGTCGGCAAGGCGCTCGCCCGGTACACCTGGTGAAGTCTCTGGGGCCAGCCCATCACGCGTCCACCATCCGGCCCGCCACGGCGCCTCAGTGGTGCCCCGCGAGGAGCTTGCGCATGATCCGTCTCCTTTCTCGGTGGAGAGGCAGGCATCTTTTTCCCGCGCCTTCCTGTTTCACTTCCTGATTTTTCCGATTTGGCGACGGTTGGTCGTTTGGCCTGTTCATCCTGTGCGCGCTTCGGCAAGACCATGCGAGGGGCATCTGAATCGAATCGGCATGATCCGCCGCCACCCCGGCGGAGCCTGCCAGACAGATTGGGGTTGGGGATTTGAAATGAAAAAGCTTGTGTTTGCTCTGGGCGCGGTCACGGCAATGACCGGGTCAGTCTCGGCGGCCGACCTCACCGCCCGGCCCTATGTAAAAGCGCCGGCGCCAATCGCCGCGCCGAGCTGGACTGGCTTCTACGTGTTCGGCGGTGGCGGTGGTGGCCTATGGAACGCCGACAGCGGACTCTACAGCACCGGCTCCGGATTCTTTGGCCCGATCGCCGGTCCTGCCGGCACGCCGAGAGACCGCGATCGCCGCCTCGGCGGCAGCGGATGGTTCGGCACCGTTGGCGCCGGCTACGACTGGCAGTTCAGCAACTGGGTGGCCGGTGTCTTCGCTGACGGACAGTTTGGTGAACTCAGCGGTTCACTGAATGACACGTTCTGGGGCACGAACGGCAATGAGAAGCTTCGCACCAGCTACGCGGCAGGCGCGCGCCTCGGCTATCTCGTTGCGCCCAACGTGCTGTCGTATGTCAACGCAGGCTATACCGGCTCCCAGTGGTCGGGGACCACGCAGGTTGGGTTGTGGCCCGGAACCTCGGCGTTCGATACGACTCCCTCTTTCCGTCGCGACGGCTGGTTCGTCGGTGGCGGCGTTGAGAGCAACCTGAATATCTTCGGCATTGCGGCGCCGGGTTGGTTCCTGAAGACCGAATATCGATCGGCATATTATGATCGCGTCGCGCTGCCAGAGACCCTCACGCCAGCGTTCGGGACTGGCTTGACCGGCATCGGCATGACCTTCAAGCCCTGGGTGCAGACAGTCAGCACGTCGCTGGTCTACCGCTTCAACGACAAAGGCGTGGCGGCCGTCGATGTTGCCCCGCGCATCTACAGCAAAGCTCCTTCCGCTGTTGGTGGCCCGAACTGGACGGGCTTCTATGCCTTTGGCGGCGGCGGCGGGGGGCTCTGGGCTGCTGACAGCACCGTCCTCAGCACGGTGCCGGGATTCTTCGGCGCAGGTCCGGCCGGCTCCTTGATTGAGGGCAATTCGCGCTTTGGCGGAAGCGGCTGGTTCGCCACCGTTGGCGCCGGTTATGACTGGCAAATCGCCGGCAAATGGGTCGCAGGTCTGTTCGGCGACGGACAATTCGGCGACATCCGCGGCTCGCTGGTCGATACCTTCTGGGGCACCGAAGGCACCGAGAAGCTTCGCGCCAGCTACGCTGCCGGCGCACGGCTGGGTTACCTCGTTGCGCCCAACGTTCTGTCCTACGTCAATGCGGGCTATTCCGGCTCCGAGTGGTCTGGAGCTAATCTATCGATCCTCGCCGTTGTTGTCGGAAACACATCGTACTCGACAAATCCTTCATTCCGTCGCGACGGCTGGTTCGTCGGTGGCGGCGTCGAGAACAGCCTGAGCCTCTTCGGCCTTGCGACGCCTGGCTGGTTCATGAAGACCGAGTATCGCGCGGCCTATTATGATCGTATCACTCTGCCTCAAACGTGCACGGCCGAGGGGGCTGCGTCGATCTTCGGGTGCGGAACGGGTGCAGGCACATCAACCGGCACCGCGGTGACCTTCAAACCCTGGGTGCAGACCATCAGCACCTCGCTTGTCTACCGCTTCAACTCGGATGGCGCAGTCGTCGCGAAGTACTAATTCGATGTCCGACCTCGGACAGCAAAGCCCCGGCATCGTCCGGGGCTTTCGTTGGGGGAGTCAGCTCTGTGCGCTCCCTTCCCATCGCGCGGGCGCCCCCGCTAACCTCCCGTCAAAGGGGGACCTGCCACCGGATCGCGTCTAGACCAGACGAAAGGAACGGGGTTAGAGAGGCGGAAATCGCCGGTAGTTTTGAACCGCGTTTAGCCTGATCGGCACAACATATCGATGCCCGACAGTCCTCCCCATCGAACGAGCTCCTCCGATCCACACCTGACTTCTCGGGATTCGGCCTCACCATTCGCTCCCGTTCATGTGACCACGGACGCATTCCCGGTCGAAAAGCGGCTGGCAATGTGGCGCGAGGTCTACGGCCATACCGTCGCCCGTTTTGAAATCGAACCGCTCAATGACGCGCCGTTTCATGCGGAGGTGACGCTTCGCGGACTGCCGGGTCTTGGCGTCGCTTGTGGTTCTCGATCCGATGCGAGTTACCGGATGACTCGCAAAATCGCCGCCGGAGCGCCCGACAATTTCCTGTTCTCCATCGTGACAGGAGGGGTTGGCACAGTTTCGCAATTCGGACGCGAGGTCACTATTGGTGCTGGTAGCACGGTTCTGGTCTCCGGCACTGACCCGAGCGTTTGCACGATCCGGAATGGCGGCCGATTCCTAACGCTTGCAATGTCGCGCGAGCGGATAAGACCCCATCTTGCCGATCTCGACGCCGCACTTGCCCGACCCTTGATGGAGCCCACCGACGCGTTGCAACTATTGTCCGGCTATTTGGCCGTTCTGCAGGACGCCTCGACCTTGTCGACCGAACAGTTGGCGCAGAGCGTCGCTACGCACTTGACCGATCTTGTCATCGTCGCTGCGGGAGGGACGCCAGACGCCGTCGCTCGTGCTCGGGAGCGCGGCGTTCGTGCTGCAAGGCTGCACGCGATCAAAGCAGACATCGCCCGCAATCTTGCGCAACGCGATCTTTCGGCCGAGCTTGTCGCGGCGCGCCAAGGGATTTCGCCCCGCTACGTACGCAGCCTGCTTGAAGCCGATGGTTCGAGTTTTTCCGAATTCGTGCTAGCGCAGCGGCTGGCGCTAGCGCACCAATTGCTGAGAGATCGACGCCATTTTGATCGTGCTGTGGGCGAGATCGCGTTCGAGGCGGGTTTCGGCGACCTATCCTACTTCAATCGCTGCTTCCGCCGCCGCTACGCCGCGACACCGTCGGACGTGCGCGAAGATGCGAAAAGAAGGCGCGGCGAATAGTCCACGGCTTCGGTTTGTTGGAGCGCAGCTTCTGCGCTGAACCGGAAGCCCGGCTCACGTAGAAGGCGTCAAAACACACTCTCCGCTGGGCATTTTCGTGTCGCCCTGTTGCAACAGTTGCCACACATACGACGTCCACTTGCTTGCCGTGGAACAACAGTTCCGGCCAGTCCAAGCACTTGCAGAGGCCCCCCGGTATCAATTTGCAGCAGGTAAACGGTTTGGGGAATCGACTCGATATGAGGCATGGATGGTTTGGCGCCGCAGCAGCGGTCGCACTCTTTAGTGTCCCGGCGGCCGCCGCCGACCTCGCGGTCAAGACGCCGATTGCAGTCTCCGCTTACGATTGGACCGGTTTCTACGTCGGAGCCAATGTCGGGTATGGCGTCGGCCGAGATCCGAGCACGGTAGGTTTCCCCGGCTTCTTCGGAGCGCCAGTACCGCCGCCTGAATCCGTGACCCAGGGCCCGGTCGGCTGGCTTGGCGGACTCCAGGGGGGCTACAACAAGCAGTTCGGCAATCTCGTTGTCGGCATCGAAGGCGATTGGCAGTGGAGCGGGCAACGGGATTCCGCCTGCGTGTTCGTCTGCGATACCGAAGTCGCCGTCACGGTCGAGCAGAAGCTGCGCGACTTTGGCACGGTGCGTGGCCGCATCGGTTATGCCGCTGGTAGCGCGCTATTCTACCTTACAGGCGGCTTCGCCTTCGGCCGGGTCGATACTAAAGCGTGATGGCATTAAGTTCGATAACCTGAATTTTTGAGGTAGTTGGCGCATTCCTCGGATGTGAAGGCATCGAGTGCGTGGCCGATTGCG
>NZ_BSOW01000064.1 GCF_030160715.1 Bradyrhizobium iriomotense
GAAAAATACGCCGCCGCTGCCGCGATTTCGGAATCACTTGCGCTTTTCGCGAGCGAGATCATCAGCGTTTGCGGAGCGCGATTTTGCACCGCCGTTGTTCTCATTCCGCTTTTGTAGTCCGCCATCTGTTGAACAATGTAGTTCGCTGGTAATCCGGCGAGGTCAGCATTTTCTGGGCCGCCTTGACCATTCGCCCTATGACAAAAACCGCAAGCGAACACGTCGGGCTTCCTGCCGTGCGCAACGATATCGGGAAGCGCAGCATGGTCTTCGGGATGCCAGATCGGAGCCAGAAATAGATCTCGGGTTTGCGGAACGGTATAGGACGCGCGGCTGTCCGGAACCGTTCGTGGCTTGCCATCGTCGGGCACCGGTTTGAAGTCGGGCGGATTGACGGGATAGGCCCACGCGGGCGGACCTTCGCCTCGTGCCGGTTGAACGGCGAGCGCGGCAATAAGCAACAGCAAGATAGCCGCGAGCTTGCGCATCTTAACCGCCACCGTTCTGACGCCTGATCCAGAAACTTATTACATGATGTCGCCTACGACAACTTCGAATCCTGAGCCCGTAAGAGGCTACGTCCGCCATGGGTCAAAATGCGAAGAACTCAACGTGAGCAAATCCAGTCCGCTATGCTCCGTTGAACGGACCTGAATGGGGCGCTACGTGGGCTTGTAGATAATCCGGCTCTGGAAAGGCGTGGGAATATCGATGACAATCCAGCCAGGCAATCTATTCGCCGATGTGGCGGATGTTTCGGCCGCAAACATAGGGGAAGAGGCGTTGAGCGAAATCCTCGCGCGGCCTGGCTTGAAGATCGAGCGCATTATATCGCAGGGGCAAACTAGTCCACCGGGCTTCTGGTATGATCAGGCGTGGAACGAGTGGGTGATCGTGCTGAAAGGGCGCGCCACATTGCAGTTCGAACATGAGCTTGCCGCGCGATCGCTGGGCGTGGGGGATTACGTCTTCATCCCTGCAAGGAAACGCCATCGCGTCGAGTGGACGGAGCCGCAACAGCCAACGGTCTGGCTCGCCGTCCATTTCGAGTGAGCGCTTATCGCAATCGGATCAGCCGAGTGCGGAGATCGACCAGTCTATTGGACCGCATTCGCGCACGGTGATGCACCGCCGTGGATGAGGACCGCTCTGGGTCACAAGGTGACATTCCGGGTTCGGGGCTGCGTGTCCGCTTTACCCTCGAAAGCAAACATCCCGGATTTATGAGTACACGCCCTTGCATTCCAGATGACCAGCTGACCCTCATGGTGAGGAGGCGCGCAAGCGCCGTCTAGCGGACGATGCTTCGCATCGCCGCGAGAACCATGAAGGCCCCCGCTGCTGCATCTTGGCCCGCATCCTTCGAGACGACCGCTGCGCGTCCTCCTCAGGATGAGGCATTGAGAGCGGGGCTTCGCTCTCTCCTTGTCATTCCGGAAAGGCGAACAAGCCCGCGCGTTAGCGTCGAACTGTGCCCAGTACGTTGGCGTCAGGTGCTGGGGAAATCGGACGTCATCGCGGGCATACGAAATCGACACAATGACACAGACCGGACCATCTGAAAGCGTCGTCACCCTAGACAGGGTGCATCGGCTGGAGGATCATGTAACGCTAGGCGAGCTGGGGCGCTTCGACGAGGCTTTCTAGGAAAGGGAGGTCAAGATGCGGCGGTTTCGAGTGCGTGATCACATATTGGCGGCCATGAGCGTGCTTTTCGTGCTGCTCTTCAGTTTTGCGGTCGCGGAGGCGAGGGGCCCCGGTCTGCCCAACGTCATGGTTCTGGCAACCGGTGGCACGATCGCCGGCACCGGATCGAGCAGCACCACCGTGGTCGGTTACACCGCAGCGACCGTGGGCATCGAGACCCTCCTGAACGCCGTCCCCGAACTGAAAACGGTCGCCAACGTCAAGGGCGAGCAGGTTTTCCAGATCGCCAGCGAGAACATGAACAATGACTACTGGCTCAAGCTGGCAAAGCGCGTCAACGCGCTGCTCGCGCAGGATGACGTCGACGGAATCGTGATCACGCACGGGACTGATACGATTGAAGAAACCAGCTATTTTTTGGACCTTGTCGTCAAGAGCAAGAAGCCTGTCGTCATCGTCGGCGCGATGCGGCCGTCGACAGCTATCAGCGCGGATGGGCCGATCAACCTCTATAATGCCGTGATCCTCGCCGGCAGTGACGAGGCGATCGGCAAGGGCGTTCTCGTTGCTCTCAACGATCAGATCAACGCGGCTCGCGACGTCACCAAGAACAACACCTCGACGGCAGACACCTTCCGTACACCTGAGCTCGGCTTTCTCGGCTACATGCAGGGAAACAAGCCGTACTTCTATCGTCAATCGACCCGCCGGCACACGGCGGACTCCGAATTTGACGTATCGAACCTCGATGCCCTGCCGCAAGTCGATATCGTCTACGGCTACGCCAACATGAACCGGGTCGCGATCGACGCCTTTGTCGCCGCAGGGGCCAAGGGCATCGTGCATGCCGGCGTCGGCGACGGCAGCCTCGCCCGGCCCGCGGTCGAGCCGGCCCTCGACGAGGCCCGCAAGAAGGGTGTCGTGATCGTTCGGAGCAGCCGTGTCGGGAACGGCATCGTCGCACGCAACGGCGAAGCCAAGGACGACGAACACGACTTCGTCGTCTCAGATACGCTTAACCCTCAGAAGGCACGTATCTTGCTGATGCTAGCGCTGACCAAGACGACCGACACCAAGGAGATCCAACGGATGTTCTACACTTACTAGGCGCACACGCACCGGCTCGCTTCCATCACTTCACAAACGACCTTGTCGGCGGCAGGTGCAGTGCCCAGGCGTCGGTCTGGTCGCTGGCGCGCGGATAGATCTCCGTGACCAGCGGATCGTGGCCGGGGATGAAGCGATCGGGATGACCGGCGAGGCGCTCGACGGTTTCCCAGCCTGCGGCCATGTCGCCGACATTGTAGACGATCGGGAACGGGCTGCGCCGCTGCAGATTGGCGTAGTAGTGCGCAGCGTCGGAGGCGAGCACCACGGGCCCGCGCGCGGTCTCGACCCTGACCACCTGCAAGCCGTCGGAATGGCCGCCGACGCGGTGCACGGTGACGCCGGGCGCGACCTCGCCGTCGCCGGAATAGAAGCTGACGCGCTCGCCATAGACATGGCGCACCATCTGCGTGACGTGCTCGACCGAGAACGGATGTCGCAATAGGCCGTTGCACATGCAGCGGCCGGTCGCGTAAGCCATCTCGCGCTCCTGCAAATGGAAGCGCGCATTCGGGAAACGATCGAGATTGCCGGCATGGTCGTAATGCAGATGCGTCACGATGATGTCGGCAATCGCTGAGGCCTTGACGCCAAAACGCTCCAGCGCGTCGACCGGATTGAGCGTCAGCTTGCGGGCGCGCAAGGTCGCTTCCTCGGCATTGAAGCCGGTATCGACCAGGATATCGCGGCCGCCCCCGCGGATCAGCCAGACGAAATAGTCGAGATCCTGCGCGGTGCTCTCGTGCGGATCCGGCGACAGGAAGTTCATGTGGGGGGTGCGGGGCGACATCGTCGCGTAGCGCAGCGCGTAGACTTCGTAGAGGTTTCCCATGGTTGCACTTTTTTCGTTGAGGGGAGCCCGAGACCGGTCGCCAACGGAGCAAGCCACCGCCGGACGCAAAGGTCAAACCCGTCTCTCGCGCGGCCCCCAAGTGAGACGGCAAGTGAGACGGCAAGTGAGACCGGCAAGTAAGACCGACATGTGAGACCGATCACATTTTTGTCGCGATGGCCGCGCTAAGAGGTATCTCCCGCCGGGCTAGCCCCTCCGATCGAGCGATGCCGTGACAGCCGCTTTAGTCCCCTCCATCCTTCCCGCCGCGTCGCGGTCAATTGTCGCGATAATGCCTGTTCTCCAAGCGGTTGACGCCCCCACCCCCCGGTTTGATAATGCAAATTGCGTAAGTTAAGGTCGCCGCGGCGCAAAGCTTGCGAACGGCGCCTTTTTGGCTGGACCGCGCTCCTTATGAAGATTCGCTTTCTTTCGCTTCTGCTCCTGATGTTCTCGGTCGTCCTGACCGTCCCATCCTTTGCCGCCGCCGACCGCTATGCGCTGGTCATCGGCAATGCCAAATATCCGGACGCCGACAGCCCGCTGAAGGAGCCGATCAACGACGCACGCGACGTCGCCGACGAGCTCAAGCATGACGGCTTTACCGTCGATGTCGGCGAGAACCTGACCGGCGACGGCATGCGCCGCGCCTTCGACAAGCTCTATGGCAGAGTCAAGCCGGGCGCGGTCGTGCTGGTGTTCTACAGCGGCTTCGGCATCCAGTCGGCGCGCCAGAGCTACATGATCCCGGTCGACGCCCAGATCTGGACCGAGTCCGACGTGCGCCGCGACGGTTTCAGCATCGAGACCGTGCTCGGCGAGATCAACACCCGCGGCGCCGGCGTCAAGATCGCGCTGATCGATGCCTCCAGGCGCAACCCGTTCGAGCGGCGGTTCCGCAGCTTCTCCGCGGGCCTCGCCCCGGTGATCGCGCCGAACGGCACGCTGGTGATGTATTCGGCGGCCCTGAGCTCGGTGACCTCGGATGCCGGCGGTGACCACAGCCTGTTCGTCCAGGAACTCTTGAAGGAAATCCGCGTCCCCGACCTGATGGCGGAGGAAACGCTGAACCGCACCAAGATGGGCGTCACCCGCGCCTCGCGTAACGAGCAGGTGCCGTGGATCTCGTCCTCGCTGGCCGAGGATTTCTCCTTCATTCCAGGCGCCGGCGGATCGCGGCCGACCGCGAATGCTCAGCCGCCTGCCACGCCGCCGGCGCCGCCCGCGCCCACACCGCCGGTGGTTGCAAACAACCCGCCTGCGCCGACACCTGCACAAACGCCCGCTGCCCCGGCCCCGCCCGCACCGCCGAAGCCCCAGGTCGAAGCGAATGTTGCTCCACCTCCCGCTCCTGCGCCTTCTCCCGCGCCGGCCCCTGCACCGTCACCGAAGCCGCAGGTCGATGCGGCCATTCCCCCGCCTCAGCCGCCGGCAAAACCGGCCGACGCCGGCACCAGCCCCAATACCGGCGGCGGCACCGACACCGGACCGAGCCAGGCCGCACTGGCGGACGACCCGACCATCAAGAGCCTGACCGCCAAGATTGCGGCCAACCCCGACGACGTGAACGCGCTCTACCGGCGCGGCCAGGTCTATGCCAGCAAGGGCGCCTATAACCTTGCGATCAAGGATTTCGACGACACGATCCGGATCAATCCCAAGGACGTCGAGGCCCTGAACAACCGTTGCTGGACCCGAACCGTGGTCGGCGACCTCCAGGGCGCGCTGAAGGATTGCAACGAGGCCCTGCGGCTGCGCCCGAACTTCGTCGATGCGCTGGACAGCCGCGGCCTGGTCAACCTGAAATCGGGGGCGGTGAAGAACGCGATTGCGGATTTCGATGCGGCGCTGAAGATCAACCCGCGCCTGACCTCGTCGCTCTACGGGCGAGGGATCGCAAAGCAGCGCAACGGCTCGGCCTCGGAAGGCGCGCTGGACATTGCGAACGCCAAGGCGATGGACCCGAACATCGTCCAGGAGTTCGCAAGTTACGGAGTACGTTGATATTTTTTTGAGATTCGGGGCGCCGCGCCTCGAACCCCCGGGAACCCCGCGGAGACCAAGGGAAGGATGCCGCAAGGGCCCTTCCGGGCTTGTTGCAGGAATTTTTTGCAGGAGGGACTGGCAATGAGATTGGCTGCAAAGGGCGTGACCGCGATTCTCTCGATCCTCACGATCGGCGCCGCACTGACGCTGCCGCTGTCGGGCGCTTTCGCAGGCGACGACAAGGACACCGGCAACAACGTCACCGAGGACCAGATCGTGCGGGCGCTGGCGCCGCCGAAGAAGCCCTTGACGCGTGGCCTCTCGATCGGGCCGCAAGCCGATCCGGCGCCGAGCGCCGCCGAGACCAAATTGCTCCAGAGCGTGCGGGGCCGCGCCACGCGCTCGCTTTCGGTGAGCGAACGCGAGGAAATCGCAACCGTGGCCAAGGACAAGCCGAATATCGATCTCGAGATCACGTTCGACTACAACTCGGCCAACATCAGCGCCAAGTCGATGCCTTCGGTGCAGGCGCTCGGCCGTGCGCTCGCCAGCCCCGATCTGAAGGGCTCCACCTTCGTCGTGGCCGGCCACACCGACGCCGCCGGCGGCGAGGGCTACAACCAGGACCTGTCCGAGCGCCGCGCTGACTCGATCAAGCGCTATCTCGTCGACAAGTACAGCATTCCCGCGGCCGATCTCGTCACCGTCGGCTATGGCAAGAGCAAGCTGAAGGATCCGAGCCAGCCGATGGCGGAGGTCAATCGCCGGGTGCAGGTCGTCAATATGGAAAACAAGACCACCGCGTCCAAGTAAGCGCGACACATTGTGCAAGTGACCGTTCCTGATGTGGTGTAAGTTCGCGCTTCCGACGCGCGTCCCGCGAGCCTTGCGGGACGCCGCTTCGTTTCGGGGAAACTCTTCCAGTAGCTGCGGCGAGCTCGCGGCCATGAGCCAGGCAGGATGATCCGGCGATGAACGTCACCGAATATCTCAAGCCTGCGGGAACCGCCCTGTTCATCGTCCTGCTTGGCGTCGGCTATTATTGGTTCGAGAACCGGCACCGCCCGGAAGTGAAGGAGACGCCGGGCGAGGCCGTCGTCGTCGTGACCAAATCGACCAATGCCTGCTTCTCCGATCTGGTGCGTGTGACCGGCTTTTTCGTGCCGCGCCGCGAGGCCGTGGTGACCGCCGACCAGGAAGGATCGCGCGTCACCGACCTCTTCGTCACCGAGGGCGCCACCGTCACCGAGAACCAGGAACTGGCGCGGCTGAGCCCGCCTCCGCAGATGCCGGGACAGCCGGCGCGGCCGGGACCGCAAGGACCGATCGCGCTCAAGGCGCCCGCCGCCGGCCTCGTCACCGAAGTCCGCACCGTCGTCGGCGCCCCGGCCTCGCCGCAGGCGGGCCCGATGTTCCGCATCGCAGTAGGCGGCGAGATCGAGCTCGATGCGCAGGTGCCGGCCGTGCACATGCCCAAGCTCAATCCCGGCGCGACGGTGCGGATCAGCCGGGACGATGCCCCCGACCTGATCGGGCGGGTCCGGCTGGTCTCGCCTGAGATCGACCGCGCCACGCAGCTCGGCCGCGTCCGGATCAGCGTCGCCAACAATCCGTCGCTCAAGGTCGGCATGTTCGCCCGCGCCTCCATCGACGCCAAGCGGAGCTGCGGCGTTGCGGTTCCCAAGACCGCCATTGACCATCTCACCGTCCAGGTGGTCAAAGGAAACACGGTCGAGACGCGACGGGTGCGGGTCGGGCTGACGTCCGACACCGCAACGGAAATCCTGGAAGGTCTCGACGTCGGCGAAATCGTCGTGGCCGACGCCGGCTCTTCGCTCCACGACGGCGACCAGATCAAGACCGTCTTCGCCGATGAACTCGATCGATCGCGAGTACGCTGATGGCTCTCAATATCTCGGCATGGTCGATCCGCAATCCGCTGCCGTCGGTCGTCTTTTCCATCATCCTCCTGATCCTGGGCTGGGTGTCCTTCACCAAGCTCGCGGTGACGCGATTGCCCTCAGCCGATATCCCCGTGATCTCGGTCGCGGTCTCGCAATTCGGCGCTGCGCCGGCGGAGCTTGAGTCCCAGGTCACCAAGACGGTTGAAGACGCCGTCTCCGGCGTCGAGGGCGTGCGCCACATCACCTCGCAGATCACCGACGGCGTGTCGGTGACCACGATCCAGTTCGCGCTGGAAACCAACACCGACCGTGCGCTCAACGACGTCAAGGACGCGGTCACGCGGGTGCGTTCCAACCTGCCGCAGAACGTCACCGAGCCCCTGATCCAGCGCGTCGACGTCATCGGCCTGCCGATCGTCACCTATGCCGCGATCTCGCCCGGCAAGACGCCGGAACAGCTCTCCTATTTCGTCGACGACGTGGTCAAGCGCGCGCTGCAGGGCGTGCGCGGCGTTGCCCAGGTGGAGCGCATCGGCGGTGTCGAGCGCGAGATCCTGGTCTCGCTTGATCCCGACCGGCTCCAGGCCATGGGCCTCACCGCCGTCAATGTCAGCCAGAGCCTGCGCGGTACCAATGTCGACGTCGCCGGCGGCCGCGCCGAGATCGGCAAGAACGACCAGGCGATCCGCACGCTGGCCGGCGCCAAGACGCTGAGCGATCTTGCCGGCACCATGATCCCGCTGTTCGGCGGCGGCGAGGTCCGGCTCGACGATCTCGGCACCGTCACCGATACCATCGCCGACCGCCGCACCTTCGCCCGCTTCAACGGCGAGCCGGTGGTCGCGCTCGGCATCAAGCGCTCCAAGGGCGCCAGCGACGTGGTCGTCGCCGCCGCCGTGCAGAAACGCATCGATGCGCTCAAGATCGCCTATCCCGATGTCGACCTGAAACTGATCGACACCTCGGTCGAATACACCAAAGGCAACTACGAAGCGGCGATCTCGACTTTGTTCGAGGGCGCCATTCTCGCCGTCATCATCGTGCTGCTGTTCCTGCGCGATTTGCGCGCCACCATCATCGCCGCGATCTCGCTGCCGCTGTCGATCTTCCCGGCATTCTGGGCGATGGACCTGCTCGGCTTCTCGCTCAATCTCGTCAGCTTCCTCGCCATCACGCTGTCGACCGGTATTTTGGTCGACGACGCCATCGTCGAGATCGAGAACATCGTCCGGCACATGAACATGGGCAAGTCGCCTTATCGTGCCGCGCTGGAAGCCGCCGACGAGATCGGGCTCGCGGTCATCGCGATCTCGCTGACGATCATCGCGATCTTCGCACCCGCGAGCTTCATGTCCGGCATCGCCGGGCAGTTCTTCAAGCAGTTCGGCATCACCGTCTCGGTGCAGGTGTTCTTCTCGCTGCTCGCCGCGCGCTTCGTCACGCCGATGCTGGCGGCCTATTTCCTCAAGCACCACAATCACGAGGAGCCGCCGCCGGGCCGCGTGCTGCGCACTTACCACAAGATCGTGGCGTGGTCGGTGAAGCACTATTTCATCACAGTGCTGATCGGATTCGGCATCTTCGCCGCCTCGATCTGGAGCATCACGCTGTTGCCGCAGGGCTTCCTGCCGGCGCAGGACAGCGCGCGCTCGCTGCTCGCGATCGAGCTGCCGCCGGGCACCCAGCTCTCCTATACCGAGAAGGTCACCGAGGACATCGTCGCGCAACTGCGCAAGCGGAGCGAGGTGAAGAGCGTGTTCGTCGACGGCGGCCGTGTCCCGCCCGGCACGCAGGAAGTCCGGCGCGCCTCCCTGATCATCAACTATACGCCGAAGCACGATCGCAAGATCACCCAGCGCGAGCTGGAATTCGAGATCAGCCAGCAGCTCGAGAACATCCCCGACATCCGCTTCTGGTTCCTCGACGAGAACGGCCTGCGCGCGATCTCACTGGTCGTCACCGGCGTCGACGCCAACATCGTCAACAACGTCGCGAGCGAGCTCGCGACGCAGATGAAGCGAATCCCGACCATCTCCAACGTCATCTCGGAAACCGCGCTGGAGCGCCCCGAGCTGCGCATCGAGCCGCGCGCGGAGCTCGCCGCCCGCCTCGGCGTCTCGACCGAAAGCCTGTCGCAGACCATCCGCGTCGCGACCATCGGCGACGTCGGGCCCGCGCTTGCCAAGTTCGACGTCGGCGACCGTCTGGTGCCGATCCGGGTTCAGCTCGAAGATGGCGCGCGCGGCAATCTGAAGACGCTCGAGCAGTTGCGCGTGCCGCTCGGCGAGCGCGGCGAGAAGGGCGGCGTGCCGCTCTCGGTCATCGCCGACGTCAAGCTCGACCAGGGCCCGACCAGCATCAACCGCTACGACCGCGAGCGCCAGGCAACGGTCGCCGCCGATCTCGTCGGCTCCGCCGCGCTCGGCGATGCCACCAAGAAGATCTACGAGCTGCCGGTGATGAAGAGCCTGCCGAAGGGCGTGAAGGTCAGCCCCTCCGGCGACGCCGAAAGCCTCAACGAGCTGTCGGATGGTTTCGCCACCGCCATCACCGCCGGCCTGATGATGGTCTATGCGGTGCTGGTGCTGCTGTTCGGCACCTTCCTCCAGCCGATCACCATCCTGTTCTCGCTGCCGCTCTCGATCGGCGGCGCCATCGCGGCCCTGCTCGTGACCGGCAAGCAGCTCACGACGCCGGTGTGGATCGGCATCCTGATGCTGATGGGCATCGTGACCAAGAACGCGATCATGCTGGTGGAGTTTGCGATCGAAGCAATCCGCGCAGGCAAGCCGCGGGATGAGGCCATGATCGACGCCGGCATGAAGCGCGCACGCCCGATCGTGATGACAACGATCGCGATGGTCGCCGGCATGATGCCGAGCGCGCTCGCGGTCGGCGCCGGCGGCGAGTTCCGCTCGCCGATGGCGCTCGCGGTGATCGGCGGCCTGATCTTCTCGACCGTGCTGTCGCTGGTGTTCGTGCCCGCGATGTTCATGGTGATGGACGACATCGGCGCCGTGATCTGGCGCTTCGGCAAGCGACTGATCGTGCAAAGCGACGATGCGGACGCCGAGCATGACGCGAAGCCGCCGGCCGGAGCAACGCCTGCGGAAGCTGCCCCGATGCCGAAGAGCATCGTGCACCCGGCGGCCGAGTAGGATTTACCTGCCCCTATTCATTCCTCGCGATCGACGTCAGCTTGGTCATGTTCTTGAGCAGGATCCGGCCACGCTGGAGGTCGAGGATCGCGTCCTTGCGCCAGGCCTGGAGCTGACGGTTGACGCTTTCGCGGGCGGCGCCGACGAAGATGCCGAGCTGCTCCTGCGAGATATGCACCTCCGAACCGAAATCGGCCGCGAGCGCGCAGAGCCTGCGGGCCAGCCGCACCGGCAGGGGCTGCAGCATGGATTCTTCCATGCGCTCGCTCTGCCAGCGGATGCGCTGGCACAGCAGCCTGATGATCTTGATCGCGACCTTCGGCTCGCGCTCCAGGAAGGCGAGGAAATCCTCGCGTCGCAGCACGAACAGCTCGCTGGCCTCGCCCGCGGTCGCATCCGCGGTGCGGTCCTGGCCGTCGAGCACGGCGACCTCGCCGAACAGGTCTCCCGGTCCCATGAAATTCAGCGTCAGCCGGCTGCCGTCGGAGGCGCCGGTCTCGATCCGGACCTGGCCGCGGCGGACGCCGAACAGCGCATCGCCGGCGTCCCCTTTCTGGAACAGCACTTCACCATTCGCCAGATGCTGGGTGTGGCAGAGATTGGACAAGCGCTGCAATTCGTCCGCACCGAGGTCGGCGAACATCGGGTTCATTTTCAGAATGACCGCAAATTCGGCCTGTTTGCTCATTGCAATTCCCTTTGCAGGTCTCTTGGTAAATTCCCCTTGGCAAATTCCGTTGGCAAATTCCGTTGGCAATTCCCTTGGAACCATCGACCATCAGAGTTGCGGCAAACCCGCGGGGAGAAGTGTGTCATAAGTCACATATCTTTGCAGCACCCCTTGTTTATTTTTGGCCGCTTGGAGCGGTTTCCCCTCCCGGGATAGACTGACGGGCAGCGGACGGGTGATCCGGCCCGGCCGGGTTCGACGACGCTATCCGTTTGGAAAGTCGACATGAAAGCAGTGAAATTCGCCGGCGCTGCGGTCACCGCCGTCATCATCGTCATCGCACTTCTGCTGGTGATCGGGATTCCCTCGGGCTTCCTGACCTCGGCGATCACCTCAAAGGTGGAAAGCGCGACCGGCTACCGCCTGACGATCGCCGGCACCACGAAGATCAGCCTGTGGCCCACGCTGAACGTGACGCTGAACGACGTCACGCTGCAGGATCCGAAGGACCGCACCGGCCTCAGCCGCCTCACCGTCGATAGCGTGCAGGCCGACATGTCGCTGTCGAGCGTGTGGTCCGGACATCCGAAGATCTCCGAGATCCTCGTCACCCATCCCGTACTCTACCAGCCGCTGCTGCGCGAGCGCATGCCGACAGTTGCTCCGAAGCCGGCAGTGCCGTTGGACGCAGGCGGCGCCAGCATCGAGCACATCACCGTCACGAACGGCGAAGTGGCGTTCTCGGTCGCGCGCGACCGTGTCGAAAGCCGGATCAGTGCGATCAACGCCGACGCGATCATGAATGCCGATCGCAAGGTCAATTTCAAGGGCACGGCGCGGGCCGGCGATCACGGCATCAAGTTCGACATCAAGGCATTGGCGCCTGCGGCGCCGGTCGAGCGGCAGACGATCCCGCTCGACTTCGCCATCGATGCGCCGAGCCTGCTGCAATCGCAGCTCAGCGGCCACGCCGAGGCGCGGCTGAACGGCTCGCTCGTGATGATCAATAGCATCAACGGCACGCTTGGCGACGGCGCGTTCAACGGCTGGGCCTCGGTCGACATCGCCAGCAAGCCGCTGGTCAAGCTCGACCTCGATATCCAGCGGCTCGACATTCCCCTGTCGAAATCCGCCGACGGTGCCGCCGGCCAGCCGTGGAGCGACGCGCCGATCAGCGTCTCCGGACTCAATTATGTCGACGCGCAGATGCGGGTCTCGGCGACCGAGGCCAATATCGGCGAAGCGCGTTTCGCGCCTTTCGCGCTCGATGCAAAGCTCGCCGGCGGCGTGCTGAAGGCCGGCACGGCCAATCTCGGCGCCTATGGCGGCCAGATCTCCGGCGAGGTGATTTTGGATGCGACCAGCGGCGCGCCGAGCTTTGCCATGCATTCCGACCTCGTCGGCGTGCGTGCATTGCCGCTGCTCAAGGGGCTCGCCGATTTCGACCGGCTCGACGGCAAGCTGCAGGCGAAGATCGCGGTGCGCTCGGCGGGCAGCAGCCAGCGCGCGCTGATGGCGAACATGCAGGGTACGGTGTTCGCGACTTTCCAGGACGGCGCCATCCGCGGCATCAATGTCGCGCAGATGATCCGTTCGCTGACCACGTCCACGCTGTCCGGCTGGCAGGACAGCCAGGAGCAAAGCACGGACCTCACGCAGCTCTCCGCCTCGTTCCGCGTCGACAAGGGTCAGGCGGTGACGACCGACCTCAATCTCGTCGGCCCGCTGGTGCGCGTCACCGGCGCCGGCACGATCGCGCTCGACACCAAGATGATGGGTTTTCGCGTCGAGCCGAAGCTGGTGATGACGACCGAAGGCCAGGGCCGCACCTCCGATCCGGTCGGCTTTGGCATTCCCGTGATGATCGAGGGCTCCTGGTCGCAGCCAAAGATCTATCCGGACATGGCGGGCGTGCTCGACAATCCGGAGGCTGCCTATGCAAAGCTGCGCGAGATGGGCAAGGGCCTGTTCGGTCCCGACGGCGCCGGTCTCGGCAACATCCTGGGCAGCCTCGGTCTCGGCGGCCCTGCGCCGGGCGGAGGCAATGCCGCGGGCAACGCCAATCCGCAGGGACAGCCGTCGCAAAACAACCCGCTCGGCGGCGCACTGGGCGAGGCGATCGGCAATCTGATCCAGCAGGGCCTGTCCGGCGGCGCCCCCGGGACCAGCACCGGCCGCAGCCGGAGCCTGCCGGCATCGCCGCCGCCACCCTCTCCGCAGGCATCCCCCGCGCCGCCGGCCCAAGATAACCCCCAGGACACCCCGCCCGCCGAGCCGCAGGACAGCCAGCCGATGAATGACGTGCTGCGTCAGCTGTTTAACCGGTGATTTTCGCGGGCGGCGGCCCCCTCAAGCAGTCTTTTCCGGGCTACCCTCTCCCTCGCGCGTGGGGAGAGATGGCAAGGGCTTGGTTTGCCGCGACAATCGACCCCCTTCTTGGCCGGCTCCTCCCCCCGAACGGATGAGCGCGGGCGGCCCCAGGGGGTGAACTTGTGCTAGAACGGCCGGCAGCGCCGGCGTCGGTCGCGGCGCGTGAGGATCTGGATGGCGGGAGCGAAAGACAAGACCTGGTTTTTCCGCGAGGGCCTGTTCGCCAAATATGTCGTCTCCCTCGTCGGCCTCGTCGTGTTTGTGCTCGCGGTCAACGGCGCGATGGAGACCTGGATCTCCTATCGTGCGACCCGAACGACGATCGTCGACGGCATGGAGGAGAAGGCGCAGGCGACCGCCAAGCGGATCGAGCAATCGGTCTTCGAGCTGGAGCGCCAGATCTCCTCGGTGACGCGCGCGAGCCTCGACACCATCGACAAGCGCCGCGCCGGCTATGCGCAACTTCTCAATTCGGCTTCCGCGGTCACCCAGCTCTCCCAGCTCAACGGCAACGGCCGCGAGGTGCTGCGCTTGTCGCGCGTCTCGGTGTCGGTCGGCAGCAACGCGGATCTGTCGCGCGACATGCGCTTCAGCTTCCCCGACACGGTCGCCCGCGGCGTGAACTACGCGCCGCCCTATTTCTCCGACGACAAGCCGTTCATGTCGATCGCTGTCGCCCATTCCGGCTTCAATGCCGGCGTCACCGTCGCCGACATCGATCTCGGCTTCCTCTCCGACTTCCTGTCCGACGCGCAGGTCGGCAAGGTCGCACTCGCCTATATCGTCGATTCCCACGGCAAGGTGCTGGCGACCTCGTCGCGCGGGCCGGAAATCGCAACCGACCTCGCAAAGCTGCCGCAGGTCGCCGACGCCATTGCACCGGACCGCGAGCCGGCCGCTTCCGGCACCGATTTCAACGGCCATGCCGTGCTGACGGCGGCGAGCGAGGTGCCGAAGCTCGGCTGGGCCGTGCTGGTCGAACAGCCGACCGCGCATGCGCTCTCGCCGATCCGCGACCAGCTGGTGCGGGTCGGACTTCTGATCGGCATGGGCCTCCTGGTCGCGATCCTCGCCGGCACGCTTTTGGCGCGTCGCATGCTGATCCCGATCACCGCGCTGAGCGCCGGCGCGCACCGGCTCGGCGAGGGTGATTTCAGCCACCGCATCGACGTGCGCACCTCCGACGAGCTGGAGGGACTGGCAAATCAGTTCAACAGCATGGCGAACCAGATCCAGGAGACCTATTCGAGTCTGGAGACTAAGGTCGAAGAGCGCACACGCGACCTCGCGCAGTCGATCAACGAGCTCAAGGTGCTGGAAGAGGTCGGCCGCGCCGTTGCCTCCTCGCTCGATCTCGATGCGGTCTTGCCGACGATTGCCGCCCGCGCGCTCGAGATCACCCATGCCGATGCGGTCCTGATCTATGGCTACGATGCCGACAAGCACCGGTTCAACCTGGTCGAGGCCAGCGGCATCGACAAGTCCGCCGAAGGCGCGCACGTCACCATCGACGAGGGCGCGAGCCTGCTCAGCGACGCCGCAAGGGGCGGCGAGCCGATCGCGCTTCCCGATCTCGATGAGGCGGCAGAGCAGCCGTTGCGCGACGTCGCCGTCAATGCCGGCTTCCACTCCGTGCTCGTGGTGCCACTGGTCGACCAGCAGGGCACGCTCGGCTCGCTGGTGGTGCTGCGCCGCGCGGCCGGCGAGTTCGCAAGCGGCCTCACCGGATTGATGCGCACCTTCGCGCACCAGGCGGTGCTCGCGATGCGCAATGCGCGGCTCTTCACCGAGGTCGACCACAAAGGCCGCGAGCTTGCGGCCGCCCATGAGACGGTGCAGCAGCAGGCCGCAAAGCTTCAGGAGCAGACCGAGCAGCTGCGCAACTGGAACCGCTCGCTGGAGGAGCGCGTCGAGAAGCAGCTCGGCGAGATCGGCCGCATCAAGCGCCTCGAGCGCTTCCTCGCCCCGCAGGTCGCGCAGCTCATCGCCTCCTCCGACGGACATGACGCGCTGCTCGACAGCCATCGCCGCGAGGTCACCGTCGTGTTCTGCGATCTGCGCGGCTTCACCTCCTTCACCGAAGCGACCGAGCCGGAAGAGGCGATGAACGTGCTGCGCGAATACCACGCCGAACTCGGCGAATTGATTCACCGCTACGAGGGCACGCTCGACCGCTTCGCCGGCGACGGCGTGATGATCCTGTTCAATGCGCCGCTTCAATTTGCCGACCACACCAAGCGCGCGGTGAAGATGGCGGTCGAGATGCGCGATGCGATCGGCAAGCTGACCGAGAAGTGGAAGAACCGCGGCCATTCGCTCGGTTTCGGCGTCGGCGTCGCGCTCGGCTATGCCACGCTCGGCCAGATCGGCTTCGAGCAGCGGCTGGAATATGCCGCGATCGGCAGCGTCACCAACCTCGCCTCGCGCCTGTGCGACGAGGCCAAGGCCGGCCAGGTCGTGGTCGCGCGGCGCGTCTTTGGCATCGTCGAGCCCTGGGTCGAAGCCCGCCCGCTCGACGATCTCCAGCTCAAGGGCTTCAACCACCCCGTGCTCGCGATGGAGATCCTGAGCTGGCGCGAGGAAGTGAACAACGTCGTGGATGCGTCGGCCGCACGGCGGAGGATGTGAGCGCGGGTGCGCGCCATAAATTCCACTGTCATGCCCCGGCTTGACCGGGGCATCCAGTACACCGCAGCTTTTCGGCTCAAAGAAGGGGCTTGCTCTCCGCCGCTCACACGCCCCGCTTCAGGCCCATCGCCTCGAACTGCGTCTTCTGCTCGTCGGTGAGGCCCCACTCGAAATCGTCGAGCGCATCGCCGACGCTCTTTGTGGCTTCGCGCATCATCTCCAGTCGCGCCTTCACGGCTTTGAGGCGGGCTTGCGGGGTGTGCAGGTTCTGCGGCGGACAAGGAGACAAGGCTTCCATGGTGCCCATGGTGGTGTCCTGCAGCACCTCCAGCGCGGCGCGCCTGGTATCGTCGAGGCGCAAGGCTGTCGCGATCTCGTCGACCGGCCATTGCTGCTTCACGAGCTGCTCATACTGGCGCTGAAGCTGCTCGTCGCTCGCGGGCTCACTCGGTGCCTTGCAGGCTGCGGCCTGCATCTCCTTGCGCTTTGTCTCGGCAGCGTTCGCGCGGCCGTCCTTGCCGAGCGCGTTGAGGCGCGACTTCTGCTCGTCGTCGAGCAGCCCGTAGAACTTTGCAAGCTGCGGCGCGACCGCATCCACCGCGTTGATCATCGCATCGAGGCGGCGCTGCATCAGCGCGAAGCGATCGAGCGCATTGCCGGCCGCTTCGGTCGGGCAGGAGGCGCGAATGCTCGCACCTGCCGCGGCCCAGGCGCTGGCGAGCTCGTCAAGGCCGGCGCGCTGGACTTCGTTGGGCTGCACGGTGCGCAGCATCGCGTCGATGGGGAGACCCACGGCATCGCCGGTGTCGCAGAGCTGCTGGAGCTCGGGGACCCTGCGATGACGACGGCCGGGCGCCGTGTAGGCGGCGAGCTCGGTCGGGGCATAGGGCGCGAAGACCGCGGCATAGATATCGCCATAGCCATAGGACCACAGCGCGGTGCCGTCGCCGCGCATCGTGAAGTCGGTGACGTCGTCATCGGCGAACGGCCAGAACAGCGGGCCGACCCAGCCATAGGTGCCGTCGGCGTGCTGCCACCAGCCCTGCTCGGCGCGGCCGCCGCGCCAGCCGGCGAGCGCCGCAACCGCCGTGAGCTGGGCGCGCACGGTCGGGCGGACGGCTTCGGTTGCAGAGCGGAGATCCTGCGGCCGCAGCGCGGCCATCCGGGTACGTCCCCGCGCGGCCATGCGCATGTGGCGGATGCCGGCGACGCCAAGCACGTGCGCCACCGCAAAACGCGCGACGCCGAGGGGGCCGCCGACACGCAGGCGGAAGCCGGCTTCGGCCACGTCAGGCAGCATCGTGAGGGCGACCAGGGCGATCCCGGCGGCCGCCATTCCCAAACGGGGTTTCGACATGATGGTCACCTTGGCTCCCTCCTCCGCGCCAAGCCGCATCTCGTCATAATGAGAATGACGCGCAGCGGAACAGAAAGTTCCTGCCGCGAGAGAAATGGTGGGTTACGCTTCCGCCTTCGCGTTTCGAGCTACGGCGGACTAGCCGCTAACCCACCTTAGAATTCGTGGAGCAGGCCCCTCACCTTGCCTTGCGCGGCACGACGAATGTCTGACCCGGGTAGATGCGGTCGGGATTGTGGATCTTGTCGCGGTTGGCGTTGTAGATCAGGGCGTAGCTGAGGCCGTCGCCATAGGCGCGGCGGCTGATCACCCAGAGGCTATCGCCGCGCGAGACGACGCGACTCATCGGAATCGATCCAGTCGTCTCGACCTTCGCGCGCAGCGGGCCCTTCTCGGCGGACGGCGCGGCGGCGAGGGCCAGAGCGGTTTGTGCAGTGCTCGGCGACGCTGCCGGACTATCCCCCTTCGCAGAAGCTTCCTTGGACGTATCCTTGATGGGCGTTTCTTTCGCGAGCTTGGCGACATCGGTGCGCGCCGCTGTGGCGCGCGGCGGCTGGGCCATGGCATTCAGCGTCACTGGAACGTCGGTCTTCGATTTGGTCACGCTCCCGTCCGGCGCCGTCGATTGCAGGCTGAGCTTGTAGCTGCCCGGCGGCAGCTTTGGCGGGGTCATCACGAACAGGCCGGACGCATCGGCGACCGCGGAGGCATGGCTCTCGCCATCGCGCAGCAGCTCGACGCGCGCGCCCGGCGCGGCGCGACCGGCGATGACAGCTTCGCCGTCGTCATCGACACGCGCGACGTCGAAACGCGGCCCGGTCTCCTCGGCCGCAGCCGGCGGCGGAGCCGTGGGCGTCGGCAAATCGGCGAGCGCGGTCTCGGCTTTGCCGAGCGCCGTGGCGACATCATTGCTGGGCGTCGACGGTGCCACGGCGGGCGCGCTCGGCGGCAGGAATGTGGGCGGCGCCGCGAGCGTCGTCTTGGCGTCCGTCTTGGCTTCGGCCTTGGCGTTGCCGTCGGCGACCTTGACCTCGGGCCCACCGTGCAGCGCCTGCCACAGTCCGCCGGTGCCGACGACGATCGCCGTACCGCCGGCCGCAACCAGCAGGAACGAGCAAACGGCGATTGTCGCCTTCGATGCGATCACCATGAATTCCTAGCCCCTTCACGACAAATCACAGGCGCAAACCTGCGCTGGATTCGCGCCCGCATCAAGTCGGCAAATGGATGATCAGCAATCGGTCACGGCTTCTGACCGATAGGGCCGCAATGATGCGCGTTCCCGAAATGGATCAAACCTTCGAGCCGCGGGTTGTCACAACCGCTGATGGCGGAACAGTCCGGCCAGTCGGCTAACCCACCCGACTGATCTCGAAGCTAAGCCGCCCTGAGATCTTCGACGAATCGGCCGACCTCGCGCTTCAGATCGTCCGACAGCTGCGCCAGCATCTTGGCGGAATCGAGCACTTCGCCGGCGGCGGCACCCGTCTGGCCGGCGGCCTGCGAGACGCCGGAGATGTGACGCGAGACCTCCGTGGTGCCCTGGGAGGCCTGCTGCACGTTGCGGGCGATCTCGCGCGTGGCGGCGCCCTGCTCCTCGACCGCGGCGGCGATCGCGGCCGCGATCTCGTTGACGCGCTGGATGGTGGTGCCGATCGACTGGATCGCGGTCACGGACGAACGCGTCGCGCCCTGGATTGCGCCAACCTGGCCGGTGATCTCTTCGGTCGCCTTCGCGGTTTGCGTGGCGAGATTCTTCACCTCGGCTGCGACCACGGCAAAGCCGCGGCCCGCTTCGCCGGCCCGCGCGGCCTCGATGGTGGCGTTGAGCGCCAGCAGGTTGGTCTGCTCTGCGATGCCCGTGATCAGTTCGACGACATCGCCGATGCGCTGGGCGGCGTCCGCCAGCGCCTGGACCTCGCCATTGGTGCGATCGGCTTCCGCCGCGGCAGCTCCGGCAATGCTCGAGGATTCCGCGACCTGGCGGCTGATCTCGGCGATCGAGGCCGACAGCTCTTCCGTGGCGGCGGCAACGGTCTGCACATTGGACGACGCGTCGCCCGAGAGGGACGCAACGGAGGCCGCCTTCGACGAGCCCTGCTCGGCGGTCGACGACATCGAGTGCGCGGTGGCGTTCAGTTCGCCGGACGCCGAGGCGAGCGTATGCAGCGATTCCGTGACGGTCTTCTCGAACTCTCCGATCAGCCGATCGACGGCAAGCTGGCGCCGCTCCTTCCGGCCTTGCTCGGCCGCCTGCTCCTCGGCGAGGCGATCGGCGGTGATCATGTTCTCCTTGAACACCGACACCGCGCGCGACATCTCGCCGATCTCGTCGCCGCGCTCGATGCCGGTGAGCTCGATGGCGTAGTCGCGCTCGGCAAGGGAGCGCATCGCCTGGGTCAATTTCCGGATCGGGACGCTGACGCGGCGGTTGACGAGGATGAAGCCGAACACGGTGATGGCGAGCGCGACCAGCATCATCGCGCCGTTCAACACGAGGCTCCATTTCGCCGAGCTCATCTGCTGCCCGGCGCGCGCGACCATCTCGGCAAGCGCCGCGTGGCCGGCCTCGACATAGAAATTAAGGATGGCAGTGTTGAGCTTGGCGAGCTCCACACCCTTGATGTCGATCGCCTGGTTGTTGCTCAGTGCCTTGATGATACCTTGCTGGCGCTCGACCATGGCGGTGGCGTCGCTTTGCTTCGAGCGCGCAATCACGTCGACGAGGTTCGCGGGGGCGTCAGCGCGGCTTCCAGCATCCAGCACCTGGCTCCAGGCCTGCCTGGCGCGGCCGGCGTCCTCGGCCGCCCCGACAATGTCGGCGGCAGTCCAGGGTTTTGCGGCGGCGCCCGCGGCCTCGATACGGATGGCGATGAGGCCACCGAAATTGCGCGCGGCCCAAGCCGACTGCTTCACTCCCAGCAGATGATCGACCACGGGATCGGTGAGCTTCAGCGCATTCTCCAGCTCGGTGGTCAGCGCGAATAGGCCGTCGAGATAGTCCTGCGCCGCTTTCCGGAATTCGTCGGCCACCTTCGTGTCGCGCGCCGCCTTCGGCTGGTGGATGACGGCTTCCGCCTTCGGCCGCAGCGGCATGAACGCATCGTGGAGCGCAACGAGCTTGCTCAGGACGCCGGCAAGGCGGGAATCGGACACGCCATCGAGCCGTTCGAGCACGCTCTTATAGGCCGCTTCCGATACTTGCCGGTTGGTGGCGATCCGTTCGTCGGCGCCGGCATTGGCCGGCTCTTCCGCAAGCAGCGCCGAAAGGAAGGTGCCGCGCTCGATGCGGAAGCCGAGCAGGGCCGTGAAAAGCTGCTGGTCGGTGCCGGCAAAGCGCTCGACCTTCTGCGCCGCAGCGTTGCGCTCGACAGCGCCGTAGAGCCCGGCCGCGAGCTGGGCGATCAGAAACAGGCCGAGGATACCGATGATGGCGCCGAGAACCGAACGAATGGAGGGATTGCCGAACAATTTCATTGCGACCGCCGCATCCTTCAAAGATGCAGAAGATTACCGTCGCGCCCCTAAGATTCGGTTCACCTCAATACCGGCAAAGGCATCGCATCGGATGATGGCGCGCGGGAAGGCAAACTCCGCAGAACTACGGAGACACGCAGCCCGGACGCAGCGCCGGCCTTCAGGACCGTTTTGCAGCGCGCACTTCCGCGAACTCGGCATCGGGATGCGCGACGATGGTCGCAACCATGATGCCGCTGATGATGATCGACCAGGCGGTGTCCCAATAGATCCAAAACACGTCAGCCTCCGCAAAAGCCTCCCGCCGCGAGCAGGGATTCTAGAACAGCCGAACGCCGATGCCGTTCCTCTTCTGCTGCGGCCTGTGAGCGCACCCAGGGACCACTATCCTGGGCCAAATATCTTGCCGAACTATCTCTTGTTGGTCGGCCACAGCTTGCGATCGGTTTGATCGGTTTGCTGCTTTGTCACCACGTCTGCATCGCGCTGGCTCGTTTTTGGGCGTGGCGGAGATTTAGGCGGGCCGGCCTGGCCGCCATGCTTGCCACCCATGTTGGACTTCATGTCAGGCTTGCCTTCGAGGTCTTTTTCGCGGGGGCACGGTCAGCCCCCTTTCGCGCCAAGAGATGGCGGTGCATACCGGGAACAGGTCAGGCGTCAGCGCGTACCGATGCGTTGGTGTCGCAGCCAGAAACCGGCAAAATGAGCTGCGTCCGCCATCCCTGTTGTGGCCGGTTGTCACCCGGCATGCCCGGATTTAATGCATCGCAGGCGCGTTGGTTCAGACGCCGATTGCGAGCTTTCTTGAGCCAATCGATACAATTTCGACATCGATCGATCCAAATTGGATTTTGGTGCAATGGCAGAGAGCCGGATATCCTCGCCCGCAAACCGAGAACAGCCATGCCGGACGGCAGCGGCGAATTTTGAAGCTGGAGGAAGCCTGATGTCCCGACCGACCCGCCGTACCGCCCTGCGCCTGCCCGTTGCGGCATGCGCCGTCATTCTCGCCACCCAATTCGGAGTCCGCGCCGGCATGGCCGACACATTTGCCTATGTCGGCAATGCCGACAGCAACGACATCTCCGTCTTCCGCATCGACGGCAATGGCGAGATGAGCCCGGTTCAGACCGCGCCCTTCGTCGGCATCGAAAAGCCCGGCTCCTCGACGCCGCTCGGGGTGACGCCCGACCACCGCGTGCTGATCGCCGGCGTGCGCTCGCAGCCGTTCTCGGCCGTGAGTTTCGCGATCGATCAGAAGGCCGGCACGCTCAAGCACATCGGCAATGGGCCGCTCGCCGACAGCATGGCCTATGTCATGACCGACCGCACCGGCAAGTTCGTGTTCAGCGCCTCCTATGGCGGCAACAAGGTCGCGCTCAATCCGCTGCCCGAGACCGGCGTCGTCGGCGAGCCCAAGCAGGTCATCCCGACCGGGTTGAACGCGCACGCCTTCATCCCCTCGCCCGACAACCGTTTTGCGTTCGCGACCAATCTCGGCTCCGACCAGGTGCTGGCCTTTGGCTTCAATGCAAGCACCGGCGAGCTGACGCCGAGCGATCCGCCGGCCTACAAGGTGCCGGAGAAATCGGGCCCGCGGCACTTCGTATTCCACCCCAACGGCAAATACGTCTATCTCATCCACGAACTGAACGGCGACGTCGCGGCGTTCTCTTATGAGGAGAAGACTGGCGCCTGGGCCGAGATCCAGCGGACCACGGCGTTGCCGGAAGGCTTCAACGGAAAGCCCTGGGCCGCCGACATCCACGTTACGCCCGATGGCCGCTTCCTCTATGCCTCTGAGCGGACCACCAACACGCTCACCGCCTACAAGATCGACCCGGCAAGCGGCAAGCTCACCACGGTCGGCACCGTGCCGACCGAGAAGCAGCCGCGCGGCTTCAACATCGATCCCGCCGGCCGCTATGTCGCCGCCGTCGGCGAATTGTCCGACAGCATGACGGTCTATGCGATCGACCAGACCAGCGGCGCGTTAACCAAGCTGAAGTCCTATCCGACCGGCAAGAAGCCGAACTGGGTGGAGTTCGTGGCGCTGCCGTAAGAATGCGGGAGCTGCGACCGACCTACGCAATCATCCGTAGTTTCGGTCGCGGCTCGCTGCCGTCATAGTCCGGCTCGCGATGGACCGTCATATTGTCTTCAAATGCCCGCAGACCGGCATGAACGTTCAGCATCGGCTCACGGCCGCGCCGACCGATGCCAGGGATACGCATGACTCGGTAACCTGCCCGGCCTGTGCGCGCCTGCACCTGATCAATCGCGCGACCGGCAGGCTGCTCGGCGAACGCCGCGGCTGACGGATCGCGCCAGGCGCCGAACCTGATCTTCAATCCTGCGACTAATCAAAGGCTTGCCGCGGACGTACCCGCGGCATTCCATCCCGCTCGAGCACCGCGGCGCCATGGTCTGGTCCCCCGCCATCTGCTATCGAGTGAAACGTTTGATCCCGTGGATTGGCTCCGATGCGTCATTGCCCCCGCAAACCTCGCAAAACCCTGTTTCCCGTGGCCGTCGCCGTAGCGTTGGGCCTTTGCCTTTTTCTTGGCTACCTCCCGGCACGCGCCGCCGATGACGAGGCGCCCAAGGGACCGGCGGTCACGGTGCTGAAGGCGGCGAAGTCCTGTTTCTCCGACATCGTGGAGGCGAGCGGCACGATCATCGCGCGCGAGGAGACCTCGGTGCGGCCCGAACGGCCGGGATTGAAGGTGACCGAGGTGCTGGCAGAAGCCGGCGAGACCATCACCGCCGGCCAGGTGCTGGCGCGGCTGGCCTTGCCCGAAGGCGGCACAATCCAGGTGACGGCGCCGGTCGCCGGCGTGATCTCGGCCTCGACCGCGCAGATCGGCGCGCCGGCCTCGGCGCGCGGCGAAGCGCTGTTCTCGATCGTGGCGCGTAGCGAATATGATCTCGTCGGCCTCGTCGCTACCGCCGACATCAAGAAGCTCGCGGTGAACCAGCCAGCCACCGTGCGAATCGCGGGTGCCGGCGACATCGACGGCAAGGTGCGCAAGATCGGGCCGACGGTCGAGCCGAACATCCAGCAGGGCATGGTCTATATCGGCATCTCGACGCAGCGGCGGCTGCTGCTGAATTCCAGCGCCCGCGCGCTGATCAAGACCGGGCAAAGCTGCAACGTCGCGGTCCCGCTCACCGCCGTGCAGTACAGCCCCGCCGGCACCGTGGTGCAGATCATCCGACGCAACCGCGTCGAGACCAAGCGCGTCGAGACCGGGCTGATGTCCGGCGGCAATATCGAGATCCGTGACGGCGTCAACGAAGGCGACATCGTCGTCGCCCGCGCCGGGGCACTGCTTCGCGAAGGCGATCCCGTTCGCCCGGTGATGGCGAGCGCGGAGACGAAGTAACGCTGTCAGGAGCGGACGACGAAGCCACGCCGTCATTGCGAGCCACCGGGTCCGCGCGAAGCGCGGCCCGATGACAGGCTCCGCGAAGCAATCCAGAATCTTTCCGCGGAAAGACTCTGGATTGCTTCGTCGCTTCGCTCCTCGCAATGACGTGGGAGGGAGCCTAGGGTCGCGCGAATGCGCGCCCGACGACAGGCTCCGCGAGCCCACCACTACTTCTATCGCAATTATGGAGAAGATGGTGGGCACGGCGCTTTGCGCCTTTGCCCACCCTTGTATTAGCGCGATCGCTTATGATGGGTGCCGTTCCGTGAGGAATGGCCCAGCCCGGGTGACGGCCCGAGCTGGGTCGCCGTTCGATCG
>NZ_BSOW01000065.1 GCF_030160715.1 Bradyrhizobium iriomotense
GATGAACCAAATCCGCCAATGACATCCTTGCTTCCATCGAGCGCTTCTGCCGTTACAATGCCCCGGCAAAACGCGAAGCGATGTTGCGAACTTCTGGTTCAGGACACTAGCGTCACTTCGTCACCGGTCTTCATGCCATAGAAGAACACGGGCGTCGGCAGCACAGAGACTGGCCCATACTTGCGCTGGACGGCCACGAAGTCGGTGAAGACCTTCGGGGACATCAACAAGCGGAGAGCTCCACTTCATTGAGCGCACGACCGCAGGCTTTCTCCCCCTCCTCGCGCGGCGCGGCGAAATTCTCATCGGGCAGGGGTGATGCAGGCCGCATTTTGATCGCAGCGCCGCCCTTCAACGCCTTTTTCTGCAGCGCCGTCGGCCATCCTCCCGGCGGCTGTCCCAGATCACCCCCGAGCAGGCAGATGCCGGAAAGGCGATATCGCAGTCTTCGGCCATGACTTCTTCTGACGTTGATCCCTGCGATACCATCAACAACGCCATATACCCGACCACCTTCGACGAGGGGGTTACTTTGACGATGTCACCGACATCTCGTTCGCCGCGCGGTACGCTCTTGCAAGGTCGTGCCAACGCGTCTCAAGTCCCAGCGAGCGGGCCTGCTCCTTAAGATTTGTGAACTGTCCGCCCGGCATTTCATGCAAGTAGACTTCCGAAGCACCACCTTTGAGATCACTCTCGAAGGCCGCATATTGGGCCCGTACTGCCTCGCAATCGAAGCTGATGCGACGGATCGCATCTGAATCGAGACCGGTGTCGCGTTCTGTACGCGCCAGCGCTTCCACCATCGATCCAAGGGTCCGCTGCGACGTCGTTCCGCTCAGCGCGACCATTGCAGCGTCTACCGCATCCACGCCGGCTTCCGCAGCGGCAAGAATCGTGGCTGCCGCGATGCCTGAGCTGTCGTGGGTAGGGAGATGGATCGGTAGCCATGTCTTTCAGGCCGAGAATGTGTATTCCGATCGCTTCCAGCTTCTTGGCCAACGCGACGTAATATTTGAGGTCGTATTTGCAGCGGGCAGGATCGAAGATATCGCCGGTGTAGCAAGTCGCGCCCTTGGCCAGCCTTCCGCTCTCGATCACCGCGTCAATCGAGAGGCGCATGTTCTCGACCCAGTTCAAACAATCGAGGTATCGGAACAGGCCATCCCGGCCTCCGCGGCGCGATGGACGGAATGACGGAGGACGTTGTCCGAATAGTTAGTGTATCCCACACCGCTTGCGCCCCGGAGCAGCATCTGTTTGAGTATGTTTGGTACTCTCGGTCTGATCTCGCGCAGACGCTCCCAAGGATCTTCTGCCAGAAATCGCATTGTCACGTCAAAGGTTGAGCCCCCCCCAACATTCCAGTGAGAAAAGCTGCGGCATACCGGTCGCAAGCCAGCGCGGCATTGTAGCGCAAATAGCAGCCCGCCAATTCGAACGCTATGCTCGTCTCGTTTGGTATAATGCCGTCGGTCCAGGGCAAATGTGGATAAGCCGCACGCGGGCCGGTGAGAACAAGTGGAACGGAGCTCGGCCACGAACCGCCAAACTATTTGGTGCCTTGGGCCTGCGCCTGCATGATCCGCCCTGCGAGGTCATTCTCTCGCGTTCCGGGGTGAAGGCATTCGATAGCCACGCCCATTACCTAGTCGACAATCCTTCCAACCCGGCGAATGAACTCGATCTCACGCGCGGTCTTGATCGTCTTGAGTTGATTGATCGAAAGGCCGACATCCACCCACTCGGCCTCGGGAATTGCATTTTCCAGCACGAGAAAGGCTTGAGGCTAAAGTAATAGGTATCGCCTTCATACCCGATACGGCCGCGGCTCCAGCCAGGCTTTTGGATCTCTTCTGCCACGGCTTCCATCGCGTGATTTGTATGCGAATCCGAATAGAAGTCGGCATAAGCGACAATATTGTCGGACGAGAGCCACGTCGTCTGGCGTGCCCCGCCAGCATCCACGCCGCGCACGATCGAAACCGGCTCCAGATCATTGCCTGGCACTAGCAGAACTTGTGTGTTTTGATAGTTCCAGGAATCGAATCCTGAAATGTAGTTCATATGGGCCGGATCGATCACCACAAGCAGGGATAATCCCATCTTGGTTATCCGCCGACGCAATCCGTTCAGACGTTCGAGATGTTCAACCTTTGGAAACGCGAGAACCATCTCGCAACTCCTTACGGACGTGTTCGTGTCGAGCAATTTCGTCCGGATGTCGCTATTCACTATGGATGCACCATGACGTTCTTCACGCAGCATGGATCCGCCGTCGAGATCGCCCATTACGGTCTGAAACAGTCTCCATTCCCGGCAGGTCAGAATGACGGCGATTATTTCGGTGCCTTTTCGTGGGGACCGGCCGCCGCACGAGCAGCTCCAGACGTATTCCCTTTATGAACCAGTCAATCTTAATGTTTTCGTTTGGTGCGTGATTGGCCTCGTCGGCGTTCGCATACGGCACGATGAACGAGTGCGTGCCCAAAATTTTCGTGAAGACGTCGTCCGGCAAGCTACCGCCGAGCGCCTTGAGAGGCCCAGCGTCCGCTTAACGTCCTCAGGTTCCAGGGGTAACCGTGCCGCTGCGCTGCGCTCAAGGTCTGTTGGGGCAACGACATCATCGTAAAAACCTTCAATCGGAATCTCGCTCCCTGATATCTTCATTGTCCCCAGCAAGTGGACCAGCGTCCAAATCGCATTGGGCACAACGCCGCCGAAGTTGCCGGAATGCACATCCTGATTGGCCGCACGGGCCCGCAAACTCAAAGGATACGATCCCGCGAACCACATGCGTAATGACCGGATGGCCCGACTCGTGGAGGGGGACATCGGCTGTTACGACCAAATGTTCTCTTCTTCTCCTTCCAGAAGAATGATCACATTGCAAAGCAAGCCCATGCATCTCCAGATACGATTCGACGGCCAAAATCTGAGCGAAATGCTGGGCATTGTTGTCTCCAGCACCGCGCGCATAAATTCGCTCATCTCGAATGGCGGGCTGATTCAAGCCTCTATCGGATCCGGTGGTTGGACGTCGTAGTGGCCATACAGCAGGACGGTCGGCGCTCCAGGTGCACGCTCCCAACGCCCCATCACCATCGGATGCCCGGGTGTCGGAAAACTCTGCGCTTCGAAGCCCACGCGCCGGAGCATGCTCACGATCAGCTCCGGCTGCCGCCTTCGTCAGGCCGCCTTCAATTACGCTTCGCACCATGGCCTCTCGGCGTCAGAGGCCTATTCTTATGGGTATCCATTCGGTCCTTCGGGATCGGCTAAAGCTTCGACAACTTCTGCTTCCTCGTTCAGGACCGGATGGACGCCTCCTGAAAGCACACATCTAGCGGTTGTTATGTGAGGGACTTACTTCGATTAGCATCTTTGCCAAAACGGTACAGTCAACGACCGGCAGGCCGGTTTCACGCCGTACCGCCTCCGCGGCGATCGGAAAGGCGGTGCACTCGAATACCAACGCTGCCACCTCGGGCTCGGACTTTAAGAGACGCCTTGCCGCAATCAATACGTCCTCGACGAGCTCAGCCGGTTCCGCATCAGGGGCGGTTTGACTTAAGCGATGCCACGACTTGCTTCCTTCGATTCCTACGACAGGGACATGTCGCTCTGCAGATGACCACCCTGCGGCGACAAAATGGTCCTCTCTTAGTTTGTTGGCATCATAGGTAACGATTCCGACATTGCCTCCGCGGGGAAGAGTTTTGGCGACAAACGGCACAAGCAGCAGGCTGGAGAGAGCAACAGGGACTGAAACTGCGGCGGCCACCTCCGCTTGATATAAATGTGCAAAGCCACAGTTGGCTATGATTGCCGTGACACCCTGGTTTTCCAACTTGCGGGCGCACTCGACATAGTTGCTCGTGACCGATCTATCGCCGCTAGTCACTCTCTGGGTAGTCGCGCCCACGACTTTTATACGCTTGACTCGGAACTGAAATGTTCCAGGACCCGCTAGAAACCCGGGACGCGTAATCGGCTCGTTTTCGAGCTCTAGAATGCCCAATGTCTTTTCGGCCATTTCGAATCTCGCAGCCTTTGATCCATTATCTAAATCGGCAACTTTCGTCGATCGCGCCCAACTAAAGTTGGAAAAGCTGCCGTGGTGCACGCGTCAACACTTCAACGCCGGAATCGGTCACACAGATTGTTTCACTGATCTCATAACCAAATTCCTCTTCCACCCAGTTGCCCATCATCAAGTGGAAGGTCATGTTCGGCTTTAGCTCTGTCATGTCGCCAATTCCGAAACTTGCTGTCGGCTCTATCCATGCCGAAGTCTGACTCTCAATACCAATAGCGTAGCCGCAGCGCGATTCCTTTTTGAACCCATGTTTTTCGATCGCGCGATAGACGACTTCGGCGACGTCGCTGCACGTGCGTCCAGGCCGGATGACGTTCAGCGCGGCTTCAATCCCGGCAGCATGTGCCTCATGTAGGCGGAGCAAGCGGTCGGATGGAGCGCCAATCGAAAAGCTGCGCATGAGCGCAGCCATGTACTGGTGGCGGTTACCACTTACTTCCATATCGATCTGGGAGCCCTCACGAAAAACGTCCTCGCTCCACAAAATGTGAGGCGTACAGACGCGTGGCGAGGATTTCATCAAGAGCGGCCGCAATCCCGTCGCAGGTGGAACGCCTTCCGCACCCCGAACCTGCGCCGTCATGATCTCTGCCGCGGCGTCAGCTTCCCGTACGCCGGGCCGAATTACTTCGGCCGCCCGCATGACCGCAGCGTCAGCAAGTGCAGCAGCTTGCCGCATCACCTCTATCTCCAGATCGGACTTAACGCCCCGGATCCAGTCTACAGCTTTGGTGCACTCTACGATGGTTGCATTCGGCAATCGTGCTTTGAACTTCTCTGCCGCCTGCGCCGTCAGGTTGCCCAGTTCCAAACCGATTCCCCGGCTTGCAACCCCGAGGTCGTGGATAAAATCGATCACCGCGTCAAAGCCATCTCTATCATGCTTTCCGACGTAGCTTTCCGAGTAACTGATCACCTTGTCATGCGACAGGAACGATTGATGAAAGGCTCCGGGCGCACACATGCGACGCACGATGAGGGTCGGCTCCTCTTCTCGGGTTGAAACCACAAGCGCATGCATGGCAAGCATGCGGGTGAAGTTGCCGGTTAGGTAAGTGATATTTGCCCAGCTGTTAATGACAAGTGCATCAATGTTGCGCCGCGTCATTTCTGATTTCACTAAGGCAAGGCGGCGAAGGTACTCTGACCTGGGAAACGCCTGCGGTGCTTTGCCAATTGCCATTGTCCTTGGCTCCGTCGGTCTACTTGTGGCTGAAACTGTCGCATGCTCCCCAGGTTGCGGACCTGACCGATCTGCCTGAAACTGGAGCGCTGCATGAATGTTACCGGTCCATAGAAATGAAATTCATCGATATTGAGGCTCATACGGAAGGAATTACGCGTCTACAGGCAGAACGTGAAGCTTTCGGGATGCGGTGGGACGCCAGCGCGACGCCGGAAACCTTTCCCCGTTTGCCAAGGTGCCCCTGCCGCCAGGTTGCCCCGAAAGCAAATACTTGGCTCGGATGTTGAATTGGGTCGGCATTGTAGCCGGTCAGATATTCAGGTTGAGGGACGCTGAGACGAGCAGTCTAATGCTCCTCGGTCGGCCGCCCCTCCCTCACGATCGCCAAGCGGGCTAGGCATTTAGCTAACCGCTACCTTTTCCAGGCGTGAACCTCGCTGCACCGTGCCTGCGAGTATGCGGCTGCGCAGCCCGACTGTGTTCGGCCGATGACATTAACCTAGATGACTACTTTCGTAAGCGGCAAGCTGATGCCGTCAGGCGGCGTGGTTCCATGGCATAAGCTCGTCGAGTTCGCTGCTCAGCCAGCCGTTTGCGATACGCTGAAGCGTTAGGCTGAGCCAGGCGAACGGATCGACGTTATTCATCTTTGCCGTCTGCAGCAGTGTTGCGATGGTCGCCCAGGTTCGTCCGCCGCCGTCGCTGCCAGCGAAGAGGCTATTCTTTCGCGTAATTGTTTGTGGCCTGATGGCGCGTTCGACGATGTTGGAGTCGAGCTCAATGCGACCATCAGTTAGGAAGCGTTCGAAGATGGCACGGCGCGAGACGGCATAGCGGATTGCCTCGGCCAGTTTTGATTTGCCGGAGATCCGCCGCAAGGTCTGCTGCCAGAGATCGAAGAGATCTGCGACGACCGCTGCCGAGGCTTGCTGGCGTGCGGCGACGCGTACGTCGGGGTTTTGACCGCGCACGGTCTTCTCGACCTGCCAGAGTTTTGCCATCCGCTCGACCGTCACCGTTGCCACTTTCGAGCTTCCTGCAACATGCAGCTCATAGAACTTGCGCCGGCTGTGTGACCAGCAGCCAGCCAAGGTGACGCTGTCATTGGCGCGATCCGGGCGCGCCAGCTTGTTATACGCGGCATAGCCGTCCACCTGCAGGATGCCGCGATAACCATTGAGATGGCGGACCGCGCACTCGCCGGAGCGGCTGTCTTCGAAGCGATACGCCACCATGGGTGGACCGCTGCGGCCAAAGGTTCGGTCATCTCGGGCATAGGCCCATAAGTAGGCCGTCTTCGTCGATCCGGAGCCGGGAGCCAGGGTCGGCAAGGTGGTTTCGTCGGCAAAGATCCGATCCGCCTTCTTGACCTCACTGAAGATGTAGTCAGCGACGATCTCGAGCTCGAAGCCGAGCTTGCCCATCCATTGCGCCATCAGCTGGCGGTCAAGTTCGACCTGGTCGCGGGCGTAGATGGCTTCCTGCCGGTAGAGCGGCTGGCCATCGGCGTACTTGGAGACGGCGATCTGGGCCAGAAGGGCTTCGGTCGGAATGCCACCCTCGATGATGTGGGCGGGGGCCGGCGCCTGGATCACGCCGTCCTCGTTCTTGAACGCATACTTGGGACGGCGCGTGACGATGACGCGGAACTTCGCCGGCTCTACATCCAGACGCTCCGACACGTCCTCTCCGATCAGCACCTTCTGCTTGCCGGCATGCTCAGCCAATGCTTCCGGCTCATTGACAACCTCAATCCGTTCCAGATGGGAGGCAAAGCCTTTGCGCCGACGAGGTGCGCGTTTGCCGCCCGCACGCTCGCGGCCCTTGTTGACCTGTGCCTTAATCGCAGCGATGCCGGTCTCGATCTCCTCGAAGGCAAAGGCCCGCTGTTCGTCATCGATGCTCGCAGGGCCGAGCTTCTCCGATCGTCGGCCGAACCGGGCGCGGTCAAAGGCCTTCAGGATCTGCGTCAGCCGCGCGATGCGCGCATCAGCATCGGCGTTGCGGGCCTTGAGATCGTCGACCTCGCTCTCCAGAGCATCGACACGGGCCGCCTTCTCGGCCATGGCGAGCACCATGGTCTTCAGCGTCTCTACGTCATTGGGGAGATCGAGATTCGGCGGCGTCATTGACCCGACCAGAACACATTTTGCTCCGGTTCTCTCGCCCTTTCAGGCCGTTGATTCACTTCGCCGCAGCGCTTTTACCCAACAATCTCCGGCGGCTTGACCGGCACAGCCCGGACCCGCTTCCAGTCCATCCCATCCACCAGTGCCATCAACTGCGCGGAGGTGAGCTGCACCCGATGATGCCCGATCCGTGGCCAGCAGAACTTCGCCTTCTCAAGGCGCTTTAAATAGAGGCACACGCCGGACCCATCCCACCATACGATCTTGATTCTGTCGACTCTTTTGGCCCGGAACACATAAAGCGCCCCGTCGAACGGATCTGAGCCGGCATCGCGCACAAGCGCAACAAGGCCATCGATGCCCTTGCGGAAGTCGACCGGATGGCTGGCGAGGAACACCTTCACACCAGAGGGGATCATGCCGAACGGACCGCCCGGATGACCCGCTGCAAATGCGCCTCGTCGACATCGACGCCGGCGCGCACGACCACCTCGCCAATGGCAATTTCGATTACCGAGCCTGCCACAGGAGCCACCACACCCTCGCAACTCGAGTGCCGCAAGCGATAATCCTGCTCGGCCCGAGCATCACGGCGCCAGGCGAAGAGCTGCGACGGGTGAATGCCGATCCGATGGGCGATCGCCGATACGCTCGCGCCGGGCTCCAGCGCCTCGGTCACAACTTGCGCCTTGAACTCGTCCGACCAGCGGCGGCGAAGCTGCCGCGGCGCTCCCTCAAGACGCTCGGCGACCGCTTCGATCATGTGGAAGGTTCTAGTTCCAGAACTAGTCGCAGACATAGAAGCTCACATCGGCTCATAAACTCAGCAGCCGATAGCTGATCGCTCACCCATTCCGCCAGATGGGGTCTCTTTGCCGCTTACCTACTTTCGACGCACAACGCCCGTCAGGAAATCGATGCCATCATCAATCGCGAAAGGTTGGTGATGTCGTAGACGGGCAGTTTGGTGGCATCAACGGGGCGACTAACGGGAATGCCGTGCATTCGCAAAGAATGGCCGCCACGTCCGGATTCGCTCGATGAATCCGCGCAACGCAGGCCATGACATCCGCCTAAAGAGCGTCCATGTCAGGCGGTGGTAAGGGTCGCTTCATCGCGTCCTCCACGTACTTACCACCTTCGATGCCGTCTACGACGATTCTGGCGCGCTCGACCGGATCCTCTACTCCCAGCATATCCTCGTCGCAATGCCGCGAGTCAGCCGTCAGGATCGCAAGTTTGGCCGCCGGCGACGCCTGACGAAGCAAGTTGAGTATCAAAAGAAGGCTCGACAACGCCACGGGGACATTTACAGCCGCAGCGTCGGCAGCTTGGTGTCGGATAAAGAAGCCGCAGTTTGCAGTTATTGCGACGGCGCCTTGATCAATCAATCGGCGGGCGGCTGCAATGCAAGCCGGCTCAAGCGATGGTCGCCAGGAAGGACGATATCCTTCCAAGCCCTGCTACCGTCTCCAATATGATCGGAAAATCGAGGATAGTTGGATTGATCAGCGAGCCTGGCAGCATGGGCCGCACCCCGCTAGGAGGCAGCCCGCGTTCGAGGTCCAGTATTCCAAGAGAGCGTAGGGCCTGGGATGTCACAGGCCGGTCCGGAAGAGCGCGAGGGTCGGCAAAGTACCTTATATGTAGACTATGGTGTATGCCAGATTCATCTGGAATCGGGAGCTTTGTGGCCGAAACTCTCCACCGAATCGAAATATGTGGCGCTTCGCTGCAACTGGAGGCCAATTAGATGAAGCTGCTCCCGAGAGATGAGCCGAGCCTTGGAGCGATCGCGCGATGTAGCGCGCTCAGTTCATTGAGCTGGGCTCGCCGCGAGTCATCAGAGCTGAGGTTCAGGCTGTCCATCAACTTGGATCGAACGACAACGAGGTCTGGGCGCGCGAAGTCCCTTCGGCATCGAGCGTAACTGATTGGCCGATCTGCTACGGATAGACTCGATGAGCGCCGTGGCCATTTGTCAATTGCTTTCTGTCCAATCAGCTACTCAGGTACGTCCTGACTTTAGTTGAAACGCGCGCTCTGGGCGATGCTATCGATGAGGGCATTCACCCATTGCGAGGACAAATGATTAACCAGCAGACTCGTCCGCCGCTAAGAGGAGTGCCTAAACTCCCTGCGCAATATCTCGGAATGGGCTCCCCGAGCGGGAACAGGTCGCAATGCCGGAGCTGTTTCTCCCTCAAAAATAGCGCCCGGCGCGATCACGTGCACATCGCCTGCCGGCGTGGACACCGGTATTCGACGAAGATGTGGGTGCGTTGCTACGTCTTCTATCTGGTTCAGCCGTCCGTACGCCAGCCCGGCAGCTTCAAGCTCACGCATGGCTTCGTGGCTCGACATTTGCGCGAACCGATCTATCACGATTTCATCCAAACTGGCCCTGTTGCGGATCCGGTTCATGTTGTCACTGAAATCGGGGTCGCGGATCAGTTCCGGTCGTTTAAGGAATTTTGTGCAGAAGGTGATCCATTCGCGGTCGTTCTGAACCGAAAAGATGACGTCCTTGCCGTCCGCACAGCGGTACGCCCCATAGGGAGCGAGAGATGGATGGTTCACGCCTGCACGCGCAGTTTGATAGCCACTATAATCAAACTGAAGAACCGGAACATTCATCCAGTCTGCGATGGCGTCAAACAGCGATACCTGGATAGCCGTTCCTTCCCCGGTTCGCTCTCTCAGAAGCAGCGCCTGCAAGATGGCGTTGAGAGCGGTCATGCCAGCTGAAATGTCACATACAGAGACCCCGACGCGCGCCGGGCCCTGCGCTGTTCCAGTGATCGCACAGAGCCCGGTCTCGGCTTGCACGATCAGGTCATATGCTTTCAAATGGGACAAAGCGCCGCCATCACCGAATCCGGAGATGTCACAGGTTATCAAACGGGGATGGCGAATCCGTAGATCCGTCGATCCGAATCCGAGTTTTGTGATGCTGCCAGGCTTCAGATTTTGAATGAAGACATCAGCCTGAGCGACCATAGTCTCGAGAACTGCACGGTCCTGTTCGAGCGCGAGGTCGAGGCAGATGCTTTCTTTTCCGCGATTTAACCAAACGAAATATGCACTTTGGCCCTGAACGAGCCTATCGTAATTTCGCGCAAAGTCGCCCTCTGGACGTTCGACTTTAATGACACGCGCACCAGCGTCGGCGAGGCGGGAAGACGCATAAGGCGCCGCTACCGCCTGCTCGACGGCAACGACGGTAATGCCTTCGAGTGCCTTCCTCATACGGACGTACCCCCGACATTCTGACGGGAGTTCTGCGACCGGCGGTAGGCAAGAATGGAAAGCAGTCTGCTCTGCTCGTTTCCGACGATCGAGATGCCCTCATCAACGCCCATCCCGGGTCTTGCGAGCATCATGTCAGCCCGCGTCGCCACCGCAATGTTGACTGCGGCTCTTGCCGATAAGTCGGTTTCCGTGCAACTCCCACCGACATAGGCCCCAATGCCATTTTCCTTGCAGACCAACACGGCCCTGGCAGAGTCAGCGACCGAGCCGACGTCGGGCATCTTGATCTGAATTAGATGAGCCGCTTTTGCTTCGGCGAAGAGCCGGATGTCGTCAAACGTATTGCATTGCTCGTCGACGACCACCCGGGCTTCGGTGCCACGCCTGTCGAGATGTGCTACGATCTTAGCATACTCTTCAAGCTGAGCTTCTGTAGATCCATAGTCCGCGGGGCATTCGATATTAAGTCGGTATCCTGGCACGTCATCTGCAACGCGCGCGATGAAATCGGCAATCTTCTGCGCTTGCATACCAATCTCGAGCCCGATCCAACCGTACACGTCGAAATGCAGAACAGGATGATACCCCGGCTGGCCGATTTCCGTGGTGCGTTTAACGACCCATTTGACGAAGTCGCGAAACCTCTCGCCGGAAGGGCCGAACTTCTCACGTGAGTTGATCAAGCCGTGCGGAAGCACATCCACCGACTTGAGGATCATCTTATCGACGTTGATTTCTCTTGCATCCCCGCTTTGAGCGTAAATTGGGACTGGCTTTTCAGGTAGTGGCAGGTCATATTCGGAGCAGATCACTTCTGCCAATGTTGTCCGTGCAATATGTGCAGCGGCGCTAAGCAAAGCCTGGCTCACACCATATTCAATGGCGAGCGGTAGACGCTTGTTCTCATGGAATGCGAGAACACGATCACAAGCACCAAGAAAATTGGCAGCATCGCAAGCGAAAAGCCGCGGAATCACCACAGATCTCGTGAGCGCTTCGATCTTGTCGACCTGAAAAACCGGGTCGCGACCGCCTGCGCCTGAGTATTGTACGTTCATCATGTCGCCCCACACGATCATATCGTCCGACATGACGAGGCCGATGCTGAGCGAAAGCGAGGGCATGCGTATGGTCGTGAAACCCTGCGTCCGAGGCGCGCCCAGATAGCGAAAGCCGTCCTGAGCAGCGCCGGCGCGAATTGCAGCTTGATCGTCATAGAAGAAGCTTCCGTTTCCGGGAGCCAGAATCACATCTTTTATCGTAGGAGAGTTTTTCATTGCGCACTCAATCTAAGCGTTCCGCCATATCGACTGCCATTGTCCCGACGAGCCCAGGCCTCACGTCGCTCATGGCATTCCACTAGCTATCCCACATCGGCCGTAGGATCTACGAGCAGCCCTGGCTTCCGCGCATCGAATTCGACAAACATCTCAATCGTGCGAGGCATTCTTGCCTGAAGAACACTTTGATTGCTGCTCCAGGAGCAAGTCCAGGGCCAGGTCGTGTGTCTTCTTGATGTTGGCCGTTAATGCGACAGAAGCAGCTCTTTAACCCCGTTGACAAGCTTCAGGTTCTGGAAGGCCCTCACGCCTTCCACACCACCTTCGTACCCATAGCCGCTCTGTTTGACACCGGCATTTGGTGCATCGGCAGACACACCCTTGAGGTGGTTCATGCTTACAGCCCCGGCGACAAGGCTGCGGATCATTCGCTTCTGGACTTTCGGAGATTCGGTGAAGAAATAGGAAGCGAGGCCATATTCGGTATCATTCGCCTCCGCAATCGCTTCTTCGATCGTGTCAAACGCTGCAACAGTAAGAATCGGTCCAAACGGTTCTTCGCGAAGCACCTTTGACTCAGGGTGGACATTGCTTAGAATGGTGGGAGCCCAATAAAAGCCCGGTCGGCCAATGCGTCTACCACCGGTTTCAACCTTCGCTCCGCGATCGACAGCATCCTTCGTCAGTCGTTCCATGGCTTCAATGCGTCTTGCATTCGCCATTGGGCCCATGTCCGTCTCAGGATCGTCCGGTGCGCCAACTCTGATCTTTTCTGCCGCGCGAACAAGCTTCGCCAGAAACTCCTTGTAAATTGATCTCGCTACTAGAATACGACTAGGAGCGTTGCAGCTTTGGCCTGCGCACTCAAACTTGTATTCCGATATTGACCAAGCGGCCTTCGAGAGATCCGCGTCTTCAAAAACGACGACAGGAGAGTGGCCGCCAAGCTCCAGAACGCATCGCTGCAGATTTCTCGCGGCAATTTTCGCGAGTTGTTTGCCGACGGGTGTAGAGCCCGTGAACGACACGGCTCGAACGGAAGGCGAGGCGAGAAGGTGTTCAGAGATCATAGGTGGATCTCCGAAGACCAGACTCACAACGCCCGGCGGGATCCCTGCCTCCTGTAAAGCTTCGATCATATAGACCCCGGCGCTTGGAGTTTCCTCTGCCGCTTTCAGGATGACCGAGCAGCCGGCCGCGATAGACGCGCCAAGCTTTCGGGCGTTAAGGACTGCCGGGTAGTTCCAGGGCGTGAATGCGGCAACCACACCAATCGGTTCTGGCACGATGATCCTTCTCTCATCTATCGAATATGGAGCCGACGTTTTCGCTGCGTGCGTACCATTCCATTCAAGCATTTCGACTGCGCGGGCATATTCTCCCTTCGCTTCGGCCACGGTCTTGCCCTGTTCCGTCGAAAGTGCTGCCGCCGCAATATCAATTTTTCCTTTTAGAATCCGGGCAGCGCGAATGAGAAGCGCTCCCCGTTCTCCGGCCGGCGTATTCGACCACTGCAGCAGACTCGCGTGTGCGGACGTCAACGCATCGTCGAGATCCGTCGCTGAGGCAACAGCAACACGCCCGAGCTCATGCCCGGTGGCTGGATTGAGAAGGGGCAGATCGGCGCCGATACTTCCTAAGCGCCACGCACCGTTGATAAAGAGTTTGTAGTCTATGTTATCGGACATACGTGGTCGCCGCTCTGCCATTCAGGGTTTGTATCGTTACTCGTTTGATGCCCAAGCTACCGCTTGGATCATATTCAAGGTGACAATCGGGGCACTTAGCTCGGCGATCCCTATAGCGATTGTGATGACCGAGCTGCTCATGACCTCGGGCGTGTGCGCCCGAGAAGCAGATGCTGGTCGCTTATCCCGTTGCAGTGCAGGCGACCTGGGCAACGAGTGGCCGAGATATGCGGCCACTATTTTCTAGATTTTCTCACCGCCTCGCACAAGCTCGTCCATCACGGATCGCACGGCACTCTCAGCGATCGAAACAATGTCATCAACTTCCGCCTTGGTGGTCACGAGCGGCGGGGCAAAGCCAAGGATGTCACCATGCGGCATAGGGCGGGCAATAAGCCCCCGATCACGGGCCGCCTTGGAAACGCGAGCACCAACCTTGAGAGACGCATCAAACCGCTTCTTCTGATCGCGATCAGCAACGAACTCGATGGCTCCCATCAGCCCGACTCCACGGACTTCACCAACGATAGGCAACTGCGCGAACTTCTCCTTGAGCTGGGCTTGGAAATAGGCGCCGACTTCGCGCGCATTGGCAGGAAGGTTCTCTCGTTCCACGATGTCAAGAACGGCATTTGCCGTTGCAGCACCGATGGGGTGACCCGAATAGGTGTAGCCGTGCGAAAATGCGCCAACCTTGTCAGCACCGTCTTCCAACACTTTGTACACCTTGTCACCGACGATCGCGGCGGAGAGTGGGAAGTAACCCGAAGTCAGCCCCTTCGCGATCGTTATCAAATCGGGCTCGATTCCGTAGTGCTCCGAGCCAAACATCGAGCCAGTGCGGCCGAACCCCGTTATCACCTCGTCGGCGATCAAGAGAACGTCGTGCTTCTTCAGCACAGCCTGGATCGCCTCCCAATAGCCCACCGGGGGCGGCGTGATACCTCCCGTGCCAAGCACCGGCTCGGCGATGAAAGCGCCCACCTTGTCAGGGCCAAGGCGCTCAATGAGTTGGTCGAGCTCTGCGGCGCGACGGACCGAGAATTCGCGCTCGGTCTCCTCCGGATTGCAGCCCCAATAGTAATGCGGAGCGCCGGTACGCACGATCTGCGGCAGCGGGAGATCCATGTAGTCATGGTAGAAGCTCATACCGGTCATCGAACCGGAAAGCACGCTGCAACCGTGATAGCCACGCTCTCGCGCGATGATCTTCTTCTTGTGGGGCTTGCCGCGAAGATTGTTGTAGTACCAGACGAGCTTGGCCTGCGTCTCATTGGCATCCGAACCGGACATGCCGTAGAACGCCTTACTCATCCTTCCTGGCGCCATCTTGACGAGACGGTCGGAGAGGATCGCGAGCTCGTCCGTGGTGTGCGCGGCGTAGCAGTGGTAGTACGCGAGGCGGTAGGCCTGACGCGAGATGGCTTCAGCCACTTCGGTTCGACCATAACCAACATTGACGCAGTACATGCCGGCAAAGCCGTCGATGAGCTGAGTGCCGCTGGCGTCCTGAATACGGATACCCTTACCGGTTTCGATAATCGTCGGCTCGCCAAGCTTACCGGTCGCAAAATCCTTGAGATGCGTGAAGGGATGCAGGACGCTGTTTTTGTCTTTTTCGCTGATTTCTTTGATATTGATTGCCATTGTGCACCACTCTCTGTTCAAGCTGCAAGGTTCGCAAAGCAGACTATTTAGCTCAACGAGACCGCACGTTGAGTCTTGATGGATGAGGTCAGCCGCCTCCATCTACTTAGATAGATGGCAGCAAATGAACCTTCAGGCGACGGTCACCTGCACGCCTGCAGTCACGTAAGTTTGGCCGCATGGACCCGCCGGCGTCGCGCACATACCAAGGCCGCGCGCCCAGCATCCGACTCTTCGCCGCTCACTGAGATTTCCCGCTGATCACTGCGAAGAAGGATGGCAGCTCTCTCGGCGAACGCCCCCCCCCCTCTTGCAACCAGCAAGTCTTCACCCTCCCCAGCGAGCACGACAGCCACCGCAACGTTTCATCCGCGCAGCGCTGCTCGTTCGGGCGGCGCGAGCACCGCCTGCTGAATAGTTTTAAACGACCATCTGTAAGTCCGTCGCGACCCTTTTGTTGAAATGCCTATGCAATCAGGATACTGATGTGACGCACATATTTGCGTCGTATCTCCTGTCGTTCAGACGATATCCTGCATCGTACAGGCAGTTGGCGCTGCGATTCACCCGAAGGCTGGAGAAGCTATGCAGTATGATCGAACAGACGCCCGCATCCTCGAGATTGTGCAAAAAAACAACCGTCTGACATCCGAGGTGATTGGCGAAATGGCGGGGCTCTCTGCCACTGCGTGTCAACGACGCCTGAAGCGGCTTCGTTCAGACGGGATCATTGAGGCCGACGTCTCGATCGTCTCGCCAAAAGCTGTAGGAAGGCCTCTCCAGATGCTCGTGCTGGTGAGCCTCGAGCGGGAGCGCACAGATATAATCGATAGATTTAAGAAGGCCATCAAATCGTCAGCTGAAGTCGTCAACGGGTTTTACGTCACTGGCGATGCTGATTTTGTTCTGTACGTTACAGCGCGCACGATGGACGATTATGAGCAGTTCACGCGTCGCTTCTTCTATGAGAATCCAAACATCAAAGGTTTCAAAACGATGGTTATTGTCGACCGTGTCAAAGTGGGCTTTGCAATTCCCATTGAATCTGCAGATGATTGAGCAAGGTTGGTCCTCGACATCTTGCTCCACGGAGTGACGCGTTGGTGCACTTTTTCACCGCTCACTCGCACAGAATGCGAAAAGCAATCTCGCTGCTGTACTTTCCACTGTTGTCGATAATCTGAGAGGTCTCTTTCAGAATAATCTGAGAGGTCTGTTTCAGATACGCGAGTGGCGGTGGGCATCAAATAGGGAAGGATCGCATCTCATTCGTTGCGGCACAAAGATTGCGACATCACATTTACTCAATGTCACGTTCACAACGTTACGCAATCGGCACAAGATTTCTTCTTGCCCCAGCAGAGGTGCAGCATTCGGCCGCAACGAATCTGCTCCGATCGTGGGACATCATGGCACTTCTTCGGACGATAGCCCTACTCTGTCCGAGCAACTCACAGCACTCGGTAGCCTCCCTGCTCGAAGCGAGAGCTCGATCTCGCGCTGGCCGAGGAGACAAATACCGCGCCAGATTTGCCTAAGAACTGTAGCTCTTTTGCGCTCAAACGCAAAATGTGTAAGCGGAATTGGAGAGCACTTGCGCGGTTGGTTGTGGTCAAACTCGGCCGAGAAGTTCTGATCCGGAAATCAAACCGTAAGGGGCGAGATCGAGAGGAATGATCGATCCATCCAGGTCACAGACATTCAGCTCCGACGGGATCATCGCTTCGGACCTACCGACGCGTCTGGCTTGCCAGCTTGCTCGCCAATTTTGGCATCCTCATGCAAGCCGTCGGAGCGGCCTGGGCAATGACTCAGATGACGTCAGACCAGGTCGCACTGGTGCAGACAGCGCTCCTGCTGTCGATAATGCTGATTGCGATGCCAGCTGGCGCTATTGCCGACATGCACGACCGTCGTATCGTGGCTCTGGTTGCGCTCTCGATTGAACTTTGTGGCGCAGTCGCGCTGACTATAGTCGAATGGTCAGGTTACCGCGCCGCTTGTGTTGCTGGTGCTTTGCTTTGTGATGGGCAGTGGCATGGCATTGAGGGGGCCAGCTTGGCAATCCTCTATCAGCGAGCAGGTGCCGCCCGCCACATTGCCGGCCGCGGTTGCCCTCAACGGGATCAGTTACAATATTACGCGCAGCTTTGGACCTGCACTCGGCGGTATTGTGGTTGCAACCGCCGGCGCGGTTGCAGCGTTCGCGCTGAACATCGTTCTATCTGCCAATGCTCGTCACTCTGTTACTCTGGAAGCGTGTCGCCGAGCCGTCCCGGCTGCCGCGCGAACAACTGAGCCGCGCCATTGGCTCAGGCGTACGCTATATCACCAACTCGCCATCCATCAAGGTCGTTCTGACGCGCACGTTTCCAACCGGTGTGATAGGCGGTTCGATTTCGGCGCTGATGCCGCTTATCGCGCGCGATCTCTTCCATGGAGATGCACAGACTTATGGCGTCATACTTGGCGCCTTCGGTCTTGGAGCGGTGGTCGGAGCGCTTTTTCTAGGAGAGTTGCGCAAACGAATGAGCCGCGGGGCCGTGGTGCGTGCCTGCGCCCTGTCGATGGGAGGCGCCAGCGCAGCGATCGCTATGAGCGATAACCTGATTATAACAGCGGCCGCGCTGCTTTTGGCCGCTGCGGTGTGGACGATGGGGCTGACGCTGTTCAACATTGGCGTACAACTCTCCGCTCCCCGGTTGGTGGCTGGTCGATCGCTTGCGGCTTACCAGGCTGCAATCTCGGGCGGTGTCGCCATCGGCAGCTGGGGCTGGGGGCGCCTCACCGATAGCGCAGGTGTTGTGGTCGCGCTGCTTGCCTCCTCGATCCGCTTCTAGCGCTCTGGCTTCGAATGCCACCCACCAGCGTAAGTGACCAGGATGCCGAGTCGCTGGCCGATCCCGAGGTACGGCTTGCGCTCACGGCGCGGAGTGGGCCGCTGGTAGTCGAGATCGAATATCGCGTCTCGCAAGACAATGCGCGAGCCTTTCACAATCTGATGCAGGATGTGCAGCTATCGCGGCAACGCAACGGCCCCTATTGCTGGTCGATTGCGCGTGACATCGCCAACCTCGAACTATGGACCGAGCGCTATCACTGGCCGACATGGCTAGACTATTTGCGCCAGCGCAATCGCTTGACTGAGTCGGAGCGCGCACTAGACCGGCGCGCCGTGGCTTTCCATGTTGGTCCTGCCCCGGCGCGCGTCCGGAGCGCCCATTCGGATCAGTGCGGTGGAAGAAAGACGTACCCGATCGCACTGCATTCGAAATCCTGCCCCGACAGCGCGGCGGCAGATAGCGTTAGTCGTTGGCTGCAGAGTAAGCATACGACGAAGACCGCCTGACTGACGCATGCGTGCGGGCACGGCGAGCTCTATGATGGCGTTGCGTGAAGGTCAGGCGGCCTGGTGATCGGAGGGCTTGTCGGCTTGGCGCAGGAGCTTCCATTCCCAGGGCAGCAGTTCGTGCAGACGCGATGCGGGAAGATCGGCGATACGGGCGAGGACGTCGGAGAGACCGGTTTGCCCTTCTTGCCTTCCTGGGTATTTTTCTCGATGTCAGCCAGCTCGAAGAAGCCCCGCCGCGCATGGGCAAAGCAAAACGCCGGTGTGATCGGCGTTGCTTTCTTTCGCGGATCGAACAACGGCTCGAAGCCGCTGTAGCAATCCGCCTGCAGGATGCCGGCGAAGGCGGCCAGATGCCTCTGCGGGTGTTCGCCTCGTCGGTCGCTCGAGGCGTAATAGACCGCCGGCGGCGGCGCAGGCCCGGCGAAGGGCCGGTCATCTCGCACATAAGTCCAGATCCGCCCGGTCGTGCACTTGCCCTTCGCCAGGATACGGATGGTGGTGTCATCGCCATGAAGGCGCTTGGCAGCGAGCACATGGCGTTCGATCAAGTGGGAATAGCGGCATGACGGCAAAGGTCCCGTGGCCGACCTGGTCGGCCAGCGTCGATAACGGCAGGTCGATCCCCTCGCACTTGAAGCGCGTACTCTGGCGGTTGAGCGGGATATGCATGCCGAACTTGTCGAACAGGATCGGCGCCAGCAATTGCGGGCCGATGAAGCCGCGCGGCGTGGCATGGAACGGCGCGGGCGGCTGAGTGATCTTCTCGCAATCGCGACAGGTGAACTTCTCGCGTACCGTCTCGATCAGCTTGAAGCGGCGCGGGATCTCCTCCAGCGTCTTGGTCACATCCTCACCGATCTTCGCCAGCCGCGATCCACCGCAGCAGGCACAGGTCGTTGGAGCCTCAATGACGACGCGCTCGCGTTCGATGTCATCCGGCCATGGCTTGCGCACCGGCCGCTTGCGCATGAAGGGGCGGACGTTCTGCGTCTTCGCCGCTGCGGCCTGCGCGGCAAGCTCATCCTCGCTTGCCGTGGCGACGAGTTCTTCGAGCTCCAACTCCAGCTGCTCGAGCAGCCGTGCCGCGCGCTCGGAGCGCTGCCCGTACAGTTCGCGTTTGAGCTTCTCGATCCGCCGCTCGAGATGCGCGATCAGCGCCTTGTTGTCCGACTGCTCCGCCCGCGCACTGGCAGCCACCGCCTCGGCTTGCAGCCGCGCCTCACGCTCGGCCTGCAGCGCCGCCAGGGCACTCACAAGGTGCGATGGAAGATCGTCCAGCTTCGATATCATGAAGCCATGGAATCAGATCAAGCAGCAGATTCAAATCGTAAAACGGCTAACCGACCCGCGTCGGACGCTGTGTTTCTTGAGGGTTGCGCCAATCGATCCCGGACAACGAGGGCATCGGGAGATACCCATAAGAGTAACGATGACGTGGCCACCTCCGAAGAGGTGGAAGTCGTTGATCCGCGGCATCCGCTTTATGGCCGGCGCTATCGATTAATCTCAATCGGCAAGGAGACGACAACACGCGGAGCGTGCAAGAAGCTCTTTGCGAGTGTACATTATCGATTCGGTCTCACGCTTCTTCTGCCGCTCGGGGTGACGAATCTTGAGCGGAATAGCTTGCCGCGCGCCGCGCCGACCAAGCTGAGCCTCGACGCGCTGCAGGACTTAATCGCGTTGGCCGAAGAGAGCGGGGGCACATGCCCATCGAACCTCGAGAGGTCTGGCGCAGTCTGCCGGAAGCGCTCCGGCAGGCGATCGCAGAAGATCTCGGCCAAGTCCTGCGGGAGATGAGCTATGGGCTCGGAACTCGTCAAGCCGGATCACCTGGACCGCAAAGCAGTGGTGTATGTGCGGCAGTCGACGCCACACCAGGTGATCACCAATCAAGAAAGCCTAAAGCTTCAGTACGGTCTCTCGCAGCGTGCTCGCGAGCTCGGATGGCGCGAGGCGGACATCGATGTGATTGACAGCGATCTTGGGCAGAGCGGCGCTGGCGCAGCGCACAGGAAAGGCTTCAAGGACTTGGTCGCGCGCGTCACTCTTGGTGAGGTTGGTCCTATTCTATCGATGGACGTGACGCGCCTGGCGCGCAATTGTTCGGATTGGTACCCGCTGCTTGATGTCTGCGGGCACCGCCGTTGTTTGATCGCCGACCGGGATGGGGTCTATGATCCTGGGACACCCAATGGCCGCCTGCTGCTCGGCCTGCAAGGTACGATCTCAGAGCTGGAATTGCACACGATCAGAAGCCGGATGACCACTGGGCGTATGGCAAAAGCCGAACGCGGTGACTTGGTCGTGCAGTTGCCGGCGGGCCTTGTCCGCGACCCTTCAGGGGTGGTCACCAAGGAACCCGCAGGGGCGCCTGTCGCTGCTCTTCGAGACCTTCCTGAAAGTACGGACGGCCGCGCAAACGATGCGGGCCTTTGTGGCCGCGGCTTGGCACTGCCTCGCCGCGACCGCCATGGCGATCTGCACTGGCAGCCTGCGACGGTGTCGGCCGTGACGGCGATCCTGAAGAATCCAGCCTATGCAGGCGCCTTTGTCTATGGAAGGACTTGGCAGAAGCCGTCCAAAATACCGGGAGAGCGTTCACAAAAATCTCCGCGTCGTGGAACGGACTGGAGGATCGTGGTGAGGGAAAAGTACCCGGCCTATATCGATTGGGAGGCCTTCGAGAAGATCCAGGCGATGCTGCGCGACAATCGTGCGGAGTACCAGCACATCAAGAGCCGCGGCATCCCGCGTGATGGGGCGGCCTGCTCCACGGTATCACCTATTGCGGCGAATGCGGACACAAGATGACCGTGCGTTACAAGGGCGGAAGTCAATATGTCTGCAATCGTCTCAAATCCAGCATGGCGCGCCGGAATGTCAGAATCTGCGAGCCGCACCGACCGACGCACAGGGTTGCAGCAGGATTCTTGGAAGCGGTGGCACCGGCGGAAATCGATGCGTTGTCCAAAGCGCGCAAGACCCATCTGCAGTCTGAAAGAGCCCTGTGGCACGCTGAGGAGCAGCAGGTTGAGAGGCTTCGCTATCAAGCAACCCTCGCCGAGCGCCAGTTTCAATCGCGCCGATCCCGATAACCGGTTGGTCACTGGCGAATTGGAGCGACGGTGGGAAGCCGCTCTATCGGAGCTGCGCCGAGCCGAGGAGGCATTAGCCCAGCGCACGATGCACAAGTCCAATGAACCCTTGGGCGTTCCTCACGATCTGCGTGCCAAGGTGATCGCCCTCGGAAATCGCCTTCCGGCGCTGTGGGAGAATCCGGCGACCCGCAGGGAACATCGCAAGGCGCTCTTGCGCTGTCCGATCGAGAAGGTGGTGATGCGTCGCTGTGCCCGCGACAAGGCGGAGGTGCGTATTGTGTGGCGCGGCGGCGCGACCACTGAGCTTGTGTACCTGTCAATGCTGTGGCTGCGCTGCCGCGTCACAAGGAGATGGTGGAACGCATATGCACATTGGTGCGGGATGGCGCCTACGACGATGAGATCGCGCGCATTCTGACGCAGGAAGGACATCACTCGCCATGGGAGGCTGACAAAGTTTTGCCGATCACAGTCCGGCGCATTCGTCTTAAACACCGCCTCATGGTGCGGCATCGAACACGGTGGCCGGCGGGTGCCGACCATTTGACAGTAACCCAACTGGCACAACGCCTCAGGATACCCGTCAAGTGGATCTATGTTCGCTCAAGCGAGGGAGCATCCTGACCACCCGAGAGGCTTCGGGCCGCTTCCTCTTTCCTGACAACACAATCGCGTTGCAAGCCATTCGCAGTTTGAGAAATCATCGTGTCGCGAAGATTGATCTGAGGGAGGATCACCATGATAAGTAGGGGCATCAAGAAGAGCCCTCAAACAGATAGCTCAACTGCGCCGGAGAGATCGTTACCGATTCACCGGCTACCGATGGCCAGATGAACCTTCCTCTCTCGAGTCTTTTGGTAAACAGGCATGCTCACTGGCCATCGTGCCAAATGACCTTCAAAAGATCGCCGCGTTTGCCCCTGAAGCAGAAAAGATCGCCGCCATGGGGTCGCGCTGAGCACCTCCTGCACGCGGAGAGCCAGGCTCGGAAAGCCGCACCGCATGTCGGTGTGGCCCG
>NZ_BSOW01000066.1 GCF_030160715.1 Bradyrhizobium iriomotense
GCTTGCCGATCCCTGCAGCTACCGGCATTTTGTGCCCAATCCATCGGCATAACTTAGATTGCGCCACTCAACCCGGGCGTTTCGCGACAGAAACTAGTCTAGCAACCGCCGCAAGCTCTCGTGTGCTCGATTATGCTGCAGCAGGCCGCCCGCGATCGCCTTCCGGGTTTGTGCTAAGCAGCCGTCTGCGAATGGCTTCCTCAACGAGTGCTAGGGCTTGTCGCGCTTCACGCGCATCAGCTTCGGCCACTTGGGCGCGAAGTTCTAGAGCGGTCAGCTTATCTTGCTGCGCCTCTATCCGCGACTTGGCTTGCTCCAAGGCCTTAGAAGCATTCTGGAGCTTTTGTTCGGCGTTTATGCTTAGTTCACGTTGCGCACGCTCCGCCACCTCAACTCGCATTTCTGCCTGCCGCAGCTTCTCTAAGGCGTTCCTACACTCTTCCTTGGTGCGAGCTTCCGTTTCACGAGCCTGCTCTTCTATGCCGCGGAAGAGGTCGGCTGCTTGATGTACCAGGTCGAGAGCTGTTGCGGCCGTGCCTCGTGCCGAGGCTTGAGAAGGCCCCAAGAGCCCCTCGCCCCGCCCAACTGACGCTTCGAAAGTTCGCTGCGCCATGTGGTCCAAGCTCCATCGCAGATAACTACCGGCAGCATGGTGGGAGGTCGTGGTTAATGGATCGTTAAGGATGGGAATCACCGAAGCACGAAGGCACGCGCACGCAGGCAAGTTGTGAGGCCGAAGCACCTATGACCTCTGCGGCGGCATCATCTTGTTGCCAAAAAGTGCGGCAATCGGCCCCTTGTTCTCGAAAGCGATCTGAACCAGTTCCTTCAAGGCTTACCGAGCTTGTGAGCTCAATCACCCCAAAAACGAGGTTGGAACCGGCCTCGGAGGTCCTGCAGACAGACTTGAAAAGACTTGATGATTTTGGTTATTACACTATATTGATAACCAATATCATCGGTGAAGCCCATGACAACCGCAGAAAAAGCCCTTGAGCGCTCGGGTGTCGGAACCGTTACCGGGACTCCCGACGAAGTCCGAAAGAAACTTGCCCATCTGCCGGTGGATCAAGTTGTTGCTTTGACATTGCAGCATAGCAACAAAGCGCTTGCTCACGCGCTCCTAGATGCGGTTGCCGGCCTGGCCGCGCTGATCCCTAGCATCATTGAGCGCCGTCACGAGGCGAAATACCAGTCGATCATCGAGGCTATCGTGCCCGACGTTCCAATGCCCCAACACAAGCTGATTGAGGCCCGGATGACAGCCGAAGCCCGCAAAGGCGTGCTGGAGACCGGCGAATGGATGACGGCAGCAGAGGTCGCGGAGATGGCGGGGTTTAGTGCGAGCAATCCCAGCGCTCAACCGAATAAATGGAAAAAGGATGGGCAGATCTTCGCCGTGCGTCATCACGGAGTAGACTATTTTCCAGGCTATGCTTTCGGTCCATCGACGGATTATCGACCGGCGAAAGACCTGGCACGAGTGCTGGAGGTCTTCCGCGGAAAAAAGGACGATTGGGGACTCGCCTATTGGTTTGCGTCGGTCAACAGCTTCCTTGGTGGCAAGCGGCCGCAGGACTTGCTGATTAGCAAGCCCGATCGCGTTGTCGCAGCGGCCGAGGACGAGGTAGCCGGCGTGCTCCATGGCTAAGAAGAAGCCCGGTGTGCGCCGCCCGGCTGCCCGGACGAAGGCAGCCAAGTCGCCGCCGGCCCCGCCTTTCCCATCCCCGCCGTCGGTTGTACCGACTCCGCCCGCCGGCCTTGCCAATCTGGTGAACATGATGACCTGGCCGAAAGGCCAGGTCATTCATCGGATCCACCCAAATGCCTATCGCAGCAGCCAATTCAATCCAGGCCCGTATGGCAATGCCCGGTTCAGTCCAATCAAAGCTTCGAACGGCGCGAACATCCCTACTCTTTATGGCGGCACGGCCTTCGATTGCGCAGCCATGGAAACCGTCTTTCATGACGTGCCTTTTGTTGTTGGACTAAAGACCTTCGACAAGCAAAAGTTGGCCGGCCACGTTTATTCGCAAGTGACGCCGAAACGAGGTCTCAAACTCGTCGATCTCAGCGTGACGTCACTCAAAAGGCTCGGGACTCCACGCAGTCAGCTTATCGATACCGAAAAGAACGAGTATCCGAACACCCGGACTTGGGCCGAAGCTATTCACGCTGCTTGCCCCCATGCCGAGGGACTTTGCTGGGTGTCGCGCCAAGACGATCGTGCTTTGGCGATCGTGATCTTCGGCGATCGCGTCGCCGCGGCGGATCTGGCGCCCGCGGGCGCTCCGCTAGACCTGCTGACCATCGACGCCGTGTACGCAGACCTCGTCGTTCTCGCGGACAGGATCGGCGTCAAGCTTGTCGACGGCAAGTAGTCCACGGCCCCAAGAGTAAGGCAGGTCACACTTCGACTGACACAATCTGTGATTCAATCGAGTTGTTGGCGCACTTTTTGGGGGATGGTGTGCAACGCCGAAGAATATTGTCATTTTCTGCGACAGTACTGGACATGCCGGCGGCATCAATTTCGACCAAGCCCGAACCAACGTCTACAAGCTCTACCGAGTCTGTCGCCGCGGCCCGATGAGATCGAGCATCCCGCGCGCGCCGGCGCGCGCGTTTCCGCAGATCTGAAGAGACAGGCCGTCGAAGCGGGCTCGCGGCGCACTACGTGGGAAAGCGCCTCGGGATCCACCACAAGACCGTTGCCCAAATGGGTCGAACACTCGCCAAGACCGCTGGGATCGATGCCTATGCCGAACGCATCGCTGCGATGATCGAGGCGGATCCGGCGCGCAGCACCGACCGTCTTTGGGCGGAGTTCAAGGAGAAGGAAGGGTTCGATGTAGCCTACCGCGGTTCTCCTGCTTCCTCGCGGAGATGGGGTTTCGCGCGATCCTTTGTCTCCACTTTGGCAGAATGGTAACAATAATAAATTCAATGGCTTGCGATGAAATTGTTCCGCTGGAACTGGAACCGTCTCCAACCTGCGTTGGCACCGTGCGACTCTCGGGGGCTCGACAGTGCCCGGCCTAGAAAGCTATATAAGAACATACTAAGAACTATTCCTCCGGTTGTACCCTTTCGAAATCGCTCTCAATAACAATATCTCCGGCGCATCATGAGTTTAAGGGGCCGACGCGCAGTCGGCCCGAGGAGCAGTGTCCATTGTCCTTGTTCCGCCATTTGCATGACGACGCGTTTCTGGCCTTTTCGCGCGATCACAAGCACCTGTACGCGGCGTGTCTGCTCGACCTCCACGAACGCTTCTTTTCGGGCGCGCCGGCATTCCCGACGCCGCAGCAGGTTGTCCACGCCATCTACGACGTCATGAGGGCCAATCCCGCACTGTGGAGCGAGGGCGATGATTTCGGCAGCCTGCCGGAAATGATCTCGGCCGGTCGACGCCGCATCCGCAAGGCGGATGTCGCGCTCGCCTCCGAGAAGGGCGACAAAGCGCTCGGTCTGGCACGGCAGCTTTACGCGCGGCTGCTCGGTTGGGGATGGCTCGAGGAGGAGGAATATGGACTGCGGGTCACCGTGGATATGGCGATGGGACCTCTCCTGATCATCCAGCGGTTGGCGAGCCTCAACAAGGATCTCTCGCAGCGGTTCGGCGGCTTGATCGTGCAGATCCGCCTGAACCTGGAAGCGGTCGAAAAGCTGAGGCCCGAGATCACCGACCGCAAGCAGCGCGAAGCCGCACTCGCCGTCCGCGAGGCGCGCAACCAGGCTGACCAGTTCACCAAGAGCCTGCGGGCCATTCTGGCCGACCTGAAGCGGATCCGACGGACCGTCATGGAGTCGAAGACGGTGGCTACGCGGTTGGAGGCCTTCTTCGAGGAGTTCGTCGATCAGCTCCTGCTGAAGGACTTCGAGTCCATCCTCACCGTCAACCATCCGTACCGCTTCCGTGACGCAATCGTCGACCTTGCGCGGAGGATCTCCTACACCCCGGACACCATGCAGGTCCTTGCCGAGGAGTACACCGCATCCAGCATGGCAGCGGACGTCGAGGATGGGCGGATGGCTGCGGCGGACGACCTGCTCGCCATCGAAAGCATCTTCGAACAGATCGGTGAGATGTTCGAACGGATCGAGGCCTTCCGCAGGCAGCTCGAAGCCCGGGTCCGCAACACGATCAAGTACGCCGAGCGGGGCGGGCAGGGACTCGTCGGCCGGGCCGGCGACCTAGTCCGTCGACTCGACGCCCTGCTGCGGGACGGCAGGCACAACAAGGCGACCGTCGAATGGAGCATCGAGCCGCTACGGTCGCCCTGGTCGGAACATCATCAGGCGCCGGCCAGGCAACCGCGCCGCCCCGTCGAGGCAAGGGAACTCGCCGGGCCGCCCTCGGACCCGCTCTACGAGCTGCGGAAGAAGCTCCGTCTCGAGTACATCGCTCGCATCGCACCCCGCCCCGAGGACGTCAGACGATTCCTCGAGGGCCAGGTGCTGCCATTCGCGACCAAGGAAGCCCGCTTCATGGAAATCGATTCCGTGGACGACTTCCTCGCCTTCGATTGCGCCCGCCGCTACGCACTGACGGGCGAGGTCCCGGCGCAGATCGCGGCCGGGTTCGATCTGGAGCCGTGTCCGGATACGCCGCCACACGACAGCGAATGGCTCCGGTGCGCGAACTTCGTGGTCAAGCGATCCGGCCCGCTCCGAAACGCGAGGGCGGCCCATGCTCAGTGAGTTCGAAAACATCGAGCGCTCCTCCGGCGCGGAGAAGGCGGCCGACCTCCGCAAAGCGCTACACTTCCTGCTGCGGCGGCAGTTCGTGTTCGCGGGAGATCCCCGGACTGGGACGGTCTACAACATACTCATGGACGGTCGCTTCCGCGACGTGGTCGACGGGTTCTTCGACAGTTGCGGATACCGTGTCCATCGCGATCCGGAGGCACAGTGGGCCGGCATCGTCGCCATGGACGAGGACGTGCCGTTGCCCCGGATGAAGCTCGACGAAACCATCGTCATGCTAGTGCTGGCAGCAAACTGGCAGCAGGAGGTGAACGTCGGAGCGGTCGAGGACCGGGCCGTCGTGGTCGCCACCCTAAATGACCTGTTCGACCGCTACCGCGAGATGGCCCAACACGGCGGCGGAGGCGCGATCTCGGCCGCCCGCTTCCGCGACATCCTGCGCGAGGCCGCCCAACGCAGCCTGGTCGAGATCGGCGACTTCGACGACGAGCAGCAGGACTGCGAGATCAGGATACGCCCGATGATCAAGCTGATCAGCGGCGGCGACGCCCTCCAACGGCTCGAGCGCTACGTCCGCAGCGAGGAGGCCCGGTTTCCGCAGCCCGCGGGAGACGAGGCATGATGCAGCTACGCCACCTCACAATGGTGAACTGGCACCTATTCGACATCGCCGATATCGACGTGACTGGACACGTCGGGGTCCTTGGCGAGAACCGGTCCGGCAAATCGACGATCCTCGACATGGCGCAGGTCGTTCTCACCGGCGGCAGCCGGCGGTTCCTGCGCCTGAACGCAGTCGCCGGCGACAGCGGAAAATCGCGCAGCGGCTCGAAGCGCAGCGTCGTCGACTACTGCCTCGGCACGCTCGGCGAGGACCAGCGCCGGCGCGACGAGGCGCGAACGTACATCGCGCTCGGTTTCGAAGACACAGAAGGCGCTCGGCCGCCGGTCACGATCGGTATGGCGCTCGAGGCGCGCAAGTCCGACAGCAGGGAGACCGTGCTGGCGCTGTTCGTCGTCGTCGGCGCCGTTCTGAGCTCCAAGGATTTCATCGAACAGCGAGGACAGTCGCAGTTCCCGGCGCAGTGGGAAGACGTGCGCGCCGGGATCGTCGCGATGGTCGGCGAAGGCAACTTCGTTAATCACCGCGACCGGGCCGGCGACTACGTCCGCGAGTACATGCGCCATCTCCTGCCGCATTCGCCCTACGGCGAGCAGAACGCCAGCGCGCTGCAGAAATCGATCGTCAACGCGATGACGCTCGATCACAACCAGACGGCCACGCAGTTCGTGCGGAACTACATCCTCGAGGATAGTCCGATCGGCATCAAAGAGCTGCGCGAGTCGATCCAGACCTACCGCAACATCAGCGAGACCATCAGGAGGATGCGCCTCAGGCTCGAAGCCCTGAGGGCGCTTCGGGTCGTCCTCGCAGCTCTGGAAGAGGCGCTCGAGACCAAGTTCAGGGAGGAGTGGATCGCCAAACGCGCGGCCTGGCTCGCCGCCCGAGCGACGAACTTGGACTTCAAAACCAAACGGCGTACCGAGATGGCGCGCCGGGATGCCGCAGCGGCCGAACTTGAATTTATCGAGGAGGACGTCAAGGCCATCGATAACGAGGTCGAACGCCTCACCGCCGCGATCGCCGAGCACGATGCCAAGACCGGAAGGAAGTCGCTTCAGCAGACGGCCGATGTGGCCGCGCAGGCGGCGCACCGCGCCTCGGCGGACTTCAAGGCGCGCCTGGACAACATCCGTCGCCTGCATCCGCTCCGGGCAATGTGTGCGGACGCTTTCGAGGACTTCGTCCCTGCGCTGGAGCGGCTTCTGACCGTCGCCACCGGCGCCGACATCGCGCTCGTCTCCGACGAGCTCTCCGCGGCCGAGAAATCCTTCGCGGTCAGCGGCGCGAAATGGCTGCCGAAGATCGACGAAGCGCGTCAGGCGATCATTGCGGACCTTTCAGGGCTCAGAGGCCGGCGCGACGAGGTGCTCGAACGCATCCGACAGCACGCCTCCGGAGGGGCGCGGGCCTATCTCGGCGATGACACCGAACTGCTCTGCCGTAGCCTCCGGCAGAAGGGAATGGCCCCGCGCGTGCTTTGCGACATGATCGAAGTCGCCGAACCCGAATGGGCGGGAGCCGCCGAGGCGCTCCTCGGCCGAGACCGGGAGGCCGTATTCGTTGACAGAGCAGACATCGGCGCTGCCACGGCGATTTTCAAGGAAGGTCGCCGCGAGTTCCGCCACGCATCCCTGGTGAGCCTGAATAAGCTCGAGCAGTTCAGGGCCAAGCCGGAACGCGGCACTTTCCCGTCCATTTTCCGGAGCCAGGATCCGGACGCGATGGCGTTCATCATGCGCCGCTACGGCACGGTCCGTCTCGCCGACACGCTCGACCAGTTCAACAGGCCCGGCCGGGCCATCATGAAGGACGGCCTCTACGACGACGGACTCGTCAGGACCCATCGCTGGATCGAAGCCTCGCAGCACAAGATCGGAAAGGCAGCCCAGGCGAACGCCCTGCGCTCCCTGCAGGATCAGGCCGAGGAGCTGGATCGGATCCTGACCGACAAGGGCAAGGAGGCCCACGCCGCCGAGCAAGCTTTTTCCGCTCTGAAGAACATCTGCGATGGACGAGACGATCTGAAGGCTTGCGCCGCGGCCTTCGCGGCCGCGCAGACCGAGATCGCCGAAGCGCAGGCCAGGCTCGATGCGCTCGACGGCGCGGGCGACGGCGGGCTTCGCGACAAGAAGAGAGCGCAGCAGAAGCTGAAGGACAAGAGGCTCGGCGAGAGAAAGACCCAGCAGAAAGTGTTTGGCGAGCATGACGGCGAGGTCAGATCGGCGGAGAGGAGGCTCGGAGAGGGCGAGAACGTGCCCGGCTCCGAGCTGAACCTCCGGGTCGCTCGGTCGATCTACCGCAAGACGTTTCCGCTCTATTCCGCCGCGAAGGGCAGGGTCGTCTACCGCGAGCGCCTCGATGCTGTAGCCCAAAAGGGATTCGCGGAGAAACACCGCGCCATCGCCGACAAGGCGCTAAAGGATGCGGATGCCTCGGACGCCGAGCGCGCTCGGATCGAGCGACGGGTCCGTGAGCTCCTTTACGATTACTTCGACCAGTTCGGGATGAGCTCGCAAGTCGGCGCGGAAAGCGAGCCGCTACGGGAGGTGAAGCCTTGGATGGAGCAGCTCATCTCGGATATCGAATCCAACGAGCTGCGCCAGTACGAACGGCAGGCGCGGGAAGCGGCAGAAAAGGCGTCCACCCTTCTGCGCGGCGAGTTCATCAACGCGCTCACGGCCCGGATCGGCAAGATGGAGCGGGAGCTGCAGTCGTTGAACCGTAGCCTTTACGCACATCCCTTCCACAACGAGCGATATTCGTTCCATCGCACGCAGGTTGTGGAATTCCAGCCCATCCTGAAGATCATCGAGATCGCCAAGACGTCTCCGGAGGCGCTCGACATGCTGTTTCGGGGCGACGTGCCCGACGACTTTCCGCACAAGGATACGATCCTTGCGCTCGAGGCGCTGCTCGAGGACCCCGACAAGGACTTCACCCAGTTCGAGGACTACCGCAACTTCTACACCTTCGAAATCCACATGGAGGATGTCGCAACCGGCCGCTCGACCCGCTGGGAGCAGCGGCGCGGCACCGGATCCGGCGCCGAACAGCAGGTGCCCATCTACGTCGCCATCGGCGCTTCGCTGGCCGCCGTCTACGGCAGCGCCGAGCGTCGTGCCGGCAAGCCCGCCGGCTTCGCCCTCGCCATGTTCGATGAGGCCTTCTCCAAGATGGACGGCAAGAACCAGCGGCAGATGATGAGCTTCTACAAGAACCTCGGCCTTCAGTTCGTGATAGCGGCGCCGTTCGAGAAGCGGGTCGCCGTGCTCGAGCACATGGATACCATCGTGGAGGTGGACCGGATCGGCGAACAGTCCAGGGCCACCGTGGTGGAACTGAAAGAGAAGGCCAAGCGCGAACTGATGGCAATCGATCCGGACCTGATGTCTGAAGATGAACTCGCCACCCGTCTGGCCGCCGAGTAGCCATGGCGCGGCGCTTCACCGACGCGAACGGGCTGCTGAACGACCTGGTCGACCGCTTCGAGGCCGGAGCCGCAAATCCAATCGCCCACCCGGACTATGCCGCCTTCCCATCGGTGGTCGTGGCGGACGCCTTCCTGAAACAGATCAGGGAAGTCGAAAGTGCCGGCGCGGTCTCCCTTGGCTGGGGCCGCGGCGCCAAGCGGGACCAAGTCGCACACGTGCGGCTGGCCTCGGCGGAGATCCTATACCGATACCTCGGTCGCACCCCGGCGTCGCGGATCGCGGAGGACGCCGCCGCGCGGCTTGTCGCCGGATCGGCGCTGCACGACAAGCTGAAGAACAGCTCCTCTCAAATCGTCGAGGTATGGGGGAGGGGGAAGACGTGGCACGGCTTCGCTTCGTCCGACGTCGACACGCTACGCCACGCGTTCGTTCTCGCTCAAGCGATCCTAGACAACAAGCATCTCGATGTCGACTACAAGACCTTCTCGCGACGAACAGTGGGTCACAGCAAGACGCTTGAACGCATCGAGGGTGCCGTGGTCCGGCTCCTGAGCGGCATCATGGAATTTCCGCCGGGCGCGCGGCCCCGCGAGGCACTGCGGGCAATCGGACTGGAGCGCTTCGCACCGCCGCTGCTGATCGCGGGCAAGATCGACATCCAAGGGGCCGATCTGTCCACAATCGCGCCGCTCTATCTCGGGATCGCACCCAAGGAGGCAGATCGCGTCCGCTTCCGGGCGCCGCCAGCCTACGTTTTGACGATCGAAAACTTCGCAAGCTTCAACAGGCACATCGCCGAGGCCGACCCCAGTCGACTGGGAATGACGATATACGTCGGCGGATATCCCTCGCTCGCCACCCAACAGGCCCTGCGGACGATCGCAGGAATGGTGTCCGAACAGACCCCGATCTTTCATTGGTCGGACATCGATCCGGACGGCACCTGGATCTTCCACACGATCGAGCGCGCCATCGGACGTCCGATCCGTCCGCACCTGATGAGCGTCGAAATCGCCGAGCGCTCGGGACAAGTGCCGTCCAAAAAGTCCGCACCCGCTCGATGCCCACCGGACTCTGGTATCGCAGCGGTGGCAGCGTACCTGGCCGAAGATGGCGCCAAGACGCTCGAGCAGGAGGAGCTTGACCCGATCTTGCCCGGAGTCGCCACACTGCCGTCGGCGCAAACTAGCCGAGAACCGTCTGCATCATGTGATTGAGAACCGTCAGCTCGGTTCCAAGCGCATTGGAAATCGGGTTCTCCGTCGTGACTTGAACGACGGTACCAACCTTCAAATGCATGACTACAGGGTTGCCGGTGACAGGGTGCATAGCGACCGTCGGGGAAAAAGCGAAACAGAGGATAGACTCCTGCCGTCTTGGTTCCGCGAAACATCTCGTCGATCTTCGACTGACCGTTGTCGATGACGATGCGAGCTATCATCTGGCGACAAGCTTCCGATACCACCCTCATCGGGACTAGCTCTAGAGCACCAATCGAGCGAACGGGTTGATCGTCAGCTTCATCGCTTGGCAAGGGGGGCATCAGCTGCCCCGATAAGTTCGAGTTCGGCGGCATTTTTGGCGTGGTCGGCACTTGCGGACGCGCGGTGATCGGACGCGATTGCGACATAGACCGCCGGCAGCACGAAGAGCGTGAACAGCGTGCCGATGGACATGCCCGCGACGATCACGAGCCCGATCGAGAAACGGCTCGCGGCGCCAGCACCCGTTGCGGTCAACAACGGTAAGAGGCCCGTAACCATTGCCGCGGTGGTCATCAAAATTGGACGAAGGCGGACGCGTGCCGCCATCTCGATAGCCGAGCGGCGATCGAGTCTCTCCTTGAGCTGCAGCTCATTGGCGAACTCGACCATCAGAATACCATGCTTGGAAATCAGTCCGACCAGTGTCAACAGTCCGACCTGGGTGTAGATGTTCATCGTCGCCATGCCAAAAAACAGCGGGATCAAGGCGCCGACGACTGCCATAGGCACGCTGATCATGATGATGAGCGGATCCCGAAGACTTTCGAACTGTGCCGCAAGCACCAAGAAAATAATGATGATTGCAAACGCAAAGGTGAAGGCGAGTTTGTTACCCTCCTGCACATATTGGCGGGCGTCGGCGAGGAAGTCGTGGCTGAAGCCTGCGGGCAGTTTCTTTGCCTCCCCGTCCAGGAAATCCACAGCCTGACCGATCGTGACGCCGGGCATCGGTACGGCCTGGAAGGTCGCGGAGTTGAGCTGATTGTAGTGGGTGAGCGCGTTCGGATCGGTCGCAGTCTCGATGGAAACCAAGGTTGACAGCGGCAGCATCGAGCCCGTCGCAGTCTTCACATAATAGCTCCCGAGTGATTCCGCCGTCAGGCGCTTCTCGCGCGGCACCTGCGGGATCACTTGGTAGGAGCGGCCCTGCAGGTTGAAACGATTGACGTAGTTTCCGCCAAGCAGGGTCGCGAGCGCGCTACCGATGTTCTGCATTGTGACGCCAAGATCGTTGGCCTTGGACCGATCGACCTTGATTCGCACCACCGGCTGGTTGAACTCAAGGTCAGAGTCGCTAACCATGAACAGGCCGCTCTTGCGCGCGGCGTCCTTTAGCTTCGACATCTGCTCATAGACGGACTGGAAACCTAGTGTCGAGTTGATTACCATCTGCACTGGTAAGCCGCCCGAACCCCCCGGAAGCGGCGGCAGGCTAAAGGCAAATGCGTTGATGCCTTCGATTTTGGACAGTTCGGCCTGGGCTAACGATTTTAGCGCGATCGAAGACCGCTTGCGCTCGTCCCAAGGCTTGAGCAACATGCCGGCCATGCCGCTCTGCGGACCGCTGATGCCGTTGATCACGAAGCGCAAGTCGGTCTCGGGAAGCTTCTGGAACGCCTTATCGAGTTTGGCGCCGTAATAGTCGAGGTAGTCGATATTTGCGTATTTCGGCGCCTTGGTCAGAGCGAATACGACGCCCTGATCCTCCTCGGGTGCGAGTTCCTTGGAAGTATTCATATAGAGAAAGCCGACGAGGCCCAGCATGGTCAGCGCAAACAGCCCGGTAATCGGGCGATAGTAGAGCGAGCGGTCGAGCAAGCGGCCGTACCAGCGTGTCATGGTGCCGAACACGCGGTTTACATATCTTGCAAACCGCCCCTCCTCAGCGCTCTTCACAAAGACCGAGCACATCATCGGCGACAGCGTCAACGCGATCACGCCCGACACGATCACCGAACCCGCCAGCGTAAACGCGAATTCGCGGAACAGCGCACCGGTTAAGCCGCCGAGAAAGCCGATCGGCGCATACACGGCGGCCAGCGTAATCGTCATGGAGACGACGGGGCCGACGATCTCGCGCGCGCCCTTCGTAGCGGCCTGCTCGGGCGCCGCGCCTTCTTCCAGATGGCGATGAATGTTCTCCACCACGACGATCGCGTCGTCCACCACGAGACCGATCGAAAGCACCATCGCCAGGAGGGTCAGGAGATTGAATGAAAACCCCAGCGCCAGCATCATGCTGCAGACGCCAACGAGCGACAGTGGAATGGTGACGACGGGAATGATGACCGACCGCAGCGAGGCCAGGAAAAGGAAGATCACCGCCACCACGATCACGACTGCCTCAATGAGTGTCTTCTCGACCTCATCAATCGACGATTGAATAAACTTGGTAGAGTCGTAGGCCACTTTCATCTTCAGCGATGGCGGCAGGTTGCGCTCCATTTCTGGAAACAACGCCCGAACGCCTCGCACTATGTTCAGCGGATTGCCTTGCGGGCTTGCCTGCACGCCGATGAAGATTGCGTGCTCGCCGTTCATGGCGACGCTGGCGTCTGTGCTCTGCGCCGCAAGCTCGACTGTCCCAATGTCCTCCATGCGCACAAAGCCGCCATCATTGGCTTTGACAATCATGCGCTTGAATTCGTCGACACTCCGCAGATCAGTGTTAGTCGTGACGTCGGAGAGAACAAAGTAGCCCTTGGTCTGGCCGGCCGCAGCCTGGAAGTTGTTGGCTGCGATTGCAGCCGAAACATCAGCCGGCGACACGTTGCGCCCCGCCATTTTCGCAGGATCGAGCCATAGCCGCATTGCAAAGCTCTGGCCGCCCAGGATGTCCGCCGCTGCGACGCCGTCTACGGTTGACATAACTGGTTGCACCACGCGCGAGAGATAGTCGGAGATCGCGCTGGCCGTCAGTTCCTCGCTAGAGAAGCCGATATACATGACAGCTGTGGTCTGACCGGTAGACTTAGTGACGACCGGATCGTTCGACTCCTTTGGGATCAAATATTTGACCGAGTTGACCTTAGAGAGCACTTCGGTGAGCGCCTCGTTGGGATCGAAATTGAGCTTGATGTAGACTTGGATCGTCGAGGCACCCAGCACTGAGGAGGACGTAGTGTAGTCGACGCCCTCCGCGGATGCGACCGCCTGCTCCAGGGGGGTGGTGATGAACCCCTGGATCATGTCCGCCGAGGCACCAGGATAAGAGGTGGTGATATTGATGACTGTGTTCGATAGCTTGGGATACTGCCGGATCGGCAGAACGGTGGCCGCGCGAAGGCCGATCAGAAGGATCAGGAGACTGACGACGATAGACAACACCGGACGTTTGATGAAAAGGTCGGTAAATGCCATCGCGGGCTCACATTCAAGGACTGATGCAAATTCGTCGGCAAGTCGGGCTACGGCCACGGTCATCGATGAGGCGACTGTGACCGAGACCTCGAGTATGGGGGAAGCGGGGTCGGTTGCTCTCTAAAGGCTCAGGTTCCTAAGCAACACATGCCCTCTACCGGATCAATCGCCGGGCGGACCGACTCGGAGCTGCAGGGCTGAGCCTCTGGGCAAACCCCAAGAAAACGCAACGAACCAGCCCCCTCGTAGCAGCCTATGTCCAAGATCACTGGATTTGGCTTCTGCTGGAACGAAACAACGTCTTGATGGAGCTCCAAACCCGGAAGTGAGCCACTATTTTTACTCAAGTTCGTCCTCACGCCTCATGGCTTGCAACAACTTCCAGCAAACGTATCAAGTCAGCTTTAACTTCGCGCCGCACCAACCGATTGCATTCGCATGATCCCGCTTCGAATCGAAAATACAAGCAACGCAACGGGTGGCTCAACTCTACAAAGGTAAGTGGGCTATATAGAACGGGTTGCGAAACCTATACCAAAGTATGTCGACACAACGCCGGCATGGGCCGCGCGAGACTCGTGACGTTACCTCGGCGCCAACATGGCTCGGCCCACAAATCAATTCTGACGGCTAAATAGCCGATCTTGGTCGCCGAGAGCGTCGAGGCATACGTTGAACTCTGGATCGCCAAGACGGCACTCAATCCGCGCGATGACGATTTCGAAGCAGCTTTTGCGGGTGAACTTCGTGGCGCGCCGAGTCTTTGAAAGAAGCATAGGATATGGGCGGGTCGCCGGATGGTGGTTGGCGCGCTGTCGACCGGTTGGCGGACGGCGAGAAGCACCACTTTGCCGCTGTGTTCGAACCCGCGCTGGGGCAGCGCCGACCGTTACGGTTATGAACTCGGCCAACTTTTACACCTGCGTAAGCGACGACTTCAAATTACGAAGGGAATCTCTCAATCAGCTGGGAACGGAGCTGAAGCGGGTTTTATCGGGGTGGCGCGCGGAAATCCGCGTCCGATTGCGTTATGGTCTACATGCAATTTGTGCTGACGGTATACCAAAAGTCGTCGACCTTATGACTGGCACGACAATCTTTATCAGCATGGTACGATTACCGACGAGGGAGATGATTCCAGCAACTACATGCCCTCACCCGACGCTAGTGCGACGCTATGTGTCGCTGGCGCGATAGTTACTTTTGGCTTGACGGGCGCCATGGCGAGGGCAGCTGAAACGCTTGGCTCTAAGCAAATTTTAGCTATGCATGTGACGGCTTGTGATCTCACGCGATGCGGGATGCCTCCTGTAACATGATTTCCCGCATCCAGATGCTTGCCTGATCATTGTTGTGAAGAGCCGGCCATTGCACGGCCTCCGTAAAGGCCGGTAGCGGCAGTGGAAGATCAACGATCCGCAGCCGCATCGTCGTTGCGGAAAGCCGAGCCAGCCGTGAATGCATGGTCGCGATCCTCTCAGTGCCCAGCAGCAGCGGTGGGATCATGCTAAAGCTCGGCACCGTCACCTCGATACGCCGCTTGTGGCCATGCTCGAGCAGGAGCCATGCCTCGATCGAAGGCCTTCCCGTTGGTCCGAACTGTGCCGCAACGTGGCCCATCGACATGTACCGTTCGAAAGTGAGCTTGCGCGAAAGCTGCTTGTTCGTGTGACAGCCCACGCACACCAGCGTCTCGTCAAACAGCTTTGCTTTGGGGTGCGCGTTTGACATGTACATTTCCGGAAAGATCAGGAAATCCACCTCGCCGCGCCGCAGCGGCTCGTCCGGTTCATCGTCAAACGGAACCAGCTCGAACGTGATGCCGGGGGCCTCGCGTGCGACACGCGCAATCACGGTCCGGAAGAACACCAACGCCATGAAGTCAGACAGTACGACCCGGAAGCGCCGATCCGATTTGGCCGGGTCGAACGTGTCACGCCCGGCAATCGAGAGCTGGATGTGCAGCAGCGCTTTGCGGGCCGGTTCGGCCAGCGCCTCGGCAAGCGGCGTGGGAACGAGTTCGCGGCCACGCATCGTGAAGAGATCGTCGCGGAAATAGGCACGCAATCTGGCGACCGCCGCGCTCATCGCGGGTTGGCTCAAACGGATACTGCGCGCCGCCGCAGTTAGGCTGCGCTTGGTCATCAGCGCGTCGAGCGCGACGAGGAGGTTCAAGTCGAGACCTTTGAAGCGCATGATGCGGCATCCACGTCATCAATATGGTTCATAAAAACAATAGATTGTACCTATGCCTCCCAGTATCACAAGCTGCAAAAAAAAATCCGGGAGGACATTCATGGCTCAGACAGACTTCGATGTGGCGGTCATCGGCTATGGCCCGACGGGCCTGACGGCGGCATCGCTCTTGGGGCAGCTCGGCCACCGCGTCCTGGTCGTCGAGCGATGGCCGTCTCTTTATGGCCTTCCGCGGCTGACGCACATCGACGGAGAGACCGCAAGGCTGCTCAGCTTCGCATGCGACATCGAGGAGGCGCTGCGGGATTCATCGCCGATTAAGTCCTACATTTTCTATAATACGAAAGGAAAGCGGCTGGTGGATGTCGCCGATACCCCCAGCCTGCCGATGGGATTTTCGGCCCATATTTCGATTCATCAGCCGGATATCGAGGAGGCGATCGACCGCAAGGTGCGCACCTTGCCGAACGTCACGGTGCGCCAGGGGACGGAGCTCACCGGCTTGAAGATATCAGGCGAAAAGGTCGAACTCTCGCTAAGGGCAGGCGACGTTGGCGAGACAATGCATTCGCGCTACGTCTTCGCGGCCGATGGTGCCAGAAGCTTCGTCAGGTCTGCGCTCGGGATTGAGCGCGACGACTCCGGCTTCAACGAACGCTGGCTCAACATCGACGGGGAGCGCAAACGGCCGCTTCCCGCAAGCTTCGAGGAGACCAAGCAATATTGCGACCCGGCACGAGGCCACATGTTCCTGCCGATCGGCACAAATCGGCAGCGATTCGAATTTGCTCTGCGGCCGGACGAGGACACCGACGAGATGGAGCGGGCGGAGAGCGCGTGGAGAATCTTGAAGCAATATCACAATGTCGGCCCGGACGACCTTCGGATCATCAGGCAGATCGTCTACACCTTCGAATGCCGGATGGCGCGGAGCTGGCGCTGCGGGCAGGTGTTCCTGGGAGGTGACGCCGCGCATACCATGCCGCCCTATCTCGGGCAGGGCGCTTGCTCCGGTATCAGAGACGCCGCCAATTTCGCCTGGAAACTCGATCTCGTGCTCCGGAACGTTGCGTCACCGGAAGTCCTTGAGAGTTACGAGCCCGAGCGCCGCCCGCATGTCGCCCACATCATGCGCACGGCGGTGATGTTGGGGAAGATTGCCAATACACATAGCCGCACGGTTGCGTTTTTCCGTGACCTGGCTTTCCGATTCAACCTAGTGCCACCGCCACAGCCCTATCCTTCCCTCTCTGCTGGCATCATCCAGGACGACCGTCGCGCCGCCTGGGGAAAGGTTGTGGACCCAGTGCCGCCGCAGGGACGAGTCAGGATCGGCGATCGCGTTGCAAGGCTCGACGACCACATCGGCTACAGTTTCGCACTGATTGCTGAACGCAATCCAGCGGCTAGTCTTGGCCCATCGCGGATGGGCTTTCTTCAGGATCTCGGCTGTCGCGCATTGACGCTCTCCGACGATGCCGGCGCCGGCGTGGAACGCATGCTCGATGTCGATGGAATCTATTCGTCCTATCTCGCCGAAAAGAAGGCTGTGGCGATGCTGGTACGTCCAGACACCAATCTGTTTGGATTTGCCGCCGAGCTGAAGGACGTTGCCGGTCTCGTGGACGATCTCCGGCAGAAAATATCGTGGCGCGCGACGGCGCTGGCAGCTTGAACATGGCATTATCTGAAGAGCAGACTAAAGAAATTGAGGCCCTGTGCCGCGCGATGTCGATCACGCGCATGATCGACTATGGCATGACGCGCGAGAAGGCACTTCTCGCACATCAGCGGGTGCGAGAGGGGAGCCGGTGGGACCTCGTGCTCGAGGCAATCGCACATGAGGACGAACTGCGTGCTGACGCTGCCCATGATGCTGTGACGGCCTGCGAAAGCTGGCACGCCGCTGCCGTGAGCCTGATCTTTGCTCAAATGGCCTTCAATGCGGATAGCGACCGAAAGCGGGAGCTGTACCGCCGTATGACCCGGTGCTTTGCGCGTTTTGCTGCACTGTCGAAATATCCGGCGACGAAGGTGGAGGTGCCATACCGGCAGGGGACATTGTTCGGATGGCATTTTCTACCGGTGGGGGAGCGGACCCGTGCGAGCGTGATCGTGTTAGGAGGCATGAGCGGCTGGTCGACGGCCTATCGTTCGATGGCGGAAGCGCTCTGTCTGCGAGGAATCGACTGTTTCCTGGTAGATGGTCCAGGGCAGGGCGAAAGCAGGCTCGAGGGAGGCATTCACGCCGATGACGACGTCGCAGGCGGCTTGAGCCGCTTCGTCGATCTTGCCTTAATGCGCTCGCCTGGTGAGAAGATCGGGCTATGGGGCAACAGCTATGGCGGGCTCCTCGCGGCGTTAACCGCCATCCGCGACAGCCGTGTTCACGCCTGCTGTATCAATGGGGCGCCACCGCGCACGGAGGTGCCGCCATTCCGCACGGCGCAAGAGCAACTCGCGGCGATGTTCGGCTGCCGCGATCCCGATTTGCTGACCGAACGCGTTTCCGCACTTGTCTTCGAAGGCCGCCGCGCCCCTATCGCCTGCGCGACACTGGTGCTGGAGGGCGGCGCCGATGCCCTGGTCAAGCCCGGATCTCAGAGTGCGTTTCTCGAAGGCAACCCACGATCGCGCCTCAAGTCCTGGCCTGACGGCGAGCACACGATCTACAACCACGCCGACGAGCGAAATGCGCTGGTTGGGGACTGGTTCAGCGCAGTGCTCACAACATAGCCGGAGGCCGCTGGATCGGGATGCGCGTCGGGTCAAGCCAGTTCAAGCGCTCGACACCACCGTTCATCGCTGCTCGCAGATCATTTCAACGTCTGTCCTGATGGCTGCCCAGTTCCCGAGATGCATTCATTCCTTCATGCCGATCAACCGCTTTCGGTACTGTGCAGCAACGAGAGCCGTCAAAGAGGGGACGGAACCGTGCTGCTGGGCGACTCTCAAGGCGGACCATCACAGCCTAAGCTCTAATCTGCACAGGGAGAGCGGAATAACCGTGCACGAAGTTCGACGCAATTCGCTCGGGTTCGCCGACAACCCTGATCTCCAGCCGCGCATTCAAGATCTCTTCCCAGAGGATTTTCAACTGCAGCTCCGCAAGATGTCGCCCAACGCAACGATGGATACCGAATCCGAAGGAGAGATGCTGCCGCACGTTCTTGCGGTCGATGACGAAGCTGTCGGCGTCCTCGATGACCTCTTCGTCGCGGTTACCAGAGATATACCACATGACGACCTTGTCGCCCTTCCTGATTTGTTTCCCACCCACGACGATATCGGCCGCGGCGTTGCGCCGCATATGTGCGATGGGCGTCTGATACCGAATAATCTCCGACACCGCGCTCGACACCAGCTTGGGGTTATCGCGTAGTTTTCGCAGCTCGGAGGGGTGCTGGTTCATGAACAGGAGGCCCCCGGTAATCGAATTTCGCGTGGTATCATTTCCGCCCACGATCAGCAGAATCAGATTCCCGAGAAACTCGCTCGGCTTCATGTGTCGAGTTGCAGGCGAGTGTGCCATCATGGAAATCAGGTCCAAGCGGGCCTCGGCATTCACGCGCTCGTTCCAAAGCCGCGTGAAATAATCCAAGCACTCGGACAAGATCGTGCTTCGCTTGTCCCAGCTGTCGATCGCATGACCTTCTTTCGGATTAGCAACAGCTACGTCCGACCAATAGGTTAAGAGCCGCCGGTCCTCAAATGGAAAGTCGAACAACGTCGCGAGCATCTGCGTCGTCAACTCAATGGAGACCATATCCACCCAATTGAAGGTATCATTCAGCGGCAAGCCGTCCAGAATCGTTCTAGCCCGACGGCGGATCAAGCCTTCGAGCTTCGTCAGATTTTCCGGCGCGACTATCGGGCTGACAGTAGCGCGCTGCTCGCCATGTTCGGGAGGCCCCATCTTGATGAAACTTTGAGTCCAGTGCTTATCCGGCACATCGACAATTGTGACGCCTCGCTCTGACGAAAATGTCCTATGATCTGTATCTATCGCGACGATATCTCGGTATTTCGTTATGGACCAATATGGACCATAAGGGCTGTCTTGGCAGTAGTGAACGGGATCTTCCATTCGCAATCGCTCGAAGCAGCCCCATATGCTGTCGTCCTGAAAGCGCTTGGCTTCGCTTACATCCAGATTGCTCAGCGGCATATGACACGCATTATCGGCTCTATAGTCTGCCAATCGTGTTTTCATGATCCTCTCCGCAGAATTTTCTCTCTCGAAAGCTTGCGGATCCACAGGTCGCTATTCATGGTTCGAGCTGCTGCAGCGTTTTGGTTGCGAGCGGGTCGTCGCTCGAACAGAGTATCCCAAGGTGCAGGCAGTCTCCCCTACCATGTCCGGCAGTAAGGATCGCATTGACTTTCTAAATCGATCGGCTCTAGTGGATGGTCGATGGGGCTTGCCCGCCTGTCGTTGAGAGCTTTCGGAGCGTTCAAGCAGCTCAATAAAGAGCGAGGTCTCTCAATCCTGGTAGCTGAACAGAATTCGAAGGTCGCGCTACGCTTGTCGGCCCGTGCAGTCGTCCTCAGCAACGGCCATAGAGTCCTGTAGAGTCCTGTCCGGCGCACCAGCGCCTTGCGCAACCGCGACGACTTCAAGGCGCTCTACCTCGGAGGCTCAGCGCAAACTGACTTCAGAAAGAAAGTGCTGACGCACGCCGTTGTCTGAACTCGCGGGAAAAGGATAAGCTGACCATGGCTACAGCCGGGCTGGCACACAACTTCGACCTTTATTCTCGGCTGGATGCCGCCATCGATGCGACCGTAAGGGGCAACGCCGACCGCAATGATCTCGAAGGCCGCTTTCCCAAAGAAAATTTCAAAGCGTTGGCGGAGGCGGGCTGGACCGGTGTCTTGAGCGAAACCCGCTTTGGCGGTCTTGGCCTCGGCCATGCCGATTTCGCCGAAGCTGCTTATCGCATTGGCCAGATCGATGCATCGACCGGCCTTGTCTACGTCATGCACGTCGGCGCGGCTCAGACCATCAACCTGTATGGGAACGATGACCAGAAGGAGCGTTGGCTCAGGGCGAAGAACGGCACCCTTCTTGGCACATATTCGACCAGCGAACGCGCGACCGGTGGACATTGGTGGTGCAATCTGTCCGAAGCGTCACGCGACGGCGACGACTATCTGCTTGATGTCAAGAAATCATTCACAACGAGCTCAGGTCAGGCCGATTTCTATGTGGTCCAAACACGCACGCCCGGCGCCAAGGACCAAGCCGACATTGTTTTCTTCATTGTGCACGGAAAGTCTCCCGGGATCGAATCGAAGCCTTGGAACGCCCTCGGGGTGCGCGCCAATCACTCAGGGCCCATCCGCTACAATAACGTGCGGGTACCGCAGCGGGACCGGCTCGGCGCAGAAGGGCAGGGAAAGGAAATCATCTACAATGGTGTCTCGCCCGTCTATCTGATCGGGCTCGGCGCCGTGTGGGAAGGCCTGGCCCGCGGCGCGCTCAATGCCGCTGTCAAGCACACTGAAAGTTTCGTGCACAAGGATCGGAACAAGAGACTTGCAGATTATCAGGCGATCCGGCAGGAGCTCGGCGCGGCCAAGGTGCTCGTCGAATCGTTGCGGCCGTGGCGGCTGGAATTGGCAACAAGGCTGGACGAACTCCGTCGCGCCGGCAAGCCGCAAAGCCAAGTCCTGGTCCCACTCACCGAATTCAAGGTGCATGCCGCCGAGGTCGCGAACAAGGTTGCAGCCGCTGCACTAACAGTGACCGGAGGTTACGGCTATCACCGAGGGCCGATCGAACGTTCCTTCCGCGATGCGCGCGCGGCCATTGCAATGGGCCCATCGAACATCATCGCTCGGGACTGGATCGGAAAATCTCTGGTCGGACTGCCGCTTGAGCTCTTCTACGAAGGGGGAGAATAGGTCGTCGAATGCCCGTCCCGAAACGCGTCCATGCCGCGGAAGATGCGGCGATCAGATTCAAGGTGGCGAACGGCACGTCAGGGCATGGGCAGCCGGATCGCCATCCTTCGGATTTGCCAAGCGCTTCATTGTGTTGATTGCGTCCTCATCGCCGATCGTCATGAGAGCATCCGCAGCGCGCGGTCAAACCTTTCGCGTTCGGAGTAGACATGGCTACAAACCAGGCCGATACGGCGGCATGCTGAGCAGTCGATATAGAAGGAGCGCCCCTTGCTTGATTAACTTCTTCCCTCCCTGAAGGGAGGGGAGTTTTCCGAGGAGCCTTAAGCGGCTCTACGAGATTTGCGGCGGAACGAGACCTCCACCGCGGGCCGCGTTCCGGCCCTGAGAATGTTGCGGGCTGCGTTCACGTCGGCATGCGCCTCGTGTCCGCAATCGTCGCAGGCGAATCGTGCTTGGCTTTCGCGATGGCGTGCGTCGATAGAACCGCATTCGTTACAGGTCCGCGACGTGTTGCGCGGATCGACTTTAACGAGGCGACCGCCGGCCGCCTCCAACTTGTAGGCGAGAAAGGTTTCGAATTGATGCCAGCCGTGTTCAAGAATGGACC
>NZ_BSOW01000067.1 GCF_030160715.1 Bradyrhizobium iriomotense
CATCGAGCTTCCTTTTGCCGGTATCGATCCCGACACAGATCGTGGTACGCTTCGCCATCTTCGTCGATCCCTCCCTTGTGATGCGAACCTTGAGTTCACTACGAGCTACGGTCAGGGGGTAAAGTGCGCTGTCACCGAAATCTCAAATGCAACACGACTGGACCTGATGCCCCCCCAAAGTGCAAACAACTCTTTTGCGGCGCGATCGCAAGCTACACAAACGTAGTCTTGCTGGAAAAAGCGATGAGTGGGGCCTAGAGAAACCGCCGCTTGAGCCACTCGAAATAGCCCATGCGTGTAGCAATAACCCGAATGGGAGAGCCAAAGCGGTGATCAACCAATATTCGCGCGGAAAGAACGCCGACGGAATTGGAAGGACGGAGCACACAGCCGCAATCCACAAGGCAATGTAGAAAACAGTCCGGCCACACCGATCTATTAGCGCTCCGTGCTTCGCTCTCTCGAGGACGGAATAAGTTTCTTTCGGGGGCATGGTCGATACTCTTCCGCCGATGGAAACTAGCAGAACTCTAGCACAAATCCGATGACGATGGCACCAGCGCAAGCTGGCGAGCCCGGTCTGCAGATTCGACAACCTGGCTGTAAATAAATGGAAAAAGGGCGGCCTCTCGGCCGCCCTTCGTGGATGCCCGGGTCAAGCCCGGGCATGACAATCGTCGTCTCTCGCTTTCACCAAAGAAAGCCCGCGATCCAATATCCGGACCCCTTGTTTTATAGGGTTTGAAAAGGCGCTTTTCTCGAAGTAGCCCGCTATTCTCACCATAGTCGGCCCGCGAGCGGAAATCTGGACTCGCATTCTCAACGGTGGTCGAGCGCGTACCGGTTCAAATTTCTCGGTATTTTTCCGTTGATTCCAGCACCAACGAGCAAAGTAACGGACCGCGGGCTCTCGCTCGAAGTTGTCAGCGCCCCTTGTACCGCAGCGCGTTGACCAGGAGTGAGAAGGCGGGCGAGGGTTGCCGCCGGCTGGGATAGTAGAGGTGGTACCCCGAGAACGGCGGACACCAATCTGCCAGCACGCGAACGAGCCGACCTTCCGATATGTACGGCTGAACATGTCCCTCGGTGAGGTAGGCGAGACCCAGACCCTTCAGCGCGCCGTCCAGGAGAAGGCCGGCGCTGTTGAACACCAACTGTCCGTCGACCCGCACGTTGAGCTCGCGTCCGTTCTTTTCGAACTCCCAAGCGTAGAGGCTGCCGCCGTGCGTGGGCAAGCGTAGGTTGAGACAGTTGTGCTGGGTCAGATCTTGCGGCGTCTTCGGCCGCTTGCGATCGGTGAAGTAGGATGGCGAGCCGACCACGGCCATCCGCAGATCGGGGCTGATGCGCACGGCGATCATGTCCTTGGCGACGAGTTCGCCGGGGCGGATGCCGGCATCGACCTGCTGCGCCACGATGTTGGTGAGCCCGTAGTCGATGATCACCTCAACCTTTACGTCCGGATACTGGGGCAGAAGCCGAGACAGCGCGGGAAAGAGAATAGCACTCGCCGCATACTCTCCTGCCGTGACGCGCACCGTTCCGGCCGGCTTTTCGCGGAGTTCGCTGAGCGCCGCGAGATCGGCGTCCATCTCGGAGAACTTGGGCCCGATGCTCTGGAACAGGCGTTCGCCGGCCTGCGTCGGCGTGACGCTGCGCGTCGTCCGGTTCAACAACCGCACGCCGAGCCGTTCCTCGAGATTGCGGATGATTTGAGAGAGCCCTGACTGGGTCATTCCGAGCTTGGCCGCGGCACGCGTGAAACTGCGTTCCCGCGCCACCGCCAGGAAGGCGAGAAGATCGCTGGCGTCGTCCCGTTCCATTGATAAGTCCAACTACTGACTGCATTCGAAATCTATCACCTAATCAGGGGGGCGGGGAAGGCCTAGCTTCGGGTCAGCGATCGGGCAGGCAAAGCCCAGAACGAAAGGCCGGGAACCATGACAGAGGGACACCGGGCAGGAGCTCTGAGGATGTCTGTCACGACCATGCAAGAATCCTTTCCGGCCCCAAGCATCACGGCCACGTTGCTTCCCATCATGGGCGTGGTGTTCGTCGGCTTTCTTGTCATTGGCGTGGCCATGCCCGTCCTGCCTCTTCACGTGCACGACGGACTGGGTTTCGGCCCGTTCGTGGTGGGCCTGGTCGCAGGCAGCCAATTCGCCGCGTCGTTGATCTCCCGCCCTTTGGCCGGCCACTTCTCCGATGCGCGCGGAGCGAAGCGAGGGGTGATCGTCGGTCTGCTCGGCGCCGCTGTCGCCGGGCTGCTCTACCTGCTGTCCCACGCTCTGAGCGGATCTCCGCTGATCTCGGTGGTGGTCCTGCTCGCGGGGCGCGCGCTGCTCGGTGGAGGGGAGAGCTTCATCATCACCGCGGCCGTGAGCTGGGGCCTCGCGCTCGCCCATTCGAGCAACACCGGCAAGGTGATCGCATGGGTCGGGTCGGCGATGTTCGCTGCCTTCGCGATCGGTGCTCCCGCCGGCTCGGCGCTCTATGCCGGCTACGGGTTCGCCGCGATCTCGCTCGCGACCACTTTGGCGCCGCTCGCCGTGCTGCCTCTCGTCGCTCTTCTGCCGGCCGTCGCGCCGGTGAAGCACGTGCGGGCCTCGTTCGTCGAAGTGGTCGGTGCCGTTTGGGTGCCCGGACTGGGCTCCGCGCTGGGCAGCGTTGGCTTCGGCGCCGTGACCACATTCGTCGTTCTGCTATTCGCGGCGAGGGGGTGGGCTAACGGGTGGGCGGCGTACACCGCTTACGCGGTCGCCTTCATTCTCGCACGACTGTTCTTCAGTCATCTGGCCGACAGGATCGGCGGCGCGAAGGTTGCGCTGGTCTGTGCCGCCGTCGAAGCCGCCGGCCAGGCGCTGATCTGGCTCGCCGTCCGCCCTGAGATGGCGCTCGCCGGCTCGGCCCTTACCGGCTTCGGCTTCTCGCTGGTCTACCCGGGCTTCGGCGTCGAAGCCGTCCGCCGCGTCCCGGCACAGAGCCGGGGTCTCGCGATGGGCGCCTACACCGCCTTCCTCGATCTCGCTCAAGGCCTCGCCAGTCCTGCGCTTGGTCTGATCGCCGCCGGGTCGAGGCTGAACGCCCTGTTTCTCGTCAGTTCGGCGACCGTGCTGTGCGCTTCGCTCGTCGCCTGGTGGCTGATCGCGCACCCGATAACTCTGGAAGGAGCCCAACAATGAAGACGTTCGCAGCGACATTGTTTTCGTTCTGTCTGTTCGCCGGCGCGGCCGCCGCACAGACGCCCGTCGGAGGAGCAAATGCCATGGTGAAGCCAGAAGACATCCACGCCGTCGCGCCCGCACTCGAAGGCTACGCGCAGAAGTTCGTCGTCGAGGACCTGTGGAAGCGGCCGGGCCTCTCGCGCCGCGACCGCGGCATCGTCACGGTCGCCGCCCTGATCGCACGCGACCAGACCATCGAACTGCGTCACTACCTGGCACTCGCGCTCGACAACGGCGTGAAGCCGTCCGAGATATCGGAGATCATCACGCACCTGGCATTCTACACCGGCTGGGCGAACGCGATGGATGCGATCCCCGCAGCGCGGGATGTCTTCAAGAGCCGCAACATCGGACGCGACCAGCTTCCGCCGCTCTCGGAACCGCAGCTTCCGCTCAACGAGGCGGCGGAGAAGCAACGGGCCACCCGTGTGGGAGAGCAGTTCGGCCAGATCACGCCGAGCCTCGTCCAGTACACGACCGACGCGCTGTTCCGGGATCTCTGGCTCAGGCCGGCGCTGGCTCCGCGAGACCGCAGCCTCGTCACCGTTAGCGCCCTCATCGCCACCGGTCAGGTCGCGCAGATCACCTATCACCTGAACCGCGCGATGGACAACGGGCTGACGAAGGAAGAGGCCGGCGAGGTGCTGGGCCATCTCGCCTTCTACGCCGGCTGGCCCAACGCATTCTCGGCGGCACAGGTAATCAAGGACGTCATCGAGAAGCGGTCCAAGTGAGGAAGAGCGCGATGAAGATCCAGAAGACCAGGAAGCTGATTGTCGTTCTGGGCTTCGCCGCGGCAGCGGCGGTCGCATCGCAGGCTCGGGCCTCGCGCGATCTAGTGAAGTTTCCCCAACGCTATGCCAGCGACGACGCGCACTACGCGACCGTGACGAGGGGCGGCATCCGCGAAGAGATCTTCGCAACGCGCGCTGCGATCGAAGCGGCCAGGAAGGGGCAGCCTCTTCCGAGTGGAACGGTCATCACGATGGAGGATTATCGGGATGGCAAGCTGTTCCGCTACATCGTCTTGGAAAAGCGGGCGGGCTGGGGCGCGGAGTATCCGCCCGAGCAGCGCAACGGGGAATGGGAATTCCAGGCGTTCAACGCCGACAAGACGGTGAACGAGACCGAGAACGTCGGGCGTTGCTTCTCCTGTCACAAGTCCCAATCGGCCCAGGACTTCGTCTTCACCTTGGATCGCATGACGAAGGCCAACTGATCCTGAAAGGAGGGAGCCATGCCCCACGTCGTGGTGAAGCTATTTTCCGGGAAGTCGAAGCAGCAGAAGGCGGTCCTCGCCGAGGCCATCACGAAGGCGGTGATGGATACGCTGGGTTACGGTCAGGAGTCCGTATCGGTCGGTATCGAAGACGTCGAACCGAAGGATTGGGCGAGCCGCGTCTACGGGCCAGACATCGTCGACAAGCCCGAGACCATCTTCAAGAAACCCGGATACGACCCGCGCTGAAAGGAAGCTCGATGATCACGCGCAGAAACGTGCTCGTCGCCGGCGGCGCGGCCACTCTAATCAGTTTGAACTTCAAATCAGCGCAGGCCATCGAGCCTGCAAAGGAGGTCTCCATGGACATGGACATCAAGCGCAACGGCTCTCGTCCCTCGCAGAAGGGTTCGGGCGAATGGTTCACCGGAGCGGTTCGCATCGACCCGCTCTTCTCGGCGCCGGAGCCCGCACGGACAGGTGCCGGCCAGGTGACGTTCGAACCCGGGGCCCGCACCGCCTGGCACACGCATCCGCTCGGACAGACGCTGATCATCACGGCCGGCCTAGGTTGGGTGCAACGTGAGGGCGGTCCGGTCGAAGAAGTCCGCCCGGGCGACGTGGTGTGGTTTCCGCCGGGACTGAAGCACTGGCATGGCGCCTCGTCGACCACCGCCATGACGCACATCGCCGTTCAGGAATCCGTCGGGGGCAAGAACGTCGACTGGATGGAGAAGGTCACCGACGAACAATATCGCAAGTGATCGAATCGACCTCGCCTGACGCCGACCGGCGCAGAGCCCCAACGTTGAGAGAGAACCAATGATTGCTCCGGAAACTTTCACGCTTGCCAACGGCGTGCGAATTCCCAAACTGGGATTCGGGACTTGGATGATCGAGGACGGCGATGCCGCCGGCCTCGTTCAGCAGGCGATAGCGATCGGCTACCGCCATATCGACACGGCCCAGGCCTACGCCAACGAGCGTGGTGTCGGCGAAGGGCTGCGCGCCAGCGGAATAGCCCGCGACGAACTCTTCGTCACGACGAAGCTCGACGCGGGCTGCAAGTCATACTCCAAGGCCCGCACGCTGATCGACGGCTCGCTGGCTGCGTTGAGCGTCGGGCACATCGATCTGATGCTCATCCACAGCCCCCAGCCTTGGGCCGAGTTTCGCGGTGCCGACCACTACTTCGAGGGCAACCTGGAGGCGTGGCGGGCGCTTGAAGAGGCCCACGTCGCCGGCAAGCTGCGCGCGATCGGTGTTTCCAACTTCGAACAGGCCGATCTCGACAACATCATCGAGAACGCGTCCGTGAAGCCCGTGGTGAACCAGATCTTGGCCCACGTCGGCAATACGCCGTTCGACCTGATCGACCACTGCCGCAGCCGCGACGTGCTGGTGGAGGCCTATTCTCCGGTCGCGCACGGCGCGGTCCTGAAGAACCCTCAGTTGGCCGGGCTCGCTGCCAAATACGGCGTTTCGGTTGCGCAGCTCTGCATTCGCTACTGCCTGGAGCTCGGGCTCCTGCCGCTGCCGAAGACCACCCGTCCCGAGCATCTGCGCAGCAACATCGCCGTCGACTTCGAGATCACTGCCGAGGACATGGCGACCCTCAAGGCAGCCGAACACGACGACTACGGCGAGGACTCGAAGTTTCCGGTGTTCGGGAAAAGACGGTGACCGTCGCTTTGGGCTAGAGCCCGCGTCGCGACTGCAGCGATAGGAGAACATGATGAATCCCCGCTACGATTTCGCCGGCCAAATCGCGCTGGTTACAGGCGCTTCCAAGGGCATGGGGCTGACGACCGCGCGTATGTTCGCCGAGAGCGGGGCCTCCGTCGTCCTTTGCGATGTCGACGGCGACTTGGCTGCGGAAGAGTCGGCCCGGATCGTCCGCGGCGGAGGTTCGGCGCTCGGATTGAGATGCGATGTCTCAGACGAAGCCCAGGTCGCGGCGGCAGTCGATCGGACGGTTGCCGACTACGGGCGGCTCGATATGGCGTTCAACAACACTGGCATCCAAGTCCCGCCATCCGACGCGGCGGACGAGCCGTTCGAACAGTTCGAACGGGTCGTCGCCGTCAACCAGCGCGGTGTCTGGAGTTGCATGAAGCATGAGCTCAGAATCATGCGTGAACAGGGCTCGGGCGCGATCGTGAATTGCTCGTCGCTCGGTGGACTCGTCGGCCTGCCGCAGCGGGCGGCCTATCACGGCACCAAGCACGCCGTGCTGGGCATGACCAAGAGCGCTGGTGTGGAATATGCGCCGCGCGGAATCCGGATCAATGCGGTTTGTCCAGGGACGATCGACACTCCGATGGTCGCGGACATGCTCCACGGTCAATCCGAGGCGATGGCCGAGATCATGAAGGAGCAGTCGATCGGACGGCTGGGCCGCCCTGAGGAGGTCGCCGCAGCGGTGCTTTGGCTCTGCAGTCCGGCCGCGAGCTTTGTAGTCGGCATCGGTCTACCAGTCGACGGCGGGTTCACGGCTCACTGACCGCAGAGAACGGCTTTGGGCATTGAGCCGCTAACGAGCTCGCGGCAGACAGAAGCGCGGCTCGGTTTGTCACCTTGTGCGATACCGCAAGGCCTCGACCAGCACGGCGAATGCCGGCGTGGGCTGCCGGCGGCTAGGATAATAGAGGTGGTAGCCGGCGAACGGCGCGCACCAATCCTCCAGTACGCGGATCAGCCTTCCGCTGGCGATGTCGGCCTCCACTTGATCCTCGGTCATATAGGCCAGACCGAGTCCGTCCCGGACGGCGTTGAGACGCAGCGCCAGGTTCGTGAAGATCAACTGGCCATCGACACGGACCTTCAACGCGCGACCGCGCTTCTCGAATTCCCACGCGTAGATGCCGCCGAGGGTCGGGAGCCGAATGTTGATACAGTTATGCTCAGTAAGATCCTGGGGCCTCTTTGGGAGCGGCCGCCGCGCGAAGTAGGAAGGCGAGCCCACCACCGCCATCCGCAGGTCGGGCCCGATGCGGACGGCGATCATGTCCTTCGCAACCTGTTCGCCGAGGCGCACGCCCGCGTCGTATCGCTCGGCAACGATGTCGGTGAGGCCGTAGTCGACGACCAGCTCGACCTTGATGTCGGGATAGGTCGGCAGAAGCTTCTTCAACGCCGGCCACAGAACGGTCTCCGCGGAGTGCTCCCCGGCCGTGATCCGGATCATGCCTGCCGGTCGGTCCCTCAGCTCGCTTAGGTCGGCGAGTTCCGCTTCGATCTGGTCGAACCGCGGGCCGATCGTCCGTAGCAGACGCTCTCCGGCGGGGGTCGTGGCCACGCTGCGCGTCGTTCGGGCCAGCAGACGCACCCCAAGGCGAGCCTCGAGCCCGCGGATCGCGTGGCTGAGAGCGGACTGGCTGACGCCGAGCTTTGCCGCCGCCCGTGTGAAGTTTTGCTCCCTGGCGACAGCAAGGAAGCCGAGGAAATCATTGAGGTTCTCGCGCAGCATTCATGAACTCCACTCATAGAAGCATGCACATCTTAGCATCTAATCGCAATAAATGCGTCGAGCTACCTTCAGGTCGCGGGGACGGGGCGCCTCGATAGGAGCGTCTCTCACCGCCAGCCGTTTAGCCCGAACGGGTTGGGACGTGCGCTGGCGGCGCTCTTCGCGATCGAAGGAGAACGAGATGAAGAAGCGCATACTCGGAAAAAGCGGTCTCGAAGTATCGGCCATCGGCTTCGGATGCATGGGGCTGAACTTCGGCTATGGGTACGCGCTCGGGAAGGAAGACGCAGTTAATCTGATCCGCGCCGCCCACGACCGCGGAGTGACTTTCTTCGATACGGCCGAGATCTATGGACCTTTCACGAACGAGGAACTAGTGGGCGAGGCGCTGGCTCCGGTGCGAGACAAGGTCGTGATCGCCACCAAGTTCGGCTTCGCCATCGACCCGGCGACCGGTAAGCAGTCGGGCCTGAACAGTCGTCCGGAACGCATTCGCCAGGTCGCCGAGGGGTCTCTCAAGCGCCTGAAGACCGATCGCATCGACCTGTTCTACCAGCACCGCGTTGATCCGGACGTTCCGATCGAGGACGTCGCCGGCGCCGTCAAGGACCTGATCAAGGAAGGCAAGGTCAAGCATTTCGGCCTGTCGGAGCCCGGGGCTCAGACGGTCCGCCGCGCGCATGCGGTGCAGCCTGTCGCGGCGCTCCAGAACGAATACTCGCTCTGGACGAGGGGGCCGGAGACCAATGGCATCTTGCAGGCTTGCGAGGAGCTTGGCATCGGCTTCGTGCCCTACAGCCCGCTCGGCAAGGGCTTCCTGACCGGAGCGATGAACGAGAACACGAAGCTTCCCGAAGGCGACTTCCGCAGCATCCTTCCGCGTTTCACGCCCGAGGCGATGAAGGCCAACCAGGCCCTGGTAGACCTCCTGAAGCAAATCGGCGAGCGCAAGAAGGCGACGCCAGCGCAGATCGCGCTCGCCTGGCTGCTCGCGCAGAAGCCGTGGATCGTCCCGATTCCGGGCACCACCAAGCTTCATCGGCTTGAGGAGAACCTGAAGGCTGCGGAAGTCGAACTCGGTGCCGACGATCTCGCCCAGATCCAGAAGGCCGCCGCTGCGATCCAGGTCGAAGGGGAGCGCTATCCGCCGCACCTGCTGGCTGTCACGGGGCGCTGAGCAACGGCGGAGGCGAGCCCCCAAGGTTAGGAAAGAGATGCATCCATGACCAACGATGTGACGACGCAGACCCTGAACAACGGCATCGTTATGCCGAGCATCGGGCTCGGAGTTTTCCAGACCTCGCCGGATGCGACGACGTCCGCAGTCACGGAAGCGCTGCGGGTGGGATACCGCCTCATCGACACGGCGGCCGCGTACTTCAATGAGCGTGAAGTCGGCGAAGGCGTCCGTCAGTCCGGTTTGGGACGGGACGACGTATTCATCGAGACGAAGATCTGGATCAGCGATTACGGCTACGACGCCACGCTGCATGGCTTCGAGAAGAGCGCGCGCAAGCTGGGGGTGGAGCAGATAGACCTGTTGCTGCTGCATCAGCCGTTGCCTTCTGCTTTCGATCGGACCCTTGATGCCTACCGGGCGCTCGAAAAGCTGCTCGCCGACGGCAAGGTGCGCGCTATCGGGGTCAGCAATTTCATGCCCGAGCACCTGGCGCGTCTGCTGGCGGAGACGTCCGTCGTACCGGCCGTGAACCAGATCGAGTTTCATCCGTACTTCCAGCAGACGACGCTTGCGCGCATGCATGGGGAGCATGGCATCCTCACCCAGGCCTGGTCGCCGATCGGCGGCATCACCTCGTACAGGGGCGGCGAGAGGAGAACGTTCGACGACCCGATTCTGCTTGAAATCGGCCGGCACCACGGCAAGTCGGCGGCTCAGGTGATGCTGCGTTGGCATCTTCAGCACGGCCGCTCGGCGGTCCCCAAGTCGATCAAGCCCGCCCGCATCGCTGAGAATTTCGGCGTCTTCGATTTCGAGCTTTCCAAAGATCAGGTCGGCGCCATCGATACGCTCGACACCGGTATCCGTGGCGGACCGGATCCGGACAGCATCACCCTCGAACAGTACGGCAAGCAAATCCCGGAGGCATGAGGGCCGGTCGCGTGACGATGGAAAGAAGGACGGACATGGATAAAGAGCGCGAAGGCGTACTCGGACGTCGGAGCTTCCTGACGGCGGCGGGAGCTGTCGCGGCGGCGCCGCTGCTCGGCGGTTTGCACTCGCGGGCCTCGGCTCAAGCGGCCGAGCCTGGTCCGTCGATCGCAATTCCATCGATCGGAAGACGCAAGCTCGGAGCGCTGGACGTCTCCAGCGTGGGCCTCGGCGTCCAGAACATGAGCCGGACCTATCAGACGACGATCCCGACGCGGCCCGAGATGATCAACATCATCCGCGCGGCCTTCGACCGCGGCGTCACGTTCTTCGATGCGGCAGAGGCGTACGGCCCCCACGAAGTCGAGCGAATCCTGGGAGAAGGTATCGCGCCGTTCCGCGACAAGGTCGTGATCACATCGAAGTTCGGGTGGAATATCGATCTCGAGACCGGAGAGCGCAGGCCGGGGCTCAACAGTCGGCCTGATCATATCAGGCTCGCGGTCGCGGGAATGCTCAAGCGCCTGCGAACCGATCGCATCGATCTTCTCTACCAGCACCGGGTGGATCCGCAGGTGCCGATCGAGGATGTCGCCGGCGCGGTCAAGGATCTGATGGCGGAAGGCAAGGTCCTGCACTGGGGATTCTCCGAGATGGGACTGAACACGCTGCGAAGAGCCCATGCAGCGTTGCCTGTCACGGCCGTGCAAAATGAATACTCGATGCTGTGGCGCGGACCTGAAAGAGAAGTGCTGCCGCTTTGTGAAAGCCTTGGCATCGGCTTCGTGCCCTGGAGCCCGCTAGGCGTCGGCTTCCTCACCGGCGCGATCGACGCAAACACTCGGTTCGCGGACGGCGACATCCGCAAGATCGAGTCGCGCTTCTCGCCGGAAAACCTGCCGCGCAACCTGCGCCTTGTGGAGCTGGTGAAAAAATGGGCCGCACGCAAGCAAGCCGCGCCCGCACAAATCGCCCTGGCTTGGCTGATGGCGCAGAAGCCATGGATCGTCCCAATCCCGGGTACGACGCAGATGCCGCATATGCTTGAGAACGTGGGCGCGGTGGCGGTCGGCTTCACGCCCTCAGAACTTGCGGAGCTCGATGCGTCTGTCGCGGCCATCGAAATCCAGGGAGCCCGTCTTCCGGACGCCGTCCAGGTCTTTTCAGGTGTTGAAGCACCACCGCCGCGAAGCTGAGCTAAGGCAGACGGCCTTGCCGCTCGACGCGGCTGCCTCAGCCCGCTCTATCCCAACAAGCACTCACACACTGAAGAGCACTCACATGACAAAAGGCATCGAAGGGAAGGTCATCGTCATCACCGGCGCGAGCAGCGGTCTGGGCGAAGCGTCCGCGCGGCATCTGGCAGAGCGCGGGGCCAAGCTGGTTCTCGGCGCACGGCGGATCGACAGGCTGAACGCGTTAGCCCGCGAACTGTCGCTGGGCGACCGCGCGGTGGTCGCCACCGACGTTACGAAGGCCGAGCAGGTTCAAGCACTCGTCGAGCAGGCCGTCCAGTCGCATGGTCGTATCGACGTGCTGCTCAACAACGCCGGTCTGATGCCCCACTCGCCTCTGGAGCGCGGCAAGATCGAGGATTGGGATCGCATGATCGACGTGAACATGAGGGGAGTCCTTTACGGGATCGCGGCGGCGCTGCCGCACATGAAGGAGCAAAAAGCCGGCCACATCATCAATGTGTCCTCGGTCGCCGGGCATTTCGTGCGCCCCGGCAGCGCGGTCTATGCTGCGACGAAACATGCCGTACGCGTGATCTCCGAGGGCCTGCGGCAAGAAGTGAAGCCTTACAACATCCGGAGCACCATCATTTCGCCGGGCGCGATCGCGACCGAACTCCCCGCCAGCATCACGGAGCCCGACGTCGCCGAAGGCATCCGCGACTACTATGAGAAGTATGCGATCCCAGCTTCGTCGTTCGCGGAGATGGTCGCGTTTGCAATCAGCCAACCGGACGAGGTCGACATCAACGAAATCCTGTTCCGGCCAACCCGGCAGGAGCTCTGACGCGGTCGGTCGCCATCGTAACTATGAAGGAGACGATCATGAAAGCTGTTGTCGCGGGCCTTCTAACCGTTGCCGTCGCCGCATTCGCCGGCCTCGGGACAGCACGCGCGCAAGACAAGTCAACCGGTGCGTCTGCGGCACAAACCCGAGCACAGCGTCTGATGGGGGACATCGCGCCCAAGCTCGCTGAACTTACCGACGGGGTGCTGTTCGGCGACGTGTGGGAGCGTCCGCAATTGTCGAAAAGGGACCGCAGCCTGGTCACTGTGAGCGCGCTGATCGCACTCAACCGAACGGATCAGCTTCGCTCGCACCTCGCCTTGGCTCGGGACAACGGGCTTTCGGAAGAGGAGTTGGTCGAGACGATCACGCACTTGGCTTTCTATTCTGGCTGGCCGAACGCCGTTGCCGCAGTGGCCATCGCCCGAGAAGTCTTCGGCAAGCCGCGGAATTGAAGGTCTCATTTCACCCGCGTGCGGAACTCGCCTTTTGTCCCGGTATCGTGACGCAAGATTAGGGAACAATCGGCCTCGCCCGCGTTAGTCGTCCCGTCCTCCTATCTGATGGAATCGCATCGATGTCGAAGAGCTCCGCGTTCGAACTATCCCGGCGGAAACTTCTTATGGGCACCGCCGCCAGCGTGGCGCTTGGCGCTACCGCCGGCAGAGCAGAGGCCCAAGCGCCACTCGCACAAACACTCGCCGCCGGCACGCCGTCGCTTTCCAAGGTTTCGTTCACCGTCAACGGAGCCGCCCGCGAACTCGAGCTCGACGCCCGCACGACGCTTCTCGACGCGCTGCGCGAGCACCTGCATCTCACGGGCTCTAAGAAGGGCTGCGACCAGGGGCAGTGCGGCGCCTGCACGGTGATCGTCGGCGGCCGAAGGGTTACCTCCTGCTTGACCTTGGCCGTCATGCACCAGGGCCACGACATCACGACGATCGAAGGCTTGGGCACCCCTGAAAACCTGCACCCGATGCAGGCCGCCTTCGTCAAGCACGACGGTTATCAGTGCGGCTACTGCACGCCGGGCCAGATCTGCTCCGCGGTGGCGATGCTGAACGAAGTCAAGGCGGGGATACCCAGCCACGTCACCGCCGATCTGAACGCAGATATCGAACTGACGAACGCCGAGCTCCGCGAACGCATGAGCGGCAACATCTGCCGTTGCGGCGCCTATTCCAACATCGCCGAGGCGATCACCGAGGTCGCAGGGAGGCAGGCATGAAACCATTCACCTACGAACGAGCGAATTCGCCAGCGCAAGCCGCGGCATCGGCAAGCCGCGTGGACGGCGCCAAGTTCGTTGCCGGCGGCACGAACCTTCTGGACCTGATGAAGCTCCAGATCGAGACGCCCAAGCACCTGATCGACGTTAATGGACTGGGTCTCGACAAGATCGAGGAAACCGCGGAAGGCGGACTCCGGATCGGGGCGCTGGTGCGCAACACCGATCTGGCCTCCGACAAGCGGGTCCGGAAGGACTTCGCCGTGCTCTCGCGCGCGCTGGTCGCCGGTGCCAACGGTCAACTGCGCAACCAGGCCACAACGGCCGGCAATCTTCTCCAGCGCACCCGCTGCCCGTATTTCTACGACACCAATCAGCCGTGCAACAAACGCCAGCCCGGAAGTGGATGCGGAGCGCTGCAGGGCTTCAACCGCTCGCACGCCATCGTGGGCGCGAGCGACGCCTGCATCGCGGTGCATCCGAGCGACATGGCGGTCGCGATGCGTCTCCTCGATGCTAAGGTCGAGACCGTGCGCGCCGATGGTGCGGTGAGAAGCATTCCTATCGCCGACTTCCACCGTCTGCCCGGCGACACGCCCCAGGTCGAGACCGCGCTCGGCGCGGGCGAGCTCATCACCTCGGTCACCCTGCCGAAACCCCTCGGCGGCGCCCATTTCTACCGCAAGGTACGCGACCGCGCCTCGTTCGCCTTCGCGCTGGTGTCGGTAGCCGCCGTCGTGCAGCGGGACGGTAGCGGACGCGTGGCCCTCGGCGGCGTCGCCCACAAGCCGTGGCGCGTGGAAGCGGCGGAACAGAAGATGCCTCAAGGTGCGAAGGCCGTGACTGCGGAACTGCTGGCCGGCGCGAAACCAACAGAACAGAACGCATTTAAGGTAGCCGTCGTCGAGCGCACGCTTGGCGCCGTGCTGGCCGAGGCGAAAGGCTGAGCCATGAAGTTCGACGCTCCCGCCACCACGAACCCGATCGACCAGCTCAAGGTGGTTGGTCAACCCGTCGACCGGATCGACGGTCCGCTGAAAACCACCGGGACGGCACGCTACGCCTACGAACGGCACGACGCGGTTCCGAATGCCGCGTACGGGTACGTGGTCGGCTCCGCCATCGCGAAGGGACGCATCAAGTCGATCGATGTCGCTGCGGCAAAGGCAGCGCTCGGCGTTCTCGCCATCGTCACCGCCGAGAATGCCGGCAAGTTGGAGAAGGGCCGGCTCAACACCGCGAAGCTTCTCGGCGGTCCGGAGATCCAGCACTATCACCAGGCGATCGCAGTGGTGGTCGCGGAAACGTTCGAGCAGGCCCGGGACGCCGGACAGATGCTGCGGGTCGACTACGATCGGGAGCAAGGTTCGTTCGACCTGCGCGGCGGAATGGACACGGCGAAGCCGGCCGGCATCACGGCAGGCCCGCCCGACACCGCGGTCGGCAACTTCGGCTCTGCGTTCGCGGCTGCGCCGGTCCAGCTCGACGAGACCTACACCACGCCGGACGAATCCCACGCGATGATGGAGCCTCATGCCTCCACGGCGGCATGGGACGGCGACAAGCTGACCATCTGGACGTCCAACCAGATGATCGCCTGGGGTGTCGGCGAGGTCGCTAAGACTTTGAACATGCCGAAGGAGAATGTACGGCTGATCTCGCCCTTCGTCGGCGGCGGCTTCGGAGCGAAACTCTTCGTCCGGTCTGACGCCATTCTGGCCGCGTTGGGAGCGAGAGCTGCGGGACGACCGGTCAAAGTGACGCTGCAGCGTGCGCTGGTCATCAACAACACGACGCATCGCCCGGCGACGATTCAGCGAATCCGGATCGGCACGACCCGGGACGGCAAGATCACGGCGGTCGGTCATGAAAGTTGGTCGGGCGACCTGACGGGCGGCAAACCTGACGGCGCGGTCAGTCAAACCCGAATGCTCTATGCCGGCGCCGACCGGATGACCGCCACGCGCCTCGCCGCGCTTGATCTGCCGGAGAGCAACGCGATGCGGGCTCCGGGCGAGGCGACCGGCATGATGGCGCTTGAAATCGCAATGGACGAGATGGCTGAGCGGCTTGGGATGGACCCGATCGAATTCCGGATCCTCAACGACACCCAGGTCGTGCCCGACGTCGCCTCGAAGCCTCCATCTCAGGATCCCCAAGCCATCAACAATCGCGAGGCGCAGAGCCCGTCAAAGGACAAGCCGTTTTCGCAGCGGCAACTGGTCCAATGCTTCCGCACGGGCGCCGAGCGCTTCGGCTGGGACAAGCGGATAGCGCAGCCCGGCCAGGTCCGCGATGGGCGCTGGCTGGTGGGAATCGGCGTCGCGTCCGCGTTCCGCAACAACCAGTTGACGAAGTCCGCCGCCCGCGTGCGGCTTGAGACCGACGGGACCGTGACTGTCGAGACCGACATGACGGACATCGGCACCGGCAGCTACACGATCATCGGGCAGACCGCCGCCGAGATGATGGGCGTGCCTCTGCAGAAGGTCGCTGTCCGCCTTGGCGATTCCAGTTTTCCGATATCGTCCGGATCCGGAGGTCAATGGGGCGGCAACAATTCGACCGCCGGCGTCTACGCCGCTTGCGTGAAGCTGCGCGAGATGGTCGCCCAGAAGCTCGGCTTCAATTCGGCCGAAGCCGCGTTCTCCGACGGCGAGGTCCGCGCGGGCAACCGCGCCGTCCCGCTCGCCGATGCGGCGCGCGACGGCAGCCTCAGCGCCGAGGACGCCATCGAGTACGGCGATCTGGACAAGAAATTCCAGCAGTCGACCTTCGGTGCTCACTTCGTGGAGGTAGTCGTCGATGCGGCGACGGCCGAGATCCGGGTCCGCCGGATGCTCGCGGTCTGCGCCGCCGGCCGCATCCTCAATCCCAAGACCGCCCGTAGCCAGGTGATCGGCGCGATGACCATGGGAGTGGGCGCAGCGTTGATGGAGGAACTCGTCGTCGACAAGCGCGTGGGCTTCTTCGTCAACCACGACCTGGCGAGCTACGAGGTGCCCGTCCACGCGGACATACCGCACCAGGACATGATCTTCCTGGACGAGACCGATCCCATGTCCTCGCCGATGAAGGCAAAGGGCGTGGCCGAGCTCGGCATCTGCGGCGTGGCGGCCGCGGTCGCCAACGCGGTCTACAACGCCACGGGCGTGAGGGTGCGGGACTATCCGGTCACGCTGGACAAGCTGATCGCGAAGCTTCCGGCCGTCGGATGAGCGGCGAGCGGTGACTGCAAGTACGCGGAGACAGATCTTGGCCGGGGCGGGTGGCCTGGTCGCTGCGGCGGCGGGATCCGCCATCGCCGCGGAAACGAAACTCGTTCCGACATCGGGAGGCATCCAGACAATGGACATCAAGCGAAGCGGCTCTCAGCCGTCGGAAAAGGGGCCGGCCGAATATTTCACCGGAGCCGTCCGGATCGATGCGCGGTTTTCCGCGAGCGCGCCCGCGCGGGTGGGCGGCGCGACCGTCACCTTCGAGCCCGGCGCCCGCACCGCCTGGCACACCCATCCGCTCGGTCAGACCCTGATCGTCACATTCGGCTCAGGCTGGGTGCAGCGCGAGGGAGGCCCGATCGAGGAGATCCGGCCTGGCGACATCGTCTGGTTCGCACCGGGCGAAAAGCACTGGCATGGCGCCACGCCGACGAGCGCGATGACGCACATCGCCATCGCCGAATCCTTAGACGGGAAGACCGTCGACTGGATGGAAAAGGTGAGCGACGAGCAGTACCGGCGCTGAACCAGCCAGAGACAGACTTGCAGCGAGTGAGTGGGGGGCCTCGTCGGCAGAAACGCCGTCAGGGGCTTGCTGAGCCATCTTGTGCGTCACAGAGGGCGCATTGCTGCGCCCGACGCGTTCCTATAGGCCTTTCCGCCGACCGGACGTATTCGGCTTCGAGGAACTCGCCTGCCCAAGCGGCCTCTGCGCGGGTACGCGGAACCCTTTTACGGCCAATTCCGCGATTCGATACAATCTGGCGAAGACCCGCTCGAACGCCGGTACGACACCGGCCTGATCGAGCTTTGCCCTCATCGTCCCGATATGGACGCCATGCTCGTTAGACAGCCGCCACAGCGAAACATATTCGCCCCGAAAGCGCTCGATCTCGTCGGCGGGGACGAGCCTTTGCGGGGATTTGTTCACGGGATTGGGGGCGATCAGGGTGACGACGTGAGCCTGCTCGATCAAGGCGCAGAGCGAGGCCTCGGAAATGCCGATCTGGCGAGCCGCTTGGCGGAGTGGCCTTCCGCCATTGTCCGCCCCCCGTAGCGCCGTCATCGCCTGGTTAGGATTGACGAGTATGCCGAGGTAGCCGCGGGCGTCGGCCGACGTTCTGGTATCGAGTCGGCCATCGAGGATCAATCTGATGACCTCGGCCGCTGACCGGCAACACTGTTTGGCCGTCTCGGGGATATTTCGAAGATGCCTGTGCTTCGAAATCCTTCGCGAATTGACGCCCAATTTGATGAGAAACGCGTCGAGATCGGAGACGGCGTACCGGTCTTGCCCGCCGGCAGCCGCAGCGCGATGCCGGGGCTGCACGAAACCATGCTGGATCAGCACCGCCATCTGACTGCGCGGCGCGTTCAGATGCTCCATCGCTTCAGAAGCGGACAGGGCGTCTGCCAGCGGCGCCGCGACCGCGAGCCCTGCATCGGCGTCGAACAGCACGTTATGGTCGGATAGGTCCATCTGCGCGTCGGTGACGAGGCCCGCGCCACGTAAATGCCTGCGCAGCACTTTCGGATGTACCGAGGTATGACGGGCCAGGGTTTGGATGGAGTGGAGACGACGCTTTTCCATCGGCCGGCCCAGGATGGACTGGCCGCCTTCGATAGCGAAATTCTCCATCACGTAGTCGCGCATGATCGCGCGGACGCCATCGAGGTCCGGATCGTCCAAGGTTCGGCTAAGCAGCCAGTAGAGTTTGCCGAAGGCGGCGGTAGGACCATCGAGCCTGGAGCGGCCATGGACGGAGCTTTTGAGCTGCGCCAGCATCGAACGAAAAGTGGCGGCGCCGCCGGCCAGAGAGTTGTACCCCATGGCCCCGGCGGCTCCCCGCTGGTCTTCGGTGAGCTGTTTGCTATCAAGCTCCGGAAACAGCGCCACGGCGCCCGCCGTTTCGCAGAGGCGGACGAGGGGCGCGATGCGCATCGAATCCGGAAGCGCCGCGCCTTTCACGCCATCAAGCCGCCGCAGCACGTAGGTCTGAAGCGGACTGGGTTTTCTCGGCGGCACATTCGCCAGTTTGGCAAGCCGCGGGAGCAGCAGCTTTGCGTGTTGGGCAAAGTCATGCCGCAGCTTGGCTTCGGCGGCGTCGTCGGCGTAAGCCAGCGGAATGCGGTGGAGGGGGCAGAGATGTACGACGTCCAGCAGCCAGGTGGCCCGCCCGTACATAGCTGCCTGCGGCAGCAGCCGTGGGTTTGCTTCGATGTCGGCGAGCGCGCAGGCGGGACAGATCGCGAGCCGGGTACGCCGAAGGACTGTCCGGTCCAGGGGCTCCCCGCGGAACGTCCATTGGAGCGGGCCAGACTTGGCAAAAGCGTTGTCGAGCAGGAGATCCGTCTTGATACCGCCGAGGGCCGCAAGCGTGCGGAGGTTTCTCTCGTCACCGTCGGCCACGTCGACGAGGCGGATCTCGAAGTGTTTGCAGAAAGGATCAGCTCGGATGCCGTTGCATGCGGCCAGCCGTGACGCGTAACTCATCGGCGTCTCGTCGGCGCGGAATGGCACGGTGAGGCGAAGCTTGGGAACGGTCATGGATCAGACCTGCGCGGCTTCCCCTTTTTCGTCTTAGGCTCGTCTTCGTCGTCCTCCTCCTTGGGACGATGCTGAATGATGCTGGTGTCGATGTCCTGCCAGTAGTCGGATACGAACACGTTGAGCTCCACCGGCTGTAACGTCCTGGCCGCATAGCCGTCCGCATAGTCTTGCTGGGTGACAACCTTTCGGCCTGACAAGACGCAGACGCCGATAGCCAGGACCGTGAGTTCGAAGAACAGCCCGAACTGACGCGCGGCACCGTGGCAGATGCGTGCGCGCATTTCGGTTTCCTTGGCGGCCTTCAGCGAGACGCCGGCGAGCTTTTCATACTCGCCCAGTCCGCGGTCGAGATCCTTACGGTCGTGCTTCGGATCAATCGGATGGAACTCGACGAACCTGGTACGTCGCGTCAACGTGGTATGCGATTCCCGAGCCTCCGGAGTGGGCTCGTCCAGGAAGTCGTCGTCGAAGAGCCTCCTCAATTCCCGCAGTCCCGAAATAATAGGATTCACAGGCCAGTCGAGATCCGTCATCAGACCCGCGAACGTCTCGACGATCTTGCTGCGTTCGAGGCGGTTCTTCTGTTTGATGATCCGCTGCGCTTCCTCGAAGTGGGGAACGAGAATGTTCTGATGCTGCATCTGGAAGCGGGCGAGGGCCCAGGCCTCGTTTTCGGGTAGGTGCGTTTTCGTTCGATACCCGCAGGCATGCACAGTTGCCAATCCGAGCTGACCCAAGGTCGCCGGCGCGCGGGTTTGGATGGTGATGAGGGGGCAACCCCCTTTGGGATTCCGGTAGTTCGGGAAGTAGGGGTTGTCCTTCAGGAAGTGCTGCATCGCTTTCGTCTTGCCCGCGCCGCTCGGGGCGATGATGGCGATCGCGCTGCCTTCGCCGCGGTTGTCGACACCTTCGGGACGGGATAGGTCTCGCCGCTCCATGTTGTCCATGATCATGAGATCGATCTTCTGGGCGAGATCATCGTCACGGCTCGTCGTAACGTAGTGAGCCTTCAGCTTCTCCATCAACGCCACGTGCTTGAGCGTGGTCGGCCCTGACAAGCGGCGCCATAATTTGATGGGGTCGTTGCTCGGAGGATCGCTCTCCGGCGGCGTTGATGGTGCCTTGCTCTTCATACCGTTAATCCTGAAGTTTGAAGATGCGCCGGAAGCCGGGCCGCCGCTGTGCCCGCTTCGGCGCGCGGGCCGCCCTCTCAGTCGCGGCTGTGGCCCTCTTGCCCTGCCTTTTTGTGTCCGGCTTCGCTTTTCCGGACGAGCGGCGCCCCTGGGCGCGCGCGGTCGCGCCGCTGGCGCGCTTCGGCTTGGAGGATGCGGCGCGGCGACGCTGGGGCCCGGCGCG
>NZ_BSOW01000068.1 GCF_030160715.1 Bradyrhizobium iriomotense
CCGGCGGTGATGCGCGGCGAGGCTGCGCCCGCGCCGGACGTTGCGATCGCCTCGGCGCGCGAGGCGGCGCGGACCGCGCCAACGCTCGAGGCGCTGCGCGAGCTGATGCAGAATTTCGACGGCTGCGCGTTGAAGAATACCGCGACGCGGCTGGTGTTCGCCGACGGCAACCCTGAAGCGCGCATCATGTTCGTCGGCGAGGCGCCGGGGCGCGACGAAGACATCGAAGGGCTTCCCTTCGTCGGGCGAAGCGGAAAGCTGCTCGACCGCATGATCGGCGCGATCGGCCTCGACCGCAGCAAGGCCTATATCGCCAACGTCATCCCGTGGCGGCCGCCAGGCAACCGCACGCCGACGCCGCAGGAGACGCAAACCTGCCTGCCCTTCATCCAGCGCCAGATCGAGCTCGTGAATCCCGACGTGCTGGTGACGCTCGGCAATCCCTCGACGCAGACGCTGCTCTCAACGCGCGACGGCATCATGCGCACGCGCGGGCGCTGGTTCGACTACGACACGGGTGGGCGCGTCATCCGCGCGCTGCCGACATTCCACCCGGCCTATCTGCTGCGCTCGCCGTCCTACAAGCGGCTGGCCTGGCAGGATCTGCGCGCGATCGCGAAGGTGTTGGCGACGGATAGCTCGACCTCATCCTGAGGAGCGCGCGCAAGCGTGCGTCTCGAAGGATGGGCCACGGGCCTTCATGGTTCGAGACGGCGCTTCGCGCCTCCTCACCATGAGGGTCTGCTACGACCCCTTCGGGCGCACGATGGCCCAGCCGATGCGAAGCAGCGGCTGGCGGCCGTTCACCAGCCATTCGAAGGCGCGCGGCACTTCGGGCACGATGCCGGGGAAGCGCTTTGCAATTTCCGGCGGCGGGGTGCCGGCGGTGTCGGAGGCGCGCCAGACCACGACACCGCCGGTCTCGCTGAACCTGGCCGGTGTGAACCAGGGCGTGCGCTGCGGCTCGGCGTCGATGAGGAGATGCGGCCGGCCGGAATGCAGCGCGATCAGGCTTGCAAGCTGGGTCTCGCCGGCGACTGCGCGCAGACGCTGGTTGGTGCGGCGGGCAAAGCTGTCGTCGAAAAAGTCCGAGATCGCGCGGGCCGGCATCGAGGTCGAGATCTCGCCGGTCCCGGTCCACGGCATCAGGAGAACCGCGAGCACGACGCCCGCGGCGGGCGCGGCGACGGCCGCGGCCCACACCGTGCGCAGCACGCGGGCGCGGCGCATGGCAATGAGGTCGCCGGCGGCGACGATCACGGCAAGCCCCGACATCACCAGCACGACGCCCGCCCCACCCGCAACGCGGTCGAGCCCGAACAGGCCGGAGATCAGCACAGCGGCAAGCCCGGGCGCCAGCGCGAAGAAATAGACGAAGTTGCGCGCCAGCGGCTCGACCGGCGGCCGGTAGATGATCGGCGCGTCCTCGGTCTTGCCGGCAAACCAGCTGGTGTTGAGGAAGGTCAGCACCGGGATCGCGGCCGCGCCGAGCACGAGGCCGCCGAACAGCCAGGTCGTATTGATCGCACGCGCCTTCAAATCCTCGACCTGCGGCAAGGCCGGCATGGTCAGCGTCTCGGCACGCATCAACCAGATCGCATAAGGCAGCGCCAGCACGGCAACGACGACGAGCGCATAGATCGGATCGAGCGCGCGCAGCGTCCTGCGGCCCCCTTCGGTCGCGACCGCGAAGATGACGAGCAGCAGCAAGAGGCCGATTGCAGCCGGCGTCGTCAGCAGCAGCAGCCCGGCGGCGATCGACCAGGCGAACCAGGCGTTGCCGCGGCGCTGGCCGATAAGCTGCCATGAATGCAAGAGGAGCAGCGCCCAGAGCGGGCGCGCCAGCACCATCGGACCGAAGTCGAGCGCAGGCGACGAGAACGCCAGCACCGTCATGGTCAGGAGCACGGCGAGCACCGCCTGCTGGGTACCGACCACGGCGCGCGCCAGATGATACAGCGCGATGAAGGTCGCGATCTCGCAGAGCTCGGCCAGCACATAGACGCCGATCATGTGGCTGCCGGCGGCGCGGTAAGCGATATCGGCCAGCCAGAAGGCGAGCGGCGGCCCGAGCCCGGTTCCGACCTGATATTCGCGGCCGAAGGCGAGGAGCGTGGCGAGATTGCCGGGCGGGCTGCGGTAGAAGACCAACGCCACGAACAGCCACATCGCGGCCTGGAGCAGCACCACGATCCACACCACCAGCCGCGGCCGGGCGCGGATCAGCTCGATGACCAGGGAGGTAAACCGCATGCAGCGTCCGGAATGATGCAGCCAACCCGTCCAAGCCGGCGCGTCCATGTTTGATAGAGCGCGCTGCGCGCCGTGGCAACCAGCTCGTCTCCCTCTCCCCGTTCTTACGGGGAAAGGTGAAGAGAGAGCGAAACCACTGCTAGAGATTGGCGGAAGTGTTGATCCCAGCTTCGATTTTGGCTTCGACCCGCACCTCCACCTCGGCTGCCGTCGTGAACAGATCGCGCTTGGGTTCCACCGTCCAGGGCATGTGCTTCTCGCGCGCGGCAACGACGGGGGCGAAGAAGCTGCGGTGGTGGATGGAGGGACCGAGGCGGTCCAACGCGTCCAGGTGCTCCGGTACGGCGTAGCCCTTGTGCTGCTCGAAACCGTAGCCCGGACAATCCGCGGCCAGCGCGCACATCAGCCGGTCGCGCGTCACCTTGGCGATGATCGAGGCGGCAGCGATCGAAAGCACCAGGCCGTCACCGCCGATCACGGCCTCGCAGTCGCAAGGCGTATCGAGCCTGTCGCGGCCATCGACGAAGACGTGGCGGGGCTCTTCGGGCAGCGCCACCACCGCGCGCTTCAGCGCCCACAGCGAGGCGCGCAATATATTGTCGCGGTCGATGCGCGCCGGTGAGGCGACGGCGACCGAGACCTGCGCGGTCGCGCAGATCTTGTCGAACAGCTTTTCGCGCGCCTCGGCCGTCAGGCGCTTGGAATCGTCGATGCCGCGCGGAATCCGGTTCGGGTCGAGGATCACGGCAGCCGCGACAACCGGCCCGGCCAGCGGCCCCCGCCCCGCCTCGTCGCAGCCGGCGACCGGCCAGACGCCGCGCTTGATCAGCGAGCGCTCGCGGCGGAAGGTTGGCGAAGCGATCGTGACGCCCTTGGCGGCCTTACCGGAAGCCTTCGGCTCCTTCGTGGCCGCCTTCCCGGCGGCCTTCTTCGCAGATTTATCCCGAATCATGGCCGGGATCGTGCGCACGCAGGTCCGGCTCGTGCAACCGGGAACCTCGGATATTCCCGTTATCCAACCGTCGGCATCGGTCTCCAACGTCGTCCTGGACAAGCGAGCGGCGCGAGCGCCGATCCAGGATCTATTACCCCAGGGAGTAGTTGCGAGAGGCGCGGTGGCCACCACCGCCTGCCACACATCTCCCTGGGTTAATAGGTCCTGGCTTTCGCCAGGACGACGTTGTGGAGCTGGCGGTGACCTCTAGAACAGGCTGAGCTGCTCACCGCCGCGCTTCGGCTTGGCGAAGTGATCGGTGGTCAGCTTGGAGCGGCGCTTGTTCAGGCCGAGCCGCTCGCAGGCAATCTCGAAGCGGCGGCCGATGGTCCAGGCCATTGGACCCGTGCCCTTCATCCGCGTACCCCATTGCGAGTCGTAGTCGCGGCCGCCGCGCATGTCGCGGATCAGCGTGAAGACGTGGCGGTAGCGGTCGGGATAGTTCGCCATCAGCCATTCGCGGAAGAGATCGCGGACCTCCAGCGGCAGCCGCAGCAGCACATAGGCGGCTTCCTTGACTCCGGTGTGCGCGGCCGCGTCCAAAATGCGCTCGATCTCGGAATCGTTCAGCGCAGGGATCACAGGAGCGACCATCACGGTCGTCGGGATACCGGCATCCGCGAGCTGCTTCAGTGCCTCCAGGCGCTTGGGCGGCGTCGAGGCGCGCGGTTCCATGGTGCGTGCCAGTTTTGGATCCAGCGTCGTGACCGATATCGCGACCTTGGCGAGATTGCGTGCGGCCATGCGCGAGAGAATGTCGATGTCGCGCGTCACCAGCGCCGATTTCGTCACGATGCCGACGGGATGGCCGGCGCGCTCCAGCACCTCCAGGATGCCGCGCATGATTTTCCGCTCGCGCTCGATCGGCTGATACGGATCGGTGTTGGTGCCGATCGCGATCATCCGCGGCTCATAGCTAGTCGCGGCGAGTTCCTTCTCCAGGAGCGCCGGCGCCTCGGGCTTGGCAAACAGCTTCGACTCGAAGTCGAGCCCCGGCGAGAGGCCGAGATAGGCATGGGTCGGCCGCGCGAAGCAGTAGACGCAGCCATGCTCGCAGCCGCGATAGGGGTTGATGGAACGGTCGAAGCCGATGTCGGGCGAATCGTTGCGGGTGATCACCTTGCGCGAGGTATCGACCGCCACCGTGGTCTTGAACGGCGGCAGCTCCTCCAGGCTCTGCCAGCCGTCATCGAAGGCGACGCGCGCCTCGGCCTCATAACGGCCGCTGGCGTTGGACTGGGCGCCCCGCCCGCGCCTGCGCTCGCGGTCGATTGCGACGGCAAGTTCAGGAAACGCGGAAGGCGCACCCGCCGGCTCGGAGGGCGCCGTGACCGGCGGGTGCCTGAGGGCATGAGAGGATGCTCGACTCATGAAGCCAAGATAGCACCCAACTGGAACAAATCAAGAACACGAATGTAAAAACCGCAAAACAACCCCATGCAAAGGAGCTGCCCAAACTTCGCGCGCAGCATTTTGACCTCGCGCAAAGGTTGTCGGTCGCAATGCCGTTTGATGCCGGCCGGCGACAACGGATCGATCGCACCGGAACCGGGTTGGTGACGGTCCTTACAACAAGGTCTGCATCATCATGACAAACAAACAACAAGCCAGCGCAAGCGCCGGCGACCTCGACCTGCTCGATCGCTACTGGCGCGCCGCAAACTACTTGTCCGTCGGGCAAATCTACCTTTTGGACAATCCGCTGCTGCGCGAGCCGCTCCGCCCCGAGCACATCAAGCCGCGCCTGCTCGGCCATTGGGGCACGACGCCGGGGCTGAACTTCATCTACGCCCATCTCAACCGCGCGATCCGCATGCTCGATCTCAGCGTTCTCTATATCTGCGGCCCCGGCCATGGCGGCCCGGGCATGGTCGCCAATACCTATCTCGAAGGCAGCTACAGCGAGATCTATCCCAACATCGGGCGCGACGCGGACGGATTACGCAAGCTGTTCAGGCAGTTCTCCTTCCCCGGAGGCATTCCGAGCCACGCAGCGCCGGAGACGCCGGGCTCGATCCACGAAGGTGGCGAACTCGGCTACGCGCTGGTCCATGCCTATGGCGCCGCGCTCGACAATCCCGACCTGATCGTCGCCTGCGTGGTCGGTGACGGCGAAGCCGAGACCGGACCGCTCGCGGCCTCCTGGCATTCGAACAAGTTTTTGAATCCTGCGCATGACGGCGCTGTGCTGCCGATCCTGCATCTCAACGGCTACAAGATCGCCAACCCCACCGTGCTCGGACGGATGCGCGACGAGGAGATCCGCGATCTGTTCCGTGGGCTCGGCCACGAGCCGCTGTTCGTCGAGGGCGACGATCCCAAAACGATGCACCGGATCATGGCGGACGCGCTCGACGTGGCGCTGGCGAGCATCCGCTCCATCCAGCAGCATGCACGCGAAGCAACGACGACGATCGCGCGGCCGTGCTGGCCGATGATCGTGCTGCGCTCACCGAAGGGCTGGACCGGTCCCAAGGAGGTCGACGGGCTGAAGGTCGAAGGTTTTTGGCGCGCCCACCAGGTGCCGGTCGCCAATTGCCGCGAAAATCCCGCACATCTGAAAGTGCTCGAAGGCTGGATGAAGAGCTACGCTCCGGAAGAGCTGTTCGATGCCAACGGCACGCTGGTCGCCGAGTTGCAGGCGCTTGCACCGAGCGGCGACCGCCGCATGGGCGCCAATCCGCATGGCAATGGCGGGCTGTTGAAGCGCGAGCTCAAACTGCCCGATTTCCGCAGCTTCGCCGTCGAGGTGAAAGAGCCGGGCAAGACGGTCGCGGAGGCGACGCGCGAACTCGGCAAGTTCCTGCGCGACGTCGTCAGGTTGAATGCCGAGGCGCGCAATTTCCGCATCATGGGCCCGGACGAGACCGCGTCAAACCGGCTCGACGCCGTGTTCGAGGCAACCGAACGCGTTTGGATGGAGCCGACCGAGCCTTATGACGTGCACCTCGCCCAGAATGGCCGTGTCATGGAGGTCCTGAGCGAGCATCTCTGCCAGGGCTGGCTCGAAGGCTATCTCCTCACCGGCCGGCACGGCTTCTTCTCCTGCTATGAGGCCTTCATCCACATCGTGGATTCCATGTTCAACCAGCACGCCAAATGGCTGAAGGTGTCGCGCGAGCTGACGTGGCGGCGGCCGATCGCCTCGCTCAATTACCTCCTGACCTCGCACGTCTGGCGCCAGGACCATAACGGCTTCAGCCATCAGGATCCCGGCTTCGTCGACCTCGTCATCAACAAGAAGGCCGACATCGTCCGCGTCTATTTCCCGCCGGACGCCAACACGCTGCTGTGGGTCGCCGATCACTGCCTGCGCACCTACGACCGGATCAACGTCATCGTTGCCGGCAAGCAGCCCGCGCCGCAATGGCTCACCATGCAGGATGCGGCCACGCATTGCGATGCCGGCATCGGCATCTGGTCCTGGGCGGGCACGGAGAGCTCGGGCGGCGAGCCCGACGTTGTGATGGCCTGCGCCGGCGACGTGCCGACAGTCGAGACGCTCGCTGCGGTCGACCTCCTGCGCAAGGCGCTGCCTGACCTGAAGATCCGCGTCGTCAACGTCGTCGACCTCATGACGCTGCAACCGAAGGAGCAGCATCCGCATGGCCTCTCCGACCGCGACTTCGACTCGCTGTTCACGCGCGACAAGCCCGTGATCTTCGCCTATCACGGCTACCCCTATCTCATTCATCGCCTCACCTACAGCCGCACCAACCATGCCGGCATGCACGTCCGAGGCTTTGACGAGGAAGGCACCACGACGACGCCGTTCGACATGGTCGTGCTCAATGAGCTCGACCGCTTCCACCTCGCGATCGAGGCGATCGAGCGCGTGCCTGATCTCGCGACGAAAGCCGCGCATGCGAAGCAGCAGTTCCGCGATGCTCTGCTCAGGCATTCGCGCTATGTGCGGGAGCATGGCGAGGATATGCCGGAGATCCGCAATTGGGAATGGCCTTACGGCACGGTCGGCACGACGACGCCTCAGTGAGTTCCGGTGAAGATCTGAACGCAACCGATCACGACCTCGATCACGATGAGCACGACGACGGCGACCTCGAGACGCAACGAACGCTGCGTGTCGATGATGTCGGTCAGCGCATTGGCGGTCTCGGACACCGCGGTGAGCTTGCGCTCGAGCGTATCGAGGCGCTCCTTCAGTTCGTACTCATCCTCGAGCCGCGAATAGAGGCGGTCGAGCGCAGGCTTCTCCCAGAGCACGTCGGGTTTTTCGGCGACCGCGACACGGCCCGCGACGCGCTGCTGAACCAGAAGCGCATTGCCGATCAATTGCAGGATTCCCTTGCGGCGGCGCGGCGTGCGCCCACGCTGGGCCAGCTCCCGCGCAAAGGGCTCGATGACGTCGAACACGGCGGCAACGCGGCGCTCGTCGCGTGCAAGCGCCGTGCTCTTGGCGAGCGCGTCGGCGATCAGGAGCAGCCGGTCGTCGGAGAATTTGGCGATGCAGATCGGCCCGCCCGGCTGGATCGCCTCGGAGGCTTCGTCGTTGCAGAGCTGCGCCTGCGCCATCTCCTCCTCATACGGGCTGAGCTCGCCGATCACGCGCGGCTTCAAGGTGTCGATCAGGACCTTCTCCTCCGAGGGCAATTGTCCGATCAGCACCACGACGCCGTAGCGGAAGATCACGGCGAGCCCGGCATGGACGCGGAACGCGACCGGCGTCGACGACACCAGCGGTCCGATCTCCAGGCCTGCCGCATTGATGCGGTCGCCAAGCATCAGGGCGCGAATCCGCAAGACAGGCACGGCGTCCTGCCGGGGTGATGTTGCGGTCGTGCCAACAGCGAGTTGATCGACGTTCACACGAAGATCCTGATATCAGGTTGCATGCAGCCAAAGCGCGCACAGGTGTTGAGATATTCCGCAATAATACGGCCGGCGTGCGACGGCCTTGGCTGCGGCTAGCTGCACGGTTTACCATCACGTGACGGGGCCGCACCACTAGAGGCGCAAAAAGTTGCGCCCGACGTGATGCCATGGTTATACCGCATAACAATTTCGCTTTTCCCACAGCTTGAGACACGAAGCCTCAATGATGTTGAGCGTCATCATCCCGACGGAAGGCGTCGAGCAGCCGGCAGTCGCAACTCTGGCCGCGCTGGTCCCGGGTGCTGCTGCCGGCCTGATCAAGGAAGTCCTGCTCGTCGATGGCACGCGTAACGGCGTGATCGAGCGCGTTGCCGACGTCGCGGGTTGCCGCTTCATCGGCTACGAAGGCTCTTCACAGGGCGCAGCGCTTGCCGCCGGCGCGCTACAGGCGCGTTCGCCCTGGCTGATGTTCCTGCACGCCGGCGCCGTGCTCGAGATCGGCTGGATCGAGGAGACCACGCAGTTCATCCACACCGTTTCGGCCAGCGGACGCGACCGCGCGGCGGTGTTCCGCTATGCGCGCTCGCCCTACGCCGATACCAGCCTGCGTGACATCGTCCGTCTCGTGGCGCGCAAGATCGTCGGCCCCTTCGGCGATCAGGGGCTCCTGATCGCGCGCGACCATTACGACCGGATAGGCGGCTACCCGCCCCAGGCCCGCCGTTCCGAGGCGCGGCTGCTGCGGCGGCTCGGCCGCTCGTCCCGGACGCTGTTACGCAGCAAGATCGTCAGCATGGCGTGACCCAGAAGATACTTGCCAAAGTCAAATAATTAATTGACAATGGCAAATATCGGAGGTGCCCCCATGCCCAACACGTCATCGAGCTTGTCATCAAGCGCGCCCTCGGGCGGTTCGGCCGGACAGGTGTCAGACGACCAGGTGGAGGCGGTTCGCGCCTTCAACCGCTTCTACACCCGCAAGCTCGGCGTGCTCGATCAGCAATTGCTGAAGACGCCCTTCTCGCTCAGCGAAGCGCGCGTGCTCTATGAGCTCGCCCATCGCGACGCGCTTTCGGCCAAGGAGATCGGTATCGAGCTCGGGCTCGATCCCGGCTATCTCAGCCGCATCGTGCAGAATTTCGACGAGGCCGGCCTGATCGCGCGCAAGCCGCTCGCAACCGACCGCCGGCAATATCAGCTCAGCCTGACGGCGAAGGGCCGGCAGGCATTCGCCAGGCTCGAGCGCTCGACACAGGAAGACGTCGCCGCGATGCTGCGGCCGCTCGCGGAGGCCGATCGCACGCGGCTGACCGGCGCCATGGACACGGTCGAGAAGCTGCTCGGCATGGCGCGCGCCGAGCCGCCGCCCGCGTCCTTGCGCGATCCGCGCCCCGGCGACATGGGCTGGGTGGTGCAGAGCCATGGCGCGCTCTATGCGAGCGAATATGGTTTCGATGCAGGCTTCGAGGCACTGGTCGCGGAGATCGTGGCAAAATACATGACCTCGTACGACGCCTCGCGCGAGCGCTGCTGGATCGCCGACATCGAGGGGCGCCCGGTCGGCTCGGTGTTCCTGGTGAAGGCCAGCGACGACGTCGCCAAGCTGCGCCTCCTCTTGCTCGACCCCGCCGCGCGCGGCCGCGGCCTCGGCCAGCGGCTGGTCGCCGAATGCGTCTCCTTCGCACGCGCCTGCGGCTATCGGCGGATGACGCTGTGGACGCAAAGCATTCTGGTCGGCGCACGCAAGATCTATCAGGACGCCGGCTTCAAGCTGGTGGCGAGCGAGCCGCATCGCAGCTTCGGCCAGAACCTGATCGGCGAGACCTGGGAGCGTGACCTCTGATGTATCAGCGGCACGAAGTTGCGCCCCGCGTCGCGGTAGAGCTCGTTGATCTCTACAAACGCCGCGCCCGCCGGCTGCGGCGCGATGCCTGCCGCGACCTGTGGCGCGCGGTGTGGCTATCGATGAGGCGGAAGAGCTAGCAATCGTCGTCGCTTGATCAGCAGAGCGAGATGCGCGTTGCTGTGCCCTCGCCCCTTGTGAGAGAGGGTAGCTTCGCTCGCAGACACAGGTTCATCGGGGTGAGGGGCTTCTCTCCACCCTTACAGTGCGGGGAGAAACCCCTCATCCGGCGGTTCGCGCCGCGGCGTACTGTCCACGCATCATGCCGATCGTTGCGAGCAAACGGGAGATCGGGCGCTTACCATAAAGAGGTACTCAAGCAGAGGCGCTTTCTTATCCAGCTTTCGGAGCGGCGTCGGGCTACACTTTGCTCGCAGAGGACCACCGGCCGGATAGCAACAATGACCGTAATCCCATTTCGGCGCCGTCGCACTCTCGCGGGCTGGCCCGTCATCCTGCGCGCAGTGGCCGCAGCCGTTCTCGCGTTCGTTGCTGTCTCCGCGCTTTCGGTTTGGCGATGGGCGAAAACGAGCGGATGCCGCTACCGATCGGCTCAAAGTGCTCATCGCAACAAGCGACGCGCGTCCAACCCGGGTCGCTTGCGCGTGCAAGCCGGGTCAGGAAGGCACCAAGCTCTGCAACTACGGACGCCTGTGCGGTGCGCTATCGGTTAAGGGACGCGATGTGGACCAGATCATGATCAGAGAGGGGATTGCCGAGCGCTACGTTTGCAGTGGAGCCCATGCGAGCCACTCAGAAAAGGAAATTGCGAAATGAACACGAAGCAAGCCGCCGCTCAATTAGCGCGGACCAAGACAGCATTGCGAGCAATCAAGCGCTGCATCAAGGATGGCGAGCCTGTCCAACTGCTGGACTACCACGCAGGCATCGCGCTCGACGCGTTGTCGCAGATCGAAGGCGACCATCTGCCGGATACCATCGCAATCCAGTGGCATGATCGCACCACCTACAACCGGTATAAAGTCGCGTGCGACGTGCAGGATGCTGGCAACCTGCGGGCGCTCGCCCGCGAATTCGTCAAGGTCGTGGAGCACGCCAGCGAAGAGACCCAATCGACCGAAGCGACGTGGCATGACGACGCGGTGACGCTGTTCGTCAACAAGCTGGAACGCTTGTGCAGGTCAGAACGGCGCTTCAACGAAGTTTACGCCAACTGCAAAAAGAAGATGGAGGCCACATGCGCATCGAACGTGGTAACGTTCTCGCGGGGCTGATCAGCGTGACCGTTGACGCGCCCCCCCACGATCACTGCAACGAATGCGGTGAGATCGCACATAAGAAGCCGCCGACGCACTCGACCTAAATCAATCCCTTCTCGGTAACGCGCAAGCTGCGCACGTAATAGCCTTGTCTCTGAACGGTTGACCTGATCTCGTCGCTGACTTTGCAAACCCTCTTTCTGCTCCTGCGCCACTTATGCCTAGAGCCAAGTACGGGTATCGCTGAGCCGGTGCTTAGGACAAGCAAGTCGCGTTTATCATTGCGATAGACATCAAACATCTTCCCCCCGCTGATCGTACTGAAATAGACATCGAAAAATATTTGGTCTCGACCGAGTAGCATAATGTCTCGGATGTCTACGCGGGTTGTAAATGTGCAACGGTCGCCACTTTCTGCTTCACCGTGCTCCGAGTTCGGAACGACCCCGATGCAAGCCCCGCGCATCGGCATCATGTTACTCCCGGCTTCCACAAGGGGAGAGGGAAGGCAGCACTGCCTGCGCTTCAAAAATCGCGCCCGGGACTACACCGTCGCGCCTTGCGCTTTCGGTCGGCGCAAATGCTCGTCAAGGCGCGGCATGATCTCGACGAAGTTGCAGGGGCGCGTGCGATAGTCGAGTTGGGCAGCGAGGATGCCGTCCCAGCCGTCGCGGCAAGCGCCGGGCGAGCCGGGCAGGCAAAAGATGTAGGTCGCACCCGCAACGCCGGCGGTGGCGCGGCTCTGGATGGTCGAGGTGCCGATCTTGGCATGGCTCATCATGTGAAACGCGATCGAGAAGCCGTCCATTCGCTTCTCGAACAGCGGCTCGATCGCCTCAGGCGTGACGTCGCGCCCGGTGAATCCGGTACCGCCGGTGGTGACGACGACGTCGACGCCGCTATCGGCGATCCATCGTCTGACGACGGCGCGGATGGCCTCGACGTCGTCGGTGACGATCTCGCGCGCGGCGAGATGATGGCCGGCAGCCGTGATCCTGTCCGCCAGCGTCTGGCCCGACTTGTCGTCGGCGAGCGCGCGCGTGTCGGATACCGTCAGCACCGCAATGTTGAGCGGGATGAATTGTTTTGTCTCGTCGATGGAAGCCATGGCTCCTCTCGTGTCCCGGACGCGGTGCAGCGCGTCAGCGATGCACCGCAGAGCCGGGACCCATTGCTGAGATACCGGCATTGTGGGCCCCGGATCTGCTGCGCAGCATTTCATGCTGCGCAGCGTCCGGGGCACGAAATTCTACCGACTACAACGACCCGTTCCCGAAGGTGTTGCAGGCCTGCACCGTGCCTTGCTGATAGCCGGTCATGAACCAGCGCTTGCGCTGCTCGGCCGAGCCGTGGGTAAAGGAGTCCGGCACGACGCGTCCCGTCGCCTGGCGTTGCAGCGTATCGTCGCCGATCGCACTCGCAGTGGTCAGCGCGGCATCGATGTCGCCCTGCTCCAGGAAGTTCGGCCGCTTCTTCGCCTCGCGGTTCACCCAGACGCCGGACAGGCAGTCGGCCTGCAGTTCCACCCGCACCTGCAGCGCATTGGCCTCGGCCTTGCTGCCCGCCTGCTGCTGGAGCCGCGTCACGCGCGGAATGATGCCGAGCAGGTTCTGGATGTGATGACCGGCCTCATGCGCAATGATGTAGGCGGTGGTGAAGTTGCAGGCCGACTTGCCGGAACAGCCGCGGAAGCGCGTCTCGACCTCGCGGAAGAAGCCGGTGTCGAGGAAGATGGTCTTGTCCGGCGGACAATAGAACGGGCCCATCGCCGACTGCGCCATGCCGCAGCGCCCGCCATTGGTGGCGTTGCGGAACAAGACGATCTTCGGTCCCGTATAGTTCTGGCCGCTGGCCTGGAAGATCTCGCTCCAGCGATCGTCGATCTCGCCCAGAATGCCGGAGATCATGCTGCCCATCTCGTCGGTCGGTGCGCCGCGCTTGACCTGCCCGCCCGATGCCTGACGATCGGTCTGGTAGCTCGGCGCCTGGCCGCCGCCGGTGAGGATCTCGGCGCCGCCGATCAGGATGCGCGGATCGATGCCGAAGGCATAGCCGAGCAGGCCGAGCACGATGATGGTGCCGATGCCGAGGCCGCCGCCGCCCATCGGCAGGCCGAAACCACCGCCGCCACCGCCACCAAACCCACCACCACCTTCGCCGCGACGATCCTCGATGTCGTCGCTGCGGCGGAAATCATCGTAACGCATGGCGGCTTCCCTCAAGTCCCTGATTGCATCCGCGGGGGCACGCAACGGCGCAAGACCCACTCGCGTCACAAACGTAAAATTTCCGTTCCGTTAATCAATATCCTGCTCGGCAAAAATTGCCTAGTGCGGCACCTTGCCGACGGCAGCAATTTTTTCCGGGAGAGCAGCAATTTTTTCCGAGAGAAAGTTTGACGCAAACGAAGCGAGGATCGCACAACGAACGCGAAATATGCTGCAAAACACGAGTGATCCGCGCATCTTGCCGCGCGGTGCGTGCGATGCCGATGCTGCCTGCGAAATATGCGAGTTAAGTCGTTTTTTACTTTGCGCGGTCAATGTAACGGCCAGTCGGTTGTTTGGTCCCGCGTCGCCGACAGCGTCGCCTGAGTCAGAGTTCTTGAGTCATGGTTGTGTCGCGTCGCGGGGCGTCTCCAAGGGCGCCCCGCACAAATTTTGAGTTCGCTTCGCATCGCATCATCGTCGGCGATTGCGTCGCCGAGATGTCGAAGCTGGCATCCGGTTCGGTCGATCTGGTGTTCGCAGATCCGCCCTACAATCTCCAGCTCAAGGGCGATCTCAAGCGCCCCGACGAATCCCATGTCGACGCCGTCAACGACGCCTGGGACAAGTTCGATTCGTTTTCCGCCTATGACGATTTCACCCGCGCCTGGCTGCTCGCCTGCCGCCGCGTGATGAAGCCGTCGGCGACGATCTGGGTGATCGGCTCCTATCACAACATCTTCCGCGTCGGCGCGATCATGCAGGACCTCGGCTTCTGGCTCCTGAACGACATCGTGTGGCGCAAGTCCAATCCGATGCCGAATTTCCGCGGCCGCCGCTTCACCAACGCGCACGAGACCATGATCTGGGCCGCGCGCGACGAGAAGGCCAAGGGCTACACTTTCAACTACGAAGTGCTCAAGGCGGCCAACGAGGACGTGCAGGCGCGCTCCGACTGGCTGATCCCGCTGTGCACCGGCGAGGAGCGCCTGAAGGGCGCCGATGGCAAGAAGGTTCACCCAACGCAGAAGCCGGAAGGCCTGCTGGCGCGCGTGCTGCTGTCGTCATCCAAGCCCGGCGATCTCGTCATCGATCCCTTCAACGGCACCGGCACCACCGGCGCGGTCGCCAAAAGGCTCGGCCGCAGCTACATCGGCTTCGAGCGCGAGCGGAGCTACGCCAAGGCGGCTGAGGAACGGATCGCGGCCGTCGAGCCGCTGCCGGAAGAGAGTCTGGCCCCGTTCATGGCCGCACGCGAGGCCCCGCGCGTGGCGTTCTCCGAGTTGATCGAGCGCGGCATGATCATGCCAGGCACAAAGCTGTTCGATGCCAAGAAGAAGCTCGGTGCGCTGGTGCGCGCCGACGGCGCCATCATGCTCGGCGACAAGGTCGGCTCGATCCACCGCATCGGCGCGGTGGCGCAGGGCTCGGCCGCCTGCAACGGCTGGACCTACTGGCACGTCGAGACCAAGCAGGGCCTCAAGCTGATCGACGAGCTGCGCGCCGAAATCCGCTCCGGCATGGCGGCGGAGTAGCGCCGCTTCACCTTTTCGTCATTCCGGGACTTGGTGTGCGTCCGGAATGACGCAGCTCCTTGAACGGCGCGGCCCGCCGGACTAAATTACATCAAGTTCCCGTCTTGACCGGTCGAACCATGCGACGACAGTCCGAGACATTGCTGTTCTTGCCGCTGCTGCCGATCTTCCTGGTCGGCATGTTTCCGATGTTGATGATCGGGCTGCTCGGCTTTGCCGGGCTCGCTCTGTTCGGCGTGCTGCTCATCTGCGTCGGGCTCGCCAGCGGCAACGAGGCCCACGACACCTTCAATCACGACGTCATCGTCCACGGCTATCCGCGAGGCTCCGAACGCGCCGCGCGGGCCTCCGACGTGCATGCCGCGACGCGCCTTGCGCACCGCGTGGAAGCTGCGGGACTCGGCGTGATCATCGTCGCCATCCTCGGCTTCCTCTACGCCGGCTGACCCTCCATCGACTGATCTGCAGGACGTGCAGGCACCGTCCACGAACTCATCACTTGTGCTTGCCGCAAGGGTTCGGGCAAGAGAGGGCCGCCGGCGGCAATGATGCTGCCGTCCGATCTCGGCTCATGAAAGACTGGGGAGACTCTTGATGCTCAAATTCTATTTCAACGGCTCGCCGAACCCGACCAAGGTTGCGCTTTATCTGGAAGAGTCCGCCCTGCCGTTCGAGCCGGTCGCGGTCGACACCCGCAGGGGCGAGCAGTTCACGCCCGAATTCCTCAAGATCAATCCCAACGCCAAGGTGCCGGCGATCGACGACGGCGGCACCATCGTGTTCGACTCGAACGCCATCCTGCTCTATCTCGCCGAGAAGACCGGCAAATTCCTGCCCGCGCCCGCCGTGCGCGCGCAGACGCTGTCATGGCTGATGTTCATCGCCACCGGTCTCGGCCCCTATTCGGGACAGGCGGTGCATTTCAGGCACTTCTCGCCCAAGGACCAGGACTACGCGCATAACCGCTACCAATTCGAAGGCCACCGCCACTACCAGATCCTCGACGACCATCTCGCCAAGAACCGCTATATGGTCGGCGACAGCTACTCGATCGTCGACATGGCGCTGTGGGGCTGGGCGCGCATGGCCGCCTTCGTGCTCGGCGAGGACGCGCCGGCGAAATACCCGAACGTCAAGCGTCTCGTCGACGAGATCTCCACGCGGCCCGCAGCGGCGCGCGCCATAGCGCTGAAGGACAAGTTCGCCTTCAAGACCGTGATGGACGACGAGGCCCGCGACAACATGTTCAAGCACATGAAGACGAAGGTGGCCTGAGCGCCGTTCGTCCCCGGGTCGCGCGTCTGTCGCGCGGCCCGGCCCTCGCCGGCGCCGCTCACGATCAGGCGGCGTGCACCGAGTTCAGGAACTTCGTGACCTCGAGTTTCAGCCGGTTGCTGTCTGCCGACAGCGACTTGGCGGACGCCAGCACCTGCGAGGACGCCGAGCCGGTCTCGGAGGCGCCGCGCTGCACGTCGCCGATATTGGTCGAGACGCGCTGCGTTCCGCGCGCCGCATGCTGAACGTTGCGCGAGATCTCCTGCGTCGCAGCGCCCTGCTCTTCCACGGCGGCCGCGACCGCGGCTGAAATCTCCGACAGCCGCTCGATGGTGCCGCCGATCTCCCGGATCGAGCCGACCGATTCCTCGGTCGCCGCCTGGATGCCGGACACCTGCTGCGCGATCTCGCCGGTCGCTTTCGCGGTCTGCTCGGCCAATGCCTTGACCTCGGTGGCGACGACGGCAAAACCGCGGCCGGCCTCGCCCGCACGCGCGGCCTCGATGGTGGCGTTCAGCGCCAGAAGGTTGGTCTGGCCAGCAATCGTGCTGATCAGCTCGACGACGTCGCCGATGCGGGCGGCCGCCTTCGAGAGCTCGCCGACGCGCTCGTTCGTCCTGCCCGCCTGCGCCACGGCTTCGTTGGCGATGCTTGCCGATTCCTGCACCTGGCGTGCGATCTCGCCGACCGACGAGGAGAGTTCCTCGGTCGCGGACGCAACCGCCTGCACGTTCGCGGAGGCTTCCTGCGAGGCGGCTGCGACCTCCGTCGACAGATCCTGGGCGCGCGAGGCCGTGGTGGTCAGCGTGCCGGCGGAGGCTTCGAGCTCGCCCGATGCGGACGACACCGTGTCCACGATCTCGCCCACCGCCTGCTCGAACTGGTCGGCGAGCCTGACCATGTCGGCCTTGCGCTGCTCGGCCCGATTCGCCTCGAGCTCCGTCTGCTCGGCGCGCAGGCGCGCGGTCTCGACCATGTTGTCCTTGAACACCTGGATCGCCTTCGCCATGTCGCCGATCTCGTCGCGATTGCCGCGCCCGGGAATCTCGACCCTGAGGTCGCCGCCGGCGAGCGATCCCATCGCGCGCGTCATCGAGGCCAGCGGCCCGACGATGCTGCGGGCGATCAGGAAGGCGATGATGCTGCCGAACAGCACGGCAAGGCCGCCCGCGACCTCCTGGATCCATGTCGTGCTCGCGATCACGCCTTCGGCCGTCGCGCGCGTCTTCTGGTAATCAGCCTTCAGGCCGGTTTCCGCGACCTTGAGCCTTTCGATGCTCTCGGTGACCAGCGGCGCGATGTTGTTGCGGTAGATCTCGTCGCCCTTGATGATCGCCGCGGAGGTCGACTCGAAGGCCGCCTTATAGGCCGCCAGTGAGCTCTTGACCGGTCCGAGCGCGGATTTGACCTGGTCCGGCAGAGCATCTTTCTCCAATGCTCCAAGCCGTTGCAGGGCCGAGTCGACATTGGTCCTGAACGTGGCCGGCCCCTTGGCGTCGCGCAGGGCGAGGAAGCGCCAGTTCGCGATGCGGACCAGGAGGATCTTGGATTCGAGGTCGGCGATCGAGGCGGCGATATCCGTGTCGTTCGCCGCGCGCGCCGCAACGACCAGCTTGCCCGTGTTGGCGGTCAGTTCATCGCCGCCCGGCAGCAGCGCGGCCTTGCCCTTCATCGTCTCGCTGACGGCGGCCCCCATGGTCTCGCGCAGCGAGCGCAATTTCTCGATGTCGCCGATGAGGTCGTTGTAGATCTTGAGCCGCTCCTGGGAGAGCGTCGACTTGGCCGCGGCTTTCAACAGCTCGACCGTCGCCGTCTCCCGCTCCGCGGCCTCCTTGAAGGCCGGCGCGTTGGCGTCATAGATGTAGCCCAGATTGGCGCGCCGAAGCGCCTGGAGATTGATCGAGATCTCCTGGACGCGCGCCGTATTGTCCGAGAGGGAGGACAGTCGCGCCATCTGCTCCTGCACCGACCACAGATTCCAGACGGCGATCACGGCCATGATCAGGCCGACCACGACGAGAGCGGTAAAGCCGGCGTAGAGCCGCCCCCTGATCTTCAAACGAAAGCTCGACATTTGCACTGTCTACCCACAAGCAAGAGACGCGGGCTGCCGAACGATCGCCGGGATCGAAAGGCGCCCCCCGATGCAGCGTCAATCACCCCGTCGGCGATTCGTGCTGCACCACGACACAATGGGGGACACTTGTTAATTGTGTCCTTCAGGCGCTTCGCGTGGACTACGGTGAATTCATGCAGAAAGATGCAGCGCGCCGACACACGCTGCATCTTTTGTAATCATCTGGGTAAGAATTCAGCGGCGCGGATCAGCCTGCGACCCGGCTTGGGGCTTGCGGAAACGGACCCAGCGCCTTCTCGGTCAGGACCGAGTCGCAATATTCCCTGATCTCCTTGATCTTGCCGTCCTCAAGGCGAAACACCAGGCAGTAGTCGTTGTCGTAGCGGACGCCTTCCTTGGTGACGTTGTCGCCCTTGGCCTCGACCACGACGATATCGCCGTCGGCGATGAAGCGGTGCGCCACCGTCCGCGTCCGGTCGACGAGGCGCGTGCGGACATGGCCGTGCAGATCGTTCATGATCGCATCCTTGCCCGTGAAGGTGCGCGACCAGGAATACTGCCCGGTCACGACCCATCTGGCGTCGTCGGCGAGGCTCGCGATGAACAGCGCGCGGTCGCGCACGCTGGGATCGGGATTCGCGGCGGCGGCGAAGATATCCTGCATCAGTTTCTTGTTGGCTGCGGCGCTCATGGCGGCTTCTCCTTTGCTGAAGTCCGCGGGGATCATCGCCGCCTCACGCGAATTCTTCCAATCGATAGTCGATATGATATCTATTCACTCCATGAATTTGAATTCGCTTGACCTCAATCTGCTCAATGCACTCGACGCGCTGCTGCGCGAGGCCAATGTCAGCCGTGCCGCCCTGAGAATCGGCCTGTCGCAGCCGGCGACCAGCCACGCGCTCCAGCGCCTGCGCGACATCTTCGGCGATGCGCTCCTGGTGCGCACCGGCGCGCGGATGGAGCTGACGCCGCGGGCGCAGGCCCTGCGCGCGCCGCTCGCCCAGGCGCTCGATCAGGTGCGCGGACTGTTCGTCCCCGATGAATTCGACGCCGCGCGCAGCGAGCGGCAGTTCCGGCTGATGATGCCTGATCTCGCAGTTGAGCTCTTGATGCCGCCCTTGATGGAAAAGGTCACGCGCCTTGCGCCCAACGTCCGCATCGACGTGGTGCCGTGGCGGGGATCTGCGATCTTCCATGCCGAGTTCGCCCGCACCATCGACCTCGTGATCTCGATCGGCAACGCCTTCAAGGGATTTCACCGCCAGCTGCTCTATACCGACAGCGATGCGCTGGCGGTGCGGCGCGGCCATCCCGTCGGCGCAAGGCTGAAGCGGCGCGAGAATTTCCTCGCCGCGCGTCACGTCGCCGTCATCATCCGCGGCCAGGCCGAGGATCTGATCGACACGTGGCTGCGCACCAAAGGCATCGAGCGGCACATCGCGCTGGTCGTGTCAGGCTATCTCGAAGCGCTGCATGTCGCAGGCCGCACCGATCTCGTCGCCTTCGTGCCGCGCCGGCTGATCGCCGCGCTGTCGAAGCAGCTCGCGCTCGCCACCGTGACGCCGCCGCTCGATCCCGGCATCGACGAGCAGTTCTTGTTCTATCCGACCCGCGCGCAGATGGATCCCGGCTCGATCTGGCTGCGACGGATGATGCTGGAGACGGGACGGGAATTGGAGAAGCGGAAAGCTTCGTAGCAACCATAAGAACGTGTGATCGCCCGTACTGGTCTAGCGTGACACCGTGCTCGCGGCCGTCAAGGACGGCCTGGCAGCTGCGGAGGACGG
>NZ_BSOW01000069.1 GCF_030160715.1 Bradyrhizobium iriomotense
CAGGATCCTTTAATACCAAATGCACCGAGCACCATCAAATTGCGAATCAGGTGCTCGACAACGAATCACAACAGATTCTGCCGATTCAAGTTTTCGCCTCGGACGCGTCGTCTAAATCGACCGCCAATTGTGGGTAATTGGAAGCCGAGGAGAGCCGCCTTGCGGCGGGCTGCCCCTCAAGAGAGCTTTCTTGGTCCGCGCAAAGTAGCCGGCGAGGCTCGCGCCGCGCAAACGCGCGATGAAGTGCATTTCGTGGCGATTTTCTGCTCCAATTCCTGAATTCAGCCGGAAAACATCCGTTAGTTCATTCTCTTATGCCCGTGAGATGAACGACTATTCCTTTGCAGTGTCCCTGATGAGTGCCAGCTATTATAGCGCATCGCGTTTCAAGAGCGACCAACCTGACATGCCGGTCCAAAGCTACATCGCTGCTCCTGACCTCGAGGCCCAGCGCACGGTTTTGGGCAAGATAGAAGGGCTCGTGCTCGGCGAGCCGGCTAACAACTTGCGTACTTCTACGACAGCTGACCCCCGATCAAGAGCGGCGTTGTCGGTATTGAGTCGAGCGCTATGAAGCAGCTCTTCCTGCAAAGTCCCGGTAAAAGCTTAAGCAGTTCGGCCGGGCCGAGCCGAGTGACCTCAATCGAGCAGACATGATGAACTACTCGGCAGGCGCAGAAGCGCCGGTTTTTGGCGGTCGCCCTCCGAACCCATTCAAGGAAGGATTTCTTCGATGAAAGATCCGACTACCGACGAGGCGGCCGTGGCTGGTGAAACGCCGGTAGACCACGCGTCCGCCGATATGTCGGCGCGTTACATGCGAGCCGCCGGGCTCTCTCCTTCCCTGCGATCTCTGCTCCCTGATGCATTTCCAGACTTTCGTTGGCTGGGATCGGAGCGGCTTCTAGCAGCATCGGATTCAAAGGTTCTGGGCGTATTCCGCGTGAATGATGGCAAGAGGATTGCGTTTGGAGGAACCGTAGAATCTCCGGAGAACACCTATCCGAACGGGGATCAAGCCGTGTCGCCAGATGGCGCCGTTCAAATTCTCCAAGATGGATACAACTTGACGATGCTCGAGCCGGAATCGGGCTCCTGTCATCGCCTGACGCACGATGGCACGTCCGACGTCGCCTATGGCGTGATTGCTGACAATGGTTCTGAGCCGCTAACACGGTTGCGAGAGCGTCTGGTACCGCCCGTTGTCGGAATTTGGTCGCCCGACTCGCGCTTCTTCGTCACGGTCCGAGTAGACCAGCGGGGACTCCGATCGATCCCATACGTAGTGGCGTCTGATCCGGATCCAGGGGGGCATCGGATCCCGGAGGTACATGCATTTCGCTACGCGCTTCCGGGCGACACCACTGTACCGACTGCGACTCTCGTCATAATAGACCGCCGCACGCGCGTAGTGCGAGAGCTGAAAGTTCCGCCGCTGATTTTGCCCTACGGCGCCCCAGAAGATGGCAAGATGGTCTGGGCGGACGACGGCCGCTATCTGTTCGTCGGAGTCGATTCGCGTGACTTCAGATCCATGACGGTCTACCGTGTGGACCCCGAGACCGGTACATCACACACGGTTCTAGTTGACCGCGGTGACAAGCCGCTACGGCCGTTTCCTCTCCCGCTACCCAAGCGCTGCGTGAACTTATTCGCGCCTGTGGGCAACGGCGATCAGCTCGTCTTGGTTTCGGAACGGGACGGCAGAGCTCATCTATATCTATACGACGTGGGCTCTGGGGAGCTTGCTCGGCAGTTGACGTTGGGCGCCTGGTCGGTTGTTGAACTGTCAGCAGTTGATGCGCGTGAGCGTGTCGTGTTCTTCTCCGCTGTCGGCCGTGAACCCGGACGTGATCCTTACCTGCGGCACTTCTATCGTGTTTCGCTCGACGGTGGTCACTTGGTTTTATTAACGCCAGAGGACGCCGACCACGAGATCCACCTCTCGCCTACGCACGGATTTTTCGTGGACGTTCACTCGACATTGTCCCAGGCTCCCACGGCTGTCCTCAGAACGAGCTCGGGCACGTTCATATCGGAGCTTTGGCGAACTGACCCTAAGCCCCTATTGGAGCGCGGATGGGTGGCGCCGGAACGTTTCAGCGTCACTGCTGCCGACGGCAGGACGGTGCTTCACGGCACCCTCTACCTGCCGTCAGAGAAGAAACGATGCGACCGCCTGCCAATTATCGATTCGATTTACGCGGGAATGCAGCGGACCAATGCACCGGTTCGGTTCCCAGGCGAGGGTGCAGGTGGCGCCATGGCTTTGGCGCAGCTCGGTTTTGCGGTTTTCGTGCTCGACGCCCGCGGTACACCGCTCCTCGATCGCGCCGCGCGGGATGCAACATGGGGACCCAACTTTGGTTCAGCAGATGTTGTCGCGGCAGATCATGCGGCCGCCGTCAAGCAGCTCGCAGCCAAATACGATTTCCTCGATCCGGAACGCGTCGGGATATACGGGCATAGTTGGGGAGGCTACTATACTGTAAGGTTGATGGCCCAACGCCCCGACGTCTTCAAGGTCGGCGTCTCGCTCGCCGAAAGTAGCGACAATTACATGTACTTCTTTCGTTGCGACCGTTGGTATGGCCTTCCGTCAGAATTCCCGGAGACCTACCAGTCGCAGTTAAACTGGCCACTTGCCGCTCAGATTAAAGGACGCCTCCTGCTTGTTGCTGGTGACGCCGATGACGACACCCACCCGCTGCAGACAATACTGATGGCGGGCGCTCTTGCAAAAGCAAATCGAAGTTTTGATATGCTAATCCTTCCAGGCTTGAATCATTCGACGACTGCCACCAACGGGTATGTGACCAAGCGCAGGTGGGACTACTTTGTGGAGCACTTATTGGGCGTCGAGCCGCCAACAGATGTAGAGGTTCCGGACATTCGCTATTGGTGACACACGGAGGGAAACTCGGCTGCTGATAGTCATAGAAGTGTTCAGCGAGAAGGCGGTAGCATTCGAAGCCGAATGCGGCGAAAGTCAGCTTGTCACCGGGCTCGGCAGTCTCTCACCCGATCGGATCGTGCCGGAGCACTGCCGGCTTCGACCCCCTCGCTCCATCATTCCAAAGAACTTGGCGGAGTTCGCATGAACGCCAATTTGCTCAATGGGCCGGAGACTCGGGAGCGAGACCGTAGTCATCGATGGCGCCGGCGTCTGATGGTACTGAGTTGCGGCACACCCTAAGTCGATGGTTTCCAGTGGTACTTTCCACGACCAGTGTACTGCGCAGGATCAATAAGTCGCTGCTGTCAATAGGCTCTGCGGAAGCGCCAGATCTGTATTCCCCAGATCTGCATTCTTGGGATTTAATTCATTCGCAAAAGATATGCGGAAAATGAGAGCGCAATCTGCGAGATCGAGTTGTGTGCGTCAGCTAGAGCAATTACCGTGGACTGCGTCCTCAGACAGCAGGCACGTTGCACGAGGCGTTCAAAACTTCATTCCGTGCTGATGATTTCAAGCGGTGAGACCAAGGGCGAAGTCGACAGGTCGGTTACAATGTCAAGGTCCGCGTCAAGGGCGATGATCGGGCGTTGAACTCGCCAACGTCAAGATGCCGATCGACACATTTGACGAAATCCCGGCCTAGGAAGTGCCGCCTGAAGTAAGTCGGCAAAGCCCGGACGAGCAACCGGGGCTGATCATTCTCGGCAAGCAGGCTTCGACGAGGACAGCAATCAGACCGGCCAGATGCTGGCCGCGCTGCTCGGCTGGTCGCGGGCAACCTTCTTCGGAGCTCGAGTTCGAAGCGTCTGACTTTCAAGGTCATCCGCTAGGTCGATGGCCACCAGACCGTGAAGCTCAAGTGACCGGCGATCGTCACGACCAACCAACGAGCCACGCTACGCCTCGCTGCCGACTATGACAAAGAAGAGGCCGATCGCCGAGACGGCGGTCGCCGATTAAGGCGTCGACGTCACCGCGCGTTTCCGAGGCGCTCAGGACCTCGGAGCTACCGGGCCGCAAGGTGGGCGTAAAGGTCAAGGATGTCGCCGAGCTGGTGTCGAAGTCAAGAACGAAGCCGGGGGTCTGATGACGACGCTGCTCATTGCTGAACGCGACAATGCGTCGCTGAAGGACGCCACCAACAAGGCGCTGGCGGCTGCTGCAGTGCTCACGTCCACGTGCTGGTTTCGCCGTCAAAACGCCAGGCCGGGGCGGACGCCGCCTCCAAGCGTGCTGCTGGCCGAGGACGATGCTTACGCCCACGACCTCGCCGAGCCGCTCGCCGTGCTGATCGTCTCGCAGGCGCCTTCCTACGACGCCTGCGTGGCGCCCGCGACCTCGCGCTTCAAGAACGTGATGCCGCGTGTCGCGGCTCTGCTCGACGTCATGCAGGTCAACGAGATCATCAAGGTCGTCGCGCCCGATACGCCGGCAACGCGATCCAGACCGTGAAGTCGAAGAACCCCAAGAAAGTCATCACGGTCCGCACCTCGACGATCTCCGCGACGGGCGAGGGTGGCAATGCGCCGGTCGAGAACGCCGCCGCGGCGGCTGATCCGGGCACGTCGTCCTTCCTTAGCGAGGGGTCGCCAAGAGACGACGTCCGGAGCTGACCCCGGGCAAAATAATCGTCTCCGGTGGCCGCGGCATGCAGAGCCGGAAAAACTTCACCAAATATCGAGCCGCTCTCCGACAAGCTGGGCGCCGGCGTGGGTGCCTCGCGTGCGGCGGTGGATGCCGGCTATGCGCCCAACGACTAGCGGGTCGGCCAGACTGGCAAGGTCGTGGGCCCCGAACTCAATATCACGGTCGGCATTTCCGGCGCCATGAAGGACTCCGAAGGTGATTGTCGCGATCAACAAGGACGAGGACGCGCCGATTTTCCAAGTAGCCGATTACGGCTAGGTTGCGGATCTCTGCCGGGCGGCTCTAAACTGATATCGAATTCGGCAAGATCAAGACAAGCTTAAGACCATCGACCGGATGGACGGTATTGGTATTTTGGGCACGGTTGGAAAGCGCGTCGTCCCGGTGAAGGAAAAATCAGCGTGACCAGCAGTCGCCGCCCGGCGAGACACCTTAGCGGGAGTGCGCGTTAGGGGTACGCAAAAACGCGCGATACACTGCATTTCGCGCCGATTTTCGGCTTCGATTACTGAATTAAGCCGGATAACGTCCATTAATTCATTCTCTTATGCCGTGAGATGAACGCGCGCATGAGAACGCGCTCGAATAGCTGCGAAGAGGAACGCCATGACCCGAAACATTAAGTTGCTCGATACATTTCGCTCGAACCTCACCCCTATCGAAAATCATCTGGTCGACGGATATCTGTATGGTCGCGTGGGCCGTCGAGAGTTTTTGCGACACGGCAGTTTGCTTGGCTTGTCGCTGCCTTTTCTTGGGCGGGTTGCGCTGGCAGCTGGCTTTGGAGCAACACCTTCGATGGCCCGGGCCGGAGATCAACCAGGCGCTACGATCCGGGTCGCCCTTCAGGCGCCGACCGGCGCGATCAACCCGCTCACGAACGGCGATGAAGGCGGGATAGTGATGGCGCAGCAGGTTGCTGAGTTCCTGTGCATCGACGGGACGGATCGGGTGGTGAGGCCCTGCCTCGCTACAAGTTGGAAACCCAACCAGGACGGTACCGTCTGGACCTTCACGCTGCGAAAGGGCGTCAAATTCCATTCCGGCGCCGAAATGAGAGCCGACGATGTGGTTGCCACATTCGACCGGGTGGTCGATCCACAGAGTGGCTCGAACGCCCGCATGGTCTTCAAGGGTGTCCTGCAGAAGGGTGCCACTCGGAAGGTGGACGACTACACCATTGAGTTCCATCTTGATAGTCCGAGCGGCAACTTCCCGTACTTGGTATCCTCCGCCAATTACAACGCTGTCATTCTTCCGGCGTCTTATGCCGGAGGCTTCGAGAAGACGTGGGATGGCACCGGCCCATTCAGGATCGAGAAGTACACGCAGAAGGTTGGTGCGAACTTCGTGCGCAATGATGATTACTGGGGGTCGAAGTCGCTACCCGCTCGGACCGAGTTCATCTTTTTTACTGACATCCAGCCGCAAATCCTGGCGCTTCAGGCTGGGCAGGTCGACATCATCAATTCGCTCCCCGCAGTTTCCGGTGTGGCGCTGCTGAGCGACCCGAACGTTGACATCCTTAGCGTTAACTCCGCAGCGCATCAACTCGTCCATCTGCGCTGCGACGTGGAACCGTTCAAGGACCCGCGTGTCCGTCGGGCCGTGGCGCTTTGCCTTGACCGAGAAAAGCTGGTGAAGGGTCTGATGAAGGGCCGTGCCATGGTCGGCAACGACAGTCCCTTCGCACCAGTGTATCCCTCGACCGATCCGACAGTGCCGCAGCGCAAGCGGGACGTTGCCCAGGCCAAAGAGTTGATGAAGGCGGCGGGACTAGAGAATGGGGTTCAGTTGACGCTCACAACCATGCAATATCTGGAGATCCCAGAATATGCGCAGCTCATCCAGGGGTGGGTAAAAGAGATTGGCGTCGACCTCAAGCTCAAGATAATGGATTGGACGTCTTATGTTGGTGATGCAGCCCTCGGTAAGTCACCTTGGCTTGATGCCACGATGGGTATTACGCCGTGGTACCATCGAGGTGTCCCGAACTATTATTTTACAGCGGCGTTGATGAGCGACAGTCCTTACAACGCTGCGCACTTCAAGAGCGAGCAATTTGACACGCTGACCAAAAGCTATTTCGCTACGCTTGACCTTGAGGCGCAGCGCGCGGTTGCGGGCAAGATCGAAAGGCTGCTGCTCGACGAGACGCCTAATCTCTATGGGTACTTCTACAACAACCTTACTGCAGTCAAAAAGGGCGTCGTAGGCGTTGAGTCGAACGCTATGCATCAGCTGTTTTTGCAAAACGCCGGAAAGGCGTAGGCTGCGCCACCGAGGCGGCTTCGCGGAACCACGTGGCTTCCCGCTGGTCCAATCGTCCGCCTCGGGGTTGGAGCGCCCTTGTCCAAAGGAATCTTAACCAGTGCTACACTACATCGCCCGGCGCTTCGCCCTTTCGCTGGTGACTCTGTTCGTGCTGAGCCTACTCATTTTCTTTCTCGGGCAGGTCCTGCCCGGCAACGTTGGCCGATTCCTCCTGGGCCCGGACGCCGATCAACAGGCCGTCGAGATGCTAAACCACCAACTTGGCCTCGATCGGCCTCTTCTCGTTCAGTATGGCACGTGGATATGGCGGTTTGTCCAAGGCGATATGGGCGAATCCTATGTCTATCGTACTCCTGTTGTCGCATTTGTGAGCCAGGCGCTGCTCCACTCGCTTAAGCTTGCAGCGGTTGCCTTTTTGATTGTTGTGCCGCTTGGAATAATGGGTGGGATCATAGCTGCTCTAAAAGTGAACCGTCCACTTGATCGGATCATCAGCTTAGGTGGATTGACGGCAACCGTGTTGCCGGAATTTGTTACCGCAATTCTCTTGATCTTGATCTTTGGTATCTGGCTGCGGTGGCTGCCAATTTCTGCCGCTTGGCCAGATGGTGCGGGAGCATTGGGCCAGCTTCACTACCTTATTCTTCCGGCAATGCCACTCGTATTGGTTCTATTTGGCTACATTGCCCGCATGGCCCGCGCAGGCATGATCGAGGCGCTCGATTCAGACTACACACGCACCGCTGTTCTGAAGGGCCTGCCCTGGCGACTCGTCATTTGGAGGCATGTACTCAGGAACGGATTGTTGCCGACGATTGCAGTCGTCGCCACCCAGACGGGCTATCTCGTTGGTGGCCTGTTGATAGTGGAGACGCTGTTCCGCTACCAGGGAATAGGCTCCCTGATCTTCAATGCGGCTCGTGGGAGAGATTTTCCGATGCTTGAGGCGAGCGTGATGGTCATAGGCGTCACTTATGCTGTCGCGACCTTGCTCGCGGATCTACTGTACTCCTTCCTCAATCCTCGTATCAGAATGGTGAGCAGTCGCTAATGAAAGGTGCCACCATTGTACTTTCAGCTCGGCGCCAAGACGTTTTGGCAAGCCTGTTCCGCTCCAGTCCATTCTTGATTGGCCTTATCATTGTGGCTTTTTGGGTCATCTGTGCCCTGTTCGGGAGCCACATCGTTCCTTACGACCCATACGCGGAGGATATCTTAAACGCGCTTACACCACCTTCGATTGAGCACTGGTTTGGAAGCGACCAACTCGGTCGGGACATCTTTTCCCGTGTCATCGTCGGCTCACGGGACATACTTACCGTTGCGCCTCTCGCGACCATCCTCGCGATTTGCGTGGGGACCGTGCTTGGCCTTCTCACCGGCTATTTCCGGGGTATTGTCGATGACCTCATCTCGCGCCTCATCGAGGCGAAGATGGCGATCCCATCGATCATCATCGCACTCCTAGCGATCACTGCCCTCGGGACCTCCAAAATGACAGTGGTCATCATCATCGGCCTGTCGTTTGGCACCGTGGTGGCTCGTACCGTCCGCTCCGCAGTCCTGTCGGAGCGGGACCTCGAGTACGTCGCCGCCGCCAAACTTCGTCGAGAGTCAGCTGTCCATATCATGTTCATAGAGATCTTGCCCAATATACTTTCGCCCATTCTTGTAGAGTCCACAGTGCGCCTCGGTTATGCAATTTTCGCCGTAGCGACCCTGAGCTTTATTGGCTTCGGCCTGCAACCACCCTCGCCGGATTGGGGCCTAGCGATTTCGACCAACTACGCGATGGTTAGCGGCGGCTATTGGTGGACGGTGCTGTTCGACGCACTGGCCATCGCCAGCCTGGTAATTGGGGTAAATCTGATTGCCGACGGACTGCATGGGGCGCTCGATGACTGAACCCGCGCTCTGCCTCAATCACTTATCTGTCGCCTACCGATCGGGCGGACGAGATCGCGCCGTGCTACGCGATATAAGTCTTAAGATCGCGCCGGGCGAGGCCTATGGGCTCGTCGGGGAAAGCGGCTGTGGCAAATCCACCGTGGCGCTGACGGTCGTTCGCTACCTGCCGCGGAACGGGAAGGTCACCGGTGGATCGGTGGCGCTCGACGGTGCCGATGTGATGCGGCTCGGTCCGGAGGCGCTTAGGGATCTGCGGGCAAAGAAAGTCTCGATGGTCTATCAAGATCCCGGCAGAGCGCTGAACCCTTCCCTGAAGGTGGGGCGGCAGTTGGTCGAGGTGTTCGAGGCTGTAGGCGTCCCGCCGGCAGAGCGCGAGCCGCGTGCGCTCGAAACGCTGAAGAAGGTTAGGATCACTGATCCCGGCTCCGTCATGCAGCGGTATCCGCATCAGCTTTCAGGCGGGATGCAGCAGCGCGTGTTGATTGCCATGGCGTTGGCGAGCGATCCGGCAATGCTGATCCTCGACGAGCCCACGACAGGCCTTGACGCTACCGTGCAGGCCGACGTCCTCGATCTCATCACTGATCTGCGGCGCGAACTTGGCGCCTCAATTCTTTTCATTAGCCATAACCTCGCCGTGGTGGCGCAGATGTGCGACCGCGTCGGCGTCCTGTATGCGGGGATGCTGGTGGAGGAAGGTCGGACGCGGGAGATCTTGGCATCACCGCGTCATCCCTACACTGTAGCGCTTCTGCGATGCCTGCCGCGGGGCGCGCAGCAGAAGGACGTTGGACGGCTCGACACGATTCCGGGCTTCCTGCCCACGCCCGGCGCGCTGATGTCCGGTTGCCCCTTTGCCGAGCGCTGTGCGCTCGCTGACGACCGATGCCGGACGGAAGTTCCGGAACTGCGGGAATCTGGCGATCGGCTCGTGCGTTGTCATTACCCCGAGCGGGCGGCTGACGTTCCACGCAGCACGCCGGCCGACGTGGCAGTACCGAAACCTGCAGGCGTCGGCGCGCCGGTGCTCCGCGCTAGCAATCTCTCGAAGACTTACGGCCAGGGCGGCGGTGCGATCCGTGTGGTGGCCGACGTCTCGCTTAGTCTGCTTCCGGGAGAAACACTCGGTCTGGTCGGCGAGTCAGGGTCCGGCAAGACAACGCTGGCCCGGATGCTTCTAGGCTTGGTGCCGCCCGATCCCGGCGGACTCATCGAACTCGACGGTAAGGCGCTTGCCGCCAGTCTCGACCGACGCCGGGATGAAGAAGTTAAGGCGATGCAAATCATCTTCCAAAACCCGGACTCGGCGCTGAACCGTTCCCACACTGTCGGCCACATTATTGGCCGCGCGCTGCGCCGGCTCGGCGGGCTTCGAGGGGCCGACTTAGATAGCCGTCTCGACACGCTCGTGGCGGCGGTCCGCTTGGCGCCCAGGTATCTAGCTCTCCGCCCACGCCAACTTTCCGGCGGTCTCAAGCAGCGCGTGGCCATAGCCCGAAGCTTTGCAGGCGATCCTCGCGTCGTGGTCTGCGATGAACCGACTTCCGCGCTCGACGTTTCGGTTCAGGCAGCGATACTGAATCTTCTCGCCGAGCTTCAGGCAGCCCGCGCTGTGAGCTACATCTTCATCTCTCACGATCTTGGCGTAGTGCGCTATCTTTCCGACCGAATTGCCGTGCTCTACCTCGGAAGGATCATAGAGATTGGGCCATCGGAGCGTTTATTCGAAGGACCGAACCACCCCTATACTGAGGCGCTTCTTTCCGCAGTACCAAACATCGAAGGCGCGCAGAACGCCCGGATTCGGCTTTCCGGAGAAATTCCCTCCGCGGCCAATCCGCCTCGCGGCTGCGTCTTTCAAAACCGATGTCCACGTAAGCTCGGCGCAATCTGCGAAACATCAGATCCACCGTTGGCCGAAGCGGAGCCAGGTCATCTCATAAGTTGCCACATATACGAACAGCAGTTTCTGGGCGCAGCAGAAATCCAAGGCCAGCGCCGACGAACTCATGACAGAAAGGCAGAAGGTGTTTGAAGGCGCTCTCCTGTATTGTTGGCCGGTTCACCACTCACTTCGCGGTTAGGTATCGTAAGCTCAGCGCAGGGCAGGGCTACTTAAGCCAGCCCTCCGCTACCAACGCGCAATTGAGCAACGGATTCTTGTTTATGAAATATACCTCTAACGATGACGCCGTCGTGGTTGACGACGCGCCATGTTCGGCCGACGAGTTGTCAGCGCGCTATATGCGTGCCGTGGGACTTCTCTCTTCTTCGGTGCAGTCTATGGTGCCCGACGCGTTCCCAAAATTCAGCTGGCTCGGCTCAGGTCGGCTTCTCGCCACATCGGGCTGTAAGGTCCTGGGGGAATACAGCGTTCAGGATGGCAAGAGGTTCGAGTCCGAAAACTCAGTAAAGCTCCAGCAGCCGAATGGCGGCGATGCGGATCGAGCGTTATCGCCAGATGGAAGCCTACGGATTGTGCATGACGGCTACGATCTGACGATGGTCGAGACGGCGTCAGGCACCCGTCATCAACTTACGCGCGACGGCACTAAGGACGTAGCCTACGGCGTGCTTGCAGACAGCGGATCTCTGCCTCTGACGCGCCTGCGAGGGCATGACAATCCCGTGGTCGGACTGTGGTCACCTGACTCGCGCTACTTTGTTAGTTTCCGCGTAGATCAGCGAGGCCTTCGTGCCCTTCCGTACCTGATAGCGTCGGCTCCGGATTCCAAGGGCCATCGAGTTCCGGAAGCGCCTGTCTTTCGCACTGCTTATCCAGGTGACCAAACCGTACCGACTGCTTCCCTCGTCATTGTCAATCACCGCACAAGGTCCGTACTTGATTCGAAACTTCCTCCCCTAATCTCGCCTCACGGCAAACCAGAAGTCGCCGTTGCGTGGACGGACGATAGCCGGTACCTGTTTGCCGGCGAGATGTCGCGGGACTTCAGAACCCTGACGGTCCACCGCGTGGATCCTGAAACGGGCACTTCTCATACGGTGCTCGTCGATCGGGGTGACAAGCCGTTACGGCCTTACCCGTACAGCTACGCAACAGATAGCACCGGGTTCAAACTATTCACGCCGATCGGGGATGGCAGGCAGCTCGTTCTCCTCTCACATAGGGACGGCAGAGCTCATCTCTATCTCTACGACGTGCCGTCAGGAAAACTTGTCCGGAAGCTGACGTCGGGCGCTTGGTCCGTCGTTGACCTCACGGCAGTTAACGCGCGCGAACGTGTGGTCTTCTTCTCCGCCGCCGGCCGCGAGAGCGGACGTGATCCCTACCTGAAGCACTTCTATCGTGTGTCGCTTGATGGTGGTCAGCCCGTTCTGTTGACGCCTGAAGACGCCGATCACGACGTTCACCTGTCGCCAACGCAAGACGTGTTCGTCGATGTTTACTCGACCTTGTCGCAAGCTCCCACGGTGGTCCTCCGAAAAAACACCGGCGCTCTCATATCGGAGCTTTGGCGAACTAACCCCAAACCCTTATTGGACCGGGGGTGGGTAGCGCCCGAACGCTTCAGCGTCACTGCAGCCGACGGTAAGACCGTGCTCCGCGGGACTCTCTATCTACCGCCGACCGCTTCTTGTAGGCGTGTCCCAATTGTCGATTCAATCTATGGTGGGATGAACATGGTTTATGCCCCGGTCCGCTTCCCCGGCGTGGGAGCCGGCGAGGCGATGGCTTTGGCGCAGCTCGGTTTTGCGGTTTTCGTGCTCGACGCCCGCGGTACACCGTTGCTCGATCGGGAAGCTCGGGATGCCACTTGGGGACCGAGCTTTGGTTCAGCAGAAATTGTCCCTGAAGACCATGCGGCCGCCGTCAAGCAGCTCGCCGACAGATACGATGCACTCGACCCGGAACGTGTTGGGATATATGGGCACAGTTGGGGTGGTCAATATACAGCACGGCTGATGGCCCAACGTCCTGACGTCTTTAAGGTAGGTGTCGCGAGCGCCGGAAGCTATGACAACTTTATCTCTGTCCATTTCGGCGTCGACCGCTGGTACGGGCTACAGTCGGAGTTCCCTGGGACCTACGAAGCGCAGTCGGCCTTGCCGCTTGCCGCCCAAATTGAAGGGCGTCTCTTGCTCATTTCCGGTGATGCGGACGACGACGCTCACCCGCTGAACACGGTGCTAATGGCCGGTGCCCTCGCGAAGGCAAATCGGACCTTCGATATGCTGCTGCTTCCAGATCTGAACCATACGACAGTTACGCGCAGCGGATATGTCATCAAGCGTAGGTGGGATCACTTTATCAAGCATCTAATGGGGGCGGAGCCTCCAACAGAGATAAGGGTTCCGGACATTCGCTAGTATTGACAGAGAGCAAGTCTGCCAGCGAACGCTGCGTATAAAGCGAATTTTGCATGCAAATGCTTGATAGTTGAAGGAGCGATGCGTTGAACTTAGGTCGCCTCCCGGTCTCATGTGAGCGCGTCAGCGCAGATTTCAGAGCGGAGCCGGCGTCCCAATGTCGGGCATGGGCGAAGGGCCCGAGCGATTGCACCGTATTGACGCTTCTGAAGTCGGCATGGTCCAAGTCCACGTCGATGCTGCCGTGGCGCTTGCGCAGCATCATGATTCGCCTGTCCTACAGCCCTTATATCCCTAAGTGAAAAGATGTTGGCGCCGCGTATACCCAACGTCGCGCCCCTTCACGACAAGCCGATCAGTATAGTTCCGCCTCGCGGAGGGCCTCTAGGTGTAGTGCTCCGGCACGGTAGCCTCGTCTGCGATTGGGGCGATGTCCAACGCGCCGACAACACATTCTCTGAAGCAAAGAGCAATCTTCCTCTGATGGCCGGCATAGCAGTTGACGATGGCAACATCCGGTCTCTGGTTGAATGCGGCCTACGACGATCTCGATCAGAGCTCTAACGTAAGCGTAGCTCTGCGGCCCTTTTGATTGGCGCTTGACGTCTATTTTGATCGCAGCTTGTGCCGGCGTAGCTTCCAAATTCCGGACAATGCGTTGACGGCGGCCTCGAGCGCCTTCCGGTCGATGACGTTGGGGTCGAACTGTTCGGGCCCCCAGAGGCGCATATTTTCATGTTCTGGATGAGTAGGGTCGCCGATGGCATCGAGGTAGTCGGCATACCCGGGCGCACCTCCAACATCCTCTGGAGGGCAGCGGCCGGCAGCATCGAGCAAGAGTGGAAGACCGTCTGTTGGCGTCTTGTCGAACCATTTTTCGAGCTTGATCACATGGTCCCAGCTGTCGCCGAAGTCATAGAGATAATGGATCGTCTTGGCGCCGGTCTCTTGAACGATCTCGCAGAGCCGCGCCTTGCGGGCATCGATGGGCTGGGGACCAAAATCACCGTCGGGATCAGGGATGCCCCAACGTTCTTCGCCAGCGTGGAACTCGAAGAGGTGGCTGTTTGTCCAGCCAAACGCCGCCTGAAGCGTCAGATGCAGCCGATCAAGGCGCAGGGTGACGGGTACGACAAGGCGACGCATCACCTCCGGTTTCACATCCTTGAGGGTCACCTTGATCCGGACAGCGGTCGTGTTGAGGCTCATGCCGCCAGCCCCGGATCGTGAGCATGCATCGTGTAAGTCGATGCCCAGGGCAGCAGCTCATCCAGTCGTGCCGCAGGCCAACCATTGACGAGCTTCGCGAGGACGTCAGTAAGCCAGTGCTCGGCACTAACACTATTGAGTTTGCACGTCTCAATGAGCGAAGCCAGCAATGCCCAACTTTCGGCACCCTCGTCGCAACCAGCGAACAGAGCGTTCTTGGCATTGAGCTTGATCGGCCGCATTGCACGCTCGACTGCATTCGTGTCCATTTCGATGCGCCCGTCATCAAGGTAGAGCGTCAGGCCGTCCCAATGACGCAGCGCGTAGCGCAAAGCCTTCGCCGTCTCACCCTTCTGCGCAAGGTGATCAAGCTTTGCCTCAAACCACTGCTTCAAGGCTGCGGCCAGAGGCCGGGCATGCGCCTGCCGGCCAGCACGGCGCTCGGCATCAGATCGGCCGCGGAGTGCCTTCTCGATCGCGTAGAGCTGGGCGATGCGCTCGAGGGCCTCACGGGCAACCGGAGCCGGCGCCGGAGAGGCCTTGCGCTCGATCTTCACAAAATGGCGTCGCAGATGCGACCAGCAGAAGGCGAGCGTCCCGGACAGGGCGTCCGCACGCGTCTCTCGGGTCATGGTCTTGTAAGCCTCATAGCCATCGCAATGGATGATGCCGCGATAGCCCTCAAGCAGCCGCAAGCCATGAACGGCCCCACGGCCCGGTGCATAGGCGTAAACCACGCCAGGCGGTTCAGGTCCGGCCCAAGGCCTGTCATCACGCGAGAGCGCCCAGAAGTAGCCGGCTTTGGTCCTGCCGCGCCCCGGATCCAACACCGGCGCCGGTGTCTCATCGACACAAAGCTTCGAGGAGGCGAGCAGAAGCTCGCGCAGACGATGCCACAAGGGCTTCAATTCCTGGGCGGCATAGCCGACCCAGAAGGCGAGCGTGGAACGGTCGATGGCGATACCGTGCGTCGCCAGCATCTGCGCCTGCCGATAGAGCGGCAAATGCCAATGATACTTGGCGTCGATCACATGCGCGACGAGCCGCTCGGTGGGCAATCCACCCCTGATCAGTCGCTCGGGAGCAGCGTGCTGGAGGACGACGCCGTGACAGCCGCGGCAGGCCAGTTTGGGCCGGCGGGTCACGATCACCCGGTATTGCACCGGAACGACGTCGAGCCTCTGGCTCTCATCGCAACCAATCTCAGAGAGATCGCCTTTGCAGGACGGACAGCAGGTTGCAGCCGGCATCAGCGTTTCGACGATGCGCGGCAAATGCTCCGGCAGTTTGCCACGATTGGCCCTGCGCTCGGCAGTTCTCCTCTCGCATGTTTTGGGATCGGCGCGATCCTCGGCCGCTTCGAGAGCCGCGACGGCCTCATCGATATCCTCCAGAACAAGCTGTAGCTGATCAGCGTCAAGCTTTTCCGACGATCGACCGAACTGCGCATCTTTTGCAAGCTTGAGCAACCGCTCGAGCCTGGCGCAACGATCCAGTAGAGCCGCGGCAAAGACACGCAGCTCGGCTGGATCGCTCGGCAGCTCATCAGGCAAATCACCCATGGGCCCGAGTCTGCCATGCTTCGCGCCCTGTTGCAGCGAAGATTTTATTTCCCACGCAAGTGCTTTCGGTTGCGAGATTCGAGGCGCGTGCATGCGTGTCCAATCCATGCCGCCAGAAGCGCGGACAGCTGCGCGGCGTTCATCCGCATAACGCCGGCCACAACGGGAGGCCATTTGAAGCCGCTGCTATCGAGCCGCTTCCAGTACATCACAAGGCCGCTGCCATCCCAGACGACTATCTTCACCCGATCCGCGCGCTTTGCACGGAAGACCACCGCCACGCCCTTCATCGGGTCATAGCCCAGCGTCTCCTTCGCCAAGAGCGCCAAGCCATCCGCACCCTTTTCTGAAGCCCACAGGTTGGGTCGCAACGTAAATCGTGAGGCTCGCGGGTGGCGTCAGCATGAACGTGTCCGTCGCAGGGCCATGAACACATCATTTAGCACCGCAAGGCCAGGCGTCCCGCGTACCTCTACCCGTGCTCCCAGGAGCTCAACCGTGATAGAGGATTCAGACGATCCGGAGGGCTCCGCGGCCGCCGGTAGCGCCGATTCCGACACCACCGGCACGAACGATAGTGTATCCGCCGAAGCCGGCAGCACCAATTGACCTAAACGCGCCCGGCGCCGCCAGTCATGCACCTGCTGGGGCCGGCAGCCATGGCGGCGTGCAATATCTGTTACAACCGCGCCTGGCTCAAGGCTTTCCGCGACAATCTGTGCCTTCAAATCATCCGGCCAATGCTTTCGACCTACGCCAGCATACACTTCGATACGCGGCGACAACGGTCGTCTTATGTCGTCCGAATGGTCGTCCATTGTGAGCACCCTTGCCGAAGATGACTCTTCTAGCGATGCTCCCAACTCTATGCACAAACAATCTGAAGGGCTTCGAAGACACGCTTACGCTCTAACGGCACGTAAAATCGAACCATTACGTGGCGGCATTTTTGGCCGCAACCCAACAACAATGCCGTGGATCCAAACTGGAAGGCATGCGGGGATCGTCCATGCGCCATGGACCGCCGACGTCATTGGCGATGGCAGCATCACGTCATGGAGCTAGGGAGACTTCCTCTACAATGCCGGAGGTTCTCGTACTGTTACTCTCGGAAAACCGAGCAACCGCCTGACTTAGCTGGCCAGTACGGCTCACGAGGGCCATGCAGCTGCGCTGGCGGGCATGAAGCCAAGGATGACATGTGACGATGTCTGGGCCGCATGGCAGGCGGTTCTTGAGCCAAGTGGCTTCAAAAGGCATACGTGAGTTGGATATAGCCTTGGTCTAAACTACCATCCCACTTCGCGCGAATGTACAGCAGGCTTGGAGGAAGGACGAACACCGGGAGGGCATGTGCTTTCACCTCCTCTGCGGGATGTGGACCGGCTATGGTACGGGGGCTCCAAACTATTCTCTTTCCGAAACGCTTCTGGTTACCAAGAATGGCGCAGACACTCTGACAAATTTCGAACGAGAGCTCTATGTTAAATAGTGAAGGGAGCTTCGGGGAGACAATGTGGTTGACCGTGCCCGGTTCTCCAGCACTGGAGAAAACATCGTCAGCTGTTATCGGCGGTCGTGCCAAGGTATCTCCACTTTAGCCAAACCTCCTGCCGCAAGTGATCGATGATGCGAGCGACGACAGCATTCCCTATTGCATGGCGCTAGACAGTGACAGCGCCACAACCGGCAATGCCTCCCCGTAAGAAACGCCGCGCAAGCCATAAAAGATTTATCACAGCATTAGCCCCGACTCGTGCATACCGTTTACCGATGAAACTGCACGCGGTAGTTCACGATATCAACCTCCGAGCGATTGCTCAACGCGTCGTCGCGGTGAGCTGCCGCGCACATGATCCTCGCGACAAGGGGAAAATGGTAGCCCCCAACTTCGAAGCGAAGACCGGACCTATCTGAACAACCACGGGCTGCCGTACGTTACGTTCGACCAGTTGGCGTCAATGGGACACGACCTGACATTTCGTTAGGGGCGGCCTCCATATTCCGGCATCGCGTCGAGCGCGGCGATACGCGGAGATCACCACGACATACGCGATGCGGTCGGCCGGTTGCTCACCATACGGATGGTCATGAAGGGAATCGCGGCGGTTGTGCCGGGCTAAACACGTCGAAAAAGCCATTTGAGCGCAGGATTTGATCGCGGCGACGCAAGTTATTGAATTAATCAACGCTAAAGTAGCGCTAGAGTCATGAGTTAATATTTCGCGACGGTCAGAGGAATTGACCTAGCAGAGATGGGCGTACTGAGGAGACGGAGCGCTAGTATGACCGAGCACGTACCGACCCCTCGCGATACATTTGAGAGTTCGGGACATCTGGCGCTCAAGTCGACGCGCGGCAAGCAGCCATTCGTTCACCAGCCTGGCACTCGCCCTTTTGTCAAGAATGGATTTCTGGCGAAGATTTCTCTTCAAGATCTTGCGGCAATCGGGGAAGTACTTGAGCCGATCATACTGAGAGAACGCATGGTTCTCCATGAGCCGAAAAAGCAGCTCGACCACGTCTATTTTTTAGAATCGGGGCTAGTCTCGCTAAGGATTGTCTCGGTCGGAAGCATTTTTGAAACGGCGGTGGTCGGGCATCGTGGGGTGGTCGGTGCTTCCTTCTTATTGGGAGGGCATCTTTGGACGCATCAATCTATGGTGCTCTTTCCCGGGAGCGCACACAGGATACATGCCAATGATTTGAGTAGGATCCTGAACGAGCGTACAGAAATACGAGAACATTTACTTCTATACGCTCAAGCGCTGAACTTGCATTGCGCTCAGACAGGATTATGCGGGGTTCGGCACGATCGCGAAATGCGGCTCGCGAGCTGGCTTTGTTTTGCGAGTGATGCTCTCAATACTCATGTGCTTCCAGTCACGCATGACTATCTTTCGTCCGCCTTGGGATTGCGTCGCGCCGGAGTGACGGAGACGCTAATCCGCTTCGAAGAACACGGTTTGATTCGTAAGATGCGCGGCGTCTTGCACATTGATCGACGCAGCTGCCTCGAGCAAAGAGCATGTAGTTGCTACAAGCTTGTTTCAGACGCTTATGCCTCGGCAGAGGCACCGATTCCAAGAAAAGAGTGGCCCGGCTAATCGTTCCCCGAAGCCATTTGAGCGCCGTGGACACCGCGAGTGTCTCCGGCAAAAGCCCGTGTGGGAGTTCGCGGAGCGGGTCCAATTCAGTAATGCCCGCTCGGGGCGCGTGTCCAAAACCTGGTTTTCCCGATCCCGTCTCTGGCCGTTGCGCCATACTCTCCGTTCGACCTTCTCGCACCGCGGGCAGCGGTGAAGCTAGGCCGCCATAGCCGCAGCTCGAAACGTTCCGCCTCTCGCCATCAATGCCCAGACTATGCGCGCCATCTTGTTAGCAAGCGCGACAATCACCAGCATGGGTGGCTTGCCATTCAACATGTTCATGAGCCATGGGTTAGAAGAGCCCCTGCGCCTTGCCCATCGCGCCGCAGCACTTGCGCCGATGAACAGTAGGTCTGCGCAATCTTGGCTTCCCATTCGAGTGGTCTCACCAACCCTCTGCTCTCCCGCGGTTGAGCGCTGCAGCGTGTTAGACCGAGCTAAGCTGCAAAGCGCCCCCTGAGCAGTCGGGGTTAACGCAACAAGCGCTGTCGCGGTAACAAGCTACGAGCGGTAAATGATCATTATCCAGCACCCAGCACCTCCGGTTTTCGGCCGCTCTTCATCTTTCGACGGCGGCGGTCTGGGACCCCTTCTAAGTTGCACATCGGCAACGAGGCTTCCGAGTTTCGAAGTCGACCCGATCATCGCCGCTATCTCCACGCTGATGATGATCGTCTCAATCGTGCTGCCGGAAGTATCTCAGGCACCACTTCTTTCCAGGAAAGTCCTTTAAGATTGTCCGGCGTCACATCGTGCCAGAAGTCGTGCCGATTCCGAGGGCATCGCGCGCACCGTACCGAGTTGATGGCGTGCAGGGTTCCGAAATGATCGCGCGCGGCGTTCCGAGCATTCTCCGCGCAGC
>NZ_BSOW01000070.1 GCF_030160715.1 Bradyrhizobium iriomotense
ATCGCGCGGCTCGGGGGATACCTGGCACGGGCCAACGATCCACCTCCAGGAAATATCGTGATCTGGCGCGGACTATCGCGGCTCACCGACCTCGAATTGGGGGCCGCGCTCGGGGCTAAAATTATGGGTAATTGAAAGCTTAGCTTGGCGCTTACGATAGTTGAGGGTGTTCGCATCTCCGGGGAGTGGGTCGAACGGTCTGGAACGCAGGATCGAAGAGTTTGTCCCGGCCACCGCTTGTACGGCCGTTGCGGACCTTGCGCGGGACCTGATCGGGTGGCTTGAAGTGCTGGAGACGGGCCCCGAGGATGATAAGCTCAGGATCGCTGGAGCTCTCACAAGCACCGCGTCAAGTTGCGGCAACGGCACGGCAATACGGCGTTTCGCGCTAATTGCTGCAGGAATGATCGCCTTCGCGGAGGCTCAAAGGCAAGCGATTAGGCTCGTGCTCTTGAACACGTTTCGCAAACAGCGGATCAACGTAACTTTTTCCATAAATATACGTAGTTTTGCCATTCGCCATGGACTAATGCCCCCTCACGTAGCACCACGACGCGCTCGTACCCGACAATACTTCTTAAACTTGGAAGATTTCTTTCAAATACATTTGACACCAGCAGTCGGAATCCAAGGCTATAGGCAGTTTCGACTAAATGTGAAGCCATGGACCTGCCAAGACCTTTGCCTCGATAATTCTCGTCGATGTAGCGCGACGTCTCGGCAACGTCGGCATATTCGGGGCGGATCGAGAGCCGACTCAATGAGCACCAACCGAGCACCTCACCATTTTTGTCCTCATAGACGAATGCAGGGTAAGGATTTTGATGTGCGCTTAACCAGGCGGCACGTCCGCTGTAGGTATCAGGAGTGCTTTGGCTTATAGCAAATACACTTGGCTTCATCGCCTGATTGTAGATCTTCGCCATTACCGCTGCGTCGGAATAAGTTGCGCGTCGAAACATCCGTCGAACTCGTCAGATTTTTGAATGCACGTGCCTGCGGCCAGTCGTATATGCTAAGTCGTATATGCTAAGTCGTATATGCTAATACGACTCTAATATGCTAATACGACTCTAACGTCGTACTGAGCCCGGACAAAGAAAATCAGAGTCAGATCTGTTCACGCAAGCTATCAGTTCTGGTAGGTGCCGGAGCCGTCAACCACGCTAGATGCTGCGAGCTTCGGGGCCGCACTGTCAAAGGGCGAGTTGTGCCACTCCAGGTGCGGGGGATCGGTGCAAAAGAGATTGGAGAACGTCTATGCCGTACGAAGTACGTCCGTTGCTAACAAGTGACCTGCTGGAGGTGACCGAGATCTACAATGCCGCATGCCGTGCAAGAGAATCGACACAAGGATCGCGCTCCTGGAGCATCAAGGAAATGAATGAGTTTCTACTCGAACGGCGAGCGTCATTTGAAGCCTACACGTGCGTGGAAAAGGGGAGCGTGGTCGGTTGGGCAGCCTTCACCCGCCTTCGGGGGGAGGATGCTGAGCAAACGGCCGAGATGTCACTCTTTGTCCAAGCGTCATTTCGTCGTAAGGGAATTGGGAGCGCCCTCGCGAGCACTCTTCTGAATCGATCGAATGCCCTTAATCTGCACTGCATCTTTGCAATGGCGTTTAAGGATATGCCCCACGTCGTCTCCTTCGCAGAAAGGAGATGTGGTTTTTCGATCGCCGGATGCCTTCCAGAGATCTTTACGCACAACGGAAAACATTACGACATCTTGGTCTTTGAAAGACTTATAGCACCTCGAAGCGGAGACCGGGTTCATCGTCTTCGATGAAGTGCAGTGAGGTGCCGTGCGCGGCAACCTGTTTAGTTCCGATGGTGCCCATATGATGTCGTTCCTGTCTGATGTGATCGGCGCGTCTCCGGATTTATATTGGATGAACCCGTCCATGTCGGCATTGAGGCTCGTGATCTAGAACGAGAGTGCAGCCAGGAAGACGCCATGAAGGTGCGGTTAGATGACGCGGAGGGCGAGCTGACATAGCGGATCGCCTCGGCCAGTCTCGATTGTCGGAGCTCCACCGAAAGTCCTGCTGCCAGAGATCGACGCAGCCAGTCAAGATAATAACTTCATTGGCGTGATCGGGGCGCGCCAACTTGCTATAGGCGGAACGGCCAGTGGAGTAGAGAGCCCCCGACAGCATCGATCGTGCCAAAGTGTGGGTGTTCCGAGCTAGTGTCCTGAACCGGAAGTTCGCAACATCGCGTCGTGTTCTGCGGGGGCATTGTATCGGCAGAAGCGCTCGACGGAAGCAAGGATGTCATCGGCGGATTTGGTCTATCGAAACGGCTTGGGGTCGTCGTTGTGTGTCGATGAACGAAGTGATGTCAGCCGCTGAGAGCGGCGACACTGCGATAGGCGCCGCGCGTAATCATCTTGCGTAACCGGCATGAGGTCCCCACCTCGCCATAGCGAGGTGCGCCTGCGATACAGCTTGGCATGAGCTGATCGTTGGGGGTGAGTGATGGCAAATGCCACGCTTAATGCCAGGCAGGAAGGCGACTCGTATCGTCAGATCGAGGTGATCACTGGGAAGCGCGGGCGCCGACGGTGGGCGGCCGAGGAGAAAGGCCCGGATCGTTGCGGAGAGTTTTGAGGCCGATGCCAACATTTCCGAGGTGGTGCGCCGCAATTGTGTTGCCCGCGGCCTGCTCACGGTTTGGCGACGGCAGGTTGCGGCGGCGGTGGCCGGCAAGGCGCCGAGTTTCGTGCCGATCCACGTCGAGGCGGGGAGCAGAGACGGGACGGCTGGCGAGCCCGCGCCTGTTTCTTCGGCACAAACGAGGCCGTTGGAGATCGCTTCGCCGGCTACAAAGCTCTCCGGGGTAATCGAGATCGAGATGTGTGGGGCGCGCGTCCGGGTCGAGCCGGGCGTGGAGCTGGCAACGCTTTCGACGGTGCTGTCGGCGCTTCGGGGCATCCGGCGATCGCACTACGGTCTGACCTCGAGGTGATACTGGCGGCACTGCCGATCGACTTTCGCAAGTCGGTGCACACGCTCGGCGCTGGTGAGCGAAGCGCTGCGCGCGAACACGTATTGCGGTGACGTCTTCGTGTTCCGCAGCAAACGCATGGACAGAGTGAAGCTCCTGGCGTGGGATGGCGACGGCATGGTGCTGGTGACGAAGTGGCTGCACCAGGGGCGCTTCACCTGGCCGCCGATCCGCGATGGCGGGACGCATCTCAGTGCGACGCAGCTCGCAATGCTGCTCGACGGGCTTGAGTGTACGCGTGTCTCACCCAAGCCTGTGAAGCCGCCGGCCGTTGTCGGCTGAGAGGTGAGGATTTCGCTGGAGCGTGGAGCGCACGCGTTATCGTCTGATCATGGCGGTTCGCCCCGACGCTCTCCCGACCGATCCAGCAAAGCTGACCGTGATGGTGCTCGCGCTTGACGCCGAGAACGAGAAGCTACGCGTGGTGATGCAGACGCTCAGGGAGATGATCTTCGGGAAGCGCTCGGAGCGGCTTGCGGTGCTTGTAGCTGCGCAGCTCGCGCTTGAGCTGGGCGATCTTGAGACCGGCGTCACACCGCCTGCGGCAGCCAACGACGAAGCACCTGCGGCGAAGCCGCTTGGCAAGCGGCCGCGGCAGAAGGCGCGCCGCAACATCGGCGCGCTGCCCATGCACCTGCCGCGCTGTGAGCAGGTGCTGGAGCCGGAGGCGACCGCGTGGCCGTGCTGCCAGGGTCAGCTTCACAAGATCGGCGAGGACGTCAGCGAGGTGTTGGACGTGATCCCGGCGATCCTGCGCGTGCTGCGGACGGTCCGTCCCAAGTACGGCTGCCGCGGCTGCACCGATGGCGTCCAGGCGAAGGCGCTGCCGCGCCTGATCGAGAGCGGCATGGCGTCGACGACCCTCGTGACCCACGTGGTGGTCTCGAAGTTCGCCTGGTATCTGCCGCTGTACCGGCAGGTGCAGATCTTGGCCGGCCAGGGCATCCATCTTGACCGGGCGACGCTCGCCGGCTAGGTGAAGCGTGCCGCCTGGTGGCTCAAGAGCCTCTATCATCTGCAGCTGCGGATGATCCAGGCCGCGCCGCGTGTATTCTGCGACGAGATGCCGGTGCTCGATCCCGGACGACATCGCACCCGCATCTGCCAGTTCTGGGCGCATGCCTTGGATGACCGACCGTGGGGCGGGCCCGCGCCGCCGGCGGTTGCCTACGTGTTCGCCGACGGCCGCGGCACCGAGGAGATCGCCGGACAACTGACGGGCTTTTCCGACATTCTGCAGGTGGATGGTTATGCCGCCTACAAGGCGCTCGCCCGCGGTCATGGTGGAGCGATCCAGCCTTCTGTCTCGCCCATGCCCGACGCAAATTCGTCGAGGTGTACAAGACGACCCAGTCGCCGTTCGCTCGCGAGGTGATCGAACGCCTGCAGGCGGTCTATGCCATTGAGGCCGAGATCCGCGGCAGCAGTGCCGAGCAGCGACTTGCCGCCGCGCTGCACCCTGAGCGCACCGTTGATGGCGGCGCTCAAGGCGCGACTGACCGAGATGGTCGGCCAGCTCTTCTCCCAGTCGAAGCTGGCAGATGCGATCAACTATGCGCTCAATCACTGGGGCGGGCTGACACTGTTCCTCCGCGACGGTCGCGTCGAGGTTGACTCCAACACGGTCGAGCGTTCGATGCGCCCGATTGCGATGGGAAGACGCAACTCATTGTTTAGGGGCAGCGAAGGCGGTGAGAGAGCTGGGCGATCTTGGCGTCGCAAAGCTCCATGAGCTCGATCCGCAGGCCTACCTGGCCGAAGTGCTGGAGCGCATCGTGTCCGGGCGAACCAAAAAGCCATCAGCTGCACGAGCTGCTCGCCTGGAACTGGAAGGCGGGGCACCAGCGCACCGCACGGACCGCCGCATGAGCCCGCGTCGCCAGAAGGCTTCGTCGTCGATGGCAACCGCCGCGATGCCCCTTGCGGAGCTCAAGCGATAGCTCCAGGCTCGCGTCGATCGGCATCCTGCCGCCGCCAGTCTCCCCATGCTCGACGGCTACGTCGCCGCGATCGTGGCCGGACCGGTGTCGATGAGCCCGCTCGACTGGATCTGCCCGCTGCTCGCCATCGATGCCGAGGCTTTCAACCACGGCGACACCCCGGAGTTCGTCGCGATCTCCGCCCTCGCGCTGCGCCATAAAGAGATCAGCCAGATCCTTTCGACCACGCCTAACCAGTTCGAGCCGATGCACCGGCGTGAACCCAATGGCGATATCGATGCGCGTCCCTGGCGCCAAGGATTCTATGCCGCCATGAGGCTCAGGATATCGGCGTGGGCGCCGCTGCGGGACGCCAGCAACGTCAATCACGGCCTACTGCTGCCCATCCTGCTGCACTGTCGCGACGATCAGGGCCGTCCGCTGCGCGGACCGCCACGAAGCGGCCGTGAGACTGGGCACTTTCTCCGCAACACCTACCTTGATATCCCAGCGGCGGTCGAGGCCTTGCGCCAATACTGGATGCCGCTCCGTTACGCACGCCCCCGCTGATCACCGCAGACGTGGTAGCTCATACCGGTTATCATCTTGCTGATGAGGAGCGCGAAGAAGCGCTCGACCTGATTGAGCCATGACGAACTGGTCTGGGCCAGGTGCACATGCCAACGCGGCCTTCTAACCAACCATCGCCGGATCAACGGGGTCTTGTGCGTGGCGTAGTTATCCATGACGAGATGGACGTCGAGTTCACGCGGCACGGCAGCCTCGATCCCTCGATCTCGTCGAGAAACTTTCGAACTCGGCGGCACGGTGCCGTCCGTAGCATTTGCCAATGACGCGTCCGGTGGCGATGTCGAGGGCGGCGAACAGCGATATGGTGCGTGCCTTTTGTAGTCATGGGTCCTTCGGGCCGGCTGACCGGGACGCATCAGCAGCATCGGCTGACTGCGGTCCAGCGCCTGGATTTTGGTCTTCTCATCCACGCACAGAATGATGGCGTGGTCCCGTGGAGAGACATAGAGACCTACGACGTCGCGCACCTTGGCGACGAAGTTTAATTCGCTCGAGAGCTTGAACGTCTCCGTCCGGTTGGGGGGGCTGCAATCCAAAGGCCCCGCCAAACGCGTTGCACCCTCGACGACGCGTCCGAGGCGAAAACTTGAATCGGCAGAATCTGTTGTGATTCGTTGTCGAGCACCTGATTCGAAATTTGATGGTGCTTGGTGGGCTTGGTACTAAAGGATCTTGCGGAAGCACGTGCTCAGCGATTGACGACCGGCATTGAGACGTGGGTTGATCGGGAAGTTGCGGGATGCGAGTTTAACGATGAGCGGCTCGGCCGCCGATTTTGCAAATTGCTCGGGCAGGTCGGGAGCGACATGGGTCAGAGCATCCCGCTAGTTTATCAGGACTGGGCGAACACGAAGGCCGCGTATGGCTTCTTCTCCAACGAACGGGTCAACGAGGCGGATATTCTTGGCGGCCACTTTGAGGCGACGCACGAGCGCGCGACGACAACGGAGGGGCCGATCCTTCCTCCATGACACGACGGAATTCAGCTTCAAGCGAGAGAAGTCGGATCTGATTGGTTTTACAGGTAAGACGGCAGGGCGTACGCAGTGCGACATCCTGATGCATTCGAGCCTCGCCGTGACGACCGAGGGGCTTCCGCTCGGACTGGCGGCAATCAAGTTCTGGACACGCAAGAAGTTCAAGGGCCCTGAAGCGAAAGATCAATCCGACACGTGTTCCGATCGAGAAGGAGAGCATCCGCTGGCTGGAGAATTTGCGACAATCGACCGACCTTCTCGCTGCCCCTGGACGATGCGTTCATATTGGTGATCGCGAGAGCGACATCTATGAGCTGCTTTGCCTGGCCGACGAGGCTGGAACGCACTTCCTGGGGCGAACCTGTGTTGATCGGCTTGCCGGGGACGGCAATCATACAAATGCCGACGAAATGGACGAGGTTGTGAAGGCCTACACCGGATCAAGGTCAAGGACGACAAAGGGGATTCGGATGGAGCGCTTCTCGAAATTCGTTTCCGCAAGCTTCGAGTTCTGCCGCCGATCGGCAAAAGAAATATCCCTCACTCACTCTGACTGTGATCCACGCTCAAGAGCGGGGAAGGCCGAAGCGACGAAAGAAGATCGAGTGGAAGCTCCTCACCGATCTCCCGGTCCAACCCCGAAAGGACGCCATCGAGAAGATCGAATGGTGCGCGTTGAGGTGGAAGATCGAAGTCTTCCATAAGATCCTCAAATCGGGCTGTAAGGCGGAGGAGTCGAATTGCGAACCGCTGAGCGTCTAGTCAATCTGATCGCGGTCTTCTGCATTGTGAGCTGGCGCGCCTTCTGGATGACGATGCTCAATCGTTCCTCGCCGCAAACAGCGCTGACAGATCCCGAAATCAGGCTTCTTGATCATTTGGTGAAAGGCCGAAGTGGCGATTGCTCTCGACGAAGCACACTCTCGCACTATGTCATCAAGATCGCGCAGCTCGGAGGATACTTGGCCCGAGCCAACGATCCGCCTCCAGGAAATACCGTGATCTGGCGCGGACTATCGCGGCTGACCGACATCGAACTGGGAGCTGCGATCGGGGCAAAATTTTATGGTAATTGGAAGTAAGCCGACACCCTCGCTTCAGGGTTAGATTAAAAGTGCGAAGAAGCCTCCGGCTCGAACGGAGGGCTTCGGATGGGATTGGACAGTAAAAAGGGCGTCCATTTGGACAGCTCGTCAGTTGGGGCAAACAGCCGGAGTGCTTGAAGGACAGCGGGGATCGTGTGTGTTCGGAGGTTGAGAGCGGGCTCGGGTCGTCGCCGAAAATTCCGCTACCGGACGCTCAGTCCTTGGAGGGCAAGCATGGGACGACGTGCTGGCAGATTTACTATTGGCGATCGACGCTTTCGAAAGGGGGCGAATTGCCGTCGTGCGAGGCTCCGCGGCCGCCGTTCGCGCCGCTGTGGCAGAGGGCCGTTAGAGAGGCGTCATGTTTCGGGGGCAAGCTCAAGATTGCGATTGGCGCACTAATGGTGCGGACGGACATTGCGACAGATGGGGAGCAAGTATCTCGGGTGATCCGTGCGGTGCGGGCGTCATGATGATTGTACCCCGCAACGAAGTGAAGATTTACAGCCTCTCCTGCAGCATCGCAGCAAGCCCATCATGGCCACAGCGGAAGTTAATTGGTCGCGGCTTGTTCTCGACCCGTTCGGCGGGGCGGCCTTCGTGTTCCGGTCGAAACGCGGACCGGATCAAGATTCTGGTGTGGGATCAGGCGGGCCTGATGTTAGTGCACAAACGGCTTGAGAACTGTAAGTTCGAATGGTCAAAGATTGCGGACGGTGTGATGCGGATATCCGGCGATGCTCGCGGCGTTTTCGAAGGCTTGGATGGGAAGCTGCTCTGCCCCGAGGAAGCGCGGCGTCCACACGGCGCTGGTAACGTCCGAAGAAGCGCTGCGTCGGTTGGAGGTCATTCCCGGTGAACCACGCAGGGAGAAATTCGAACTCCGAGGAATTGATCTCTGGGAGAACGAGCGCAGATCGGGTTGAACCGTGCGCGCGGGCCAGTCGACTGACTACTAAAGATCTATGCGTCGAATTTGAACAAAAAGATGAACGTAGCCAACGCGATTTCGTCTCCTATATTGAACGAGATAGCTTATCCAAACGCTGCGCAGTGATCGTTGGTAGGTCTTTCATCTCGGCGCGTTGACGTCGCTACATTCGCCAGCGCGCAACCCTTGTTCTTGGTAGTTGCAGATCGTCCTTACCGATGATTTCCTCGCGCTAAGGCTTATTTATGCTCGATTACAAGTCCATTCGAGCCACATAGGGAATCTGAGTATGACCATGCTAAACGTGGCACTGATATTTGGTGGCCGCTCTGTTGGGCACGACGTGACAATCAAGTCCGCTCAAGCTATCTATGGAGCCTTAGACCGGAAACGCAATAGCCCGATCCTGGTGGGTATCGCAGAGGATGGCAAGTGGTGGCTACAGGAGAGTATGAACGAGTTTCCATTACACGTAGAGCCGTCAGGATCTCAAATAACATTCCTCCCGGGAGCGGGCGGCAAAGCACTTGTCCATCGATCCAACAAGGATGATAAAATAATTCAGATCGACGTGGTGCTCCCAATCATGCCGGAGGGTATTTTACAAGGCGTTCTGGAAACAGCCCAGGTACCGTTTGTGGGATCGAGGATGCCAGCGCCGGCGATATGCATGGACAAGCAGATCACTAAGCGAATATTGCGCGATGCTGGCCTTCCGATCGCACGGTATCTGGCTCTAACGGATCGAGAAGAGGTAGAGTTTCAATGTGCCCAAGAAACGCTCTGCAGCCGTTCGCTATTTGTGAAGCCGGCAACGCTCCATGATTCTATCGGCGCCAGTAAGGTAACGTGCGAATCTGAGTTTCGGACTGCTGTCGATCTCGCGTTTAGCTGTGACAGCAAGGTCTTGGTCGAGGAGTACGTGGAAGCGCGTGAACTCGTGGCTGCGGTTTTACAGGACGTCGAGCAAACGACTAGATTGAATTGTTCATGGCCAGGCGAGTTCATTCTGAGTGATGAGCACGGTTTCTTGTCATATCAGGCGAAATTCAGCGGGAGGGGAGTGACTTTCAAAGCGAAGGCGGAGCTCGGTGAAGCGGTGGCTGATCGAGTGCGTGCATTATCTTGCGAAGCCTTCAGGGTGATTGGCTGTGAGGCATTGGCGCGAGTGGATTTTTTTATGCGACAGAATGGGGAGCTGCTGATCAATGAGGTAGGCTTGCCTAGCCTTACTCCCTACGCCACGTTCTCGAGGATTATGGAGGCATCGGGCATTCCATATAGTGACTTGGTACAGAGGCTATTTGAAGATGCGATTAAACATTCTGCGCGAGCGAGGACGGCCTATACTGAACATGGGCGGCGATGCGCTTAGATCAAGGAGTCTCTGTCTTCAGTTTCGAGGAGCAGAGCGATGGCAGTGCACGACCCGGATCGAGCGGGTGTTGATGGCCTCGGAGCGCTCGCCGATCAGGGCGGTGGCTTCGGTCAATAGGTGAGAAATGCCGTCGTGGTGCTGACTTGCGGAAGGGGCCACGACCCTTGCTGCACGCCTCGAGGCGAAGCGAACCGACGAGACCGAACTTGGACCATTCAGAACTAGAGTTTTGCGCCTCTTGAAGTGAGACCGAACTTTGGACCACCGAGAACTAGAGCTTTGCGCCTCTTGTAGCGAGACCGAACTTTAGACCACCCAGAACTAGAGCTTTGCGCCTCTGTCACGTTGGCGGGCTGAATGCGCCGACGCGGTTTTGCAGCAAAATCGGCGGTCTGTTGCCGATCGCCCCGTGGGGCCGTTCTGAATACGAAAAACGGGTCGGTAAAGCGCGGCGGCTGACAAAAGAATATGGTAAAGACGCGTTGCTTGTAACGTCTGAACACAACTTCCAATTTTTCGTCCGGCGATATCAGTACGACTCCGATTCAGACCACGCGGCCGCGCTTTCTTTCAAATCCCTTCTTCGGGTGAAGTGATTGCTATCGTTCCAAGGGGGATCGACGAATTTTTCAGAGAGACGACCTGGGTAAAGAATTACTGGACGTGGCCTGGTCCAACTCCGAAAGACGAAGGTGTATCCACACTCACAGGTGCTGAGTGACGTCTTGCCACAAGATGCCAGGATTGGGACGAAGCTTGGCGCCGAGAGCCGGCTTGGTATGCCGACAGGGGACTTCCTGCGGGTAGCGGACGTAATCCGTCCTCAGACTTTTGTCGATGCATCGAACTCATCTCACTCCCTTGCGCCTGATCAAGTCGCCGGCAGAAGTTGACCGAATTCGAATTGTATGCAGGCCTGTTTCAGAGGCGTTTGACAGTCTGCCACAAGAGTTGCATTGCAGCATGACGGAACGAGAGGCCTGCCGCCTGTTTGAACTTGAATGCTCCTCTCGCGGTAGACAAGACCCGGCGCCGCAGCCACTCCTGGAGCTCGATCACATACTGGTCGAAAGCTGGCGACGTATTCTTGGGCTCGCGTCGCACGATGCCGCGCTCACCCAAAAGACCGACAAACCTGCGCGCTCGCCTCACGTATTTCTCGAATACGACTTTCACTCGACGAATGCCGGGACAGCGACAGCGATGCCGCGCAAAACGACTCACGACGGCCTTGTCGACATTGCCGACCGCAAGCTTTTCCCTGACGAGCCAGCAGGCGAAGTGGCGAGCAGACCGCTCGTAGTTGCTCACCGTCAAGCAGGAATGTCCCAGCGCCCGGAGATGGTGCGGTAAACTCCGTCACCAGTGGGGCGAGCTCTCCCGCGTTCATACTACGTTCATGATTACTGCAACCTTGCTTCGGCTTGGCCATCGTTGGCCTCCTTTCGTTGCCATCAAGACAGCGAAGGAAACCTCGAATTATGCCGAGTCAGATCCAACCGGCCTCGGTCTAGGCTGTTGATAAGAAGGAAAACTCCGATCGGCTCGCTGCGGTCCTGCACAACCATGGGCTCCGCATAATTGCGCATGTCAGTGTGACCTATCGCCAGCCACACCCGAACTCCCGTAGCAGTCGGAGTCACCGCTAATCCAGAGCCTCGATGATCCGACGAAGCGCCTCAACGACGACGCTCGCATCGACAATGACGCGCCGCCCGCCGGTCAGCTCGATCTCAATCCGACGCTCGGTCGAATGTGCTGTCACGCTCCGCGATGAATACGTCGCCGACGCCACAGGCCCATCCTCGGCCACAACTATCCTGACAAGGCCAGCCTCGGATTTGGTCCGATTCGCTAAGGCTCTTCGCCAGGTCACCAGCAGAGAACGCGATAGGCCATATCGCCGCGCCGTCGGCGCAACCAAGCGCGGCTCGGACATGCTCTCCAAAACAATCCGTGCCTCCCTCCTCAGACCAACGCCGTCGCCGGCCCGTCTCCACACTTCAAGTAGATTCAGCGCACTGATCGTATGGCTGTCCATACCTACAGTATCAACCATTAGGTCAGCCGGCCGTAAGGCGGCTCTCGGCGGAGGCTTACTCTGCTTCAGTATCCCCGCCCGATGGTCAAATCAAGCCGACTAGATGCCTGGCGCTCACACGGATCGGACGTCGATGCGCATAGGGAGCCAAAGCTCCACAAAGGCTCAGAGCTGTCAGTTTCGTAACATTTTCGGAGCTTCGCAACGCGGTCATTGTAGCGATTCTGACACAACGAAACCCGGTGGAGCTAAGGCAGTCGCAATCCCTAAAGGATCGCAAAGAGTCTCGAGAACACAGTACTTCCGCGAGCTAGCGGCAGTGAATGCCGAAATGGCACGGCGCGACGGTGCCCTTGTCATCACGAGCACGGCCAAATGACCTACCTGACGGGAAAGCTGACCCGCTTGTTTGCCTGCATACGCTGGTGATCTCAAGCCGCGAAAAGGACCCACCGTTATCGTGCGCGGCATGGATGCAGCTGCCTGCGCAGGCGCGCAAAAAGCCTACGATACGGCACGATTCATGCAGATGTTCGGCTTAGCGGGATCAAACGACCTGGAAGAAATGCATCGAGCACACTATCGCATCGCGCTTGAGATTTGGTAAAATGTGAACTGGAGGAGACGATATGCGTGTGCGATCAAAGCTGTCGTTGTTGCTGGTCGCGTTGACCGGCTGTTCGTTTCCGACTTCTTCACAAACCGAGGATAGTCTTCTTGTCTCCATCCGCAAAGCCGGCAAAGTGAAAGTGGCGGTAGCCTCGCTGCCTCCTTACATGATGATGTCACCGAGCGGAGAGGCGACGGGCGCCATAGTTGACCTGCACAACATGGTTCTCAAGCGCTTGGGCCTGCCAGCACTCACACCTGTATTCACGCAGTGGGATGCCATGATCCCCGGGCTGCAGGCCCACCAGTTCGACTATGTTGCCAGCCTCGCCATCACGGAAGCGCGCTGCAAACAAATGCTGTTTTCGGGCCCCCAGTACGCGTATCAGCTCGGACTATTTGTCTTGCCTGGAAATCCGAAGAGTTTGACGAGCGTCGCCGACGTTGCCCGCAGCCGGGATATCAAGATGGCGATCATTACATCCGCGGCTTGGATGACTTACGTGCTGAAGCAGGGCGTCAAGTCAGAGCAGTTCGTGCGTGTCCCCGACGTTCAGGCGAGCCTCGCGACCGTCGTCGGCGGGCGCGCGGACGTGTATATCGATAGTCAAGTCTCTATCCCCAGTCCAGAGCAGAAGGGAGTCGAATTGGTCGTCGATGAGCAGTCGCCAGTATTTGTGTCGGGTGCGGTATTCCGCAAGGAAGATGTTCGTTTCCGCGACGCGTTCAGTGAGCAGCTGCACTTGTTGATTCGAAGTGGCGCGATCCAGGACCTCTCCAACAAGTATGGGGTCGCTAATGGCCACGCCGAAGCGGAGCTGCTTGCCAGGTTGACTAAGGCCAGTGACGCCGTGCCGAGCTGCGAGTAAGGAGCAACCGCAGTGAGGGCCGTCTTACAGTATTGGCCTGTACTTGTGCAGGGCCTGTGCATCACCGTTTGGGTGGCGGTGTGGGTCATTCTCGGTTCTGTACCTGGAGCAGTGATTCTCGGCGCGTTGAGACTCTCCGAGAGGCGCGTGTTCCGACTGGCGTCGATGCTCTTCATCGAATTCATTCGTGCTCCCTCGGCTCTGGTTCTCCTGTTCTGGGTGTTCTATGCGCTTCCGCTAGTGCCGGGTATGCCGCGTCTGAGCCCGCTCACGGCTGCGATCCTTGTGCTGGCGCTCGATGGGGCCGCGTACGGCGCTGAAATGGTCCGCGCTGGGATACAAGCCGTGCATGTCGGACAAACCGATGCGTGTCATGCATTAGGGCTGAGCAAACTCCAGAGTTTCACAAAGGTTATCTTGCCGCAGGCGCTGTCGCAGATCGTGCCCAATTTCGGAAGCCTGGCGAGGAGCATGGTCAAGTGGACCGCGATCGTGAGCTTCGTTGGCGTGCAGGACCTGCTCTACATTGGTAACAACATTCGTGGGCAAACGTTCGACGCGGTCACAGTCTTTTGCCTGCTTGCGACTCTTTACTGGATACTGACCGTTCTTTGCGGCGTTGCTTTTCGGGTGCTCGAGCAAGTGCTCCCGCTTAACCGGGCATTGCGAGCCGCGCGCATGCCCTCCCAGGCCGCGCCCGAAGCGGACGTTCAAGGAGGTGCTCAATGACATGGGATTGGAACTTTGTACTGAAGATCCTGCCTCGCCTGATGGACGGCGTTTGGTACACCGTCCTGATAACGCTTGCGAGTTCGGCCATTGCATTAGGCGGCGGGCTGGTGCTGGCGATTTTGGAGACCGTGAGCACTACGTTCGGACAGGCCTTCGTGCGCTTCTGGCTTGAGCTCTTCCGAGGTGTGCCGACTCTCGTGCTCCTCTATTTCACCTTCTACGTGCTGCCGGAATTTGGAATTGTTCTTCCGGCAGTGCCTATTGGCATCGCCGTATTAGGAATCGTTTACGCGGCGTACTGCTCGGAAGTGTACCGCGGGAGTCTGATCACCATCCCAGCCGAACTGCGCGATGCGTGTGTGGCGCTCCATTTGAGCCCATATATTACGTGGCAGCGTGTGCTCGCTCCCTTGATGATCAAACGGGCTGCCCCTGCCTTGCTCAATTACGTGCTCGGCCTGTTCCGGGAAACCGCGGTGCTCTTCGCGCTCGGAGTGCCGGTGCTGATGGGCGAGGCTCACGAGGTCGGCTACGAAAATTTCCGCTTTCTAGAGCCGTATACCCTGGCAGGCGTCATCTATTTGGGGATGAATTTGCCGTTCCTCTACCTCCTTTCCAAATTAAAGGACAAACATGCTTAACACCGGGGAATCTAGCCACTCAGGACCTCTTGTGCCGAGGGCCGCCGCAGCCTCTAAGACGTTTGAGCCACATGGATCGGCTCCCAAATCGCAACAGGTCAGGTGGGCAATCGAATTCGAAAAAGTTTCGAACTCCTTCGGCGCTTACCCGGTGCTGGTCGATCTCGACCTGCAGGTGCGGCCCGGCGAAAAGGTCACACTGATCGGGCCGAGCGGTTCGGGAAAGACCACCGTCCTACGGCTGGCAATGACGCTTGCAAAACCGACCAGCGGCGACATCAAGATCTTTGGTGAAAGCATCCTCTTTGATATGGCCGGCAAGCCGCTTTCCGGCTCGCAGGAGGCACGTATTCGGCGTCGTTGCGGCATGGTTTTCCAGCATTTCAATCTCTTTCCGCATTTGACCGTGTTGCAAAACTTGATCGTGGCGCCAACGGCAGTGTTGAAGCAGTCCAAGGAGCAGGCCGAGGAGAGCGCTCTCGAATACCTTCACATGGTGGGCCTGCAAGACAAGGCGCGCGCCTATCCCGCCCAGCTTTCGGGAGGTCAGCAGCAGCGCATCGCGATCGCACGGGCACTGGTCATCAAACCCGAGATCCTGCTCTTGGATGAAATCACATCGGCGCTGGACCCCGAACTCGCTGGGGAGGTCCTCGATGTCGTGCGAGGCGTTGCCCATCGGTCCAAAGTGTCGATGCTGATCGTGACGCATGAGATGCGCTTTGCACGCGAGGTTTCCGATCGCATCGCGGTTTTCGATCGTGGCCGTATCATCGAGCAGGGCCCGCCCGAAAAGATCTTCAGCCATCCCGATTCCGAGCGCACCCGTGCGTTTCTGCAGTCTGTGCTGAACCATTGAGACCCAGCCTCCGGCACGCCCATTAAAGCGTAATAGGTGCTGTACCGAGGCACGAGGCCGCAGTCCACTAAAGCGTTTCTGGTTTCGTACACAATAGGACGAGCGCGATTAGGGCACCAGTTGATGCCAGCGAAGACCGGCTCTACTCCTCGAGAAAGGCATTGCCCGGCTCACGTTCAACCGCCCACAGGCGCGCAACGCGCTAACCTTCGCGATGTACGAAAAACTCGCCTCAATCTGCGAGAGCATCAAGGCCGATCAATCAAGGCGCTGATTCTGACCGGGGCCGGTGACAAGGCGTTCTCGTCCGGCACCGACACCTCGCAGTTCCGCGCCTTCAAATCCGCGCAGGGCTCGACTATGAAGCTTGGATCGACCGCGTGGTCAGCAAGCTGGAAGAGTGCCGCGTGCCGATTATTGCGGCGATTGCGGGGGCCCGGCAGGCATTGCCGCCTGCTGCGACATCGGTATCGGCACCGAGCCGACGTGGATCGGCTTTCCGATCACGCGCACTCTGGTCAATTCCCAGTCGATGTCCAACATCTCCCGCTTAGTCTCGCTGATCGGCCCCGCACGCACCAAAGACAAGGCATTTAGGGCGCGCCTAGTCGATGCGCCAGAAGCGCTGGCGCTAGCTCTCTAGCGTACGCACACGGGCAAGGCCGCGGGGTTGTCGCAGGCGCGCGAGCGCTGGCGGGTTTATGATGTGGCGCGAGAGGTTCAGGCCGCCTGCTAATCGGCGGGCATGTCGGCTTGGCGCAGGCGCTTCCATTCCCAGGGCAGCAGTTCGTGCAGACGCGAGGCGGGAAGATCGGCGATGCGAGCGAGGACGTCGGCGAGCCAGGCTTTCGGGTCGATGTCGTTGAGGCGTGCGGAGGTGATGAGGGTGAGCATGACGGCGGCGCGGTCGGCGCCGCGTTGGGAGCCGGCGAAGGTCCAGTTGCGCCTTCCCAATGCGATGCCCCGCAACGCTCTTTCGGCCGCGTTGTTGCTGAGGCAGATCCTGCCATCGTCGAGGAAGCGGGCGAAGTCGTCCCAGCGCCTGAGCATGTAGTTCATGGGCTTCAGGACCTCGGAAGAGCGCGAGAGGGTTTCGCGCTCACGCAGCAACCAGGCGTGCATGTCGTCGAGAAGCGGTTTGCTCTTCTCCTGGCGCACGGCGCGCCGCTCGTCCGCGCTGCGGCCGTTGATGGCGCGCTCGATCTCGAACAGCGCGTCCAGACGCCTGACCGCCTCCAGCGCGATCGGGGAGACCGGTTTGCCTTTCTGGCCTTCCCGGACGGTTTTCTCGATGTCAGCCAGTTCGAAGAAGCCCCGCCGCGCATGGGCGAAGCAAAATGCCGGCGTGATCGGCAACACCTTCTTCTGCGGGTCGAACAGCGGCTCGAAGCCATTGTAGCAGTCGGCTTGCAGGATGCCGGTGAAGGCGGCCAGATGCTTCTGCGGATGCTGGCCGCGTCGGTCGCTCGAGGCGTAATAGACCGCCGCCGGCGGCGCAGGTCCGGCGAAGGGGCGGTCATCGCGGACATAGGTCCAGATGCGCCCGGTCACGCACTTACCTTTTGCCAGGATGCGGATGGTGGTGTCGTCGCCATGCAGGCGCTCGGCCGCGAGCACATGACGCTCGATCAGGTGGAAGAGCGGCATGACGGCGAAGGTCCCGTGGCCGACTTGGTCGGCCAGCGTCGACAACGGCAGGTCGATCCTCTCGCACTTGAAGCGCGCGCTCTGGCGGTTGAGCGGGATATGCATGCCGAACTTGTCGAACAGGATGGTCGCCAGCAATTGCGGGCCGATGAAGCCGCGCGGCGTGGCATGGAACGGCGCCGGCGGCTGGCTGATCTTTTCGCAATCGCGGCAGGTGAACTTTTCGCGCACCGTCTCGATCAGCTTGAACCGGCGCGGGATCTCCTCCAGCGTCTTGGTCACATCCTCGCCGATCTTCGCCAGCTATAGCGCGACAATCAGGATGAGAGCGGCGCGTCAATCAAGATGAGACGAGGCGGCCGAGTCAGGAGATAATTGACGCTGGCCGCCGGCTTGGCAAG
>NZ_BSOW01000071.1 GCF_030160715.1 Bradyrhizobium iriomotense
TTGCCTGGCTCAGAGAGCTCTTGCGCCTCTTCCTGTTCCAGCTATGGCGCATGCTCGCCTGTCCAGCCCCGCTCAATTCGGCTTCTTAACGGACGACTAGTTCCGCAACCGGCCGCACAGGAAACCCGACTGAGAAACTTGGTCAGGTCTCGGAAGAGGCCTCAACTGGAATGGCGAAGCCCACTTTTACGCGGTCCACTACCACCATCGTCTTGACCGCCTTGATGTTCGGGTTGGCGTAGAAGAATTTCCTAGTGAACTGCTCATAGTCTTCCATCGTGGGGGCTGTGACGTATAGGACGAAATCAGCGTCTCCGGTGACGTAGAATCCATTCACGACCTCGGCGGACGACCTTATAGCCTTCTTAAACCTATCAACGATGTCTGAACTTTCTCGCTCCAGAGTCACCAACACGAGCATCTGGATAGGTCTTCCCACCGCCTTCGGCGAAATGATCGAGATATCAGCTTCGATGATGCCTTCCGAACGTAGCCGCTTTAGTCTTCGTTGACATGCGGTAGCAGAAAGCCCAGCCATTTCGCCGATAACATCGGAAGTTAGTCGGTTGTTCTTTTGAACAATCTCGAGGATACGGGCGTCTATTCGGTCATATCTCATATTTAGTTGCCACTTAGGTGATTTCCGTCAACAAATGGAGCTCGCATGCTGAAAATCCTCCGAATAGGCAACGAATGCAACGATTTTCCGTAGCCATCATGCCCGCAGGTGCTTCAGCGAAGGAGACGCCGGCATCGCGTCGTTCCCAATTCCTCAGGATCTGGGAGATGTCGAGATGATGCCCCGGGGACTCAAGAAGGCAGGCGTCTCAAGCGACCGCAGCGCCGCTTCTGGCCGAAGGACGCCGTCCTGCAGACGCTAGTCAGCATCTGACTATTATGTGGCGGAGGAATCCAGTCGGGCTGGCTCTGGGTAGCGTTACGGCGCCTCCGCCGTCGCTCCACGCCAAGCGGCTGGAGCGCCGCCGCTTCCTCTGGCTATCCTCGGTTGATGCCGTGGTGACAATCACCACCGCCAGCTTGGCTAAAGGCGAGCGATCGGCGGACAGCAGTTGGAATCGATCACGCGATCGGCAGTTCGGACAGAGGGGCGTATTGTGATTCTCTGGTCGGCGCGATGGACGCCGATGATCCCCCAGGGATGTGGTTACGCTGAAAGCGATGCTGCGCTGCGAGCGAGCAGCCGGCGCACAGCCGTGTGAAAGCCGCGATCTCCTGTTCGCCGTCAAACGTGAGATCAACGGCCTTGCTGCGCAGGAGCGGTTGCGCGAACGGTCGACCCAATTCACCGCTTGAGGAACGGCGTCTAAGTTTCGTGATATGGGCTCCACCCGGTTTTCGATGCTGGGGCAGTATAATGCCCTCGCCTCGAACGCGTCGCCATCCGCGATGTCCATTTTATTGCCGATCTCCAAGTGCCAGGCGGCGACCGATCTTAGTGATGGAATCAACTTTTCGCGTCCACTTACGCCTTACGAACGGAGGATATTGACGCACGAAGCGTACCGACGGCGGCATGTCGGCGATGCGAGCAAAGACGGCAAGCTAGGCTTTGTGGTCTCGCTGTGAGCACCGTTGGACTGAGCGCGCCAATACGACGGCCCGCGCGGAACTGCGATCAACGCCGGCGAAAAGGTATGCCTTTCCTTTACAGCGCAGACATATGCACAGCGCTCGCTCCACCGCACCGTTCGTGAGGCATACGCCGCGTTAGCACAAACGGACCAAGACTGTCCAAGCGAAGCGTACGATCCGAAGGAGATGGTCACAGCAGGTCATGCCGATCGTTCACCGCCCACAACGAGGAGGTGAGACAACATTGTAAGGCGTCTAGGCTGCTCCCGCTGTGGCCCGGGCCGAACGACTTCCATTGCACCGATTTCCGTGAGGATGTCGCGCGGAATCTCTGTCGGTCAACCCGTCAGTCCGAACAGTCTAGACTCTGGCAGGTGTCCGCCCGCCGCATCGATGCGCCGCTCTGTCATCCGCGCCGTCGCCCACCACAGCTCCGGTCTAGACGAGGTGTTCTCTCTGGGCCCACAAGTGCTCCCGTGTGTCGCGCTTTCCGCTCGCCGTAAGCAGCTCGCCCTAAGCAGCTCGCCGTAAGCATGCGCCGGCGCTGGAGTCTTGGCGTTGTGCACGCGCTACCTGCAGAACGTATTTCATCGAATTTATATTGTCGACATGCTGGGCAATAGACGATCTTTTTCAACTCCATTTTCCATCTGCATCCCATGCAGAGTTACGCCCCCGCGTATGTAGCGCGTCGCCATTACCTTCCTAGCTCCTTCAAGGCATCATTGGTTTTCGAGCTTAAAGGCATTAGCCCTTGGAATGCAGCTGATTGACCTGTACGTCGAGCAGGCTGAAGCCCGTCTGGCTTGGCCGGTTGCCGCAATGCAGCCGTACGTCATTGTAGATCGCTCTAATCTACGATGTTTCCCTAGTCGAAGAATTTGACGCTGGGAGGATAATCGGACACATTGATATAGCGATGTGTTATTTCCTCATCAACGGCAATGTCCTTTAGCGCCACAATGCTCACCCACGTGCCGGACTCTTTATCGGCCCACACTCTTTCTGCATTTGGGTTCGAGGAGTGGTTCATTAGCGAACTCAAACCGAACACAACGTACCCCGTCAGAGGCTCCGTCTGATTCCTATCCTGCCGCACGAAGTAGTACTCCAATACTCCCGTACGATCTAACAGCTCGGCCGCAGCATGATCAAATCCCCACGTGGGAGCGCGATCGATCACATCTCCGGTTTTGAACGTAATGTTTGCAAATACGCCACGGCCTTTTCGTGGCACAGTTCTGACATACAGCGCGTTACTGCGATCAAAGACCTTTTCTTCCATTGAGTTTGCCTCACTACTTTTGAACATTGATCGTGCCCTTCGTTCCATTCCTCTCGGCAGCTGTATTCCAGCAACGGACCCGTGATATCGGACGAAACTTGTGTCTTCAGTAGACATTCTTTGTCGACCAATGCTTCACGTTCGAGAATGAAAATAGCTTCTTATCCAGCGTCGGGACACCCGCCCAAGAAGATAGCTAGCAATATGGGTGCACTTAGTGCCTACGAGGAATTAGGATAAGTCACCGGCACGATGCAGTTCGGGGCAAACACGGCGTGAGGTGAGCCGACAGCCCTTTCTGAATTGGGGTGATGTATGAAACCTCTCCTCAAAATGGGTGGACAACGCGGTTGACCTGCCACTGAGTATTTCCTCCAGAAGGAGTTAGAGTCCGGCCTTACGAAGGACGGACAGATGAAGCGAGAGCAAGGTTCACAGCAGAACAGATTATCGCGGTATTGAAGGAGCATGAGGCGGGTGCAAAGACGGCCGACCTGGCTCGCAAGCACGGGATCTCTGAGGCGACAATCTACAATTGGAAGGCCAAATTCGGCGGCATGGACGTTTCCGAGGCGAAGCGGCTGAGGGCCCTGGAGGAAGAGAACGCGAAGCTGAAGAAGCTCCTGGCCGAGCAGATGCTCGATGCGGCCGCCCTTCGCGAGCTGCTTTCAAAAAAATGGTAGGGCCCGCCGCCAAGCGCGCTGCGGTCGCGCATCTGCAGGCAGTCATGAGCCTGTCGGAACGGCGGGCCTGCTCGATCGTGGGCGCGGATCGGAAGATGATCCGCTATCGCTCCAGCCGTATCCCGGATGCGGCTCTCCGTGGCCGGCTGCGTGACCTCGCCAACGAGCGGCGACGTTTTGGCTACCGCCGGCTGTTCGTCCTGCTGCGGCGGGAGGGCGAGCCGTCGGGGATCAATCGGATCTACCGGCTTTATCGCGAGGAAGGGCTCACCGTCCGCAAGCGGCGGGCTCGCCGCAAGGCCGTGGGGACCCGTGCCCCGATCCTGGTGGAGGCCAAGCCCAACGCACGCTGGTCGCTGGACTTTGTCCACGACCAATTCGCCAATGGCCGACGTTTCCGCATCCTCAACATCGTCGACGACGTCACCAAGGAATGCCTGGGCGCCATTCCGGAGACGTCGATCTCGGGTCGGCGCGTGGCCCGCGAACTGACGGCAATCGTCGAGCGACGCGGCAAGCCAGGAATGATCGTGTCCGACCATGGCACCGAGTTCACCTGCAACGCCATGCTCGCCTGGTGCAAGGACGCAGCCATCGATTGGCACTTCATCGCACCGGGAAAGCCGATGCAGAACGGCTTCGTCGAGAGTTTCAACGGCCGGATGCGCGATGAGCTGCTCAACGAAACCCTGTTCTTCGATCTCGACGACGCCCGCGCCAAGATCGCTGCCTGGGTCGCCGACTACAATCCTGCATCACAACACCCATCTGTCTATGTGGTTGAAGCAAAGAGATTTTGCTGATCGGGATGCGATCCCGTGGGGTATTTTGGATTTTGGCGCGCGCGTTCTGTGATTGTTTGTGCGGCTGATGCCGAGAGATCGGAACGGGCAAAGATCCAAGGGCCTTCGGACAAGGGATGGATGGCGGCGATCTCGCCGGCCTCCGCCGCCAGTCTGAGGGTTTTGGGCGCGATCTTGAGAAGCCGCGCGGCTTTGCTGAGATTGAGCCACGGCTCGATCCCGTCATCAGCAGGTTTGAACACTGGAATGCGGTGATGCGAGCGCAACGATGTGACGCGCTCACGCGTCCAGCGGTTGCCGTGACCAGTGACAAGGCCATTCCTATTGAGTGTGCCGGCGATGAGATCGTCATTGGCGATCAGCACCAACTGGCGGACAGCCGTGATCACATCGGCTGAGGCGCTATTGCGTTGGCCGCGCCGACGCTTGGGCAAGCGGATCTGGCTATGTACGCCGCCGATCCAGTGGACAATCAACACGATCTCGCCTGCCTCCTGATCGATGTCGGCGACCACCTCCTGGATGAGGGTGCGCACAATGCGCTTCTTCAGGCGCGCGTCTGTCGTTGGGGCGGCCCAGACGGTCTTGAGGTCCGTCGCGAGTGCGGCAAGCGCTGTCGGGGCGATGGCTGGCATCGGCATGGCTGCGCCATGCGTCGCGATCTTGCTTTCGACCTCTGCCACACGCGCGAGCGCCTTGTTCCAGCGAGCCTCCAGTTCGCCAGCAACCAGCCTGTTGGCGGGATCAGCAGCGTCGTACTGACGGAAGGCGCGATCGGCCGCATAGTGCGCCGCTTCAAGATCGCGCAGAAGTGCCTCGCGTACCTGATCGCGCCGTTGACCGGCTTGCCTCTCGGCGGCGACCGCGGCAGTGATAGCGCCGGGCCCCACCACGCCGAGAAGCGCTTCCTCGATGGAATCGTCGACGCGCAGGCCGCCGAAGGCGATGCAGCGCGGCTCGCCATTGTCCATCCAGGCACGGCTGCAGCTATAACGCGGGATGCCATGCTTTGCGCCGGTATATCGAAGCGTCAGCTTGCGCCCGCAGCGCCGGCACCGGATCATGCCGGCCAGCAGCGCATTGCCATGTTTGGCGGCGCCATGATGACGGCTGGTGGGAATGTTGTTGCTGACCATCGTCCTGATCGCCTCGGCCTTCTCCCAACTGACGTAGCCCTCATGGGCATTTGGCATCAGCGCCAGCCAGTCACTGCGTGCTTTGCGACGAATCTTCACGCTGGCACCGTTGGCTCCATAGCCTACCGCAACCGCAGTCCTACCATAGGCATAGGCGCCGCCGTAGATGGGGTTCTCAATCATCCGGTGGATGGCGGCGTAGTTCGGCCGCCGCCAGGCCACATCGCCATTGTTCTGCTTCACCGGAAGTTCGAGATTATGCTCGTGGAACCAGAGCAAGGCTTGACGAGCGCTGCCCAGTTCCTGAACCTTGTCGAAGACCAGGGTAATGGCGTCTTGCACGCGGCGGTCTGGATCCTTCTCGTAGCGATCGCCGGCCTTCACAAAGCCTACCGGTGCCGCGACGACCAGTTCGTCGCGGGTCACCACCACGCCTTATGTCGATTCATCAGCGCTGTCGGTGCTAGCGGGCCTTCTGTCGGATGTGTTGAAGGCGGGCACCGCATCATCGAACGCCTTGCTTTCTGGCGCAATCATGACCTCTCGCGATCCGAATCGGGGAGAGGCCCATGTCAGGCAAGACCACGACAATGGCGCGCCGGCCGCCAGCGCAGCGGAGTCGGCACAGGCAGGATCAGCGGCGCCAGGCGCCGCAAATGGACCTGTTCGCAAGCGGCCAGTCCAGCGGTGTCATCGGAGCACCGGCTTGGCCGGAGCTGCCGGCAGAGGTGCAAGGCACGCTGACCAACCTGATGGCGCAGCTGATCCTGGAACACGCGGACAAGAGCAAGACGGCCGTGACGACCGAATCATCCGCGCAAGCCACGCGATCGAACATCCAGGCAGGAATCTCAAGCCACCGAGTCGCGTCGGAGCCGCTCAGCGTGCAGCGGAAAACAACATCATCCGACTTGGCGATCGCCTGGTGGACAAACACCGGCTGACCAAACCACGGATGCCACCGATACAAGAGCTCGCGAAAACCGGTCCCGTGGGTGTTATCAAGCTGGGTTGTACAATCTCCAGCGCCCCCACTCGTCGCTGAAATACCTGACCCCCGCGGCCTATGCCGCCCACCTCACCGCAACGGACGATCGGCTGCGCAACCCCGACCAGCTCCGCCGATCATCCGTTGCTCCACCCGCGCCACTTGGCGTACAAAACCCCGAGACTTTAACTGCCGCTGGATGAAAGTTCGGTGGCAGGTCACGGTAGACCCGGAGGTGTCGAATGAACGTCCGCGCCGCTCGTTTAACCGAGGAGTATAGGCTTCAGGCCCGTCGTGCGGCGGCTCGGTCAAATTGCTTGTCAAGGAACCGGTTACGGGATTCAGTGCTGCGCCATCGGCTGGAGAAGCTCAGGCGGAGCCGGCGCCAGCAACGCGGTCCGCCCAACGCAGCGCGCCCGTTCGGCACGTCACCCGCCGCCCTGGCATGATCTTGCGGATTGGTTCGAGGCTTGCGGTGTAACGAGTGCCGCGATGGAATCTACCGGGTTTATTGGATCCCGGTCTACGACTCGTATCTGCGCCAACGGGAGCGGCTGGTAGAACATGATGTCACCATATCAGTATATTCAGAAGGCCTTGATGGCGATGCACCAGCTGATCACCATCGTTACGCTGATGAAGTTCGCGGTCCCTCGATGCGAGCGCGCGCCAGCCGGAGGGCATCCGCTGAGGAAGAGCAGGATCAGCAAGACGACCATCGTCATGATCGCGAGTCTGCAGCTCCATCAGTAGCCTGCTATATCACCGGCACGACTATCCGAGCCATGGTTGCGCGAGCGGAATCGCGGTGTCTTGGCTCTATCGAGCGATGCGGTTCATTAATCGAAACAATCGACGCGGCACTCGTCGGCAACAATCGGGCAACACTGCCACGACCTCGCAACAGCGCGGGGTCCGCGCCACAACGCCATCCAATTTATGCCGGACCATCGCTAGCGAGAGCCTTCCGTCGGCGCAACGTCTGTCGATTGACTGCCAGCAGAGCTGTCAGTTACTGCGATGCCCGACTTCAAGTCCACCAGAGAACCAGATCCGGTCTCGCAAACCCGAGAAAGCAGTTCAGCAGAAGGCGAGGCTTCCCATTGCCTAATTGTCGGGTCACCCCATGAACGTAGCCGCCGTCGATGAGCGCGATATCTCCTGCTTTGAGCTGAAAATCGTGATAAGGAAGGGGCTCAAGATAAGCTGTCGAAAAGGGATAGCCTGTAGTCTCCAGGCCTTGCGATTCTCGGTCACTCTCTGTCGGTTTATGGCTCCAGATGCGCAGATTGCCACCTTCATCGGGCATGCTGGGGTAGAAGTTTAGCGCTACAACCGTGTTGTTCGCCACCGCCGGAATCTCGGCATCTTTTCCAGCACATAGAACTTGGGCGACGTCGTCGTGGGGCTCTAAGGAATACATCCCTGTGCCAGACCAGCAGATGGCACGACAAAGATTAGCTTGACCGTGCTCCGAACGAGCCGGCCGCAACTCAATTCCCTGTTTGTGAAGCTCGCGTTTCAGCGCGTCGAATAACGCGCGAACCGGATCAACCAGATCCGCAAAAAGGGCTTCCACGAAAGGACGCGCACTTTCCGCCTCGGCAAAATAGGTGGCTGCATTCCTCCTGTAGTGCGATGCGCCGACATATTGGCCGGGAACGCCATCTTTGCGCTCCTTGAGACCGGGGTTTCGATTAAAGTTCGTGGTAATCTCCTCGGCCAGCTCGGGACTGAATGCCTGTTTGATGTGCAGACCGGTGATCTCACCCTTGAGGACTGAGATGATCTCCCCAATGTTGATCGAACCGGTTCGTTCTTTAGTTGTGAGAAGCGAGATCGCTGGCACTTGAGACAGCTGGGCAGTTGCCATTGGCTTACTCCTGTATTGCCTGCTTGAGGATCGTGATGCCACGGTCGAGCTCGTCATCCGTGATTGTTATCGGCGGGAGGACTTTGATGACGTCTCGGTTTGGTCCCGAAGATTCGATCAGCAGTCCGTTTGCGAATGCGATATCGTGTGCGCGGTTGACAATCGCGTGTGAGCGACACTTGAGGCCAGCCATCAGACCGCGGCCTCGCTTTTCTTCGATGCAATCGGGGAATTTCGCGACGAGATCATCAAGGCGACTTTGCAATTTGACAGCTGTACGCTCGATGTCAGCAGTAAATTTGCTGTCTGACCACATTTTGCACATCGCGCCTGCAGTCACGAACGCGAGATTGTTACCTCTGAACGTCCCACTATGTTCTCCGGGCTTCCATACGTCTATGTCCGGGCGAATCAAAACGATCGAGAGCGGATTACCTGAACCGCTTAGGGACTTGGAAAGGCAGACGATGTCAGGTTCTATCTCCGCGAATTCAAATGAGAAGAAATCACCTGTTCGTCCGGCACCTGCCTGAATGTCATCCACGATGAAGACCGCCCCGTGATTACGGCATATCCGCTGAATTTCTTTGAGCCAAAGTGCCGAGGCCGTGTTCATGCCACCTTCTGCCTGGATGGTCTCCAGGATGATTGCCGCCGGCCTTTCTATGCCGCTCCCGGGGTCGCTTATGACGTAATCAATGTAACTCGCCGAATCGAAAGCTCCGTTCCCATAGCCGTCGTAGGGAACACGGATCACATCGTGGCGTGCGACGCCGCCCAACTCCCTGGTCGAAGCTGAACCCGACACGGCCAGGGAGCCAAGCGACATCCCGTGAAACGCGTTAGTAAAAGCCATGACACTCGAACGGCCGGTATATTTTCTAGCTAGCGCAAGCGCCGCTTCGTTAGCGCTTGTGCCAGTCGGCCCAGGAAACTGCATTTTGTAAGAAAGGCCTCTCGGCTTCAGGATCGTGTCAACAAACACCTCAATAAATTCACGTTTTGCCGCCGTGTGCATATCAAGCGACAAAAGAATGTTCCCGCCGGTGAGATAATCGATTGCTGGAGCAAGGATGTTCGGATTGTTGTGGCCGTAATTGAGCGCGCCGGAGCCCACTAGGAAATCAAGATAGGGCTTGCCAGCCTCATCCCAAATTGTCGCCCCAAGCGCCCTCGTAAAGACGGTGGGAAACGACCGCCCATAACGACGAACGTTAGACTCATGAAGAGAAAACACATCCGCATTCATCTCGGATCCTTCTGCATGCATTTTAAGAAATGGCCTGAACACCTTTTGTTGACGGTTCAGACTGTGGCGACAGAGCCATCATGTGTTGCATTAGGCCGCTGATCTCGGTAACCGCCGCCAATCTTTATCTGAGACACGCGAACAACGAACCTACTAAGCCTGATAGCCCTTCTTACATAGCTACCTCTACAATCTGCAATGTAGGGGCACGTCGTCGGTCTCGGAAAATAACACTCCTCCTCACTGAGCGAGCCGCGCGACACTGGCCTGAGATGCTACAGTTGCGCCGGATAGACTAAGAGTAGCACAATTTTGGAAGACGCTTCTCTCGCCATTTGCCTACCATCTCCTCTCGGAAAAAGGCGCTGGAGTATGGGCGCCACATGGCTGCTTTTGAGGAACGTCTCCTGACGTACCGCTACTGGCAAACTCAGCAATGTGGCTTGAGTGCAGTCGCGAGACAGGCCGTGCTCCCACGCTGCGTCCGGCTCTATTTGACCGGACCAATGGGTTCAGAGTCCTACATCGCAAGTGACCGAGACATGAATGTTCAGATACAGCTTGCTCGACAATCCTGGCAGATCGCTCTCCACGCGAAATAAGCTTGTGAGGACAGAACATGCTTGGAATTGGAAGTAAGTTACCGGCTTTCGAAGTGACCGGCGTGAAGCCCGGCTGTCACGCGCACGAGGAGGCAGGTCAGAGCGCGTTTGAGACGCTGACTGAGAAAAGCTTCTCGGGGAAATGGAAGATCATCTTCTTCTATCCGAAGGATTTTACCTTCGTTTGTCCCACGGAGATCGCCGAGTTTGCTCGCCTCTCCGAGGACTTTGCTGTGCGTGATGCGGTGGTGCTGGGCGGTTCGACCAACAACGACTTCTGTAAGCTCGCCTGGCGGCGCGAACACAAAGACCTTCATCATCTGCCGATATGGCAGTTCGCAGACACGAAGGGCGCCCTAGTCGACGGGCTTGGGGCTCGCGCGCCCGAGGGCATCGCCCATCGCTACCTTCATCGTCGCTCCCGACAACAGTATCCAGCACGTCTATGCGACCACCCTGAATGTTGGCCGCAGCCCGCGTAACAGCGCGTTTTGGATGCACTGCAGACCGACGAGCTCTGCCCGTGTAATCGCGAGCCTGGCGGCGAAACGCTGAAGATATCTGAGCCATACTTTCAATGGAACAGTTTGGAGGCTAGGCTGCGCTTCGCATCCGCAAACGTGCAGCCTGTACTTCGGTCGGCAAAGTTGTCTCCTAGACATCATAGTACGCATCCCGTCCGGTGAAGCTTTCAATTCCTCACAACTTTCCGACCATGGCGTCCAGCGCGATGTCGGTGAGGCGTGACAACCCGCGCCGCATGACGGTATTGCCGGCCGGTGGATCGCTGGCGCGGGCGAGATGACCGCCTAGCCGTGCGCTCTTGGTCCGACAGTGCGAGAGCGTTTCTGTTTGCCGCTTTTGATTTGTCGTTGACTAGGCGATCGAGCACGCCGATTTCAGTCGCGATCAACGCGAGGGTTGGCGGCACGTCGTACTCGTCCGAGTTTGCGGGTTTTTCCGGTCTGTCGCTGACTGTCGGTATGGATATCCTTACTGAGAGTCGTCAAGCGAGCCGCCTTGAAGTTGTGGAGACCGGTGGGCG
>NZ_BSOW01000072.1 GCF_030160715.1 Bradyrhizobium iriomotense
GCCGACGACGGCCTGCGTCCGCCGCAAGGCGTCGGTGGACCCGCCGCGACCGGCGCTGTCCAGCAGCAGCCCGCAGGCCCCAATGGCCCGCCGATGACCGTCGCGGCGCTGCCGCCCGAGGAGCAGCCGGATGCCGCCCCGGTGCAGCTGCCGCCGAACCTGCGCCGCCAGGAAGTGACCTTCGCGACCAAGGAGCCGGCCGGCACGCTCGTCGTCGATACCCCGAACACCTACCTCTATTACGTGCTCGGCAATGGCCGGGCGATCCGCTACGGCGTTCGCGTTGGCCGCGACGGTTTCACCTGGACCGGCGTGCAGAAGATCACCCGCAAGGCGGAGTGGCCGGATTGGCATCCGCCGCCGGAGATGATCCAGCGCCAGCCCTATCTGCCGCGCTTCATGGCCGGCGGTCCCGGCAATCCGCTCGGCGCGCGCGCGATGTATCTCGGCTCGACGGTGTACCGAATCCACGGCACCAACCAGCCCTCGACGATCGGCAAGTTCGTCTCCTCCGGCTGCATCGGCATGCTGAACGAGGACGTCTCCGACCTCTTCGACCGCGTCAAGGTCGGCACCCGCGTCGTCGTGATGCCGGGCAACCCGCCGGCGGGAACGGCGACCGCATCTGCTGCGCCTGCGCCGATGGCCGCCCAGGCCGGCCCGGTCCCGGGCACGCAGCCGACCGTGGTGCCGCCGCTGCCCGCGCCCGTCACGGTGCGCTGAGCGCTTCGAAGATACTTGATTGTGGAGGGCGTGCCGTCGGCACGCCCTTTTCGTTTCAGGCCAGCCGCTTCGGCGGCTCGCTCCCCTTCGTCCAGGCGTCGATCGCCTCGACCATCTGTCCGTAATGGACGCGCAGCCCGTCCTCGGTGGCGTAGCCGAGGTGCGGCGTCAGCACGACATTGTCGAGCTTGCGGATCGGATGATCTAGAGGCAGCGGCTCGACCGAGAACACGTCGATGCCGGCGCCCGCGATCTTCTTCTGTTGCAGCGCCTCGAGCAGTGCCGCCTCGTCGACGATCGGACCGCGCGCGGTGTTGACGAGATAGGCGGTCGGCTTCATCCGCGCGAGATCGGCGGCGCCGACCAGCCCGCGCGAGCGCTCGCTCAGCACCACATGGATGGTGATGATGTCCGCCTTCGCAAACAGCTCCTCCTTGCTGGCGTAACCGACGCCGAGCGCCCCGCATTTCTCGGCCGTGAGGTTGGGGCTCCAGGCAATGACGTTCATGCCGAACGACTTCGCAATCCCCGCGACCTTGCCGCCGAGCTTGCCTAGCCCGATGACGCCAAGGGTCCGGCCCTCGATCTCGATTCCGGCAAAGGACTGCCAGGACTCGCCCGCATGCATGCGCGCGTTCTCGCGGCCGATGCCGCGGGTCAATTCCAGGATCAGGCCCATGGTGAGCCCGGCGGTCGGATCGCGGAAATACTGCGTGCCGCAGACCACGACGTTGCGCGCTTTCGCCGCTTCCATGTCGATCGCGGCATTGCGCATGCCGGAGGTCAGCAGCAGCTTCAGCTTGGGCAATGCCTCGAACAGGCTCTCGGGAAACGCCGTGCGCTCGCGCATCGCGCAGACGATCTCGAAATCCCCGAGCGCGCCGGCCGCTGCCTGCTCGGAGGCGAAGGGGTGATTGAACACCGTCACGTCGACGCGGTCGGAGATCTTCGACCAGTCGGCGACGTTGAGGGCGATGTTGAAATAGTCGTCGAGAATTGCACAGCGCAGCCGCGTCATCGGGAAAACCGTCCATCCATGGCGAGGGGCGACGGCGCGGGCAGGGACGCCATCGATCTGATGTCGCCATGCTTGCGCGCAATCGATAGCCGGCGCAAGCGGCTAAAGCATGATCCGGAAAAGTGTGAAGCGGTCTTCCGAAAAGATCATGCTCAAACAACGACCTAAAGCGCGATGACGATTCGTCCCAATCTCATCGCGCTTTAGAGCCTTCAAAAATCCGGCAGCAGGTGAAGCGTCAGAGGTCGCGCGGCTTCAGGCGGAACGGCGCATCCATGCCGTGCTTGGCGCGCCAGGCAGGGCCGGGACCGCGCATGTAGTGCAGTTCCGGGCGGTAGGGGTTGAACGCCGTGGTGAAGAACCGGACCCAGAACGCGCGAAGCTCGGCGAATATGGTTGAGCGACCGGCTCTTGCCGGAGCTGGAAGGGAGGTTGTCTCGATCATTGCCATGACGCGGCCTCGCTGTTCTCCCCGCCGCTTCTGCCGCGGGTGGCGTCTTTTTCGGCGCCGGTGACGAGCTTTGGCCTGCTTTATTAAAAAATGGTTTCAATTGTCCGGATCTGTGCCCGGATGGTGTCCATCCCGTATTCATCCGTGGTGAACGGAGGGAAAACGTTGCCCTTTGGGGGCGGGATCGCTACATCGGCGGCAAGCAAATTTCCTCAAATCGAAGGTTTTACGGGACCGATGGCGCGCCAGTTCGTCTACTTCATGGAAGGCCTGACCAAGAGCTACCCGACCCGCAAGGTGCTCGACAACATCCGCCTCAGCTTCTACCCGGACGCCAAGATCGGCGTGCTGGGCGTCAACGGCTCGGGCAAGTCGACGCTGCTCAAGATCATGGCCGGCCTCGACAAGGAATATACCGGCGAGGCCTGGGTCGCCGAGGGCGCCCGCGTCGGCTACCTCGAGCAGGAACCGCAGCTGGACCCTGCGCTCACCGTCCGCGAGAACGTCATGCAGGGCGTCGCCAAGCAGAAGGCGATCCTCGACCGCTACAACGAGCTGGCGATGAACTACTCGGAAGAGACCGCCGATGAGATGACCAAGCTCCAGGACGAGATCGAGGCCCAGGGCCTCTGGGATCTCGACAGCAAGGTCGACCAGGCCATGGACGCGTTGCGCTGCCCGCCCGACGATGCCGACGTCACGAAGCTCTCCGGCGGTGAGCGCCGCCGCGTCGCGCTCTGCCGGCTGCTGCTCGACCAGCCCGAGCTGCTGCTGCTGGACGAACCGACCAACCATCTCGACGCGGAATCCGTGTCCTGGCTTGAAGGGCACTTGCGCAACTATCCCGGCGCGATCCTGATCGTCACCCACGACCGCTACTTCCTCGACAACGTCACGGGCTGGATCCTCGAGCTCGATCGCGGCCGCGGCATCCCCTACGAGGGCAACTATTCGTCCTGGCTGGTGCAGAAGCAGAAGCGCCTGGAGCAGGAAGGCCGCGAGGACGCCGCGCACCAGAAGACGCTGGCCCGCGAGCAGGAATGGGTCGCGTCTTCGCCGAAGGCGCGTCAGGCAAAATCCAAGGCCCGCTATCAGCGCTATGAAGAGCTGTTGAAGCAGGCGAGCGAGAAGCAGACCCAGACCGCGCAGATCATCATTCCCGTCGCCGAGCGGCTCGGCGCCAATGTCGTCGACTTCGAAGGCCTCAGCAAAGGCTATGGTGACCGCCTCCTGATCGACGATCTCACTTTCAAGCTGCCGCCCGGCGGCATCGTCGGCGTGATCGGCGCGAACGGCGCCGGCAAGACCACGCTGTTCAAGATGATCACCAAGCAGGAAACGCCGGACAACGGCACCATCACGGTCGGCGAGACCGTGCATCTCGGCTATGTCGACCAGTCGCGCGATGCCCTCGACGGCAAGAAGACCGTGTGGGAGGAAATCTCCGGCGGCAACGAGCTGATCCTGCTCGGCAAGAAGGAAGTGAATTCGCGCGGCTACTGCTCGTCGTTCAACTTCAAGGGCGCCGACCAGCAGAAGAAGGTCGGCGCGCTCTCGGGCGGTGAACGCAACCGCGTGCATCTGGCAAAAATGCTGAAGTCCGGCGCGAACGTCCTGCTGCTCGACGAGCCGACCAACGACCTCGACGTCGACACGCTGCGCGCGCTCGAAGAGGCGCTGGAGGATTTTGCCGGCTGCGCCGTCATCATCAGCCACGATCGCTGGTTCCTCGACCGCATCGCGACCCACATCCTCGCCTTCGAAGGCGACAGCCATGTCGAGTGGTTCGAGGGCAACTTCCAGGACTACGAGAAGGACAAGATGCGCCGCCTCGGCCAGGACAGCATCATTCCGCACCGCGTGAAGTACAAGAAGCTGACGCGGTGATTTCGGCATGATGAGGCGGGCGCTCATCGCTGCGGTGATCGTGGTCACCTGCTGCTGGTCGTCCGCCGACGCCGCCGACGCCGCCTTCGCCCAGTTCATCGCTTCGCTGTGGCCGGAGGCGCAGGCTGCGGGTGTCTCGCGGGCGTCGTTTGACCAGCAGACGCGCGGGCTCGAGCCGGATTACAGGCTGCCTGATCTGATCCTGCCGGGACGGCCCGCGACCGGCGCGCCGTCGCAGGCCGAGTTTGTTCAAGTGCCGGCTGACTACATCAAGGACGCCTCGATCGCGCGGCTTGCCGGCGAGGGACAGCGGCTCCTGCAAAAATACCGCACGGCCTTGACGGAGATCGAGAAGAACTCCGGCGTTCCTGCCACCGTCATGCTCGCGATCTGGGGACGCGAGACCGACTATGGCCGCTACACGCTGCCTTATGACCTCGTGCGCGTGCTCGCGACGCAGGCCTATGTCGGCCGGCGCAAGGACACATACCGCAACGAGTTCATCCTCGCGCTGAAGATCCTCGGCGAGGGCGTGGTGACGCGCAAGGACATGACGTCGTCATGGGCCGGCGCCACGGGGCTCACGCAGTTCCTGCCGTCGGAATACTACAAGCACGGCGTCGATTTCGACGGCGACGGCCGCATCGACATCTGGCATTCGGTGCCGGACGCGCTGGCCTCCGCCGCCCAGCAACTCGTCAACAAGGGCTGGCAGAGCGGCGTGCGCTGGGCCTATGAGGTGCAGGCGCCGGCGAAGGTCGATTGCACGAGCGGCGTGCCGGAGGTGACGAAGCCGATCGGCCAGTGGCTGCGCGAAGGTTTTGTGCCGGTGCGCGGGCAAAAGCTGAGCGCGGCTGAACTGGCGCAGCCGGCATCACTGCTCCAGCCCGAAGGCATTTACGGCCCCTCGTTCCTGACCACGAAGAACTACTTCGTCATCAAGGAATACAATTTCTCCGACCTATACGTGCTGTTCGTCGGCCATCTCAGCGACCGCATGACCAGCCCGCTGCCGTTTGCGACACCCTGGTCGGCCTCGAAGCAGTTGCGCACCAGGGATGTCGAGGCGATGCAGCGCGGCCTGACGCGTATCGGTCTCTACAAGGACAAGGTCGACGGCAAGGCCGGCATGCTGACGCGCGCGGCGCTCGGCGCCTATCAGAAGCAGGCCGGACTGAAGGTCGATTGCTGGCCGAGCGAAGAGGTGCTGCGCTCGATCCAGGCTGCCCACTAGCGATCTCCCGCGCCTGAAAAAAAAGCCCGGCCGATGGTCTCGGCCGGGCTTCGATCGCGGCGCGAGGTGCGCCCGTCGATCAACTCAGTAGCAGACGCGGACCGGGCGAACGACCCAGCCGTAACCGTCCCAGTAACGCTGGCGCTGCCAGTAGCAGGGCGCGGGCGGCGGGGGCTCGGCCACGTAGACCGGGCCACCATAGGCCGGGCGGCTCGACGCGATGGCGCCGCCGACGATCGCACCGCCGATCAGGCCGGCAGCAATACCGGCGCCGACGCCGTCATTGGCTTTGGCGGGCGGCGTGGCGGTCACCAGCGAACCGGCGACCGTCGCGACCGTGAGGGCGGCAACTAAAGTCTTCTTCATGCTAGGGGCTCTCCTGGGAGAAGGCGCTCGGAAGAGCGCCGGGTTTCAAAGGCTCACGCACACTCTGATGGAATTGGCCGTTCCGCTAGGAAGCGCGCAAATGGTCAATCCACCGTAAACACGCACGGAGCTGTGACGAGAAAAAACGGTCTTTTTCAGGCTTTTGGCTGAACGGTCGCCTCCGTAGAAAACCGGCCGTTCCGGCACAAATTTGCGCGGAAAGGCTGCCTCAGCCGCAGACGCGCACGCGGCGCACCCGCCAGGCATAACCGTCCCAGAAGCGCTGCCGCTGCCAGACGCAGCCGCCGTAATAGTCATCGGCGGCATAGCCCGGGCCCGGCGCGTAATAGCGGGGCGGGTAATAGCCTGGGCCGTAGTAGCCATAACCGGGGCCGGGTCCGTAGTAATACGGGGATGCCAGCGCGCCCCCGACGATGGCGCCGCCGACGATGCCGGCGGCCACGCCCGCGGCGACACCGCGCTGCGCATGGGCCGGCGCCGGCGCAAGCGCCGATGCGGCCAGGGTGGCGGCGGCAGCGAGTGCCAGGAGCGATTTCTTCATGCTTTGACCTTTCGACACAAACCGGATGCGGACGTCGTTCCGCGCCCAAGGTTCCATATCCTGCTTGAATGATCAATGAACGGACGTCCTGCGCGGGGCGACGAATGCGTGCGGGAGGCGGCTCCCGCGAGGCAAACAATCCGAGCAGCAAGCCATGAGCAGTTTGATGATGAGCGCCCTGATCGCGGTGGGGGCCACCTCGGTCATCTGCTTCGCCCTGATCGCCCATGTGCAGAACCGCAGTCGGCGGCGCGCGCGTGCAGGCGCCGGTGCCGATGGCGGCGGCGACAGCTATTCCGGAACCAGTGACGGCTTCTCGCTGGGAAGCTGGTTTTCCAGCGATAATTCGTCGCTCGATAGTTCCGGCAATCCGACCGACGGCGGCTCCTGTAGCTTCGGCAGTGACAGCAGTGACAGCGGCGGCGGTGGTGGCGATTGCGGCGGGGGCGGGGACGGCGGTGGTGGCGGAGGCGGCGATTAGGCCCGCATTCGGTTACAATCTTGATCCAGGGCAAGTCACCTTTTTAGACCCGTTCTAGGCTGAATCACGGCTCAGTTTGGAATAGCTTCAAATACCGGTTTTTCCTTTTGCATCCGGCCGAGCCCTTAAATATCGATGTTTGTGCATCACCGAAGGGCCTGCTGCTTTCCATGATCGTCTGTTCCTGTAACGTGCTCAGCGATGACGATATCCGCGCCGCCGTCGCCGATTCCGACGACGCTGTGCGTCATGCCAAGCAGGTCTATGGCTGCCTCGGTTGCAGCGCCGAATGCGGCCGCTGCGCGCGCACGATCAAGACCATCATCGAAGAAGCCCTCGGGCCCTGCGCCAAGTCCTGCTGTGCCGGCTGCCCGCACGGCCACCAGGTCGCCGCCAACGACGAAATCGTCGAGCCCGCCGAGTTCGCTCTCGCGGCCTGCTGACCTCTTTTTCTTCAATCGGCTGAGCTTATCCCCGGGTGCGACCCTGCGGCGGGTTGCCCTCGTTCCAAACTTGTTTTAGAAGCGTTCTAAATTCGGTTTATTACCGATGAGGCCGCAAGAGCTGGAGTGAATCATGCAGGGCGACGCGAAAGTTATCGAATATCTCAACAAGGCACTGCGTCACGAGCTCACCGCGATCAATCAATACTGGCTGCACTACCGCTTCCTCGACAATTGGGGCCTGCGCGACATGGCCAAGGTCTGGCGCAAGGAATCCATCGAGGAGATGGAGCACGCCGACAAGCTCACCGAGCGCATCCTGTTCTTCGACGGCTTCCCGAACATGCAGGTGCTCGATCCCCTGCGCATCGGCCAGAACGTCAAGGAGATCATCGATTGCGATCTCGCCGCCGAGATCAGCGCGCGCGCGCTCTACCAGGAGGCGGCCACCTACTGCCACAGCGTGAAGGACTACGTCACGCGCGACCTGTTCGAGAAGCTGATGAGCGACGAGGAGCACCACATCGACTTCCTCGAGACCCAGCTCGACCTGATCGGCCGCATCGGCCTCGAACTCTACACCCAGAAGCACGTCGGCGGACTCGAGGGCGAGGGGCACTAAGCTCCGGCCCGAGACATGCACTCCGATGGGTCCCGGGCTCGCGCTTCGCGCGCCCCGGGACGACAGTCTTATTTGGTGCGCCAGCTACAGCTGCGTCTTGTAGCGCGCTTCCACCACCTCCTGGCTCTCAGGCTCGCCCAGGCTCGTCTGATCGTGGATGATCTGGACGATGCTTGGCATCACCGCGCGCTCCACCCTCATCTCCGGTGACCAGAACTTTGAGCGCATCAGCGCTTTGCCGCAGTGGAAATAGACTTCGCTCACCGCGACGCTGAGTACCGCGCGAGGCGGCTTGCCGAACTCGATCATCGAGGCCAGCAGCTCCGGATCGGCCGACAGCGTGCCGCGTCCGCCGACGCGCAGCGTCTCGTCGATGCCTGGCACGAAGAACAACAGATGCACGAAGCCCGAGCCTTCGACGACGTTCCTGAAACTGTCGATCCGGTTGTTGCCGGAACGATCTGGCATCAGCAACTGATTGGGGCCCGCGATATGAACGAAGCCGGGACCGCCGCCGCGCGGCGAGGCGTCGACGCTGCCGTCAGCGCCTGACGTCGCCAGCACGCAGAACGGCGACATCTCGATGAACTTCCGAGCGTGCGCATCGATCTCGGGCCGCGCCTTCGCGATCACGCGCGGGCTCGGCTTCGGATAGATGCTGGCGAGGTCTTCGGCGCAAAGATCGGTCAACGGCGTGCCTCCGCTTGAGCTGCGCGTCAAACTACCTGATCGGGTTGCTCCCAGCTAACGAAATCCCGCATGCTGTCGTGCGCTAAACCGCATCCGCCGGCACGAAGCAGCTGATGATGATGCGGCCTTGATGGTGCACGTACCACACCACGGCCTGGCCGACCGGGTTGCCACGATCGCGGATGATGGCGCGCTCGGGCACCGCCATCCACTGTCCCTCGATCGGCACCCAATAGCTGCCCTCGCGGACGTCATATTCGGTGCGGTGACCGTCGGAGATGTCGCAGCAGGGCACGCCGTTCGGCGCCATCACGCTCTTGAACCAGGCGCGTATGTCCGGCGGGACGTTGTCATATTGCCCATTGTCGAACGCAAGCGCTGCACCTGTGAGCGCCGTCGTGCCGGCCAGCCAAGCGAGCAGCGCAAACTTGCGCATGCGATCCTCCATATCGCGTGTCGTGCCACGGGCGTGCGGTTCAGCCGCGCGTCGATTCGTGTCGTTGACGCGATTAAGCCCGAGCCGCTGGCTCGTTGCATGCTCAAATAATATGCTGCGCGCATGCGCGGCGGATGATGCGATGCGAAATCACGGCCGCGCACCGTGCTCACATCGTCCGCTGCGGCGCGGTTTGGAGCAATTGCCGGAGCTGCTCGGCGTAGAATTTTGCATTGCCGGTGGTGCCGTGGCCGCGCGTTTCGGTGCTCGCAGGGATCAGGTACAGGCGGCCGTTCTTGATCCGCTTCATCGCAGCTTCGGTGATGCCGGTCTCCGGCGGATTGCGCTCGTCATCAGCGGCGTTATTTCTCGGCCCACAGCCAGGTGTGCATGCCGCCCACTGAATTGCCGATCACGAGGCGCAAGTGCTTGATGCCGAGGCCTTCCGTCACAAGGCGGTACTGCGCCTCGACCATGTCGTCGTAATCGTACTTCGGAAAGCTCGTCTTCATTCCGTCGGACGGTTTTGACGATTTGCCGTGGCCGACCGCATCGGGAATGATGATGTAATATTTGGTCGCATCGAGCGGCTGTCCGGCGCCGAACAATTCGCCCGCCAAAGCCGGCGTCAGCATGCCCGCGGCCGATTGGCCGGTCCCATGCAGCACCAGCTGGCCGGTCGGCTCGCCGATCGTGGTGTAGTGCAGCTTGAGCTCTAGTCGGCGGCCATCGCCGACATGGAAATGGACAGCAGGGCGGCCGGCAGCGCCGCGCATGAAGCTTTCATGGTTCTCTCCCCTGTGCGGCCCTTTGCGCCCGGCCGCTTTCAGGCAATCTTATCAGTCCGGTCGCGTGGATCGAGATTGCAGACGCGATCTGCTGCAAAAACATTTCCGCAATGGTGCATCGCGTAAGTGGAATATTTGCCGGCCGGACAGAGGACGGCGCGCGATGTAGGATCGGCAGGACGCCGATCGTCCTTGGAAGAGCGCTTCGCCCTTCGGGGCCCTACGGAGAGATGCATGTGCCGCAACATCAAGACGCTGTTCAATTTCGAGCCGCCGGCGACGGAGGACGAGATCCAGGCTAGCGCGCTGCAATTCGTGCGAAAACTGTCCGGCTTCAACAAGCCGTCGCAGGCCAATGAGGCGGCGTTCGATCGCGCGGTGGCGGAGGTATCCGAGGCGGCGCGGCGACTTCTGACCTCGCTGCACACCCATGCGCCGGCGCGGGACCGCGCGGTGGAGGCCGAGAAGGCGAAGGAGCGCTCGCGGCTGCGCTTCGGCTAACGGCTTTGCGTGATCTGGCTCACGGTGCCTCGCGGCGCGAGGCGCGATGATGATCGCCGGGATTTTTTTGAGCGAAGCCGGAGCACGACCATGAACTGCCCTCTGATCTCTCTGAAAGCCGGTGCCGTTATCTTCACGGTGCTGTGGACCGCCTGGATGATGTGGTGGAGCGGTGCCTATAGCACCGCCAACCTCGTCATCCTCGCCGTCTGCGGCGCGGCGGTCGGCTATGTCTGGTACCGCGCCATGCGCTGGCAGTTCGAGCGCATGGGCATGCTGCCGCACAAGGATGACCGTTCCGCGCAGTAGGCGCGGGCCGCACCTACTTGTCCCTGTTGCCGTGCTTCTTCTTTTTCTTCTTTTTCCTGTGGTCGTCCTCGTCCGTCTCCTCGCTCAGCTCATCCGCGAAGATATCGGCATCGCCGTCGTCCTGGACGGCAGCCTCGAGCACCTCGCGCTCGGCGGCTTCGCGCTCACGCTGGCGCCGCCGCTCGTCCCAGGCATCGAAAAGCTGCTCCAGCCATGGCAGCACCTGCTCGATTTGGGGCAGCTGACCGGGCGGGCCGGCCTCGCCGCGCGGGCCTTGCGGACCGGCCGGTCCCTGCGGTCCGGCGGGCCCTTGCGCGCCGGCAGG
>NZ_BSOW01000073.1 GCF_030160715.1 Bradyrhizobium iriomotense
CGGGCGGGGCGGGTGGAGCCGGAGGCGGAGCGGCGGCTGCTGGAGCTGGCGCGGGTGCTGCTGCGGGCGCCTGCTCGGCCGCCGGAGGCGGTGTCACGGGAGCCGGCGCGGGATTGGCTGGCGGCTGCGGATCGACCTTGGCCTGTTGGGGCGGCTGCGTGTCCGCCTTGGGCTTGGTATCGGTCTTGCCGTCGTTCTTGACGTCGTTCTTGACGTCGTTCTTGGCGTCGTTCTTGGCGTCGTTCTTGGCCTTCTTCGGCTTGCTCTGGCCGGTGTTGTCGTAGACCCCGGGGATCTGCACCGTGCCGCGGTCGGGGTCGATGCGGATGGTACGGCCGCCATACTCGAAGGTGTATTGCGCTTGCGCGGTCGTGCTCGCCAAAAGAAATGCGGCCAACGCCAACAGCTTCTTCATTGCAATCTCCTGAGCAGGTGGTCCCCGTATCGACCATTACGCCCCGGCCCCGTGGCGAAACGTGATCCAGATCACTTTCAAGCTATGAGTCGTGCTCCCTTCGATCTTGGTTCAATGCGCGCCAACTCGGTCCAAGGTTTGACCGGCGGGCAGCCAAAATGCGGACCATTGCGACACCCTAGTCGAACCAGGCGCCATAGATTTTCTGGTAGCTGCCATCCTCCATGGAGACGTGCAGCCACTGGTCGACGAAGGCCTTCAGCGCGACGTCGCGCTGGAGCCAGTAGGCCTTCTCCGAGAAATCGAACGGCTTGTCCGGATGCACCGCGCAGAGCACGCCCTGATGCTGCTTCTGCTGGTAGCGCGTCTCCGAGGCGTCGGTCATCATCAGGTCGGCATTGCCCTTGGCGATCTCGCCGAAGATCGTGGTGTTATCCGGGAAGACGTTGATGTCGGCGTCCTTGATGTTGGCCCGCGCGAAGCGCTCGTTGGTGCCGCCGGGATTGACGATGACCCGCGTGCCCTTCTTGTCGATATCGGCGAGCGTCTGGTACTTGGCGACGTCGGCGCAGCGCGCGATCGGCGTCTTCCCCTCACGCATGATGGGCGTGGAGAACAGGCCCTTCTTCTGGCGGTCGAAGGTGATGGAGACGCCGCCCATCGCGATGTCGAACTGGTCGGCCTCAAAATCCTTCATCAGCTTGGGCCACGCGGTTGGGACGTACTCGACCTTGACGCCGAGCGCCTTGCCCAGCGCCTCGGCCATATCGACATCGAAGCCGCTGAACTTCTGCGTCGTCTTGTCGAGCGAGGTGAAGGGCCGGTAGTCGCCGGTCATGCCGACGCGCAAGGTACCGCGCTTGATGATCTCATCGAGGCGGGAAGCGGACGTTGTATCCTGCGCATGGGCCGCAAAGCTCATCACCACCGCCGCGGTCAGAACCGCCAGTCGTCGAACGATCATCTCTTTCCCACCCTCGCATGAGCTGCCATGTTGCTCTCGGAAATGCGGATTTAGACCAGATGTCGGCAACAGGCGAGAAGGAATTTTTGAGGTGACGCTCTCCCTCCATGAGATCTCCGTCGGCATGTTCGTGCCGTTCCTGCGCAACCTGTCCGGGCTGCTCGACAAGGCCGCCGCTCATGCCGAGGCGCGCAAGATCGATCCGGCGATCCTGCTGGGCATGCGGCTCTATCCGAACATGTATGATCTGGCGCAGCAGGTGGGCGAAGCGGTCCGCCATGCCGTGGTCGGCTCCGCGCTGCTTGCCGGGCGCGAGCCGATCACGTTTGCCGCCGCGAAACCTGATCTTGCGGAGCAACAGCGGCGCATCGCGGCCGCGGTCGATTTCGTCGAGAGCCTGCCGCGGGCCGAGATCGATGCTGCCGGCGACAAGGACGTCGCCTTCCGCCTGAAAAGTGGCACCGAGCTGCCCTTCACCGGGCGTTCGCTGCTTCTGACCTTCACGGTCCCGCAATTCTTCTTCCACGTCACGACCGCCTACGACATCCTGCGGCACGCTGGCGTCGATCTCGTGAAGAAGGATTTTTTGGGCAGAAGGTGAGGCTTACGCCTCACCTTTGCGTACGATGTCGGCGACCGAGCTGCGGTTGGCGATCTCGTCGCGCAGTGTCTCGAAACGGCGATGCGCCTCGTTCTCGCGCTCGTCGACGAACTGCACCGCAGCTTCGCCCGACATCGGCCCGCTGACCACGGGCGTGGAATACTGGCCGATGGTCTCGTGGACGTAGTAGAGATCGTCCTCGCCGCGCTGCACGGTCCATTTGAACCGCAGCGCCTCCATCGGTCCGGGCCCGAGCTTGCTGTAGCCCTCGGCATCGGCCGGGTGCTCCGGCACCAGCGGCTGCTCGTCGATCGCTTCGATTGCCTCGATCGCTGCGGGCTTCTCGGCCTCGCGCGGTGATTCCGGTTCGAGAATGCTGGCGATCGTCGCCAACGCGTGATCGGTCGGGTCGATGTCTGACAAGGGTCCATCCTCCAAGAGGACGCGCCGGCAATTCTGTCCCACGGCCGGCCGCGACCTGTCACCTTAGGTTGCCTTTGATTAAGGCCAGGTTTGGGCCCGATTGTGCCGAAATGGGACACTCGGTTGGCTTTGGAGAGGCGGATAAATGTCCGCCTCTCGGAAAATCGGGGCGGTCAGCCGAAAACGTCCTGATTGATGACGTTCTGGCGGATCGGATCGCCATCGAGCACGCTCAGGATATTGCGGGCGGTCTGCTCGCTCATGCGATCGACGGCCTCGACCGTGACCCCGGCCACATGCGGCGCCATGATGACGTTCGCAAGCTCGAACAGCGAATGCCCCGAAGGCGGCGGCTCCTGCTCGAACACGTCAAGGCCGGCGCCGGCCAGCCTGCCCGAGGTGAGCGCGTCGTAGAGCGCCTTCTCCTCGACGATGCCGCCGCGCGCGGTGTTGATGAGATAGGCCGTGCGCTTCATCAGGCCGATCCGCGCCGCGTTGAACATACCGACGGTTTCGGGCGTCTTCGGGCAGTGAATGCTGACGAAGTCGGCGCGGGGCAGCGCCGCATCGATATCGGTGACCGGCTCGCAACCGGCAGCCTTGATGTCGGTCGCCGGCTTGTAGGGGTCGTAGACCTGCACGTTCATTTCCATGGCGAGGCAACGCTTGGCGGTGCGGCTGCCGATGCGGCCGAAGCCGACGATCAGCACGGTCTTGCCGTAGAGGTCGAAGGGCAGGATGCCGAGCCGGTCGGCCCATCTGTCGTCCCTGACGCAGGCATGCAGTTCCTGCGCGCGCTTGGCGAGCGTCAGCATCATGAACAGCGCGGCTTCCGCGACCGACGGCGAGTTCGCGCTGCCCGCGACCATCAGCGGCACCTTGCGGCGCGAGAGGGCCGGCACGTCGACCGCGTCGTAACCGACGCCGATCCGAGTCACCACCTTCATGTCGCGTGATGCCTCGAGCTCGGGTTCGCCGAACCGGGTCGCGCCGAGCGCGACGCCATGAACCGGCGCATGCGCCGTCAGCATCGCCTGGAAGTCCGAAGCCGAGATCAGGTTGGAGAACTCGACGAGCTCGATGTCGTCCCGCTGGGTGAGAAGGGCGCGTGCGCCCTTTGACAAAGTTTGCGTGACAAAAATCTTCTTCTTGTTGGTCGCCATCGTCCCCTGCCTGCTCGAGGTTTTCTTGACCGACCGTCACAGCACGAGGCCGGTCGCCTCGTTTAGCAGGTGCATATTGTTGAGGTCCATCGCCAAACGCATGGGTGCCCCGTCCTTGGCGCCGGCATTGGGATTGACGCGGCCGCAGACCGGTGTGCCCTCGAGCGTGAAGTAGACCAGCGTCTCCATGCCCATGGGCTCGGTGACGTCGAGCACGGTGTCAAAGGTCTCGACGCCGGGCTCGAGATGCGCATGCGACTCGGTGAGGTGCTCGGGCCGGATGCCGAGCTGAAGCTTGTCGGCGCGCGGCAGGGCGTTGTAGCGCGCCGCGCGCGCCGGCGGCAGCGGGAAGGCGATGCGGTCCGTGAGGCGTAGGTTGAGCTTTCCGCCGACGTCCTCGAGCAGGCACGGCACGAAGTTCATCGCGGGCGAGCCAATGAAGCCCGCGACGAAGCGCGTCGCCGGCTTGTGGTAGAGTTCGTTCGGCGTGCCGATCTGCTCGATGCGCCCCTTGTTCATGACCACGACGCGGTCGGCCAGCGTCATCGCCTCGACCTGGTCGTGGGTGACGTAGACGGTGGTGGTGCGCACCTTCTGATGCACTTTCTTGATCTCGATGCGCATCTGCACGCGCAGCTTGGCGTCGAGATTGGACAGCGGTTCGTCGAACAGAAACACCTTCGGATTGCGCACGATGGCGCGCCCCATCGCGACGCGCTGGCGCTGGCCGCCCGAAAGCTGCTTCGGCTTGCGGTCGATCAGGTCGGTGATGTCGAGGAGGCGGGCGGCTTCCGTCACGCGCGCCTTGATCTCGGCCTTCGGATAGTGCTTCAGGCGCAGCCCGAACGACATGTTCTCGGCCACCGTCATGTGCGGATAGAGCGCGTAGTTCTGGAACACCATCGCGATGTCGCGATCCTTCGGCGGCACGTCGTTGACGACGTCGCCGCCGATCGTGATGTCGCCGTCGCTGATGTCCTCGAGCCCTGCGATCATTCGCAGCGTGGTCGACTTGCCGCAGCCCGACGGGCCCACCAGCACGATGAACTCGTGGTCGGCGATGTCGAGGTCGATGCCGCGCACCGCCTCGACGTCGTCGTAACGTTTGACCACCTTGCGCAAGGAAACGTCAGCCATGAAACTCCAACCTCTCTTTCAACCCTTCGTCGCGCCGGCCGTCAGGCCGGCAATGTAGTAGTCCATCAGGAAGGCGTAGATGATCAGCGGCGGCGCCGCGCCGAGCAGCGCGCCGGTCATGATCTGGCCCCAGTTGAAGACGTCGCCCTTGATCAGCGTGGTGGTGATGCCCACAGGCAGCACGAGCTGATCGATGGAGGTCGTGAACACCAGCGGATAGAGGAACTGCGCCCAGGACACCGTGAAGGCGAAGATGGTTGCCGCGATCAGGCCGGGCAGCGCCACCGGAATGAAAATCCGCGTCAACGTCTGGAGCCAGGACGCGCCGTCGATGATTGCGGCCTCGTCGAGCTCCTTCGGAATCGAGGCGAAATAGCCGATCATGATCCAGGTGCAGAACGGCACCGTCAGCGTCGGATAGATGAATAGCAGCACGTACCATCTGTTCAGCAGCGTGATGCCGGTCAGGTCCTGGACCAGCGCAAACATCTTGAACAGCGGGATGAAGAGGAGGCTGTCCGGGACCAGGTAGGTCAGGAACACGCCGGTCGCGAGCGTCGCCGAGCCCCAGAACTTCATCCGCGCCAGCGCGAACGCCGCAGGGATGCTGATCAGCATGGTGACGAACACCACCACCAGCGACACGATGGACGAATTCCAGAAGAAGCGGAGGAACTGGTTCGACGTCAGCAGCTCGACATAGTTCGACAGCGTCGGGTGGAACACCCACCATGGATTGGTCGCAGCCGAAATCTCGGCGCTGCTTTTGAGCGAGGTGATCACCATGTAGAGCGGCGGCGTCAGGAAGAAGATCGCAAACAGCACCAGGAAGAAGTAGGACCAGCGCAGCGCCCAGGTGCGGTCCCGGCTCATGCTGCCATATTTGACGTTGCGCCGGGGGCCGGCCTTGTCGATCGCCATCGTGCTCATCAGGCTTCGTTCCCCCGTTTGCTGACGTCGCGCAGGATGAAGATCGCCGCGACGGCGAGGATGGGGACCATGAACAGCGAGACGCTGGCGCCGAGCGGAATGTCGTTGCTCTCGATACCGACCCGGAACGCGTAGGTCGCAAAGATCTGGGTCTGGTCGAGCGGCCCGCCCGAGGTCAGGATTCGGACGATGTCGAAATTGGCGAAGGTGACGATCAGCGAGAACAGCGTCGTGATCGCGATGATGTTGCGCATCATCGGCAGCGTCACGTACCAGATTTTCTGCCACCAGTTGGCGCCATCGATCGCAGCCGCCTCATAGAGCTGGTCGGGCACCGATTTCAGCGCCGCCAGATACATGATCATGAAGAATGGTGAGCCGTACCAGACGTTGACGAGAATGACCGAGAAGCGCGCCCACGCGGCATCGCCGAGCCAGGGGATCGGGCCGACGCCGAAGAATGAGAGCGTGTAGTTGAACGCGCTGTAGGACGGATCGAACAGCCACAGCCAGGCGAGCGTGCTCATCGCCGGCGGGATCACCCAGGGCACCAGCAGCATGCCGCGCCATTTGCGCTGGCCCTTGGCCGGGATGTTGTGGACGAAATGCGCGACGATGAAGCCGATCAGCGCCTTGAAGATCACGGCGGTGATCGCAAAGATGCAGGACTGCTTCACCACCATCCAGAACGTTTCGCGCTTGAACAGGAAAGTGAAGTTGCCGAAGCCGACGAACTTTTGCATCGACTTGTTCAGCGTCGCGAGGTGCATCGAGAAGAGGGCGGGGTAGAGCACGAACAACGCGATCAGCACGATCAGCGGCAGCGTCAGGAAGAACGCCACCATCGACTTCCGCCGCAACGCGTTGTGCAGGCCCGTCCGTTTGCGCGCACCCGTCGTGCCAACGACGCGACCATGCTCGACGATGACATCGGCCATGTCAGTATCCTCGGGTCAAGCTTCCTTGCAGGATGTTGAGCGGTGAAGCCGGCACCCTCATGTCGACTTCATCTGATCACGTTCGTCGAGCGGCGCGTCGCCCTGGCGGCTCACGCAAGGATGCGTGAACCGCCGTGGCACACCCCGGCTTAACTTCGCATGAAGCCTTCGCACTCGCCTTCGGCCCAGGCGAGCGCGGTCTCCATCTTTTCTCCTTGCGCAAAACGCAGCGCCATCTTGGTCAGCGTCGCCTGCGCGTAGATCTGCTGGGCGATCTTCGGCGGCGCAGGAGACGCCGCAATCGACAGCGTCTGATGATTGTAGGGGTTCGGATAGTGATAGAGCGTGCCCTTCGGCGGCCCTTCCTCGGCCCAGGTCTTCAGCGTCGTCATGTTGGCGTAGGCCGGCAGGTCGTAGCCGCCGCTCGCCGCGACGAATTTCTCGATCGATGACGACTGCGACAGATAAGTGAGTAGGCTCTTGGCCGCTTCCTTGTTCTTGGAGAAGCTCCAGAGCCCCCAATAGTAGGGAAGATACGGCGCAAAGCGGCCTTTCGGGCCAGCGGGGAAACCGTGGGTCCAGCATTGCTCGGCGACCTGCGGTGCGTCGCGCTTGGCAACCGCCCAGGCGCTCGGCGGATTCATGATGAGGGCGCCGCGACCCGAGATCAGCCATTTGTTGTTCGAGGCGTCGTCCCAGGACGGTGCGTCCGGCGGCAGGAAGGCGATCAGCTTCTTGTAGTATTCGAGCGCCTGGCGGACCTGATCGGTCTTCACCGTGAGATCGCCCTTGGCATTGACGAGCTCGGCGCCGAACGACTGGAAGATGGCGCCCGCCGTATCGACGCTGTCGGTGGTCTCGCCAAGACCGATGCCGAATGCAAAGCCCGCCTTCTGGCAGGCTTCCGCTGCCTTGAGGAAGGTGTCCATGTTCCAGCTGTCGGCCTTCGGCGGTCCGCCCACCGGGTACAGCTCCGTGACGTCGATGCCGGCGTGCTTCTTCATCAGATCGATGCGTGAGCAAGGCCCCTTGATCTGGCTTCCCGGGGTCGCAGGGACCGCAAGCCATTTGCCTGCGGCCTGGCCGAGATATTTCACGGTGCCGTTCACCTCGCCGTTCTGCTTGATCGCCGGCTCCACGACGTCATTCACCGGCTCCAGCTGCTCGGCATAAGCATGCGGCCACCAGGTGTACATCTGAAGAATGTCGTGACCGGACTTGGCCTGCGCTTCGGCGGCAACGGTCAGCTCGATCTTCTTGTTGTTGCTGGTGATGTAGTCGATCGAGACTTCGACCTTTTCCTTCGCGGCCCATTCGTTGACGAGAGCCCTGGAGCTGTCGTTGGCGCCGGGCACCCAGTGGTCCCAGAAGCCGATCGAGAGCTTGCCGGCGGCGTAGGCGCCGCGCACGTATGGCGCGGTGATCAGGGCTGCGGAGGACATGGCAGTTGCGGCCACAAATTGTCGCCGCGTGAGCTTCTTGCGTGACATCTCGTTTCCTCGCTCTGGCATTCGTTGTTTTGCTTTTTGCGTTTTTTGTTGTTCTTGCCGTCGCCTCGCGTGGCTAGTCACGCGAGCCGCGGAGAATTGGTAGCGCGATCAGATCAGAATTGTTCGCGTCTGTCGAGAAATCCCATGCGAGCATTTCTTGAACTAACGTTGAGTCCAAGAGAGCGGCAGCTTCGCCTCGCGCGCGCGTTGCGGTGTTGAACCTAGACGGCTCCTTTTGCGACGCACACTGTGGTTGGGATGGGCGAGGTTCGTTCGAGCGCAATTACGCCGCAGTTCCGAATAAACCTGAACTAACCGGTTCGCAGGACAGACTTTTCGGATGTGGAGGGGCGCTTCTCGATCTGGACCGGCGCGACGCGAAGACGCTAGAGTTCCGACCGGCAGACCTGTCTGCGATTCCATCCTCCGAACACCCAATCAGATCGACATGGAGACCAGAATGATCAACCCGACGCCGCCTGCGCGGCTTCGCCTGCGACGATGGTTCGCGCTCGGGTCAGTCGTTACCTTTCTGCTGGGCGCCGCTTGCGTCGCCAATGCGCAGGGCCTCGTCAAAGGTGTTCAGGAGGGCGCGGCCGCCGGCAACAAGGCCGCAGGCCCGGTCGGTGGCGTGCTAGGCGGCGCGATTGGCGGCGTGGTCGGTGTCTTCACCGGCGTGCTCGGGGTCGGCAACAACAACCAGGCGCCGGCCAGCAAAGACGCAAGCAAGGACGCGAAGCAGCAGGGGGCCGACAAGGGCGCCGACGCAAAGGGTGCCAAGGACGCCAAGAGCGGCAAGGGCAGCAAGACTGCCAAGGCCGGCAAGGAGGCACCGAAGGAGGCGGCGAAGGACGTCACCGTTCTCACCCAGAATGGCGCATCGCAACTTACGGCCGAGCAGATCGTCGCCAACAGTGATTCCTATATCGAGCGGATCAAGACCGAGTTGAACCTCACGCCTGACCAGGAGAAGCACTGGTACGGTTTCTCCAGCGCCATGCACTACCTCGGGCATAATGGTGCGGAGCGGCTCAACCTGCGGATTGCCCGCGCCAAGCGCGATCCGCCGGACGACATCATCGAGCAGATGCGCAACGAGGCGCAGTTCCTCATCGACCGCGCTGCCGACCAGCGCAACGTCGCCGATGCCGCCGAGCCGCTGTACTCGAGCCTGGACGACAAGCAGAAGGAAGTCTTCATCCAGGAGATGGTCCACCTCAGCCACGAGCGCGGCCTGGATTGATCCGCGTTTGAATAAGATTTGTCGCGCTCGGTTGCCACGAACTCGTGAATCCTCGCGGCGATGCGGTTATGATTAGCTGCAAATGATCGCTGCGGGGTTAATATGACGACGGGCGCACTCTCCGTTTTCCTGGTCGAAGACGAGGCGTTGATCCGGATGATGATTGCCGACATGGTGGAGGAGCTTGGCCACCATGTCGTCGCTGAAGCCGACAATGTTCAGGACGCGAGCGCCTTCGCGATGACGGCGCAATACGATTTCGCCATTCTCGACATCAATCTCATGGGGCTTTACGTCGATCCCGTCGCCGACCTGATCGAGCGTCGCGGCAAGCCGTTTCTGTTTGCCACGGGTTACGGACCGGAGTTGCTGCCGTCCTTGCTCCGGCGCAGGCCTATCCTGCGCAAGCCGATTTCGATCGACCAGCTCAAGGCGATTATCGAGTCTCTTTTTCCCGTCGCCCCGAAAAGCGGATCGGCCTGACGTCCGCTTGGGGCGAATAGCCGGGCAACCTTGCCCTGGGGTAGGTGGAAGGCACTGCGCCCGGCTATCCTGCCGCAGCGGCGCGGCCGGCCCAATTCGTCACGGGAACTTGAAAAAAAGCGGACCGATTCGCGCCCGACCTGTGGCCGAGGTGCGGTCTTGTCGGGAACCTATGCCGAGGGCGCGCGATTGGCTTTCGCGCGAGCCGCCATCCCATTGCATCGCACAATGAAATGACGCTGGGGAAACCCGGGGATCGTGCAATTTGTTTAGGCAATCCGGCTAGGCTTGGATCAAAGGCAGACGGTGCATGGACGACAAACGAAAGTATCCGCGTATCGACATCGAAGAGCTGGCCTATGTCTCGTCGGGCGGCTCGGTGATGAGCTGCGTCGTGCGCAACATCTCACCTGCCGGCGCGGCGATCGACGTCGACAATCCCGCCTTCGTCCCCCAGCGTTTTCGCCTCGTCATGGCCAAGGATTCCTCGGTCCGCGATTGCCGGGTTATCTGGATCCAGAAGAACCGGATCGGGCTCGCCTTCGTCGACCCAGAGGAGGCGGCGCGCCGGTCCTGAGCTCCGCGAGAAATGCGCCGCTGTGCGAGGGCAAAGGTGCTAGCGTTGCGGGCCGACAGAATGGACAAGACGGACGGTAGCTCGCGATGACGCCGGAGCCTGCAATCATCTGCCTGGGGTGCTGGCAGAACCTGCACATGCCGATCCCGCTGCCGATTCCGAGGGCATCGCGCGCACCGTACCGAGTTGATGGCGTGCAGGGTTCCGAAATGATCGCGCGCGGCGTTCCGAGCATTCTCCGCGCAGC
>NZ_BSOW01000074.1 GCF_030160715.1 Bradyrhizobium iriomotense
AGGTCTTTGCCAAGCTCAAGCACCTCGTCCGCAAAGCCGCCGCGCGAACCGTCGACGCGGTCTGCGCCGCAATCGGCCACGCACTCGATGCCTTCACCTCCGAGGAATGCGCCAACTACCTCAAAAATTCAGGCTATCGAACTTAATGCCATCACGCTTTAGCCGTTGTTGACGTCGTTCGTCAAAATGCTCAACCGTAGCGCCGCCGTCGTTCGCGCCGTCGACGAAGACGGCGTCGAGGGAAGGGGTGCGGCCTGGTCGCATTTTTACGCCCCCGGGTGCGGAGCACCGCGCCCGACGCATCAATGAGGTGCTCGCACCCGACCTCGTTGGGCGTAGCTTCCATCATCCCGCTCAGGCCTTCGAGGCCCTGACCAAGGGCGCCGAGGTGCTAGCCCTTCAATGCGGCGAGTGCGGTTCGTTTGCGCAGGTATCGTGGGAATTGACCTTGCGCTGTGGGATCTGCATGCCCGCCGGAAGCGGCTGCCTCTGTGGCGGCTTCTCGGTGGACGGTCGGGTGGGATCAATGTCAATGAAAGCGCCACCAATCCGGTCGGTACCGCGAAGACGGCCGAAGTCGCGCTCATGCGTAGCTACCGCGCGGTGAATTTGAAGGTGGGGTTCGATATGCGCCAGACTCAAGGGAAAACGAGGAGTTTGCGCTACAGCCACAGGATTTGCTTGCGGTAGCTCAGATCGTTGAGCAGCGGCGCAGCGGTGCCTTGGTGGAACACGGCGCCGCGCTCCAGCGCGAAGACGCGGTCGGCGAGCGCGAGTACGAGATCGAGATTGTGCTCGACGATCACGATCGACATGTGGCGGCGGAGTGCATCAAACACTTTGAACAGCTCCAGCGTCACTGCCGGCGCGAGGCCCTCGAACGGCTCGTCCAGCAGCAGCAGGCGCACATTGCCGGACATCGCACGCGCCACCGCGACCGTCTGCTGCTCGCCGCCGGAGAGATAGTCGGCCGCGACGTTCATCCGCTCCTTCAGGCGCGGGAAGTATTGTAGGATCTGCTCGTCGTCCCAGACCACGCCATCGCTGCCGTCGGTCTTGCGGGCGAGGCGACCAAGCGCGAGGTTTTCGCGCACCGTCATGCCGGCGAACAGCCCGCGGCCCTGCGGCACATAGCCGATGCCGCGGCGGGCGATGTCGGGCGCGGCGACGCCTGCGATATCATCGCCGCGATAGGTGATGCTGCCCGAGGCCGCCGGCACCAGACCCGCGATGGTCTTCAGCAGCGTCGACTTGCCCGCGCCGTTGCGGCCGAGCAGCGCCACGATCTCGCCCTCGCGCACGTCGAGCGCGGCGTCATTGAGGATGTGGCTCTTGCCGTAAAAAGTGTTGACGCTGTCGAGCCGCAGTACGATCTCATGTGTGCCGTCCGCCGCGTCGCTGCGTCGACGCTCGACGGCGGGAATGCCCTTGCCGGTATAGATCTCCTGTACCCGCAGATCGGCTCGCACGGCGCCGGGGCAGTCGGACATCAGCACCGCGCCCTGGTTCATCACGGTGACCGTCTGCGAGAAGCCGAGCACGCGGTCGATGTCGTGCTCGACGATCAGAACGGGAATGTTGGACGCGATGTTCTTGACCAGATTGGATACGCGCTCGCGTTCGGCCGCGGCAAGGCCCGCGAGCGGCTCGTCGAGCAACAGCACCTGCGGTTTTGATCCGAGCGCAATGCCGAGATCGACCAGCCGCTGCCCGCCATAGGAAAGCTCGCCGCCCTCGATCTCCTCGATGCCTTCGAGCCCGAGGAATTTGACCAGCGCGGCGGTCTCGGCGTGGATGTCCTTGTAGGCGTCGATATCGTTCCAGACGTTGAACCGCATCGCCCGTCGCGCCTGCAGCGACAGGCGGAGGTTCTCGTAGATCGAGAGCCCGCGGAACAGATTGGTGATCTGGAACGAGCGCGCCAGCCCCTGATGGCAGATCGCGTTCGCCGGCACGCCGGCGATGTCGCGGCCCTGCAGGCGGATCGTGCCATGGTCTGGCGCGTAGAGGCCGGAGACCAGATTGAACAGTGTGGTCTTGCCGGCGCCGTTAGGCCCGATCAACGCATGGATCTCGCCGGCAGCGACCTTGAGGCTGGCATTCTCTACCGCGCGGATGCCCCCGAATTTTCGCGACACATTGCTGACTTCCAGCACCGTGCCCTTCAGCGCCTCCGGCCGCAAAAAGCCGGGCAGCGGCAAGCCGTCATAGATCTTGCGCCGGCTCATCGCGGCCGTCTCCTCCGCGGGCGGACGGAAGCGGCGCATGACCCGCGAACCGATGCCGACGAGGCCGCCGGGCGAATACATCACGAAGGCCACGAAGGTGAGGCCAAACCAGAACAGCCAGTCCGACGTCCAGATCGAGAACAGCTCGCGGAACAGGATGAAGAACACCGCGCCGAGCGCGGGACCGAGCAGGCTGCGCATGCCGCCGATGACGACCATCGCCAAGAGCTCGCCGGCGAACGGCACCGAGACGGCTTCGGCCGAGACGAGATAATTCAGGAAGGCGATCAGCGCGCCGGCCAGTCCCGTGACGACGGCCGAGATCACGAACACCGCGAGCTTGTAGCGTTCGACCGGATAGCCCTGAAAGCTCGCGCGCAGCTGGTTTTCGCGGATCGCCACCAGCACATGCCCGAACGGTGAGCGCACCAGACGCATCAGCACATAGAGCACGGCGAGGCCGATGACCGCGACCACGATGTAATAGTTGAGCGCACTGTCGAAGCTGAAGGCGCCGATGCCTCCGCGCTTCAGTCCGCCGAGTCCGTCCTCACCGCCGGTGAGGCTCGTCCAGCGGAAGGCGGTGGTGTAGACGAGGGCTGCAAGCGCCAAGGTCAGCAGCGAGAAGTACACGCCGCGCCGGCGCAGGATCAGCATGCCGGTCACGCTTGAGGCGATCGCGACGACGAGCATCGATCCCAGCAGCGGCAGCCAGATCTCGCCGGGAAAGAAACGAAGTTGGATCAGCCCCGCCGCATAGGCGCCGATGCCGAACCAGGTGCTGTGGCCGAAGGAGACAAGACCGGTAGTGCCGATGCAGAGATTGAGCCCCATCGCCGCGATGGCGAGCCCCAGCATCCACGTGCCGGTGTTGAGCGAGAGGCCGAGCGCGCGCAGCAGGAATGGTAATGCGATGACCGCAACGCCTGCGATCAATAGCGGCCTCAGCCGGTCGATGGTCGAGGCATTCCTCATTCGAACTTCTCGATGCGTTCGCCGAGCAGGCCGCGTGGGCGCACCAGCAGCACCACGAACATCAGGATGTAGATCGAGGCTTCACCTGCCGCGGGCTCGAAGTGAATGGCGATGCCGCGCACGACGCCGACGAGGAGGGCGGCGATGACCACGCCCCAGAAGCTGCCGAGGCCGCCGATCACGACTACGACGAAGGCGATGGTCATGATGTCGGCGCCCATAGCGGGATGTACGGTTGTGATCGGTGCGAAGAACGCGCCACCGAGCGCGGCGAGGCCGACGCCGAGCATCACGACCGCGGTCATGTGAGGCTGCAGGCGAATGCCGAGCGCCGCGACCATGTCCGGCCGCTGGATGCCGGCGCGGACCACGCGTCCGAACGAGGTCTTGTGCAGCAGCAGCCAGATCCCGACCATCACGAGCGCGACCACGCCGAGGATCAGCAGGCGATAGCGCGAGAACAGGAAGTCGCCGACGATCACCGAACCGCGAAAACTCTGCGGGATCTCGGTCGAGACCGGTGCCGCGCCCCAGATCATGCGGATCGCCTGCTCGGCGACCATCGCAAGCCCGAAGGTCACGAGCAGGCTGAGGATCGGATCGGCCGTGTAGAAGCGGCGCAGGATGAAGCGCTCGAACAGGATGCCGAGCAGCGCCACGGCAAGCGGCGAGATCACCACCGACGGGCCGAAGCCGAGGCGGCTGGTCAGCTCGACGCAGATATAAGCGCCGAGCGCATAGAAGGCGCCATGCGCGAGATTGACGATGCCGCCGACGGAAAAGATCAGCGACAGTCCGAGCGCGACGAGCAGGTAATAGCCTCCGAGCACGAGGCCATTCACTACCTGTTCCAGCAAGAACTCGAACTGCATGTTGCGTGCGCCTTGGCGGGTGCGGGCGTCAGGCCTTCATCTCGCAGGGGTTCTGCTCTTTGGTCGGGTAGATCGTCTCCAGCGGATCGTTCGCTGCCGGCACCACATCGCCCAGCACCAGCATGTCCCACTGGTCCTTCATCTGGTCCTTTGGCTTGACCGTGAATGGATAGGCTTCTTGCACCAGCTGATGATCCCAGGAGCGGAAGTAGGCCTTGCGCGCTTTGCCGATGTCGAACTGCGCCTGCTTCTCGAAATAGGCGATCAGCTCGCCGCTGTCGGTCGACTTGGTGGTGTTGATCGCTTCCGCCAGCAGCTTTAACGTGACGTAGTCGATCCAGGCGTGGTTCTCCGGCGGCTTGCCGTATTTCTTCGTGAAGGCCGCGACGAAAGCCTGCGAGGTCGGATTGGCCAGCGTATGATACCAGACCGTCGGCCAGGTGCCGCTGAGATTGCCCGCGCCCGCGGCCCAGGCATCGCCGGTGTTGAGGTTGAATCCAACCAGCGGATAAGGGAAGCCGAACTCGGCATATTGCTTGACGAGATTTGTCACTTGATTGCCGGCGAGATTGCAGCAGACCACGTCAGGTTTTGCCTGCCGCACTTTCAGGAGATAGGGGCTGAAGTCAGTGACATCAGTCGCGATCAGTTCGTCGCCGATCAAATTGGCATCATGCGCGCCGAAGAACACCTTCGCGGCCTTCAGCAGGTCATGGCCAAAAATGTAGTCGGCCGTCAGCGTGAAGAACTTCTTGCCCTTCACCATGCCTTTCTGCTCCAGCGCGGTGCCGACCGCGTTCACCATCACGGTGTTCGGGATGTCGCAGTGGAACGAGTATTTGTTGCAGCTCTTGCCGCGCAGCGCGTCCGAACGCGCGCCGGTGGAGAAAAACACCTTCTTGTTGCGCTCGGCGACCTGCATGATCGTGAGCGAGGACGCCGAGGAGATTTCGCCGAGCAGCACCACCGCGCCGTCCTGCTCCAGCATGCGCTGCGCCTTGGTCGCCGCGGTCGCCGGATTGATCGAGTCCTCCGAGAGCAGGTCGATCTGCTTGCCCAGAATACCGCCTGAGGCGTTGATCTCTTCGGCTGCGAGCTTCGCTCCCAGTTGCGCATAGCTGCCGATCACACCGAGAAAGCCGGTGAGTGGCGTCAGGTGCCCGATCCGGATCTTGTCGGCCTGGGCCCTGACGATCGCGGGAAACCCGAGCGCGGCTGCGCCAGCAAAGGCTGCGCCCGCACGTAACAACGTCCGTCGTGGGTAGCGGATCATCTCTGTCTCCTCCCGGGTGAATCGCGTGCCTCCCTTCAAACCGAGTATCCGGTATTGTGAGATAGCGTTTTCTAATACTGGAGGATAATCCCGAACGCCATTGCCGGTGTCAACCGGCAAAATCGCCGCTTGGGCTTCGGCTCAGGCTCTCTGCGTGAGCGCCTTGTGCGCCCGGTCCTTGGCACCGAACTCGGCCGACAGGCGGTCGGCGGCGGCCTGCACGACCTGCGCGCCGGCGTGCAGCGCCTGGTTGGAGAGGCGCCAGATCGGGCCGGAAATGCCGAGCGCGCCGATCACTTGCCCGGTGAAATCGGTCACGGGCACCGCGACACAGCGCACTTCCGGATTGAACTCACCGTCGTCGAAGGCAACGCCGGTACGCTGCACCTCGGCAATCTCGCGCATCAGCGCACCGACATCGCTGATGGATTTGGGCGTCGACGGCTTCAGTTCCACGCGATCGATGAACCGCTTGAGCTGCTCGGGGCGAAGCGAGGCCAGAATGATCTTGCCGAGAGCGGTGCAATGGGCAGGCCGCACCACGCCGACGCGATCGGTCAATTGGAACGCGCCGGGGCCGCTGGTGCGGGCGATGACGACAACGGCATCGCCCATCCGCACGGCAAAATGGCTGCTTTCGCCGGTCTGGCGCGACAGCTCCTCCAGTACGGGCGTCGCGACATTGACCATCTCGATTTCGTCGAGCGCGGATGCCGCCAGGGCGAACAGCGGTCGGCCTATGCGGTAGCGCTTGTTGTCCTTCTCCTGGCGGAGGTAGCCGAGCGAGACCAGCGTCTTGGCCAGATGAAACGTGGTCGAGTTGTGCAGGCCGACTAGCTTGCTCAGCTCCGCAAGTCCAATTCCTTCGCGATGGCGCGCCACCTCTTCGAGGATCGAGAAGGCGCGCCCGAGCGATTGAACACCGCCGCCGCGCTGCTTGTCCTCGGCCTCGTCGTCGCCATCCGCCTTGGGTGCGGGGACCAGTTTGGCTATCGCGGCCTTGCGCGGGCTTGCAGGCTTCTCGCCGGTGGTCGGCTTGGTACGCGATCTCAAGGACTGGGCTCCCTCTGGTGAGTCGTCATGGCTCCGCATCTGCGACAGTAGCACGCAACCAGCGCAGCCGTTGGCGCGGAGCTTCGCGTTTCCTTAAGCCAAAGCCTACCACAATATAAATTGACGTACAGCATTATGAGAAATAAGCTCCCTGCGGCCCATGATGACCGGCCGCGTTCTCCGCATCGGTACAGAAGAAGTCGACGGGCCGAGAGGGAGACCGGTTGATGTCGAAAAACATGCTCAATGGCGCCCAGGTCATTGTCGATTACTTGATCCAGGAGAAGGTGCCGCAGGTGTTCGGGCTTTGCGGCCACGGCAACATCCAGTTCATCGATGCGCTCTACGAGCGCTCCTCCGAAATCAAGACGATCTCCGTCCATCACGAGAGCGTCGCCGGCTTCATGGCCGACGTTTACTACCGCGTCTCCGGCAGGCCGACCGCGACCTTCACGTCTTGCGGGCCGGGCTCGGCGAATCTGCCGATCTCGCTCGCCAACGCCTATCTCGATTCCGTGCCGTTCATGGCCATCACCGGCAATGTGCCGACCAGCCAGTTCAACCGCGGTGCGTTCCAGGAAATGTACCGGCACTATCAGGCCGACTTTCCGTCCACGGTGCGCACGATGTGCAAGAAGGTGTTCCAGCCGACGCGGGGTGAGATGGTGCCGCTCGCGATGCGGCAGGCCTGGAAGACCATGGTCACGGGACGGCCGGGGCCTGTCGTGATCGACGTGCCCTTCGACGTGTTCATGGAGGCGGCGGCCGAGGAGGCGCCGAAGGCTGCGGAGTGGAGCGCCAATATCTCGAGCCGCTGCGGCGCCGATCCGGAAGGTGTCGAGAAGGCCGTCGACTTGCTGCTTGCGGCTGAGCGGCCGGTGATGCTGGTCGGGCAGGGCGTGCGCTATGGCGGCGCGACGGAGGAGTTACGGAAGCTTGCCGAGCGGCTGCAGATTCCGGTAGCGGCATCCGCAAGCGGCCTCGGTGCGCTCGACGTCAATCATCCGCTCGCGCTCGGCCTCGTCGCGCGTGCGGGACACTATCAAGCCAATCACGCGACGCGACAGGCCGACGTGCTGCTCGCGCTCGGCGTTCGTTTCGACGACCGCACCTCGAGCTCGTGGATTCCTGGCTATTCCTTCACGATCCCGCCGACGCGGTTGATCCACGTCGACATCGACCCTGAAGAGATCGGCCGCAACTATCCCGTCGCACTCGGCTTGATGGCGGACGTCCGCACCTTCCTGCGGCAGGTGCATGCCGAGCTCGATCGCCGCGACAATCTGTTCAGGAAATCGGATGCGCGTAAAAAGTGGCTGGCGCAGATCGACGGCTATCGCAAGGAGTGGGACAAGTTCGTCGCGCCCGGCTTCTCCGACGATACCACGCCGATTAATCCGCAGCGCGCGGCCTCCGAGATCGACAAGGCGCTGCCGGAAGATGCCATCCTCGTGTCCGACATCGGCGTGCACCACAATTGGCTGCTCGGCTTCTGCAAGCCGAAGCGACCGGATTCGCTGATCGGCTCGATGGGGTTTGGCCCGATGGGCTTTGGTGTTGCCGGCGTGATGGGCGCGAAGTTCGCCGCACCCGACCGCCCCTGCGTGTCGGTCTGCGGCGACGGCGCCTTCTTCATGCATGCCAACGTGCTGGGGACGGCGGTCGAGTACAATCTGCCCGTGGTCTGGGTGGTCTGGAACAATTACGCCTATGCCTCGATCCGCGGGCTTCAGCGCGGCTATCTCGGCGGGCGCGCGCTTGCGACCGACTTCAAGCACCCCGAGACGGGCGAGCGCTACAATCCGGATTTCGCTGCGATGGCGCGCTCGTGCGGCGTCGAAGGCGTGCGGGTCGATCGCGCCGGCGATCTTGGCGAGGCGATCCGCAAGGGCATTGCCGCCAACAGGCCATACCTGATCGACGTCGACATTGCTGCCGACGTCAATCCCTCCGGCGCCGGCGTCTGGGAATTGCCGGGCCTTGGCCAGAGCAAGGCCGGCATCGGCACGCGCTTCCAGCCGGGCTGATCGCGGTTCGCAGAAGCAATTAACAAGAATATCGCGAGATGGGAATGACGCTCGCAGGCAAGAAAATCGTCGTGATCGGCGGCTCCTCTGGCATCGGCCTCGCCACGGCGGAGCTAGCTAAGGCGCAAGGCGCCGAGGTCATCATCGCCTCGCGCAGTGCTGCGAAGCTCGATCCGGTCGCTGAGCGGCTGAAGGTGACGGCGGTCCCGACCGATGTCACTAACGACGATAGCGTCGCGGCGCTGTTCCGCCACGTGGGTCCCGTCGATCATGTCGTGCTGACGGCGGCGCAGCTTCGCACCGGGCCATTCAAGACGGTTGCAATGGAGGATGCTCGCGCCACGATGGAAGGAAAATTCTGGGGAGCCTGGCGCGTCGCGCGCGAGGCTGAGATTCGGCCCGGCGGTTCGCTGACGCTGGTGACCGGTTTTTTAAGCGTCCGGCCGCGGCCGAACTCGGCGATCATCGGCGCGGCCAATGGCGCGCTGGAGTCGCTGGCCCGTGCGCTGGCTCTCGACCTTGCGCCGGTGCGCGTCAACGCGGTCTCGCCGGGGGTGATCGACACCCCGATCCGGGCTGCGATGCCGGAGGCGGCCCGGAAGGAGATGCTGGCCAAGACGGCGGCTGCACTGCCGGTTGGCCGCGTCGGCATGGCGGAAGACATCGCCCAGCAGATTGCGAGCTTCATGAGCAACGGTTTTGCCACGGGCTCGATCGTCTATATCGACGGCGGAGCACTGGTGAACTAGGGAGCATTGGAATGGTCGAAGAGAGCAACGGCGCCTTCATTCGCAACATCGCCGAAGTGCCCTGGCGCGAATTCCCCAATCATTTTGGCGGCGCGCTGTCGAAGCCGCTGGTGATGCCGGAGACCGCGGGCTCGCGCCGCATCGATTATCGCATCTCGATGTACCAGCCGATGGCCTATGTGGCGCGGCATCACCACAAGGTGCAGGAGCAGGTCTATCACGTGCTCGACGGGGAAGGGCTGATGGAGATCGCGGGTAAGAATCACGTCGTACGCAAGCACGACGTGATCTTCCTGCCGCCCGGCGTCGAGCACGCAATCTCGAATTCGGGCCTAACGGACTTGGTATTTCTAGTAGTTACCTCGCCCGTTACCGACGGTGAGAGCCAATCTGACAACAGGGAGTGAACGCATCCGGAACCGGACGGGCCTTCGCCCAGCAAGGCTACCGTTGACACAAAGCGAACCATCTTTGATTCTCCTTGATCTTCCTAGTACCCACTTTTCTTAGATCGTGAGTCGTGATTCAAGGTCGGGATGATACCCGAAGCAAGAGAAGTCCGCCTTTCGAGGAAAGATCGCAAGGTG
>NZ_BSOW01000075.1 GCF_030160715.1 Bradyrhizobium iriomotense
CGATCGACGCTTGCGAAAATGGGTCGCCAACTCAAGTCATCTCCATTCAACATCCCCAACGCAAACTGTATGAGGTGCATTATGCCAAGGGCGTCGGGACGCCTAAAATCCGCTGGCCTCCAGTCTTTTTGGGAATGGAGACGGCGCGCACCGATGGTGGAAAGTAGCTTCCCGAACTCATCCGCCGAGTAAGCCCGGGGAGTTTCACCCCGAGCTTCTCACAGAACCGGACGTATGCCTCTCGACATATCCGGCTCGTGCCACCCACTGAAGGCTGCCGCCTTCCGTTGAAGCCAGCGAACTCCTCCGGTCTCCCGTTGGCTCACCGATCTCAACGCAGGTGCCCCCCTCCCTTCGCTCCATGGGCATTACCCCACTTCATCACTACTACGGAGGAGTCCGCCCCTGACCGACGCATCAGTACTTTCGACCTCATGGTTCAGCCACTTGTGTCTTTTCCTTTCACATCGTTGATCAGGTTCTCAAGTTCCGTACGAAAGCCCAGATTGGAGTCACGCTCCCTGTACACCGGACACCACATGGACAGTAAGCAGGTATCTTCCATGCCCTTATCCCGGAGCTGGAATCAGGCTCCAGTTTTGATGTCGCTATACAAGTTTTCGATGCTTCCTCAGGAGTTCGCTTGCGCTCGTCTCTCCAATCCACACATGACGTGGTCATTGCCGCGCCTTTTCCATAACGTTCACCACCGCGGCTTTTGTCCGAAGCAGCTTATGGCTGTTTGGGGCCTCCCACTGCAGGGCGGCTCCGAAGGGTCCACCTTCATCTCCCGTACGGCATGGCACTTTCGTGCCTTCATGACACAAGATTCCAAAGCTTGTAGAGATTGTTCCGCAAGTCAGAATCGAACTGCTCGATCGTCTGCCCATCCACACCGGCCGAGCCCGCATTGGATTTGACCGCTTTGTAAGCCTCGTACACTTGCTTCTTTGTAATACTGAACGGTTTGTCCGTCGTATGTATCTGCATCTTCCTGTTTCCAGTTGTTTCGACCACACGACCGCCTGACCCGATCCCTTTGCTCCGGTCCCATTACAGGGCCTTCATCACTAATACGGATCGGTCCGTCCCAATGCTCCGCTTCGGTACTCTCGCCTCACGATTTTCGTCGCTTGTGCTTCTCCCTTGCCATCAGAGCGCTGGTTCCTGCAGTTCCGCGCAAAAGCCTGCATCCAACTCACGCCCCCTCTACGCCGGTCGCCGTCTGCCCAGTCATCAGGCGCCTGACAGACTTGTCCCAGAAGGGCTACTCACCTCTGGTTTTGGCGACGCCAAGCTTCTTAACGACGCGTCTTCGGTGGGTTCACTTTCGTTCGTCTTTCGGATGCACACCTGCTCGAGGTCTTGCCTTGAGCTTTTGTTCCAACGCTCACCACCACGGCTCTTTACCGCGGCAGCTTGGAGTGGTTTGAGACCTGCTCCTGCAAGCCGATCCCGAGGGACCTGCCCTCATCTTTCACGCAGCTTTACGACACTGTTTTCTCTTTGCTGTTTCCCTCCTTTCCATGTGTCTCTGCAGCACACAGCAGCCGATGAATTCGCTGGCTCGGGAATTGACCAATGCTATCTGTCCGTTCGCGTCCAGGAGCACGAAGCCTTCTCGAGAATTTTCAAGCGCATCGGAAAGCCGCGCCTGCGCGGAGCGACGTTACGCCACCTCTCGATCGACCATCTCCCTAATGTTGTCCCGCATCTTCCTCATGGCCGCGAGTAGCGAGCCTAGCTCGTCACTGCTGCCTCTGGGAATGTCTGCGTTCAAGTCGCCATCGGCAATACTCCTTGCCGCTTTGGACGCAATGGCGACGGGCCCGATGATCCGCCGTGCCAACAACCACGAAAATAACCCGGACAGAAGGAGCGCAACGGTCAGCGCCACCACATTCAGTTGCAGATCCCGCTTGATCGCAGCAAGCGCTCGCTGACGGAATAGAAAACCATCCCCGGCCGTATAGTTCACCAGCAACTCAATCTGCTGATTTACGACGTTGGCAAGCTGGTCAACATCGTCGATTTCCCGAGGGCTCGCTTCATCGTTCAAGGTGCCGTCAGCAGAAGTTTGAGAAGGACGGCGATGAATCGCGACCCAGGCGTTTGCCGCTTCTTTAACTTTGGCGGCTGCCTTCGCAGCTCGCGCTGATTGCGACCGTTCAGCCGCTATAGTCACATCTTCCGAGAGCGTCTTCGCCAGCTTGTCGATTTCATCATCTAGCCGAGCACGGGCAGACGGATGCTTTGTGACGTGTGAAGACGCCACGCGCATCGCGGCAAAATCGGCACCAGCCGCACGCGCGTAATTGATCGACATCAGAGACTCATCGAAGGTCCGCGCAACCAAGTCGCCTGCGTGCCGGATACCGAGGACGGAATACCCTCCGAGGCCCACCGCAATCGCACTCATCGCAAGACAAAAGCACAAGATCGCGATTCGGATCGACCCTCGAGCCGAGACAAAGCGCGAGAAACAGGCGATCACGGAAGGAAAGGCCTGAAGGACCATTTTTGATTGATTGGCAAATCTGCCGACGACGAAAAGACTCATCCAGGTGTCTTTCGCTAAAACAAGAATCTCCGAGCAGCGGCATTGAGACGATCCGTTCAGCCCCTCGCCGCACCACTTCTCAAGTTCCGCCGGGTCCAAGCGGCCTAGCTCGCCTCTGACTGGAGCCGTTCTTGCGCATGCGGTGGAGAAAAAAAGGCCGCCGGCTAAGGCGGCCTTTGATTATTTCAGAGAGCTGCTGATGGAACCGAATTTCGTAGTGAGTTTAGTGCCTAGCCCATTCACGGCTGCGATGATAGCGAGCGAGATACCCGCCGCTATCAGCCCATATTCTATGGCGGTCGCTCCGGACTCATCGCGTAGAAAGTGAACTAGCGTTTTCACGGTGCGTGCCCCTTCTAAGGTTAACGCTCAGGATTTACTGGCAATGTGTTAAGGCCGGCAGAATCGCATTCGAGATTCCGTTTGTTGTGGCGCGAAAACTTTGTACGGAACGAACAAATGCGCGCACACTCAGCAAGGTCGCGGTGCTCGCCGGTCCAGTGACTAGCCGCAAGCGGGTGCAGGTGGCGATCTCGGCGCTGGCGAGCGACATTTCGCCAGAGGAGTATCGCGCCGAATACAGCCGGGCGGACGGATGTCTAGTCAAGGATCGCGACGCCCTGCTGGCCTTCTACGGCTTTCCCGCTGAGCATCGGTATCATTTTGTGCTCCGCTCAAATACTCTTCTGCAAACATATCCTGGCCTCCGCAGCTAAAAGCGGTGGCAAAAGCCGACCGGAAGGCACCCACGCGCATCACTCGTTTCCGCTTGCGCTTCAGTTCGAGTGCGGCGTTGAACGCGCGGCATTGAACTTGCGATCGCCGAGCGCATGGCCGAGCATGGCGCCAAGGTCGTGATCTCCTCGCGCAAGGCCGACGTGTGCGACCAGGTCGCGAAGGGATCAACGGCAGGTTCACGCGGGATCGAGTGCAGCGACGAGACTAGTTAAGAGGGTACCCGGGAACGGGGCAGTGATAGCGACGCTGGCATACTTCATTACGGCGGGCCCCTTTCCCGAGTGCCCGCGGCGAGAAGCTCCGCAGTCTTTGCGCGAGGGATCGACGCCGCACGGCCGAGACGCCGCGCGGCTCGGTTCACGAGAGCCCGGTGCGGCGGAAGCCGCACGCGCGCAAGCGGAGGAAGCCGCCAAGACTTAAATCGGATGATCTAGATTGCCTCGCGCGCATTCGTTTGCGCGTCATAGATCCTGATCTGAGGCATGGAAAAACCTCTCTTTAGTTCTTCTCCACCTGGCGTGGCGCCGTTTTGGTTGCAAATTCGGCTTGAGCCGGCGTTCTGAGAGGCGCGATGGGCGAGCGAACGCGAAGAGGTCGGGCGCGGGGACTGCACGGCTCTGACCAGCTAGAGGCCCCGCCCCTCGGAGCAAGGGGCGGGGCCCGCTCCCTGCCGCCCCAGAGGGAGCCGCGCCGCTGGAACAGCGCGCTATTATGCAACGTTCAATTTCCGCGCCTTATGTTTGGGCGAGCCGCTTGGAGACTCACGGATGTTCCGATTTTCGGCTCTGGCGTTGCTTTATAACGTTGCGCAGGACAATTTCAGAAAGCTGCACGACCAGCTGCTTGAGACGCGCAATCTCTTGCTTGTAGCTTTCGATCTCGCGTCCGTCCGTCACCACCGAAACTTCATGGCGATTGTCGCTTTCTGTCATCCTACATGCAGAACCTTTTCTTCGAGAGGATCAAATAGATTTTCGCACCTTCGCCACACGCTTTGACCAAAGGCCGCCGACATCCCTGGGTTGACCACCTATCCTCACGATCACTAGCATTATTCTACCTATGCTGCCTCGGTGCGCGCAGACGGGCCAGTCCCATTTGGGATAGAACTTGGAGCTGCTGTGTAGGCTTCCAAAGTTTCGAACTGATCTTTCGCGATTGTCGGCCCTGGGTCCGCCCGGCCATTGACCTCACTCGGTCGGGCGACGTCACGCACCCGATACGCTTGCCTGCTCGATATGATGTCGGAGCCCAGATCGAGTCTCTGGACGTAGTAGCTCGATCGCGAGCTCATTCGATCTGAAACTAACTGTTAGCTATGGATGTTGCCGAGCTATCGTACTTGCAGATCGCAAGCGGCGTTACCCTGGTCGTGCTTGGTCTATTGGGTCTGCGGTCAGGCGCAACATCGAGATGGAGGCTGAGCAAAACGCGATTTGGAGAGTGCGACTAATCGCCGGGCGGGTTTGCCAGACTATCTCGATCTCTGAACCTCAAGCGATCCAAGTGAAGCCTCTAATCGATCAGTGGTATATGTTCGTATCGGAAGAACAAACGTTCTCAGCGACTCGCAGTATTCCGAACAAGAAGGGAATCCAACGCAGATGGCACGCAAACTCTGGCGGATGGCTGATCGCTTGCATGATAGGCAGAAGACCTACTCGATCGGGCTTTACTGCAACGGCAACGAAGGCGCCGTCTCGCTCGCCACGGCACGCCAGACGCGTGACGCCGCAAAGGCCTTGCTAGCACAAGACCCGCCGGTCGATCCATCGATCGATAAGCAATTCGAACGGCATCTCGATGCGGCTGAGCGCCCCTTCGGCATGTGGATCGACGAATGGCTTACGGAGAAGAAGACCGAGAAGATCAAGCGCGGCAGGATTGTCACCGTGCGCAGTCCCGAAACCATCGCGCTACTCGAAAGATAGGCCGGCTATCTGAAGAATCGTTTCGGCAATCTCTACCGGCTAGACATCAAGCGCTTCGACGTGCTCGCCTTCTTTCGGGCGATGCAGACTGAAGGCAGGTTGGAGACCCATGACCGAGTTCACCGTATCGGTGAACAGGTCTGCGACTACGCCGACCTCGAAGGCGATGGCTACAATCCGTTCCGTGCCTGCGAGAAGCAACTCGCTGTCAACGTCTCGACACCACGGCCCGGCGTCACTGAGCCGCAGGATGTGGCTCGTCTTTTCAGATTGATCATGCCGCCATGGGAGAAGGCCAGATTTGGCGACGTGGTCGGTGATGCCCTTCGGATCGATGCATTGACGATCCCTCGCCCGGGCATGATCAACGAGATGGAATGGACCGAAGTCGATTGGGATGCCAAACGCTGGACCATCCGGGCGGCGAAGATGAAGACCGGATGGGACCATGTGGTGCCGCTGTCGCGCCAAGCCCTCGCAATCCTGAGGCGCGTGACGCACCGCTGTCTAACGCGACGCTCTGTCATCGGCTGCGTGCGCTCGGCATCAACACTAAGACCGAACATTGCGCCCATGGCTTCCGCACGACGTTCTCAACCCTTTGCCACCATGAGGAGTTCAAGGAAGCCAAGGCATGGGACAGTGATGTCATCGAATTACAGTTGGCGCATCTCGACAGTGGCTCGGTAAAGGCGATTTACAGGCGGCACGGGCCGCTGGCACTGATCGGCTCGCGCACCAAGCTGATGCAGCATTGGGCTGACCGGATCGATGGCTTTGCCGATCCAAAACAACGAGTCGTTCAAAGTGCCCGCACAGTCTCCCCTCCTCCTCCCTAACAGAGGCTGGTGGGCCCGCCTGGATTCGAACCAGGAACCAGACCGTTATGAGCTGCAGGATAACCGCGGCCGTCGTTGATTTTACTGCGCTTTTGCAGGAAATCGGCTGCGTTCATTTCGCTTCGTGCGGGTTGATTCTGGTGCGAAACTGGTGCGGTTCGTTCGCAATCGAAACTTGGACTTAGAGCGTGTGCCTGCTGTTTGGTAATGTCGTGAGAACGCAAGTTAATCCCAACGGTCCCGACGATCAGCGAATTCTGTGTCATCGTGCCGGCCGATCGCGGCGGCCTGTCAAGGTCAACGTCCACCCGGTTTGCAACGCGCTCTCGGAAGCGAGAAGACGTTCTTGGGAAAGCAGGCCAGGAGAAAAGATAGTGAGTTTCTTCCAGCGTCTAAAGAAAGAAGCATCTCTCGAGTGGCGGGCTTACACCGAGCATCCCTTCACGGACCGGTTGGCTGACGGCTCGCTCCCCGAAGCGGCGTTTCGTCACTACCTCGCTCAGGACTACCTGTTCCTCATCGAGTTTGCTCGCGCCTACGCGCTCTCGGTCTACAAGTCGCCCAAGCTTGCCGACATGCATGAAGGGGCGGCCGGCCTCGCGGCCATCCTGGATGTCGAGATGAATCTGCATGTGAAGCTCTGCGCCGGTTGGGGGCTGTCCCCGAGCGACCTCGAACAAACCCCTCCGGCGGTCGAGATGCTGGCCTATACGCGCTACGTGCTCGACGCGGGAATGCGCGGTGATCTGCTGGCACTAAAGGTGGCGCTTGCCCCCTGCGTGATAGGCTATGCGGAAATCGCAACGCGGCTCGCCTCGCGCCCCGACGCGAACGCTGCGACGAACCCATATCGCGTTTGGATCGCCGAGTATGCCGGCATGCCATACCAGGAGGTCGCAGCGAAAGCGCGCGCGCACCTGGAGCGTCTCGCCGATCGTTACTCCACGCCAGCCCGCGAGGTAGAGCTGATCGCGGTATTCAAGGAAGCTACCCGACTCGAGACCGACTTCTGGGAGATGGGCTGGCGCGCGGGCCAGCGTGTAGAATAGTCATTTCGGCAATCGTCAGGCTCACAACCTGAAGGTCGCAAGTTCAAATCTTGCCAACCAAGTTTTCATGATAGAAATCAAATAGTTAATCCCGCCATTGGCGGGCTTCATCGTATATTACAGGCCTTTCCCATGCGTTATCATTTTTGTCGCCTAAAACCGCGCAATCTCAATGCGTTGCTTGTTGTTCGTCCGCGACGTTACTATTTGCTCCCAAATTCTCATGGTCTCAAAATGGGCACAAAAACGAGAGGGCAGCGGTTGTGTCTCGCGTCACTTCGGAGATTAGAATTCATCGCGCTTCACTCATGAGCGTCAGCTAGCGCGCCACGATGAGTACCAATCCACTTTTCAAGAATGCGGTTGAATCGATTCAGCTTGGCATCGAGGACTACGGCGCCAACGATCCCAAGCGCGCGATGTCCGCGGTCCGAAACTTCTATGCAGGCGTACTGCTGCTGGCGAAGGAAGTGCTCGTACGGGCTGCTCCGGCCGCTGACCCCAAGGAAGTCCTGGGCGCGCGATACAAGCCCGTTCCTGACGGCCATGGCGGTATCAAATACGATGCAAGCGACCGTACGATTGATTTCAGCGAGATCGGTGAACGATTCCGAGCCTTCGGCCTGAAGATCGACCAGGCCGCGCTGAGGGAGCTCAACCGTATCCGCAACGACATCGAGCATCTCTATACCAACGCCGGTCCGCAGACCGTCCGAGAGGCAATTGCGACCGCTTTTCCGGTTGTGGTGGACCTGTTTCGGCTGACCGAGGAGGATCCTCGGACGGCGCTGGATGGCAGCTGGCAAGCCATGCTTGAAGTGAGGGCCTTCCACGACCGGGAACTCGCCGACTGCCGCAAGAGCTTTGAGGGCGTCGATTGGAAATCGACCGTTATGGCCGAGACCTCACTAATCTGCCCGGAATGCGGATCGCATCTGGTCAGTCGCAAGGATGTTTCGAGGCCTGACGTTCAATGGGCCGATGCGGAGTGCCGCGCGTGTGGTGCCGATATTTCCGCCGAAGAGCTCGTTGAAGCGGCGCTAGAAGCTCACTTTGAAGTGGAAGCTCATATTGCCGCGAAGGATGGTGGCGAGCAGCCGGTCCATCCCTGTCCCGAATGCGGGGTAAAGGCGTTTGTAATATGGAACGATGAGAACCACTGTGTCTGGTGCGAGGCATCGCTGGACGAATGCGCGCGGTGCCATGTCGGTCTTACGTCCGACAATGTGTCAGATAGCAGTTCGTTGCTCTGCTCTTACTGCGACAACCTGATGTCCAAGGACGATTAGTCCCACCTGAACTTGGAATTCTTGCCTCGAAATTAAAGCTCATGGCGAACGGTGTTATTGCAATCAGAGGGTTCGATTATCAGTCCACCATCATTTTGGCGGAGCTTTTCGATCACTTCGAGACACATGGGCCCAGCGCGACGGTTCGGCCGGAGGGGAAGGACGATCTCGATCTTCATTGGCTAGAAGGGCTTGAACCGCGCTCTCGTCATATTCAGGTGAAGAAGCCGAGAGAAGATAGCGATGGCAACCGAAAGCCCGCTGCCTGGACCCTATCTGAAGTCATCAGCGAGTTACTGCCGGGCTCCATTGTCCGTCTATCGGGGAGGAGCATAGTACTTGTCTCCAATCGGATCGAATCGAGGTTGGATTTCTGGCGTTGTCATTTGGTTCCCCAGCACTAAGCACCGTTTGACAAGCGCGAATCCAACAGCGCTGTCTTCTTACCTATAAGGCACTTCTGATCGACGGATATTGACGTTGTCGCGGCCCACACTCGTCAGAAACAATCCGACGTTCTCTTCCGTGTCAGGATTCTTCGGCCCGAGCACCACTTCCTTGATCGGAGACTTCCTGCCACCGTCCGTTATATCCAGCGACACGTAAGGAATCTGCACGCCGTTGCGGACTCGATAATTTATCGGAACAGGTCCCGACCGTCTGACACCACTACCGTCGATAGCCCCAACGGGAATCATGCGCCGTTGATTTTCGTCTAGCGCCAGACCCGAAATATGCACTCGGCGAATTTCCCGCTCTTCTGCGAACGAAGGATGCTTGTAAGCACACAAATCCAAACCGAAGTTGAACCAGTGACTAAAAAACTTTTGGCCGCAACCAAAGTCGAAACCTTTTTCGACTTGGAATACGTGCTTAATATTGTTGGTTAGTTCGGCTCGTTGCGCTGCCCTGTCGTACAGTACCCGCAGTGGCTTCGCGGGCATCTCTAGCTGTTGAGCAGAAAAACCAATCGCAAACCCGCGAGCATCGTCGGCGTAGGCGCGTCCATTGACTCAAAACGTCACCATCGAGTGAATAGCTTGATATCATAGCCACCGAATGGCTTTGACTTAGCTTGACGATCTCTGTGATCTTATCAATGAACTCGGCACCGCAGACCTTTCTCAGCTTGTCAGCCGCATCTTCAAACTGAGCTAAGCCCCACTTTCGCTCTGTGGCATCATTCAGTCCTGAATAAGCTGTGTGCCACATGGTTTGAGAACGAATAATTTGCGTGAATGCGTCCGCTCCGCGAGCTATCGCCGAAAGTTGGTGACGGTGGGAATCGGAAAGGCGGCATATCGTGGGGGTGCTTGACGCCTCCACTTCTCCACCGAAGGAGCGATATGC
>NZ_BSOW01000076.1 GCF_030160715.1 Bradyrhizobium iriomotense
CCGGCCTGACCATCCGCACCATCCGCATGAAGGATGGGCTTGCAGAAGTGCGCGTCGGCGCGACCTGCCTGTTCGACTCCGATCCGGCCGCGGAAGATCGCGAGTGCCAGGTCAAGGCGGCGGCGCTGTTCCAGGCGCTGCGCGGCGATCCGCCGAAGCCGCTGTCGACCTTTGCGCCCAATGGAACCGGATCGGGCAAGCAGGTGCTGCTGATCGATCACGACGACAGTTTCGTACATATGCTCGCCGACTACTTCCGCCAAGTCGGCGCCAGCGTCACCGTGGTCCGCCATGTGCATGCGCTCGACATGCTGAAGCAGAAGAATTGGGATTTGCTGGTGCTGTCGCCCGGACCGGGCAGACCTGAGAACTTCGGAATCAAAAAGATCATCGAGCTGGCACTGGAGAAGAAGTTTCCGGTGTTCGGCGTCTGCCTCGGCCTTCAGGCGATTGGCGAGTACTTCGGCGGCCGGCTCTGCCAACTTCCACAGCCCGCACATGGCCGGCCCTCCCGTATTCAGGTGCGGGGCGGCCGGTTGATGCAAAGCATGCCGAGCGAGATCGTAATCGGTCGCTATCATTCTCTTTACCTCGAGGGTGATAGCATGCCCGAGGCACTTACGGTCACGGCCAGCACAGAAGATGGCATGCCCATGGCAGTCGAGCACAAGAGTTTGCCGGTCGGTGGCGTCCAGTTCCACCCGGAGTCGTTGATGTCGCTGGGCGACGAGGTGGGCCAGCGGATGGTCGAAAATGCGTTTCGGCTGAGTGAGGCGGTCTATTGAGCATGGGTGCCTACCACTGGTTCGCCTTCCGTACGCTTTCCCCGTAATCTAGAGAATCCTAATTCTCATCGGCGCTGGCAGTTGCGCGGCTTCAGAATGACGATTGGCTTCCTCTTGAACCTCAAGGGGCGTTCAAGTCGGCTCGGACTACGTCTGTTTCGTGGCTGCAAGCCCAGCTCGCAATGCTCGCGCCCGTCCGGTTCGTTGCTTTGGGTCGCGCTGATAAACAGTAAGACCTTGGAGGAGCAAAGATTGTTTCAGTCGCGCATGGTGTAAGAAGATGAACTTGGTAGCAATGCCTCTGTGACAACCGCATTCAGTTCTGCTCAGCCACGGCCAATGCGATAGGTGACTGGTCACATCCGCAGATCGCGGCCAATGTCCATCGCGACGTCGCTGCGAAGCTTTTCGATCAGTATCTAGCCCCACTATCTAACCCTGTTGAAGCTTGAACTCTAACCTCTGTCGGCCGCTATTCCTCTCGACATACAAGTCGGCGCCGCCGTGCATTGCACCGGCATCGTCAAAGATCCGCGCGTTACGCTCAAGCTGGCAGCTCTATTCGACGTGTGCTACACGTACGAAGCGAATGGTGTCGGCAAGGTTGCCGATGATCTATCTAACACCGGCATCTTGCGCGGCGAGACGAGGACACGTCAACTTTTCTTGCGAATCAGGCCGAACTCGGATGACCATTCGTAGCCGCAATGGCCGCACCTGGGTGCACACCTGACATAAACCTGACTGCACGCCGAGTGCTGAATTCGCGCAATTGCTCGCGGCTCGCTCAAGGCGCCGCATCCAGTTCGGCGCAAGTTGCCCCCCCGGAGAATGCCGCTCAGCGCTTGAGCATCACCGCTGCCCTCTTTCTTTCATCCAGATGAAAGCGAGATGTGATGCTAGGAAAGCTCCTCTGGTTCGCACAAGATGCTGTTCGAAATAGTCGTGCTTTCCGGTTCCTGCACCGTCGCTCCAAGACCAGCTGGTCTAGAGCAATTCTGCCAACCGACATCCCCGAGATACCCGTGCCAAGCACGATGTTGAAACATCTCAGCACGGGCGCTTTCCTTCCAAGTGCCGAAGCAAGGCAACAACCATCTTGAGATCCTACAATTTGCGCTGATCGGATTCTTGCGGTTGAGCATCAGACCAAGCTCTGAGACCTGGCGGTAGTCATCTTCCTAATAGCTGCCCAAGGCCTCAGGTGATTATCGTCAGTACGGCTCATCTGGCAGGTTCGAACCAACTTGGCCAATTCCTCAGTCGAGCTATGTCATGGAAATAATCCCTTGTATGGCAAGCGCATCTAGAACGCGATTGGCCAATTGCTCAGCTGGCTCATCCAGTGTCTTCAAATGCACGTCCGGCCTGTTTGGCGCTTCGTACGGGGCGTCGAGCCCGGCAAGGTTCTTGATACTGCCTGACTTTGCCTTGGAATAAAGGCCTTTTGGATCGCGTCGGACGCACTCGTCTATTGGCGTATCTACGAAGACCTCGACGAATTCACGACCGCCGACGAGCTTGCGCACCATGTCGCGGTCGGTCTTATAGGGCGAAACGAACGAGCAGATGACGATCAAGCCGGCTTCCAGCATCAATTTCGCCACTTGACTTCCACGCCGGAATTTCTCCATCCGATCTGCTTTAGTCAAGACGAGATCACGGTTGAGGCCGTGACGCAGGTTGTCCTCGTCCAGCAGCATCGTGTGATAAGACATCGCGAACAGCTTCTGGTCGACGATATTGGCAATCGTCGACTTGCCGGCACCAGAAAGCCCGGTGAACCATATGATGCATGGCTTCTGATGCTTGAGCGTCGAACGCAGCTGCTTGTCAATCGACAACGGCTGCCAGGCGGTCCTAGTCGAACGCCGGAGGGGAAACTCGATCATCCCCGCGCCAACTGTCCGGTTGGTATAGCGGTCGATCATGATGAAGGATCCCGTGCGCCGGTTGACACGGTATGGATCAAAGCTCGCAGGCAGAACAGTCGACACTTCGCAAAAGCCGATCTCATTGAGATCCAACGTGGCGGCCGCGACCGGCTCGCACGTGTTGACGTCGATCTTATATTTGAAACGGTTGATGCTGGCGGAGGCGATCGATTGCGTTCCGATCCGCAATGCATAGGAGCGGCCCGGCACCATTGGTTCCTGGTCCATCCAGAGCAGATGAGCAGCAAACTGATCGGCGATTTCAGGTGGCTGTGTAGGGCTCGCCAGGACATCGCCGCGGCTGACATCAATCTCATCTTCGAGCGTAATCGTCACCGCATCGCCCGCTTCGGCAACTGCAAGATCACCATCATAGGTCATAATCCGCTTCACACGCGAGCTGCGAGCCGACTTTGCCACGACGATTTTATCGCCAACGGCGACGCTTCCGGAAGCGATAGTGCCCGCATACCCGCGGAAATCCAGATCGGGTCGGTTCACCCACTGTATCGGAAAGCGGAAGGGAAGGCCGGTCGTCTCGGATTCGATTTCCACAGTCTCGAGGTAATCCAGGAGCGGGGGGCCGTGATACCAATCGGTGTTGCCGGATCGCTGAATGATATTGTCGCCGTATCTGGCGGAGATCGGAACCGAGTTGATCGAGGTGAAGCCGAGTTCCGAAGCAAAGGCAACATAGTCGTGCACGATGCCATCGAAGACATCCTTTCGATAGTCAACGAGGTCGATCTTGTTCACGGCGAGGAGGACGTGCCGGATACCCAAGAGCGAGCAGATGAACGAGTGGCGCTTGCTTTGCGTCAGAACCCCTTTGCGCGCATCGATCAGGATGATGGCGAGTTGCGCGTTGGAGGCGCCGGTCGCCATGTTGCGGGTATATTCTTCGTGGCCTGGCGTATCGGCGACCATAAACGATCGGCGTGGCGTCGTGAAGAACCGATAGGCGACGTCAATGGTAATGCCTTGCTCGCGCTCAGCCTCAAGGCCGTCGACCAACAGGGCAAAGTCGACGTCGCCGCCGGTCGTGCCGTGCTTGGCGCTGTCGCGCGCGAGCGCCTGCACCTGGTCCTCATAAATCATCTTGCTGTCATGCAGGAGTCGGCCGATCAGCGTCGATTTGCCGTCGTCGACCGAGCCACAGGTGATGAAGCGCAATTGATCCTTGCTGTCGGCCTCGCCGACGCAAGGCGTGGCTTCCATATCCATCAAAAGTATCCTTCTCGCTTCTTCCTCTCCATTGAAGCCGCCACATCCGTGTCGATGAAGCGCCCCTGGCGCTCCGACACTTTTGCGACCTGGAGTTCGGCGACAATGTCCTCGATCGTGGTGGCCTCCGACTCGATGGCGCCGCTCAGGGGGTAGCACCCGAGCGTACGAAAGCGGATTCTCCGCATCTTAGGGCTCTCGTTCGGCAAGAGCGGGAGCCGTTCGTCGTCCATCATGATCGGGGTGCCGTTCCGATGCACCACGGGCCGGTACTTCGCAAGGTAGAGAGGGACGACAGGGATGTTTTCGAACATGATGTATTCCCAAATGTCGAGCTCCGTCCAATTCGACATCGCGAACACCCTCATCGTTTCGCCTTGTCGGATGCGGGTGTTGAAGAGTTTCCACAGTTCGGGCCGCTGGTTGCGCGGATCCCAGACATGTCCTGCCGAGCGGAATGAAAATATGCGCTCCTTGGCGCGGCTTTTTTCCTCGTCGCGCCGCGCACCGCCAAATGCCGCATCGAATCCGTACAGATCGAGCGCCTGCTTGAGGGCGTCGGTCTTCATGACCTGCGTATGCAGCGTGGAGCCGGAGCGGATGGGATTGACACCATGCGCGAGGCCGTCCTTGTTGATATGAACGATCAGATCGACCCCGAGACGTCTTGCCGTCTCGTCGCGAAAGGTGATCATCTCGCGGAATTTCCAGGTCGTATCGATATGCATCAGCGGGAAAGGCAGCTTTGCTGGATAAAACGCCTTTATCGCAAGGTGCAGCATCACGCTGGAATCCTTGCCAATCGAATAGAGCATCACCGGTTTTCTGAATTCGGCCACGACTTCCCGCATAATTTCAATCGACTCGGCCTCGAGCCGACGCAAATGCCGGGGCAGCTCATGCGTTTCGAATCTGATCATGACCCTCGCGTTCATATTGAAGATTCTCGAGATCTACCCCGGCGACGAAGTTGCAGTGCCGGTATTCACGCCATATTTCAGAGCTTGCCTATAAGATCAGTGATCACTCAGCCTGGATGCAAGCAGGATCGCGTGCTCCGCCGATAGTCACGCCATGGTCGATCCAATGCGGATAGAGGTTGGCGCCACCATCGCCAAGGGCACAGAATTGTGGGGACGAGCCCGCGGGCTCTAGATCAGAGACTGACCGACCATCGTTCGATCTTGGTTGCTGCCTCGACATTACAACTGGCTCACCGTGGCGCAAAGCCGTTGCCCGCGGGCGGGGGCGGGGCAGCGCGATCGGTCCATGTTGCTGAAAGGGAGGGCATGATCAACTACATGCTTTTCGAGCTTGAAGGCGTCCTCTGCACCAATCAATGGCTGGTGCGGAGCCGGCAAAAAACCTGCCTACAACCGGATTGCGGGCGTCCATAATGACGTACTCCCCGTAGTTTTCCCGACAGGAAACCTACCATGTTGCTCAATTGCAGGCGGTTTTCCTACCCGGCAGCACCTGAATTGGGGAAATCGATTGTTTGGATGGAACGCATTCACATCGCGGATAGTGACAATGCGCTCCCGAGATCTGGTCTCGATTCGTGCTCAAACTCGATACTCTGATGAGCGAACGCAGCCTCACGACGGCAGCTCTGGTGGCTTGCGCGCGATGATTTAGGTGATTTGCATCGCGCCGGCTTCTTTTTGCGGGCCTCACGTGCGCGGCAGATGTCTTGTGCCGCGCCAGCAAACCCATCAGATGGCCGCTCGGCCGATATCGGGAGCATTGGGTCCTGGAAACTTAAAGGCTCCATCGCCCGGTGGGCGATCTGTTGTCAGGTCTGCCAGCCCCTAAGTTGCTCGCCCCTTACTTGCTGGCACCCATATCTCTTGCCGCGAAGCAATTTCTGGTGGCGGTCTGTCCACTCTGCCCTCGCGCTACCGCCTATCTACGCAGCGAGCGGCCCAGTCAACTACCAGCCTTGGCGATTGATTGAGATGACGGTCACATGTCATTTCATGAGCGCCCCCGTGTGTCTTCGGGATCCAACATAATCTTGCGCCCCGAACCTGATGGGTATGCCGTCTTCTTGCCTGTCATGAAATGCAATCCTTTCATCGCCTGGAACACCATGATGGACTCTCTTTGTGTTGTGCCCGCGGGCCGCTCGCATGCACGGAAGCTTCATGAGCAAACGGGCATGATTGTCGCTCGAGATCTGCTTTGCGGCGAGCGTGATCGTTCAAAGGAAGAGTGTTTCTCAAGCAGGACGCCATAATGAGGGAATTCGTTTGGCGCCGGATGGTGAATGCGGCGGGGCATTCCCACTCGCATGAGACTACCGAGCTTCAGCGGCAGGCTGTGAAATCAAGTCCGAGCGGCTGGGGCTGCTGGTGAGGAGCGCTTCGCATGCCGACGGAGTGGCGCCCGAGTGCCAGTGCTCGATCACGCTTTTGCGACGCGGGGTTCAATTCAGATGGAGCCGTTTTGCGCTGGGCATGACCGGATTTCGACATGACTGCTTTGGATGAAAAACGTCCTATCGCGATGCGGGCGGTGATTCCGTTCGTTTTTCGCCACTGGCTGCGCCAGCCCTACCGAGCCGCCTTTGTACTGGTGGGCTTCCTCGGCTCAACGGTGGCCGACTTGTTCATGCCAGTCTACTCTGGCCAGCTCGTCGACGCATTGACGTTAGGCCCTTACAACCAGGCGGCGCGACATGCTGCGTTGGCCGCTTTCGGCGGTATTGTCGCGCTCGGACTAGTTTCGATGATCCTGCGCCTCATAGGTCTTCAGGCAATCGTTCCGTTCACGCTTCAGACGATGTCGGATGTGGCGCGCGAGGCGTTCATGCACATCCAGCGGTTCTCAGCCGATTGGCACGCCAACTCTTTCGCCGGTTCGAGCGTGCGGAAGATCACGCGCGGGATGTGGGCGCTCGACTTGCTCAACAATACCATCCTGGTGTCCCTGTTGCCGTCTTTGACGATACTGGTCGGCTCGATGATCCTGCTCGGGCTGCATTGGTCTGCGCTGGGCGTCGTGGTCGCGATTGGTGCCGCATTTTATGCCGCGATGACACTGATATTCTCGATCCGCTGTATCGCGCCTGCCGCACGGGTCTCCAACGCCTGGGACACCAAGGTTGGCGGCACGCTGGCCGATGCGCTGACTTGCAATGCGGTGGTAAAATCGTTCGGCGCTGAAGCGCGTGAGGATGCTCGGCTCGCCCGCACCGTCAACCGCTGGCGAATGCGGTTGTTGCGAACCTGGCTGCGCTACAACTATGCCGCAATGTCTCAGATCTCGCTGCTCTTGTGCCTGCGGGCCTCGGTGATCGGCGGCGCGGTGCTGCTGTGGATGGCTGGGCGCGCCTCACCGGGCGATGTTACTTACGTGCTGACCAGCTACTACGTTATCCACGCATATCTGCGCGAGGTTGGCATGTACATCAACAACCTCCAGCGCTCGGTCAACGATATGGAGGAGCTAGTCGCGATCCACGACGAGCCGATTGGCGTCGTGGACGTGCCGGATGCAAGTCCTATCGCCATTGAGGGCGGTGAGATCGTATTCGACGACGTCACCTTCCGGTATGGCGGCGACGAAGTGCCGCTCTATGACAGGCTATCGGTTGACATAAAGGCCGGCGAGCGGGTTGGTCTCGTCGGCCGCTCCGGCTCCGGTAAGACGACCTTCGTCAAGCTGGTGCAGCGGCTCTATGATATCTCGGGCGGGCGCATTCTGATCGACGGTCAGGACATCGCGCTAGCCACGCAGCAATCGCTCCGCAGCCAGATCGCTGTCGTGCAGCAGGAGCCGATCCTGTTCCACCGCTCGCTCGCCGAGAACATCGCATATGGCCGGCCCGGTGCCGGTATGGCGGCGATCGAGCGGGCGGCGCGGCTTGCCAATGCGCACGAGTTTATCCTGCGCCTGCGCAGGGGCTACGGCACTCTGGTTGGTGAGCGCGGCGTCAAGCTCTCAGGGGGAGAGCGGCAGCGCATCGCGCTGGCGCGCGCCTTTCTAGCGGATGCCCCGGTTCTGATCCTGGACGAAGCCACCTCAAGCCTCGACTCGGAATCGGAAGCCCTCATCCAAGAAGCAATGGAGCGGCTGATGAAGGGCCGCACCTCGATTGTGATCGCACATCGACTGTCGACGGTACGCAGCCTTGACCGCATCCTGGTGTTTGATCGCGGCGTTATCGCCGAGCAGGGCACGCATGCTGCCCTGACGAGGTGGCCCGGCGGAATCTATCGGCGGCTGCTCGAGAGCCAAGCCACCGAGTTCGGCCGGATCTCTGCGGCAGGCTAGCGAACAGGACGGTCCTGTGACGTCTATCGTTGAGCTGGGACTCGAATTGAAGGTTCAGCTAAAAGGTAGCGGCACAGCTAGAAGAGGCTCAACATGGCTGAAGCTCAAGCAGAATTCGGCAACGTTGGACAAGGATACAGATAGCGGGCAGGCGAGTAGCGGCTCGCAACCTCAGCGATCCGTCGCCAAAACTAGAGAAGCTTGCTGAAGGGTCCTTATGCAGAGATCGACGCCCTGGTTTCAGGAGAGCGGTATTGCAACAAAGTCCAACTTCGTCAGATGATTTCACGTGTGAGCCAATGACCGTTGGCGACACGAGGCAGTGGCCGAACATTGGAGGAGATGGCAACATGCGGCGGAGTGGCTGTAAGTGAGTGGCTTCGGCGACTGTCATCATACGCGCGCCGCCCGTCCGGCGCTTCGGCGAGTTGCCGCTTGCGTCTGAAATCCGATAGAGGGGGCCCGCCCGGCACCGGGGGAAATCCTTCAAAATACGCATTTTGTGCCGAATTTCAGCGTTAAGGTACGAGCCATTGCACCAAACAATATCGACAAGTGGCTATTGTGCAGCGGCAAGGGCACGGGTTGATTTCGAGGTGCGCATGTCTGGCAACAGAGGCAATGTGCCGGCTTGGTGTTCTGATGCCAAAAAGCCGCAGCTGCAATCGGCCTGGGCCGGTGGGTAAGACGCTGACGCGTTTGTGCTGAATTCGTTCGTCGTATTTTTCCTCCCGCGACGAACATACACTGGCCGCCCCGTTTGGGGCGGCCTTTTTTCGTGCGCCAGGCATGACACGGAGCGCCGTGACTGGCGCGAGTGTCCCGCAGTGGTGTCCGGTGGAGGTGTGAGTCCCTCTACGGGCCTTGGCGATAGAAACCGTCAGCCGAACAGCAAGGGTCGTCGCGAGACGGTATCTGAAGGAGGCTGTAAGCAAGCGCCGGTTCGACGAACAGCCAGCGTATAGCGCGACAATCAGGATGAGAGCGGCGCGTCAATCAAGATGAGACGAGGCGGCCGAGTCAGGAGATAATTGACGCTGGCCGCCGGCTTGGCAA
>NZ_BSOW01000077.1 GCF_030160715.1 Bradyrhizobium iriomotense
TCCGAACGCTTCGGGACCTGCGGTCGATCTTCGCGAAAGTCTGCAGGGATTCTGAGGCAGAATTGATCGAGTGCGATGGCGAGGACGACCACGTGCATCTCTTGGTTAACTACCCGCCGAAGGTCGCGCTCTCTAAATTGGTCAACAGCCTGAAGGGCGTTTCGAGCCGGTTGCTGCGCGAATGGCGGCCTGAAGTGCACATGCGCGGCCGCGACGCCGCGTTGTGGTCGCCGTCCTACTTCGTCGGCTCGTGCGCAGGTGCCCCGCTATCTATCATCGCCGAATAAGTTCAGTCCCAAAGGCAACCGCGGCGCCCGGGGAGGCCTTACAACCTCCGGCGCTGCCGGAGCCGCTATCCCTCCCCAGCCTGAAGGCCGGGGCATCTCGCGGAGGATTAGGTGAAGTACGAGGAGACGGAGTCCCCAATGAAAGTCTCGAGCAAGCTGCTCGCGTACCGGCACCACTTGACCATTTCACTGGGAATGCAGCCCTTTCTGTCAAATGACGTGACAACAGAGGGAATCCCGCTTTTCTCAAAGTGAGCGACTTGACCGCGGAAAAGAAGGTCACCCGGCAGGTCGGCCAAAGCTTGGCGAAGTTCAGCAGTAGATGTGTTTCACGATGAATGGGCATAGGTGTCAGCTGCTAGTTTAAAGAGGCGGCGTAGAGTTCCCACCGGGACGAGGGTGCGAACGTCGCACCAATTCATCCAGGCCGATTAGCTGAATCCCTCTATCCACGTTCGCGACTTCCTGCAATTCGTTGGAAAAGCCCTTTCGGGCGAAGAAGACCAGATGTTTCGCTCGCGCCTCTTCAGCATATCGGATCTTTGCAATAGCTTCTTCAAGGTGTTTTCGAATGGATACGCCAACGGTCGAATTTTCCCACTTGCACTCACCGTAGACGGCCGACCCGTCGAGCAAACGGCCGGCAACGTCAATTTCGAAGTCGCTGCCCCAGATGCGGCCTATTTCAGAGGCTGGGACGCCGAAACGTTCTTGTGCGTGGTCGCGAAGATGATCTCGGGCGATCGTCTCAAATGCAGGTCCCATATAGTCGTTGAGCAGCGGTTGTATGTTCCGTACCCAGACGTCAGCTCCGAAGCCGCGGGCCAAGGCGCTGAGATTGGGCCTAATGAACCGATGCCAGAATTTGAAAAGTGGATCTTGCAGAGAGTATCTGTGATTGCGAGCGTGTTCGTCGGCGTCCAGCGAGCGTTCGCGCATGATCACCCGCATCTGCTGAAGCCGGACTAGGTAAGGCGAGAGCTGGGTTACCTCTTTAAGTCCTGGGACCCGAGCGACGATTTCTGAAGCCTTGGTTGCGCCATCAGCGATGGCGGCTGTAATGCTTGCATAGCGACGCGGCTCGTTGAGTTCGGAGCGAAGCAGGAATTCTGGCTCGTCTTGCAACGGAGCTGAGGGAGCGAGAAAGAGACGCTCAACGTTTTCCGCCAGCGACTGCGGCGGGTCGCACAAACTGAGATAGTACGGAATTCCCCCAAGGATGGAGTAGAGCATTATCTGGTGGGCTGGCTCCCATTGCGGCACGAACTCGGCCGCCTCCCTTAACGGCATAGGGAGGATCTCGCGGGCTAGCGTCTTGCGTCCGTACAGGGGGTTGCGTTCGGCGAGGAGTTCTTCCATCTGCGAGATCAGCGACCCGCAGAGGACAATTTTCAGGGCCCCGCCTTCCGCAACCTTGGAGTCCCAAAACTTCTGCATGACGGAAGGCAGCGCGGAGTTTCCGCCAACAAGATAAGGAAATTCGTCGAGAGCTAGGATCAGCCCTTTCTTTTGCTCGGCCCGTCGGGCGACATAGTGAAGAACACCGAGCCAGTCGGAAATTGCCTCGAGTACTGGGTCTTCACCAAGAACGCGCGATATCTCCTCCTTCAAGGCCGCAAGATTGAGGGAGTCGTCGATCAACGTGGCCTGAAAATAAATTGCCAGCCGGCTGCGGGAGGCTTGCTGAATCAGCGTGGATTTTCCGATGCGCTTCCGGCCATACAATATTACCAGCGAAGCGCGCCTCGTGTCGAACTCGCGCTGAAGCACTTCCAGGTCTTGGCCTCGACCGATGAACTCTGTCATCTTGAATTCTCTGTCTATAATCCAAATTATAATAATCTTGATTATAGAAACTTTCAAGCATGCAGCTTTAGATTTAACGTCCCAGGGCAAGCGGCGAAGTTTCGCCTCGGCACCTCAAGCTTATGCCGCCCCTATCCGAATCCTCCCTGGTTATGCTCTTGGCTATTCGGCTTTCCGTGTAGAAAGTGCCACGCTGGCTCACATCGCAAAGGATCGCGTCGGCGCCTTGAAGCGGTCGAAAGCCTCGAGCACCTCGTCGGCGTGAAATAGACGATTGCGCCGAGCGTCCTCGGGCACGCTAACGATCTCCTCGCCCTGTAGCGCACGGACGGCGGTATTGGCTGCGGCGAAGCTGACGCTTAGGTCCTTTTGGACATCCCTGACGGTGAATACCGGCTTCGAGATCGCATACGAAACAAGCCGATGGACGACGCTGTCGCTTCTGGTTTGCGCGAAGCGGTCCTTCCAACCCGCTTCAATCGCCTCCAACCTATCAAGACGCGCGATATTCGCGTCGGCTGTTCTTCGCAGGAAGCTCAGCATCTGACGCACGTAATTCGTCGTATTGCCCGAAATCCTGGCGTCCTTCAGAGCGTCGATGTAAAGCGATTTATCCTCGTGGACGGCCTCTCCGAAAAACGCACAAGCTGTACTGGTGAAGACCTTGGCTTTCAGAACGATCGGTACCAAAAGCCGGCCGATGCGCCCGTTTCCGTCCGAAACCGGATGGATGTGTTCGAACATCCAATGGGACAGTATCTGCCGGACTAATTCGTTCGTCCCGTCGTCCGAAGCCAACGTGAAGCCGCTCCAGTCCGACAGGGCGGCTCCGACCGAAGACGGTTTCGTGTAGCCGAAGAACGCAACAGCCTCGTCGGAGTCCCGAACGTAGTTCGGCAATTGCTTAAAGGCGCCCGCGCGGGCGGCGAGCATCTGGTTCGAGTTGCCTTCGAACAGTCTCTTATGGATCTTGAGAACCAGTCCTTTGAGATCGCCGTGTTCGAGGCTTTCGTCCATTCCGGCAGCAGCAGCAGCAACAACCGCCGCGTCCTCGCGGTCCGGCGCGACTCGTAGGGCACTTTCATATTCCATCAGATCGGTGAAAGTGGTCGTGGAGCCTTCCGCTCCGGACGAGTGTACGGCATCCAAGCGGGCGAACAAACGACCGACCGTCCCTCTCTTGTCGAGAACGGTCAAGCGCCGGTCGAACGCTCTGAGCGACGTTAGAGCGGGATCCAAAAGGCTGTAGACGTCCTCCAGACGTGGGAAGGGAGGTGGGTTTGGCTTGAATAGGCGCCGACCCTGCTCGTCGTACTCGAAACTGCCGGAAGTCATAATAGACACGCTCGCTGTTATTGTTTGTAGATATAGCATATAATAATGTAAGTTATGATTATGACTTAAGGTTTGGCTTTACAGCCGTCCTTGTCGCATGAAATTGTTTCTTTGAGGTATAATTTTACCTTATATTATCTTATAAGATAATCTTGTTGCGATGGATTTATCTCTTAAGTAAAATTCCGGCGAAACTTATTCTATAAGTGAATCGCCATGGAACAAAAAGGAACTCGCGAGCGGTTGGGCTCCCAGCTGGCGACGGCCCGCCGGCGCAAGGGATGGACCCTCAACGATCTGGGCTATCGGACTGCGAACGCAGCGAGCCGGCTAAGTAATATCGAGCACGGTAAGCTCAACGCGACAATCGACGCCTTGGCCCAGGCAGGCGAGGCCGCTGGACTGACGCTGACTTTCGTCCCCGCCGAAAAACTGGAGGCGGTCATGGCGTTGGTCGACGGGCCGCCAGCTGAGACTGCGTTTCCGGCGGTCCGAAGCGCGCACGAAGAGCTCTTCATCCCAGATCCCTCCGATGAGGAGGAGAGCGTGAAGCCATATGGCCGTCCTTAATCGTTCCGGCATCCTCGGTATCTTCTTGCGCCCCCACCCCGACCAAGAGCTCCGGGTGGGAACGCTGGTGCGCGATGCGAGCGGTACCGTCACGTTCGAGATCGACGAGGGATATATCCGACTTGGCAGTGCCCGCCCAATTGTTAGCTTGGCGTGGCATGGCGCCACCGAGGAAGAATCGCTCAAGCGCCTGCGGGACAGAAGGGACAAGATTGCTCATGGGCGGTACCTGCCACCATATTTCGACAATCTGCTGCCAGAGGGAGCGCTTCTTGAACTTGTCGAGAGGGAGTTCGGTACGGGCTCCTTCGACAACTACGATTTACTCGCCAGATTGGGCGGGGATCTTCCCGGCGCTGTTGTCGCGCAGCGCGAAGCCGGTGATCCGCCTCCAAGCCGTCCGGCCCGAGAAGATCCGCAAAGTCTGACAAGCTCAAAGCCCATCAGCTTCTCGCTGGCCGGTGTGCAGCTGAAATTCTCGATGCATGCAGACAAGCGGCGGCCTGCAACGCCCGGCGCCGACGAGAGTGGTGACGCTATTCTCAAGCTTCCGAGCTTGGAGTTTCAAACCTTGTCGAAAATGAGTTCTCGTCGCTGCAGCTTGCCAAGCTGGTAGGCGCGAACGTCTCCGAAGCGCGGCTCGTTGATATCGAGTCCATCGAAGGCGTTCCGCCAAAGTTCAAGATAGGCAAGTACGCGCTCTCAGTACGTCGTTTCGATCGTGCGCCGGGTGGGGGCCGAATTCATGCCGTGGATTTCGCGCAGATGCCGGCACCATCACCGATCAGAAGTACTTTTGGTGGAACCAGGATACCATCCTGAACACGTCAAAGCGGTTTTCTGAAGATCCAATTGGCGATCCGCTTGAAGCGCTTCGTCGACTCGTCGTCGATATCATGATTGGCAACTGCGATGGTCACTTAAAGAACTGGTCGTTCATATTGCCCGACGGGCGTCATGTACGTCTGTCGCCGGCTTACGACATTGTGTCTACACTGACCTATGGATCTGACACAATGGCATTGAGGTTCTCAGGTACGAAGGACCCGAAGATCGTGGACACGAACCGTCTTCGCCGCCTCGCCCCTCTCGTCAAAGTAGATCCCAAGCTCCTCATCCGGGAGATGTGGCAGACCGCGATCCGAGCCCTCGACACCTGGCCTCAAGCGATGAAGGATCTGCCCGCGTCGGACAAAATCAAGAACGCCATTCTGTCCCGGCTCGGCGAATTGGCACTGGTGCGCGAAGTCAGGTCAACGATGATACAGGGTCACGCACCCGCCGCCGAGCCGGCGCAGGAAACCAACGAGCAGCCGACTTCGGCGCCCAACTCCTAGCCATTCGTGCAATTCGTCGTCGGCAGCAGCAAACAACATTAAATCGCTTATGTCGAAAGCGCCTCGCGCCAAGGGCTATTGAACGACTTACAATAAAAGTTGGCTCGCAGGTGAGAGACTCGCCCACGTGTCGGATCGAACTGAGCCTTGCTACAGGGGCGAAGCCGCATTTTGCCGGCAAGGAACGGCTCTTGCGCGGCGCTGAAAACCTTCGCGGAAGGCGACGCCGCACCCGTTGCCTTGATCGAAGGTATTTTGGGTGACGCTCATCGCAAGGTTTCATGGGAAGGGCGCACCTATCAAGAAGCTACTGGAATTTGCGGTCGCGTCAGCCGTGGCAAAGGCGCGGCACCCGGATACGCTTTTGTTTCCCGCCGCTTTCGCTCACTATTTGTGATCGCACACGTCAACTCGGCGCTCCTTTCCGAGATCAAAACCCTTCCCGGCTTTCCACTCTCGATTTTCGACATGCAACACCTTCGGATGTTTTACATACTTGGCATCACTAGCCGGCTAGAAGTGCCCTGCCGCCAGCGGCGCAAAAAAGATCAACACTGCGGCGCAAGCGCGCCGACCGCATTGATCCTGAAACTCCACAGACTGACTTCAGCCTTGGCTCACGCATCGCGCAACTCTTCATTAAGAATCTTTAGAACTGCGTCGCGGGGGATTTCTTTTTGTCCGCCGTTTTCCGCCGGTCGTCAACCAAGCGCGACTTTTCGGACGCGGCTTCTTTTGATGAGGCTTCTGAAAAGCTGAGAGCCAAGCAAGTCGATTATCGTCGAGTATCGATATTCTACCATCGCCAACTCGAGACGGCTTTCGCCAGCAGACGGGCCTTCGGCCTCCGCCCAGCACCACGCATCTGGTACCTGGCGGTCTTGATGCTCAGCAGGAACTCTGGCTATATCCCGCATGTTCAATTTGGAGTTACTTTGGTGGCAATAGGTACTGTGAAATGGTTCAGCCCGACTAAGGGCTACGGCTTCATCAAGCCAGATGACGGCGGCCCCGATGTCTTCGTGCACATCCGTGCCGTAGAAAAGGCCGGCTATGCCGAGTTGGCAGAGGGTACTAAGATCAGCTACGCGACAAGGGTCGGACATTCTGGCAAAATTTCCGCCGAAGATCTCCGACTTGGATAATCTGGCTCGCGCGAACATAAAGGCAGCCCAACCATTCGTCATTCTGGCTCCGCCTCCGGCTTGTCCGCGAGGCGTAGGTACGGCCTCAGCATATCCCCCCGGAGCCGCTGAGGCCGTTTCCTTGTCTGGCGCTGTGATTAGGCGTGCTGCGCAATAGGAGGCGAATTGTGTGAGTGCTTCCGCAGACGACTACGTTGAAGCATCTTGCGGCGCCTTCTTTTGCTTTTGGCTCGAATGTCAGGTCGTCAGCCCTCCAAAGGCAGCCTGGTCTAGAACTCTCCAACGCATCATCAGAACGGCTTTCAGACACGCTATTCGTTTTTCTAATTCGCGCATTAGGTCCGCTTCATCGTGGCATTCGCGCACCAGTGATACCATCATTGTCGTCTGCAACTCCTGGCGAAAGTAGTCCAGGCCACTCATTCCAAGGCGTGCGAGCTGTTCGCTCGAACCTACCTTGAGTCTCGGATTGTCTCGTGCAGCGGAAGGCTGACGCTTAATCCGACGAAAAACTGCACGCTCGCGCGACCAAAGCAGAATTTCGGCGACACCTGGCGCAATACCGAGAAGTTTTCTCCTGCGTTGCCAGGTACAATTTGCGGCACGTGGAGCTAAGCTGGCATTTGCAGAACCGGCTATCCATTGAGATCCGCACTAAGGGGCGAATGGGATGGACGGCACTGCGTGGCCTCAGGTGAGGGGCGATCTTTCATCCACACGATGGGGCGCCTCGGCGTTCCTCAACAATCTCGAAACCGCCTGCACAACCATAAGTCGAGCTGAATGGGTCGTAAGATGGTTAAACATCGGAGACGCCCACTGCCTTCTTGGTGATGCCAATACAGAGAAGGGATACTTTGGTGAGGTGGCAGAAGATTGGCTATGCGCGCTAACTGCCTTTGAAGTTGCCAGGCGACTTGCTTGTGAAGACACTTCAAAAGTTGGAGAGCTTTCGGCTAAGATCGATGCCGTCCTTCAAAAATTCGGAAAGCTGGGGCCGAAGGTCGAGCGAGTAAAAATTGAGTGCTGCGATCAATTTGAGATTTCAGCTCACTACTTGCCCGCTGGCGATCGCAGTTCAAGCGCCCCAGCAATTGTTTGCATTAGCACGGAAGGGGAAACAGCGACGACACTGCTCGGAAGGCTCCTGCCTGTCGTGATGAATAGAGGCATGTCCGTCCTTGTGGTCGCTTATGATGACCTCTCAGATACTGAACGCAGTCAATCGGACATGCTCTTGTCTTGCTGTGTGGATTACTTATCAGCCCGGTCTGACGTTGATGCCGCTCGTATTGGCGTGTACGGAGATGGGTTGTCCGCTGCCCTGGCAACCGACCTCGCAGCATTTGACAGTCGTGTGTCCGCCGCGGTCTGTGATGGCGGTCTTTGGAATTGGACTCGGATGCTGGCGTCTGTCGACTGGCTCACCAGAGCTGTCGATGTGCCGGATGAGCAAGTGGTTTCAGCCCGTCGCTTGCGATTGCTCCGGCAGCTGAGATGCCCAGTTCTCGTGGTGGCTGGTGGACGTGGCATCGTCAGTGCAGGGGAAGCAGTGAAACTACTAGGTGATGGCGCCGGTGCACCCATTGATCTGCAGTTGGCGATACCGAGGATGATCACAATAGACGGAGAAGAGGTCGAAAATTTCGTGACTGCCGACGACCGTATCTTCGGCTGGCTTGAGCATAAGCTTGTGCTGAATTCGCTCTCTAACCATTGTTGAGTTGCACAGCAGCGAAAACCTTTGTGACCCGCGCTGCTATATGGCGTTCAAGCCATAGACGATGTCTCCATCAAGTCGCTTCCCAATTCTCAGGCTGAACCAGCATGCGGCGGTTGACTGCAGTCTCGATAGACATGGCAGCTGATAACGCCCGAACAACCTGGTGTCGGTTGTAGAAGATCCGTAGCCTAGCCTTCCAATCCAATTGCACCGCCACGCCCATCCTCGCGCGACACTTCGTGCCGTTACGAGATTGGGCGGTGGCAGCCGCAAGGCGCTCCGCGGTCCAAGTGGTGCCAAGCGAGCAAGCTGTGATGCTTGCTCAGGACACGTAATTCTACAATATCCCAATGCTGAGCTTTTGAGATGCCAATCGGCTATTTTTCGCAATCAAGATGAGCCGTTTGTTGACGTAGTGAAGAGACTCCTCGTCCAGACCATCAAGCATTGTGGCGTTGAGGGATTGTCTTTTGATTGACAGCTTCCGGATTTCCGCCTGCGCTTTTTGAGTCAGCGATATTCGCAGGTATCTCGCATCATCAGGCGAGGTCACGCGGGAAAGGAGTTCCATTGCTTCCAGTTTCTTTGTTTGGTTGGTGACGAAGGCGGGATGAATTCGCAGCTTGTTCGCAACAGCTATCCCTGAGACTCCTCGGCCTTCATCGAGTTCGTCGACGGCCATCAAGATCAGCCATTGCGGTTCGGTTATGCCTAGTAGCTGAGCCCAAGTCTTGTGTATTTCCTCGAGTTGGGAATTGACCTCGACAATATTCCAGATGAAGTCACTAACGGCTCGATCGAGTTGTTCTTTCACTTGCATGCCGATTCCGAGGGCATCGCGCGCACCGTACCGAGTTGATGGCGTGCAGGGTTCCGAAATGATCGCGCGCGGCGTTCCGAGCATTCTCCGCGCA
>NZ_BSOW01000078.1 GCF_030160715.1 Bradyrhizobium iriomotense
CCGCCCGCCGGAGGGCGCGCCACCGCCGGTGCCGCAGGCGCCGGGCGTTCGTGGCTTTCGTGACATCACCGCGGATGCCGACGACCTGGGCCGCGCCGCGGCGCAGGCCAACCGTGCCGCGCGCCGGACCTACGCCAACGTGCCGTCGCCCTCGCCGGAGTTCGACCGGCTCGAGCCGAGCCTGGAGAACCGTGGCGAGCCGCCCGACGTGCCGTATTCCTATGACGAGTCGGTCGAGGAGGCCGAGCGCTACGCGCCGCGGCCGGCGGCACCGCGCCCGCACATCCCGGTCCTCGACCGCGACGCCAAGAAGCGCCGCTCCGGCTCTGCCTTCCCGTTCAAGAGTGCGATCGCCGTCGGCATCGTGCTGATCCTGGTTGGCGCCGGCATCCTCTGGGGCAAGCAGGCGGTTCAGACCGTGAGCGGCCTGTTCAAGCCGTCCGCGACGACGCAGGTCGTGGAGGCGCCGAAGGATGCGTCGCAGCCGGCGCCGAAGCCGAAGATTCCGGATCGCGTCGGCCAGCCGTCGTCGACCGAGCAGCCGGCAGCGCCGGTGGCGCAGAAGGTCGTGCTCTATGATGAGGATCCGTCCGATCCCAAGGGCAAGCAATATGTCGGCTCCGTGGTCTGGCGGACCGAACCAATCAAGGCCTCGGGCAACCAGAAGGCCGACATCGCCGTGCGCGCTGACATCGAGATTCCCGACCGCAAGTTCAAGATGACGATGTCGTTCCGCAGGAACACGGATTCATCGCTGCCGGCGAGCCACACCGCGGAGCTGACCTTCATCCTGCCGCCGGACTTCCCCGGTGGCGGCGTCGCCAACGTGCCCGGGATCCTGATGAAGTCGAACGAGCAGGCGCGCGGCACGCCGCTCGCGGGTCTCGCCGTCAAGGTCACCGACGGCTTCTTCCTGGTCGGCCTCTCCAACGTCGATGCCGACCGCGCGCGCAACGTCCAGCTCCTGAAGGAGCGCTCCTGGTTCGACGTGCCGCTGGTCTACACCAACCAGCGCCGCGCCATCATCGCCATCGAGAAGGGCGCCCCCGGCGAGCGGGCCTTCAACGATGCGTTCGCGCAGTGGGGCGAATAGGGCGTCCGCCAGAGTCGCCGTACTCCGTTGTTCTCGTCATTCCGGGGCCCGCGCAGCGCGAACCCGGAATCTCGCGCCACAATCTCTGGATTCCGGGTTCGGCGCTGACGCGTCGCCCCGGAATGACGGACGCACTCAATGTCCCGTCCCGCCGATCTCCACCACGCCCACCTTGTTGACGAGGCTGTTGGCCATCACCGGGTTGCCGCTGCGGTCGACGTCCATGTTGCGGACGATGTCGCCGCCGCCGGGGATCGCCCAGCTCTGGAATTTTTCGGATCCGGGATCGAAGCGGACGATGGTGTTGGGTTTCGCAGCGGACTCCGAGTACCAGACCGCGCCCTTGGTGAAGACGATGCCGTAGGGCTGCGACTTCGGCCCGCTCGGTGAAGCCCATTCCTTCACCGTGCCCGTCGCCGGATCGAGCCGGCCGAGGAAGCCGCGGGCGAAGTCGACATACCAGATCGCATCGTCAGGGCCGACGGCCAGCCGGCGGGGCCGGGCGGCCGCATCCGGCAACAGGTATTCGCGGATCTCCATCGTCTTTGAATCGATGGTCGCGATCTTCGGTGCGCCGAACTCGACGAACCAGACGGTATTCCCTGCATTCACCACGATGCCGTAGGGCCGCGCATTTGCCGTCGGCGGCGTGACCAGCCTGATCTCGCCGCTCCCGGGATCGAGGCGCCCGACCTTGTTGCCGGCCTGCACGGTGAACCAGATGATGCCGTCATGGTCGAAGACGAGCGTATGCGGATCCTTGGCCGATGCATCCGGCAGCCGGTACTCCCTGACATCGCCGGTCTTCGGATCGAGCCTGCCGATCAGCCCGGCGAAATTGCCGGTGAACCAGATGTTGCCGCCCTTGTCCTCCTTCAGGCCGTGCGGGCCGGTCTGCGGATTGAGCTTGTACTCGCGGATCGCGCCGGTGGCGGGATCGAGCCGGCCGAGCACGTTGGCGAGCTGGCCGGAGTACCACAAGGATCCGTCGTGGGCGGCGAGCGGATCGTGCGGCCGCGAGCCTTCGGTGGCGACCGGCCACTCCTTGATGTCGATCTGCGTGTCGCCAGGGATCAGCACTGCTGCAGGGCGGGGCCGTTCGGGAAAGCTCCTGACGAGATAGTCGGTGATCTCCGCAGCTTCTTCCGGCGGAATCGGCGCGCCAAAATTCTGCATCATGCGGATCACGGTGTGCCAGCCTTCGGGCGTGTAGCCCGCCGCCAGCCGGCCGATGTCATGGCAGGAGCCGCAGATGCCGACGACGGTGCTCTTGCCGTGGCCGTCCGGAAAGTTGACGCCGGCCTGCTGAGCGGGCGCCGCGCAAGGCACCAGCGCCATCAGGGCGGCCGTGCTCGCCTGGATGAGGGATTGCCGCCAACCGCCCGCGATCGGGATCCTCGCCGGAATCTTCGCCATGTCTGTTGCTCCAGCGCTCTTGGCCGGGCCTCAGCATAGCGTCGATCGCTGCAGGACGCCGCTCAACTTGCAGTGCGCGTGAGGGATCAGTTCGCGGCAGCTTCCCGCTTGCGCGCCGCTGCCTCGCGATCCATCACGGCGCGGCAGCCGGGGCTGACATTGTGCTTGTTGCGGACCATGCAGGCGGTGACCCGCGAAATGTTCGGGATTTCGCTGGAGCAGAGGCGCATGGCGTCGCCCGTGCACATCTGCTGCGCCTCGGACGAGAAGGCGAGGCTGGGTGATGTGTGAAGCGCGGCGGTAGTCGCGGCAATGGCGGCGAGGGTGGCGATCTTCCCGATACGGTAGCTAAACATGTGAGATGCATCCCCAAGGTTTTCTTGCGGTGTTGGCCGCTTGTGTATTGGAGGCGCCGCACGCGGCTTGCGCTGCCGCACGTCAGATCCGGCACGCGGAGGGATGCCCCCGGTGTGGTTGCTCGATTACGCTTGAGATTTCGAATCGAAAGTGCTGCGCCGCCCCGATTCGATTATGCGCGAATGCCGCGAAGCTTCAATGGTTCGTGTGAACGATTTCACGATTGTTGCGCGTTCGTCACGGCAACCATCGCCTCACGCGCACGCCGAGGGCACATCAGCGAGAGTTGAGCATGTTCTTCGATCGACGTGACGCCTTTGCAAGCGCCTCACATTCCATGGCTCTCGAACACCTTGCGGCAGGACTGCGACAGCCTGGCCCGGTTGGCTTGCAGGCAGGACTGAACCGCTCCGTCATTGCCGAGATCCTTGCGGCACAGACGCGAGGCGTCGCGCGAGCAGGCTTGCTGCTCTCCTTGGGTTCCGGCATGGCCCTGCGCGAACGCTGGCAGGCTTGCGAGGCCGGATGCGGTGAGAGCGATCGTCGCCAGGAAAAGGGTCATCCAACGCATGGCCAAATCCAATCTTCTGAAAGGGCGGACATGAGAGCCGTTCACTTGAACCCGGCCGCCTGCCACTTGTTCCCCGGGGCGGGCCCCGACCCCGCTATCCAAGCTTCTCGAGGCGCTGCTATAACGGGGCGGGCTTCGAGTAAGGGGTGCTTGATGAAACGCTATCTGGTTTTTGCGCTGGTGGGTCCGTTTGTCGGTGGATTCCTGCTGCTGCTGACGACGACCTACCAGTCCGGCTATTGGACCCAGACCAATTGGAGCGAGGTCGGCAAGCTGTTCGTGGTGTTCTTCAAGACCCTGCAATACAGCTATTTGTTCGGTTTCCTGCCCTCGCTGATGATCGGCGCGGTCGACGACATCGTGTTTCACATCAAGCGCATCGGGCCGGTGCTGCGGATGCTGCTGGTCGGCCTGTTCGCGTTCATCCTCGCCGCCATCACCTATGGCTCGCGCGGGGCGGATTCCGGCGCGGTGCAATGGATCCTCTACGGCCTGGTCGGTTTCGTGCCGAGCGTGATTTCGTCCTGGCTCGTGCATAAGTATGTGGAGGAGCCGCAACCGGCTCCGGCGTCGGCCTGAGGGCAAGGGGCGGCGTTTGGGCGCGGCCCGGCAACCCAGGCGGCGCGTATGCGTTGGCCCTCAGCGATGACCATGCCTGACGACGATATTCTTGCAACACGCCCTCCTCGTTCGGGGAAGACCTCGCGCGCGACCTTCTCGGGCGATGAGGCGCGCGGGCCGATCATTGATCAGGACGGCCGCGAGATCCGGCCCGAGACGCTTGAAGAGGGCTTTCGCGAATTCCGTTCCGAGTTCGGTAGCGCCAATCCCTTCGGCAATCTCACGCGCGAGCAGCGGCTGGCGCGGCTCGAGGCGATCGCAAAGCTGCTCGACGTCGCCTTCATCCTGCCCGGCACCAAGATCCGCTACGGCATCGACGGCCTGATCGGCCTGATCCCTGTCATCGGCGACATCATCACCACCGCGATCTCGTTGTGGCTGGTGCGCGAGGCGCGCGCGCTGGGCGCGCCCTGGTACATCACCGCGCGGATGCTCGGTAATGTTGCGGTCGACGGCGTGGTCGGCATGGTGCCGTTCGCGGGCGACGCTTTCGACGTCATGTTCCGCGCCAACATGCGCAATGTCCGCCTGCTGCGCCGCTGGCTGGACAAGCAGCCACGCTAGAGCATGATCCGGAAAAGTGTGAAGCGGTTTTCCGAAAAGATCATGCGCAAACAACAACCTAAAGCGCGATGACGATTCATCCAAATCTCATCGCGCTTTAGAGCATGATCCGGAAAAGTGTGAAGCGGTTTTCCCTCGCGGCAAACGCGGAACGCGTTTGCGCGGAGATCATGCTCAAAGAACAAGCTAAAGCGCGAGGATGATTCAGCCCGATCTCATCGTGCTTTAGACGCGAAAAGCGCGGTAACCTTTCGGCTACCGCGCTCATTGCGCATCGGAGGATGAGAAAAGCTTACGCCGCGTCGGCGTCGGTGTTCGCAGCCGGCTTGCGGCGGCGCGGCAGCGGGAACGCCTCGCTCTCATAGAGCGAGCGGATGCCGTTCTGGTCGAAGCGGGCTTCCTCGACCTGGAGGTACGCGCCGTTCAGCGAATCCGTCGGCAATTCCTCGATCGCGAAGCGCACGGCTTCGGCCGCGGTGCCAAACCGCCGATAGGTGAAGCCCGCACGCTTCTTCTTGCGGATCGCGGCGGGGAAAAGCTCGGCGGAGGTATTGAAGTTGAACGGACGCAGTGGACGCATGGTCAAAGACCTCGTGATCTTCTTCGGTTTCAGGCGCGTGTGGGGTTTGTGAGCGCAGGCCGCAACCGGGCGGCCATGTCATTTTCGCCCTCTAATATAGGCCGTTTTGACAGAAATGCGACCCCCGCGAACGGAGATGATGAATCCGCGCATGGCAGCCCCGCAAAGGCAATAAATTTAATTAATTCAATAGCTTGCGTGGTTTACAGCTTGCCAAGAAGCAGCAGCACGATCAGCACCACCAGGACCACGCCGCCGAGCCCCATGCCGGAATGGCCCATGCCATAGCCATAGCCGCCAAACCGGCCCGACATGCCGCCCAGCAGGTAGATGATCACGAGGATGATCAGGATGGTTCCGAGGGTCATGGCATCCTCCCTGGCGGCCGCCGGAATCCGTACATCGGCTGCACCGCCAGGGAAGAAAAGCACATCGCGCCGTCGGGTTCCATGTCGGAACCCGGCGATGCGCAATGTTATTTCGGATCGAGCTTTAGCGCCGCCGAGTTGATGCAATAGCGCAGGCCGGTCGGCCCCGGTCCGTCCGGAAAGACATGGCCGAGATGGCCGCTGCATTTGGAGCACAGCACCTCGGTGCGGATCATGCCGTGACTCTGGTCCGTCTCCTCGTCGATATGACTCTCGACCGCCGGCTGGGTGAAGCTCGGCCAGCCGCAGCCGGAATCGAATTTGGCGTCGGACTCGAACAGCACGTTGCCGCAGCCGGCGCAGACATAAGTGCCGGCGCGGTGGTCGTGCTCATACTCGCCCGAGAAGGGACGCTCGGTCGCCTTCTCGCGGAGCACCGCATATTGCATCGGCGTGAGCTCGCGCCGCCACTGCTCCTCGCTCTTGGTGACCTTGGTTTCGTTCGTGGGTGTCTTGGTGTCGGGCATGGATCTCCCGTTGCTCAGTAAGATCTTGCGATCAGTTGGTGACCTTGCCGGCGCTGACCAGCGTCGGCTTCTCGATATAGTTATCCGCGAACAGCTTTTTCAGGTTCTCGACCTTCGGGATGTCGTTGTAGGCGATGTAGGGCTGGTTCGGGTGCAGCGTCAGATAGTCCTGGTGATAGCCTTCCGCCGGATAGAACGCCTCCAGCGCGCCGACCTTGGTCACGATCGGCTTGCTGAAGACCTTGGCGGCATTGAGCTGCGCGATATAGCCGTCTGCGACCTTCTTCTGCTCGTCGGAGGTGGTGAAGATCGCCGAGCGATACTGCGTGCCGGTGTCGGGGCCCTGGCGGTTGAGCTGGGTCGGATCGTGCGCGACCGAGAAGAAGATCTGCAGGATCTTGCCGTAGGAAATCTTCTTCGGATCGTATTTGATCTCGACCGACTCCGCGTGGCCGGTCGTGCCAGAGGAGACGGTGTGATAGTCGGCCGTCGCCTTGCTGCCGCCGGCATAGCCGGAGACCGCGTTGACGACGCCGGCGGTGTGCTGGAATACGCCCTGCACGCCCCAGAAGCAGCCGCCGGCGACGACCGCGGTCTGGATACCGCTTGCGGGTGCCGCGTCCACAGTGGGGGCGGGGATCACCACCGCATCTTCCGCAGCCCGTGAGGGCGAGGCGAAGGCCAGCGCCAGTGCGGCGGTGGCGGCGAGGAAGGGGAGGGAATGAAAGGCGGGTCGGCTCATGGCGGATCCTCATTCGGTCGGTGCGACAGTCTAGGGTGCTTGGGGCCGGGCGAACAGCCCGCCAGGCCCCGCATTCGGGCATGCCCAAGATACGGGCGGAAGGGCCGGATGTTACGCGCTGGCAGACACGAGCCCGTGAAGAAGGCATGCTAGCGTCGCCGGCGCGGGGAGGATCGGGCCGGAATGAACCCCTCCCTTGGATGACCGACATAGAATGAGTGGCGCTGGAGCTTGTTCGACGAAAATGTTGCGCGTCGTTTCCCTGATCCTTCTCATCCTGCTGTCATCTGCTTCGGTCGCCGTGGCCGACCCCCAGCTTGGTGATGATCTCGAGACCTGCCGCGAGCGCAAGATCGATCTGCCGACGCGGCTTGCGGCCTGCGAACACCTGCTCGGCTCGGATCGCGTGACCGGGAAGGACAAGTCCATCGCGCTGACCGTGCGGGGCTTCTCGCTTCTGAACAAGCGCGACTTCGACCACGCCCTCGAAGCCTTCGCCGCGGCGCGCGACGCCGATCCCGACAACATGGTCGCGCTCGACGGCCAGGCCCAGGCCCACCAGCGCAAGGGCCAGGACGATCTCGCGATGGCCGACTACAACCTCGCGCTCCAGAAACGCCCCAACTATGGCGGCGCCTATAATGACCGCGGCACGCTGTATTTGCGCAAGGGCGCGCTCCAGAGCGCACTCGACGATTTCAACCTTGCGATCAAGTACACACCCAATCTGCTGGTCGGTCATACCAACCGTGCGCGGACGCGGACCTTCATGAAGAACTATGACGGCGCGCTTGCCGATTTTGCCGACGCCTCGAGGATCGATCCGAATGCGCTGCAAATTCCCAACCATCGCTGCGTGACCTTTGCCGCGATGCGGCGCTTCGACGAGGCGCTCGCCGATTGCAACAGCGTCCTGGAGAAGCAGCCGAAGAACCAGTATGCGCTCGCCAACCGCGCCGATGCCTACCTCGCCAAGGGCGACCTCGACTCCGCGCTGAACGACTACAACGCCATCCTCGAGATGAATCCGAACAACGTCCGCGCCCATGCCGGCCGTGGCCAGGTGTTCGAGCGCAAGCAGGATCTCGCGCAGGCGCGTGCCGACTACCGTGCCGCCGCATTCGCGCTCACCCCGTTCGACGAGATCGACGTTGCGACGGCGCGCACCGGCGCGCGGAGCCGCCTCGCCGTGCTCGAACCCAAGACGCCTTCGACGCGCTCGACGATGCGCCGCGTGGCGCTGGTGATCGGCAACGGCGCCTACCGCAACGTTCATGCGCTCTCCAATCCGCCGCGCGACGCCAAGCTGGTCGCCGGCGCGCTGCGCGACGTCGGCTTCCAGACCGTCACGATCTCGAACGACCTGACCCGGGACCAGTTCTTCGAGACGCTGCGCACCTTCGCGGCGGACGCGGAGAAAGCCGATTGGGCCGTGGTCTATTATGCCGGCCATGGCTTCGAGATCGGCGGCGTGAACTATCTCGTGCCGGTCGATGCAAGGCTCTCGGTCGACAAGGACGCGGAGACCGAAGCCGTGGCGCTGGAGCAGGTGATCGCGGCGGTCGGGGGCGCGCACAAGCTGCGGCTCGTGATCCTGGACGCCTGTCGCGACAATCCCTTCGCGCCGGCCATGCAGCACACGCTGGCGCTCAAGCTGGTCGACAAGGGTTTTTCCAACATCGAGCCCGGCGTCGGCTTCATGGTGGTCTACGCCGCCAAGCATGGCGAGACCGCGATGGACGGCGACGGCAACGACAGCCCGTTCGCGCTTGCGCTCGCCCGCGACGTGCGGCAGCCGAATGTCGAGGTCCGCAAGCTCTTCGACATCGTCCGTGACGACGTCTGGCTCCAGACCAAGCACGAGCAGCAACCCTTCACCTACGGCTCCCCGCCGGGCAGCGAGGATTTTTACTTCGTGGCGAAGAAGTGATGGCGGCTGTGGGACGCCGGCGCCACACATTCTGCGTCGTCCCGGCCTAAAGCGGGATGGGGTTAAGTTGAATCGATTTGGGATTCCCAAATCAGCCCGTTTCTGATTCACCATGCTGGCTGGAAGGAGGCCAGCATGGATGG
>NZ_BSOW01000079.1 GCF_030160715.1 Bradyrhizobium iriomotense
ATTTCCGCGCGGCGTGACGGTTGATCTCGCGCTCGGCCGTGGCATGGCGCTCGCGCGCGGCGTTGAGCTCGCGCTGCGCGGCGCGCCAGGCCTCGCGCGTGGCGCCTTCGGTGCCGGCGGCCATCTGCAACTCGCCTTCCGCGTTCTCCAGCGCCTGGCGCTTGATCTGCGCGTCGATGCGGGCCTGCTCCAGCTCGTTCTCGATGTCGACGAGGCGGGCGCGTTCGGCAAGACGCCGCGCGGCGCCGGTCGGCGCGTGAGCGGCCGCGACAAAACCGTCCCAGCGCCAGACGTCGCCTTCCGGCGAGACCAGCCGCTGGCCGGTCTTGAGCTGCGAGACGAGCTCTGCGCCGCGCTCGCGCGGCACGACGCCGATTTGCGCCAGGCGGCGCGCAAGCTCGATCGGCGCCTGCACGTGATTGGCGAGCGGCACGACGCCCTCGGGGAGCGCCGGGTCGCCATCGGTGACGCCGGCATTGGTCCAGCGCATCGGCGCGGACGGATCGACGGGCGCATCGAGGTCGTCGCCGAGCGCGGCGCCGATCGCCTTTTCAAAACCCTTGTCGACTGTGATGCCGTCGATGATCGGCGGCCACAGATTCTTGGTCTCGCCGTTGACGATCTTGGAGATCGTGCGCGCCTCGGTCTCCAGCCGCTGCACGCGCTTGTCGGCCTCGTTCAGCGGTGAGCGCGCGGCTTCCAGCGTCTGGCGAGCTGCGACGTGCGCGGCTTCGCTCGCCTGCGCCGCGGCCTCCGAGGCCGCCAGCGTCTGCTCGGCGTTCTCGACGGCAGCGGTCAGCTCGTCGAGATCACCGAAGCCGCCGGTCTCATCCGCAAGCTTCTGCTCTTCGGCCGCGACGTTCGCGATCTCATGATCGAGACGAGCGAGGCGGTCGCGGTGCGTGCGGACATTGGCTTCGAGCTGGTTGCGCTTGGCGGTGAGGTCGGCGAGCGCGGTGGTCAGCTCGGAGAATTGCTGCTCGGCTTCGGTGAGCGTTGCCTCGGCCTCGGAGACGCGCTCGTCGACGCCGGAGCGCTTCTCGACACGCGACCTGATCTCTTCCTTCAGCTCCAGATCCTCGGCGTCGAGCCGCTGAAGCGCGACGTCGGCATCCATGGTCTGCTGCTGGGCGCGGGCGATGTCGCCCTCGAACTGCGTCAGCCGGCGCTCGAGCTCGGTGACGCGCTCCTTGGCGCGCTCTTCCTCGCGATCGAGCAGCTCGCGTGCATTGGTCAGCCGCTGGAGGCCGGCCGCGGCGCGCGCTTCGGCATCGCGCAGCGCCGGCATTCCGGCGGCGCGGATCGCCTGGATGCGGGCAGCTTCCGCCTGGTGCTGGGTGCGCTCGGCCATCTCGCGCACGGCGAGATCATGGGTGTGGCCGGAATCATTGACCTCGGCATGCGCGCCGATCCAGCGCAGATGGAACAGCGTCGCCTCGGCCTTGCGCACCTTGGCCGCGACCTCGCGATAGCGCACGGCCTGGCGGGCCTGCTTCTTCAGGCCTTCCATCTGGCCGGAGAGCTGGCCGATCACGTCCTCGACGCGGGTGAGGTTGGTTTCGGCTGCCTTCAGCCGCAGCTCGGCCTCATGGCGGCGGGCGTGCAGGCCGGCGACGCCGGCGGCATCTTCCAGCACGCGGCGGCGCTGCTCAGGTTTGGCCTGAATGATCTCGCCGATCTTGCCCTGGTGTACGAGGGCCGGCGAGCGCGCGCCGGTGGCGGCATCGGCGAACAGGATCTGCACGTCGCGGGCGCGCACGTCGCGGCCGTTGATGCGATAGACCGAGCCTGCCTCACGCTCGATGCGGCGGGAGATTTCGAGAAGCTGGCTGTCATTCATCGCCGCCGGCGCGGTGCGATCGGCGTTGTCGATCGTCATCGTCACTTCGGCGTGGTTGCGCGCGGGGCGATTGCCCGAGCCGGCGAAGATCACCGCGTCCATGTCGGCGGCGCGCAGCGATTTGTGCGAGGTTTCGCCCATCGCCCAGCGCAGCGCTTCGACCAGATTCGACTTGCCGCAGCCGTTCGGTCCGACGACGCCGGTGAGGCCCGCTTCGATCAGGAAGTCGGTGGGCTCGACGAATGACTTGAAGCCGTGAAGGCGCAGGCGGGTGATCTTCATAAAACACGCTTCTCTGTTGGCAGGACGCGAATCTCCCTGCCGTGACAATACCATAGAAGGCAAATGTCGGTGTCTGGGCTACCGCTTCGAGCGGCTTATGCACAAGCGACAATGGCTGCGCCGATGCTCAAGGGCAACCAGCCGGCAACGCTTTTCCCAAGGCTTTTGAAGCGCGAATCAGGATCAAAACGTGAAGATCAGCTCTTCAACAGCGGATTGATCTTCTTCGCGAATTCCTCGAACGAGGCCTCGCCCTTGATCTTCTCGCCGTTGATGAAGAAGGTCGGGGTCGAATCGACCTTCAGAACCTCGCTCGCGTATTTCTGGTCGGCGGCGATCTTGTCGAGCAGCGCCTGGTCCTTCAGGCAGGCTTCGACCTGGCTCTGGGACAGGCCCGCCTGCTTGCCGATCCGGGCAAGCGTCTCCGTGGTGTTCTTGGTCACCCAGTCGGCCTGCGAGCGGAACAGCATGTCGGTGACGGCGAAATATTTCGGCGCGTCGCCATTGGCGATGCAGCGCGACAGCATCGAGCCGGCGGCGGCTTTGATGTCGAGCGGGAACTCGCGGAAGATGTAACGCACCTTGCCGGTGTCGATGTATTCCTTCTTGATCTTCGGGAACACCTGCTCGTTGAAGGCCGCGCAATGCGGGCAGGTCATCGAGGCGAATTCGGTGATGGTGACGGCGGCGTTGTCCGGGCCGAGCGCCATGTCGGGCAGCGACACCGGCTTGGCGACATCGGAGGCGCTCTGTGCCAGGGCTTTAGGAATCATGGCTTCGGTGATGAGCCGCAGCGGCGACAACCCGGCGGCCACGGCAAGTCCGGTCAGCGAAAGCATCGTGGTGAAGACGCGACGGGTGATCATCAAAGGTCCAACTCCCGAAATTGGCGTGGGCACGCCCAAAGCTCCCCGATTGAGCGGCCTGTCGCTAGCTTGAAACCGCAATGGAGGCAATGGCGGGCCGCAATAACGGCTCCAGATTAGCGGCGGAATGAGGCTCAATTTCGCTTGATTGCGGCACCCAGCCGGGCCAGCGCGTCCCGCAATTGTTCATCTTCGATATTGCCGAGGGTCTCGGCCACCTTGGCTACGGCCCCGGCGTCGGGCGGGCGGGGTCGCGCCGGGCGGCCGCGGCTCGACAGGGGGGCTTGGCGGAAGGCGAGCTTGCCGACCGCATTCCAGCCGAAGAAGCGGTTGACCCGTTCCAGGATGACGTCGGCGGAATGCTGGATCTCCAGCGCCATCGGCCCCTCGACCCGCAGCACCAGCGTTGCCGGCTCCTGCGGCTGGCCCTCCACCGGCCGTGGCCATTGCATCTTCAACGGCTCCGAATGCGCGGCGATCTCCGAGCCGGCAATCTCGCCCCAGCGCGTCACCAATTCGCGCGCGGCAAAGCCCTGCTTGGCATAGGCCTCGGCAAAGACGTCGTTGAGCAGGATCGACAGCGGCTTTGCGCTGATGGGACCGGGTTTGGACATTGGGGCCTTATAGCACTGCGTCCCACGGGCAGAAATCACTCCGGCCGGACCTGGTCATCCAAGTGCGGAGCCCGCGAAGAAAAGGCGTGGATGCCCACGATGAGCGCGGGCATGACGTGGAGAGATCGGCGTTACCCGATTACAGTATCGGCATGAGCCCCAAGTCTGCCCTGAAGGCAAAATCGGAACCAGACCAGCCGGAGGTGATGGCGCGTCCGCTGGCGCTGCTCGCATGGTACGACCGCCATCGCCGCCGGCTGCCATGGCGCGCGGTGACGGGCGAGACGCCCGATCCGTATCGCGTCTGGCTCTCGGAGATCATGCTCCAGCAGACCACGGTCAAGGCGGTCGGGCCCTATTTCGAAAAGTTCGTCGCGCGCTGGCCTGACGTCACGGCCCTCGGCCGCGCCTCGCAGGACGACGTGCTGCGGATGTGGGCCGGGCTCGGCTATTATTCGCGGGCGCGCAATCTGCATGCCTGCGCTGTTGCGGTCGCGCGCGAGCGTGGCGGCGTGTTTCCCGATAGCGAGGAAGGTTTGCGGTCTCTGCCGGGCATTGGGCCCTACACCGCGGCGGCGATCGCCGCGATCGCGTTCGATCGGCGCACCATGCCGGTCGACGGCAATATCGAGCGGGTGGTGTCGCGCCTGTACGCCGTCGAAGAGGAATTGCCGCAGGCCAAACCGCTGATCCAGCAATTGGCGGCGACGCTGCTCGCCGATTCCCGCGCCGGCGACGAGAAGTCTCGCGCCGGCGACAGCGCGCAGGCGTTGATGGATCTAGGCTCCTCGATCTGCACGCCGAAGAAGCCGGCGTGTTCGCTCTGCCCGTTGAACGAGGATTGCCTCGCGCGGGCGAAAGGCAACCAGGAGACGTTTCCGCGCAAGGCGCCGAAGAAGAGCGGCGCGTTGCGGCGAGGTGCCGCCTTCGTCGTCGTCCGCGGCGATGAACTGCTGGTCCGCTCGCGGCCCGAAAAGGGCCTGCTCGGCGGCATGACCGAGGTGCCGGGGTCGGACTGGCGCGCCGGCCAGGACGAAAAGACCGCGCGCGCGCAGGCGCCTGAGATCAAGGGCCTCACGCGCTGGCAGCGCAAGCTGGGCGTGGTCACCCACGTCTTCACGCATTTCCCGCTGGAACTCGTGGTCTACACCGCCGAGGTCGACGGCCGAATCCGCGCGCCAAGGGGCATGCGGTGGGTGCCGATCGCAACGCTGGCGGATGAAGCGCTACCCAACGTCATGCGCAAGGTGATCGCGCACGGGCTGGATCTCTAGCTTCGCGCGCAGCCTCCTGACAGCATGCTGGCAGCAGCGCTGCGTTATCGGCAAGCGAAACGGAGGCTCCCGATGGTCAAGACTGCGCTCGATGATTTCAATATGCCGCCCTGTGCCAAGCTGCTGGGCTGGCGCCTGTTGGACGCCCGGCCCGAGGAGGGCTGGATCAAGCTTGGCTTCGAGGGCAAGCCCGAGTTCTGCAATCCTGCCGGCTTCATCCAGGGCGGCCTGCTCTCGGCGATGCTCGACGATACGATGGGTCCGGCAGTGCTGGTGATGAGCGAAGGCAGGCTCTATACGACGACTGTCAGCATGACCGTGAACTTCCTCGCGCCGGCCAAACCCGGGTCGATCGTCGCTGAGGCCAAAGTCACCCAGCTCGGCAAGACGATCGCGTTTGTCGAAGGGAAGCTGGTGGCCGAAGACGGCACGCTGCTTGCGACCGCCACCGCCAGCGAGCGGCTGCTCGATGCGGCAAGGGTGGTTCGCTGATACAGGTGCGGTGACCTTCTTCAAGCTGCCGGAACAGTGAGCAATACTTCCGCATCGGCATAGGCTGTACTACCAATGCGTGCAACAAGTTGATTTGCTCACGAATTCCTTGTGCACGCTATGAGCACGCCGACTCCGGCCGCGCGAGCATTGGTCCGGCGCATATTGTCGCAGCCCGACAGGAGACAGGTGAATGCGCGCAATCTGCAGGCGAATTGCGACGCTCGACGCATCGTCGACGCGACTTGCGGCAAAGTGGCCACTTCACATTTTCTTGTTTTCTGCGGAAGCTTCGATTGTAGATCGCCCGATAGAAATTTTTACAAAAGTTAAACGGGGCCATTTTTCAAAGTCGTGCTTTACTTAAGGCCTTGAGGTGCGCCATGGCGCTTGCGCTTATTGAGACCGGCCACTGCAACGTCGATCTCAAACCGTCCCCGATCGAGCCATCCTGGATCATTGAGGGAAACCCCGAAGCCCGCTCGCACCTGCTGTCGACCAGCGCGTGCGGCACTGCCACGACCCTGATCTGGTCCTGCACCGAGGGCAAGTTCAACTGGTACTACGATCTGGACGAGACGATCATGGTCCTTGAAGGATCAATGGTGATCGAGAGCGATGGCCTGCCGTCGAAACGCTACGGTGTCGGTGACGTCGTCTTCTTCCGCGAGGGCGCGCACGCCAAATGGCACATCGAAAAGTATGTGAAAAAGGTCGCCTTCCTGCGCCAGACCAATCCCGTTGGGCTCGGTTACGCCATCCGTGCCATCAACAAGCTGAAGCGGGTGTCCTCGGTGTTCGGCGGTCGTCGCGCCGGGTAACTCGCGCCCGTCAACTTCATTGCGGATTGAGCGGTGACGACCTACGTGCTCGCGCGCCGCCCATCCGCTTGCGACACGATCGGCGGCTTTGCGTTCAGGGCCTCGACCTGGAAGCCGGCGACGCGCTTGTAGTTCGCGGCGATGTCTTCCAGCTCCTTCTGCGACAGCACGTCGGTGACGATCTTGTAGCCGTTGGGCGCGCGTTCCTCGACGAGCTGCATCACCTGCTCAGGGCCGTTCTTGCGGTTGAGCAGCACGAGGTCCGTCGTTGCGGGGCGCCGCTCGGCCTCGTAGGCGACCAGCGCAGCATTCGTCAGTCCGTGTGCGAGAATCTCGCGGGTGATGACGCGGGCGTCGAGGATCGCCTGCGAGGCACCGTTCGAGCCGATCGGATACATCGGGTGCGCGGCATCGCCCATCAGCGTGACGCGGCCAAAGGTCCATTGCGAAACGGGATCGCGGTCGACCAGCGGATATTCGTAGGCGTGCGGGCAGTTCCGGATCAGGCCGGGCACGTCGAGCCAGTCGAACTGCCAGCTCTCGAACCACGGCAGAAACTCCTCCAGCCGCGCCGCGCGGTTATAGTCCTCGCGCCGCCACTGATAGGTCGGCGGCATGTGCCGCTCGGCGACCCAGTTGACCTGGTGGTTGCCGGACGCGTCCGGCGCCTTGGTGATGGGATAGCAAACGAATTTCAGGATCTCGTGCCCGGCCATGATCATGGTGCGGCCGGTGAGGAAGGCCTTGGCCGGCGTCACGCCGCGCCAGAGGATGCGGCCGTTCCAGATCGGCGCCCCCTCTTGCGGGTAGAGCTTTTCGCGCACGGCGGAATGGATGCCGTCGGCCGCGATCAGGAGCGCGCCTTCGTAAGCTCCGGCAGATTTGCCGGTCGCCTTGTCGATGAACTCGGCACGCACGCCGTCTGCCGTCTCATGCCAGCCGGTCAGATGATGGCTGGTCAGAATGTTCTCGCGGCCCAGCCGTTCGATTGCGGTGTCCAGCAGGAGCTGCTGGAGGATGCCGCGATGGATCGAGAATTGCGGCCATTTGTAACCGGCCTCCAACCCGCGCGGCTCGCTCCAGATCGGCTTGCCATGCTTGGAGAAATAGGCGAGCTCGCGGGTGCGCACGCCGCTCGCGTCGAGCTTGTCCATCAAGCCGAGCTCGATCAATTCGCGCACCGCATGCGGCAGGACGTTGATGCCGACGCCGAGCGGCTTCAGCTCGGCGACGCTCTCGAACACCTTTGCGGGAATGCCGATTCCCTGCAGGCTGAGCGCGAGCGTCAGCCCGCCGATGCCGCCGCCGGCGATGAGGATCGTCATGTCAAAACCCCTCCGATTGGCGGCGTCTTCGCATGGGGAGGCGGCTGTGGGCAACTGCGAAGGAGCGGCCTATGGACGTCGCGCCGGCCTGCCGCTAACGTTTCCCTTTCGGTACGAGGTCCCCCATGCTCAAGCTCTACTACGCCCCCGGCACCTGCGCGGTCGCCTCCCACATCGCCCTTGAAGAGGCCGGCGCCGACTACACGACCGAACGGCTCGACTTCAAAACCAACCAGCAGAACAGCCCGGACTACCTCGCGATCAACCCGAAAGGACGCGTGCCGTCGCTGGTCACCGATCGCGGCGTACTGACCGAGACGCCGGCGATGCTCGCCTATATCGCGCAAGTGTTTCCGAATGCGAAGCTCGCGCCGCTCGACGATGTCTTCGCGCTCGCGCAAGCGCAGTCGTTCAACTCCTATCTGTGCTCGACTGTGCACGTGGCGCACGCCCACAAGCTGCGCGGCGCGCGCTGGGCGACGGAAGAGACGTCGTTTGCGGACATGAAGCGGATGATCCCGAAGTCCATGGGCGCCTGCTTCGCGCTGATCGAGCAGAAGATGCTCAGGGGGCCCTGGGTGATGGGCGAGCAGTATACGATCTGCGATCCCTATCTCTACACGCTGTCGCTCTGGCTCGAAGGCGACGGCGTAGACATCAAGGTGACACCGAAGGTCGCCGATCACTTCAAGCGGATGTCCGAGCGGCCCGCCGTGCGCAAGGTGACGGACACGCACAAGGCGTAAGCTTCCGCGGGTCGTAGGGTGGGTTAGCCGAAGGCGTAACCCACCGCTTTGCCTCCCGCGCGGATGGACCTTGGTGGGTTACGCTGCGCTAACCCACCCTTGTATTAGCGCGATCGCTTATGATGGGTGCCGTTCCGTGAGGAATGGCCCAGCCCGGGTGACGGCCCGAGCTGGGTCGCCGTT
>NZ_BSOW01000080.1 GCF_030160715.1 Bradyrhizobium iriomotense
GTCCTCCGGTCGGGCTACGCCCTCCCTTCGGTCCGTCCCCATCGGCGCAGTCTCACCTTGATTGTCGCTGGAGTCTCACCCTGATCGCCGCCGCGCATTGGGCTACTCGGCAGATACCTGTAGAACGCTGATCGGCTTCGGGCCGTCGGCTGTTGGACGATTGGGAGATGGCTACGTCCAGAACGAAGTTACTGAGGGTCCTTACAGCCGGCAGATCAGAGCTGGCCGTCTGGCGACATTAAAGGGCTGCTGCCTCACCCCGGAAGATCGCGTCCGAGGCGCAATAATCGAGCGGCTGATGTGCGATCTAGAGGCCGACTTGCCGGCAATCTGCGCCACCCACGGATTTGATCCCAGTTCTTTCCTCGATTCAGCTGAACGCTTGGCGCTCCTCGCCGAAGACGGGATAGTGGACATCGAAGACGGTTTGATCCGCGTAAGGCAGGAACATCGCTTTCTGATTCGATCCGTTGCTGCCGCCTTCGACGCTTATCCATACCGTGCCCCCAGTTAGCATAAGCGACGTGAACGGCCACACCTCCCTCAACAGGGCGAACTATTTGACGCCATTCCGGAACCATTCCCGTCGCGTCGCGTAAGGGTCTTGCACAACGCCTAAGCATTCATCATTGTGTTCGCTCCTCCACCCCGAGCGGTCTCCGGCAATTCATCTATTAGTGCGGCACGCAAGGATTGCACGCTGAGAAATAGATTGAAAATGCCGATAAAGCTTTGGATTGCGATAGCAGGAGAGAGCGCTTCGACGGAGCACGAGGAGAGATCCAAGGACTCCGTCTAAGACGGCCGACACGACCTGCGGAAGGACAAGCTCAGGAAGTTTGCTTTAGCGCATCGTCGGGCGCGCTCTATCGCTCACCCCCTCCGCTCCAGAGTTTCTTCCGCTCAATTACTGATATCTGCTCAGGTGAAACTGTTCGGCTCGAGCGACGAATTCCTGGTGGAAAAGCTCGCCGATTTTCCGTCGTGCGTGGTGCTCGACGTTCGGTTTCCCGGGCACTTCCCCGAGCGGTTCGGAAGTGCAGCGAACACTGCGGACTCTAGGGCCTCAGGTTCCGTCGTTTTCATCAGCGGCCATTCTGACGTTCGCATCTCGGTGCAGGCCATGAAGCTCGGCGCTGATGAAGTCCTGCCCGAGCCCTTTCGTGAGCAGGAGCTTCTCGATGCGATACGGCTCGCTCTGGAAGACGACCGCAAGCGGCGCGATCGCGAGCTTGTCGAGCGCGACGACACCTACGAAGAAGGGCCGCAGATCCAAGCAATCGAATATACTAGGTCGGCTTTAAGCCTTGCGCAGAATCGGGAGCCATCGGCCATGCGCAAGGAGGAGATCAGTAGAACTACTCGGACTCCTGGCGATTCTGTCTCGAAGGCCAGGAGCATCATCCTCTGCGCAATCGAACGTGAGGTTGCGCATAAATGCTGCAGAGGATGGTCGAAAAACGCACAATGCGATCGTAATCATAGGACTAAATTCACCGCTCCGGTGGGTCGTGCGTTGTTGGCAGCAACTGCTCGACAAGCGCCGGAAAGAGGCAATTTCGGCCGCCTTCGCGGTACGTGCCGACAGATTCGTTCGTTTCGTACTGAGTTTGCGCGCCGAGAATGATTTTCATTTGATCCATAGATTAGTCAATCAAGAGAAGTGAAATGGCTATCTACAAAGACGCGAGCTATCTGCAACAATCTTCCAGCGAAGCTTTTGATCAGGATTACGGGCCAGGAGCCGCAGCTCCCCAGGCCGGACTCTACCGGTGCATGGGCTGTCATCGCGAGATTGGCATTGCAGCAGGCCACGCGTTGCCGCCGCAAGGACATCACGCACACACCACGTCGCAAGGATCGGTCCGGTGGCGTTTGATTGTCTACGCTGACCATAAGCCAAAATAGTGTGACAAGCGAAGTCCGGTGAAAGCCGGACTTTTGCGTTTACGAGCGTATCGCGACTGAACCTTGTCGCATTCGGTCGCTGGGGACACGTGATCGTTGGCAAGTTTGAGCGAAGGTCCAATGAACGCGCTTGTCCGCACACATGAGACAGCCAGGATATTTCAGCCAAAGGTCGGACATGTTCGATGTGTATCTAAACGATAAACATGATCTGTTAGTTGTTCCACAGGGAGCTCCGCTGCCTGTCACGGGTGCGCTCGCGAAGTGGCGAAAAAAGAAGACACGGGTAATTGGCGTCAGTCACGAGATCAGGCTAGCTGTTCAGAAGCAGGGCTATTACATGCGAAAGGCGAGCGATTTCGGTAAACATTAGGAAGACCACTATCGCCGATTAAAGCAAATCGACGCTCCTGGTCCGAACCCACGCAACCGACGCTCGAACACGTCGTTGCCTTTCAATGCTGGATAGCCGGTCGGAAGCCGCGGTGTGGCCGGACGCGGCCTTATTCTTCTTCGCTTTGCGAGACCAGCTGCGCATCAGTGGCCCCATCGCGCACATGTGGCACGATGGGTTAAGGAAGAACGTGCAGATCGCTCGGATGATACTGAGGCAGCTTGGCTGCCTCAGATGCGGCCCTTAGCGATTATATATTTCGCCAGTGGTGCTTTGAGTATGGCTCAGATAAGGTTGTTGATGACGATGCCCCGGCTTTCTCCTGGACGGCACTATTGATCGTCTCATCAAGCGGCGCAAAGCGAGCATCGGCAAGAAGCACGGACTCTTTATACGGACGATTCATGCGAGACTCCGGTTGATCTGTCTCTATCCCGGACAGCAACGCGCCGGGCGGCGTGCTGAAGTCCAGAGACGGGTTATCCTGCGACGGATCGCGCACAAAGTCAGGACCATCGCGCAACACGGACTCATTATAAGGAAGGTTCATGCGAGACCGCGGGAGACGCGTCTCCGCTCCTGCCAGCGTCGCGACGATTTCCGCCGACGGGGCGTCCCTTCGCACGAAGTCAGGACTGTCGCGCAACGCGGACTCACGATACGGAAGGTTCATGCGAGACCGTGGAAGACGCGTCTGCACCCCGACCGGCGACGGGCTGCCCTGCGAATTGCCCGCCCTGTTGAGCGTCCCCGGCATCCTTAGCGCGCTTAGCTGCTGCTGAAAGTCCGTTGGACTGTCATGCCGGCTCGTCCCCTCTTCGCGGATTGGTGCCAACCGATCGATAGCGTTAAGGACCATACATCGTCTCCAATTAAGAGCCACCACAGCCGTTTCGAACCCTTCGATAGCAGAGCTGCCTTTCGAGAAGCTGACGAGATCGGTGTGCCGCGAAGAGTGGCCGGGCAGAATATGCTGGGATGGAATAGAGGGCCGTCCGCGAACCTTGCCGATACACCGGCTGGTGGAACCGACATGCCGGATGCTTACCCCCAAGGAAGCCGCTCTAGCGAAGCTCAAGTTACGAGCGCGGCAAGCGAAACCGCTTCCAACCGAACGACGGCCTGCTCACCTTCCTCGAGGCGCCCTGAACTGTGCCGAATGGAATGGGGCCGCCGCGCATGGCACTTCATCGGCCTCCCTATTCGCGAGGACATTACGCCACCGCGCAAGGCAGCACTGACGGCGCGGGCTGTTGGGTATGGACAACCGCTATATCGACCCCAAGTATATGGCGCGTGCATCTGGGCGTCGCACCGGAGCCTGTCTATCGGATCGCGAGGCATTCAGGTGAGAACGGAGCCGATCAGTTCGATGGTCGACAAGTTCGCGGCAGTGATGCCGGGCGATATCCTGGAGGCCGCCGTGTCATCGATTGGCGCAAACGAACAATCCGGCAGAGAGTATGGTCGCGAGTCTTGTTAATCGTCGAACATTCGCCGCGGCCGGGTTTTCTACCCTCGTGTGCGGACAAGCGCTGATGCAGCAGGGGTGGGCGGCGCGAGTCTGGAGCCCCGTGGTCGCCGGCTATCTGGCCCCTTGGAAGGCCCGGCCGGGCGGTCCGAGCATCAAGACGATCCCAGCTCGCGAGCTGACCCACTTAATGTACGCATTCGGCACGGTCTCGGCAGAAGGACTAGCTGAACTTACGGACCGTTGCCTCGACGCCGGAGACTGCGACGGGACGGCGCCGTCCGGTCCGTTCGGCGGCAACTTCGCCCAACTCGCCGAATTGAAGCGGAACAATCCGCAGCTTCGGATCCTGATTTCGTTGGGCGGTTGGAGCGGATCGAAATATTTCTCGGCCGCAGCTGCCACGCCGCTCTCTCGCGGGCGGTTTGCACAATCCGTCATCGAGGCGTTCTTTCGGCCGTATCCGGGGCTGTTCGATGGCGTGGATGTCGATTGGGAATTTCCCGTCTCAGGAGGACGTCCCGGAAATCTCGCGCACCTCGAGGACCGTGGCAATTTCACGCTCCTGATTGCGGAGCTCCGCCGAAAGCTCGCGGACTTTTCTGCGTTGGAGCGCCGGAACCTGGAGCTCACCATCGCGGTGTCGTCCACGCCCGACAAAATTATCAATCTCGAGGCGGCCGCTCTCGCCCGCCTGGTCGACCGAATTAATGTGATGGCCTACGACTATCATGCAGGATCGACCTTTGCCGGCTTCAATGCCCCACTGTTCGCCTGCGCCGGAGATCCAAATCCCGACCTGAATGTCGATGCGAGCGTGAACGCCTTGATCCGTGCCGGCGTGCCGCCTGCCAAGGTGACGCTTGGGATGGCCTTTTATGGCCGCGCCGTTGCGGGCGTACCCCAAGAAAAGGGCGGGCTTTTCCAACAGGGGACTACAGCGAGCGAGGAGTGGGGAGGAAGCGACGGCATCGATTATCGAGATCTCGTTGCCCGGCAACCGGAGGAGCAGGGGTTTCGCCGGTATTGGAGCGACGAGGCCAAGGTACCGTGGCTCTATAACGCCGAACGGCGCTTGTGGATCAGCTACGACGATCCACTCTCCATCGCATGCAAGGCCACGTACGCTCGGGCCCATGCGCTCGCCGGAATCATGATCTGGGACTTGTTCGCCGACGACGGTTCGCTGCTCGCAGCACTCCGCACCCCTCCTGTGCGAAGGTCCGAATAGGAGCGTAGTTATCGTGCCGCGTTGAAGCACAAGATCCGCCTGCCTTGAACGAAAACAGCCTGCATGGGATCCTACGACTGTGTTGCGAGCCGTGTGACCGGTGGCTGGATCCGAAAGATAGACAAGTTATGAAACCTAGGCCGACGATCCTGGCACAGGAGGAGCTGTTCATCGTACTCTTCATTCGCGAACTTTCGTAAACCACCGCACTTTTGAAATTGCATCCTCTTCAGACCAATATCTGCGCATCTCTGAAGGATGCCGCAATATTCCGCGTGGAAAGGTGCCGGGTAGTACCTAGGCGCCTCGTGCCTCCTCTAGCTCAAACGCACTCTCGCAGAACCACGAGTAGCTGAAGCGGTCGGACTTGGAGTCGCGATACTCCTGCCTCGACAGCATTAACGCAGCTTCAAAATAGATCTCGATAGTTCTGCGGGCGAAAGCGATGGCAATTGGTTTTCGCGAGAGACTTCGCTAGCTGGTTTGCGCCTCGCCGCCAAGCAGCCGTTTGCAAAGCAAGCAATCTTGTAAGAGTCGCGAACATTCAGCGATTCGACAGATTTCCACCCAAACGGCACGAGTGAAGGCTGGCGGCGCGAGTGAGCTCTAAAGCATTGTCAGCTTGACGACACCGTCTTCCAATTCGCCACGCGCGAGTCTTTCGCGGGCCGCACGCTCCAGCTCTTTTCGGTGCTTGTGAAGATAGCTGGAAGCCTGGTCGGGAGTCCGAAATGTCGTCTGAAGTTGGCACAATTGCCGCTCGGCGCCGATTGCCAGTAGGAACGTGATTTTTTGGCCGTTTCGCGAACTATCTTCAGGCGTGATCCGCACAGACTTCATGTAGCCGTCTCCTAAGACTCGGAAGATCTCGGTTCTTTGGAAAGGAGCCCGCAGGGGCGTTCAAAAAGGGACGACGGTTACTCAATAGACGCAATGAAAGCCTATTAGCACAAGGGCGCCCCTACGCAAATGTCGTCATCCAAAAGCGGTGGGCTCTTGGCGGTTCTTACGATGCGACGAGAATTCATTGATCGAACGCAAGACGACGCTGGCCTGCACTGGTCGCCCGATGTGAATGAACCGTGCGCTGAACGAGGCGCCTTTTCACCGGCGCGGTCTGCGGGATCGCGGCAGGAGCGGATAGCGGCCCCGTTGCAGACGCTTGGCGCGGCTGGTCTTCGAATGGTTCGGCCGCCGCTGCAGCAGCAGGCTGGAACGGGTTCGATGTGTCGAATACGATCTTTTCCGGAAGAATTCGCGCCGAGTGAATCCGAATAATCGTCCGATCGATCTCCTGGTCGTCGGTCCGAGCCACAGTCGCAGCTGGAAGGTAGCGATCGGCGATGAAGAGAAGGATCAGGAGAAAAGCGCCGGTGAACAGAAAATATCGAATGATTAGCATATGTCCTCGCTGACAGCTCGCGTCAACGGGAAGATCCGGCAATGGTTCCGGCGCTCGACTATAAGTCTTTCGGGCGCAATACTGCTCGTGGGCGTCCGTGGCTGCGAGACCGATTGCGCGCCCGCCTGTGCAGTTGGGCAGCCCACATTGGCGGCTATCGGCCAAGCGTGACAGTTTGGGCACGCCGCAGAAATACGCCAGTTACCGCTGAGTTACTGCCCGATTCCAGCAAACCGAGGCTGACGGCCCCGCCGGGCTTGAACCGGCGTCGTAGCGAGTTACCAAATCATGGCTGCAATCGCGAGCAGGCCTGCAGCCGCCACCAACGAAACGAGCCAATGCCCCGCAAGGTCAGAATGTACGCCGACTGCTGCGTACAGATCTTGTTTGCGGGTACCGGCATCGCAGTTGCGCTCCGAAGCCCGACATTCCGACACGGGACTTTCATCCTCAGCCGGGCCATCGGCAATACCCTGCCAAGTCTCATGCAAAACCAACGTGGGAGCGACACCTCGCCGGCGTCGCATCGACACGCGGGCCGGAGTGTTTGGCAGAAGTCGTCGAGGTCGTTGTCGCATGCATGACTAAGGCGCCTGGAGCGCGTAAATGACTGCAATCTGGGTTCGGTTCTGCAGATTGTATTTGCGTATGATGTTGCTGACATGCGCACGCACGGTGTTTTCTGAAATCTGGAGTTCACAGGCGATGTTTTTGTTCTGCATGCCACGGGCAATCAGCATCATGAGCTCGCGCTCACGCGGCGTAGGTGTGACGGTTACCTTTGTGTTCATGACCAATTTCTCCGTGGCATGAGGTCGAGCCGGCATTTTTCTCACTCCACCTTGAGCGCTTCGATCGGACTGAGCTTGGAAGCCATGTGGGCGGGATAGAACCCGAAGATCACACCGGTCACGGCTGAAAATCCAACGGCAAGGCCAATCGACCGCATGTCGATCGCTGTAATCCAGCCGGCCAATCGCGCCACCGTCATCGACAGCGTGACGCCGCCGATGACGCCGATGGCGCCGCCAAGAAGACAAAGGACGAGAGCTTCGCAAAGAAATTGCAAACGAATATCGCGCATCCGGCCGCCGAGCGCGCGGCGAATTCCGATCTCGCGGGTGCGTTCGGTGACGGAAACGATCATCACGTTCATGATGCTGATGCCGCCGACGAGGAGCGAGACCGAGGCGATCGCGAACAGCAGCAGCGCCACGGTGCGGATGGCGCCCTGTTGCGCCTCCATGGCGGCAGCGGGATCCTGCACCTTGAAATCGTCGGCCTGGCCGGCGGGAATCCGGTGTCGTTGCCGCAGCAGACCTTCGATCTCGCTCGTCGCGCCCGCCATCTGGGTATCGGAGGCGACCTTGACGAGGATATAGGCGATGGCGTCCCGGTTGATACCGCTCGCGCTGCCGAGAAAGCGCAGCTTGGCGGTGGTCAGTGGAACGAAGGCGACATCATCCTGCGCCGGACCCTTGCGATCGAGCACGCCGATGACTTCGAGCGGGACCTGCATGATCCTGACTTGCGCGCCGATCGGATCGTCGCCCGGCGCGAACAGCTCTTTGGCGGCGGCACTGCCGAGAATGACGACCTTCGCGGCGCTCGCTTCCTCGGCCGCCGAGAAGTATCGACCGGATGACAATTGCCAGTCGCGCACCATGAAGTGCGAGGTGGTCGTGCCGTTGATCGTGGTGTTCCAGTTCTTGCTTTCCCGGATGACTTGCGCGGTGCCCG
>NZ_BSOW01000081.1 GCF_030160715.1 Bradyrhizobium iriomotense
CGGTCGGGCTACGCCCTCCCTTCGGTCCGTCCCCATCGGCGCAGTCTCACCTTGATTGTCGCTGGAGTCTCACCCTGATCGCCGCCGCGCAGCCAGCCGCGATCCGCCGCAGCAGGCGCAGGTCGTCGGAGCCTCGATAACGACGCGCTCGTGTTCGATGTCGTCCGGCCAGGGCTTGCGTACCGGTCGCTTGCGCGTGAAGGCGCGGACTTTCTGCGCCTTCGCCGCCGCGGCCTGCGCGGCAAGCTCATCCTCGCTCGCCGTGGTGACGAGTTCTTCGAGCTCCAATTCCAACTGCTCGATCAGCCGCGCCGTGCGCTCGGAGCGCTGCCCGTACAGTTCGCGTTTGAGCTTCTCGATCCGCAGCTCGAGATGCGCGATCAGCGCCTCGTTGTCCGACAGCTCCGCCCGCGCGTTGGCGGCATCCGCGACGGCCACATCGCGTTCAGCCTGCAACGCCTCACGTTCGGCCAGCAGCGCCATGTAGGCACTCGCGAGGTCCGAAGGAAGAGCGCCCGGCTTCGACGTCATGAAGCCATTGAATCAGATCAGGCTGCAGATTCAATCGTAAAAAGGCTATCCAACTCGCGTTGGACGCCGTGTTTCTTGAGGATTGCGCCAGTCGATTCCAGATAAGAGATAACTCAACTGCGCCGGAGAGATCGTCACTGCTTCGCCCGCAACCGAAGGCCAGATGAATCTTCCTCTCTCAAGTCTTTTTGTAAACAGGCATGCCCCCTGGCCATCATGCCAAATCACCTTCAAAAGATCGCCGCGTTTTCCCCTGAAGCAGAAAAGACCACCGCCCATGGGGTTGTGCTTGAGCACCTCCTGCACGCGGAGAGCCAGGCTCGGAAAGCCGCACCGCATGTCGGTGTGGCCAGTCGCCAGCCATACCCGCACGCCCGTGGGGATCGGAATCATCGCCGATCCAGAGCCTCGACGATGCGGCGAAGCGCCTCAACGTCGACCCCCGCATCGACAATGACGCGCCGCCCGCTCGTCAACTCGACCTCAATTCGCTGCTCGGTCGAAAGCGCCGGCGCGCTCCGCGATGAAAGTGCCGCCGATGGGACTGGCCTATCCTCTGCGACAACCGCTCTGACAAAGCCAGCCTCGGATTTGGCCCGGTTCGCTACCAAGCCCCTCCGCCAGGTCACCAGCAGAGAACGCGACAGTCCATATCGTCGCGCCGTTGCCGCAACCAGACGCGGCTCGGACATGCTTTCCAAAACAATCCGCGCCTTCTCCTCCTCCGACCAGCGCCGTCGCCGGCCCGTCTCCACCACTTCAAGTCGATTCAGCGCACTGATCGTATGACTGTCCATACGTACAGTTCTCAACCATTAGACCACCCCGTCGCAAGGCGTCTCTCCTCGGAGGCTTACTCTCTAGCTAAAGTTGGGCGCTTTGATTCAGATTCGCATTCGTGCGGCGGCGAGGCGAGGCTAGAGCATCCGCCGATCATGTTGCAGTGTATCCGGCGGCGGTGAAGTAGTTGCGGCATTCGGTTGATGTAAAGCGATCAATAATGCGGCCAATCGCGCTCCAGAGGCCGTCGACGGTTCGTTCTGCGGCCTGACGCAAGAGCGCCTTGAGCTTGGCGAGGGCGTAGCGGCGGTTCAAGGATTGTGGCTGCCGCGGATGAGGTATTGCCAGTTATGGGGTAGCGAGCGCGAGGGACCCCTCGACTCGTGTTGCTGTCCGAGCCACCATTTCTCGTAGCCGATGAGGCGCCGGCGCGTCAGTTGCGCTACGGCTGATCGACATCAACTTAGTTCGTCCATGCTCTGCCGCCGTTACCAATCCCTCGACCTATGCCGCGCACATCGCAGCATCCAGTGAGCACTGAGCCATCGCAATCAACTTCCGTTGGTGGGCGTAAGCACACCATCGTACTCCCAACTCTGACCTCGTCACGGCGCGGATCGGCTCACTATGCCTCTAAGCTATGTTAGCGCTTCGGCGAGGGTTCGAAAGCTGCATTTGCGCGACTTCCTAACCGCTTCTCTCTTGCTCGCGTCCCTCCTCTGCAAGCAAGTTACCAAATGGGTACCAACCACCATTACAGTTGCAGTTTCTTCTTAAAATGGGCTTTGCGCGGCCATCATGGCAAGGGCAACCATAACGAGTGAGACATGGCGATGCCAGCCGGCCACGAGCGGGTTTCGGTGTGATCAAGGCCGAGCTCGTCCTTAGCAGTTTCGAAGCTGTCTTCGATGGGCTAGCGATGGCCTTCCACCGCACGAGCTTCTGTATGGACGCGCCCTTGGGTAACGATCAGATTGAAAGCGTTTTTGGGAACTTCGCATCGGACTGTCGCTGGACGAAACGCGCGGGTGTCGGCTCGCCTTCTTACGCACTGTGCGGCAGCTTGTTTCTAATGATCGCTGCCGGCCGCCATAATGTCTGCCACGTAGGCGAGGCAATCATCGGCGCGGCTGACAGGGCGCGAAACTATCTCGCCTCTGGCAGCCTCGCTGCTGCGCTTCTAAGGAAGCCGCATGCCCGAATGTATTTGTGAGACGAAACAGCTACTCGATCACGCCTACTTCTTGAAGTGAGCAATGAGTAGCTTAGCAACCTGATCTGAACGATCTATCCCAGAAGCCAGTTCTGCATCATATAGCCCCCCAGGGTTTGCAATATTGAATTCCAGTACATAAGGATAAGCCATGTCTATTCCGACAAAATTGATCCCATGCGCCATCAGCTTTTTGCCAATCAACTCGGCAAGCTCGACTTCGCCGGAATGTAAATCGACAGGAACCGGTTTTCCTCCTTGCGTTATATTCGACCTGTGATCGTTTGGAGAGTTTTGCCGACCATGCCAGGCAACCGCCTTTCCGCAAGCAACGATGATACGCTTTTCACCTTGAGCCACTTCCGGGATATGCTCCTGTAGAATAGCATATTCAGCTTTGAAGCCACGTAGCCCATAGCCGAATTCGTGTTTCGCGACAGCGCCGAATCGGCGTGGCGCGACAGCACCAAATTCATCTAATGCGACAGTGTTTCCTGTGAGGCATTGGAGAATTGTTCGAACGTTTGGTCCGTCTGGAGGGAGTAAGAAAACGTTCTGCCCGCAAAAGGCATTTGGCGGCTTGGCCACCCAACAGTGATCAGGCATCTGCTGATAACGTTCCCACAGCGATGAGAAATCATTCGAGATATATGAGGTCGCCCTGTTCTCTCTCGGTAGTACATAGCCTAACGCGTGTTTAGTGTCTAAAAACATCATGCCTTCAACGCTGTTAACGAAGGCGACATGTTGCGAAGCTAACCACAGCATTTGCCAGACATCGCGCGCCACGCTATCCTGAGGTGGAATCATAACCCAGATCAGCTGGCATTCGTCAAGAAAATATGCCTGTCGGCTTCCCAGTGCCGCAGAGCCAGGATAATACGGCTCGCCGTCTTCCGGCACCCGCACTCCTCGTGTGAAATAACGATAGTCGTCTGCTGCAATAGCATTGATATCGCCGAAAATTACTTCGCAGCCGAAACGACGGAAAGCATTGCTGATAGGTGCATCATTTTCACCCAAGCAATCGAGGTGCCTTGTTAGGATGAGCAATCTCATGACGTTCTCCTAGTCAGACTGGCAAACAGCATTCCTCAGTGTTGTTGAATCTCAAATGGCAAGTTTCGTGCCAGACTTACTCATCCCATAAGCGGCTGATTAGATCTGACCAAGAACTCGATTTGTCTTAGATCCGACGAGGAACCTCGTTAGCACAGCCGTTTGGGAGCACACATTTGCTAACGCGCGCCTCCAGGTAGGTAGTTCCCAGGAGAGCGAAGACACAGATCGAAGGTGAAACGTCGGAGACCGCCTCATCCACGCACCACAGGCCATACAGCATGAGTCTACAACGCTGTTCCACGCGCGCACTACAGCTACGTTGGCAGGCCGCACAATCATCCAAGCTCAACGACTTCTACCGCGAAAGGCGTGGGACGTGGCTACTTTGCCTGAGCCGACGAAACGAGAAAAATCGGCACATGGGATGGGAGTTCGAGAAACTCACGCTTCCGTCTGCCAGTTCCAGGTAGCACTCGCAGGATATGATGCGGCTCACGCTCGGGAAGAGCCGGACTCGGAAGATAAGCGTGCCGCGACCTCTCTGTGAGGGCGAAAGCCGAACGGCTGAGCTAATTGCGAGTTGTCCGGTTTCTGACAATGGCCAGATCGTGTCCCCGAGCGTCGTGTACCTGGCAGCACACCGAATTGACCGGCAAGAGCCAGACAACGGCGCGATGGCTTCCAGCATCATGTAACGCGCACGCTGAACGGCTCATTCATCATTCTGCTCGAGCAGGATCGCGCCGACGAGGCGGAGATGGCGTCTTGGTGGGCAAGATCCCGCTTGATCTCGCCGTTGAGGGCGCTCGATCGTAAGTGGCAAGCTGATGCCGTCAGGCGGCTTGGTTCCATGGCATAAAGGCGTCGATTTCGTTGCTTGGCCAGCCGTTGGCGATACGCTGAAGCGTTAGGGTGAGCCAGGCGAACGGATCGACGTTGTTTATCTTCGCTGTCTGCAGCAGTGTTGCCATGGTCGCCCAGGTTCGTCCGCCGCCGTCGCTGCAAGCGAAGACCTTTCTCGTAATTGTTTGTGGCCTGATGGCCTGATGGCGCGTTCGACGATGTTGGAGTCGAGCTCGATGCGGCCATCGGTCAGGAAGCGTTCGAAGATGGCACGGCGCGAGACGGCATAGCGGATCGCCTCAGGCAGTTTTGATTTGCCGGAGATCCGCCGCAAGGTCTGCTGCCAGAGATCGAAGAGATCTGCGACGATCGCCGCGGAGGCTTGCTGGCGCGCGGCAACGCGAGCGTCGGGGCTTTGACCGCGTACGGTTTCTCGACCTGCCAGAGCCTTGCCATCCGCTCGACCGTCGTCGTTGCCACTTCCGAGCTCCCTGGAACATGCAGCTCGTAGAACTTGCGCCTGCTGTGTGACCAGCAGCCGGCCAATGTGATGCCATCATTGCCGCGACCGGATCGCGCGAGATTGTTATAGGCGGCATAGCCATCCACTTGCAGGATGCCGCGATAACCATTGAGATGCAGGACCGCGCATTCGCCGGAGCGGCTGTCTTCGAAGCGATAAGCCACCATCGGCGGACCGCTGCGGCCAAACGTTCGGTCATCCCTGGCATAAGCCCGTCTGTGGACGCCCCGCCAGATGCAAGCGGTTTTTGAAGACGATTGGCACGTGGTCGGATGCTGCCCTCTGTCCGGCCTCTGATGCAGCGATGGAGCTGCGGGCCCGTATGGGAGTTCGCGGACCGGAACTAAATCATAAATGCGTGCTCTGGTCACGATGGGTACATCTGGTTCTTCCGGCCCCGTCTCACCGACTGTTGCGCCATATTGCCGCGCGGCAATCAGGATGACAGTGCGTATTGCAGCATGTAGCGATGTTCCCGAAAGACTTGTTGTTGCCTCATCTATTTTGCTCCCAGGAGAGAGAAGTATGCCGGTCGCACAACTGGTGGGCATTTCGAGCGCGCCGATGTCGCGCTCGGTCCTCGACCGAGCCCTTGCAAAGCCAACAGACCGGTGATCGGGCGTGGTCAAGGCCGCCAGCCGCCGAAGGCGGTCGCGCAACGCGCCAGCGTTGAGCACGGGTCGATCACCGGTCTACTTCACACCGCCGTTCCTTTCCAGCAGCGGCGGGCTTTCCGGTGATGTGTATTGAACGATGGCTGGAAGAAGTTCACGAACAAACGGGCCGAGCGATAAAGCTGCGCCGTAGCCGACCATTCGGCGGACCACCGCGCCGTTCTTCTGCTTGACAAAGGCCTGATCGTTCTTGCGATAGGGGCGACAGCCCGTGAAGACGATGTCAGCCTGTTCGCAATATTCTTTCATGGTCTTGTTCACGAACACAGAGTCGTTGTCGGTGTCCAGACCCAGGAGCGCAAACGGTAGCTATTTACGAAGTTCGGTCAGAGTCGTGCTCAACAACCTCTGTTCGCGCACCAGAAGTGGCGCGCATTCCGTCCAGCCGGTCGCGATGTCCGTGAGAACGAGCGTCTGGACGAAGCTGCCCCGCGCCGAAGGACCGCTGTGAGCAACGAGGTCGGCCTCGACGAAACCGGGTGCCGGATCTTCCCAATCCGCTGAAGTACGACCAGGGATGCTGCGTCGCAGAGCACTTGCCACAGAGCGACGGCGCTGCCGGTCGCTTTGCTCACGAACGCTTCGAAGCGCCCGGTCGATCGTCGCCGCACTCATCGACAATAATGGCCCGAACCTCTGGCGTCAAGTCGATATGGCCGTGACGCTCCATCGATTCAATCAAGATCGGCAGCAGGGCCTTCAGTGCCGTAGCGGCCGGTCAGCTTCGCGGGCTGCAGTCTCGGTCTTCTTCGGCCGATCACGTAATCAAGGCCGAGGAAGAACTGGCGGGCGACGCATGGAGTCACCGTTCAGTTCGAGCCTGTGAGCGCGTTGTGAAGCAGGCGATCAAGTATGGTATCACGTAAGTTGGGTCGTTTATGAGCTCATGCCATTTGGCAATTGGGAGCTGGCTGGTGACGAGTGTTGACCGACGGCCGTAGCGGTCTTCGAGGATCTCGGGCAGATAATGACGGGCGTTGGTGTCGACGGCTTGGAGCCCCCAATCGTCCAAAATTAGCACGTCGACCGGCGATGCTCGTCATCCGCGAAGCGAGTCGGCCATCACCCGGGCAAGGTCCAGTTCTTTGATCAACCGCGGCAGCTGGGTGTAAAGCACAGAGTGGTTGTCCCGGCAGGCCTTGTGGCCGAGCGCACAGCCAAGCCAGCTTTTCCCGATACCGGTCGAACACGCGACATACTACCCAAGAACATCCGTTTGAAGTCGTCGCCATTCAATATCCGTATCGTCCGCGCGCTGGCGAACGCGTTACTGTTCTGAGGCAAGTCGTTCACGGGGCATGTCTTCACTTCGTGATCGAACAGCCGGACCGTAGTCGCATCCTCCTGCCGGCATGGATGACGGACAGTTCCGCAGCGACATTGCCGCTGGTCAAGATCCCTCGGCTTTCCTTGGAGGCGCTGCAAGAACTTCGCTGCCTCGTTGATGCACAGCGCCTATCGTCGATGCCGCCCGAAACGAGTCGAACGATTGGAGGCGATGATGGAGCAACGATGGCGACAACTCGATCTTCTGGTCCTCGGAGCAGGAGCGATTCGGCGCTCACAGTTCGATCCGATGGTTCGTTCGGAAGTCACCGGCCTGCTCAAGCTCCTTCTCCAGAAATGCGGCGCCGTGCCCGCAAAAGTGCATGAGGCAGATGATGAACAAGATCACGTCCGATCACTTGGCGCGCAGCGCTTATCTCTACGTGCGGCAATCGACTGCTGACCAACTCGCCAACAATCCCGAAAGCCGCCGACGCCAATATGCGCTCGCTACCCGCGCCCGGACGCTTGGGTGGCAAGATGTGGTCGTCATCGACGACCACCTGGGCCGCTCGGGTGGCGGCACTGCGCGCCCAGGATTTGAGCGTTCGTTGACGGCAATTTGTACCGGTGGCGCTGCCGCCGTGCTGGCTATCGAGGCTTCCCGCCTGGCCCGCAATGGCCGCGACTGGCACACGCTTCTGGAGTTCTGCACCCTGGTGAACACTCTGATTATTGACGAGGATGGCATTATGACCCAAAGCTCACGAACGACCGGCTGCTGCTTGGGATGAAGGGGACGTTTAGCGAGCTTGAGCTATTGATCCTGCGACAGCGGTCACAAGAAGCATTGCGCCTCATAGCGGTGCGGGGGGACCTCCATACGTCCGTAGCCATTGGTTACGTGCGCAGCGCTGACGATCGCCTGGAGCTGGATCCTGACAAGCGAGTGCGTGAAGCGCTCCATCTAGTGTCCCGAGTCACAAGTTCGCAATCATAGATTCGCAGTAGATTCGCGTCGCTGTGCCAAGGATGGGGCAAACGGCGACGGAGTCTCCAATGGCTGTCCAGCAACTTGCCCCCCTGATATTGAGCGATGATGAGCGGGCCGAACTGACGTCGCTGACGATGCGGGGAAGACGGCGCAGGCGCTGGCTCTGAGAGCCCGGATCGTTCTGGCCTGTGCGGAAGGTGGTCAGAACACGGAAGTGGCGGCCAAGCTCGGGCTGGA
>NZ_BSOW01000082.1 GCF_030160715.1 Bradyrhizobium iriomotense
CCGAGGCCGCGCATGAGTATGCAGCGGCCGCGATCTCCGAGCTGTCGTCGAGCGAAGACACCGAGGTCCGGCTCGCCGCCGTGCGCAGCGACATCGAGGGCCATCGCCGCATGGCCGCCCAGGTCCGCGCCGAGGCGCAGGCCCTCGCCCGCGAGGCCGAGCTCGCCGACCGCCGCGTGCAGGCGATCCTCGCCGAGCGCACCGAATGGCAGAACCGGAAGCAGAGCGCGACCTCCCACATCGACACCATCCAGGCCCGCATCACCGAGGTCTCGATCGAACGTAGCGATCTCGAGAATGCGCCCGCGGTGTTTGCCGAGAAGCGCAGCGCGCTGATCAACGAGATCGAATACGCCGAGAACGATCGCCGCGTCGCCGCCGACGCGCTCGCTGAGGCCGAAACGGCCATGGCAGAGACCGATCGCGTGGCGAAGTTGACGCTCGAAGCGCTGTCGAGCTCCCGCGAGGCGACCGCGCGCGCCGAGGAGCGCATGGAAGGCGCGCGGCGCCGGCTCGAAGACATCGAGCGCGAAATCCGCGACATGCTCGAGGTCGAGCCGCAGGCGGTCGCGGGCCTCGCCGAGATCGAGCCCGGCGCCGAGCTGCCGCCGCTGCACGAGATCGAGGAAGATCTGGAAAAGCTGCGCCGCGACCGCGAGCGTCTCGGTGCGGTGAACCTGCGCGCCGAGGAAGAGCTGCGCGAGGTCGAGGCGCAGCACACGGGCCTCACCACCGAGCGCGACGACCTCGTCGAAGCGATCAAGCGGCTGCGCCAGGGCATCCAGAGCCTCAACAAGGAGGCCCGCGAGCGGCTGTTGACCTCGTTCGAGGTCGTCAACAACCACTTCAAGCGGCTGTTCGTCGAGCTGTTCGGCGGCGGCGAGGCGGCGCTGCACCTGATCGAGAGCGACGATCCGCTGGAAGCCGGTCTCGAGATCATCGCAAAACCCCCGGGCAAGAAGCCGCAGACGCTGTCGCTGCTCTCGGGCGGCGAGCAGGCGCTGACCGCCATGGCGCTGATCTTCGCGGTGTTCCTCACCAACCCGTCGCCGATCTGCGTGCTGGACGAAGTCGACGCGCCGCTCGACGACCACAACGTCGAACGGTACTGCAACCTGCTGCACGAGATGACCGCCTCGACCGACACGCGCTTCATCATCATCACGCACAACCCGATCACCATGGCGCGGATGAACCGGCTGTTCGGCGTCACCATGGCCGAGCGCGGCGTCTCGCAGCTCGTGTCGGTGAGCCTGGCAGAGGCCGTGGACATTCTCGACCAGAACGTGGCGTGACGATTTCTGCGTCATTCCGGGGCTCGCGAAGCGAGAACCCGGAATCTCGCGCTATAACCTCTGGATTCCGGGTTCGCGCTACGCGCGCCCCGGAATGACGTGAGGTTGTCAATGATACCTCCGACCCTTCCCGCCGAACTGAAGGCCGCTCTCGACGCGAAGCTGCAAGGCTTCTCCCGCACCGACGCTGCACAGCGATCGCAGAAAATCTCGAGCACCTATCGCGCTGGCGGCGGCTCCGGCGCCATCAGGTCAGAAGCCGATGCGCTGGCCTATGCGCTCGCGCGCATGCCCGCGACCTATGCCGCCGTTGCGGCCAGCCTGAATGCGCTGACCGCGATCGCGCCGGAGCTTGCCCCGGAAAGCCTGCTCGATGTCGGCGCGGGGCCGGGCACCGCGAGCTGGGCGGCGGCGGAAGCCTTCTCTTCGCTGCAATCCTTCACCCTGCTCGATGCCAACCGCACCTTGAGCAGCCTGGCGCTGGAGCTTGCGCGTGACAGCACGCGACTGGCCGACTGCCGCTATTTGCCGGGCGACGCCGCGGCGAACCTCGCGGAGGCTGCGTCCGCCGATCTCGTCGTCGCGAGCTACGTGATCGGAGAGCTGGGTGAGCACGACCAGCGCGCGCTCGCAGACATGATGTGGGCTAAGGCGCGCCACGCGCTCCTCGTGATCGAGCCCGGCACGCCGGCTGGCTATTCGCGCATCCTTGCGCTGCGTCAGCAGTTGATTGCATCGGGCGCGCATGTCGCCGCGCCCTGCCCGCACGACTACCCCTGCCCGCTCGTCGCGCCCGACTGGTGTCATTTCGCCCAGCGCCTGCCGCGCTCGCAGGCGCACCGGCAGATCAAGGGGGCCGAGGTCCCCTTCGAGGACGAGAAGTTCATCTATGTGGCGCTGACCCGCACGCCCATCGCCGCGCGCTTTTCGCGCGTGCTGGCAGAGCCTGATATCGGCAAGGTCGAGATCACCGCAAAACTCTGTACCGAAGAGGGCGTCCAACTCACGAAAGTGCCGCGCCGGGACAAGGCGGCCTATGCGAGCGCCCGCCGCTGGCGCTGGGGCGATGCCGTCATGGCCGAAAGTTAACCTCGTTCGGCGCTTTTCCCTTGAACTGGAATGGGCCCGCGCCCGACCAAGGCTTACCTGCCTTTTGCCCGCCTTGGGCGCCGGCCTGCCGCGCGGCGTCATTTTGGTTTACGCTATCCGCCTTCTTCCCCCTTCAGGAGTTCTCCATGTCGACCGGCTGGATCGTTCTCGGCGTCATCGTCGTCCTCGTGCTGTTCGCCTTCGGCGCCTACAACCGCCTGGTGGCGCTGAGCCAGCGCGTCAGCCAGGCCTTTGCCGATATCGACGTGCAGCTCAAGCAGCGGCATGACCTGATCCCGAACCTGGTCGAGACCGTGAAAGGCTACGCCGCGCATGAGCGCGGCACGCTCGACGACGTCATCAAGGCGCGCAATTCGGCGATGTCGGCGCAGGGACCGGCGCAAGTGTCCGCGGCCGAGAACCAGCTCTCCGGCGCGCTCGGCCGGCTGATCGCACTGTCGGAGGCCTATCCCGACCTCAAGGCCAACGCCAACTTCCAGCAGCTTGCGAGCGAGCTCTCCGATCTCGAAAACAAGATCGCGGCGAGCCGCCGTTTCTTCAACAACGCGGTCCAGGAATACAACACCGGCATCCAGCAGATGCCCGCCGCCTTGTTCGCCGGAATGTTCGGCTTCACGCGCAAGGAGTTCTTCGATCTCGGCGCGAGCCGCACCGAGGTCGAGGCGGCGCCACAGGTCAAGTTCTGATCTGAAACGATTGACCGGCAGGACGGCGCGCCATGGCCGCGTATGGTCTCTACACGCATATCGCCTCGAACAAGTTTCGTTCGATGGTGCTGCTCGCGGGGCTGTTCCTGCTGATCTACGTGCTGGTCTATGCCGGCGCGCTGGTCGCCGAAGTCGTCATCAACGGCAATCAGTCCGTCGCCTATTACCTGAGCAGTGCCTTCTCCGACCTGATCAAGGCCTCGCCCTTCGCGACCGTCGGCGCGATCGCCTGGATCGTGATCGCCTATTTCTTCCACCAGTCGATGATCGACGCCGTCACCGGCGGCCACGACGTGACGAGGCAGGAAGAGCCGCGGCTCTACAATCTGCTCGAAAATCTCTGCATCTCGCGCGGCATCACCATGCCGAAGCTGAAGATCATGGAGAGCCCGGCGCTGAACGCGTTCGCGACCGGCCTCAACCCGCGGCAATACGCGATCACCGTCACCACGGGTCTGATGAAAGCGCTGAACGACCAGGAGATCGAGGCGGTGCTGGGCCACGAGCTCACCCACATCAGGAACGGCGACGTGCAGCTGATGGTGGTTGCCGTGATTATCGCCGGTGTGGTCGGCTTCTTCGGCGAGTTGTTCTTCCGCATGTTCACCAGCTTCAGCTGGAGTTCCGGCTCCGGCGGCTCGTGGTCGTCGGGTTCGTCCTCCTCGTCGCGATCGTCCTCGTCCAGCGACAGCAAGAGCTCCGGCGGCGGCGCGGTGGTGGTCATCATCATTGCGGTGGTGCTGATCGTGGTGGCCTGGCTGGTGTCGCAGGTGGTCAAGCTCGCGCTGTCGCGCTCGCGCGAATTCCTGGCCGATGCCGGCTCGGTCGAGCTCACCAAGAATCCCGACGCGATGATCTCGGCACTGCGCAAGATCGACGGCCGCGGCGAGCTGCCGGGCGCGACCTCCGCCGTGATGGAGCTCTGCGTCGACAATCCCCGCGAGGGCTTCGCCGACCTGTTTGCGACCCACCCCTCCGTGGACTCGCGGATCAAGGCGCTGGTCGATTTTGCCGGCGGCCATGACCCGGGCCCGCTGCCGCCGCCGTCGGACGAAGCCGAAGAATCGGGCACGCAGGCGGAACGGCGCGACACCCCGCCGGCGCTGCCCACCGGCCCCTGGAACGATTCCGGCACGCAGGCCGATGCGCCGAAGGGCACCGCGCCCGACCGCTCCGGAACCCCCGTCGGCAATCCAATGGGGCCCTGGGGTCGTCATTAAGCGCGTATTGCCACAAATCCGTTGCCTCCTCCACGATCGTGTCATTCCCCGCGAAAGCGGGGAATCCTGCATCCCACTAACTTCTCTGGAATACGGGATCGCCCGCCCCAGTGCGCAATTTCGCACAAGGCGGGCGATGACAGCGGAGAATGCGTGGCGGATTTCACGCCGATTGGGAAAAACCGCGGGAATTGCCGCAACGAGGCCGCGAGGAATTGAATTCTCCCTTGTTTCTGCCATGTTCGCGCCCAACAGCAGACTCGGGACATCGATTTGGGGCCCGGCCGATTGCGCGTCGCGATCGGGGGCGCGCGTTTAGGGGACGTCAATGGCAAAGCCGGCAGTGGTTGTGGTGGGCGCGGACAAGGGCGGGGTCGGCAAGACCACGGTATCGCGCACCTTGCTCGATTATTTTTCCGCCAACAACGTGCCGACCCGCGCGTTCGACACGGAATCCCCGCGCGGAACCCTGAAGCGCTTTCACCCTGAAATCACCGAGATCGTCGATATGACGACGACGGCCGATCAGATGAAGATCTTCGACACGCTCAACGCGGTGAGCCCGTCGGTGACCGTGATCGACGTCCGCGCCGGCCTGCTCTCGCCGGCGCTCGCCTCGCTGCGCGACATCGGCTTCCTCGACGCCGCCAAGGCCGGCCAGATCACCTTCGCCGTGTTCCACATCCTGGGGCCGTCGATCGCCTCGCTGGAGGAGATCGCCGAGACCGCAGGCTTCATGACCGGCGCAAAATATTTCCTGGTGAAGAACTTCATCAACGACACACAGTTCTTCCAGTGGGACCAGGCGACCTACAATTCCTACTTCCACCGCATCAAGGACGCGACCGAGCTGACCATTCCGAAGCTCAACGAAATGGCCTATGAGCAGGTCGAGGTCTCGTCCGTTCCGTTCCTGAAATTCGTCGCCAACAAGGGCATCCACGACGAGGCCGCGAACTACTCCTTCGTGCTGCGCGGCTATGTCCGGCACTGGCTGGCGAACGTCTGGAGCGAGTATGACCGCATCCGGCTGACCGACATCGTCGGATCCAAGCCCGCTGCCCGCAGCAGCGAAAAATAGTTGCAGGCAAGCAGCAGATGCGGCTGGATTGGGCGCCGAACCCGCCTGATATAGCTGCTAATGGCCGCCACGCCCGTCTACATCATCTGCTCACCCCGACCGCAGGTCGGCAAGACGCTGCTCGCGCGCCTGCTGACCGAGTTCCTGCTGCTCAAGAACGGTGATGTCGCGGCCTTCGACGTCAATCTGAAGGAGCCGTCGCTGCTCGACTATCTGCCGAAGGTCACCGAGACGGCCGACGTCATCGATACCTACGGCAAGATGCAGCTCATGGACCGCGTCATCGTCGATGACGGCCTGAGCAAGGTGATCGATCTCGGCTTCCACGCCTTCGACGAGTTCTTCAAGATGACCGACGAGATCGGCCTGTTGAAGGAAGCCGCCCGCCGCCATGTGGCGCCGATGATCCTGTTCGTCGCCGACACCGACCGCGTCTCGGGCCGCGCCTACGAGACGCTGCGCGCGCAGATCCCGCGGATCAATCTAATCACCGTGGACAACGAATATGTCGTCCGCGGCGAGCTGCCGCCCGCAATGGCCGGAGGCCGGCTGTTCCGCCTGCCGGCGCTGCCGGGCTTCCTGAAGACCTATATCGACCGGCTGAGCTTCTCCTTCACCGGCTATCTGCGCCAGGAGAAGGATTCGTCGACCGAGCTGCACCAATGGATCCGGCGGAATTACCTTGCCTTCCGGGAGGTCGAGCTGAGCCTGATCCTGCAACGGTCCTGATTTATTTTATCCGGGTAATATTGACCGGCCGCCCGGCGGCTTGTATCAGCTCGCGCGACACCCTTCCCCGCGAGACCAAGCCCATGAGCATCGACCGAAAGGCCGCGATCGCCGCCTACAAGGAGCGCAAGACCGCCGTCGGCATCTACGTCATCAGCTGCGCGGCGACAGGCGAAGCCTGGGTCGGCCAGGCGCTCGATCTGGAGAAGGTCAAGAACCGCATCTGGTTCACGCTGCGCCAGGGCGGACACCCCTGCCGCACGCTTCAGGCAGCCTGGAACGCGCATGGAGCGGCAAACCTGAGCTTCGCCGAATGCGAGCGGCTGGACGAGGAAGAGATGAGCTATGTCCGCGATGCGCTTCTGAAGGAGCGCATGCTGCATTGGCTGTCGGAGCTGAAGGCCGAAGCGATCTGAGCGCGGCGTGACGCCCCCTCAATGCCCTTCGAACGTCATCAGCGTGCGCACCGGCACGTCCATGGCGCGCAGCTTGGCGGCGCCGCCGAGCTCGGGCAGGTCAATGATGAAGCAGGCCGCCATCACATTGGCGCCGATCTGCCTGAGCAGCTTCACCGCGCCCTCTGCTGTGCCGCCGGTGGCAATGAGGTCGTCGACCAGGATGACGCGCTCGCCGGGCGCGACCGCGTCGACATGCATCTCCATCTCGTCGATGCCGTACTCCAGCGAATAGGCGATGCGCACCGTGGTGTGCGGCAGCTTGCCCTTCTTGCGGATCGGCACGAAGCCGGCCGAGAGCTGATGCGCCACCGCGCCGCCGAGGATGAAGCCGCGCGCCTCCATGCCGGCGACCTTGTCGATCTTGTTGCCGGCCCAGGGATGCACGAGCTCGTCGACCGCGCGGCGGAAGGCGCGCGCATCCGCAAGCAGGGTCGTGATGTCGCGGAACATGATCCCGGGCTTTGGATAGTCCGGGATGGTGCGAACGCTCGCCTTCAGATCGTGGTCAAAGGTCATGGTCATCTCGCTCTGGCTTTTCCACCGTCATTGCGAGCGAAGCGAAGCAATCCAGATCTTCTCCGCGGCAGCAGTCTGGATTGCTTCGCTCCTCGCAATGACGGCCCTTACTCAATTTGCCCCAGCATCCAGCCGGAACGCGTTTTCCACAATTCGTAAACCCACCTCGCCGCCGAGCGACATCAGCGACTCCGGGTGGAACTGCACGCCGGCGACGGGCAGCGTCTTGTGCTCGAGCGCCATGGCGACGCCGTCCTCGGTGCTCGCCGTCACCGATAGAACGTCCGGCATGCTGTCGCGTTCAACATACAGCGAATGATAGCGGCCGATCACGATCTCGTTCGGCAGGTTGCGCATCAGGCGTCCGCCCCGCACCTGCACCCGCGACGGCCGGCCGTGGGCGGGATGCGTCAGTTGCCCGAGCTCGCCGCCAAAATATTCACCGATCGCCTGCAGGCCGAGGCAGACACCGAACACCGGCAGCTTCCTCTGAAGCGCCGCGTCGATGGTCTTCTTGATCCCGAAATCTTCGGGCCTCCCCGGTCCGGGCGACAGCACCAGCAAATCCCAATTCTTCTGCTTGAGCATGTCGAGCGCATGCACATAGCGGACCACGGTGACGCTGGCGCCGACTTGGCGGAAATAGTCGGCGAGCATGTGCACGAAACTGTCGTCGTGGTCGATCAGCAGCACCCGCTTGCCCGAGCCGGTCGCATCGGGCGCGAAGGTCGACAGCGGCTTTGGCGGATCGCCGCGCAGCGCCTGGAACAGCGCCGCCGCCTTGACCTGGCATTCGCGGTCTTCCGCGGCCGGATCGGAGTCGAACAGGCAGGTCGCGCCGACGCGCACTTCTGCAAGCCCATCCTTCATGCGGATGGTGCGGATGGTCAGGCCGG
>NZ_BSOW01000083.1 GCF_030160715.1 Bradyrhizobium iriomotense
CATGCAGGCGAATGGTTCGTTCGCAGCGCGCGGCCACGCTGGAATCGTGGGTGATCATCACGACGGTCTGGCCGCCGTCGTGGAGCGCATCGAACAGAGCCAGAACCTCGGCGCCGGTCCGGCTGTCGAGCGCGCCGGTCGGCTCGTCCGCGAGCACGATCGCAGGCGAGGCGACGAGGGCCCGCGCGATCGCAACGCGCTGCTGCTCGCCGCCGGACAGTTGTCGTGGAAAATGCCGCGCCCGGTGCAGCATGCCGACCGCCTCGAGACACTGTTCGGCGCGCAGCATCCGCTGCTTGCGGCGGATGCCGCCATAGACGAGCGGAAGCGCCACGTTCTCGACTGCATTGTGCCGCGCGAGTAGATTGTAGGATTGGAACACGAAGCCGATGGCGTGCGCGCGCAGTTCGGATCTGCGGTCGTCCGGCAGGTCGGCGACGTCGCCGCCCTCAAGGAGGATTGCGCCCTCGCTCGGACGATCGAGCAATCCGATCATGTTCATCAGGGTCGATTTGCCGGACCCTGACGGGCCCATGATGGCAAGACTTTCACCGCGCCGGATGTCGAAGCTGACGTCGCGCACTGCGGTCACCGCGACACCGTCGGTCCGGTAGGTGCGACAAACGGATCTGAGGCTGACGAGTGCGGGAAGGGCGGTCATGATCCGAACCTTATTCCGAGCAGTTCCATGCCCCCGGAACGGATCGCTTGTCCGACGGCAACCTGGCTGCCTTCCGTGAGATCGCCGCTCTTGAGTGCGACCTGCTCGGCGCCGGCGCCGACCGTGACCGCAACGCGTTTGAGCGAGCCCGCGGGTGTGCGCAGCCATACGCCGTCACGACCTTTCGCTTCGGACGGCGGTGTGCCGTTCGGCTGGAAGCGCAGGGCGGCGACCGGCACTTTCAGCACATTCTCCTGGCGGTCGACCACGATCTTGACCAGCGCGGTCATGCCGGGAAGCAGCGCGCCATCGAGGTTGGAGGTCGACAGCACGACCGTATAGGTGACCACATTTTGCTGCGTCTTGGGCGCCTTGCGGACCTGCCGCACGATCGCTTCGAAGCGGCGGTCAGGATAGGAATCGACCGTGAAGTGCGCGAGCTGGCCGGCTGCGATCCGTCCGATATCCGCCTCGTCGACCTGGGCGTGGATCTCCATGTCCTCGAGCCGGTGCGCCACCAGGAAGGCGGTTCGCGCCTCAAGGCCGACCGCAAGCGTCTGGCCCTCATTGATGAACCGGCCGACCACCACGCCGTCGATCGGAGAGCGGATGATGGTGCGGTCGAGATCGGCCTCGGCGGCGCGGAGGATAGCCTCCTTCTCCGGCACCGCCGTCCTCGCTTGCAGGAGCTCGGCCTGGATCCGGCGCACGTCGGCGGTGGCGCCTTCGACGGCGTAGGCGTTCAGCGTCACCAGAACCTCCGCCTCGCGCTCCTGTGCGAGGCGCGCGGTGAAATCGGTCTGCGCATCCTCGACCGTCGTGGTCGCCACCACGTTCTGCGACTGCAACGCCAGTTTGCGCTGGAGCGTTCGCTGCGCCGACGCCTTGACGGCCTGGGCGCTGTCGAGCTTGGCCGACAGCACCGCCCTTGTGCCCTTCGCATTCTCCAGGTCGATCTTGCCGCGGTCGAGCTTGGCCTGCTCCAGCTCGACATTGGCGCGCGCCATCTCGATCGCCGCCTTGGCTTCGTCGACCTTGGCCGCAAAGCTCCGCGGGTCGATCTGTGCCAGCGGCTGATCCTTCCGCACGTTGTCGTTGAAGTCGACGTAGACCTTTGAGATCTGCCCCGACAGCTGCGAGCCCACCTCGATCGTCTTTACCGGCTGAAGCGCGCCGGTCACTGCGATCGTCTGCTCGATGCTGCCGCGCTGGATCGAGGCGTAACGGAACATCAGCGGGTCGGAGCCGAAGGTCGGAGCTTCGGGCATCACATGCCCGCGATCGACCTTGTTGCTGATCCAGGCAAGCGACGAGCGCACGTCGACGGTACCGGCGATCAAGGCAACGACGAATACGGCCACGCCGCCCAAAGCGGCAATGATTGAACGAAAACGCATCTTGAAAATCTGACCTTAATAAAACAAAACGTGGATCATGTTGCCGACAAAGCCTGATGTCGAGTTCCGCGAGAGAAAAGCGATGAACTCACTGCTTTGAACTTTTCAACAGTCTTTCCGTTTCTTGTCCGCTCCTGTTCTTGGAATTGATCGCGCTTATCGCCGCAGTCTTTCCTCAACCATCCTGCTCTGAAACGGCGACATCGAAAAGAGACTCCCGCTAAAAAGAAAATTGCGGGTTGCGCGCAGCCAGCTCATCCTGCGCTCTTTCTTGGCGATCTTTCAATATGTCACTAACTTTATCGTGCATGTGTACGAATTCGCCGTGACAGATCGGTGACTTCATTCGTCGTCCAAACCGAATACGTCGAAGCGGCTTTAGATCCGCACGTATCGTACAGTAGTCCATTCACTCGACGGCGCCTTCACCTTTTTCAGATCGCGTTTGAGTTCGCATGTTCAAGACGAATGCCGTCGCGCAAGCGAATGCCATCGCAGAAAACCAGCGCGGATCACCTTCCCCACGCCGGATGTCCGCGGAAGAATATCATGAGGCATAATCTGCGCTAATGAGTCGCGCGAATCCGGCGACTAATATTGTGAGATCGACTTAGCCGGCATGCACAGGCGCCGAGATTCTCGTAACAAATGCACACCGCCGTCGCAACCTTTGAGAGCGGCATCAGGCACGCTGATCAATGCCGTGCCGAGCGCCTCCAGAGGTGAAAAAATGCCGCACAGAAGGAACACTGCATGGACCGGGCCCCCGCGAGCACAATTTTCTACGCGCTCCACCAGAGCGGAGGAACCACAAGAACAGTGAACTCGCCCGCATGAATCTCGCGGCTGGGTGGTTGCTTGATCTATTGGGTAGCGCGTTACATGAAGCACAAATGGACACTCGGCGCGCTGGCATCGCCCGAACAGAATGAGCTGCCGCGAGATGCCCAGACTCGGTTCACCAACGCGAAACATCCCCTCCGATCCGGACGTGGCCGATAGAGCGCCATCGGAACCGGAGGCACCCTCACCCTCGATCGAGAACATGGGACCACTATCTGCGCCTACTGCATGCTGCCGCCGAAGGTGCCGACGCGCGGATGGAAGACCGCAGGCTCTGAAGACGCGAGACCTTTCTCAATGACTTAGCTGCTCCGCCGCCTACATATGGCCCGGCAATTGCTCCTCGCTTCGCTGTGTGTTGTCGGATGTGACAGGAAGCTTAAGCTCACTGGTCCAAAACTTTGACTGCGATGGCCTGCAGACCGTCCTCGCCGAGCTCCTCGATATAGCTAACGCGCGCTCCGACAGCGATCTCGGCGCCAGCTTCCAGAACACTGATGCAACTGAAGTAGATCTCCTGATTATTTGCGCTCTTGAGGAACCCGAACTGGCGGCCTGGATCGATCCGCACCGCGGTGCCAACCCGCTCTACTTCCCGGGACCCTGTCTGACCGCTGCCAATCAGGTGCTCGTCCTCCCGTAGATGGCTGCGTACTCGGTTGAACGCATCGTCCACCGCCGAGCTTAGATCGGCGTTCCGCTCATCCCGCTTGACCGTCCACCCGATATTCACCTCGCGCCCATTGGGAAGCGCAAGCCGAATGCTTACGTCGCACTGGCCATCCGGCTCGCGAGGATCACCCGCGGCTCGCACGGTGATGCGTCCCGCCGTCGCTCGACCGTACAGTTGTTCCAGTTCGGAGATGTTCCGTTCGATGGCGGCTTGCAATCCAGGGGGCGGCGCCAGATTTTCGAATTCGATTTGAGCCGTGGTTTGCATAATGTTTCCACTCCGATCCATTCAGGCTGGGCAGAGGGTTCAATCCAGCTTTGACAAATCGAGCTGAAATTGATCTCCATACCTGTTCAACGTGCGTTCCCGACCTCAACTGCCGAACATGATACGCAGCGTCTACTGCAACCAAGAACGCCACCTGCGGAATTCACGCCACATCTCCTAGAGCTCTCCGCCAGCTTCAGGAAACTCCACCGACCTCGGCCTTCAAACCAAAACCATTTGGATCCCGGCGGCGAACAGAACTCCTGCGAGGATGAACCTGGTGGCTGTTTGACCCAGCCATTTAAGGCCGATCGCCGTTCCTGTGATGGAGCCTCCCAGCGCAGCGATGGCATACGACCCGAGTTGCAAGGACGGAAATTGGCCGGCGAGAAGAACTCCGGCCAATCCGATAGTGGAATTCGCCAGGATGAACGGGCTCGACAGCGCAGTGGTCTGCTTAGGGGACGCCCAATTCAGTGAAATCAGCGTCGGAGCCAAGAACACTCCGCCGCCAACGCCGGTCAGGCCAGAAATCAGGCCGACGATCGCTCCAACACTCACGGTACCCCAGAGCGGGATTTTGCGATGCTGATCCGCGGCGCGATCGCGCCGTAAGGTCATCACGGCGCCTGCGAGGAGAAGGAGGACGCCAGTCATTGGCTTGTAAATGTAATCTCCGAGCACGATAAGGCCGCCGCCGAGCGCCATCGGCATTGATGAAAACAAAAGCGGACGCAGCATTGTCCAGTCAACGAATCTGTTGCGATTAAAGACCCAGGTCGAATAAGTCGTCACAACAATGTTGAGTGCAAGCGCTGTCGGGCGCATCTCCGTTGGCGGAAGAGCGGCGAACGCCATTAGCCCGAGAAACGCGGTCCCGCCCGCCTGCCCGACCGTCGCGTAGAGCAGTGAGATGACGGCCAAAAGCAGAGAAAACATGCAGCACCGACTTTGGCGAACGTTTTCCGCCTTCCAAGGATTAATCGGCCAACGATTGCATCGTGAGGCAAAAAACTGCCTCTGTATGTTTGCGGCGTGCTCCGAGCGCATGATCTGGCACGCCTTCGTCGCGACAACCGGCACGCAGGTCGCTCCCGATTGTCTCCGTCATGCTGACGGACCTGAAGTTCATGGACTTCGGCGACGCCAGGCTGATAGGGCCCCAGCGCGTACATCGGCTTCCGCGATCGCGAGTGATGGCTGTAGGCAACGAGTGAGCACATCTATCAGGTTCATTGTGCGGCCACATCTATATTGCATCCTGAGTTTCTTCAGGCTTGATTGAGTAGGATTGCCATGTGTCCACCATCTTCATCAATTGCCAATCTTAGTAGTTGACCGCATCACCAGGCGCGGAAAAACGGTCGCCAGACCCTTGAAGCTCTCACCCAGCGGCCGATGTCCTGCCCGACTAGGCAGAACTGAAGAGGCTTGCCGCTAACGGCGCCTTTCGCTTGGGCGGCCTGGGGCTATCACCCGAACAACTGGGGGCGAGCGAGGCTTCACTGCTGGCGAGCGATGTCGGGCACCAGCTCATTACTTCTGCAGCTTGGGGCGAACTGCCCCTTCGCAATGAATCGGCGTAAGAGGAAACAAGGAAAGGCCAGGTGTCGGCGAAGCGACACCTCTGGCAATTGTCAGGCGCGCCGGTACGCCGTGAAGGCAAATCCCGCAAAGCCGAGGATCCACACCACAGCCTTTGCGAACAATCGGACAGGAGCTTTGCGAATTTGTCGGGTTTGAGCCGATTTCACTAGGCGGGCGATAAGCTCACCAATGCGAGGCGCCTGTAGACCTCAATTTCGCGGTCGGCACGCAGCTTGCTTCGCCCAGCACACCATCACCGTCTCGCCTCCCGGGCCCGGTGATGCAGGGGCGGACCGGACGTGTCACGGCGTGTTGTGTCCGCCCCGAACGATCTGCGGTGAGGTGACATGAAACAGCATATGCGGGCGGCTGCGGCTGCGGTCGCCTTTGCTCACGCGCTCCGCCGCGAGGTCCTCAGCTTGTACGAACACGAGACCCGTGGGTACAACAGGATCAGGGTGTGGGTAAACGCAAATTGGGCGAGCGGATACGACTACGACAATCAGTGCAAAGTCGGCGGCTCATTGCCGTATATGTTTCACCAAGGTGTAAGATCGCATTGGCGGCTCAGGCCCAGACCGTTGGGAGCGTACAGCGGCTTTGATCATGACACTTTATCTTTTTTTTCGGTGAAGGTCACCAGCAGGCACGCCAGGGTGTTTGATCACCGGGAGGGCGCGGACTTCACGTACACGATCTGGTCGGGGAGCCGCGCTCCAATCACGGAGTGAACCAATGAAAAACAATCTTGGGACTTTGCGCCGTGCACGTTTGCGCCGGAATCCAGGTTGCGTGTTACCGGACAGTGCGGTGACCAGGACCGCTATGATCACGAGCCGTCGGCCAGAGACAGCTTCGATGGAGCGGTACACGGCCTACCTCGTCGGGCCAGATGGGCATACTGTGGGTTTTGTAGAGTTTATCTGTTCTGATGAGGGCGCGGCCAAGGAGCGGGTACGGCAAGTTGCAAATGACTACGCGATTGAGCTTTGGCGGAGCGATCGCAAGATTGCTGCGTATGAAGCACGCCGGTAGCACTCAGCACGAGAGGTGCGATGCGGTTGCGGCCGTCTAGCGGGCACGACCGAGGTTGAGACGTTATGTCCACCGTTTATAGCGTCGGTCTCGTGATCAGAATTTAGTCAGAACTAGTTGTTCACCTAATCCTCCGCGAGATGCCCCGGCCTTCAGGCTAGGGAGGGATAGCGGCTCCGGCAGCGCCGGAGGTTGAAGGCCTCCCCGGGGCGCCGCGGTTGCCTTTGGGACTGAACGTATTCGGCGATGATAGCTAGCGGGGCACCTCCGCACGAGCCGGCGAAGTAGGACGGCGACCACAACCCGGCTCCGGATTTGAGTGCCTCTAATCGATCGTGCGTGACGAACTGTACAGCTCCGGCGCAGTCCTCGCCGAGATTAGAGATGAGGGCAAAGGCGTTGCGAGCCGAGACCTGGAACTTCTTCGCAACGATCGAGCACGCGCTCATTGTCCGGCAGAAGTCCCCATAGGAAGGCTTGTACGGCACTAGGACCATGTTCTTCAGCGGCGAGCGGCATCGAGATTAACGTCTTCCCCTCCCTGACGGGAGGGAATTATTCCGAGGAGCCTTAATTTAAGCGGCTCTACGAGATTTGCGGCGGAAGGAGATCTCCACCGTGGGCCGCGTTCCGGCCCTGAGAATGTTGCGGGCTGCGTTCACGTCGGCATGCGCCTCGTGTCCGCAATTGTCGCAGGCGAAACGTGCTTGGCTTCCGCGACGTATTGCGCGGATCGACTTTAACGAGGCGACCGCCGGCCGCCTCCAACTTGTAGGCGAGAAAGGTTTCGAATTGATGCCAGCCGTGTTCAAGAATGGACC
>NZ_BSOW01000084.1 GCF_030160715.1 Bradyrhizobium iriomotense
CGCATTGTTGGAATAGACGGGCGGCGCACCGGCCGGACGGCCGTAACGCGGGTCGTCCGGCGACGTCACCGGGCCCTGAGGCGCGTTGTTGGAGTAGACCGGCGGCGCGCCGGCGGGGCGGCCGTAGCGCGGATCGTCAGGCGACATCACCGGACCGGAGGGGCCGGGCGGCGGCAGCGCGGCTCGCGGCTGCGGCGGCATCGCATCGTCGTCATCCTCGAGCGCGTCGAAATTCGGCACGCGGTCGCCGGGACGATATTCGGCCGGGTAGCCCTGCTGGTAGACCGGGGCCTGCTGGACCGGATAGCTCTGCTGAGCCTGCGCGAGCGAGGTTCCCGCTGCAGCGGCTGTCGCGGCAGCGCAAATGGTCAGAAAATGCTTGATCATCATCGCCCTAGTTTAGTCCCCAGGCCCGATCGGACCGTTAACGGCACATGGACGAAGATCGCGGCGCATTCAAGACAAAACAGGCCGATTTGGGCCCGATCTGGTGATTTGTGATCGGCGGCGCGACCGTTGCTCCGGTGCATCACGGAGCGGAAATCGCGCGGGCCCGTAGGTCGCCAGACTCTTCGCCCCCGATTTTGCGGAACGGCGCAAGGAGTGTTCGGGTATTCTCGAATCAGCCTGATTCGCCCTCCGCTTTGACCTGTTTCCCGCGCGGCGAACGCGGCAAGTCAGTACCGTCACCGCGTTCAGATGGCTCAAGGGCCTCGGCACCAACCTGCCGAGGCGGAAAATGCCCTTCGATGCTTCCCGGCTTTCGCTTCCTGTTTGCCGCGATCCTGTTGTCAGCCTCCATCCTGGTGTTCGGCTTAGGAGCCGCCGCGCTGCTGCGGGCGACGCACGAACAGTTCGTCAGTAATCCGTCCTGGCGAAATGGCCCGCAGGAGCAGGTCTTTGCGCAAGCCTCAGAGCCGACCCAACCCGCGCTGGCCGCGTTCCGCGCCGAGCCGGTAGCGGCCACGCCTCAACCGGCGCCATCAGAGCGAGATCTGGTTCCAACCGTCGCGCTGCCGCAGAGCGGCCCTGAGCAAGCCGCCGCGCCGGTCACGCAGGAGGCTGCCGTCACCCCGACGGACCCGCCCGCAGTCGAGGCGCAGTCGACCGAGCCCATCGCGACGCCACCAAGCGAACCGGCCAAAGCCGAGCTCGCAGCGACGATCGCGGCGTCACCCGAGACTGCCGCCGCTGCATCGGCGCCTCTGGCCGAGATCGCCTCGGTGCTGACGGCTGCAGAGCTCGCCCTGCCCGCTCCGGTCTCGCCGCCCGCGTCGCGCGAGCCGCAGCAAGCCGAAATGACGCCCGCCCCGACACCGCCTGTCGACGCCGATGTCGCCACGACGAAGCTGGTCGCGCTCAGCGATCCCGCCGCGGCCACCGATAAGGATCCTCCGGGGACGGCCAAGGCCGCGAGCGATACGCCCGACAAGCAGGCCACCAAGCAGCGTGCGCATCGCGCCAAGAAGCGGCACCGGATCGTACGGCGTCCACCACCACCGCCAGTGCAGGTGCAGCAGGCATTCAATCCCTTCGCCACGCAGCCGCTGCAACAGTACCAGCAGTACCAGCGGCCGGCCTACGCGGCGACGACCCGCGCCGCCGCCGACCGCACCCGCTGAGTTCAGGCCGGTCCGGTCGCGATTGCCGGGCCGCCTTCCTGGCCCCACTCCGACCATGAGCCGTCGTAGAGCGCCGTGTCGGTGACGCCGAGGCGGTAGAGCGCGAGCGTCAGAACGCCGGCGGAGACGCCGGAGCCGCAGCTCGTCACGATCGGCGCGTCGAGCTTGACGCCAGCGCCGGTGAAGGCCTGCTTGAGATCGGCGAGCGACTTCATTTCGCCGGTCGCGGCATCGAACAATTGGGCATAGGGCACGTTGCGGGCGCCGGGGATATGGCCGGAACGGATGCCGGCCCGTGGCTCTGGCGCGCGGCCTTCGAAGCGATCTGCTGCGCGCGCATCGATCACCTGCTCAGCGCGGCTTTCGATGTTCGCGACCAACTGCTGCATACTGCGCACGCGCTTCGGGTCGTAGCTCGCCTTGAAGGTCGCGGGCTTCGGCTTTCCTTCGCCGCCTTCGACAGGGCGCCCCTCGGCGCGCCACTTCTTCAGGCCGCCATTGAGGATGCGCACATTGCCGTGGCCGTAGGACAAGAACATCCACCACGCCCGCGGTGCGGCGACCCAGCCGCCGGCATCGTAGATCACGACGGTATCGGCATTGCCGATGCCGAGACTGCCGACGTCCCGGCCGAATTGCTCGGCATTCGGGAACATGTGCGGCAACGGGTTGGAATGGTCGGACACCGCGTCGACGTCGAAGAACACCGCGCCCGGCAGATGCGCGGCGAGGTAGTCGTCCTTCGGCAGCGGCAGCACACCCGGCAGCTTGAAGGTGGCGTCGAGCACCTTCACGTTGGCATCGCCCATGTGGGCGGCGAGCCATTCGGTGGAGACGAGGGGATCGGTGGTGGTGGTCATCTGTCTTTCCTTGCGATCATTCCGGGGCGCGCAGCGCGAGCGAGATTGAGGCGGCGCGCGTCAAACTCCGTTGTCATCGCCCGGCTTGACCGGGCGATCCAGTATTCCAGAGGCGGTTGTGATTGAGCCGAGAGGCCGCGGCGTACTGGATTCCCCGCTTTCGCGGGGAATGACGCCGGAGATTGGAACGACGATGAAGCACTCCTCACCCCTTCTTCGGCTCCCACTTTTCCACCGGGCCGCCGGCGTCCCGCCAGGCGGCATAGCCGCCGGCGATGTGAGCGACGGGCTTGAGGCCCATGTCCTGTGCGGTCTTGGCGGCGAGCGCGGAGCGAAGACCTCCGGCGCAGTGGAAGACGAACTTCTTGTCCTCCTGGAAGATCGGCTTCGCATAAGGGCTCTGCGGATCGATCCAGAATTCGAGCATGCCGCGGGTACAGGCGAAGGCGCCGGGAATGCGGCCGTCGCGCTCGATCTCGCGGGGGTCGCGGATGTCGACAATGACGACGTCGCCATTCTTGGAGATTTCGATGGCATCCTTGGCGGACAAGGTTTCGATCTCGGCATTGGCCTCGTCGACCAGCGCCTTGATGCCGCGGGTGATGTTTTGGGGCATGTGTTTCTCCCTTCTCGTTGTCATTCCGGGGCGCGACGAAGCCGCGAGCCCGGAATCCATTTCTCCACTGACATTGCGGCCCGATGTATTCCGGGCTCGTGCTTCGCACGCCCCGGAATGACAGCGGTGACTAGTGCGTCAATTCCTTCATCGCACTCTCGAGCCCCTCGATGGTGATCGGGAACATGCGGTTCGCAAAAATGCGGCGGATGATGGTGGTCGATTCCGAATAATCCCAATGCTTCTGCTGCACCGGGTTGAGCCACACCGTATGCGGATAGGTGCGGATGACGCGCTCGAGCCAGACCGAGCCCGGCTCCTCGTTGACATGCTCGACCGAGCCGCCGGGCACCATGATCTCGTAAGGCGACATCGAGGCGTCGCCGACGAACACGACCTTGTAGTCGTGCGGATATTTGTGCAGCACGTCCCAGGTCGGCGTGCGGTCGGTGAAACGCCGCTTGTTCTGCTTCCACACGCCCTCATAGAGGCAGTTGTGGAAGTAGAAATACTCCATGTGCTTGAACTCGCTCTTCGCCGCCGAGAACAGCTCCTCGACCTGCTCGATATGCGAATCCATCGAGCCGCCGATGTCGAAGAACACCAGGAGCTTGACCGCGTTGCGCCGCTCGGGGCGCATGACGACGTCGAGATAGCCGTGGTTGGCGGTTTCCTTGATCGTATTGTCGAGATCGAGCTCGTCCGGCGCGCCGGTACGGGCGAATTTGCGCAAGCGGCGCAGCGCGACCTTGATGTTGCGGATGCCGAGCTCGACATTGCCGTCAAGATCCCTGAACTCGCGCTTGTCCCACACTTTCACTGCGCGGTTGTTGCGGTTCTTCTCCTGCCCGATGCGCACGCCCTCGGGATTATAGCCATAGGCGCCGAATGGCGAGGTGCCGGCCGTGCCGATCCATTTGCTGCCGCCCTGATGGCGACCCTTCTGCTCCTCGAGCCGCTTCTTCAAGGTCTCCATGAGCTTGTCCCAGCCCATGGCCTCGATCTGCTTCTTCTCTTCTTCCGTGAGGTACTTTTCGGCGAGCTTCTTCAGCCACTCCTCGGGGATCTCCGCCTTGTCCATGGCGTCGAGCAGGCTTTCGAGCCCCTTGAACACGGTGCCGAAGACGCGGTCGAACTTGTCGAGATTGCGCTCGTCCTTCACCAGCGAGGCGCGCGACAGATAGTAGAAATTCTCGACCGTGTAGTCCGCGAGGTCGGCGTCGAGCGCCTCCATCAACGTGAGGTATTCGCGCAGCGTCACAGGGACCTGCGCGTCGCGCAATGAGGTGAAGAATTGCAGGAACATGGGTGACAGATTGCCCGTCGGATGGCTCCCGTCAAGGGGCGCGGGTCCTGCCCAAGGTCTGGACCGCCAGGCTTTTTGCTCTAGAATTGCCGCGCTTTAAGGCTTGGTTTTGGGGACATTTGCCATGGGAATTCTTGCAGCACTGATCATCGGCGCGATCGCCGGCTGGCTCGCGGGGAAAATAGTCCACGGGGCGGGATTTGGCCTGATCGGCAACATGGTGGTCGGCATCATCGGCGCGCTGGTCGCGAGCTGGATCCTGCCGCAGCTCCACATCGAGCTCGCCACCGGCACGTTCGGCGCCATCCTGGACGCCACCATCGGCGCGGTGATTGTGCTGGTCATCCTTTCGCTGATAAGACGGGCCTGAACAGCTTGACCGAACCCGGAACGGCCGCTCCAAGCGGCCGTTCCCATGTTGTGGCGCAGGTGCACCTCGCCCGATGACCAACAAGGACGCGCGATGAAGTTTACCGGCACCAAGGACTATGTTGCGACCGACGATCTCAAGGTCGCAGTCAACGCTTCGATCGTGCTGGAGCGCCCGCTGCTCGTGAAGGGCGAGCCCGGCACCGGTAAGACCGTGCTGGCCGAGGAAGTCGCCAAGGCGCTGAACGCGCCGCTTCTGACCTGGCACATCAAGTCCACCACCAAGGCGCAGCAGGGCCTCTACGAATACGACGCGGTCTCGCGCCTGCGCGACAGCCAGCTTGGTGACGCCCGCGTATCCGACATCAAGAACTACATCAAGCGCGGCAAGCTGTGGGATGCCTTCACCGCCGAGCAGCGCCCGGTGCTGCTGATCGACGAGATCGACAAGGCCGACATCGAGTTTCCCAACGACCTGCTGCTCGAGCTCGACCGCATGGAATTCCATGTCTACGAGACCGGCGAGACGATCAAGGCCAAGCAGCGCCCGATCATGATGATCACGTCCAACAACGAGAAGGAACTGCCGGACGCTTTTCTCCGCCGCTGCTTCTTCCACTACATCAAGTTCCCCGACGCCGAGACCATGGGCCGCATCGTCGACGTCCACTTCCCCGGCATCAAGAAGCGCCTGGTGGAAGAGGCGCTGCGCATCTTCTTCGAGGTGCGCGAGGTGCCCGGCCTGAAGAAGAAGCCCTCGACCTCCGAGCTGCTCGACTGGCTGAAGCTGCTCCTCAACGAGGAGATGACGCCCGAGCAACTCCGCGAGCGCGACCCGCGCAAACTGATCCCCCCGCTGCACGGCGCGCTGCTCAAGAACGAGCAGGACGTACATCTGTTCGAGCGGCTGGCATTCTTGAGCCGGCGGGAAGTTTAGGCCGTCTCGCTGTTACAACAGCACGGTGCTGGCGTCCCTGGCACTCCTGTCATTCCCCGCGAAAGCGGGGAATCCAGAACGCCGCAGCCTCTCCGTATTCGTCACTGCCTCTGGAATACTGGATCGCCCGCCCCAGTGCGCAAGTCCGCACAAGGCGGGCGATGACAGCGAGGATGTGGCACGTGTGTGCCGCAATGCTGAACCGATGCGCCAGCGCCGACGACTACATGTCCAGAGGTCGATGATGCGTCTTGTCGTTTTGCCCCTGGCGTTGCTCACGAGTGCGGCTGCTGCCGCGGAGCCCGTCGACTGCGACGCGATCGAGAACGGGACGGTGGCGGTGGAACTGACCTACCACGACGCCGACGAGCCGTCTGTCCTCCAGATCTACAGGGAGCTATCAGGCAATAGGGTCCTCTGGCTCAAGACCCTGAACGGCAAACTCGTCGCCAAGGGGGTTTTCGTTGACGGCATCCTGACGATAGGCGAGACCACGTCGGCCTACGCCGGCAAGTTCAAGTCCTCAACGATCACGTACACCAATGAAGGCATGCCGCGGCACTTCGATCGCCGGTCGGATCTCAAATACAGCAGCACGTCTTCAGTCGTCTATGCCGACGGCAGCACGAAATTGTCTACCACGACCTTCGACTACAAGTTCAAATCGGCAGGCAAAGAGGCCGTGGGCTCGTGCATGCTGGACGTCGTTCGCGGCGAAACCGACCGCGTGGACCAAAGCACGGGCAAGACGTCCCATACCTATAACATGTACTTCCCCCAGCTCACGGCGTCGATCAGCGGCCGGACGGCAGAGCCCGTTCTCGACGACATCAAGACCAAATTCGATCCGATGATGCCGATCCCGTGAGACATCGTAGAAATCGTAGCAACCATAAGAACGTGTGATCGCCCGTGCTGGTCTAGCGTGACACCGTGCTCGCGGCCGTCAAGGACGGCCTGGCAGCTGCGGAGGACGG
>NZ_BSOW01000085.1 GCF_030160715.1 Bradyrhizobium iriomotense
GCGCCGCGGCCGCGCGGCGCGCTCGGCGGCTCAGCTGCTCCGTCGGATTGCGCCGGCGCGATCGTCGCCAGCCGGGCCAGCACCTCCCGGTCGTCGCCGCGCAGGTCGAAGTCGACGGCCCGCCCGGTCAAGTCGCTGAAGATCACGATCGGCGAGCCCGCCCACGCATCCGCGCGCTTGACCGCCAGGGCGACATCCGCGATCGGCCCCGAGGCAAGGCGCCGCTGGCCGACGAAGGCTGTGAAGGTTTCCTGCATTGAAATCACTATGAAATCAGAGCTGATGGCCCATTTAATATCCGGGTAAAATAACAACGTCAATATGCCCGGGTAAAAATAACGAGTGTCCGGCTCGACATTCGCCCGCCGGGCTGGCACCAACGCGCCCGAGACCACCGGGGGACCTCAAAAATGCTCACCGTTCATCACCTCAACAATTCACGCTCGCAGCGCGTGTTGTGGCTGCTCGAGGAGTTGGGCGTGCCCTACGAGATCGTGCGCTATCAGCGTCAGCCGGACATGCGCGCGCCAAAGGAGCTGCGCGCGATCCATCCGCTCGGCAAGTCGCCGGTGATCACCGACAACGGCAACACCATCGCCGAATCGGGTGCGATCGTCGAATACCTCGTCGGCACCTACGGCCAGGGGCGGCTGATCCCGCCGCAAGGCACGCCGGAGCGGCTGCGCTACACCTATTGGCTGCACTATGCCGAAGGCTCGGCGATGCAGCCGCTGCTGCTCAAGCTGCTGTTCACGTTGATGCCGAAGCGCGCCCCCGCGCTGCTGCGTCCACTGGTGCGCAAAGTGTCGAACCAGGCGCTGACCGCGCTGGTCAACCCGCAGATCAAGCAGCACATGGATTACTGGGAAGGCGAGCTCGGCAAGAGCGAGTGGTTCGCCGGGCCCGAGTTCACCGCGGCCGATATCCAGATGAGCTTTCCGCTGGAAGCGGCGCAAGCGCGCGGCGGTCTGGAGCAGGGCCATCCCAAGGCGATGGCGTTCCTCGAGCGCATCCACGCGCGTCCAGCCTATCAACGCGCGCTGGAGAAGGGCGGGCCGTACCAGGTGGGACGGTAGCTTTTTCGCCGTCATTCCGGGGTGCCCAAAGGGCGAACCCGGAATCCCGGGATGGTGGCGCGAGATTCCGGGTTCACGCGTCGCGTGCCCCGGAATGACTCTTAGTTCACGGCCGCGATCACCTCCTTGATCAGCCGTGCTGCGCCGCGGATATCGCCGGTGGGATCGACGGAATCGCCCAAGCGCACGACGACCATGCGCTGCGACGGAATGATGAAGATGCGCTGGCCGAGATCGCCGGAGGCGAAGAAGGCGTCGCGCGGAATCCCCGCGCGCGCACGGCCCTTCGCATGCTCATGCTCGCTGCGATTGGTCCAGAAGCCCGCGCCGTAATCGGTGTCGAGCGTGGCGGCCGCGCAAAAATCCACCCAGTCCTCGTGCAGGATGCGCTTTCCACCGACCATGCCGTCGTTGAGATAGAGCAGGCCGAAGCGCGCCCAGTCGCGCGCGCTCGCCAGCATGTAGGTCGTGCCCTGGATGGTGCCGGTGCCGTCGAGCTCCAACGTCACGTGACGCATGCCGAGCGGATTGAACAATTCGCGCCAGGCAAAGGCGAGGCTCCGCTCCGGGCCGCCGGTGCCGTCGCGGACGAGGCGCGCCAGGATCTGCGTGGTGCCGCTCGAATAGTGCCAGCGCTTGCCAACCGGTGCGATGAGCTCGGCCTTCACGGCAAACCCGGCCATGTCGTCGGGCAGATACATCATCTGGCTCGACGGATCGAAGCCGCTGTTGGTCTCGTCCAGATCGAGTCCCGTCGTCATGCGCATGAGGTGCTCGACCTCGATCCTGCCGCGCGGATCGGAGGCGCCGCGCCATTCCGGCACCGGCGCCGGAACCGACGGGCTGAGCAGATCCTGCTGGGTCATGATGCCGATCAGCGCATTGATAACGGATTTCGTCATGGAGAAGCCGAGCAGCTCGGTGTCGACGCCGACGCCCGCCGCGTAGCCCTCGGCGATGACGCGGCCGTCGCGCACCACGACTACGGCCTTGGTGCGCCGGAACGGCGGTGAGGCCGGCTCCTCGAAGGCATGATCGAGTGCGGCCTTCAGCGCGGGATCGGTAGGCTCGACCACATCGGCTCCCGCGATCTCGGGCAGCAGAGGCGGCGCCTTCGGCGTCCTCGCCGCCTCCAAGTCGATCTTCGGCAGATACGGCGTCGCCGATCCGTGCTGGAGCACGCAGCCAAAGCCTTCGCGAAAGATGGCATGGCTGCGGAAGCGCCCGAGCACGGCGACGTCGACCGTCTTCGCTGCGCGGTCGAGATCGAACCACATCAAATGACGCAAACGACGGATGCCCTCCCGTTCCGTCGTCTCGGCAAACACGGTTTGCGGATCAAGCTGCGACACGAACGTCTTGCTGCAAACGTTGTGCGCGACAAAGCCGGTCGCCACGCGCAGGGCCTGGTCGGGTCGAAAGACAAATCCGGCGGCGATGGCCACGAGCAATGCCAGCGCGGCCATCGCGGCGCAGATGCGCAAAATAATCATCATGAGAGCGCTACTTGGGCAAGAGGCTCGCGAACAGGGCGGCGCGTCGATACCACGACGAAATCGATCCCAAAAGCCCGGCGGCGGGATTGGTGCTCCTATTGCCCCTCCGCCGCAGCGCCCCGTGTACGCGGGTCGGGCGCGCCGAACGACCCGCTCGGCGTCACCGCGATCGAGTTGGCCGAGGTCTGGCCCATCGGCTCGACGACGAGGTGACCCATCGCCTTCAGCGCGAGCAGCACGTCGTCGGAAAAGCCGCGCTCGACGCGCACTTCGTCCGGCAGCCATTGGTGATGCAGCCGCGGCGCCGCGACGGCAGCGGCGACATCCATATGATAGTCGAGCACGTTGACGATCACCTGGAGCACCGTCGAGATGATGCGGCTGCCGCCCGGCGAGCCCGTCACCAGCACCGGCTTGCCGTCTTTCAGGACGATGGTCGGCGACATCGAGGACAACGGCCGCTTGCCCGGACCCGGCAGATTGGCCTCGTAACCAACGAGGCCGTAGGCGTTGGCGGCGCCCGGCGCCGCGGTGAAATCGTCGAGCTCGTTGTTGAGCAGCACGCCCGTGCCGTCGGCGACGAGGCCAACACCATAGCTGAAGTTCAGCGTATACGTGTTGCTCACCGCATTGCCGCGACTGTCGACAACGGAGAAATGCGTGGTATTGCTGCCTTCGCGTGGCGGCGTCGCGCTCGCCACGATCTCGCTCGCCGACGTGGCACTGTCGGCCTTGATGCCCGCACGGAGCTTTGCCGCATAGTCCTTGGCGACCAGGGTGTCGATCGGCGCCTTGACGAAGGCGGGATCGCCGAGATAGCGGGCGCGATCAGCATAGGCGCGCTTCATCGCTTCGATCAGCAGATGCAGCGAGGCCGGCGAGCCCTGCTTCAGGTCCGAGAGCTGAAAGCCCTCCAGGATGTTCAGCGTCTCGACCAGCACCACGCCGCCCGACGACGGCTGCGGCATCGAGACGATATCGAAGCCGCGGTAGCTTCCCCGCACCGGCTCGCGGATCACAGGCTTGTATGACCGCAGATCCTCCGGAGTCATGATGCCGCCGGCATCGGTGACGGCTTTGGCGAGCTTTTCGGCGACCGGCCCCTCGTAGAATCCGCGCGGGCCCTGGGCGGCGATGGTCGACAGCGTCTCAGCCAAATCGCCTTGCACCAGCCGGTCATTCTCTTGCAGCGGCGTGCCGTCCGTCCGCGAGAAGATCTTCGCTGACGCCGGCCAGCGCGCAAATCGCTTGTGGGCGCCCGGCATGGTGTCGGCGATGTCGTCGCTGATGACGAAACCGTCGCGGGCGAGCGCGATCGCGGGCCCCAGCAATTGCGCCAGCGTGAACTGGCCGGAGCCGTATTTCTCCAGCGCCAGCGCCAGTCCTGCGACCGTGCCGGGCACGCCGATGCCGAGCGCGGAGTCGCGCGACTTCGTGATATCGGGCTTGCCGTCGGCGCCGAGGAAGATGTCCGAAGTGGTCGCGCTTGGTGCGGTCTCGCGATAGTCGATCGCGATGTCTTCCTTGCGGTCGGCGGAGTGGATCACCATGAAGCCGCCGCCGCCGATATTGCCCGCGCGCGGATAGGTCACGGCCATGGCGAAACCGGTCGCGACCGCGGCGTCCACCGCATTGCCGCCACGCCGCAGGATGTCTGCGCCGATCTGCGCGGAGATCCTTTCCTGCGCCACCACCATGCCGTGCTCGGCGGCGATGGCGTGAACGGTGTCGAGCGCGGGCGGCTCGTAGATGCGGCGCGCATCCTGAGCGCGCACCGGCAGCAGTCCGATACCTAGAAGCGTGATGGCAGCTACGACATTTCGTCGTGTCAGGACAAACGACATCATCAAAATTCCGCCGCGTCTTGTTTCTGCCGTGTCTTGCTTTTGCCGTGTCTTGCTTTTGCCGCGTCTTGGCACCACTCCACAGCCGTCACGGCAATGCTATACCGTTTGCGCTAAGTGAGGCAAAACTGTTCGTGATAAGGAATGCAGATGACGACGATTGCCTCTGATACCGATATCGCCTCTGATACCGTTATGACCGATACGGAGCGGACCTATCCGCCGCGCACCGCCGTCGTCAGCTGGATATTCTTCGACTGGGCTGCGCAGCCCTATTTCACCCTGATCACGACGTTCGTCTTTGGGCCCTATTTTGCCACCAGCGTCGCTCCTGATCCTGCGACCGGACAGTCGCTGTGGGGATTTGCGATGGCGGCGGCTGGCATGGCCATTGCCTTCCTGTCACCCGTGCTCGGCGCAATCGCGGATGCAGCCGGCCGGCGCAAGCCCTGGATTGCGGCCTTCGGCGCTCTGCTGGTGCTCGGCTCCTCTGCGCTGTGGATCGGCAAGCCCGGCGATCCCGCCATCATCCCGCCACTGCTCGCCGCGGTGGCGCTTGCCAGCATCGGCGCGGAGTTCGCGACCGTCTTCAACAATGCGATGATGCCGACACTCGTGCCGCCGGAGCGCATCGGACGGCTCTCCGGCAATGGCTGGGCGACCGGCTATGTCGGCGGCATCATCAGCCTGATCATCGTGCTCGGCTTCCTCGCTGCGAATCCGGAGACTGGACGCACGCTGCTCGGCTTCAAGCCGCTGTTCGGGCTCGATCCGGCCACGCATCAGGGCGATCGCATCACGGGGCCGCTGACCGGCCTCTGGTTCATCGTCTTCGTGACGCCGATGTTCCTGTTCACGCCGGACTATCCGGCCAAGCGTCCAGTGCGCGAGGCGCTGCGCGCAGGCCTTGCACAACTGAAGCAATCGCTCGGCGAACTGCCGCGGCAGAAATCGCTGGCGACGTTCCTGCTCGCCAACATGATCTACACCGACGGCCTGGTGTCGTTGTTCGCCTTCGGCGGCATTTATGCTGCCGGCACGTTTGGCTGGCACACGATCCAGATCGGCACCTTCGGCATCATCCTGGCGATCGCCGGCACCTTCGGCGCGTGGCTCGGCGGCAAGCTCGACGACCGCCTGGGACCGAAGCGCGTGATCGCCGGCAGCATGCTGGTCCTCTTGCTGTCGCTCGTGGCGATCCTGCTGGTCGACAAGGATTCGATCCTGTTCATCAAGGTCGCCCCGCCCGAGCCGGGCGGCGCTCTGTTCGCGGGCGCGGCCGAGCGCGCCTATCTCGTGCTGGGCTGCCTGATCGGGGCCGCCGGCGGCCCGCTCCAGGCGGCCTCGCGCACGCTGCTCATCCGCCTCGCTCCGAAGGATCGCATCGCGCAGTATTTCGGCCTGTTCGCGCTGACCGGAAAGGTGACGTCCTTCATCGGACCGCTCCTGATCGGCGCAATCACGGCCGGGACCGCGAGCCAGAAGGCCGGCATGGGCGTGCTGGTGGTGTTCTTCGCCGCCGGGCTCGCGCTGTTGGTGCGGGTGAGGGAGTAGCCCAGCGCGTAGCCCGGATAGAGCGAAGCGTAATCCGGGACCGCTAGTGCCAAACACTCCGCTGTCGTCCCGGCGAAGGCCGGGAGCTATAACCCCAGGGAGAAGTTTTAGCGCGAAGGCGATGACCACGAGTCTTCGTCAAACCACTCCCCGTGGATATGGGTCCCGGATCGGTGCTCGCTCCGCTCGCTTGTCCGGGACGACAGCGGAGACGGACAGCGCGGGAGAGTTAGACGAACTAAAGCGGGATGGGGTTAAGTTGAATCGATTTGGGATTCCCAAATCAGCCCGTTTCTGATTCACCATGCTGGCTGGAAGGAGGCCAGCATGGATG
>NZ_BSOW01000086.1 GCF_030160715.1 Bradyrhizobium iriomotense
CGTCGAGTCGCCCGGGGGAGTTTCACCCCCAGGCGCTCACAGATCCGGACGTGAACGTCTCCGCTCATCCGGCTCTTACCGTCCAGCCGCCGTCTTGTGCAGCATCGGCCAATGGGCCAACAGCGTCGGGGTGCGGCAAGCAATGTCCCGTACCCAGTGCTCTGCCCGTCTTCGATGTCGCCGCAGACGTTTGTATTTCGACATCGCCCATCGCGCGAGACATCGGTCGAGATGGCGTAGTGTCGGGTAAAGCGCCGACTTGTAGTACCGACCATAGTAGTTCATCCAACCTCGAATGATCGGGTTGAACATCCTCGCCAGGTCGTCGATCCTCTTATCCACCCGGCAGCGTAGTTGCCAGGCACGGATTTCCTGTCGGATTGCCTTCGTCGCGGCATTGCTGACACCGGGGCTGAAGTTGACGAAGTGCTTCCCCCAACGGTTCTTCGACCGACGGGCGCGGAACGTGTAGCCCAAAAAGTCGAATTTCTGTTCAGGATAATCACCTCGCCGGTCGTCATCCTTACAATAGACGATCTTCGTCTTGTCCGGATGAAGCTCCAGTCCGCATTCGGCAAAGCGCTTCGCAAGCGCCTCCTTCAGTTCTTGTGCCTGCCGCTCACTGTCGCAATGGCAGAGAATATCATCGGCATAACGCTCGAACGGGATGCTCGGATGATTTCTTCGCATCCACATGTCGAACGGGATGGTAGAGACGAGCCTTGAAGCTGTAGCCTTTGCGGAGCCTCACTGTTGCTGACGTTTTCACGTCAGTGCCCTCACCGAGCCGGCATGGCTTCTTGAACTCGCCTCCCCAAGCAGAACCCGGCGTGCAGATTTCCCGCACCGGGCTCCCCAGATGACATTCGCGAAGAGCGCCTCATCACACCGTCGGATGCAAGTTTCGAGCGAACGGAAGCTCGAACCACGGGCGGTCGCCCAATTGTGCCCAACTCAGCCGGCGGCGTTGGCCACGGCGTTGTAGGGCTTGCTTCCACTGTCGCTGGGTTTCAAGGCGGATCCAGCTCAGCCTACGGTCGCAGTGGTGCAGAGCGAAGTACTGGTAGAAGCCGCGCAGCATCACCGTTAGGTGTTGTTGCTGTTCGCGTCTCTTCCAGTGCCGATGCTCGAGCAGCCACTCGCGGGTACGAGCGAGGAACTTTCTGCAGCTCTTGGTGCTGGGGATACGGATCAGGGCGAACCGCCCGCTCCGGTCCACCCCACAGACATGCTTGAAGCCGAGAAATTCAAATGTCTCCGGCCTCTGTCCGTGCTTGCCCCGCATGGTGGCAGCAAAGCGTCCAAAGAGTAGCAGCCGAGTCTTGTCCTCGGCCAGCTCCAGATTGAACTGCGCGAACCGCTCCTGCAACTGGCGCTGGAAGTTCTGCGCATCGTCCTGGAACTGGAAGCACCCCACGAAGTCATCAGCAAAACGCACCAGATATGCCTCGCCTCGACACAGTGGTTTGAACTTCTTCGCAAACCAAAGATCGAGCGTAAAGTGCAAGTACAGATTACTGAGCACAGGCGATATCGGGCCCCCTTGCGGAGTCCCTTCCCTGGCTGGAAGGAAGATCCCGTCTTGCAGTGCCCCGGCCTTCAGCCATTTTGATATCAGCTGAAGGATGATCGGGTCGGCAATCCGGTGAGCCACCATCCGGCGTAGCCACTGATGATCAATGCGGGTGAAGTAGCTGCGGATATCGGCCTCGAACACATGGCTAACCTTCTTTGTCACGATATGCCGGCGCAGAGCCTGCAAGGCATGATGAGGATTTCGCCCTGGTCGAAAGCCGTAACTGCAATCGAGGAAATCGGCTTCGAACACAGCCTCGAGAATGCGCGCGACCGCCCGCTGCAGCAGCCGGTCAGCGACAGTGGGAATCCCCAATGGTCGCGTTCCGACTTTGCCCGGCCCTTTGGGTATCTCGACCCGCCGAACCGGCGGCGCGCGGTACGTGCCTTCTTTGAGCTGTGCACAGATCTCCTCGACCCGCTTCTCCATCTCGCTCGCAAACTGTTTGGTGCTTTGCCCGTCGACGCCACTAGCTGCGTCCCGGTTCATCATTCGCCAAGTTTCCTTGAGGAACGCCGGTGTCAGCAAGTGGGCCAACGAGGTGAAACGCACCTCTCGGTCCAGTTTGGCTTTCTTCGCTATCTGACCCAGTTTCGTTGACATCAGAATCCTGCCTCTGTGCGTGCGGGTAATGTTTCCCTGCGGTCAGTCTTCATCTGCTTCGCCGCTTCCCCCTGTACGCGGCTTTCCCGCGCTCCGAGTACTACCAGCGAATCCGACTTCCACTGCAGCGTCTGCCTTTCTCAGGAATGATCCATATCGTCCGGCATACTCGGCGTGCTTCCGCTGCGCACCGAGACCACAGTGGATCTCTCAGGTTCCTTGATACTTCCTTCTCCGAACGTGCCGTGCGCTCTGACCCCGCCGCAGTCTCCAGCCACCTCGCCTTTGACGGTGACCTACTTTTGCCTTCCAGCCACTACGACTCTGTCGGCCTGCGGATTTCTATCTTTACGAGGCTGACCCGCTTCACTTGCGTTACGGCCCGCGCGTCGCTCTGCCTACGCTTAGCTCATGTCGTTACCTCCATAAGCCCAAGGCTCGATTCCCGGTGGGGCGGCTCTTCCCCTTGGCGGGGCGGGAATTTCACCCGCTGGAAGCATCAGGCTTGGCCTGACGCACCATAGTGGAGAAAGAGATTCGCCATCAGCGGTGATACCACCGAGCCCTGCGGCGTGCCCTTCTCTCGGGGTTCAGGGGTGCCGTCTTCCAGTTGAACGGGAGCTTTAAGCCACCGTTCAATGTACAACAACGCCCAAGCGCAGTCCGTGTGCTTCCGAATCGCCTTGAGCAAAAGCTCATGCGATATCGAGTCAAAATAAGCCCGAATGTCGAGATCGAGCACGAAGGGATGCCGCCAGCATCGCTGGCGAGCAACCCCAACGGCATCGAGCGCCGATTTTCCGGGTCGATATCCGAACGAGTCTGGATGAAAGTGTTTCTCCAAATCCGGCTCCAGATATCCTTTGACGACCGCCTGAGCAACGCGATCCGACACCGTAGGCACGGTTACTTCGAACTGCACTCCAGCCCGGCCAGACTTTGGGATCGGCCGAGATAACCCATCCCTTTCATCCACTTCGCGGCCAACGCTTTGCCGTACTAATGATCAGGAAGATCTCGGGCGCCGAGAGGCTGAGCCTGCGTCATGCCGAGATGGGGTCATTTGCGGTCCGGCGTGATTGGACAGACTGGGCGCCTCCCGGCAGCCCGAGTGAGGACGCCAACAACAATCCCCCGCTGCTCATCGACGCCTCTGGTTTGATGGCGTTGTCCGAACTTGTTCTCTCATTGAACTGCAACAAAAAATGAGGCTTGACCCATGACTCAACCTCTGAATCAATCGGACATAAAGTTGATTCGGTCCGTCAAAGATGACAAGCGCTTCCTCCTCGGCTCTGCGCCGAAGACGCCGTCAGCTGGTGCGTTCACTGCCGCCAATCGAGCAGATTGTGCGCGGCTCTCTCCTCGAGACATACAAGCCCTGTGGTCGACCAGGTTGTCATTGTGTCGACGGGCCTGGGCACGGACCCAAGCGATATTTGTCGACGATCGCGCGAACCGGCGAGCGCCCGCGACTCGGTTATGTGCCGAACGCGATCTACCCAAAGGTCGCCGAGTTTCTCGGCAATTACCGCACGCTACAGGAGATGCTCAACGAGATTTGCGCGATCAATGCCGAGCTTCTGCGCCGCCGCGAGAGTCTCGACTAAATGGACCCGGCTGTTGCAGCGCTCGATTTTGCCAAGGCGGGCGCCATCATCGCCAACATGATCGAATCTTATCTTGCTGCCGGCGCCTCGCCGCTCAATGCGGAAGGAGCCGAGCATGCTGAATGCGAAGATTGCCGATCATCACCTGGCGCGCCAAGCCTGCATCTACATTCGCCAGTCGACGATGGCGCAAGTGCGTCTCAATCAGGAGAGCACAGAGCGTCAGTACAATCTAGCGAACCAAGCGAAGTCGCTCGGCTGGACTCCGGAGCAGATCCGGATTCTCGACGGGGATCTGGCACAATCAGGCCAGCAGACGACCAGGCGCGACGACTTCAAGACCCTTGTGAGCGACGTCGCGATGGGGCAAGTCGGCGCGATCTTCTCTCTGGAGTCATCGCGCCTGGCGCGCTCCAACAAGGATTGGCATCGCTTGCTGGAACTATGTGCCATCACCAAGACCTTGGTGTTCGATGGCGATGGTTGCTACGATCCGGCCGACTTCAACGATGGCCTCGTCCTCGGCATGAAGGGGACGTTCGCTCAGGCCGAACTGCATATCATTCGCGCGCGCCTCCACGGCGGTAAACTCAATAAGGCGCAGAAGGGGGAGTTGCGTTTTCCTCTGCCGGTTGGCCTGGTATTCGACGGCGACAAAATCATTCTCGACCCAGACCAAGAAGTTCAGGGCGCTGTTCGAGCGGTCTTCGAACTGTTTCAGCAGGAGAACACCGCCTACGGTGTGGTTCAACGCTTCCATCAGCTAGGACTTCTGTTTCCGCGTCGGGCGTATGGCGGCACCTGGAATGGCAAGCTTATCTGGGGCCGGTTGACTCATTCGCGAGTTATCGGCGTTCTTGCCAATCCTTCTTACGCCGGCGCTTACGTATTCGGTCGCTACCAATCTTGTAAGCAGATCGACGCCGCTGGCGAGATCTGCACGCGGTTGCGCCGGATGCCAGAGGAGCAGTGGCGCGTCGTCATTGCTGATCACCATCCAGGCTATATTACCTGGGAGCAATTCCTCGCGAATCGAAGACGCCTGGAAGCGAACCGGACCAACAACGAAGTCTTTTCCGGACCCGTTCGCGAAGGACTCTGTTTGCTTCAAGGCGTGTTGTTTTGCGGCATCTGCGGGCGCCGCCTAACGGTGCGCTATCAAGGCAATCGCGGCCTGTACCCGATCTATGAGTGCAACTGGAGGCATCGCGAGGCACTGCCGCCACACCGCATGTGCCTGCCGGCAAAGCCGCTTGATGACGCGATTAGTGAACGTCTGCTGACTGCGGTCACGCCGCTGACGATCAAACTCGCGCTCGCAGCGCTGACTAACTTGGAGGCACGTGACAGAGTAATCTCTGCACAATGGCACCGAAGGATCGAGCGTGCCAGCTACGAAGCCGACTTGGCAGAGCGCCGTTATGAAGAATCCGACCCCAGCAACCGCCTCGTCGCCAGTACGCTCGAGAAACGCTGGAACGACGCGATGCAGCGGGTGCTCGAACTGAAGGCCGAGCTGGCGCATTTCGAACGCCAAACAATGCGCAGTGTCACAGCTAAACAGAAACAGCAGATTCTTCGGCTCGGACAGGACTTTCCTCGACTGTGGAAGGCGCCGACAACCTCGGCTCGCGATCGCAAGCGCATCCTCCGTTTGTTGATCCGCGATATTACCGTCGTCAAGGACCCGCAACCAAAGCTGTTGCACTTGCAGATCTGCTGGCAGGGCGGAGCAACGGAAACAATCGAGGTTCGGCAGCGGCCGAATTATCCAGAAGCGATCCGCTATCCCGACTCATTTGTTGCCAAAATCCGCACGCTGGCGGGACAATTCGATGACAAAGAGATCGCTGCACGACTTAACCGCGAGAGATTGACGAGCCCGACCGGCAAACCGTTTACCGCCAGCATGATAAACTGGATCCGTCACAAGCATCGCATCTTCAGACCATCCCCGCCTGACGGCACCCTCAATGTCAGTCAGGTTCGCGCAAAATATGGTGTCAGTCTGTGGGTCGTTCACTACTGGATCGAACATGGCATTGTCCCGGCGACGCAACGAAAACCAAATGCGCCATATGCCATTACAATCGACGACGCTGTCGATCGACGCTTGCGAAAATGGGTCGCCAACTCAAGTCATCTCCATTCAACATCCCCAACGCAAACTGTATGAGGTGCATTATGCCAAGGGCGTCGG
>NZ_BSOW01000087.1 GCF_030160715.1 Bradyrhizobium iriomotense
TGTGAAGCAGGCGATCAAGTATGGCATCAGCGTAAGTTGGGTCATTTATGAGCTCATGCCATTTGGCAATTGGAAGCTGACTGGTGACGAGTGTTGACCGACGGCCGTAACGGTCTTCGAGCATTTCGAGCAGATAGTGACGGGCATTGGCGTCGATGGTTTGGAGGCCCCAATCATCCAAAATTAGCAGGTCGACGGCGGCGATGCTCTTCATCCGCGAAGCGAGTCGGCCATCGCCCCGGGCAACGTCCAGTTCTTCGATCAACCGCGGCAGCCGGGTGTAAAGTACAGAGTGGTTGTCCCGGCAGGCCTTGTGGCCGAGCGCACAGCCAAGCCAGCTTTTCCCGACGCCGGTTGGCCCGACAATGGCGCAATTCTCATGGTTCTTGATCCAGTCTCCCTTGAGCAGCATGTCGAACAAGCGGCGGTCGAGCCCACGGGAGGCGCGGTAGTCGATATCCTCGGGCACGGCATGATGACGCAGCTTTGCTTTGCGAAGACGAAGCGCCAGGCGCCGGTTGTTACGCCAAGTCGCTTCATGGTCCAGCAGCAACGCCAGCCATTCGGCGTGAGCGAGACCCCGGACCTCCTCGTTGTCTGCGAGGCTCGTGAAGGCCTCGGCCATGCCGGTAAGGCCGAGCCGGGTAAGCAAGTGGAGTGTGGGGTGTGTCAGCATTCTCTTCCCTTTTAGTGGTAGTAGTCCGAGCCTCTGATGTTGGTGTGTATGATCGGCTCGCGCTCGGGGGACGCGGGCGTTGCAAGGCGATCGAGCCCCTTTTCGAGGATCGATTTGACGCTTGGGTAGTTGCGAGCCTCGATCTCAAGCGCGCGCAGCGCGGCCGCCTCGAGGCGCTCGGCGCCAAAGCGCTTCTCAAGCCGGATGATCCCCAGGCACGAACGATAGCCCTGTTCGGGATGCGGCCGATCCTCGATGATCCGGTCGATCAGCAGGCGCAGCATCGGGCCGATCCGGCTTGCCTCGCTGCGGATCTTTGCCGGCGTCCACTCGCCATAGCGCCGGTGGCTGGAAGGCATGTGGGCGCTGATCGTCGTGTGCCGACCGTTGCCGCTGCCGCGCATGTGCGCGGCGATACGCTCGCCGCCCAGGAAGATTTCAACCGTTCGTGCGCTGATCCGCGCTTCTACCTCCCGACGGGCGAAGCGATAGGGCACCGAGTAGTAGTGTCGTTCGATCTCGACGTGATAGTCGAGCCCGACCCGGCATCGGCGCCATTCGGCATGGACCCACGGTTCGCCGGGAAGCGGTTTAAGATTCGGCGCATCAATTTCCTCGAACAGCTGGCGCCGCGTGCGTCCATACTGACGCAGCACCCGTCCGTCATTGAGCTTGGCCAGCCACTCGGCGATCGCACCGTTGAGCTCGGCCAGACTGTAAAAAGTTCGGTTGCGCAGCCGCCCCAGCAGCCAGCGCTCGACGATTCCGACGCAGGCCTCGACCTTCGCCTTGGAGAAAGTCGTCGACTGCAGGCCGTGTAGGTACGACCCGCCAAAAGGTACGGATCACTCATCCCTTCCATCCGCTGTGCGGTCGCATGTTCGATCTGATCTGCCGGCAGCGACATTGGGGCGAAGACCGGGTGATCTATGAAGGGCAGAATGGACGACTTTGCACGATTGCGAGCGCCTGGACCGACATCGATCCCGGGGATGAGTTTCGGCTGATTGCCGCGGGTCGAGCAGCCTTTAGGACCGTTGATCTGCTGGCCCTGTGTGATGCGCTGGATCGGCTTGCCGAGGGATTGAGGTCCGACGATGCGTAAAGAGAATTGCGCCGCATATGTAAAGGGAATGACGCCGCTCCACAGCCGCCGAACGATGGACTTTTACAATTTAACCGGCCAAATATCAGCATGTGGTGTTGAATTGGGGCTTGATCATCAAGATCTAGAGGCGTATTTATATTTACGACGATTCGAGGCCACGCATGAGGAAGGCCAAAAAACAGGATCCGAAGAGCGCGGCGCTGGCGCAGGACGGCGTCCTCAATCCCGACCCCGAAGCTGTCCGCGACCTGCTGTTCGTCGGCAATCCATTCTTCGATGCCAAGGACTTGGTCCAGGTCCGTTACGAGATGGTGCGGCGCCATCAAGTCGACGGCGTTGCCATCAGCGAAGCCGCCGCGACGTTCGGCGTCACCCGCCCAACCTTCTACAAGGCCCAGAGTGCGCTGCAGAGCGCAGGCGTCGCCGGCTTGCTGCCGAACCGGCGAGGCCCCAAGGGTGGCCACAAGATCTCCGTCGAGGTCATTGCGTTCGTAGCCGATCTCAAGGCCGCAAGCCCCGAGCTGACGACACCGCAATGTCTCGATGCGATCGAGACACGCTTTGGCGTCAAGGTGCACCGGCGCAGCCTGGAGCGGGCGCTGGCGCGCAAAAAAAAACGACTCACTTCAACCTGATCGTTCCGCCGGCGGACGCCACGGATCGTTACGAGGAGCTACGCGCCGCGGTATTGCGAGGCGAGCTCGCCGCCTGCTTCGGCCTCGGCATTCTTCGCCGCCAAGGGCTCGCTGCATGGATCAGAGCGCTCGGGCAGCGCCGCCACGCCGAGATGGCGTACTGCGATCATCCGACCACGCCAGCGATCACGGTCGATCCATTGCCCGCAGCGGGCGACCTCACGCGCCTCATCGCGGGCATCATCATCGCCATCGCAATGGAGCCTGCCCATGGCTGAGCTCAAAGTTACTACCGAGCATCTCAAGCGCGCCGCCTACCTCTATGTCCGCCAATCGACCCTCCGCCAAGTCGCCGAGCACGGCGAAAGCACGCAGCGCCAATATGCGTTGCGCGCTCGGGCAATCGCCTCGGGCTGGCCGATTGAACGCATCCACGTCATCGATTGCGATCTCGGCAAATCCGGATCAAGTACGACAGCACGCGAGGGCTTCCAGCAACTCGTGAGTGAGGTGGCGCTGGGCAAGGCCGGCATTGTCATGGGTCTGGAGGTCTCGCGGCTTGCGCGCAACTCGGCTGACTGGCACCGCCTCATCGAGTTGTGCGCGTTGACGATGACGTTGATCCTCGACGAGGACGGAATCTACGATCCAGCCAACTTCAATGATCGCCTCCTGCTCGGCCTTAAGGGCACGATGAGCGAAGCCGAGCTGCACATCCTCAAAGCACGCATGCGCGGTGGCCAACTCAATAAGGCGCGACGTGGCGAGCTCGAGATGTGCCCTCCAGTCGGCCTGGTTTACCGGAATGATCGGACCCTCGGCCTCGATCCTGACGCCCAAGTGCAGAATGCCATCCGTCTCGTGTTCGACACCTTTGAGCGGACCGAAAGTGCCGTGCAGACCGTCCGCTTCTTCCGAGAGCAAGCTCTGTTGTTCCCACGTCGATTGCGCGCAGGTCCAAACAAGGGAGACCTCCTGTGGGCGCCGCCGAATCATGCACGGATCCTGCAGGTGCTCCACAATCCACGCTACGCCGGCGCCTTCGTCTATGGGCGCACGCGCACACGGTACAGACCCGACGGCGGCAGCAGTGTCGTCAGGGTTGCTAAGGCGGACTGGCAGTTCGTCATGCCGGGCATGTACCAAGGCTACATCGACTGGGAACGGTTCGAAGCCAATCAGCGGCGGCTCGCCGACAATGCCCGCGCCTTCGGCGGCGAACGGCGGTCGGGGCCGGCACGCGAAGGACCGGCGTTGCTGCAAGGTCGCGTGGTCTGTGGCCTCTGTGGCGAACGCATGGGTGTGCGCTACAGCCAAGAGCACAGCCGCATAGTGCCGACCTATGTCTGTCAAGCTAATGCGGTGCGGCGCGCGGGATGGACATGCCAAACGGTTCCCGGGAAGCTCGTCGATGCCGCGATCGCCGCCCTGATGATCGAGCTGCTGACACCGATGAGCCTGGCGGTCACTTTGGAGGTTCAGCGCGAGCTCGAGGCGCGCGCCGCGGAGACTGACGCAGCGCGTCGCCAGCATGTCGAGCGGATGCGGTATGAAGCTGAGATCGCGCGTCGGCGCTACATGAAGGTCGATCCCGACAACCGCCTTGTCGCCGATGCGCTCGAGGCGGAATGGAACGAGAAGCTGCGCCTTCATGCCGATGCGGCCGAAGACTACGAGCGCCGCAGCAAACAGCAAGCCGCAGCACTGAACGCCGAGACCCGACGGCGCATTCTCGATCTTGCCGAGCAACTGCCACGAATCTGGCACGACTCGCGTGTCGACGTCCGCGAGCGCAAGCGTATTGTGCGTCTACTCATCGACGACGTAACCCTGATCAAAGCGGAGAAGATCACTGTTCATGTGCGCCTGTCGGGCGGCGCGACGCGCTCCTTGGTGCTCGAACGGCCGTTGCCTATCGCACAGATCCGCAAGTTCAAACCCGAGCTCGTCGCCGAGGTCGATCGTCTCCTTGACTATTACTGCGATCGTGAGATCGCTGAGATTCTCAATCAGAACGGATGGCGCACATCGGAGGCAAAGCCGTTCAATCTGAAGAAGATCGCCTTCATTCGAGGTGCCTACAAACTGGCGAGTCGATACGATCGACTGCGCCACTGTGGCATGCTCACGACGCGCGAGGTCGCAGCGAGGTTTGGCATTGCCAAGACCACCGTGCAGGAGTGGGGCCGTCAGGGGCTCATCAAACAGTGCTACGCTGACAGCCTTAACCGTGGTCTCTGGGAGATCCCATCAAATACGACTATCCTTAAAGGCCGCGGCGGCCGCCGCTCCCGCAAACCGCGAACAACATCTATCACCGCGCAACTGTCAGGATGAGGTGCAATATGAAGCAATCGCCTTATCTCTCGGACGCCGCGGCCGCGCCGGCAAAATCGCCGTGCCGTAATGCTGCGCCATATCGCTATAGCTGCGGTTGACCATAGGGTCATAGAGGCAGGCCTTGATCACCGCGACCTTGGCGTTGTCGGGCACCAGGAGTTGCGTCGCGCCGCCAAAAAAGCTGTAGGCCGCGTTATGTCCCGCGATCCAGTCGCCGAGCTGCTCGGTCCACGTCGCCAGTGCGAACGACAAGCTGGATGCGCCCATGACCGCGACGAAGATGTGCGCGTCACGCACCTCGCCAGTCTTACGGTCAACCACCGGCACCGTGTCGCCGGCATAATCGACAAACAATTTCTCGCCCCCGCCGTGGTGCTGGCGCATCACCAGCGGCAGTCGGCCTTCCCAGTTGCGGAACAGGTCACAGAACCGGCTGTACCGGTACCCGTCCGGATGCTCTGCAATGTACTCGTCCCACAGCACCTGCAAGGTCACATGCTTGCGCTTGAGCTCGCGGGCAACAATGGACCAGTCAGGCTCGGCCACCTTGCGGCGCCCCGGCTTCACGCCAGGCACCCCGTACAGCAGTTGCTCCAGCTCGGTGTTGCTTATCGCTTCCGGGACGGGCCATGTCAGACCCGCGCGCGCAAACCGCTTCAGCGTGTCACGTACCGTCGTCGGCCCGACGCCTACACGCTCGCCAACCACGCGCGTCGAGAGCCCAGCCTCAAGGCTCAATCTCACAATCTCGCGCACCTGGCGCATGATAACCCTCCTCGTCGGCATCCAATTCTCCAAGCTGCTTCCAGCCGGAGAAATGGCCAACGATCAGGCCTCACACCATCCGAAACTGCGCGCGATCAAGTCGGAATGCTGCGCGGAGAATGCTCGGAACGCCGCGCGCGATCATTTCGGAACCCTGCACGCCATCAACTCGGTACGGTGCGCGCGATGCCCTCGGAATCGGCA
>NZ_BSOW01000088.1 GCF_030160715.1 Bradyrhizobium iriomotense
ACGACGGGATCGAGGTCTTCGCCAAGCCGACCGACCGTCAGCCCATAACCGCCGCCGCCTGACCGGCCCCGCCGTCACCAAAATTTGGCGATAGCTCTGTTGTTGTTCCCGGCAATTCTAGATTGGCCGATACGCGCACAGTCGATGTTCACTCCGGCGGAAACGTACGTACCCTTCTTGTGCGACCGAAAATAGAGCTCACACGACACACTGCATCAAAAACAATTGAGGCGTGCAATTGATCTAAGTGTCCATTGAAGCTGGATGTCGAGTAGATGTCACTTTTGCGTCTACTTGTAATTTAAGCGGCCTTCTTGGTTCCGATACACTCATCCACCAAAACTTCTCCACGAAATCGTCTTGCGATAGAATAATGTTGCTTTCATCGAAATGCGCACATGATTCGATCTGACGCCTTAGCGAAGGCGTGCGATACCATTCGGCAGGTCGTGGCGAAACGCCTATGCTGCGCCGGGTTGCTGACTGCGAGCAGCAGTTCAATAGGGCAGCTCTATTCGATAGAATTTGCTTCAAATTCCAAAGAGAGCGCTAATCGCCGTCATCCTCAGGACACGACACGCCTCTAAGGTCATGGGCTCGGTAACGGCTTATCCCTCAACAAGGCTAAGGTGAAGGCGTGCGGGCGAGCCGTGCTGCGGCCCTCGGGAAATATCGCCGTCGAGCGACGAATTTGTTTACGTCGTCAAACCTGGCGGGCCCAGCAAAGACAAAGCCTTGAACGTTGTCGGACCTGTCGGTTCAGCTCTGGCGTTATCTATCGCGATGATCAGGCCGATAGCTTGAGAGGCTCATTCCAAGCATGCGAGGTCGCCGCGCGGAGAGAGTAAACCTCTGCCGGTCGGCATTTCTTGAATGATTTGGGACTTGAACGTACGCCACGATCGCATTCCATACGTTCATACCGACCGCGCACAGAGTGCGCAGGCCAAATGCTTGGCGTAGTATCGGCTGCGTTGGCGCGTTCAAATCCGGTCGGTTCGCGCTCAGACAAACTTTTCTTCGAGGTTACGTCAGCCCCGCGGTCGGATTGGCGAGGGCCTGACCGCTTACGAGCCGTCCGCTTCTTGAGGACCGCGGTAGCCTCAAAAGCGCGGCGAAAGCGAACGCCAAAGGCGAGCCCCTCAGCCGTTATCTTTATCAGTCCTCCCTTAAGTTAAGAAAGGCGCGGTAAGCCTGCTGGATGCCATCATTCAGAGAGGTTTTCGCGCGCCAGCCCAACTCTGCGAGACGGCTGACGTCGAGCAACTTACGCGGCGTACCGTCAGGGCGAGAGGCATCGAAGGCGATCTCACCTCGATAGCCAACGACCTCCGCGACAAGCCGGGCAAATTCCAAGATCGTAACGTCCTCGCCGGTTCCTATATTGATCAGTTCCGCGCCCGAATAGATCTTCATTAACTGGACGCAGGCATCGGCCATGTCTTCGACATAAAGAAATTCGCGACGGGGTGTGCCAGTGCCCCACACCAGGACGCTTTTTACACCAGAGATCTTGGCTTCGTGAAAACGGCGGATCAGAGCTGCGACCACATGACTATATTCGGGATGGTAGTTGTCGCCGGGGCCGTAGAGGTTGCTCGGCATCACGCTTATGAAGTCACTTCCGTACTGACTGCGATAGGCTTCCACGAGCTTGATGCCGGCGATCTTGGCGATCGCATAGGGCTCATTGGTCGGCTCGAGCGGACCGGTCAGAATCATGTCCCCGCGCAACGGCTGGGGAGCAAGTTTTGGATAAATGCAGGAGGAGCCCAAGAACATCAGCTTCTCCGCACCGTTTAGATGCGCGGCATGGATGACGTTCGCGGCGATTGTGATGTTGTCGTAAAGAAATTCGGCGCGCAGTGTATCATTGGCGACGATGCCGCCAACCTTGGCGGCAGCCAAAAATACGACCTGCGGCCGCGTCCTGGCGAACCAGCCGAATACCTGGGCCTGGTCGCGCAAATCAACCTCGGTTCGCTCAATGGTGACGAGCCGCGTGTCTTCCTGCGCGAGCCGGCGCATCAGCGCGGCCCCGACCATGCCGCGATGGCCGGCTACATAGACCGTCTTGCCTTTCAGCTCAAACGGTGCGCTTGCCATTTTTAGCTTCCCGTTTCGCCTCGGCAAGGTCGCTTGCGACCATCTCCTGCACGAGCTGCGCAAAGCTGCGCTTCGGTTTCCAACCGAGCTGTTCGCGCGCCTTGCTGGCATCTCCAATGAGAAGATCCACCTCCGTCGGGCGAAAATAGGTCGGGTCGATCCTGACCACGGCCTTGCCGCTCTTGGTATCGACGCCAGTTTCCTCTACGCCCTTGCCGCGCCATTCGATGCGACGGCCGACTTCGGCAAAGCCGAGCTCGACCATCTCGCGCACCGACCGCGTTTCGCCGGTTGCGAGCACGAAATCATCGGGCTTTTCCGCCTGCAGGATCATGTGCATGCCTTCGACGTAGTCGCGTGCATGCCCCCAGTCGCGCTTGGCTTCGAGGTTGCCAAGATAAAGTGTCTCCTCGAGACCGACCTCAATGCGGGCGACGGCGCGAGTGATCTTGCGGGTAACAAAGGTCTCGCCGCGGATTGGGCTTTCGTGATTGAACAGAATGCCGTTACTTGCGAAAATGCCATAGGCTTCGCGGTAGTTCACCGTGATCCAATAGCCGTAGAGCTTTGCCACACCATAGGGCGAGCGCGGATAAAAAGGCGTGGTCTCCTTCTGGGGGACTTCCTGAACCAGGCCGTAAAGCTCGGACGTAGACGCCTGGTAGAAGCGCGTCTCTTTCTCCAAGCCAAGAATCCGGATTGCCTCGAGCAAACGTAACACGCCAATCGCGTCGGCGTTTGCGGTATATTCCGGGCTTTCAAAGCTTACGCCGACATGGCTCTGGGCGGCCAGATTGTAGATCTCGGTTGGCCTGATCTGCTGGACCAAGCGGATCAAATTGGTCGAATCGGTCATGTCGCCGTAGTGCATGAGAAACGGGACATTGCCGGCATGCCGGTCCTGATAGAGATGATCGACGCGCGCGGTGTTGAAGGAAGATGACCGCCGCTTAATGCCATGCACGATATAGCCGAGCGACAGTAGATATTCGGAGAGATAGGCGCCATCCTGGCCGGTCACGCCGGTGATCAGAGCGACCCGCCTTTGAGAGTTTTCGTTAGTCAAATTCTACCCTATGCAACCGAATTGATCGGATTCTGTGTCCCTCGGTCACCGTCGAGCGCACTCGGCCGGAACTTTATTCGAGGGGTCAAAACCAGCCACGGTGATAAACAAAAGGTTGCGCAAGGACAATAGACGATTAACCACAATGATTTTGCTGAGCTTTTAGCCGCTTTTCCGATTTAGCCGTGCAAGACGTCCAAAGAAGCTGCTCCGAGCGGGATACGGCCTTAGATGCTCTGACATGCACTCTCTGTCGGCGATCGCAGGCCCACCCACGCCGTTATTTAGGCGTCGCAATCTCAGAGCGATAAAGACAGATCGAAATCGTGAGAATCCACCATCAGAGCGAGTAAGTGAAATCCATCAAAAAATGCGATCAGGCGCGGAATTAATGCGTGGACACAGAACTCCTTGCATCAGTCCAAATGGAGACCTTGGCTACCACGCAATGAGAACGCCAGCCTTTTGCACGCGCCTCTTTGCAGGTGTAGCTAGAGGGAATGAGTCGGCAAAACCATCGTCAATCGGCGAAAGGGTGATGGGAGCATGACATTGCTAGCGCGATCCGCATAAGAAGTTGGACAAAACGCCCTGGGACGATTTGGGGCAGGCGCGGGTGAAGCAGTAATTGAAGCTAGGTGATTCATCCCACTTGAATTTACGAACACGCGATCCGTATTATCCTCCTCATGAGGGCATGGGGATCTCCAAATGTTGGATGCCGCTACCGCCAACCTTCTACGCGCTGTCCTCGATGAGGTCTGCGCGAGCATTTCTCGCTACGAAACAGGCGTCCGCGCACATGTGGCCGCTAGGCTTCTGGAAGCCGCCACCAGAGGCGAAACGACGCCCAGCCGCCTCAAGCAGATTGGTGTCGAAGCGCTTCGTGAAGCACCGACCATGTGGCGATAGGCGCGGACAATATGATGTCTCATTCAGGTGAATTTCCAAGTTACCGTCCTAAAGATACTTGTGAGCTATCCGGACGGCTTCGCGCCGATGGCGGAGCTTAAACGCGACATGGCGATTCTAGCGACGAGTGGTCGCGAGTGGGCCGAGCGCACGGCGAGAATGGCTGCTCGTGTCCAGAACCTCGACATCTTTTCCCAGAAACGCGTTGAGCGGATGAACGATGGCTGGCGTATCACTGAAGAGGGCCGTGCCGTCCTCGATCTGATGGAAGCGCGGCCGGTCGTTGCGCAGCGGCCGCCGGGAATGAATGAACCTGCGTCCGAGCAATGAGAGTCTGAACACGGATCGAGAAATTCGTGCCGATGACGTGGACGCTAAAATGCGCTGCTTGGGAAAGGTGCGTCATCAAGTCTCAATCCCGTGCTCTTGCTCCTGGTTCGGCTGCGACTGGATGCCGCGGCTAGTACCCGGAATCAGAGCTGAGTGATACGGCGGCCTTTGAAGCGGCGTTGACGGACCTTTTTCTTGGTCCAGACGAAGGGCTCGGCTTTGTCGTT
>NZ_BSOW01000089.1 GCF_030160715.1 Bradyrhizobium iriomotense
CTTGCCAAGCCGGCGGCCAGCGTCAATTATCTCCTGACTCGGCCGCCTCGTCTCATCTTGATTGACGCGCCGCTCTCATCCTGATTGTCGCGCTATAAATGGTTGGCGCTGAAGCCTAATACCCACGAAGGGTATGTTAGCTGGGAGAGGTTCGAGGCGATCCGCACCATGGTCAGCAGCAACGTTCCCACCGGTCGGCATCACGGCGCGCCCAAGCATGGTGACGCGCTGCTGGCCGGTCTGATCCGGTGCAAGCGCTGCGGCCGCAAGCTCACACTCCGGTACTCCGGCATGAAGCACCATATCCCGCGCTATAGCTGCAGTCGCGCCTGGATGGACAATGGCGGTCCCCACTGCATCGCTTTCGGCGGACTGCGCGTCGATGATGCAATCGAGGAGGCATTGCTTGGCGTCGTCGGTCCGGGCGCTATCGCCGCGGCAAACGCTGCCGCTAAGGAAGCCAGGGAACGGCGGGATCAGGTGCGCGAGGCTCTCAGTCGCGACCTCGAAGCGGCGCGCTATGCCGCCGACCGGGCCTTCCGACAGTACGATGCCGCTGACCCCGCGAACCGGCTGGTGGCGGGCGAGCTTGAAGCGCGCTGGAACAGGGCGCTCGCTCACGCGGCGGAGGTCAAGGGCAAGATCGCCATGCATGATGCGGCGATGCCCGCCCCCATTGCTGATCCAGCTTCGCTCGGCGTTCTGGCCTCGAACCTCAGAACGGTCTGGGATACGCCGACGACGGATGCGCGCCTCAAGAAGCGCATCGTGCGCACCCTCGTCCATGAGGTCGTGGCCGATATCGACGATGCGGCCTCCGAGATCGTCCTCATCGTCCACTGGGTCGGCGGCGTTCACAGCGAGATACGCCTGCCCAAGCGCCGGCGCGGGCAGCGTAACAGCACCTCCGCCAACATCATCGAAGCTGTGCGCCAACTGGTACTGATCGCCAGCGACGATCTGATCGCCGGACTCCTCAACCGCAACGGTCTCAAGACAGGTAACGGTCATCGCTGGACGCGCGAGCGTGTCACCTCGATGCGCTCGAACTATCGCATCCCGGTGTTCAAGCCCGCCGAGGACGGGATCGAGCCCTGGCTAAACCTGAGCAACGCGGCAAAGCTCCTAAAGATTGCGCCCAAGACGCTCCGGCTCGCCGCTGAAGCCGGCGACATCGCAGCCATCCATCCGCTCTCGGACGGCCCGTGGATCTTCGCCCGCGCCGAGCTGATAACAACTGCTGCTCGATCTATCGCCGAACGAGCGCGACAGAACCCAAGGTACCCCACAGGATCGCATCCCAATCAGCAAAACCTCTTCTCTTCAACAACATAGACAGATGGGTGTTCTGATGCGCAGTTGTAATCCTCCATCCAGTGGTCGATCCGCAGCAGCGCGGTGCGCGCGTCGGCCGCGGCGATCCGCCGGTAGCCATAGCTCGGGCGGGCTTCCACCAAGCGCCGGATATCGGAAGTGAGCTTTGTATCCCCGGCGCGGGTCTGGGGCCCGCGCTTCGGAACGCTTGCCGCCGGCTCGCTCAACCAATTTCGAACGGGCTACCCCAAGAGTCTCTGCGATCAGTTTCACGGGTATCCTCCGGTGCCTGCGATCGCGACAGCAAGCTCGGTTTTTTTACCCGTGCAAGATCAAGAGCTTCCTTGAGGATCCCGACCTCCATGGTTTTGCGGCCCAGCAGGCGTTCGAGGTCTCCGTTCCTCCAACCGCCGCACCTCGGATGCGGCGACCACATCCCCGCAATAAATCCATTTCTTATGGGCAATATATGACTGTCTGGCTCAATGAAGTTGCGCTGCGCTCTCTCGGGCGGTTTCCGTCAAGCGAGCGATTGGGTCGCCCATAAGTCCGCATTCCAGACGATGGTCCAGGCCCGTTAGGGTTCCTTGCCCCCTTCGCTCATCAGCAGACAATGGGTTTGCGAGCGAAGCTAATCTTGAGGCTCTGGCTGAGCTGCTTCTTGAGCCGCCTCCATGTTGTTTTCGGCACATCGCGGCGCCGACCTCGTCGGCGGGCCAAATAGGCGACAGCGACGTGGCCGAGGCTCACCAAGCCCGCTGCGCGGCACACTCGGAGAACTTGCAGAAACAGATCCGCAAGTGTGTAGAGATGACGCTTCCGAAAATCACTAATGGTACGGAAGTCCGGTCTATTCATAGCGGTTAACGCCATGAAATCCAGACGCTCCTCACAGCACCGGTTCGAAACGGCGGAGCGCCATGATTCATCGCATTCGAATGGCGAAGAGAGTACTTGAAGAGGAGGCGAGACGCGACGGGGCGAGTATCCACGATCGTCGTCGTAACTCGATAGGATGGGGGTTGGGTCAATGAGCGATATGATCGGCCGGCACAAACTCGCCTAGCGAGGGTGGGAGCAGCTAGTCTTGGTCAGCATCCCAAGGGCGAAATGTCTTCATTCAAACATCGAATAGCGCGGTGGCTATCGAAGTCGATATCGGCTGAGAAAGCAAGTGGTCGAGCCAGTGTTTGGACAAATCAAACAGGCGAGAGGTTTTCGTCAATTCTTGCTGCGAGGGCTCGACAAAGTCCGGGTGAGTGGGCGTTGGTTTGCACCGCCCACAATCTTCTCAAACTCGCCGGCGCCCGCTAATCTCAAACGGGCGCGATGCAAAAAATCCGACCTCTCTCCTTCGCGTACGCTAAGGCAATACTCAGACGGGCTCCTAGCATTACAGTTGCTATTTCAGATGAGTTCTGAATCCATCGGCGCATCTCGATCGACCGTGTTCTCGCATGGTCGCTCTGGCGGCGAGCTCACCAGGCCGACGCACGCCGCGCTCACCTCAAACGAAAAATGTTCGCGGTAGGGACGCTCATTGCTGAGCGCCCCCCGCGCGGATCCGGACGAGCCCAATTAAGGCATCCGGCTTACCTTGGGTATGTGACCGCGAAGCGCTGCTGTGGCCAGGGATGGAGGATGCGGGGTTGTGGGAGCCATTCGTCCGCCAACCTCGTCATACGGTCCCACGTGAAGCCGCCTCGTTGACTTCGCCGCCGAAGCGTTCGACGCCAAAGATCGGTCACACAGTAGCGGAACGCTGAGAGCGCCCGCCCATTTGTAGGAACCCCATAGTATGCGAGGTGGCCGGTGACGACCTGTCTCAGCCATGCACCCTGGGCACGGATCGGTTGGTGCATCCGTCGCCGCAGCTCTTCCTTGATGTCCTGAAGCTTCCTCCGCAGACGGTCGCGACGGGTCTTCCTTTCGAGCAGGAAGTTCCCCCGGCGTGACTTACCGCAGATGTGGGTGAAGCCCAGAAACATGAAGGTCTCCGGTTTGCCAAGGCCGCGCCCTTTGCGATTGGCCGCCGCACGGCGACCGAACTCAATCAGGCGGGTCTTGTCTGGATGGAGCGTCAACGCGAATGCTTCAAACCGTTCACGCATCGCATCAAGGAAACGGCGAGCGTCGTCCTCATGCTCGAAGCCAACCACGAGATCATCGGCATAGCGCACGATAATCATGTCGCCGTGGGCCTCTTGCCGTCGCCAGCGTTCGGCCCAGAGATCAAACGTGTAGTGCAGGTAAGCATTGGCGAGCAGCGGCGAAATCACCGATCCCTGCCCCGTGCCCCTGTCGTCCACAGTTACGACCCCGTCTTCGAGAATGCCCGCCTTCAGCCATTTACGGATCAGGCGGATGATGCGCTTGTCGCCGATGCGGTGTTCCAGAAACTGGACCAGCCAGTCTTGGTTCACACTTCCGAAAAAGTTTTGCACGTCGGCGTCAAGTATCCAGTTCACCTTCCGCGTGGTGATCGCTACCGCCAGGGCGTCCAACCCATCATGTGGGCCTCTACCGGGTCGAAACCCGTATGGGTGAGTAGGCCGGGGTCTTTCACCGCCGGCCTCTCGCAGAACCGAGCGTGAGACTCTCGCCTCACTCGGCTCCCATCAGGCAAACGTGCCGGTCATACCAAGCCGCCAGTGTACGAACAGATCCGCTTTTTCCTGCGCCAATTTTTGCAGAAAGCGACTCGCGCGGATCTTGTGTGCTTTAAAGCGCCTGAACTTCCGCATCGCCCAAGCCAGAAGCATCTGATTAACGTATCTGAGCAGTGGGTACAGGGCCGAGGGCGCGTATCGTCCGTAGTATTCGATCCACCCCCGCAGGAGAGGATTGATCTGCCGTGCGATCTCGTCCATAGGCAAGTCTGTTCGATGTCGGAGGTTCAGTTCCCGCATCGCCGCCCGCATGGCCTTCAGCGCCGAGGCGCTGACCGCCGGGTTGAAGCCCCAGAACAGAGTTTTGTCTCGGGAGCGTCTAACCAGACGGGGCCGAAAGCCGTATCCGAGGAAGTCGAATTGAATGTTCGGATACGTGCCTTTGCGCTTCCCGTCCTTGCAATAAACGATCTTGGTTTTCGTCGGATGCATCTCCAGGCGGTACTCCGCCAGCCGTGCCTGAAGCTCCGCCTTGAGAGCCTGAGCCTCCTGCTCGTTCCGGCAGTGGACCAACCGTCGAGTCGCCCGGGGGAGTTTCACCCCCAGGCGCTCACAGATCCGGACGTGAACGTCTCCGCTCATCCGGCTCTTACCGTCCAGCCGCCGTCTTG
>NZ_BSOW01000090.1 GCF_030160715.1 Bradyrhizobium iriomotense
CAGGATCCTTTAATACCAAATGCACCGAGCACCATCAAATTGCGAATCAGGTGCTCGACAACGAATCACAACAGATTCTGCCGATTCAAGTTTTCGCTTCGGACACGTCGTCTAAATCGACCGCAAATTGTGGGTAATTGGAAGACGCGCGTTACGCCTACGATTCCGAGTCCCAGGGAATGCTCAGCATGCAGGCCAATTTTTCGATGCTTGAACGCGACCAGTTTGTGACAGACTGCTGCGGCTCGGGTTCTCGGGAAGAAGAAGCCTCTCCCTGCAGCCCCAACCTCTTTACGATTTGCGGTCCTCAGCCAGAACATGGCTGAGCGCTGATAGTAAGGTGGGCCTCTCGCAAAGCCTCGCGCTGCCGGACACCAACTCTACAGTTCGCCAACTTTCGACAACTCGATCTTATTTATTGAGAGGCCTCCGGCGGGCATGCCGGAGGCCTACTTGGAGATTAAACTTAGGTATAGAGTCGCCTCTCTCCGCTAGTTTGATGCACTCAAAAGTTTCGTTGAGCGCGGAGCAGCAGCGTGAGTGCGCTTTGGTCTTTCAGTTCGTACGTCGCGGCAGGCTTTGCGATACCCGCCTGTAGCGGCAGCGTCACGGTGCTTCCGCCGGCATACTTCTGGTCAAGGATGTTGTAAGCGACTTCTGCTCCAAAGACCAAGCCTTTGACCGGCGTCCAACTGACGTATGTACCGACCGTCGCATAGTTGAAGTCGGGATTGCAACCAGCAAGGCCGCTCGACAGCGCAAGGCCTGTGACGACCGCACCACAGATGTAGCTCGTAGCTGTGCTGTTATAGCGCACCGCGCCCCAACCACCGAAGACGCTAGTATGCCAGTATGCGTTCCAATTATGATTGAAGGCGCTGTTGAAACCGTAGGTCGTGGTCAACTCTTGGCCAGCGCCTGCCACAAACACCGAGTCAGACAGACCAGCAATTCCGACGCTCTGGTAAGCACCTGCCAAATTCGTACCACCATACCTCGCGAAGTTGGCCGACATATAGTCGTTAAAGACGTAACGGCTCGCACCATGCGCATAGACGCCTGTCACGTTGATCGAGTCACCCGGACCTGTTGGGAGGTTCTTGATCGACAATGCCAGCTGACCCGCCCAGCCCCACTTATCGCTCGGAGATCCGGTAACCTCTGTGGCGCCATAGTAGGCAGCATGATTATCGTGGGCCGCGATCGACGCTTGGAAGAGGCCCCAAGCCTGGTCAACACGAATTGACGCGATGAGGTCTGGAGCTCGCGAACCGCCAATGTTGTTGGCGCCGTACGTGCCGGTAGCAAGCCCCGCAGCCGTAGCTGCGCTCACGTTCCAGATGTTGGAGGTGTCATGTTGAACCTGATCCTGGGCCGAGAATGAAGCCGTAATACCTTGCCCGAAGTCAGCGGTGTAGCTGATTTGGTTGACGGGATCCCAGGCGCTGCTGCCAGCCAGCTCGACGAAGTTGCCCGGATACTCACCCCAGGGCGTGGAGAATTGGGAGCCGGCCTTACCGAATGTGAAACCTGCGAACTGGATGAAGGCGTACCAGACTCCGAGCTGACCACCCGCCACGGTGGCGTTTGTGCCACTTGAGTTATACGTGGTCGCGCCGCCCGTAAGACCCGTACCGGCACCATTATAACCACCGTCGGTCCAACTGTATACGAGTTCGGCAAAGGTGCGGAGCATGCCATACTCCGTGGCGGTGCGGGTATCGACATCCATGAGCGCACGAGCCTTGCTCGTGTAGTAATTGCTGAGGCGGTTCCGCGCGGCACCCACTCCGCCGTCTGGGGGATTGTAAGAACTGTTTGTGTTAAAGGTTGTGTCGGCACGCACATAGCCACCGATCTTCATGCAGGTGTCAGTGCCCGGAATGTAGTAGAATCCGGCGCCGTACAGCGAGCAGATCCTCACGTACTCGATAGCCTTGGCCTTCACCGGAAGATCAGCCGCCCGCGCTCCACTTAGCGCTAGCAGGCCCGCCGCCGAACCGAGCAAAAGTCTCTTCGCCAACTTCATAAAAGGTCCTCCAAGTTGCTTCGCCTCAAGAATGGCCGCTCAATCGCTTAAAGAGACTAGCCATCTTCGCCCCCAAATCATTCTCGACCTAGTAAGGGCCTTCCTTGAACGCCGACTGATCGATCGCACCAGTGAGCGTCGCGGTGCAGATCATTCCGCCACTCGCGAGAGCAACGTTGACAGACAATTTTCATAATCGACTCAAAAGATTTGTACGAAACGGACTAACTTGCACTTGCGCTCTGCGGAGTGTGTTCCCATCGCGTCATATCGGTACGATCCGTACCTCGTTAAGGCACAACGATGTTACTGTCCGCAGTAAGCGAACGTGCCATTTCACGGCCTCATGTGAGGTTTCGGGACGGCGCTAGTTGAATAACTCCCAATCGATCACGAAAAGCGGGGCGCTCTTGACAGGTTGAACGCCGAAGATGACCTTCCCCCTGGAGCTAATCCGGATTGAAATTCGCTCTCGGTCAAGATGAGAACGATTCCGTTGAAAAAGCCCGGCAGTAATCGATTGTAATGCCGCGTGTACTACCCTTTGCCGGATCAATGCAGGCCACAGGGGTGCATCGGGATCAGCTTGGCCATCTTCCGAAGGTTCTGGCTGATGGCTGCGAGGATGAACTCATCACGAGCGCCGTTTGGGCCTCGTAGAGGTAGACGGTCGAGCTTGAGAATGGGCTTGAGATGCGCAAATAGCATCTCGATCTTTTTGCGAAGCCGCTGCAATACCAGCACCTCCCAAGATCGCGCGATCTCGCGCGCTATGTCACGAGAGCCTTCATAGATCGATCGCGGCGTGTATCGAGCCGTCTCCCTTGGACAGCACCGGGCTTTTGACGGCAAGCTTGGCAATCGTACTTGCTCGTCCGGTAGCGTAGTGTCCCATCGATCAATGAGCCGGTGTCCTCAGCAACTTACCGCCGGGGCAGACGTAAACATCACTGGCATGGTCGTAGGTGAAGTCTTCGCGTGAGAAGGCAGCATCCTGGCGCCCTGCCTTGTCGAACACTGTCACATGCGGTTCGATGCCATGCTCATAGACTAGCCAGCCGAGCATCTCAGCCGAGCCGCAAGCGTTGTCGCCCATGAGCCTAGCCGGATAGATGTCGAAGCGCTCCATCGAACACTCGATCATGCGTTTGGCGGCGAGGACCTCGGCCTGTCGGATCGCTGTGATTGCTTGAACATCAACGATGATCATCGACGTCGATCAGGTAGTTCGTCGAGTAGCCGAAGAACGCTTGGCCCGTGCGCCTCCCTTGCCACCGGGTCGGAGGACGACACGAACTTCGAGGTGACCTCGGTCGCCGCTCCAAAGGCGGCATCGTCGAGGACGGCCAGATACTCATCGCGGCCAGCGGCTTCCGGCGGAAGTCCCTTATCGCGTTCAATCCCCTTCTGCTGATTGACATCCGCCTGATCAGGCTCGCATCGACCGCGAATCCTTCACCACCGACCAGTCGCTCGTCAGTGCAGCGGCGCAAGACGCTCTCGAACACGCGACGAGAGAGATCGCTCTGCCGGAAGCGGCCATGCCTGTTCATGGAGACCGTCGAGTGAACCGACACCGCCCCATTCAGACCGAGCCCGCAGAACCAACGGTAGGCCAAATTGAGAGGGACCTCATCGCACAGCCACCGCTCCGATCGGATGCCCAATCAGCAGCTGATCAGAAGCATCCGGATCATGAGCTCTGGATCGATCGAAGGCCGACCGATGCTATTGTAGACCGCCGCCGGGTCACGCCTGATCTCTTCTCAACAAACCCATCGATCGACCGCAGCAGGTGGTCGGCGGGATATGCTTCTCGAGCGAGAACGCATAGAACAACGCAGGCTGGTCGACTTGCCGATGCCCCATCATGAACTTCAGTCCTGCTAATTAGACAGACTGAATCATTGATCCCTCTGCGTCGCAACAGCTGCCTTCTTCAACATCAACAGGACCGGAGCGACGACGCAGCCGCCTTGCGGAGGAATCATCGTGTTGTGAAGGAGGATGCGCGCGGCCCCAAGCATGGTTCAGCGGTTCAGCGAGACGCCAGCATCTACGAGTGGAAGGCTGGATTCGGGGGCTGGAGATAGTAGGCCAAGCGGCTCGAAACGCCGCGGGGTGAAAACACGCAACTAAAGCGACTTTGCGGATTCCAATGATCGCGCGCAGGTATTCCAATCTGATGCCGCGCAGCGTTTCCAATCTGATCGCGCGCAGGTGAGGCACCCGATCGTTAAAGG
>NZ_BSOW01000091.1 GCF_030160715.1 Bradyrhizobium iriomotense
TCCGCCAATGACATCCTTGCTTCCATCGAGCGCTTCTGCCGTTACAATGCCCCGGCAAAACGCGAAGCGATGTTGCGAACTTCTGGTTCAGGACACTGGCATTCCGCAAGTTTGCGGAGTTCGGCAGCGTGCGCCAAGTCGTGATTCGGTTGTGTGACGAAGGCGTCAAGATGCCGATTGTCGTGTATGGTCCGCGAGGCCGAATAGTGGAATGGCAGCTACCTCGCTACAATACAATCCATCGGTTACTGACCAATCCGTTTTTACGCCGGTGCGTATGTGTTTGGTCGAACTGGTTCGCAGGTTCGAATCGAGGCTGGCCGTAAGCGGATCACACGCGGAGTGCGCCGTCCGCTGAAAAGTTGGGAAATTCTGATTCGTGATCACCATGAGGGCTATATCTGCTGGCAGGACTACGAGAATAATCAACGGATTATCAACGGGAACGCCAACATGAAGGGCGAGATGGTGCCGGGATCAGTGCGCAATTGCGGTGGCTTGCTGGTCGGCCTGTTGCGCTGTAGGCATTGCGGAGGCAAGCTCAGAGTACAGCATAATGGGCTGCGGGGTGTCGCCGGTACGTGTGCAACGATGCCTCCGTCAATCATGGACGGCGGACCAAGTGTATTGCATTCGCAATATGCGGATCGATGCGGCGGCACCGGCTCGTGGAAGTGGCGCGCCTCGTCCGTGTTGCAAACGATAAGCAGCCGCCCGTCTTAAGCGCCTCTGAGCGTGCGGAGATTCTAGCTCTATGAACCGATCTGGAGCCCTTGTGGAGCTATCCAGCTGCCTGGGCTGCAATCCGCAAGAGGGTTTTACGTGCGGTGCTTGAAGAGATCGTCGTGATCGCAAAGCGTGGCCACCTCGAGCTCAAGCTGCATTGGGAGGGCGGCGACCATACTGCACTTTAAGTGGTAAAGAACCGGATCGGGCAGCCTCGCTGGAAAACCGATACCGCGACCGAACAGCTGATTTGCGACCTCGCACGTGTGCTGTCCGATGGGAACATCGCATCAGTTCTCAATCGACTTGCGGTACGGACCGAAAGCAGCAGAATGAGAGGACACTGCAGACATTCGGCGGAGCGGCATTCGAGCACGATCGAGACGCGTTGACATCGATTTACGACCGGCCGGACAATATCCCTTATGTCAGCCGCCGCGGCGACTACCTCTACAATGGAAGGACGTGGATAATCCACGCGGCCTGTGGCGGCGAACCACTCTAGGACAATTTCGTACGCCGAACCGCTCATGGGAGATCCTACTCGACATCGATCAGCTCGCTGTCAGCGAAGGCAAAGACTGGCTTTTGAGCGCTACAACGTCACTGCCTGGCAATCATTCGCGGACCATACTCAGTCTGTCGCGCGGCGGCAGCGATGCCGTCACTTTACGTAAATTCGACACGGAGACGAAGAGCCTTGTCCGCGATGGCTTTGTCTGCCAGAAGGGTGGCGCCGAATGGCTCGATAGCGATACGCTGGTCCTCTCGAGCTCTTACGGGATGGACATGGCGATAGTCTCCGGGTATGCACGCGCAGTTAGACTGTGGCGACGCGGCGTGCATGTCGATCAAGCACCAGTGATCTTTGAAACCGCGGTCGATCGTATAAGAGTGAGGTGCAATGTTGACTACACTGCAGCGCTGCCGCGGAAGTGGTCGATCAGGTAGACTTCTTCAACTTCGTCGTCCGGCTCGGCGATAGATCGGGCGCCACGACGAAGCTCAGCCTGCCAAGTAACATGTCGATATTGGCCCACCGCGACTGGCTTGCTCTGAAGCGCGCGCGGCCTGGACTGTGGCAGGGCAGACCTATGCCGCGGAAACGGTGCTTGCGATCTCGTTACCGGCTTTCCTGGCAGGCGGCCGTCAGTTCGAAGTTCTTTTTAAGCCAGGCCCCCGACGCGCTGCAGAAGTTCTTTTGGAGTGCTGACAAGCTTGTGCTTTGCATTCTCAATGAACTGCGACCGGTTTTTGAGATCTGCACGCCATCAGCCGACGGCTGGAGTCGCCAGCAATTGCACGGGTTTCCGGACATCGGGTTGGTCGACGTTTGGCCCCTGGATCGCGATCCATCCGAACGCAATGGCGACCTGTTCGTCAAGGGCCAAGATCCACTCACACCACCTTCGCTGAGGCTGATCGAGAATGACATTGCCAGCCCGTCTGTGCTCACAGGCACCGAGAACCTTTACCGCGGGTGGGCTCCTGGTCACCCTGCACAAGGCCATTTCGATTGATGGCGAGCGCATTCCCTATGTGCAGACCGGTCCCGTCGGCGAGAGCGGCGATGCGCCGGTCCATATGAGCGGTTATGGCGGGTTCGGTATGTCGATGAGGCCGTACTACAATTCCGCACTCGGCAAGCTGTGGCTGGAACGCGGCGGCACTACTATGCAGGCGAACCTGCGCGGCGGCGGCGAGTTCGGCTCGCGCTGGCATGTTGCGGGCCGGCTCGCCGGAAAAAGATTGTCGAGTGACGATTTCGCCGCGGTTGCCGCCGACCTCGTGCGCCGCGGCGTGACGCAGCCCAAGCGTATCGCCGCCCAGAGCGGGGCAAACGGCGGCATTCTCATTACCAACATGCTGACGCGATATCCTGAACGCTTCGGCGCGCTGTTCTGCACAATTCCGCTGATCGACATGCGCCGCTACACCAAGCTTCTGGCAGGAGCAAGCTGGATTGCAGAGTATGGTGACCCTGATAACTCCGACGCATGGGATGGCTCAAGACCATTCCGCCTATCATGCCGTGAAGCCCGGACAAAACTATCCACCGATCTTCATCGCCACCACGCGGCGCGACGATCAAGTCCACCCTGGGCATGCCCGCAAGATGGTGGCGAAGCTGCAGGTGATGGGCTATGAGGCTCATTTGTACGAGCTCGCCTCGGGCGGCCACGGCTATGGCCGAGACTACAAAGAGCGTGCCGGGTCTCAAGTGCTTGGCTTTCAATTCCTAAAGAGCAAGATCGGCTGATTGGAGAACACGGCTTGAACGCCGGGCCCCTACTACGCCGCACAGCTTGACATTTGAGGACATTTCGGCCGGCGACCAACGCGAAGCCGGCAGCTTCGCGCAATCTCTCTGACATCGGCAATGTCGCGCAAGCTCCATTCGAAGTTGCTTACGCGCAAAAAGCTTGTGCTTTCGTCCCTGTGGCAATCCGTCAGCCCTGAAAGAGTTGTTATTGACTGACGGCTGGGCGTTTGGGGATTGAGAAACGCGAGTTCCACGCGAATAGTATGGATAGTCGAACGCCTCGGTGTTGGCGCTTTGGAACACCTTCGTTTGTTTCACGAGATCTGCGGATGGCGGGCGAGACTGACGAGAACAGATAGCGGTTGCTAGACTAGGTGCCCAACCACGGACTTTCCGATGCTTAAGTGTTAGCCAGAGCGGGTTAGCGCTCTTGCGCGTCCATTCCGTGACATACCTCGGACGATGCCACTTATCGGTCGGTCAAGCCTCAGCGGCGACTGACGCTGACTTACCTACCGATCAACTGCCGAGCAAGATCGGCCATATAAGCACATTCGATGCCTGCCTCGTCTTCGCGCCATATGGCGCAGATGTTATGAGGCATGATGGGCGGACTGGCTCCCAGAATCCGAAGCTGAAGCTCGCTACCACAGACCGCTTTGTGGCGACGCGCCACATCTTACGAGCCATCTTCGTGCGCTCTCCCTGCTTGTACCTATCTAGTGTCCTGACCCAGAAGTTCGCAACATCGCTTCGCGTTTTGCCGGGGCATTGTAACGGCAGAAGCGCTCGATGGAAGCAAGGATGTCATTGGCGGATTTGGTCCATC
>NZ_BSOW01000092.1 GCF_030160715.1 Bradyrhizobium iriomotense
CCCATCCATGCTGGCCTCCTTCCAGCCAGCATGGTGAATCAGAAACGGGCTGATTTGGGAATCCCAAATCGATTCAACCTAACCCCATCCCGCTCTAATCCTCGTTTTCTGAGTGCTCAGATGATGCACGGCCAGCCGACCCAGTCGGCTCGTAACGCCGGCAGTTGTCGCCACGACGGGTTTGGGCAGTTCGCCGATCAAAGTTACGGTAGCGATCTACTGACCTTTCAGATCCGCCGCGCAGGGATCTATCCACAACGCGTTGGGTCCGAAGCTCGCGGAGCAGCAGCATGCGCTTGGTTTGTGCGGCATTGAGCAAACCTTCGAACAGCAGAAACACCTCGCGCGCCTGCACGTAGACTTCCGTGGTGATGGCGTGCTGATCGAAGCCACAGGACGCAAGGCGCGTGTCGATTTCGGTGGTCGCAATTGGATCGATCCGCCAGCTCAGGGCGTTTTGCAGCGTGTAGTACTCGGCATCGTCTTGGAATTCGGGAGCAATACCGATCAGATCGATACGCCGTAGGGCTGCCTCAATCGCCCTTTGGCGATAGGTCTCAAGAAGCTTGTGACGCAACAGGCGATAGCGTTGGATCTCCCACGATAGTTCGGCGACATCGATTGCGAGCAGCCATTCGATGGCGGATCGAGGTGCGAGATCGGCAAAGATCGCCTGCCGCAGCATCTGGTAGTGCTCGAGGCTCTCGCCCGGCAGCAGCAAAGGCGGCGGTGCCAACGCCTCAAACTCGACTGGCAGCGCGGTCGCGGTGAGCTGGTGCGTGGTAGGCAGCGGCCGGTTCATGGTGAGGCCCCCGAGCCAAGATGGGTCGGGAGAGCCGGGCTCGCGATTCCAGCGTTAGCTTGATCGTGGACGGGACTTGCCGCCCACAGCTCCTGCGCTATAGGCAGGGGCGTGATCTGCAAGTTGGCCCACCAGGCCCGCTCGTTGCCGTGCCGGTGCAGCTCGTGGTGATGAGTGCGGCACAGCGGCACCGTGAACTCGTCGCTGACCTTGCGGCCGAGTGCCCTGGGTTGCGCGAACTTCAGATGATGGGCATCGCACGGGGCTTGCTGGCAAACGAGGCAGGGTTGCTCGCGGACAAACAGCAGGTGGACCTTGCTGCGCTTGCGGGGCGGCTCCTTGGGATGGGCGAGCCCAGACTCGGGGATAGGTGGCAGAGCTGGCTGCAGCGCGGCCTCGGTGTCCACTGCAGCTGTCCCGGGCGGCTCTGGCGACACGCCTAGGGTGGGCACTGGGTCGGCCATGGGACGGGCGGCGTCCTCAAGCTTGCTCTGGTAGGCAGCCTCGACGCGCCGGGCGTCCGGCTCCAGCAGGGTGTTCTTGAGCGGTAGGGTGGCTTTGGCCCAGGCGAGCAGATCATTGCCGGTGGGCAGAGTTGCCAGCTGGCGCAACAGCTGCTCCCGAAGCTCAGCGGATTGTGGCGGCCCCAGCACTGGCGCACGGTTGAGAACTCCCTTGGCCGGCCTGGGTTTGACGTTGGGCGGCGCTTGCGGCTCTGCGCCCGGCGGGCCGGCGACCGTATCCGGCGCGTCGAGATCATCCTCGCCGGCAATTCCGACCAGCGCGAACAGGGCATAGCGGCGCGCATAGGTCAGCGCCGCGCCCATGCGGTGCGGCGCCTCGACGTCCTTGATGGCGCAGACGGGCCAGTCCGAGGAGATCCATTCGCCGGAGGAATGAGCCAAGAGGGTGGTGAGGTGGATGTGGCTTGTCGTGGCATCGATCCGGGTGGTCTGGATGGTGGCGATCTCCTGCTGACTCAGGGTCTTGCGCACGATCTCAAGACCCGAGGCCAGTGAGGCGTAGCGGAAGGTCCGGTCGTCATCGCGCAGAAATGGCGAGCGGATCATCGCGGTCAGGGTCTTTTCCGGGTTGGTCAGTTCAGCCTGCGCGCGGGCCAGGGCGGCTGCGATCGCGCCGATATGCTCACTGGCTTGGTGCATGGACGTCCTCCACCTCAACCGGATCAAAGCTGATCGCGCCGGCCTTGGAGCGCTTGGCGCGAACGCCGTGGCCGATCGCTTCCTTAGCATCCTCGGGCAAGAGCTTTTTGAGCTCGGCCTTGGCGAGTTCGTGCTCGCCATGGGACGCGCGGGTGCGCAGGTAGGACGCCGCGTAGTCGGCCCACAGATTGGAGGAGGTCATGTCGACGACCTTGACGGCGGCGAGCCGCGGGCGCGGCGTCTCGATGCTGAACAGGGCGGGCGGCTCGCCGCTTTGCACGCAGCGCCAGAACTTCTTTTCGGCGGTTAGCAGCAGGTGCTGGTACAGCGGATCGGCATGCAGGGTGATCTCGACCCATTTGCCGCCGCCGGTGACGATGGACAGCACCGACGAGCGGGCCGCGACGACCCACATGTTGTGCTGCAGCTGCGCCATGTGCTTCTCGGCCGCGGCCTCTTCGGTAAAGGCCCAGGGCAGCATGAACTTGGCTTCGAACACCGCGCCGGTCTGTTCGACGATGCCATCGAGGGTAGCCGCCATCCAGCGGTGGACGGGATGCCGAACCCGCTTCTGGATGTCGGTGATGGCCTGTCCGGTGCAGCGCTGGTACCAGGTCCGGTTAAGATTCTCGGTGGCGATGCCGAGCTGCACGACCAGATTCTGCGCAAAATCCTGCGGCGCGATCTCGCCGCGCTTTTCCCGCCACAGGCGCGTGAGCGCCTCCTGGTCATCGCCCATGATGATGCGGGCATCCGAGCCGCCGATGAAGGCCCGCCGGTCGTTGGGGGCGAACTTGATGACGGAATGCGCCGCCTCGGCGCCATGGGCTGCGATCGTTGCCACCGGTACCTCCTTAAGTTGATGCGGCCTGCCGCCGCACCAGCAAAAGCCCCGGACCTGCGGGGTGAGATACCGGGGCCATCGGTTGCGCCCGGGTTTGATTCAGTAACGCTCCTTTTGCCGCAGAATGCCAGTTCTTTTGCAGCAAGTTTGTTGCTCTTTTAGGTCAGAAAAACCTTGAATTTACAAGATGTTGGAGCGAACCTTTCGGTGCCGCGATGAGCGATAGCCAA
>NZ_BSOW01000093.1 GCF_030160715.1 Bradyrhizobium iriomotense
ACCTTGCGATCTTTCCTCGAAAGGCGGACTTCTCTTGCTTCGGGTATCATCCCGACCTTGAATCACGACTCACGATCTAAGAAAAGTGGGTACTAGTCTACATTCGGACTGCCTCTTCGCAAGCCCTGGAATTTGCCGCGCCGCAGCGCTCAGGCGCCGATCACGGATCGCGCCGAGGGATGCGAGGTCGTCCCGTGGCCTGCAAAGACCGCCAGCTCGGTTTCGACCGGGACCACCGGCTCAGGGTCATTTTTTGCCCTTACGCAGACGTTGCGTATGAGGCTTTGAATACCAGCAATGCGCTTCACTCCGTCATTTGGGCGGCCGTAGCTGCATCCCAAAGCGGACATGCCAGCAATCACAGCCAGCCAAACCGCGGAAAGCGTACTTTGAGTTTTCTTGGGGATTGAGCTTACCTGCTGCGTGTAGATCAGAGCTTTAGGTTCATAGTCTCTCCTTCCTGGAAGCGGAGGATGCGGGTTGACCCAACTAACTGTAGTCATCAGTAACTGTAACAGCGTGGATCGTGCCGAAATTTGCGTGCTGAAAGGCACGCTGAATATCAAATATGGGCCCAACGGCCTTGGGAAAAGTACTCTGGCAAAAGCCATTGTCAGCCAAATTCGCGGAGACGGCACTCTAGGTGACCTCATGCCATTCAAAAGCCGAGGCAAGGCGGATGCACCGTCGCCGTCTGTGCAGGGCATTGACGATATGGCTTCCGCCCTTGTCTTCGACGATGACTACGTCCAGCAATTCGTTTTCCAGAAAGACGAAGTCCTTAAAAACAGCTTCGACATCTTCATCAAAACGCCGGACTATGTCGCGGCGATGGAGGCCATCGACATTCTGCTAGCTGGTGTGAAGCAGACGCTCACCAACAATGCGGAAATCGAAAAGACCATTTCCGACTTCGAGGAATTGCGGGATGCGTTCGGCAAGTCTAAGCCCGGCAACATTCCGAAGAGCAGCAAGATTCATAAGGCGTTCGGCACCGGTAATAAGACCGAGAACATTCCCGAGGCGCTGAAGCCCTTCGAGACCTTCATCAAGAGCCAAGAGCCGTCCAAGTGGATCGGCTGGCAGATCAAGGGCAACGAGTATCTGAAGCTGGGCGACAATTGCCCCTATTGCGCCACCCCCCTTGTTGGTGAGGGGCAGAAAGACACCGCCCTCGCAGTCGAGAAGGAATTCGACGCCGCGGCGGTCGGTCACCTCAACACGCTCAAAGCGGTTATCGAAAGGCTTGGCAAGTATTTCAGCGAGAAGTGCCGCGAAAACCTGCAGAAGGTAACGAAAACCAAGATTGACCTGACCGCCGCCGAGGTAAGTTTCCTTACGGGCCTTAAGGCTGAGATCGACGGCATGATCACCCAGCTGGAAGGTCTCCGGGCTATCTCCTTTTTCTCCCTGCGAGATGTGGACCAGATCAGTGAGAAGATCACCCCGCTGAAGATCGACCTGGCGCTCATGGACAAGCTCGATTCCCCAGAGACCCGGAGCATCACAGAGCCTGTCAACGCGCAACTTGAAGACCTGCTTACGAAGGTTGGCGACCTGACTGGAAAGGTCAACAGGCACAAGGCCAAGATCAAAAAGGCGATAGAGGCCAACCAGGTCAGCATCAACACGTTCCTGAAGTCCGCCGGCTACAAGTACGCCGTCGAGATCGTTCCGGAGGAGCAATCCTACAAAATGAAGCTGGTGCACCGGGATCTGGCCGGTCACCTGGAAACGGCGTCCAAGCACCTGAGCTACGGCGAAAAGAATGCCTTCGCCCTGGTTCTTTTCATGCACCAAGTGCTGAGCGAAAACCCGGACCTGGTGGTGCTGGACGACCCCATTTCGTCGTTCGACAAGAACAAGAAGTTCGCCATCCTGCACGAGCTGTTCGAGGGTAAGGCAAGCCTGAGAGGGCGGACCACCCTTTTGCTGACCCATGACATCGAGCCTGCCATCGATGTTATCAAAAGTACTAAGGACGTGTTTCAAGGGGCAAAACCATCGGCATCTTTCCTTTCTTCGCGCGGGGGCATTGTGAAAGAAGTGCCGATCGCGAGGGAAGACATCCAGACCTTTGCCAGGGTCTGCAGGGCGAATATCGCCACGCTGCAGGATCCGATCCTGCAGGCCATTTATCTGCGGCGCGACTATGAGCTACGTGATGAAGTCGGCGTGGAATACAATCTGCTGGCAAGCCTGTTCAAAGGCCGCGCCGTTCCCACGCTGCAGACAGCAGCTGAAAACCGGAACATGAGCCCGGAGGAGAAACAGGCAGCAGAGGAAAGCATCCGAGACGAACACTTACCAGGGTTCAACTACGATGCGCTGGTCGCCGAGGTGAACGACGTGAACGCCATCCGCGCCAAATTCGCGGCCACGGACGTCGGCTACGAGAAAATCCAGCTATTCCGGATTTTCAATATCGAACACGACGATGACGTGATCCGCAAATTTATCAACGAGTCGTACCACATCGAGAATGAGTACGTGATGCAGCTCAACCCGCATAAGTTCGAGAGCATACCCGAGTACGTCATTGATGAATGCGTCCGCATGCTGCCGCCCATCATTTAACCATCCTTACATTGAGGTTCGCATGCAGGAATTGACGATGCTCCCGGAGAGCGCGACTGCCGCAATTGAATCGCGCTTTATGAAGCTGTCGATCCATGGTGGACACCAATGTATCGGGAGCGAGTTTATGGCTACGAGCTATATCACCAGTTGCGCACCCGGTGACTAAAGCGTGATGGCATTAAGTTCGATAACCTGAATTTTTGAGGTAGTTGGCGCATTCCTCGGATGTGAAGGCATCGAGTGCGTGGCCGATTGCGG
>NZ_BSOW01000094.1 GCF_030160715.1 Bradyrhizobium iriomotense
CTTTTGCAGCAAGTTTGTTGCTCTTTTAGGTCAGAAAAACCTTGAATTTACAAGATGTTGGAGCGAACCTTTCGGTGCCGCGATGAGCGATAGCCAAGGACTTCGGGCATGGCGTCACATCGACAAATCGAAGCCAATCGCCGCAACGCCACACGCAGCACTGGCCCGAGAACGGCGGGCGGAAAAAACAGATCCAGCCAAAATGCGGTGCTCCATGGTTTGGCGCGGAACGATACCAGCGATCCAGCTGTGACCGAAAATCTTGCCGTCGCGATCGTGTCGGGGCTCGGGCCTCAGATCGCGTCGGACTCGGCGGTGGCGCTCGCACACTCCAAGCTCGCACTGCTGCGCATCCGCAGGTTGCGGCACGACATGTTGGTGGCTGTTTTGACGTGCCCGAGCCCCGGGCGGGGTAAAACGCCTCGAAGGTCTTGAGCGCTACGAGCGGGCCGCCCTGGCGCAGCAGAGGCGGGCGCTTCGCTCGCTAACCCTCGAGCGAAGGTTGATGCACAGTCACTTGGCTTCGTTCTGGAGTTTCGCCCTATCGCCGCGATAGCGCTGTTGCAAACACTCCTCAACGGCCCATCATGAAGGCTGACTGGGCTTCGCGGTTGGGCCGCTAGGGAGCCAAACCAACGACCTTTGCCGACAGAAAGTCCCGGGAGGGCTTGCGCGGATCGGCGTCTGGCGCGATCGTGACAATCTCAATATGTCGATCCGCTGCTCGCTGGCAATGAACACCGCGCCGCCGTCTCTCAACCATTCAAATTGTGACCTCCAAAGTGACCTCTCTGTGGTGGCGATCGCCGCCCTTGTTCAAAGCTTCATATCGTTGTCGCTGACGACCGTGATGATCTTGTCGCCGGGCGCGGCGCTTCCGGGATATTGCTTTCGCAGCTGATGGAGCAATCGCGCCGCGCCCGCATTTTTGTTCAGAGCCAGAGTCTGGATCTGGCGCAGGAGGGCTTCCCAGCGCGTCATCGTCACTTTACGACCGTCGAGTTCGATTGCGACCTGCTCATTCGCAACCTTGCGGAACAGAGAGGCGGTCGACATCTGACGGGCTGCTTGCCTTGGTGGTCCCTTTGGATTGCCGGACTGGCCCTTCTTGAACCGGCTATCCATTGGTGGATTTCGGTATCCAGTGTTCATCTGGGAGATCTCAGTGCCGCGTTCAATTCGTCCACGCGCTGTTGCCAGTTGCGACCGAAGCGCCGTGCCGCCTCGGTGGTGCCGATGATTTCGTACTCCGAGGTGCCCTGGGCCTCAGGCAGGAAATATTCCGCCGCCATCCTGGCGATAAGCCGGGCCGCAGTCATGTCGCCTCGGATCGCTTTCGCGAACAACTGGCGAAACTGGATTTCGGCCTTCGTCATCCGCTTGCGCTTGCCATTGTCGGTGACGGTGACTTCTTCGTTATCGATCGCTTCCAGGACCTTGCCAGGGTCGAGCAGCTGGTGAACTTTCTTTTTCCCGCTCGGATTACCGGACTGGCCCTTTTGAAAGCGCGTCTCGACCGGCGGCTTTCCGTATCCAACCTCGTAGGTTTTTTTTCTGTCACCGCTCATCACCCTGCTCCCTCTCGGCCTCGATGTCGCGGAAGAGCTTGCCGTCCGCGAGCCGGACCGCATCGCGGCCGGTCAAATTCTGCCAGCGCCGGATCGTGGTATCGATATGGAGCGGATCGAGTTCGATCCCGCGACAGATGCGACCGGTTCGCTCGGCGGCGAGCAGCGTCGTGCCACTGCCCAGAAACGAGTCGAGCACGATCCCACCGCGGTGGGAGCAATCGAGCAGCGCATCCACCACGAGTTGGACTGGCTTCGCCGTGGGGTGCAGCTCGAGCAGATTGTTGCCCTTGCGTGCCTGGGTGCTGGCACTGTCGCAATGCCAGACATTGGTGCGGTTGCGTCCATGTCTGCCGAGTTCGATATTGTTGGTGTGCCGCCCGGTGCCGGACTTGAAGACAAACACCAGCTCATGTTGAGAGCGGTAGAGTGATCCCATGCCGGCGTTGTTCTTCACCCAGACCGCGATGTTCTTCAGCTCGGAATAGACGTCACGACCGGCTGCGAGCAGCTCGTCAGCGTGGCGCCAGTCCATACAAACATAGTGAATTGCTCCCGCTTCGCTGTATCTTGCCAGCAAGCCGCAGCTCGCCGTCAGAAAGCGGGAGAACTCCTCCCGGCTAAGCTCTCCTGCACCTTGAGCGAATTCGCGGTGGCGGATCTTTCCCTTCCCCGAGACGTGACCGTCGATCGGCACATTGTAGGGTGGATCAACGAACACGACATCGGCGCGCTCTCCGCTCATCAGGATATCGAAAGCCGCCTCGGACGTCGCGTCGCCACAATGGATACGATGATCGCCGAGTTGCCAGACATCGCCGAGCTGGCAGACCGGAACTCCGGTCGTCGTATCCGCTTCGTCATTGGCGTCGACGGTCAGCCGGTCATCAAGCTGCTGCATGGCCAGGTCGATCTCAGGCAAGCTGAAGCCCGTGATCGACAGATCGAAATCGAGATCGAGTTCTTTCAGCTCCATAAAGCTTTCGCCCAGCAGCCGCTCGTCCCAATGCGCATGCTGAGCCAGCCTGTTGTCCGCGATCCGAAGCGCCTTTAGCTGTGCCGAAGACAAATGCCTGATCTCTACGACGGGTACCCGCGGCATCCCGAGCTGTCGGGCTGCGAGCACCCGGCCGTGCCCGATCACCACCTGCCGGGTGTCGTCAACCACGATCGGCATGACGAACCCAAATTCGCGGATGCTGTCCGCGATCAG
>NZ_BSOW01000095.1 GCF_030160715.1 Bradyrhizobium iriomotense
TGCGCGGCGGCGATCAGGGTGAGACTCCAGCGACAATCAAGGTGAGACTGCGCCGATGGGGACGGACCGAAGGGAGGGCGTAGCCCGACCGGAGGACGGTCCCCATCGGCGTCGCGCGTTTTTGGACCCGTCTGGCGGCTGGGCGGGGCTGGTGCAAGCTGTTGATTTGTCTCGACAAGAGGGAATCGATGCCTTGCCTGGCCTCCACATCACCGACCACCAGATGAGGCTGTACATGACCTACCGACTGACGTTGTCCCCCGAAGCCGCCGCGGCCAAGGCGGGGTTCTCGAAAGCGAGTGCGTATCGGATCGAGGGCGATGCGCGTCCGCCATCGCAGAAGAAGGCACCGAGGGGCCGGCGACGATCCGACCCGCTCGCGCCCTATTGGGACGCCGAGATCGTTCCGATCCTGAAGGCTGCGCCCGGTATCCGCGTGATCGGCGTGCTGGACGAACTGCGCCGACGGCATCCCGGCTTCAACCCCAACATCCGACGCACGCTGGAGCGGCGCATCAATGCCTGGCGGGCGCTCAACGGCCCCGAACAGGACGTGATCTTCCGCCAGCAGCACGAGCCCGGCCGCCTGGGTCTGTCCGACTTCACCGACGTGAGCGCACTCGGCATTACCATCGCGGGTGAGCCGCTCGATCACCGGCTCTATCACTTCCGGTTGGCCTTCTCCGGCTTCGAGCATGCCCATGTCGTGCTCGGCGGTGAAAGCTTCGTCGCCCTGGCAGAAGGCTTGCAGAACGCGCTGTGGGCGCTCGGCGGCGTGCCGCGGGAGCATCGCAGCGACAGCCTGTCGGCGGCGTTCCGCAATCTGGCGGCCGACGCGCGGGAGGATCTGACACAGCGTTACGCCGGGCTGATGGGCCACTATGGCATGGCGCCAACGCGCAACAATGCGGGTATCGCACATGAGAACGGCTCGATCGAGAGTGCACACGGTCATCTCAAGCGAGCGCTGGAGGATGCGCTGTTGCTGCGGGGCATGCGTGACTTCGCCAGTCTCGATGCCTATCGGGCTTTTGTTGACGAGATTGTCGGCCGGCGCAACGCCAACCTCGTCAAGCGGATCGCGCTCGAGAGGGAAGCGCTGGCGCCGCTGCCGAAAGGCCGCACGACTGACTTCGAGGAGAAGGTGATCCCGGTGACGTCGTCAGGCGGCTTCATTTTGAGACGCGTGTTCTACACCGTCCCTTCAAGATTGATTGGCCATCGCCTGCGGGTGCGCATCTTCGACGACCGGCTCGAATGCTTCCTCGGCGTCACTCCAGTCGTGACGTTGCGGCGCGGTCGGCCTGTATCGGAGCGCCAGGGCGGGCATGTCGTCGATTATCGGCACGTCATCCATGCCCTGCGGCGCAAGCCGATGGCGCTGGTCAGCCTCGTGTATCGCGACCAGCTCTTCCCACGCGCGGCTTACAAACGTCTGTTCGAGACCTTGCGGGAACACGGTGATGACCGGCGCGCCTGCAAGGTGACGGTCGAGCTTCTGGCGCTGGCCCATGAGCGCGCCTGCGAAGCCGAGCTCGCCGAGGCGATCGCGATCGACCTCGATGCCGGACGGCTACCCGATCTCGCCGCACTGCGCGATCGCTTCCGACCCCAGGCAGCCTCGATCCCGAGTGTCGCCGTCAAGCTGGCGCCGCTCGAAGCCTACGATGAGCTGGCCTCCGTCAGCACCGTGTCGGTCCACTCGAACCTGGGAGAAGCAGCATGACCAGCATAGTGAGCTCCATCGATGCCGCCCGCGTCGAGTTGCTGCTCAATGAGCTGCGTCTGCCCGGCGTCAAGGCGATCTGGCCGATGCTCGCTGCGCAATCGGACAAGGAAGGCTGGCCCGCCGCCCGCTTCCTTGCCGCCCTTGCCGAGCACGAGGCAGCCGATCGCACCCGCCGTCGCATCGAGCGACACATGGCGGAAGCGCGTTTGCCCGCCGGCAAGACCCTCGCCACGTTCGACTTCGAAAGCGTGCCGATGCTGTCAAAGGCACAGGTGATGGCGCTCGCCGCCGGCGACGTCTGGTTGAAGACCGGCGCCAACCTGCTGCTGTTCGGTCCACCCGGCGGAGGCAAGACTCATCTCGGCGCCGCGATCGGCCTGGCTCTCGTCGAGGATGGGTGGCGCGTTCTCTTCGCACGCACCACCGATCTGGTGCAGCGGCTGCAGGTAGCGCGGCGCGAACTGGCGCTGGAGTCGGCGATCGCCAAACTTGACCGCTACGACCTCCTGATCCTCGACGACATCACATATGTGAGCAAGGATCAGGCGGAGACCAGTGTGCTGTTCGAGCTAATCGCCTCCCGCTACGAGCGACGCTCGCTGCTGATCACGGCCAATCAGCCATTCGGCGAATGGGGGCGTATCTTCCCGGATCAGGCAATGACGCTCGCGGCAGTAGATCGCTTGGTGCATCACGCCACGATCCTCGAGATGAACGTCGAAAGCTACCGTCGGAAAGTTGCTCTCGATCGAAAACGCGGTCCAGGCCGGCCACCGGTTCACGCCACTCCAAACGAGCTCGACAAGCCTGTGATTGACGCTGGCAGCGCCGCTTGATTGTCGCGCAGCGTCAATCATTGCTTGCCAAGCCGGCGGCCAGCGTCAATTATCTCCTGACTCGGCCGCCTCGTCTCATCTTGATTGACGCGCCGCTCTCATCCTGATTGTCGCGCTATA
>NZ_BSOW01000096.1 GCF_030160715.1 Bradyrhizobium iriomotense
TGCGGATTCCAATGATCGCGCGCAGGTATTCCAATCTGATGCCGCGCAACGTTCCAATCTGATCGCGCGCAGGTGAAGCACCCGATCGTTAAGGTAATTGGCACCATCGTTAGCCCGCGGTCAAGCGGCCGCCGAAGGGATCACGTCACATGTTTGATGGTCTCGCTCGGCGGAGCGAAGCTGAGCGGACGCGCACCCCCAACAGTGCCGTAGCGGCCGGTCAGCTTCGCGGGCTGCAGTCTCGGTCTTCATCGGCCGACGATGTAATCAAGGCCGAGCAAGAACGGGCGTGCGCCGCATGGAGTCACCGTTCAGTTCGAGTCTGTGGGCGTTGTGAAGCAGGCGATCAAGTATGGCATCAGCGTAAGTTGGGTCATTTATGAGCTCATGCCATTTGGCAATTGGAAGCTGACTGGTGACGAGTGTTGATCGGCGGCCGTAGCGGTCTTCGAGGATTTCGAGCAGATAATGACGGGCATTGGCGTCGATGGCTTGGAGGCCCCAATCGTCCAAAATTAGGAGCTCGACGGCGGCGATGCTTTTCATCCGCGAAGTGAGTCGGCCGTCGCTCCGGGCAAGGTCCAGTTCTTCGAACAACCGCGGCAGCCGGGTGTAAAGTACAGAGTGGTTGTCCCGGCAGGCCTTGTGACCAAGCGCACAGCCAAGCCAGCTTTTCCCGACGCCGGTCGGCCCGACAATGGCGCAATTCTCATGGTTTTTGATCCAGTCTCCCTTGAGCAGCATGTCGAACAAGCGGCGGTCGAGCCCACGGGGGGCGCGGTAGTCGACATCCTCGGGCACGGCATGATGACGCAGCTTTGCCTTACGAAGATGAAGCGCCAGGCGCCGGTTGTTACGCCAAGTCGCTTCATGGTCGAGCAGCAACGCCAGCCATTCGGCGTGAGCGAGACCCTGGGCCTCCTCGTTGTCTGCGAGGCTCGTGAAGGCATCGGCCATGCCGGTAAGGCCGAGCTGGGTAAGCAAGCGGAGCGTCGGATGTGTCAGCATTTTCTTCCCTTTTAGTGGTAATAGTCCGAGCCTCTGATGTTGGTGTGTATGATCGGCTCGGGCTCGGGGGACGCGGGCGTTGCAACGCGATCGAGCCCCTTCTCGAGGATCGATTTGACGCTTGGGTAATTGCGAGCCTGGATCTCAATCGCACGCAGCGCGGCCGCCTCGAGGCGCTCGGCGCCAAAGCGCTTCTCGAGCCGGATGATCCCCAGGCACGAACGATAGCCCTGTTCGGGATGCGGCCGATCCTCGATGATCCGGTCGATCAGCAGGCGCAGCATCGGGCCGATCCGGCTTGCCTCGCTGCGGATCTTTGCCGGCGTCCACTCGCCATAGCGCCGGTGGCTGGAAGGCATGTGGGCGCTGATCGTCGTGTGCCGCCCGTTGCCGCTGCCGCGCATGTGGGCGGCGATACGCTCGCCGCCCAGGAAGATTTCAACCGTTCGCGCGCAGATCCGCGCTTCTACCTCCCGACGAGCAAAGCGGTAGGGTACCGAGTAGTAGTGCCGCTCGATCTCGACGTGATAGTCGAGCCCGACCCGGCATCGGCGCCACTCGGCATGGACCCACGGCTCGCCGGGGAGCGGTTTGAGATTCGGCGCATCAATTTCCTCGAACAGCTGGCGCCGTGTGCGGCCATACTGGCGCAACACCCGTCCGTCATTGAGCTTGGCCAGCCACTCGGCGATCGCACCGTTGAGTTCGGCCAGGCTGTAAAAGGTCCGGTTGCGCAGCCGCCCCAGCAGCCAGCGCTCGACGATTCCGACGCAGGCCTCAACCTTCGCCTTATCTCTCGGGCGACGCGGCCGTGCCGGCAAAATCGCCGTGCCGTAATGCTGCGCCATATCGCTGTAGCTGCGGTTGACCATAGGGTCATAGAGGCAGGCCTTGATCACCGCGACCTTGGCGTTGTCGGGCACCAGCAGTTGCGTGGCGCCGCCAAAAAAGCTGTAGGCCGCGTTATGTCCCGCGATCCAGTCGCCGAGCTGCTCGGTCCACGTCGCCAGCGCGAACGACAGACTGGATGCGCCCATGACCGCGACGAAGATGTGCGCGTCACGCACCTCGCCAGTCTTACGGTCAACCACCGGCACCGTGTCACCGGCATAGTCGACAAACAATTTCTCGCCCCCGCCGTGGTGCTGGCGCATCACCAGCGGCAGCCGGCCTTCCCAGTTGCGGAACAGGTCACAGAAACGGCTGTACCGGTACCCGTCCGGATGCTCTGCAATGTACTCATCCCACAGCACCTGCAGGGTCACATGCTTGCGCTTGAGCTCGCGGGCAACAACGGACCAGTCAGGCTCGGCCACCTTGCGGCGACCAGGCTTCACGCCAGGCACCCCGTACAGCAGTTGCTCCAGCTCGGCGTCGCTTATCGCTTCCGGGACGGGCCATGCCAGACCCGCGCGTGCAAACCGCTTCAGCGTGTCACGTACCGTCGTCGGCCCGACGCCTACACGCTCGCCAACCACGCGCGTCGAGAGCCCAGCCTCAAGGCTCAATCTCA
>NZ_BSOW01000097.1 GCF_030160715.1 Bradyrhizobium iriomotense
CGATCGACGCTTGCGAAAATGGGTCGCCAACTCAAGTCATCTCCATTCAACATCCCCAACGCAAACTGTATGAGGTGCATTATGCCAAGGGCGTCGGAATTCCTAGCGGCCTCTTCCCGCCGTCGCGCTTGTCGATCTGCACACGCTTGACCGGCGGTGGAAAGTAGCTGCCCGAAGACATTCGATTCCAGAGCTTGTACAGATTGCTCTGCAAGTCTGCCTCGAACACCTCGATCGACTGCTCGTCCACACCGGCTGCGCCCCGATTTGCTTTAACCCGTTTGTACGCCTCCCAAACCCAGCGCTTGGGGATGTCATACGGCTTTGCTTGACCCAAAAGAGTCCTCCCGTTTCCGGTTGTTCTTCCAATCAAGCGGGACAGTGCCGTGCCTTCGCTCCGCCACCATTACAGTGTCTTCGTCACTACTACACACGGCTCCGTCCCTGCATCGCGCATTGGTACTCAGACTCTTGTGGGGCTTCCACTTGAACCATTCCCTTGGCATCGCGATACAGGTTCCCACGTTCCGCACAGAAGCCTGAACCGAGGTCACGCCACCTCGCCTGCCGGACGCCGCCTGAGCCGTAAACAGGTATCGCTCAGACTGATCCCAAGATAACGACTACCCCTTGGTTTTGACGTCTTCCCTACGCTTTCGACAGTTCTTCGGTGGTTCGCTTGCGCTCGTCTCCTCGATCCTTACCTGACAGAGTCTTGCTCTGCCTTTTCCGGTCTCGCTCACCACCTCGACCATTGGGCCGAAGCAGCAGCCGGTGGTTTGAACCCTGATCCTGCAACCCGAGTTCGAGGGGCCAACCCCCATCTTCTGCGCAGCAAGGCTGCTCAAAGGTGCTCTACATCACACCTCCTTCGCGCCGTCGTGGCGCACAGTCATCCGCGTAACGGCAGAACCGGTGACCACGTCGAGCCAATTCCTTGTCGAGATCGTCGAGCACGATATTGCTGAGGAAGGGCGAGAGCGGACCGCCTTGCGGGGTCCCTTCGTCCACCGGTCGGACCAAACCATCTTCCAATACCCCGGCATTCAGGAATGCCCGGATAAGCTTGAGCACGCGTTTATCGGGTATCCGTGCGGCGACGCGCGACATCAGGATGTCGTGGTTAACTCGGTCGAAAAATCTTTCCAAATCGAGATCAACCACTACGTTGTAGCCATCGGCGACATAACGCTGTGCCTGGGCTACAGCCTGGTGGGCAGACCGCCCCGGCCGGAATCCGAAACTATGCTCCGAAAACGTCGGATCCCATCGCTCTTGGAGAACTTGCAGCACGGCTTGTTGAATCAGGCGGTCGACGACACAGGGGACGCCGAGTTTCCTGACTCCGCCATCCGGCTTCGGGATTTCAACCCGCTTAACCGGCTGCGGCCGATAGTTTCCGTCAAGCAGTTGAGACCGAATGTTTGGCCAGTGCTGACGCAGGAACGCCTTCGCGTCGTCGATGGTCATCCCATCAACGCCAGGGCTTCCTTTGTTCCTTTTAACACGCTTCCACGCTCTTTCGAGGTTCTCTCGGTCGCACACCTCCTCCATCAGTTGTTCTGTGAAAGCCGAGTTTTCGGTGGCTGATTTCGCCATGAATGGTTCGGTCTCCTCGTCACCGCGCGCCGGGGCTTCACCCCGGTCCTTCGGTTCCAAGGCCAGCACTTGCTGGTTGTTCTGCCGCTTTCTATTCACGAGATACCAGTCCCTACTTGCCTCTCTCAATCGTTCGGGCCTTCAGCCATCGTTTCCGGCACTGCCTATCTGTTTCTCCACCTTTCGGCATTGGAGTGCCTCAATAGCTTTGCCGACAGCCTGACCTAATACGCCCTCAGCTGACTTCTGCCCGGCGGTCAGACGGCCTCGCGGTCGTCTCAGTCGCCCGAGGGCGACACCGGGCAGATCTCCCGGGGTAAGCTCAATCGCCTTCGGTGCACAACCGCCGGATCTACGCTTCGCATCCTTGATGGATCTGGACTTCGCGATGTGTCGCCCGCTCGTCCGACGCTTGCGCCTCATATCCGGTTTTTGTTCATCGGCTCGCACCTTTGATCCACGCTTCCTTCAGACCCCGCCTCGCGACGGCAGCCCTTGCGTTTCACTAACCCTTCACCTCCATCAGGTTGAGTGGAAGACTTTCACTTCCGAGCTATTGAGCATGCCCGGCACACGACGAAGCCGCTCCGCGGCAGAACGCTCGGCAAGAGTGACCCAATCTCGGATGAAGGAATGCGGTTGAAGCAACTGTAGCTGCTTTGGCGTGCCGTGGTGAGACGTAATTTGCTGCGTTCATAGACCTGGCTTCAAGCAAGATGGCGTTGCTGCCCCTGGGCAGTTTTCGTTTTTTTGCCAAGGAGCCTTCAATGACCCCGCTTCGGTTACGCATGATAAACGACATGCAGATCCGCAATCTGTCACCGCATACGCAGGATTGCTATCTGCTGCAGATTTCGCAGTTCGCCCGCCATTTTGCCAAATCGC
>NZ_BSOW01000098.1 GCF_030160715.1 Bradyrhizobium iriomotense
TGGGCTTCTCAAGCTCCCAATCCCTGCAATCTCAAATGCCTCCGCATCCGAAAAACAGACTCCCGCTCAATCGCTTAGAGGCTTGTTCACGGACGACGAACTATTAGGATGAAACGCCGCTCTGATAGAGATCGCAACCGACAGTAAGCCCGAGATTAGCACCTTCGGTCTACGAAAGCAGGCGCCGGCGGCTTGCCATGACTCATAAGCGTTTTGACGGCGAGCGTGCCTGATTGCAATCGACGAAGCGGCAGCTGATCACGCTGAACATCCGGCACTTCGTCGGCCACTATCCAAACACCTTCTAAACATCGGATCAATCCAGCGCCGGATTTCTGCCCGCGAAAGCCTTTTGCATGCCCCTGTCCGGCTATTTTCGGGTCACTTACGGGAGTGCGAGGCCGCTCCTTCGAATGCCGCGCACTCGACTTCCGACCCAGATCGTTGCAGCTACCGCGAGATGGTCTCGATGGAGTTACATCGGCGGGAACGCCGACCGTGTACTTCCGTAAGGCTGATCAGCGATTTGCGCCTGCCGAGATCATCCTTTCAGACGTGTCGACCCTCGTCTATTGGGAATCCTGCGTCGTGGATATCAGAATTGCTGAATTTATGCGCTGTTTAATCATCTGCGTCGTAGGTGACACTGCTCTTTCGCCTAAAACATATCTCCAAGTCAGGAGATTGCAAATGAAGGTGGGTGTTCCCAAGGAAATCAAGACACACGAATACCGTGTGGGCCTTACGCCTGGAGCTGTCCGCGAATACGTGGCGGCCGGTCACAACGTGCTGATCGAAACGAATGCGGGCGCCGGGATTGGGGCAACCGATGAGAACTATCGTAAGGCGGGCGCAACGATTGTCGGCTCCCCTCAAGAGGTGTTCGCCTCGAGCGAGATGATCGTAAAGGTCAAGGAGCCCCAGCCTTCTGAGTGGGCCCAATTGCGAGAGAATCAGATCCTCTTCACTTATTTGCATTTGGCGCCGGATCCGGAGCAGGCCAAGGGGCTCCTCGAGTCTGGGTGCACGGCAATTGCGTACGAAACCGTGGCAGATGGACATGGTGGGCTTCCTCTGCTCGCACCTATGAGCGAAGTCGCAGGCAGGCTGGCGATCGAAGCGGCCGGTGCTGCCCTCAGACGCCATGCAGGCGGTCGGGGACTGTTGATTGGTGGCGTGCCCGGTGTCCCGGCGGCCCGGATCGTGGTGGTCGGAGGCGGCGTGGTCGGCACGCATGCGGCACGGATGGCGGCCGGCTTGAGCGCTGAAGTCACAATTCTCGAACGCTCGATCCCCCGACTTCGCGAGCTGGATGAACTGTTCGAAGGGCGCGTCCGCACCAGATTTTCAACGATGGACGCGGTCGAGGAAGAGATATTTGCGGCGGATGCCGTCATCGGTGCGGTGCTTGTGCCCGGCGCGAGCGCGCCCAAGCTTGTCAGTCGGGGCATGCTGAGTTCCATGCGCAAGGGATCCGTGATCGTAGATGTCGCCATCGATCAGGGCGGGTGCTTCGAGACATCGCGCCCGACGACACACGCAGATCCAACTTACGAGATTGATGGCGTCATCCATTACTGCGTCGCCAATATGCCAGGAGCTGTTCCGCTCACCTCCAGCCAGGCACTTAATAACGCGACCCTTCCATTTGGTTTGGCTCTCGCTGGCAAGGGATTTGCAGCCGTGCTCGAAAATCCGCATCTGCGCGCAGGTCTCAACGTTTATCGAGGCCAGCTGACCTATAAGGCCGTGGCCGAGAGCCTCGGCTTGCCATTCTCACCGATCGAACGGGCTGCGGCCTGATCCCAGAGGTTCCTCCTTGGGACGTTTCCTCCCTGACTTGGGGGCCACTCCTTTGTGGCCCCTTTTTTGGTCGTCTCCTAACTGGGATTGTCCAGATAGAGTGCGCGCTAAAACCGGCGCTCTCGGGCGCAAGGCCGTCTGCGATGCCGTCTGTGCTGGTTCTCACAATCTTCCAGGTTAAGGACACGACCGGCCATTCACAGATGGTGGGCTTGTACCAGCGTAAATCCGAGCGCACGCGCGTTGCGCATGAGGTTGTCTCGCTGCCGAGAAGCTTGCACCCTAGAGCTTCGGCTTGGTCAGAAGCCGTAAATCTCTTCTGCAGCGTACTCGTCCGAGGACGAGCCGTCTTGCGGGTTTTTCCGGTCTGTCGCTGACTGTCGGTATGGATATCCTTACTGAGAGTCGTCAAGCGAGCCGCCTTGAAGTTGTGGAGACCGGTGGGCG
>NZ_BSOW01000099.1 GCF_030160715.1 Bradyrhizobium iriomotense
CTAGTTTCTGTCGCGAAACACATTCGCCCTTTAAAATAGGGGGTATTTCGCGATTTTCGAGTACGTTTTTTCTTGCGACGTACATGTGCACGGTATCACATACTTCATATGAAGCATGTTGATTCGGAATCGCCTTCTGATGTCGCGCGCTGGCTGCAAAGCGAATCGACGAATCTTTGGCCTGCGTTTTTGGGTTCGCTGAGCCTGCGCCGTAGTCGGTGCATCCGCAAGAATTGCCCAGCGTGCGAGTCTGGCGAGCAGCATCAAAGTTATGTGCTGTACGGTCGCGCGAACGCGAACGGGCGTCGTGTTGCCGTCTACGTGCCGGAAGAGCTTGTGCCGGAGGTTCAGCGCGGTCTGGACAACGGACGCGCCCTGCAGGAGCTGCTGCAGCAGGCTGCGCCGCGCTACGTGAAGGCCTTGAAGCGAGAACGGACCGAAGCAGCCAAAAGCAAGAAGAGCCGAGCGGTGTGAGAGCGACGTCGCGACAGATCAGCTTTGCTGATTGGGAACTGATGCGGCAACGTGATCAGGGCATTCGCCTGGAGCCGCTGCTGGAGGCGATATCCAGCTTTCTCGACGACCAGCGGGACGTCATCGAGCGCGTCGGGCGGGATCTGGTGCGTGGCCTGAAGCAGCCCGATAGCGGTCGTCACGGATTGACGGCGACACAGGTTCTGCGCTCGCTGGTTCTGATGCGGCTCAAGAACTGGGACTATCGCGAGTTGCGTGAACGCATCGCAGATGGATTGACGCTTCGTCAGTTCACCGACTTCTACTGCGCGCCGGTGCCGAAGCATGACGCTTTTCAGCGTGGCTTCATCCGTCTGACCCCACAAACGCTGAGAGCGGTCAACGATTTGGTGGTTCGGGCAGCGGTCGAGCTCGGATTGGAGGACGGCGCGAAGCTGCGGGTCGACACTACGGTGGTGCAGACCGACATTCATCATCCGACCGACAACACGTTGCTATGGGATGTGGTCCGCGTCGTCACACGCTTGGTCCGCCGTCTGGCCAAAGCGCTGGAATTGCGAAGAATCAAGGGCTTTTGCGACCGCACGCGCGCGGCGCGGCGCCGGATGTACGAGATCCAGCGCATGACGACGAGGCAGCGTCACGAGCAGCAGACCCGAACGTACCGGGTGCTCATCGACATCGCCGAGGAGGTCGTAGGAAACGCGCGCGCGGGGCTCGAGAGGACCCGCACGATGCGCGGCAAGGACATGTTCGCCGACATAGCCATTGAGGAACTGCGCAGGCAGATCGAGCACTTCTGCGGGCTGGGAGATCGTGTCATCGATCAGGCACGTCGTCGTGTGCTCTTTGGTGAGCAGGTGGCTACCGACGAGAAGATTTATTCCATCTTCGAGCCCCATACCGACCTGATCAAGCGCGGCAAGGTGCGCACGCCGGTCGAGTTCGGCCATAAAGTCTTCCTCGCCGAAAGCGCGGAGGGCCTGATCACGCAATACGAGGTGCTGAAGGGCAATCCGCCCGACGAGGTTCACGTGGCATCTTCCCTCCAGCGCCACAGGCAAGCCTTTGGCCGTGCCCCGCAGCTGTACGGCTCGGATCGTGGCTTCTTCAGCGAGCAGAACCTTGCCTCGTGCAAGCACGCCGGCGTCAAGGTGGTCTGCATTCCGCAGCGTGGCGGCAAGAGGACGGGACGACGTGAAGCGTACGAGAAGAGCGCGGTCTTCAAGAATGGTCAGCGCTTTCGCGCCGGCATCGAGGGACGCATCTCGGTGCTGTTCCGAGGCCGCGGCATGAAGCGCTGTCTTGCCGAAGGACGCGACCGCTTCGAATTGTGGGTCGGCGCCGCTGTGCTCGCCAACAATCTCATGAGGATTGCGGCAATGCTGGGGGCACGATCGCCGCGCAGGCAAAAAGCGGCTTGACCTTCATGGCGCCCCCTTCTCCGAAGCCGCAGGTACCCCCGCGGCTGAACGCCTCTTGATCTGAAACCTCGTTGCTCAATACCGAAATCAGGCCCGAAAATCAGGCCCTTCGGAGCTTGCCGATCCCTGCAGCTACCGGCATTTTGTGCCCAATCCATCGGCATAACTTAGATTGCGCCACTCAACCCGGGCGTTTCGCGACAGAAACTAG
>NZ_BSOW01000101.1 GCF_030160715.1 Bradyrhizobium iriomotense
CCGCCACAAGCAGCGCCAAAGCGGCCGCAAGTTCTTTGGGCTTGGATGGTACCACTGCAGCCAACAATTCAAACGAGAACTCTCGGCCAATGACCGCACCAATCTGAGCGACGACTTTGCTCTCCGTCAGCCGGTCAAGGCGGGCCAGCAATGAGTCCTGCAGCGTTACCGGTATAATCCGCTCGCGGGAGACTCGCGTATCGTCATTGGAATTGGCGCTCGCCTCAATCGGCCCCGACTCGATGATGACTTTCGTCAGTTCCTCGATGAACAACGGCATCCCATCCGCTTTGGCGACAATCTGCTCGACAAGTGTGTCAGGCAAATTCTTCTGCGCCACCCGGCGGACCAACTCGTACGACTGCTGCCGGCTCAGTCGATTGAGGCTAAGCGACACGACGGAGTCGCGGCCTGTCCACGGGGGGCGAAACTCCGGCCGGTACGTGATGACGGCCAGGATCCGAGCACGATCACCCCGGTCCAAGCTACGGCTGATCGCCTCGGAGGTCGTCGGATCAATCCAATGCGCATCCTCCAGTATCCATAATACCGGCTTCAGCCGCGACAGGTTCAGGAGCCAATCGTCAAGAGCATCAAGCGTCAGGCTCTTTATCTGCTCCGGCGGCACCTCGTGTCGGGGTAAGCGATCACCAACGGGTATCGATAGCAGGCTGGCAAAAAGCGCAATCGTCTCTGGTGCCACGTTCACGGCCTTCTGGATCTCAGCGATCAGCTGATTTAGTTTCTCCTCCGACTCCATGTCGAGCGTAAGTCCGGCCATACGCTCGAAATAGGTGATGAACGGATGCAGCGCACTTTCGGTATGGAACGGTGAGCATTGCAGTCGGATGATGAAACGGTCCTCCTTTGAAATCCGGCTCGCGAGGGCCATGCACAGTCGCGACTTCCCGATTCCCGCTTCACCCGTCAGCAGGACCATTTGACGCGCGCCTTCGCGCGCGGCTTGCCACCGCCCAAGTAACAGCGACAGCTCGTCCTCTCGGCCAACAATCTCTGTCAGATCGGCGTGATGAGTAGCATCGAAGCGGCTTTCGGCGGCCGTCTCGCGCAGCACGCGCCAGACAGGCCGTAGGCTAGGTAGACCTTTCAGGTCGCGCATGCCAAGGAATTCAAGTTCGAACATGCCCTCGACCAATCGGCGTGTGCTGCCGGCAATCGCTACCCCATCGGGCGGAGCAAGAGCCTGCAGCCGTGCCGCCAGCGCTGGGGTCTCGCCGACAACCGATTCTTCCCTCGCGGCGCCCTCGCCCAGAAGATCACCAACGACGACAAGGCCTGTCGCGATGCCCGACCGCACATGTAAAGTTATCCCGGGCAGCGAGACGGCGTTTGGCACAGTCCGACCAAGTTCAAGGCCCGCGCGCACCGCCCGTTCCGCTGCATCTTCCAGCGCGGCTGGATAGCCAAAATACGCAACTATTCCGTCGCCGGTATATCGGGCAATGAAACCGCCGAGAGAGGTCACAACCGTTACGCATGCGTCAAGGTAGATACCCATCACCTTGCGGAGTTCTTCCGGGTCAAGTTTAGAGGCAAGGGCTGTCGACTCGACCATATCGCAGATCAGCACGGTCAGTTGTCGCCTCTCTGCATCCACCCGCGTTCGCACAAGCTTGACCAGCGCGTGCTGGTTCGTCGCTTCGCGCCCGAGAAGGTCGTCGATCGCCTTGAGAAGCCTCTTCCGGTGCCCCAGCGGCACACCGAGACGCGCCAGATCATCATCTGTCAGATCTGGCAGAACGTCGCGTTCGATCGCCTGATCGGAGAACAAGGCCCGGTATTGGCCAAGCCCAAGTCCTTCAAGCCATTCGCCGAGGTCCAGACTTTGCATCAGAC
>NZ_BSOW01000102.1 GCF_030160715.1 Bradyrhizobium iriomotense
TGATTTAAATTATTGCATTATTGCTTTATTTAAATTCCCGCGTTATCACTGTTTTATTTAGCCATGCCTATTTACCTTTGTTATGACCTTATTATTGTTATTGTTATTATTACCTTGTTCACCCTAGAATAAACAAAACCCCAACTAGTGGGTACTCTATTCATGGTTCCACTAGTATGAATTTAGGTAGATGCTTCGCTGATTAATTAGGCAACATTAGGTGGTTTTATAACTTTAGACTTTGGGAATTCTCATATCATTTGGACACTATGGAATGGTTGGCTTATGGTGGAATTGGATACACACCTCCCCCTCTATTCAAAACCCTCAAAATGGTTTTAGGCTGGGCTCGGGGTGCATGGTTTTGATAGTAGCACCTCGGCCATATAAGGACCGGTCTTCGGGCCTCTGTTGCAAAGCACTACCGTACTTCCACATGTCTAGTGGGTAAGGCTTAGTTTGTGGCTCAGTCTGGTTATAAACAAAAGTACACGGATGGAGATGGATGAAGTCGGGGGTCGATGGACATCTCTAGGGCAAATGAAGGCTACACGAGCTGCGGCCCGGTAGTCGAGATGTCATGGCACAGGGCCGGTGTCCTGCTGCTAGGGGCTCAGTCCTGCCTACCTGTCCCGGGGGTTCCGGCCGTAGGTGGGGTTGGGTCGGTACTCTTGTCTATGGCTAGGATGGGTTGGAAACTATGTCACGTCTTCCGTCCGTATACCGTGGTGGTATGTGGCACGTGGTTACACGTGAGGAAGATGTGTCTTGTGGGTAAAGATGTACACCTCTGATCAGAGTATAATCTATTCGAATAGCCGCGCCCTCGGTTATGGGCAAGCCGAGCAATGTACCCAAGTTAGTGTTTTAATTCTTAAAACCTGCTTAACAACTAAAATGTGGAATGGTTGGCCTGGGTTGGCTTGGGACGAGCTGGGACCCAGGGTCGGGTTGCCAGTTCGGTCTGAATCATCGTAGGCCTTGGGTTAAGGCAGGTTCGTGTGGGTTCACGGCCTTGATTAATAATATTGTATAGCTCTAGGATCGTGTTTACAAAATAGCTTTGAGCAACTAAGTGACTTTTAATGCTGTTTACTGCAAACCCTAACCCTTTATATTATAACTCCCTTGTACTCCCTTGCATTTATTCTGCACTTGTGGGTGTGTCTTGTTGAGTACGGTGGTTGTACTCAGTCTTGCTCAATTTTTCCCAAACCCAGAAGAGGAGCCCCTGGATGATGAAGGCTTTGGTGTCTAGCTCGTGCCTGCCGTCAAGCGCCTGTGGTCGTCGCCCTAGTCTTCCGCTGTTTTTCGTTTGTCTTCTTGTGTGCTGGGTCTTCGCCGCCCATGTAATAAATTAATTACGCTTCCGCTTGTTAAACTCTGAATTGTATCAACTTTTGGTGTACCTTGCCTCCTGGGACAAGGAATAATGCACGCACGTAAGGAACGCCCGTTGGGTTATTTCCGGTCGTGACATATCAGTGCTTTCGTTGCTCGGTGAGTTTTTATCTACCTATTACCAGAAAATAGGCACAAAAAAATTGCATCCTGTACCTAGCCATATTGTGCCATTGCATTGTTCTTTTCAGTTTTTGCTTTGTTGAATGTTGTGTTGCATCGTCTCGTCGTGTTGCTGGTCTTAGCGTCTAGTTCGTTTAGAGTTTCGAGTTCTGGTCACGTTTTGTACCACAGTCATCGCTGCCACCGTGTCTCTTTTGTTGTCGGGACCTACGAAAACGGAATCGGCTCGCTGCCACGGTTCTATTTTTGTAGTTTTCAGAAGTTTCTGTCGGTTAGTTTTGGAGTTCTTGAGTTGCATCTAGAGTTTGCCGATCCTTGTGTGTGTT
>NZ_BSOW01000104.1 GCF_030160715.1 Bradyrhizobium iriomotense
ACGACAAAGCCGAGCCCTTCGTCTGGACCAAGAAAAAGGTCCGTCAACGCCGCTTCAAAGGCCGCCGTATCACTCAGCTCTGATTCCGGGTACTAGGTCCTCAGTTCGATGCGCAGACTTGACGCTCGAAGGACGTGATCGATTGCGAGTAAAGACGAAAGTTCACTTCACCGACGACTCCGGCCGATCGGATTACACCTTTGTTGAATACCTCGTCCGAGTGCCGGAAGAGGCCTCCCACAAGCGCGGGTACTTGACAGCCGAAGCCCTCAAGACCACGGGCTCAATTCTTGAATCGACAGGGGCGGCTGATCTGTCGCCGCCATCAAGTAGCTTATGCCCGTCCTATGCGAAGGCGCTTGCTCGCTTCGCGTAAATTCGGCTCCGGCTCAACAGCGATCGCATCGAGGCCAGAGCTCGATAGTTCATCACACCTTTAATGCACATTCATAGTAAGCGGCGCTAAAGACCGGACGAAGGATCCGGGGCACCGAACTTAGGCGAGGACACTGGCGGCAAGGCCAGTCAGAATCGGTCACAAAATGACCTTCATCGGTTAGACGCTGGCGAGCACCCTTCCAGCCAGGAGCGAGAAGAGCGCATAGCACTCGGAAGACGATCTTAACGCAATTGCATTCTTGCTGACTCTACAGCGATCGCAAGTAAGGCCACTCGAGTACAGGCAAGGGATAGTAACCATTGCTGTCGCCAATCTCAAAGAAGTATTGTGATGCCCAGTCGCCTTGGTACACGATCTATCCAACGGTATCACAGTTCTCCACTGAGGTCGGTGCCAAGGCCTATGAGAAGTGGCTGAGGGGCCTGGCGCCTGGCGAACCTGTGTCGCTCTACTTGCACATTCCGTTCTGCCGCTCGATCTGCTGGTATTGTGGCTTTCCAACCGCGACGACCCTCCAGGATGCGCCGATCCTTGACTATTTGGCGGTGCTGCGTGAAGAGATTCGCTTGGTCGCGGAGAACGTACCTAAAGAACTACCTGTGATGGACGTACATTTTGGCGGCGGAACGCCGACCCTCATCAAGCCAGCGGAGTTCCTGGATTTGATGAGTCATTTACGTCTCCACTTTGCATTCAGCAGATCGGCAACCATCGCAATCGAGATAGATCCGCGTGCATTCACCGCAGAAGTGGCCGAGGCATTAGCCGCAGCCGGAGTGAGCCGCGCGAGCCTTGGCGTGCAGAGTTTTGATCCCATTGTTCAAAGCGCCATCAACCGGGTTCAGACTGAGGCGCAGACGGCGGCTGCAGCCAAAAATCTACGCGAGCATGGAATAAGCCGTATCAACTTCGATCTCATCTACGGCCTTCCGAGGCAGACGGTGCAGTCGTGCGTACGGACTGCGACACTAGCTGCGGCCATGCGCCCAGACCGGCTTGCGGTTTTCAGCTACGCGCACATTCCTTCATTCAAGAAGAACCAGCGCCTCATCGACGAGGCGGAGTTGCCAGATAACGGCGCCCGCGCGGAACAGGCCGCGGCCGTGGCCGATACGCTAGTCGCCGCCGGCTATCGCCAAGTTGGACTCGACCATTTCGCCTTGCCTGAGGACGAGCTCGCGTTGGTGCAGAAAGCCGGTCGCCTGCGGCGGAACTCATTGGGCTTATAGCGCGACAATCAGGATGAGAGCGGCGCGTCAATCAAGATGAGACGAGGCGGCCGAGTCAGGAGATAATTGACGCTGGCCGCCGGCTTGGCAA
>NZ_BSOW01000105.1 GCF_030160715.1 Bradyrhizobium iriomotense
TTCCCTTCACCGCCCCCATGGGGGTGGTCCACAGGGTTCATAACTACCCCTCTTACTACGGGGCGTTTACCTAGCCAACACTTAGACCCGGCTCTACCCAAACTTTTTTGGTTCACCCCAACATTACCCACTTGTCCGACTGTTGCTAAGCAGTTTTGGGATACCAAACGGACCTCCCCAGATGGTAATCTTAAAGTGGCCGATTTACCTTCTTTTGCAATCAGTTTCGCTACAGCACCTGCTGCTCTAGCTAATTGCCCACCCCTTCCACGTGTGATTTCTATGTTATGTATGGCCGTGCCTAAGGGCATATCGGTTGAAGTAGATTCTTCTTTTCTCTCAAAAAACCCCTTCCCAAACTGTACAAGCTTCTTCCAAAGCATACGGCTTTCTAGATGTATATGACGATCTCTAGACAGATGGATCTTATATGAATCGTATGATGAAGTACCACATGAGTGGATATATAGGAAAGGAATCCAAATCTGCCGAATCGCTCATGTTATGATCTTCTACATCCTAGGTCTCCGCGTTCCGTCATCTGGCTTATGTTCTTCATGTAGCATTCAGATCGAATGACTCTATGAAATTACGTCGATACTTCTACATATTATGGGTAACGTAGGAGACATCCCTATTTTCCCCCGGGGGTCTTAATTACCACTGCTTAGCTTTCAATTCGCCTCTGACCATCAAATTAAATGTGAATAACCCGTCCTCCTCTCTTTGAAACAAGGGGCGCTTCCGGTTCTGTGCGTGCTTCAAACAATTTTGTCTTCTCCATATTACCATATCTCTAGAGTCAATAATTTTCTATGAGGAACTACTGAACTCAATCACTTGCTGCCGTTACTCAACAGTTTTCTGTTGAGGTCTATCCCGTAGAGGTAGTCAAATTGGATCAGTGATCGATTTCTAGGTTTCGTCGTAAACCTAATTGGTTACTTCCAATTACGTAAATCAATAGTTCAAACCGCACTCAAAGGTAGGGCATTTCCCATTGATATAGGAACTTTTGTACCAGAAACAATAGTATCTCCAATTATAGCCCCTCTGGGATGTAAAATATATCCCTTCTCACCATCCCCATAGTGTATGAGACAAATGTACGCATTTCGATTAGGGTCGTATTCTATGGTTACGATTCTACCAGATATGTCTTTTTGATTCCGTCGAAAATCGATTTTACGGTATAGGCGCTTATGACCTCCCCCTCTATGCCTTGCGGTAATGATTCCTCTGGAATTACGACCTTTACCACAACGGTGCCGTCCATGGATCAAATTATTTCGTGGATTGGATTTCACTTGCCTATCTATGGTTCCCTTGCGTGTGCTCGGGATAGGTGTTTTGTATAAATGTTTCGCCGTATTATTAAGTATTCTCCTTTAGTTTTTTTCTCTATCTAGAAGTGGAATAGAATAACCCGGTTGAAGGGTAATGATCATACGTCTGTAATGCATTGTATGTCATTGATTCTTTCCCAATAAATGAAAACTTTTTCTGTAAATACTGCGTATTTGATTCCATTATCATATGATAATACTATATTTGTATTTATTTATTGTATTATACCTTTATATCTTCTAAATATATAGAATAGAGGAATCCCGATTTGTCAAGTCTCATGATCGTATCAAAATCTATTTAAACTCGGCTCAATCTTTTTTCAGATTGAGCCGAGTTTAATTGCAATCAATTAG
>NZ_BSOW01000106.1 GCF_030160715.1 Bradyrhizobium iriomotense
TTTAGCAAACATTTGAGAATTGTAAAACAGTAGAGTAATTAATCATCAATATTAACCAACACTGAACAGCACACCCATGCTGCACAGGCCCAACCATCCTAAACAACCATACCCAGTTGTACAGATCTATCTCCAAACCAGGAATGTACCATTCCAAACCAGGAGCTAATCAAATTATTACCTATTTTAGCATCATTATCTATGGTGAGAAGGGTGAGACTAATCACGAAAGACATTGTTAGACCCGCCCATAACCGCGGGCACGGCTATTCGAATAGTTTTACTCTGATCAGAGGTGTACCACTGTACCCACAAGACACAACCCCACATCATGTCACCATGTGCCTCAATACCACCACGGTACCTCGGAAAGGAGTTGTGACAATACCCCTCGCACAACACAATTCACCACAGTGCACCTTCCTGGATCATAATCACCCCCTTATAAACAAGGCATGGACTCCCCAGCGACCCCCGTGGGCTTATCTCCGCCACTTCTCAGTCTGGTGCTCCGCAATGAACCATGCTATACAAAAGGTAAAGCCGTTGCCCACGCTGGCTTGTGGTTGGCACGGTTAATGTTTCACAACAGTAGCTCGCGAACCGGTCCTTAATTGTCATGAGCACGACCCTCAAAACCATGTGCTCACAACCCACCATTATCAGGTTTTAGTTGGCACATTAATTAATTAACCAATCACGATTGACCATCGTGAACTATCATTAAGCCATCATTAAATAATAGTGAATCATAAGTTATCCCAATAGTGTGCTAATGTTTCTAAGCATGGCTAAGCAATTATATCTAATATCTAGCTGAACCAATATATAAAGCTCAACTAGTCAAGTTATAATAACCCAAGGTATCAAGGAACAAAGTAAACAAGAACAAAAGGGCTATAACAAACAATAGGTTAATTCCACCCAATGACATTCGAAAATAAATGCAATAGTTGAATAAAAACAATAGCTTTAAATAGGATCAACATGCTCAAAGGGTTGTTTGGGATCTGTGTGACTTGCCTTGCTGGCCTTGGAACTCTTCAAACTCTTCTCCGGCGAAAACGGACTCTCCGGAAACGACGGAATCTAAGCAGAAAAGAACAAAATCACCAAAACAGCACATAAACAAGCATGAACAGTACATGTGGATATTTTTAATGTGTAGATCTCAATTTTAGAAAAATTTAGAGACTTGAACCAACTAAATCGGAGCTAAGATGAATTAGTTATGAATTTTTAAAGATTAAATCGGATTAAAACACTTAAATCGGTTTAAATTGAATTATGACGCAATAATGAATTATTTTTGAAAAGGAAAAGAGGATTTATTGCGTCAGCGGCTAGGGTTTGGGTGGACCGGGCGCACGGGCGGCGGTTCACATGAACGGACGGCCGAGATTGATCCAATCCAAAGCGGACGGCCGAGATCGATCGGGTCCACGGCGGCTCACGGCGGACGACCACGATGACGTCAGCAACGACGTCACCAACAGCGGCGGCGGCTCGGCGGAGGAGACGGCTCGAACGGCCCACGCTCGCCGGCGAACGGTGGCGCGAGGA
>NZ_BSOW01000107.1 GCF_030160715.1 Bradyrhizobium iriomotense
GTGCTGCGCCTGCGCAACAAGCTGCTGCCGCTGATCCACCTGAAGAAGCTTTTGAAGATCGACGACGGCGCCGCCTCCGATCCCGAGAACGGCTTTATCGTGGTCACCCAGGTCGGCAGCCAGACCTTCGGCATCGTGGTCGACGGCGTGTTCCACACCGAGGAAATCGTCGTCAAGCCGATGTCGACCAAGCTGCGCCACATCGACATGTTCTCCGGCAACACCATTTTGGGCGATGGCGCCGTCATCATGATCATCGACCCCAACGGCATTGCCAAGGCGCTCGGCGCCTCCGGCTCCTCGGCCCATGACATGGGTGACGAGAATGCCGGCCATCACATCGGCTCGGGCGAGCAGACCACCTCGCTGCTGGTGTTCCGCGCCGGCTCCAGCCAGCCCAAGGCCGTCCCGCTCGGCCTCGTCACCCGCCTGGAGGAGCTGCCCGCCGACAAGATCGAGTTCTCGAACGGCCGCTACATGGTGCAGTACCGCGAGCAGCTGATGCCGCTGGTTGCCATGGAGGGCGTCACCATCGCCGCCCAGGGCGCCCAGCCGATCCTGGTGTTCGCCGATGACGGCCGCTCCATGGGCCTCGTCGTCGACGAGATCATCGACATCGTCGAGGAGCGCCTCAACATCGAGGTCGGCGGCTCCTCGGCCGGCATCTTGGGCTCGGCCGTGATCAAGGGCCAGGCCACCGAGGTGATCGACGTCGGCCACTTCCTGCCGATGGCCTTTGCCGACTGGTTCACCCGCAAGGAGATGAAGCCGTCGATGCATTCGCAGTCGGTGCTGCTGGTCGACGACAGCGCCTTCTTCCGCAACATGCTGGCCCCGGTGCTCAAGGCCGCCGGCTACCGCGTCCGCACCGCCCCGACCGCGCAGGAGGGTCTTGCGGCGCTGCGCTCGCAGAGCTTCGACGTCGTGCTGACCGACATCGAGATGCCCGACATGAACGGGTTCGAGTTCGCGGAAGTTATCCGCTCCGACCACAATCTCGGCGCGATGCCGATCATCGGGCTCTCCGCGCTGGTCTCGCCGGCGGCGATCGAGCGCGGCCGGCAGGCCGGCTTCCACGACTATGTCGCCAAGTTCGACCGTCCCGGTCTGATCGCGGCGCTGAAGGAACAGACCGCAGGTGCCGCCGGCGCCTCCGAGCTGAACCGGGCGGCCGCCTAAAGGGATAGGGGAGAGACACGACAATGAGCAGCAAGACCCACAGCAGCGAAGGCGCGATGGTCGAGTACGTCACCGCGATGATCGGCGGCCAGCTCTTCGGCCTGCCGATCTCGCGCGTGCAGGACGTGTTCATGCCCGAGCGCGTCACCCGCGTGCCGCTGGCCTCCCGCGAGATCGCCGGCGTGCTGAACCTGCGCGGCCGCATCGTCACCGTCGTCGACATGCGCGCGCGCCTCGGACTGCCGCGGCCCGAGGACGGCAAGGTGCCGATGGCGGTCGGCGTCGACCTGCGCGGTGAATCCTATGGCCTCCTCATCGACACGATCGGCGAGGTGCTGCGCCTGCCCGAGGACGGCAAGGAGGAAAACCCCGTCAACCTCGA
>NZ_BSOW01000108.1 GCF_030160715.1 Bradyrhizobium iriomotense
GTCGTCCGTTAAGAAGCCGAATTGAGCGGGGCTGGACAGGCGAGCATGCGCCATAGCTGGAACAGGAAGAGGCGCAAGAGCTCTCTGAGCCAGGCAAGGATGCGGCGGAAGTTGTGGCCCACGGCTGAGAGGACGACGTTGGCGGCATCTCCTGCGCGGCCCTTGAGGTAGCAGCGTCCGAGGTGACCTTCGGTCTTCAGGTGTCCGATGATGGGCTCGATGGCGGAGCGGCGGCGCAGCTCGCGCTTGATGACACCGAAGACGCCGCGCTTCTGGCCGGAGATGAAGACGCGACGGGGATTTTGTGCGTCGTGGCCGCGGTATCCCTTGTCGACATAGGCCCGCTCGATCGAACAGCCGGAGAGCGTCTCGGTGCGGTCAAGGACGTCTCGCAAGGTGTGACCATCGTACGGGTTATCGGGCATCGCCCTGGCGTGCAGCACGAACAGGCCACCGGGAGCCCGGCGGTTGTTGGTGACGATGGAGGCCTTCACGCCGAACTCGTAAGGTGCGCTGGCCTTGCCCTTGCCGATGCACTCGACCTCCGGAGCATGGAAGGAATACAGCTTCCAGCCGCGCTGGCGCTGCTGCTGCGAGCGGATCTGGGTGGCTCGGCTCAGCGGGAGGGCGAACGCCTCCTCCAGTGCTGGCTGGCCCACGATCTTGCGGCGGATGTCGCGGATGATCCGGCCCAGCCGGCTGCGCAAGATACGCAACTGCCGCTGATGCCGCCTGAACTGTTTGGCATGGGCGTAGCGGCCCGCCATCATCGCGGCGGCCTTGGCCACGCGAGCATAGGATTGCCGCAACCTGATCCCGTGCTTCTTCGCCAAGCGGTTCAGCCCCTTGATCGCCGCATGCTGCAGCTTGGCGTCGGTCGGAAAGGTGATGGCCTTCGGCTGCACCGTGGTGTCGACCGTGACCCGCTTGAGGTCTTGGCCACGTAACGCGCCGGCCTCGTGTGCCACCCGCAGGCTCTCGGCCAGCAGCAGTTCCAACTTGTCGCCGAGCCGCTTGCGCCAGTGGCTCAGGTCCGAGCGCTCGTGCGGGAAGACGTGCTGGAAGAACTCTTCGCCGGTGAAGAACTGAAAATACGGGTCATGGACCCAGCGTTCGCAGACCCCCTCATCGGACAACCCGTAAATGTGCTTGAGCAACAGCAGCCCGATCACGAAGCGGGTCTCGATTCCGGGCCGGCCGTTCTCGCTGTAGAGCGGCGCGATCTCGCCGTCGATCCAGTCCCAATCGACCTTGCCGGCGAGCATAACCAGCTCGTGCTTCATGTTGATGATCTGGTCCAGCCGCGCCCGGAACAGATCGTTCGATCCCGTCGTCTTATGCTTCTTCGGCCGCATCGTCCCCTCCGATGCAACACAGAATCATGATCCGCAGCGAAGGGAAATCCATAAAACGAAATTGCAGGGTTTGGGCTTCTCAAGCTCCCAATCCCTGCAATCTCAAATGCCTCCGCATCCGAAAAACAGACTCCCGCTCAATCGCTTAGAGGCTTGTTCACGGACGAC
>NZ_BSOW01000110.1 GCF_030160715.1 Bradyrhizobium iriomotense
GAGCTATCGCCAAATTTTGGTGACGGCGGGGCCGGTCAGGCGGCGGCGGTTATGGGCTGACGGTCGGTCGGCTTGGCGAAGACCTCGATCCCGTCGTTGAATGTCACACCAAGAACGAGTTTTGGCAACTGGTTGTGGCCATCGAGACGGCGCCAGCTTTTCTGTGCGCCCTCGACCAGTTTGAAGACCATGGCGAGCGCGGTCCCGTTCGACAGGCAACCCTTCGATCGGACGGTGCGGTGGCGCACGGTGGCGAAGGTGCTTTCGATGGGGTTGGTCGTCCGCAAGTGTTTCCAGTGCTCGGCCGGGAAGTCGTAGAAAGCGAGCAGCGTGTCTCGATCCTTGCTCAGGCAGTCGGCCGCCTTCTCGTATTTCAGCGCGTAGCTCTCGATGAAGGCATCGAACGCCAACTCGGCGGCGGCCTTGGTTTCGGCCATCCAGATCTCCTGCAACGCGCGCTTGGCTTTCGGCTGCTGGCTCGTCGGCAGCTTGGCGAGCACGTTTGCAGTCTTGTGCACCCAGCAGCGCTGCTCGCGCGTTTTCGGCCAGACCTCGCCGGCGGCTTTCCAGAAGCCGAGTGCGCCATCGGCGATGACGAGCCGCGGAGGCACGTCGAGCCCGCGCCGCTTCAGATCAAGCAGCAGATCGCGCCAGTCGTGCGCGCTCTCGCGGGCACCATCGGTGAAGCCGACCAGTTCCTTGCGGCCTTCCGGCGTCGCACCGATCAGCACCAGGATGCACTGCTTTTCGTCCTCGAGCCGCGCCTCCAGATGGATGCCATCGGCCCAGATGTAAACGTAGCGCTTCGCCGACAGATCGCGCTTCTGCCACGCGGTGTGCTCGTCGAGCCAGCCATCCTTCAGGCGACCGATGGCGGATGCCGACAACCCGGCAGCATCCTTGCCGAGCAGCGCAGCCAGCGCTTCCGAGAAGTCGCCGGTCGAGATACCCTTCAGGTAAAGGATCGGCAGCAGCGTCTCGATCGATTTCGAGCGGCGCATGTAGGGCGGCAGGATCGACGGAGAGAACCGGATGCGGTCGGGGTCGGTGGCGTCCGCCTCGCGATCGCGTACACGCGGCTGGCGGACCGCGACCGGACCGATACCGGTCATCACCTCGCGCTCCGGCAGGTGACCGTGGCGGACGACGCGCTGGTGGCCGTCCGCGGTCTTCAAATCGGCATGCTTGCCGAGAAAGTCCGCGACCTCGGCCTCGACCGCCTGGGCCAACAGAGCACGCGCCCCGTTGCGCAAGACTTCTGTGAGTTGATCAGCGACGTTTCCTGGCTGAATCAGCTTGATGATGTTATCCTTGGACACGGCATATCGCTCCTTCGGTGGAGAAGTGGAGGCGTCAAGCACCCCCACGATATGCCGCCTTTCCGATTCCCACCGTCACCAACTTTCGGCGATAGCTC
>NZ_BSOW01000111.1 GCF_030160715.1 Bradyrhizobium iriomotense
GCCTAATATGGGTTCACAATCAATAACATCTTCACCATCGAGAGTAACGATCAGTCGAAGAACACCATGCATTGATGGGTGCTGAGGGCCCATATTGACTATCATGAGATCTTTTCTTGTAAGCGGTAGACTCATATCCTTTCTTCCTTAATTCATTATTCCATGAAAATGGATTATTCCATGAATTCCTCAAAACGAGGCTCATCAAAATGCAAAATCTAAGACTACTATAAGACTACTAATAAAATAAGAAAAAAAATTCGAACGATGAAATTACCGCTCCCTAATATCCAACTGACTGATTAATTTCTTATAACGTACTCTATTTTTCTTTGCCAAATAAGCCAGCAAACGTTGACGTTTTCCCAAAAGTCTTCGGAGACCTCTTTCCGATGAAAAATCTTTTTTGTGTAATTCCAAATGTGAAGCAAGTCTCCGTATCTTATTGGTGAAACTGAATACTTGAAATTCAACAGAACCCCAGTTTTCTTCTTTTTCTTCTTTAACCATAAATCCAAAAATTTTTCTACCTCCTTTCTTTTTCATGTATTTTTCTGATCAGGAAAAATAAAAAATTATGTCAGTTATTTTGAAGTTATTCTAATCTCGTACACACAAAAATTTGCAATTATTCATCTACTACTGGAATTTGGATTTATTTTATCGATGCAAATTGGATTTGGATAGAAGGGTACATTCTTTTATTTTAGATAGAAGAAAAGTTTCTTCTATCTAAAATAAAAGAATTTTGCTGATTTATTTATTGCTATATCCAATTTATGGAATTGATACACCGTTTAATTGATATCATTTAGCAAAATGAAACATAGCATATGCATCCATCTTTCGGCTCGAGAATTTCACGGGATAGAGATATGGTATAAGAAATAGGCTATTAAGTAACTCTAAATGAATTGTGGATACATCTGTATCCTTAACATACTGAAACAACTGCCATTATTCGTATCAAACCAATAGCGATTCATACAAGTTAAATCTTCTAATCAATGGTGGGCCAATAATGAATTTTTTTGCATATGTATTAAGACGCTTGGCCTGATTTCGAAATTGTCCAGAGTTTTTTATGTAGTTTTCATTGCAAAATGATGGATCTCCTTCCGTAACTTTCCAATTACGAGTACGAGAATTGAAAGACATGAAAATTCTCAATTCTCTACGGCGTCTAGGAGATAGATAGAATATTTTCAGGAACAAGAAAACCAGAAGAATCTTTCTCTCTATTCACTACCATTCCGCGTCTTCGACTTCTATTAGTTTCTTTTCTTCTTTAATGCAATAGCTATAGTTTGATATAGAATCCATTTCTCAAAGTAATGGAAACCTTTCTCTTATAGGAAATGGTTCGAAAATCGCTATTCCACCTTTTAG
>NZ_BSOW01000112.1 GCF_030160715.1 Bradyrhizobium iriomotense
TGTTGCTTGAAAAATATTATGCATTGATAGGATCGCACTTAATTTGCTTGTCTCGTCTGCAAGGCAGATTAGCGGACCTGCCTAATTTGTTGCATCTGATCCTTCCTTTGTTAATTGTTATATCATGTTCCCTTGTAACCATCTAGTTGCGCCTCGGTAATCGTGCACTCTGTACGAGTATCGACGGTCGCCTTCAAACTTAAAATCTGAAAAACATCTTGGGTAAAACTTGGGTTTTACAAAAGACTTGGAAAACTCGACACCTGGGTCGGTGCTTGCGAACTAAATGAATTTCCAAAATCGCGGACCGGGGAACGTACCGGGTGTACGGTTTCCCGCTCTTGCACTTAAGGACCGTTTCCTTGGAATTTCATCCGAACATAAGACAAGTACGACCACATGGGTGGAATGGGACACCCCTGGCTGAGTAACTAGCTTATCAGGGGAGCCTTGATGCCGAGAGACATGTGGATTCGCCGGGGTGGTGTCGGGGAGGACCCCTGGGCTTCCTGGCACAGTATGGTCTGGGACCTAACCTGTTGTTGGTCTGGGACCCCTCTCGTCGGCATATGGTAAACCTGTGTCGGCTTTCGAAATGCCTTGTCATGAAAGCTTGGAGGTCTCCCGACGTGGCTGATCCCCACGGGCTGGGTGATCCGGGTTAGTAATGTCGTGTGGGTAAAGTGTACCCCCTCTGCAGAGGTTAACAAACTGTTCGAACAGCCGTGCCCACGGTCATGGGCGGATGTGAGGTGATTCCTAGCGTAGTTTTGTTTGACTACTGCTTGTGAAATTGCTGTTGTGAAAAGGGGTTCGATGTTTGAAAAATCTGCAGCTGATGGGATCAGCTAGGCCCGGGTGGCCGTTTGAAAGTTGTTGGCCCGGGTGGCCGTTTGAAAAGCTGTTGGCCGGGTGCCAACCTTGTTTCAAATCTAAAGACTGATACATTGCACATACTCCGACCGGACGAGACGCACTGTCTCATCCGTGTCGTTTGAGAAGCACTCACTTAGTTGCTTTTAGAAAAGAGTTCAAATAAAATCAATTGCAAAAAAAAAAACAACAGCCTTTCCTTGAAGCCTGCATTAAACACTTATTTCCCCTGGCTTGCTGAGTACTCCCGTACTCACCCTTGCTCTATATAAATAATCCCCCCCAGTTGCTGAAGAAGATGAAGCGGATCCTGCTGATGAGGAGTTCTTCCAGGAGCAAGCCGGCTACGATGAGTTTTAGGGTTTCGGTCTAGTTCCCAAGTCGCGCCTGTGATGATTGGTCCAAG
>NZ_BSOW01000113.1 GCF_030160715.1 Bradyrhizobium iriomotense
GTTCCTATTTGGAAGGTTGCAATTTCTTAACCGCAGCAGTTTCCACCCCTGCCAATAGTTTAGCACACTCTTTGTTGCTACTATGGGGCCCGGAAGCACAAGGGGATTTTACTCGTTGGTGTCAATTAGGTGGTCTGTGGACTTTTGTTGCTCTCCATGGGGCTTTTGCACTAATAGGTTTCATGTTACGTCAATTTGAACTTGCTCGGTCTGTTCAATTGCGGCCTTATAATGCAATTTCATTCTCTGGCCCAATCGCTGTTTTTGTTTCCGTATTCCTGATTTATCCACTGGGGCAATCCGGTTGGTTCTTTGCGCCGAGTTTTGGCGTAGCAGCGATATTTCGATTCATCCTCTTCTTCCAAGGATTTCATAATTGGACGTTGAACCCATTTCATATGATGGGAGTTGCCGGAGTATTAGGCGCGGCTCTGCTATGCGCTATTCATGGGGCAACCGTGGAAAACACTCTATTTGAGGACGGTGATGGTGCAAATACCTTCCGCGCTTTTAACCCAACTCAAGCTGAAGAAACTTATTCAATGGTCACCGCTAATCGCTTTTGGTCCCAAATCTTTGGTGTTGCTTTTTCCAATAAACGTTGGTTACATTTCTTTATGCTATTTGTACCGGTCACCGGTTTATGGATGAGTGCTATTGGCGTAGTCGGCCTGGCTCTGAACCTACGTGCCTATGACTTCGTTTCCCAGGAAATCCGTGCAGCGGAAGATCCTGAATTTGAGACTTTCTACACCAAAAATATTCTTTTAAACGAGGGTATTCGTGCGTGGATGGCAGCTCAGGATCAGCCTCATGAAAATCTTATATTCCCTGAGGAGGTTCTACCACGTGGAAACGCTCTTTAATGGAACTTTTGTTTTAGCTGGTCGTGACCAAGAAACCACCGGTTTTGCTTGGTGGGCCGGGAATGCCAGACTTATCAATTTGTCGGGTAAACTACTTGGAGCTCACGTAGCCCATGCAGGATTAATCGTATTCTGGGCCGGAGCAATGAACCTATTTGAAGTGGCCCATTTCGTACCAGAAAAACCCATGTATGAACAAGGGTTGATTTTACTTCCGCACTTAGCTACTCTAGGTTGGGGAGTAGGGCCCGGGGGAGAAGTTCTAGATACTTTTCCGTACTTTGTATCTGGAGTACTTCATCTAATTTCCTCCGCAGTCTTAGGCTTCGGTGGCATTTATCACGCGCTTCTGGGACCGGAGACTCTTGAAGAATCTTTTCCATTCTT
>NZ_BSOW01000114.1 GCF_030160715.1 Bradyrhizobium iriomotense
TTGCGCGGATCGACTTTAACGAGGCGACCGCCGGCCGCCTCCAACTTGTAGGCGAGAAAGGTTTCGAATTGATGCCAGCCGTGTTCAAGAATGGACCTGTTAAGGCCGGCTTTCTGGCGCCCGTTGCGACCGGGCTTCTCAACAGTGCCTTTCGCGCTGGCCGTCATGCTCGACGTCTTGAGGTCCTCAATAGCGACGAGGCCGAACCGGGCGACAAGGCCCGTAGTGGCCTTGTGGTTCCAGTCCTTGCGGATGCGCGCGGCCTTGGCTTTGATCGCAGCGGCGCGCAGTCGCGCCTTGGCGTAGCGTTTCGACCCACGCTTGCGCCGCGCGAGAACCTTCTGCGTCTTGCGCGCCCTCCTGTCGAGAAGTCGCAACCGCTCAACAGGGACCGATGCCAACTCGCCGTTCGAAAGCGCAATACTGTTCGCTACGCCGCGATCAATGCCAACCGCCGGGCGGATGTTGATCGGCGCTTCGTGCTCGCTCTCGCAGGCGAACGACATGCGCCATCCGATCGGCGTCAACCTGACCGTTACGTTGTTGATCGTGTCGCGCAACGGGCGGGTATCGCGCAACCGAACCCAACCGATTTTGGGCAACCGAACCTGAGACCAGTTGCGATTGAGCCGCCGTATCTCCACCTCACGGCCCTGAAACCGGAACGTCTCGTGGAGGCCTTTACGCCGCGGTGTCGGATACTTTCGCGCGGCCGGCGAAGAAATTCTGATACGCCTTGTCGAGATCGCGCAATGCTTGCTGCTGGCAGGTCTGCGATACGGCCGCAATCCAGTTAAAGGAGGCACGAAGCGTGGTCAGCTCCCGGCATTGGCTGGCGTAGCTAATTCGGCCTCCGGTCCGGGCCGCGTATTGCCGCCAGAAGTTTTGCCGCTGGTAAAGCGCGGTGTTGTAGACCGCACGGCACGCGCCTGCGAACTGCCGAAACAACACTTCCTGTTCGGCAGTCGGATCGAGCTTGTATTTGAAGCCGCGGCGGATCAAATTGACGATATGGCCTTGGTCTAAGGATCTACAAGGCGACAAATCCAATTTCGCACGGGACGGCACGTCGTTTACGCTCTCCACGCCCATTTGGTCTTCGTCACCAAATGCCGCCGGGGCGTGCTGTCCGAACGCTTCGGGACCTGCGGTCGATCTTCGCGAAAGTCTGCAGGGATTCTGAGGCAGAATTGATCGAGTGCGATGGCGAGGACGACCACGTGCA
>NZ_BSOW01000115.1 GCF_030160715.1 Bradyrhizobium iriomotense
CTAGTACCCACTTTTCTTAGATCGTGAGTCGTGATTCAAGGTCGGGATGATACCCGAAGCAAGAGAAGTCCGCCTTTCGAGGAAAGATCGCAAGGTGCTTGAGGCGTGTTGCCGCTCGCCGGTGACGTTGCAGCGCGATTTGAAGCGGGCGCGGATCGTCCTGCTGGCGGCGGATGGGCGCAGCACCCGGTCGATCGCCAAGGAGGTTGGGGTCCAGCCGCGGATTGTCAGCCTTTGGCGGCATCGCTATGCCGACCTTGGCCTTGAAGGGCTGCAAGACAAGCCGCGGCCTGGCAAGCAGCCGATTTATACGAAGACGACCGACAAGCGGATTCTGAAGCTGTTGGATAAGCCGCCGCCGCACGGGTTTGCGCGCTGGACCGGTCCTCTGCTGGCCGAGGCGCTGGACGATGTTGACGTCCAATACGTCTGGCGGTTCCTGCGCAGCCACAAGATTGACCTCGCAGCTCGCAAGTCCTGGTGCGAGAGCAACGACCCGAACTTTACGGCCAAAGCCGCCGATGTCGTAGGCCTGTACGTCGCCCCGCCGGCGAAGGCCATTGTGCTATGCGTGGACGAGAAGCCCTCGATCCAGGCTTTGGAGCGAGCGCAGGGTTATCTGAAGTTGCCCAATGGCCGCGCCTTGACCGGCCAGAGCCACGACTACAAGCGGCATGGCACCACAACACTGTTTGCGGCACTCGAAGTCGCCACCGGGAAGATCATCGCAACGCATTCAAAACGCCGTCGCCGCGTCGAGTTTCTCGATTTCATGAACAGCCTCACCGCGGCCTTTCCGAACCGCCAGCTTCACGTCATCCTCGACAACCTCAACACCCACAAGAAGAACGAGGACTGGCTTAAGGCCCACCCCAACGTCCAATTTCATTTCACGCCGACAAGTGCGTCCTGGCTCAACCAGGTCGAGGTATGGTTTTCGATCTTGCAGGGGCAGTCGCTTAGCGGCGCCTCCTTTACAAGCCTCAAGCAGCTTCAGGAACACATCGATGCCTACGTCAGCGCGTACAACGACAAAGCCGAGCCCTTCGTCTGGACCAAGAAAAAGGTCCGTCAACGCCGCTTCAAAGGCCGCCGTATCACTCAGCTCTGATTCCGGGTACTAG
>NZ_BSOW01000116.1 GCF_030160715.1 Bradyrhizobium iriomotense
GAATTTGGCACCTGACACGGGGCTGCATTGGTTCAGTTCGATCTCTAGCGAAGGGATAAGTCCAACGTTCCACCGGTTTAGGCAATTGTATCGTCTACGTCGGCGTCGTTCAAGGCTGCATCAGTACATTCGACCTCTTGAATTGCTCTGGTTTGGATGATATATTTGCCTACCTATTTATCATATGTCTCTGTTAATCTAGTCTTAGCATATCAATTTAGCTCTATCGGCTGCTTCTCGTTTTAGGGTTTCTGCCGGTATCGGCTAAATCGTCTTGCTAGATTAGATTAGCTTAGGCATCTACCACCCTAAAAATCAGTCAACGGCTTGATTGTCTAGATATTATGTTTCTTTTCATACTTAGTGCTGCATCAGTTAAGTTTGATCTACTAAGTCGTGCTTAGAACCATAATCTCTAGCCTGCTTCTTGATTGCCAATAAGGGTTTCATCGGGGTTTCAGCCGATGAGTTATCTGGACGTTGCATCGGCTTATAAGGATTGCATATACATATAAGTTGGATTTAGCCGATGACAACAAAGGTTTCACTGTTTAATCTAATCTTGTGGATTTCATGACATCGGACCTCCAGCCGATGTGTGCTTTAACCTTCGAATCAGTGCTTATTATATATTGTTTCTAGCCGATTGGTTTCTACTGGATTATATTGTTATTTTATTACATCATCATCAGCCGATTGCCTTTATATCATTATCTACATTGGACATATAGCCGATTGCTTAAACCCTATCGCTATCGGCTGGTATCGGCATCGGCTATTATCGGCTATCGGCTGGAACTACTCCATCGGCTTGTCAGCCGATCGGCTGTTTTGATCTACTATTTGCATATCTTGTCAGTTGCAGGATCAAACTGACTGGCACGCCCGCATCTCATCAATCTTTGGACCTGCACAGGAGCTAAGCAGATCCCCTAGGCCGGTGTGTTCGATTTTTTCGTCAACACTATTCGACGCCGCCCCAGCCTCCCGTACGCTCGCCGTCGCCCATCTACTGTGTTTGCCAAGGTCATCATCGCCAACCACCGCCGCTGTCGTCTGCGTCGGCGCTAGCCCCGGCTGCCGTCGTCTGGAGGACTCTGCCCCCGC
>NZ_BSOW01000117.1 GCF_030160715.1 Bradyrhizobium iriomotense
ATCCCTATCCTCTAGGTACAGCGTTTGCATCAATAGAGAACCTTTTCCTCTGTATGAATCTATATTATTCCATTCCAATTTCTTCCCGAAACTTCCCAAGAAAAATCCCGAATTGGATCCAAAATTGACGGGTTAATGTGAGCTTATCCATGCGGTTAGGCACTCTTCAAATAGGAATCCATTTTCTAACTGGCTTTCGTGCTTTGGTGAGTCGTCCGAGATCCTTTCGATGACCTATGTTGTGTTGAAGGGATATCTATATGATCCGATCGATTGCATAAGACCCGCGGTAGCAATAGAACGGGGAAAGTATACAGAAAAGACAGTTCTTTTCAATTTCGATTATCTATATATTAGTTCGTTTCTATTTCTAGATATCTATTTCTATATATTAGTATTAGTTAGTAGTACTATTCTATTAGTTAGCGATCCCGGCTCTGTGAGTTCTTTCTTCCGTGATGAACTGTCGGCACCAGTCCTCCATTTTTTCTCTGTGGACCGAGGAGAAAGGGGGCTCAGCAGGAAGAGGATTGTACCATGAGAGAAGCACAGAGGTCAACCCTCTTCAAATATGGAACATGGATTCTGGCAATGCAACGTAGTTGGGTCCTCATATCGATCCGAATGAATCAGTCTTTCTACAGAGGTCAATCTTTGCCTATTAGGCAAGAGGATAGCAAGTTCGAAATTCTGTCTCGGTAGGACATGGATTTCTATTACTATGAAATTCATAAATGAAAATGAAGTAGTTAATGGGAGGGCTACCATTATCCTTTTTCTTGTATGTGTTCCTAAGAGAAGGAATTTGTCCATTTCATGTTTCGAGGTCTCAAAAAAGGGCGTGGAAACAGATAGAAACTCTTGAATGGGAATTGAAAAGAAATGTAGCCCCAGTTCCTTCGGAAATGGTAAGATCTTTGGCGCAAGAAGAAGGGGCGACCCATATCATCTTGACTTGGTTCTGCTTCCCCTCTTTTTTTAAGAATACCGAGTCGGGTTCTTCTCCTACCAGTATCGAATAGAACATGCTGAACAAGATCTTCTTCATGGAAACCTGCTCGATTTAGATCGGGAAAATCGTACAGAT
>NZ_BSOW01000119.1 GCF_030160715.1 Bradyrhizobium iriomotense
AAAGTCAATAGCCTAAAGATATAAAACCCTATACTTTGTGCAAGTGATAAGAGAGAATATGAAAGATTTTCCTATTTTTCTTGATTTTCTTAAGATTTTTTTGAACCTGACCATGAATAGACTTATATATCTCGATATATACAGATATAATGTACATTATGGAGTAGACCTATAATGGGAAATGAAAGTGGCTAATTTTGGAATTGAATAAGAAGCCCTTTTAACTCAGTGGTAGAGTAATGCCATGGTAAGGCATAAGTCATCGGTTCAAATCCGATAAAGGGCTTTTTTTACTTAGTGGTAGAGTAATGCCGCGGTAAGACGTGAGTCAGTGGTTCAAATCCGATACAGTACTTTTCTACTAAATTCATTCACTTTCTTTCTTTTTGAAAATTTCTCTTTTTTTATTGAATTTGATAACTTAGTGCGAGATGCATGCATTTTTAGTTTAAACACTAAGCGAAGCAGGGGGGTGTAAATTCCAAAAAAGAAATTGGACTCTTTTTCCTATTAGATCAATCAAATCACTACCCGTACTGAACTAATATAGAATCCCTTTTATTAATCTATTCTTATTCCATATCCTTTATAAACGAATTTCCCTAAAAAGTAGGGGATGATCCGTGAATTAACCTAACCATCAACTAAAAAAAATCCTACAAAAGCATAATGGAAAAGTAGGAAGGACTCCTTGCTTTGGATCTAGTTATACTCTTCGAGTATATTGACAATTCCAAAAAACTGCTCATACTATCATTATAGTATAATGAGGAGCGGTTGTATACCGCCCTATCGTCTAGTGATGCCCCTATCGTCTAGTGGTTCAGGACATCTCTCTTTCAAGGAGGCAGCGGGGATTCGACTTCCCCTGGGGGTAGGGAGTATTATGAAAGGAGGTTAATCATAGATTATCAAAAACCCTAGAATAAATTCTTCCTGGCTTGATGCCCGAGCGATTAATAGGGACAGTCTGTAAATTCATTGACAATATGTCTACACAGATTCAAATTCAGCTCGGGCCAAAAATCTAGGGCTTCATGAATATGAGTTAAATCAATTTATCTTTCTTCCATAAAAATATTTGAT
>NZ_BSOW01000120.1 GCF_030160715.1 Bradyrhizobium iriomotense
TCTTCCGCGGCCGGATCGGAGTCGAACAGGCAGGTCGCGCCGACGCGCACTTCTGCAAGCCCATCCTTCATGCGGATGGTGCGGATGGTCAGGCCGGTGTTGATGCTGCCGTCGAAATTCACCGCGCCAATCGCACCCGCATACCAGCGGCGCGGCGAGCGCTCGTGATCCTCGACGAACTGCATTGCCCAGAGCTTGGGCGCGCCGGTGACGGTGACGGCCCAGGCATGGGTCAGGAATGCGTCGAGAGCATCGAAGCCGGGACGCAACATGCCTTCGACATGGTCGACGGTGTGGAACAGCTTTGAGTAGGTCTCGATCTGCCGCCGTGCCAGCACCTTGATGGTGCCGGGCACGCAGACCCGCGCCTTGTCGTTGCGATCGACGTCGGTGCACATGTTGAGCTCGAACTCGTCCTTCTCCGAGTTCAGGAGCTGGCGGATCTGCTCGGCATCGCCGATCGCGTCGGTGCCGCGCGCAATCGTGCCCGAGATCGGGCAGGTCTCGACGCGACGGCCGTCGGAGCGCACGAACATCTCGGGCGAGGCCGACACCAGGAACTCGCCGTCGCCTAGGTTCATCAGCGCGCCGTAGGGCGACGGGTTGATGACGCAAAGACGCTGGAACACTTCTGCCGGCGACCGCTCGCAGGGCTCGGCGAAAAGCTGCCCCGGCACGGCTTCAAAGAGATCGCCGCGGGCAAAGGCCGCGCGCGCGGTTTCCACCGTCGCCTGGTATTCGCCGGGCGCGTGATCGGCAAAGCCCTGGCGCGGCGTCTTGAGATACGGGCTGTCCGCGGTCTCGCGCGTCAGGCCCTCGGTCGACCGGCCCTTCCAGGTGAAGTCGTAGCTCAGCACCACGCCGCGGCCGGTGGCGCGGTCATAGGCGAGCAGGCGATCAGGGACGTAGAGCACGATATCGCGCTGGTCGTTTTCGCGCGCGCGCTTCTGCACGAGGTCCTCGATCTGGAAGACGAGGTCGTAGGCGAAGGCCCCGAACAGGCCGAGCAGCCCGTCGTCATTGGCGGAAAAGGCGGCGACGAGATCGCGCACCAGCGACATCACGCTGGCGCGCCGGGTGCGCTG
>NZ_BSOW01000121.1 GCF_030160715.1 Bradyrhizobium iriomotense
TTGGATATCATGCTCCTTTGCTAGCTTGGGTTATAACATGATTAGACTTTGGACTAGGAATTGCTTAGCTATGCTTAGTTCAACTAGCACACAATGGGGAATCTCATTTTAAAACCTAGACTATAAGTTTATATGATAATGTTGGTTTAATACCACCGCTCTGGTGTTGGTTAAATAAAATGAACCACATGGTGGGCTGTGGGTGCATGGTTTTGCTAGTCGCACCCATGGCAGTTAAGGACCGGTTCGCGGGATGCCCTGGAAGAACTTATCGTACTTACCACAAGCCAGCGTGGGCAACGGCTGGGCTTGTAGTGTAGCTTTCCTCTAGCCGACGCATCCAGGCAAGGGTGGGCGTGATGGAGTTTGGATGGGCCCTGCGACGGCCTATGCGGCTTCCGGATTCACCTAGGCACGAGAGGGGACTGCCCGCTGCCTTGCGAGGAGTGGGGGTGAAACCTGAGGTGTGGTGTGCTTGGTTAGAGGGGGTTATGCGAAGGGTCCTGTCACGGCCTCTTTCCGGTATGTCGTGGTGGCATGTCGGCGCACGGAAACGTGTCGTGGGGCTGTGTCTTGTGGGTACAGTTGTACACCTCTGATCAGAGTAAAACTATTCGAATAGCCGTGCCCGCGGTTATGGGCGGTCGACCAGATTCACCGTGATTAGTCCCATCTTAATAAATCGACCCAATGCACTGTAGTTCAGGTGGGTTGGTTGGGCCTGTTCAACGTGGTGTAGCGTTGATCAGTGGAGATTTAATTTACTTTAATTACTCAATAGTTTTACTGTTTTGCTCAATAAAATGTTTTACAACCGCCTTTATGCAAATAGCCACAAACCATCCTTGTATCCCCTTGCACGTCTGCATCGTTGGTGTGGCTTGCTGAGTACGGTGGTTGTACTTAGTCTTACTATTGTTCCCCCTTTTCAGAAGTTTTGTGCTTCTGAGCTGAAGACGAAGTTAGAAGACCAAGGCTTAGACCCCAGTTGAGTTTTGCCTATGGAGTGGAGCTGAAGCCCCGCTAGGATCGTTTTTTCCGCTGCTGTCTTCTCTTTCGGTGTGAGGACTAATTGCCTCTTCTA
>NZ_BSOW01000122.1 GCF_030160715.1 Bradyrhizobium iriomotense
TAGAGCATGATGTTTTTATACGGAAACATAGCCTGAATTTTTGAGATAGTTGGCGCATTCCTCTTTGGAGAAGATATCGAGGAGTTCGCCGACCTTGCGCCAGGTTGCTTCGACATCACGTGTCTGTGCGGCTCGCATCAGGTGTTTGAGCTTGGCGAAGACCTGCTCGATCGGATTGAGGTCGGGGCTGTAGGGCGGCAGGAAGAGCAGATGCGCTCCTGTTGCGCGGATGGCGTTGCGGGCAGACTTACCCTTATGACTGCCGAGGTTGTCGAGGATGACGACCTCGCCTTTTGCCAAAGTGGGCGCCAACACTTTCTCGACATAGAGCGTGAAGAGCTCACCGTTGATGGGGCCGTCGATGACCCAGGGCGCGCTGATCCGGTCCTGGCGCAGCGCTGCGATGAAGGTCATGGTCTTCCAGTGGCCAAAAGGCGCAGATGCTTCAAGACGCTGCCCACTCGGTCCCCAGCCGCGCAGTGGCGCCATGTTGGTTTTGATCCAGGTCTCGTCAATAAAGACCAGGCGTGAGGCGTCGATCCTACCCTGATGGGCCTTCCAGCGCGTCCGTTTACGCGCGATATCGTGGCGGTCTTGTTCGGCCGGACGGAGCGTTTTTTTTGAAGCTCAGCCCCTCGGCGTGAACGAACGTCCATACTGCCCGCACGTCTGTTTTGATCCCGCGCGCAGCCAGTTCCTGCGTCAGCTTCCGCAAAGTGAATGGTCCGGAGCGAATGCGCTTGCGCAGCCAGTCGGCGTTGGCGCCGGACAGAACCGGCTTCTTGTGGCCGCCGATCTTGCCGGGAGAAACGCCTCCGGTCTCCCGCCGCAGATTCTTCCACTTCGTCACACAGGAAGGACTGATCTGAAGCGCTTCTGCAATCGAACGAACCGTCTCGCCCGCGTCAGCCCTCGCCAGAGCGAGTTCGCGAAGATCTTCCGAATAGGGTCGCGTCATCCATGCTGGCCCCCGTTCCCCAGCATGGAGTTTGAATCAGAAATTGTCTCCTCTGGGAATCCCGATTCCGGGAAAAAACAACATGCTCTAG
>NZ_BSOW01000123.1 GCF_030160715.1 Bradyrhizobium iriomotense
CCAGAAGTTCGCAACATCGCTTCGCGTTTTGCCGGGGCATTGTAACGGCAGAAGCGCTCGATGGAAGCAAGGATGTCATTGGCGGATTTGGTCCATCTGAACGGTTTGGGATCGGCGTTGTGTCGTTCGATGAACGAGACGATGTCCGCCCTGAGGGCGGCCACGCTGCGATAGACGCCGCGCCTGATCTTCTTATCGGTGAGGAGCGCGAAGAAGCGCTCGACTTGGTTGAGCCATGACGAACTGGTCGGGGTCAGGTGCACGTGCCAACGCGGCCTTTTAGCCAACCATCTCCGGATCATTGGGGTCTTGTGCGTGACGTAATTGTCCATGACGAGATGAACGTCGAGTTCGCGCGGTACGGCAGTCTCGATCTCGTCCAGGAACTTGCGGAACTCGGCGGTGCGGTGGCGCCCGTAGCACTTGCCAATGACCCGTCCGGTCGCAATATCGAGGGCGGCGAACAGCGATGTGGTGCCATGCCTTTTGTAGTCATGGCTCCTTCGGGCCGCCTGGCCGGGACGCATCGGCAACATCGGCTGGCTGCGGTCCAGCGCCTGGATTTGGGATTTCTCATCCACACACAGAACGATGGCGTGCTCCGGCGGTGAGACGTAGAGGCCCACGACATCGCGCACTTTGGCCACGAAGTTCGGATCGGTCGAGAGCTTGAACGTCTCCATCCGGTGCGGCTGGAGCCCGAAGGCCCGCCAGATACGTTGCACCGTCGACACCGATAGGCCGCTGGTCTTCGCCATGTCGCGGGAGCTCCAATGAGTGGCGTTCTCAGGGCAACTCTCCAACGTCCTCACGATCACGGCTTCGATGCGGGCGTCGTCAATCGTGCGCGGCGCGCCGGAACGCGGCTCGTCGTGCAGCCCGGCCACACGCTGCTCCATAAAACGCCGCCGCCACTTGCCTACGGTCTGCCGGTCCAGCCCGAGCTTGGCCGCCACTTCCGTGTTCTGACCACCTTCCGCACAGGCCAGAACGATCCGGGCTCTCAGAGCCAGCGCCTGCGCCGTCTTCC
>NZ_BSOW01000125.1 GCF_030160715.1 Bradyrhizobium iriomotense
TGGCCTTGGCAGCGCCGGCACGCTTGGGTGCCAGGCGCTACGAGGCCACGCCGCTCGCGCCGTCGAGCCGCCGCGGAACGCCCGGTGGGGCGCCCGCGGCGCGGCGGACGTGTGCGAGCACCTCTGCCCGTGGGACGGGTAGCAGCGCGCAAGCATCTCTTGAAGCCTGGGGCGGCACGGCGCGTGGACGGCCGTGGAATGACGGGGCCCGGGAGCCGGCAGTCGGCCGCACGAGGGCGGGGGTCCTGCGAGCATACACCGGTCCAAAGCAGCTCATACGCTACGCAGCCACGGCGGCAAGGCCGCCCAAGCATCCTGCCGCACGGAGCACGGCTGGTCTGCTGGGAGGACGGCCTACCGGAGGGCCACCACGCGTGGGAGAGGTGTCGGGAGCGAGTCCCGTGTTTTCGGCGGCACGGGTGCCTCAAAACCGTGCGGAACGGGCCCGTGGCGAGACTCACCAGGGCGCCGTGCCAGCAGGCTAGGAGGCGGTGGGAAGGATCTCACGTGCGAAACCCAGCATCGGCCGGGGTTCGGCTAGTGACGTGAGTCGTTTTCCCATAGGTGTACTGGGTACCTAGCCCCCCTCAGGTCCCTCCGCGCCTGCCCCTTCACAGGGTGCACACAGTTTTCTCGTTCTCTCCCGTTCCCCTCAGACCGGCTCGGGGCTTGCGTTTTACCCGCGGGCATGGCCGTTCTAGTGCCTCGGTCGACCGAATCGGGGTCCAGGGCAGCGTTAGCCCTCCCGTCACCTCCCCCCGTGCCCGGTACAGGCTACGCGCCCGCACACGGTTTTCGGTCCGTGCACCGGCCGACCGAATGTCGACCGAATCGGGTTTTCGGCCGGTCGTCCGGCCGAGCGAACATGGTGTCGTGCGGGTCGCAGCCCGGCCATCCCATCCACCCTGCTATAGTCTAGGGCCATAGCCAGCCCCACGCACCCCTAGCGTCCAGCCCTTCACAGCTCGCACACGGTTTTCGGT
>NZ_BSOW01000126.1 GCF_030160715.1 Bradyrhizobium iriomotense
TCTGCTTGCCGATCGGCGGCAGAATTCGAAGCTTACGGAAGCAAATTTCAAGAAGCGCTTCATCCGGATCACCTTTGTCATCCTTGACAGCCACCCGGTGCAGACCTTTGACCGCGACCTCGTCCATTTCGTCGGCAATTGTATGATTGCCGTCCCCGGCGAGTCGATCAACGCAGGTTCGCACCAGGAAATGCGTTCCAATCTCCTCGGCCAGACAGAACAGCTCATAAATGTCGCTCTCGCGATCGCCGATATGAATGCATCGTCCAGGTGCAGCGAGAAGGTCGGTCGCTTGCCGCAGATTTTCCAGCCAACGGACGCTCTCCTTCTGTTCGATCGGAACCCGTGTCGGATTGATCTTGCGCTTCAGCGCCGTCGTCCCCTTGAACTTCTTGCGTGTCCAGAACTTGATTGCCGCCAGGCCGAGCGGAAGTCCATCGGTCGTCACGGCCAAGCTCGAATGCATCAGGATGCCGCACTGCGTGCGCCCTGCCGTCTTGCCCGTAAAGCCAATCAGATCCGGTTTCTCCCGCTTGAAGCTGAATTCCGTCGTGTCATGGAGGACAAGGATCGGTCCCTCCGTTGTCGTTGCGCGCCCGTGCGTAGCCTCAAAGTGGCCGCCAAGAATATCCGCCTCGTTGACCCGTTCGTTGGAGAAGAAGCGATACGCGGCCTTCGTGTTCGCCCAGTCCTGACAAACTAGCGGGATGCTCTGACCCATGTCGCTCCCGATCTGCCCGAGCAATTTGCAAAATCGGCGGCCGAGCCGCTCATCCTTAAATTCACACCCCGCAACTTCCCGATCAACCCACGTCTCGACGCCGGTCATCAATCGCTGAGCACGCGCTTTCGCAGGATCCTTTAATACCAAATGCACCGAGCACCATCAAATTGCGAATCAGGTGCTCGACAACGAATCACAACAGATTCTGCCGATTCAAGTTTTCGC
>NZ_BSOW01000127.1 GCF_030160715.1 Bradyrhizobium iriomotense
AGAGTCTGTCCGGGATCATGATCTTTTTTGACAAAGCTTTCTCAGCATGATGCGGATTGAAGCGAGGCACAAGAACGCCAAGGCGTTTCGGTTGAGGCACTCCCAATCCTTGGCCAAGCGGCGGCAGCGGTTGAACCAAGCGATGGTACGTTCGACGATCCATCGCTTGGGCAAGACCGCAAAGCCCTTTGCGATATCGGAGCGCTTGACGATCTCCACGTCGATTTGCCGGAGAATTTTGCGAACGGCGGACTGAAAGATCGGTCCTTGATAGCCGCCGTCGGCATAGAGCTTCAGCAGGAATGGATGCAGGCCAAACAGTGTGGCCATCACCAGCACCCCGCCGTCACGATCCTGGATGTCGGCCGAGTGCACGAGGGCGTGGAGCAGCAAGCCTTGGGTATCGACTAGGATGTGGCGCTTCTTGCCCTTGATCTTCTTTCCCGCATCGTAGCCATGCGGGTCAATCCACGCCCCCCTTTTTCCGCGCTCTTGACGCTTTGACTGTCGATGATGGCGGCGCTCGGGCTGGGTTCTCGGTTGGCCAGCTCACGACATTGTACATAGAGCGCGTGATGGATGCGATCGAGCGTGCCGTCCCAAGCCCACAAGTCAAAATAGTCGTGCACCGTGCTGCGCGGCGGCAGGTCCTTCGGGATCGCTCGCCATTGGCAACCGGTGCTCAGCACATACATCAGGCCATTGACCACCTCGCGTACATCGACCGTGCGCTTGTTGCCGCCTCGCTTGGCTGGCGCAATCAGCGGCTCCACCAACGCCCATTCCTCATCGGTCAAATCGCTCGGATAGCGTAGCCGGCTTCGGTCGTAACGACCACGGCTCTCCTTCGTCCACATCGGCGCCCCTTCAAATCGGACCGCCACCCTTGAATCACAAATGATTCCGATGATTCAAGATGTTCCCGGACAGACACT
>NZ_BSOW01000128.1 GCF_030160715.1 Bradyrhizobium iriomotense
AGATTGAGAAGTGGCGAGAAGTCCACGGGGGTCGCTGGGGAGTCCATGCCTTGTTTATAAGGGGGTGATTATGATCCAGGAACGGTGCACTGTGGTGAGTTGTGTTGTGCAAAGGGTATTGTCACAGCCTCTATTCGGGTACTTTCCAGTATCGCGACGCATGGTAGACATGATGTTGAGGCTGTGTCTTGTGGGTACAGTGGTACACCTCTGGCCAGAGTAAAACTATTCGAATAGCCGTGCCCGCGGTTATGGGCGGGTTGAGCAATGTTTTTCGTGATTAGTCTCACACCTCTCACAATAATTATTGATGTTATAACTGGTAATAATTTGCTTAGCTCCTGGTTTGGAGTTAGATCTGTACAGCCGGGTATGGTTGTTCAGGATGGTTGGGCCTGTGCAGCATGGGTGTGCTGTTCAGTGTTGATTAAAATTTCTGATTAATTACTCCACTGTTTTACTTCTCTTAAATGTTTTGCTAAATGCTGCTTTTGCAAATGAGCCTATATTATGCCATCCTTTGGTATCCTTGTGCACTTGCATATTTGCTGTGTGGCTTGTTGAGTATGTCATATGCTCATTCTTGCAATAATCAATCAAACCTCAGTTGAAGAAAAAGGATCCAGAAGGAGAAGACGTTTGGCTTATACCCCAGTTGAGCTGCCTGTGGGAGTGGAGCCGGAGCTTCGCTAGATTTTATTTTTCCGCTGCAGTTTTCTTCATGGTGAGGACTAAGTGCCTCTTATGTAAGTATTTATTCGCTTTAGTTATTGATGAATCTGTATATTAAATTGTCAGTTTGTGTACCTCGGCTGATTCCTGGACGAGGATTTTATGCACAAATGAGTTCGGAAATTACTAGTGAATTTCTGGGCGTGACATGTATAGGCAATGCTAAAAAGTCTATATAAATGTTAATGAATCTA
>NZ_BSOW01000129.1 GCF_030160715.1 Bradyrhizobium iriomotense
TGTCTTGGGTTGCTTCCAATCAGTGACGGCGGTCACTGTTTCGGGGTCCACAGCAACTCCTTTAGCAGATATCACGTGCCCTAAGAATTTGACTTCGGACAACCAGAACTCACACTTGCTAAGTTTGGCATACAATTGATGTTCCCGCAACTTTCCCAACACCAGACGGAGATGGTGCTGATGGTCTTCCTCTGATTGTGAGTATATCAGAATGTCATCAATGAAAACCACAACAAACTTATCCAAGTATTCCATGAACACTTTGTTCATTAAGTTCATGAAGAAGGCAGGTGCATTGGTTAAACCGAACGACATCACCGTGAATTCATACAGTCCGTATCGCGTGGTGAATGCGGTCTTCGGAATATCTTCTTCACGGATGCGCAACTGGTGATATCCGGAACGAAGATCAATCTTGGAGAATACAGTGGCACCTTTAAGCTGATCGAACAGATCATCGATCCGGGGAAGAGGGTACTTGTTTTTTATAGTAACTTCTTTGAGAGCTCTGTAGTCAACGCACATCCTCTTCGTCTTGTCTTTCTTCTCCACAAAAATCACAGGAGCACCCCAGGGGGAAGTGCTCGGCCGTATGTACCCCTTTTCTTTCAACTCTTCCAACTGTTTCTTGACTTTGGCCAGTTCATTTGCTGCCATACGGTAGGGTCGCTTGTACAGAGGAGTGGTTCCTGGAGCAAGATCTATTCGGAACTCAATCTCTCACTTGGGCGGCATACCGGGTAGTTCTTCCGGAAATACGTCACCGAATTCACTGACGATGGGGATTTTTGACAGTCCTATCTAATGAAGTTCTGAACTGCCGACAGAGGTTGGGGGTGCAAAGAAAACAGAGCGGATCA
>NZ_BSOW01000130.1 GCF_030160715.1 Bradyrhizobium iriomotense
AGGTCACGAAGCTGAGCGACGTGGTGACCCTCACCAAAACCGTGGGAACTGAAGCTGGCATTCACTGCCATCTACAATTTTGAAAGAGGGAGAAAAGATCAGTAACCATTTTAGCAACAAACTATTAAAAATAAAGAAACCAAAAGAAGCCTTAGCTTTTCGCAAGTAGTTTTGAACTTTTCATGACGATCATAAGTAGAAAGTTCATATTCTTCAGTCATTGATAAACAGTTTGTCGGACAGTACTCAACACAATTACCACAAAATATACAAACTCCGAAATCAATACTATAATTAAGCAATTGTTTCCTTTTAATATCCTTTTCAAATCTCCAATCCACAAGAGGTAGATCTATAGGGCATACGCGAACACATACTTCACAAGCAATACATTTATCAAATTCAAAGTGGATTCGCCCCCGGAAACGCTCCGATGTAATTGATTTTTCATAGGGGTAGTGAATCGTTATAGGTAAACGATTTGTGTGGGATAAGGTAATTATGAAACTTTGACCAATGTACCTTGCTGCGCGTATTGTTTGTTGACCATAACTCATGAACCCAGTTACCATAGGGAACATATTCGAAATATCTATGAAAAAGGTATGTTTCTTTCTCTTGTTTGAGAGGACTTTTGTGTTGAAAATATTCTTACTGTTATTGTATTATCTTATTTTATAGTGAAACAAGTTGGGAAGAAGTTGTTAATAAGAGATTGCCCAGGGAAATAGGTAAAAGAAATTTCCATCCAAGATTTAATAACTGATCCATTCTCATCCTGGGTAAAGTCCATCTTATTGTGATAGAAATGAAGAGAAATAAATAAGCTTTAGTTAATGTAATAA
>NZ_BSOW01000132.1 GCF_030160715.1 Bradyrhizobium iriomotense
TTCCCTCCCGGCAATTTCAAGCACTCTTTGACTCTCTTTTCAAAGTCCTTTTCATCTTTCCCTCGCGGTACTTGTTCGCTATCGGTCTCTCGCCTGTATTTAGCCTTGGACGGAGTTTACCGCCCGATTTGGGCTGCATTCCCAAACAACCCGACTCGTTGACGGCGCCTCGTGGGGCGACAGGGTCCGGGCCGGACGGGGCTCTCACCCTCCCAGGCGCCCCTTTCCAGGGGACTTGGGCCCGGTCCGTCGCTGAGGACGCCTCTCCAGACTACAATTCGGACGGCGCGGCCGCCCGATTCTCAAGCTGGGCATCTCCCGGTTCGCTCGCCGTTACTAGGGGAATCCTCGTAAGTTTCTTCTCCTCCGCTTATTTATATGCTTAAACTCAGCGGGTAGTCCCGCCTGACCTGGGGTCGCGGTCCGAGGCGTTCGCTCTCGGTGCGTTTGGGTCCTGAGGGGCCATCGCGCCGGCCGCGCGCCGGGGTGCACTGCGGCCTAGAGCCAGCGTGAGCTGTCCACCATGCGCTGTGCCCGGCACGCTTCGCCGGCAGCCCGAGCTTCGGCCCACCGCGCCGCGAGGCGCGGGAGGCCAGACACCGCGTCCCCGCGCCACTCCCGGATAGGGGGGGCGCGTGGAGCGTCTTTTGGCGTGACGCCCAGGCAGGCGTGCCCTCGGCCGGATGGCCTCGGGCGCAACTTGCGTTCAAAGACTCGATGGTTCACGGGATTCTGCAATTCACCCCAGGTATCGCATTTCGCTACGTTCTTCATCGATGCGAGAGCCG
>NZ_BSOW01000133.1 GCF_030160715.1 Bradyrhizobium iriomotense
GTCGCGTAAAAAAAAGGCTTTACGCGAGAGCAATAGAGGTTGGGATACATCTATCTCTTCTGAGCAACCTCTTTTGGATTCTTAAGACCACCCTTGCAGTAGGATACCGTCTGCTTTGGGTTCTTTATTATATTATCTCCTTCGAGGGATTTTTAGGATCGTTCAGGCTATATTTAGTCTATTTTGGCTTTTACTGTCTCCTTTTCTCAGGGAAGTGGTTAAGGACCTCAGAAGATAGAGGAGAGCGCCAGGCGCAGATTTCCGGAATACTTCTACGGGGAATGCTCATTGAATGCGCATTCTCCGTATTATGCCTTGAAGAGGACTCGAACCTCCACGCTCTTTAGCACGAGATTTTGAGTCTCGCGTGTCTACCATTTCACCATCAAGGCATCTTGAAAGTGAATCATATTCCATGAATATGATATCTATCTAATGTGATATCTTGAAAGTGAATCGTATTCCATGAATATGATATCTATCTAATGTGATATATGGAATATATGACAAAGGTGGAGTCTTGGAGTATTTCGATCGATCGGTCATATAGGCCTGAGTCAGACATCAAATAGCTTCGATTTGCATTATCCGTAGGACACCTTATATGTATCAAAATCAAAAAGATGTACAATCCAATTTCTCGATTCAATAGAAGCCCAAAGAGGTGCATATGGTACCCAAATAAGGATAGGATAGATATGTCAAAAGCAGGTCTGATTACACCTATTCCTAATCCTAAATAGAATGTAAGGACGTGGGGATTTCTATG
>NZ_BSOW01000134.1 GCF_030160715.1 Bradyrhizobium iriomotense
CGGCCGTTGTCGGCGATGCAGATGATGATGTGGCCGCCCTCGTGATAGGCGCTTAGGCGAATGGTGCCCTGCTCGCCCTTGCCACTCGCGAGCCGCTCGGCCGGGGTCTCCAGGCCATGGTCGGCGGAGTTGCGCACCATGTGGGTGAGCGGGTCCTTGATCAGGTCGAGCACCTGGCGGTCGAGCTCGGTGTCGGCGCCGTGCATCTCCAGCTCGATCTGCTTGCCGAGTTCGCTCGACAGATCGCGGACGATGCGCGGCAGTTTCTGCCAGGCATTGCCGATCGGCTGCATGCGCGTCTTCATGACGCCTTCCTGCAGCTCGGCGGTGACGTTGGAGAGGCGCTGCAACGGCACCTTGAACTCGGTGTCCTCGTTGCGGCGGGAGATCTCCAAGAGCTGGTTGCGGGTCAGGACCAGCTCGGAGACCATGGTCATCAGATGCTCCAGCGTATCCACGTTGACGCGGATCGACTGGTTGGCGACGCGGTCGCCTTCGGTGACGCTCTCGTCCGCCATCGACTTCTTGGGCGCGGCCTTGGTCTCTTTGGCGGGTTTTGCCGCGTCCTTGGCGGCAGCGGCCGGAGCCTCAGCGGGCGCTGGCTTGGCTTCTGCCTTGGCGGCCGGCGCGGGCGCCTCGATTGCGGTCTCGCGGAAGGCGCGCTCGAGCTCGTCGAGCGACACCTCGCCCGGACGCAACGGGCGCTCCAGCGTCTGCTCGATCAGCGTGCCCTGGGTCATCTCTTTTGCGGGTGC
>NZ_BSOW01000135.1 GCF_030160715.1 Bradyrhizobium iriomotense
ACCTTGTTAAGGTCAACAGTTGTCATCCCACTGTCATCAATCATTACGCCTCCACCAGTCAACCTAACCCATTGGCACCGGAACAGAGGAACCTTGAGAGGACCATAGTCAAGTTCCCATATGTCCTCGATGGCACCGTAATACGTGGCAGTTGTTCCATCGTGTCCCACGGCATCGACACGAACAGCGCTATTTTGGTTCGTGCTCTTCATGTCTTGGGCTCTCGTGTAGAATGTGTACCCATTGATCTCATATCCCTGGAATGTCGCGATCGACCCAGACGGTCCCCTCGCCAGGAAGGCAAGTTGTTGGTTGATCGACTCGTTACCCATGAGATGTTGTCGTAGCCACGCGGGGAAAGTATCAATGTGATGCCGTGTAATCCATGCATCGGACTTACCGATGTTTCTGGCGCGAACTAGAGCCAAGTGCTCCTCGATGTAAGGAGCTACCAATGAAGAGTGTTGCAGAACCGTGAAATGGGCTTTACGGAATAAATTGTTGTCTACCGTCATTATTGCTTTCCTTCCGAGAGTTCCCTTTCCCCGTAGTCTCCCTTCATGGCGTGATTCAGGTACCCCGATTGGGCGAAGATCTTCAATAAATTCTACGCAAAATTCGATCACCTCCTCTGTTCCATAACCCTTGGCGATGCTTGCCTCTGGACGAGCACGGTTACGAACATACTTCTTCAGAACGCCCATGTACCTCTCGAAAGGAAACATGTTGTGTAGGTACACAGGCCCGAGAA
>NZ_BSOW01000136.1 GCF_030160715.1 Bradyrhizobium iriomotense
CCTCTTGCATGTTGAGTTCGTAGCTCGATACCCGGAACTCTAGGTCTGCAATCTTCGCCTCGGTATCTCTCTTGCTCCTCATCCGACTCCTGTACGTGTGGATGTCCTCCTTGAAACCAATCTTCCAAGGAATCACCCCTTTCCCTCGTGTTCGTCCTGGATGCTCTGGAGTCTGCAGGGCGAGTGATAGCTCGTCCTTCTCTCTGTCGATCGGAACGTGCCCTGAGAAGAGGCTTCCACAGCTCGTCCGTTAGTCGACGCGCAGCCTCTCGTATCTGATCGCTGAAGACCAGTGAGCCATCAGCTGGGTTGAGCGTTCCACCGTGAGCATAGTACCAGAACTTCGATCGTTCCGGCCAATTGGCTGTTGCCGGTTCGATACCCCTCTCAATCAAGCTAGCCTCCATCTGCTCCCACTTCGGCATAGCGACGCTATAGCCTCCTGACCCCAAGTGGTGATGGTACTTCTTCTTGGCGGCATTTTCTTTGTTTCTTTCCATCATCGCCTGCCCTTGTTCACCTGTCTTATATGCAACGAACTCGTCCCAGTGATCCCTTAGCTTTGGGAATGTGTCGAAGTTCGGTGTCTGCCCCTTCAGTATATACTTCTGGTACAGATCTCCCTTGAAGCTCTGAAACTGTTCTGCCATTTTCTTCAGAGTCCACCTTTTCACTTTGTCCTCTGTACCCGCAGGAAGGGTGAATGTCTCGAGCATTGTGGTCCACAG
>NZ_BSOW01000137.1 GCF_030160715.1 Bradyrhizobium iriomotense
TGCTCAAACATCATTAACTAACTCCTTATCAATCTCGATTCATTTCAATATGGGGACAAGAATTGAACCGATTGAATTAATTAGAATAGAACAATTACACAACAAAAGAGAAAAGAAGGTATTTGTTGGCAGTAGATGGGTTTTACTAAATCAAAATTGTGGTTCTTTAGTGATTTATTTTAGATTTGAAATTCTTATAATTTTGACTCATTCTAAGTATTTCTTATTGCCGAGCCATAGTAATTGCACCTATTAAAGAAACTAGAAGAATTATGGAAATGAGTTCAAATGGAAGATAAAAATCGGTTGCTAAATGAATCCCAATTTGTTGAACGTTATTTATGAGACCCTGTTCTACTATTTGGTTTGATCTTGTAGTCCAAAGAATTCCATACCATGACGTATCTGGGATAGTAGTCATTAGTGAAAAAGGAATAGTTATACAAACGAGTGAAGTGAACCCATCTCCAATAGTCCAAAAATTCTTATCTTTAGACCATTCTGAGCCATTTACGAACATTACGGCAAATATGATCAAGACATTTATAGCTCCCACATAAATAAGAAGTTGTGCCACAGCTACAAAGTAGGAATTCAATAAAATATAGAATAAGGATATACAAACAAGAACTAATCCTAGCGAAAAAGCAGAAAAAGTTGGGTTGGTAAGTAATACCACCCCTAGACCCCCTAGTAGAAGAACAAATCCCCCAAATAGCACAAG
>NZ_BSOW01000138.1 GCF_030160715.1 Bradyrhizobium iriomotense
TCGTCTTTGTCTCCCTCCTGGTAGTAGGCATAGGGATCCTCCATAGCTTCATCACCCGCTTCTGATTAATTTTATATTTGCAAGGGTGAGTACCAACCGTACTCAGCAAGCCACCACAGCAATGATGCACATGACAGAGGAATTCAAAGGATGCCTATGGTTCTTTTGCGCAAAGCAAGTTTTGTAATTCTTTTCACAAGCCTAAGACCTAGCATAGACTGATCAAGTTTTAATACTAGTGTTCATATTAAACAATGACGGTTCTGTCCACCATCCATTGTGATCCCAAGGATAGCTTCCCGCCATTGAATCGTTATGGTTTTCTGAGGACGTCCACCTTCCCGCCTCTCAGGAAGTGGCTCCATCAGCATAAAAATCATCATGCAATATCCCATCCCACACAAGTTAAGAATTTAGAGTCTAGCCAAGTGTAATACATGTCCCGGTGCTCAATAACCGCGAGCACGGCTATTCGAATAGATTTGGTTTACTCACACTGCAGTGGATGTACACTTTACCCGCACTCCGCGACTGCCCAACACATGAGCCTCGTCCCAACACATGAGACGCGTCACGGCAAAGCTTTTCGATAACCTCGCATTGGCAGTACCCGCTCCATGAACTTGAATCCTCATGCACTCTAGGCGTCCATGTTTCTAGCAGTGAGAGGAGTTCTGGCGCTCCCGGGAAAGAGAAGGCTCACACACATATTAAATTATG
>NZ_BSOW01000139.1 GCF_030160715.1 Bradyrhizobium iriomotense
AAAAACAAATAATAATTGCGCAATAAATCGAGTTTAATTCTAGAAATTCATTTAAATGGCTCAAAACTTCTAAAATTCATATCTAATTCATTCGAACTCCGAATTGAGCCATTCAACTTGCAAAATTCATCTAAAATTGAGCTCTACATGTTTGTTTAGTTTTTATGTACTGTTTCCTTGGTTTTTATTAGAGCTTTTCCCCGTTTTGCGTGCCAGCGTGTAGTTTCCGTCGTTTCGGAAGATCGCGTTCGCAAGGATAAGAGTTCAGAAGATCCAAGTGAAGAAGCAAGGCAAGTCACACATTCCCCTTGAGCATGTTGATCCTAATTTACAAATGTTTTACTGTTTGCAAATAAATATGCATGTTTTGCTAATTACATGGGGTCTGGGTATTACCTATCTGCTCGCTTGTGCCATGTTTACTTGATATCTGTCCTTTGTCAACCTTGGGTAATAAATTGACTAGCTCGTGTTACTTATGTGACCTAGCTAGAATTATATGCTTAGCCATGCTTAATTACCACTAGCTCAGTTGATGGGATAATTACAGTTTTAGACCTTTCTAGTATCTTGTTGAGCTGTGTGCTCGAGACATCTGGCCATGCTTCATGGTCGTAATTATCCAACTAAAATGTGACTGAATGGTGGGCTGTGGGTGCATGGTTTTGCGAGTCGCACCTATGGCAATTAAGGACCGGTTCGCGCAAAACCCTGGAGGA
>NZ_BSOW01000141.1 GCF_030160715.1 Bradyrhizobium iriomotense
ACGGCGAAGGCATGCCGTAGCGAATGCGGCGTCACGGGCTTGGCAAGGCCCGATAGCCGATGCGCCTTGCTGCAGGCGTCCTGCACCGCGTTGGTCGATATCGGCTCGTTGGGGATACCGCCGGGAAACATCCACGTCTTCGGCCGGACGGCGCGCCAATAGTCGGTCAGTGTCTCCAGCAACCGTGCCGAGAGCATGACGTAACGGTCCTTCTTCCCCTTGCCTTGATCGACGCGTAGCACCATCCGCTGTCGGTCGATGGCCCCCGGCTTTAGGCGTACCGCTTCGGAAATGCGCAGACCGGCGGCGTAGCATGTTGTCAGGATCACTTGATGCTTGAGGCTCTCCACGCAGCCGAGGAAGTGCAGCACCTCTTCGGGACTGAGGATGACGGCGAGCGTCTTGGGCACCTTTGGACACGGAATGATGAGGTCGAAATCCCATTCGAAGCCGAGCGTGACACGGTAAAAGAAGCGGAGCGCTGAGACGGTCACGTGGATCGACTTCGGCGCCAGCTTCTTCTCGTTCGTTAGATAGACTTGGTAGGCGCGGACATCCTCCGGCCCAAGCAAAGCCGGCGATTTGGCAAAATGGCGGGCGAACTGCGAAATCTGCAGCAGATAGCAATCCTGCGTATGCGGTGACAGATTGCGGATCTGCATGTCGTTTATCAT
>NZ_BSOW01000142.1 GCF_030160715.1 Bradyrhizobium iriomotense
ATAATGGAAAGGAACATATACCTATTTACATAACAAATCCTATGGTAGGTCGCAAATTGGGGGAATTCGTACCAACTCGGCATTTCACGAGTTATGAAAGTGCAAGAAAGGATACTAAATCTCGTCGTTAACTGAATTCAGAATAGAAAGATTCAAAATAAAAAAAAAAAGAAATAGGTAAGCGGGGAATAACCTTATTTATGACAAGTTTCAAACTGGTAAAGTATACCCCTAGGATAAAGAAGAAGAAGAGTGGGCTAAGGAAACTCGCAAGAAAAGTACCAACCGATCGTCTACTTAAGTTCGAACGGGTTTTCAAAGCACAAAAACGCATCCACATGTCCGTTTTCAAAGTACAAAGAGTTCTGGATGAGATTCGTTGGCGTTACTACGAAGAAACTGTTATGATATTGAACCTCATGCCTTATCGAGCATCTTATCCCATCTTAAAGTTGGTTTATTCGGCAGCAGCAAATGCTACTCATTATAGGGATTTCGACAAAGCAAATTTATTCATCACTAAAGCCGAAGTCAGTAGGAGTACTATTATGAATAAATTCAGACCTCGGGCTCGAGGACGTAGTTCTCCCATAAAAAAAACCATGTGTCATATAACAATTGTACTAAATATAGTAAAGAAATCGAAATAATCTTTAGATCCATCT
>NZ_BSOW01000143.1 GCF_030160715.1 Bradyrhizobium iriomotense
TTCGATTATCTAATAAATCTTTTAATGAAAGTAGATTACCTTGCTATTAAGTTTACAACTTTTATGATCTCTTCCCGAACCAAACATGAATCTTTCGATTCATTTGGCTCTCACGCTCCCTTTTTTCTTTTTTTGCTATGGCTACTTCCATATTTTTTTTAATGTAATGAGCCTATCCTCTACCCTCTCTTTTCTGTTTATATTTCAATATACCGAAACCCATATAAGACTAGATAAATATTAAGAGGACTCTTCCGCCTAGATAAAAATCTATCGTGGGCAGCAAAGTTGTTTTTTTATTTGTATTTGCCCTTTAGTTAAAATTTGCAATTTCATTAAGAAAAACTAAATAGAAAAATGGAAAATGAAAATGGATAGAATTCCTACTTTTTTCTTCAAATCCAAAAACTTTCTCCCTTTTTATACATAGGTCGTCGATTCGGCATTGGATAAAAAAGGGCAGGGTGCCCCTTCTAGTAAATAGTTCAAACCATTTTATCGATATGAGTGTTCTATATCAGATAAATTCTACATTAGCTATTTCCTGTTTAAAGCATTTGGTACTAATACTAATATAGTTGTAGAAAGAGTACCCCCTTTTGCCTAGACTTCAAGCAGTTTAGCTTTAACCGTGTTAATGGTCTCATATTATTGGT
>NZ_BSOW01000145.1 GCF_030160715.1 Bradyrhizobium iriomotense
ATATTCGACGTTTCGCCGAAACAACCGCTGCTTATTTCTAGAAAAATCTCTAGGGATCCAACTCTCCAAATCCAGTCTCTCTTCGGTGAGGCCTGTGATTCTGCAGCCGTTAAAAAAAACCTAGCTCGATTCCATGACCGGAAGGCAAAGTTATCAAGGTTTTAATTTGCACAGAATTCTCCATCTGCATTCCACAGTGTCGCGCCTGCCAGCCTACCTTAACGGCGCGGTTAGTCGACTCACTTGACACCGACATCGTCTAAGCTATCCACCCTAACGTCCTATGTGCCATCCCTATACTAACCACCTCGTTGAAAACCAGTTGTGGACCCTCAGATATTCGACGTTTCGTCGAAACAACCGCTGCTTCGTGGCCTATGGTAAGTAATTTCTAGAAAAATCTCTGGGGGTCCAACTCTCCAAATCCAGTCTCTCTAGGGTGAGGCCCGTGATTCTGCAGCCGTCAAAAAAAACCTAGCTCGATTCCATGACCGGAAGGCAAAGTTATCAAGGTTTTAATTTGCACAGAATTCTCCATCTGCATTCCAGTGTCGCGCCCGCCAGCCTACCTTAACGGCGCGGTTAGTCGACGCGCTTGACACCGACATCGTCTAAGCTATCCACCCTAACGTCCT
>NZ_BSOW01000147.1 GCF_030160715.1 Bradyrhizobium iriomotense
CTGGTTGGCCGGCCTTGTGCCGAGCCGAGCCGAGCCAGGTGCCGCCGCCACTTTCCTTCCCCCCCAGCCGCTGACCAGTGGGCCCGCGTGTCGGCGCCCTTCCTCCCTCTCCCGAGCCGCTGACCGGTGGGCCCCGCATGTCGGCACCGCCCCCTCCGTGCTGACGTCAGCCCTGGGATTTATTGCGCAATAAATGATTTAAGGTTTTTCTTTTATAGTAATAAACACAGTGAATCTTCTAAAATTCATAACTAATTCATCCGAGCTCCGTTTAATCCCATTCAAGTCTCAGTAAATCAAGAAAAATGTGTAGAATCCATTAAAAATGGTTTTGTTCTCTGTTTCAGTAGTCTTATAGCCTGTTTGTATTGTTTGCTTTGTATGTCGCCTAGATTCCGGTTCTTCCGACGCTCCGGTGTACTTCGAGATAGTCGCCGAGGTTCCTCCAGCAGCAGAGCAAGGCAAGTCATGCTTGTCACTTGATGTAGCGCCCGTTCCGTCGTGGCGCCTAGCGGGAAAATTATCTCTTAAAAACCCTAATTGCGAAATTTGCTTCCTTGCTTGTTGTCTAGTGTCCGTGCCATCTCAAGATCTCAATCCCCGATCTATCGTCGAGTTCAATTCCGAATC
>NZ_BSOW01000148.1 GCF_030160715.1 Bradyrhizobium iriomotense
TGGAGGGTCTTGTCACGATTTCCCCCTTTGCAGTATCATGGTGATACTTCGGGGCATGGCGACATGTGTGGAATCGTGTCTTGTGGGTACAGTTGTACACCTCTTGCCAGAGTAAAACTATTCGAATAGCCGTGCCCGCGGTTATGGGCGATCAACCAGATTCACCGTGATTAGTCTCACCCCTAGTTTAGCTTAATGAACTGGTGTAGTTTAGGTGGTTGGTTGGGCCTGTTGCAACGTGGTGTAGCGTTGGACAGTGGATGACTAATACTGCTTAATTTTTACAACTGTTTAAATCTTTCAATCTCTGTTTATAAATGCTCGCTTTATGCAAATGAACCACTTTAGCTCTTCTTTGATGATTCCCTGCATCATACCTCTATTCCGGTATGACTTGCTGAGTACAGTGGGTAGTACTCAGTCTTGCTCTACTTTTCCCAACCCCAGAGTTCGAGTTCGGGTCAGATGAAGGTTTCTCTGAGGAGTAGGCTTCGTCCGTGCCGTCGAGGATGCCTGTGGAGTGGTGTTCCCGCTGCAGTTTAGTCAAGGCTTAGCTCCTGTTTCTTTTGCTTTCCGCTGCATTTATGTAAGACTTTATGATGTTTGTAAGACGTGGATCTGTATGTCA
>NZ_BSOW01000149.1 GCF_030160715.1 Bradyrhizobium iriomotense
CCCGCCACTCCGCGCGGTAGCCGCCAAGGCCCAGAGGCCGCGCCTCACCTCCCTCTGCCGCGTCGTCGCCCCGCGCCCATCTTCCTTTTCCCGAATCGGCAAAGGAGAGAACTCCTTTCTTCTCCTCCTTTTCCCCTTCCTCCTTTTTCCTCTCCCGCCGGCGTCATCCCGTCTGCCACCGCCTTGGCCGCTAGCCGAGCGCCAGCTCGCGCTCTTGACCGCGCAAGTCGGTTCCCCAAACCGACATTGCCGCCTCCTTAAACCCCCGGCCTCCCCTTCTCCTTTCCTCCCCATTTTCGCCTCCTCCACTGCCGCCTCTGTTTCCGCCGTCGCCGATCGTCGCCGCGCGTGTCGGAGGAGCCGGCACGAGCGAGGACACCGAAGAGGACTCCGGCCGCGCCTCTTCTTCCTCTTCCCCGGCCCGAGGCCGGAGAGATCACTCCCGCGCCGTCGGCCTCTCGTCACAGCGCCCTTCACCCCGCACGGTGATGCCTCCCTCCGTTCTCCCTCCCCGCTCCATCTCTTCCCCTTAGATTTCGGTGGTAGCACGAGTAGTCTCCCCGTAGTTAGCCGGCGCCGCCCCGACCGTTGCCGTCGCCTGCCGAGTGCTCGCCGCCGTCGCCG
>NZ_BSOW01000150.1 GCF_030160715.1 Bradyrhizobium iriomotense
ATAGGCTAGGGCCATAGCCAGCCCCACGCACCCCTAGCGTCCAGCCCTTCACAGCTCGCACACGGTTTTCGGTCGGTCGCCCGGCGGACCGAACGTGGACCGAATCGGGTTTTCGGTCGGTCGGCCGGTGGGTGGCAGCCCGAGGCAGCCCTCCACAAGTCGCGCACGGTTCCCGGTCGGTCGCCCCGCCGACCGAACGTGGACCGAAATGGGTGCCGTGCGGGTGGCAGCCCGTCGATGCGCTCACCCCTACTATAGTCCAGGGCCATAGCCAGCCCCACGCACCCCTAGCGTCCAGCCCTTCACAACTCGCACACAGTTTTCGGTCGGTCGCCCGGTAGGCCGAACGTCGACCGAATCGGGTTTTCGGTCGGTCGGCCGGCTGGTGGCTGCACGGGCCAGCCCTTCACAGCTCGCGCACGGTTTTCGCTCGGGAGCTCGGGAGAGCGGACGTGGACCGAACCGGGTGCCGTGCGGGTGGCAGCCCGGCCATCCCTTCCCCCCTACCATAGGCTAGGGCCATAGCCAGCCCCACGCACCCCTAGCGTCCAGCCCTTCACAGCTCGCACACGGTTTTCGGTCGGTCGCCCGGCAGACCGAACGTCGACCGAATCGGGGTTTCG
>NZ_BSOW01000151.1 GCF_030160715.1 Bradyrhizobium iriomotense
AGTTCAATGGAGTCATCATTCGGAAGAGGAAGCAACCTGGGAAAGAGAAGATGAGTTGAAAGCCGCCCATCCGCACCTCTTCACCAGCTCCTCCGAATCTCGGGGCCGAGATTCCGTTTAAGGGGGGTAGGTTTGTCACACCCCGAAGTTTTCCTCCCAAGCCAAATTGTAATTTGCAAATGACCCCAAGAAAATGCAGGGAAATCAGGAGAAAACCCTAAGAAAATAATGCAAATAATAATCGGATTTGACATGTGGAATTTTTCTTGAGTTCTACATGTCGAAATTCATTAACAGGATTTTTAGTGGAATTTTCAGAGCCTTGGAAATAATTTTAACCAATTAAAAATGAGCACAAGCAATATTTAATTCCCTGGAAATTCTTTTCCTTCTTTTTCTTTCTTTTTCCCTCCTTTTCTTTTCGGAATGGGCCGCCGGCCCATTCTCTCCTTCCTCCCCCTCCCCGCTGGGCTGGCCGAAGGCCGAGGCCCAGCTGAGCCGGCGCCTCCCTCCTCTCTCCCGGGGTCGCCGACAGGCGGGGACCACCTGTCAGGTTGTCACATCCTGATTTTTGTTTCAGGATTTATAAATTATTTAATAAATTATTAATAGAATT
>NZ_BSOW01000152.1 GCF_030160715.1 Bradyrhizobium iriomotense
TTTTTATTATTTCTATTTTCTATGTGGACTCTAAACTCATCTTTCAATACTCTTTAATTTTTAATTTCAAATTTCAGTTACTTCTAAATTGTATTCCTATATTGACTTTAAACTCTTCTTCCCATTTTTTTAATTTCGAATTTTAGTTATTTGTAAATTGTATTTTTATACGAACTCTAAACTCTACTTTTAATTTTATTATGTTTATTCTGAATTTTAGTTAGTTTTAAATTCCTATATGGACTCTATACTCTACTTCTAATATTCCTTATTTTTTAATTTCGAAATTTCTATTTTTTTTCTTAATTGTATTTCTATATGGACTCTATACTCTACTTCTAATATTCCTTATTTTTAATTCCGAATTTCAGCTATTTTTAAATTGTATTTCTACTTGGACTCTCCTTTTCTTTTTTTTTTTCTTTTTCTCCGATTAATGTGGGAATTTCTAGCCCTCACAGCGAACGTGGTACCTCCTTTCAAAGCTGTTTTAATAATATAATAGATAGATAGATTGTTCAGGTGATATATGTGTTGCCACGGCTCATGTTTCTAGATTCACATGAGTATGAGTTAAGTTTGAGATGTTGTAGATCTTTAGCCATTTTTGTCA
>NZ_BSOW01000153.1 GCF_030160715.1 Bradyrhizobium iriomotense
ACGTGTCTCCACCAATACTCTATTGTAACAAATCACCCACATATTTTGGAAACTCTCTATTGAGGAAATTTGGTTTATTTTTTGTTTTAAAAAAATGTTTCATCTAGTGCACTCACAATGTTTAACTATGTATAGATCCAATGTTGCAGTGAACTGAAATACTCCATTGCAACAAAAAACCCACATATTTTGGAAACCCCCTATTAAGGGAATTCGTTTCATTTTTTGTTCCACCGAAAAATGTTTCACCTAGTGTACTTATAATGTTTCACTATGTATAAATCAAATATTGCAGCGAACTGAAACATTCTTTCGCTATTTGCTGAAACATTGTTATTATATGAGGTGAAACAACACCCGATTTAAACGAATGAAACATTTTCGATCTACTTAGTGAAACAATTCCGATATACCTGGTGGAACATCGTGCAACATTTTTTTTAAAAAAAATTCAATAATAAGCTAATTTTTTTTCGTCGAAATATATCCATGTGTGGTCTTGTTTTGAAGATTTAATTGCAACGAATTTAATGGTGCAATCGAATCATGATTTAGATAAGTAATTTAAGAGAAAAATCAATTTAAAATGGTTTTACACGTATAC
>NZ_BSOW01000154.1 GCF_030160715.1 Bradyrhizobium iriomotense
TATATGAATGAAATATATTCATTAACTTAAGCATGCCCCCCATTTTCTTCAATGAGTTGATATTAATTGAATATCCTTTTTTAAGATTTTGCAAAGATTTACGCCTAATCCATATCGAGTAGACCCTGTCGTTGTGAGAATTCTTAATTCATGAGTTGTAGGGAGGGACGTATGTCACCACAAACAGAAACTAAAGCAAGTGTTGGATTTAAAGCTGGTGTTAAGGATTATAAATTGACTTACTACACCCCGGAGTACGAAACCAAGGACACTGATATCTTGGCAGCATTCCGAGTAACTCCTCAGCCGGGGGTTCCGCCCGAAGAAGCAGGGGCTGCAGTAGCTGCCGAATCTTCTACTGGTACATGGACAACTGTTTGGACTGATGGACTTACCAGTCTTGATCGTTACAAAGGCCGATGCTATCACATCGAGCCCGTTGTTGGGGAGGATAATCAATATATCGCTTATGTAGCTTATCCATTAGACCTATTTGAAGAGGGTTCTGTTACTAACATGTTTACTTCCATTGTGGGTAACGTATTTGGTTTCAAAGCCCTACGCGCTCTACGTCTGGAGGATCTGCGAATTCCCCCTACTTAT
>NZ_BSOW01000155.1 GCF_030160715.1 Bradyrhizobium iriomotense
GACTAGCCATGCCTATCTCTGAAGTCGATATACGGCGTCTTGTCTTGGCATATATTGGCTTGTATGTTGATCTTGTGTCTTGATCTATTGTTCCGTGTTTTCTATGGTGGGTGTGTGTTGATCGTGTCCCCTCTCCTCCTAGGGGGCCTTGTATTTATACCCATAGGTGTCCCCTTGTCCAAGTAGAACTAGGGAAACCAATATGGATACAATCCGAGTAGTCCTTGTCGTTTCCATGTAGAACTCTATTTATCCTTCCTTATGCGGAACTCCTCCTATATCCGAAGGTTGTTTCCGTATAAGACATGGTATGTGGTGGGTCCTGCCGAGATTTAGTCAACTACTATTAGGTATGTGGTATCCATAACCCTGACAGTAGCCCCCGACTTCTGCTTAAATGAACTCGTGTAGCCGATCGTGACTTCTGATGTCGAGGCGGTCGTTGTTCTCGGTGTAAGGACCGAGAGACGAGGAGTAATCGACAACGCTAAGTGAAGCTCAACGGTCATGAGTGAATTTAAACTGAAGTCCAAAAAACTGCCGCGCGTAACGGGTGCAAAAATTTCTGGCGGTAATCTCTCTCCTATCCTGG
>NZ_BSOW01000156.1 GCF_030160715.1 Bradyrhizobium iriomotense
TAAAGCCGTTCTCGGGATCGGAGGCGGCGCCGTCGTCGATCTTCAAAAGCTTCTTCAGGTGGATCAGCGGCAGCAGCTTGTTGCGCAGGCGCAGCACGGCGGTGTCCTTGATGCGCTCGATACGATGCTCGGAGTTGGCGCGGGCACGGACCAGCTCGACCACAGACAATTGCGGAATGGCAAAGCGGTCACCGCCGGCTTCCACGATCAGGGCGGAGACGATGGCGAGCGTCAGCGGGATCTTGATGGTGACGGACGAGCCCTCGCCGGCGACGCTCTTGATGTCGATGGTGCCGCCGATCTGGTCGATATTGGTGCGCACCACGTCCATGCCGACGCCGCGCCCCGAGACCGAGGTGATGGCGGCCGCGGTCGAGAAGCCCGGCGCGAAGATGAACTTGTGGACTTGCGCTTCGCTCATCTTCTCGAGCTCGGCCTCGGTGACGAGACCGCTCGAGAGCGCCTTGGCCTTGATCTTCTCGGTGTTGAGGCCGCGGCCGTTGTCGGCGATGCAGATGATGATGTGGCCGCCCTCGTGATAGGCGCTTAGGCGAATGGTGCCCTGCTCGCCCTTGCCACTCGCGAGCCGCT
>NZ_BSOW01000157.1 GCF_030160715.1 Bradyrhizobium iriomotense
AGCGGCTCGCGAGTGGCAAGGGCGAGCAGGGCACCATTCGCCTAAGCGCCTATCACGAGGGCGGCCACATCATCATCTGCATCGCCGACAACGGCCGTGGGCTGAACACCGAGAAGATCAAGGCCAAGGCGCTCTCGAGCGGTCTTGTCACCGAGGCCGAGCTCGAGAAGATGAGCGAAGCGCAAGTTCACAAGTTCATCTTCGCGCCGGGCTTCTCGACCGCGGCCGCCATCACCTCGGTCTCCGGGCGCGGCGTCGGCATGGACGTGGTGCGCACCAATATCGACCAGATCGGCGGCACCATCGACATCAAGAGCGTCGCTGGCGAGGGCTCGTCCGTCACCATCAAGATCCCGCTGACGCTCGCCATCGTCTCCGCCCTGATCGTGGAGGCCGGCGGCGACCGCTTTGCCATTCCGCAATTGTCTGTGGTCGAGCTGGTCCGTGCCCGCGCCAACTCCGAGCACCGCATCGAGCGCATCAAGGACACCGCGGTGCTGCGCCTGCGCAACAAGCTGCTGCCGCTGATCCACCTGAAGAAGCTTTTGAAGATCGACGACGGCGCCGCCTCCGATCCCGAGAACGGCTTTA
>NZ_BSOW01000158.1 GCF_030160715.1 Bradyrhizobium iriomotense
ACTTGTCTAGGTATTCCATAAACACCTTGTTCATCAAGTTCATGAAAAAAGCGGGGGCATTGGTAAGTCCAAAAGACATAACAGTACATTCGAACAATCCATACCTAGTGGTAAAAGCTGTCTTAGGTATATCTTCCTCTTTGATCCTCAACTGGTGATACCCTGATCGAAGATCTATCTTGGAGAAAACGGTGGCACCTTTAAGCTGATCAAACAAATCATCAATTCTGGGTAGTGGATACTTATTCTTGATAGTCACATCATTTAGTGCACGATAGTCCACACACATTCTCTGAGTATGATCTTTCTTTTCCACAAAATTAACTGGAGCTCCCCATGGTGATGAACTTGGTCTGATGTATCCTTTCTGAAGCAAATCGTCCACTTGCCTCTTGACTTCTGCCAACTCATTGGCTGCCATTCTATAAGGTCTCTTATGGATCGGAGTTGTTCCTGGTACCAAATCTATTCTGAACTCTATATCCCTTTTAGGCGGCATACCAGGTAAATCATCTGGGAACACATCGGGATACTCCCGGACTATAGGAATCTCTTCCAAAGTTATTTGGTTCAGTCTTGACCTT
>NZ_BSOW01000159.1 GCF_030160715.1 Bradyrhizobium iriomotense
CGGTGCGGTTCTGTATTGTAGCACAGAATGGGGAATGGCGAGAGTCTCAGTGGGGAAGACGAAACGACGTTTGGACTTCGGTGTCTTTAGGGTATCGGGAGTACTAATGGGCCTGGGCCTGTACAGTACTTCAGCCCAATTATGTTTTCAGCGTGGCCCGTTGTGATCCCTATGGATTTAGACGCCTTTTGCTTTGGCAATATGTGCTCACAATGATGCGGCCCGATGCTGTTAAAATCCTTTTTAACGCGATTCAATAATTCTTTGGAATTATTATGATGCACATGAAAAGGTGCCCGACAGAAAGGTGTTATACCATTTTTGTAAGCTTTTTTAGGCTACAAGAGCTGTTGGGTTAGTTTGAGATGACTGGTTTATTAGTAGTCATTCTCCTAGCATGTTATATGCTTATTTTGGTTATGGTAAGGGTTATAGCCTAGGCTAATAAACTTATTAATCATTTTAAGAGTTTCTTACTCGGATTCCTACCAAATATATCTATTTTTGGGCCTTTTGAGTGTTGGTCACTCGGCCCTTCTTGTATTTTTTGTCCTTGATATATTCAAGTTGAGAAG
>NZ_BSOW01000160.1 GCF_030160715.1 Bradyrhizobium iriomotense
TTTCGAGGTTTCCTTGCTCGGGAAGGCATGTTTCGGGTTTCCTTTGGTTTCTACCCCGAGTTGGACGTGGAGCAGGGCCTGTAGAGGGCAAGACCAACCCCTATATAAGGGACATGGCCGGTTCATTGTAAAAAACCAATCTACAATCAATCAATCGAATCATTTTTTCATATTGCTTTTAGTTTTCTCTTAGTTTGTCCATCTTTGTCGGTTTGCGCTGTAAACCGTCCGCCGCCGCTGCGAGAGTGCGACATCTCTTTGTAGGTTTGTCCTGAAAACCTTCCGTTTTGCCCACGAGACGGGTAGTTATCTAGAAATTGGCTTCGCTAGCCGGTTTAGTTATCAAAACCCATCTAGGTTTAGCTCTTTGCTAGATCGAGGTGGTTGGCGACTCTAGAATCACCGCAAGGTTTAAAGTGCTACGATCGTGCTTGTCAACTTGTCAAAAAAGTTGCCAACACTATCTTTCCAAAACAGGGTGCACAAGCCTATAACCAATCTCAGTTTCAACCGCCATATAAAAGTTCTTACACAGTCATGCACTTGAATTGACTAGAAAAGCCCAAAATCTTTT
>NZ_BSOW01000161.1 GCF_030160715.1 Bradyrhizobium iriomotense
TAGCGGTTGGGGCTTCCAGTTATCTTGGTAAGAATATTATATCTGTACTTCCATCTCAACAAATTCTTTTTTTTCCACAGGGGGTCGTGATGTCTTTCTACGGAATCGCAGGCCTATTCATTAGCGCTTACTTGTGGTGCACTATTTTGTGGAATGTAGGCAGTGGTTATGACCGATTCGATAGAAAAGAGGGAGTAGTGTGCATTTTTCGTTGGGGATTCCCTGGAATAAAACGTCGCGTCTTCCTTCGATTCCTTATGCGGGATATCCAATCAATTAGAATTCAGGTTAAAGAAGGTCTTTTTCCTCGTCGTATCCTTTATATGGAAATCCGGGGCCAGGGGGCCATTCCCTTGACTCGTACTGATGAGAAGTTTTTTACTCCACGAGAAATTGAACAAAAAGCTGCCGAATTGGCTTATTTCTTGCGCATACCAATGGAAGTATTTTGAGTACCAATTGAATTTTTTGAAATGAATTGAATGAAGAAGAATTGGAAGAAGAAAAGTTTTCTCAACACGAGGGAAAAGGTCCCTTCGAAATTGCATTATTGTAAGGGGATTTTGAGTAT
>NZ_BSOW01000162.1 GCF_030160715.1 Bradyrhizobium iriomotense
CATAATATTCAGTCGAACCTTCATAATTACCAGGGGGGCAACTTGAATTATCAATATCAGCCTCCTTCCCCGCAAGCCCAATATCAGCCAGGGGGACTGGCTCAACCCTAGTTTGCGTCTTAGTACGGTCAGTTCTAACCCATGCAACAACAGTCACAGGGAGCAGTTCAGCAACGACCGTGGGCCGATGTGATTGCCGATGTAATGAGGGAACAATTTGGGCTTAAACCAAAAGAGACTAGAAGCTTGTATCGGCAGCCTTACCCTGAGTGGTTTGAAAGAGTTCCTCTTCCCAATCGGTTTAAAGTTCCAGATTTCTCCAAGTTTTCAGGACAAGATGGTGTGTCAACTTATGAGCACATTAGCCGATTTTTAGCTCAGTGCGGCGAAGCATCGGCTGTAGACGCTCTCAGAGTCAGATTATTCCAGTTGTCCTTGTCTGGATCGGCTTTTACATGGTTTTCTTCTTTGCCGTATGGATCAATCAATAGTTGAGCCGATTTGGAGAAGCAGTTTCATAGCTATTTCTATAGTGGAGTTCATGAGATGAAGTTATCCGACTTGATGGCA
>NZ_BSOW01000163.1 GCF_030160715.1 Bradyrhizobium iriomotense
GACAATTGCCAGTCGCGCACCATGAAGTGCGAGGTGGTCGTGCCGTTGATCGTGGTGTTCCAGTTCTTGCTTTCCCGGATGACTTGCGCGGTGCCCGCGACCGAACCCGCCGCGGTCTGGATCTCCGGAATCTGATCGAGGATCGCCTGCACGTCACCCTCGGTCATCGTCAGTTTGGTGCCGGCCTTCATGCGAACCGCACCCTGTTGAATCGCACCCGGCATGATCATCAGCACGTTGGAGCCGATCGAACGGATCTGCTCCTCGACGCGAAGCTGCGCGCCCTTGCCGATGGCGAAGACGGTGACGATCGAGGCCACGCCGATCACGATACCCAGGATGGTCAGGATGCTGCGCAGCGGGTTCAGGCGCAGCGCGTGAAGGGCGGTCTGAATGGCCTGATATGCCGTCATGATGCCCAGACCTTGCTTGGCATTGGGGCACGCATCTCGTCCGCGACGACCTCGCCGTCATGCAGGCGAATGGTTCGTTCGCAGCGCGCGGCCACGCTGGAATCGTGGGTGATCATCACGACGGTCTGGCCGCCGTCGTGGAGCGCATCGAACAG
>NZ_BSOW01000164.1 GCF_030160715.1 Bradyrhizobium iriomotense
GCGCTTGGGCCGCCTTGGGCTGGCCGGCCCATTTAGCTCGGCCGGACCGCCCCAATTCTCTCGGGTCGCGCCCTAGCCACCGAGGAAAAGTCTATATTCCCTCCCTCCCTTCTTTTCTTTTCTTTTCTTTTTCAAAAAGGATTTAATTAAATCCTTTTCCTTTAGACCAAAAATCCAATAATCTTAGAAATTCAATATCTTCCCAACCGTAAATCCGTTTGACTCCGTTCAACTTCCAAAATTCCTCAAATCTCGAGATCTATCTAATGGCACGCTTAGAGGTCATTAATAGGGCTTTATTTTCGCCGTTTGTTGAGTTGTCCCGTTTCGCGTGTAGTTTCGGAGCCCGAAGACCCGCAGTGCGAGGATTTCGAGGATCAAGCTCCAGATCTCGAGCAAGGCAAGCCACCTTTGAACATCTTGAGCCTATATTTGAAATTTAATTATGTTGCTTGAAAAATATTATGCATTGATAGGATCGCACTTAATCTGTTGTCCCGTCTGCAAGGCAGATTGGCAGACCTACCTAATTTGTTGCATTTGATCCTTCCCTTGTTAATTGATATAT
>NZ_BSOW01000165.1 GCF_030160715.1 Bradyrhizobium iriomotense
TTTTGAAACATTTCCGGTTGTTTTGGTAGATGAAGAGGGAATTGTGAGAGCGGACGTTCCTTTTAGAAGAGCAGAATCCAAATATAGTGTTGAACAAGTAGGCGTAACGGTGGAGTTCTATGGTGGCGAACTTAATGGAGTAAGTTATTCTGATCCTGCTACTGTAAAAAAATATGCGAGGCGTTCCCAATTAGGGGAAATTTTTGAATTAGATCGGGCTACTTTGAAATCAGATGGTGTTTTTCGCAGCAGTCCAAGGGGTTGGTTCACTTTTGGTCATGCTACCTTTGCTTTGCTCTTCTTTTTCGGACACATTTGGCATGGGGCTAGAACCTTGTTCCGAGATGTTTTTGCTGGTATTGATCCAGACTTGGATGCTCAAGTGGAATTTGGAACATTCCAAAAAGTCGGAGATCCAACTACGAGGAGACAGCCAGTCTGAGGCCGCATTGCTTTGGTATCTTTCACCTCTCTTTTTTGATTTGACATGGGAAACATCTCCCATCCCTTCTTTGACTCTTTTTCCTTTTTTATACGGGAAATGATCCCAAATGACAAATGAATAGGT
>NZ_BSOW01000166.1 GCF_030160715.1 Bradyrhizobium iriomotense
GTGATGACATCATATTTCTTTTGTTTTAGTTTTTCTGTATTAGATGAAAAATCGATTAAACTTCGGAAAATCATAACTAAATCATCGTAACTCGGATTCAAGTGGTTCAAGTTGCTAAATTCTTCTAAAATCAAGATCTACATGTTAAAAATATCCACATGTACTGTTTATGCTTGTTTTTGTACTGTTTTGTTGATTTTGTTTATTTGCTTTAGTTTCCGACGTTCCGGAGGAGAGCGTTTCCGTTGAGGAAGGTTCAGAAGTGTTTGCGGAAGCCCAAGGCAAGTCACACAGATCCCAAACAACCCTTTGAGCATGTTGAACCCGTTTAAAGCTATTATTTTATTTCAACTATGCATTGTTTTCGAATGTCATCGGGTGGTGAACCTTTCCCAATTAATTAATGGCCGAAGATGACTTTATTTTCCTATGGGTTATAATTTGATTAGCATGAACCTTATATATTGGATTGGTTCAGCTAAATGCTATATGTATGTTTGCTTAGCCATGCTTAGAAACATTAGCTAACTAAAAGGGGTTAAATATAAATTATAGCACATAATTA
>NZ_BSOW01000167.1 GCF_030160715.1 Bradyrhizobium iriomotense
TGAGTGAGTTCTTCTCACGTTGCTCCAGGCGAACGATGTCCTCGTGCCAGAGCTTGTTAATCTCCACATCGCGGCAGCTCTCGATCCTGTTCTTGAGGCGCGCGATATCCTCACCGATCTGATCGATCATGGTCAGTTGCTCGGCGAATGGCAGCAACCGAGGATCGGGGGCGGCATGGATCTTCCGGACCGCAGCGGTGCAGATTGCGATCAGAGCGGCATCGATCTTGTCATTCTTGGCCCGCTGCGAGTGGAATTTAGCATAGGCGCGGACTTGGGCCGGCTGGAACACCACGACCACAAACCGCTTGCGCCGCAGCTCGGTGACGACCGGCTGTTCATACCCGCCACTCGCTTCGATCCCGACACGTTTGACGCGATGCCGTCGCAGCCATATCAGCAATATCGCGTGGCCTTCCGGCGTGTTGTCCACCTGCAACTGCTCGTGGTTGCCCTCGATCGCCGCATCGAGCTTCCTTTTGCCGGTATCGATCCCGACACAGATCGTGGTACGCTTCGCCATCTTCGTCGATCCCTCCCTTGTGATGCGAACCTTGAGTTC
>NZ_BSOW01000168.1 GCF_030160715.1 Bradyrhizobium iriomotense
GTCGCGGCCTGAAGGTCGACTACCACTCGGTGTGGGACTTCGTGCATGCCGAGAAGCTCAGCTTCAAAAAAAAGCGTGGCGGCTGGCGAACGCGATCGACCCGAGGTCGCGCGGCGGCGGGCCCAGTGGACAAGGTATCAAGATCGCGTCGAAGTTGAGCGGCTGGTCTTCATCGACGAGACCTGGACCAGGACCGATATGGCGCCCTTGCGGGGATGGGCGCCGCGCGGGCGCAGACTTCACGCCAAGGTTCCCCACGGCCGCTGGAAGACCATGACCTTCCTGGCGGCCTTGCGCCATGACCGGATCGATGCGCCATGGTTCATCGAGGGGCCGATCGATGGCGTGAGCTTTCGCACCTATGTCGAGAAGGTTCTTCTGCCCGTCCTTCGACCCGGCGATATCGTCATCTTGGACAACCTCGGCAGCCACAGGAGCAAAGCAGTTCGCCAACTCATCCGTTCGGTCGGCGCCAAACTCTTCTTCCTGCCAAAATACTCGCCCGACCTGAACCCGATCGAACAGGTCTTTGCCAAGCTCAAGCACCTCGTCCGCAAAGC
>NZ_BSOW01000169.1 GCF_030160715.1 Bradyrhizobium iriomotense
TTGCGGGTTTTTCCGGTCTGTCGCTGACTGTCGGTATGGATATCCTTACTGAGAGTCGTCAAGCGAGCCGCCTTGAAGTTGTGGAGACCGGTGGGCGTCGGCGCTGGTCGGATGCTGAGAAGCTGCGGATTGTCGAGGAAAGTTTCTCAGGTCCACGGCTGGCGTCGGCGACGGCACGGCATCATGGGGTTTCGAAGCAGCTGCTGTTTTCGTGGCGCAAGGCCTATCGCGAAAGACAGCTTGGCGGCTGTCAGTAGATGGATTTGTGCCGGCCCAGATTGTGTCGAAGGTCCAGTCGTCGGCCGAGCGTGCCGCGGCAGCGACGAATGGCATTCTGGAGGTCGTGACCGCGAATGGCCGGCGCGTGATCGTGGATCGCAACGTCGATGTCGAGGTTCTGCTACGGATCATACGGGGGCTGGAGACACTGATCCCGAAGCGTTCGCGTGTGGCTTGCGACGGGCCACACCGACATGCGGTGCGGCTTTCCGAGCCTGGCTCTCCGCGTGCAGGAGGTGCTCAGCGCGACCCCATGGCGGCGATCTTTTCTGCTTCA
>NZ_BSOW01000170.1 GCF_030160715.1 Bradyrhizobium iriomotense
CGTGATGCGCCTCGTTGCCAACTCCTGAGTAGTATAGCGATGTCTAACACCGGACTTGAAGGCGCGAATTACAGAAGCATCGGTGATTTCGGGGATTGTATTTCTGCACTCGTTAAAGCGCCGAACATATTCCCTCAAGGATTCACCCGAGTTCTGTGTCAACGCGTGTAGATCGTCCTCTATCGTGTGGCGCTTGTAGGTTCCTTGGAAGTTGGCGACGAACTGTTGCCACAGGTCTGCCCATGAGGAGATTGAGTAGGGTGGAAGATGCATCAGCCATGAACGTGCAGAGCCTTTTAACGCAGTTGGCAAATAATTCGCTAATGCGTTGTTGTCTGCTCCGGCAGTGTAGAGTACTGTGGAGTAAACTTGAAGGAACTCTTCTGGGTCGGTGCTCCCATCGTACTTCTCTATTGCTCTAGGTCGGAATCTCTCAGGCCATCGGACATCATGCAGGGCACGACTGAAAGCTCTACACCCAGCGCTGGGGGCGGTGGGTTGTCGGCGATCGTGTGTCCTTCATGGATATCTGTCTGATCATGAGGAAGACGAGGAT
>NZ_BSOW01000171.1 GCF_030160715.1 Bradyrhizobium iriomotense
GTCCTGAGCGCAAAGACAGGAAGTCTACCAACATGGTCATTAGCGAGGGCGGAGGAACATCGGGGTACGGTAAAATATTACCTACAGTTCTCTCTGTTTTTCACTCACCTGATTGGTGGGTGGACACTAGTGCTAATATTCATGTATGTGCTGATATTTCCCTGTTTTCTTCTTATCAGGTCGGGAGAGGTTCCTCCTTGTTGATGGGAAACGGGTCGCTTGCGGCTGTTCATGGTGTTGGTACGGTCGATCTGAAGTTTACTTCGGGAAAGACCGTGCAGCTGAAGAACGTGCAGCATGTCCCTTCAATAAAGAAGAATCTAGTTAGCGGCTCTCTATTGTGTAGAGAAGGTTTTAGACTTGTGTTTGAATCCAATAAATGTATCGTATCTAAATATGGGACTTTTGTTGGAAAAGGTTATGACAGCGGAGGCTTGTTCCGCTTTTCTTTGAACGACATGTGTAATAATCATAATGCTGTGAACCATATTAGCGAGAATGATGAGTCTAATGTGTGGCATTCGCGACTCTGTCATGTGAATTTCGGTTGTATG
>NZ_BSOW01000172.1 GCF_030160715.1 Bradyrhizobium iriomotense
ATTATGCCATTAAATGGCAGGCGGGAGAGAATACCGAAATTCAAAATAAAAAGAGAATTCTAGTTAATGGTTCCAATTTGTTCTTAATTTTGTAGCTTGTGACTAGAAATCCACTTTTCTCCTTTTTCATTTCAATAGAAAGAAAAGGGAAGTTTTCTAGTGTTAGCAATGTGTGTTTTAAGATAGAATCCTTTGAGGAGAATAATCGAAACTGGATCCAAAAAAAGCATGAATAGATTTTTTGAAAAAGATTGGAAAAAAGTAAGTAGAATTAGATTTAAGATAAAAGAAAGTTAGTTTTAGTAAGAAACGTGGATGAATACTTGCTCTTTTCTCGATTTTAGATCGTATTTTTTGGCGGCATGGCCAAGCGGTAAGGCAGGGGACTGCAAATCCTTTATCCCCAGTTCAAATCTGGGTGCCGCCTGATCAATAAAATACTTAGGCTTATAGTACTGATCCAAATCGACAAATTTGCACCCCGCATAAGTTGGGGCAAGAGAATAACAAGGCTCGGCGATACTGGATTTTGAGAACCCACCGTTCTTTCC
>NZ_BSOW01000173.1 GCF_030160715.1 Bradyrhizobium iriomotense
ATGCATATTCCAAGGCGGCCATCGCTTCGCTTATACATGGAATAAGCGAAACGGTATATTTGTAAACGAAAAATAATTTGTGAACAAAACTTTTATATATGTGTTTCTAGGTGGTGTTTGAATCTCCTGAAGATGAAGATGAAGATAAAGATTAAGTGTTTCACGCAAAACGAGGTGGTAATAACGTGTGATTAATTAAGTTTTAATTATTACAAACTTGAAAAATATATTAACACTCTCTCCGTTTTTTAATAGATGACGCCGTTGACTTTTTCTCACATGTTTGACCATTCGTCTTATTCAAAAAATTTACGTAATTATAATTTATTTTGTTATGAGTTGTTTTATCACTCATAGTACTTTAAGTGTGATTTATATCTTATACATTTGCATAAAATTTTTTGATAAGACGAATGGTCAAACATGTGAGAAAAAGTCAACGGCGTCATCTATTAAAAAACAGGGAGTATATCGGAAAGACGGCGCGGTCGCCCTCTCGCCACGTGGTTTCCTTTTTCATCACCATATTATTTTCCTA
>NZ_BSOW01000175.1 GCF_030160715.1 Bradyrhizobium iriomotense
GCTGAAACGCAGCCGGATCACGCAACGGTTCCAGCGACGAGAAGAATTGTAGCTCGCCGGTATCGAACGACTTTTGCAAGGCGCTGAGAAATAGCCGTCGGAACAGGCGGGAAAGCACGGCCACGGGAAGAAAGAAGCCGGGCCGGCACGCGATCCAGCGGCTGCCATCCGGAGACAGTCCTCCTCCGGGAACGACGCAATGGAGGTGGGGATGGTGAAGGAGGTTCTGACCCCAAGTGTGAAGGACGGAAAAGAATCCGATCTCGGCACCGAGGTGCTTGGGGTCGGCAGCGATAGTCCGCAAAGTCTCCGCAGCTGTGCGGAAGAGAGTGTCGTACACGGTGCCAGCATTCTGGAATGCGATCGCTGCGATTTGGTCGGGCATGGTGAAAACAACGTGAAAATACTGCGTATCGAGAAGCTCCGCTTGCCGGGCTTCGATCCATTCTGCCCGCGCGAGCGATTGGCACTTGGGGCAGTTGCGCGAGCGGCAGCTATTGTAGGAGATCCGCCGCTCTCCGCAGTGAT
>NZ_BSOW01000176.1 GCF_030160715.1 Bradyrhizobium iriomotense
ATATCTTATAATTATTGTATGACTGTCATTATTGTAAGAATAATTATTTGTGTACGGTTTTTTTGACTCATGTAGATGGATCGGCAATGGATGTACGCTGACCGGCGGTCCAAAGAGTTTATTGACGGCGTGCACTATTTTTTGAGAGTGGCCGAAGCTAACAGGCAAAGGGGTTTTATTTGTTGTCCATGCAATAAGTGTAAGAATCAGAAGGAGTATTCTGCATCCAGGACTATTCATTTCCACTTGTTTGAGTCGGGGTTCATGCCAAGCTATAATTGTTGGACATCCCACGGAGAGCAAGGTGTTGAAATGGAAGAAGATGAAGTGGAAGACGACAATATTCCGGACTTTGCTCAGTACGTTGGATTTGAAGGAAATCAAACGGGCGAGGAGGAAAGGGATGCTGATGGTAACGACGTTGCGGATGATCTTGGTCAGATGTTGCAGGACGCCAAGGAGGACTGCGAAAGTGAAAAGGGGGCCCATAAATTGGACAAGATGTTAGAGGACCACAGAACTTCG
>NZ_BSOW01000177.1 GCF_030160715.1 Bradyrhizobium iriomotense
AAGGGGGAAATGCTATGGTTACAGGATGAAATTTCATCCTCGAATAAACCTCGTAATCGTAAGAAAGTTGGTTTTTTAGCACTGGGCCTAGCAAAAGAGAAATCGCCATATACTAGGCCCTCCAATTTCTTAAGGGGTTTATCTAAAAGATTCGCGATATAACTAGGAAGACCTTTTAAATACCACACATGAGTCACGGGACATGCGAGTTTGATGTATCCCATTTGATATCTTCGTATCCGAGAATCAACAAATTCTACTCCGCATTTTTGGCAAAATCTTTCGTCTTCGTTTTCAGCTCCGCTCGCTCGAGAATTTCCACAAGCACAAATTCTGCTTTTTATGGGTCCAAAGATTCTTTCGCAAAACAATCCATCTTTTTCTGGTTTATCGGTTTTATAATGAAAAGTGGAGGGCCTTGTGACTTCGCCAACGACTTCCCCATTAGGTAGTGTTTTGTTAGCCCAAGCCTTTATTTGTTGAGGGGAAACGAGTCCAATTTGAAGTTGTTGATGTTTATAT
>NZ_BSOW01000178.1 GCF_030160715.1 Bradyrhizobium iriomotense
GTTCGGGTTAGTTACCTATCTCAATAAAGTATATGATTGGTTTGAGGAACGTCTTGAGATTCAGGCAATTGCAGATGATATAACTAGTAAATATGTTCCTCCTCATGTCAACATATTTTATTGTTTAGGGGGAATTACACTTACTTGTTTTCTAGTACAAGTTGCTACCGGTTTTGCTATGACTTTTTACTATCGCCCAACCGTTACAGAGGCTTTTTCCTCGGTTCAATACATAATGACCGAGGCCAACTTTGGTTGGTTAATCCGATCAGTTCATCGATGGTCAGCAAGTATGATGGTTCTAATGATGATCCTGCACGTATTTCGTGTGTATCTCACAGGTGGGTTTAAAAAACCCCGCGAATTAACTTGGGTCACTGGTGTGGTTTTAGCTGTATTAACTGCATCGTTTGGTGTAACTGGTTATTCTTTACCTTGGGATCAAATTGGTTATTGGGCAGTCAAAATTGTGACAGGTGTGCCTGACGCGATTCCGGTAATAGGATCACCTTTAGTGGAG
>NZ_BSOW01000179.1 GCF_030160715.1 Bradyrhizobium iriomotense
AAAAGTTGGATACCACTCTGGAGTTCTTGCAATGGAAGGCAAAAAATGGGGTTAGTGACAAGGCATTTGGTGATTTATTGAAACTCGTCAAGAACATTCTTCCGGAGGGAAACAAATTGCCCGAGACAACGTACGAGGCTAAGAAGATAGTCTGCCCGCTAGGACTGGAAGTACAGAAGATACATGCATGTCCGAACGATTGTATCCTCTATCGCGGTGAGGAGTACGAGAACCTAGAAGCATGCCCGGTTTGTAAAGCACTACGATACAAGATTAGACGAGACGATCCAGGAGAAGTTGACGGGCAGCTAACAAAGAAGAGAATTCCTGCTAAGGTGATGTGGTATTTCCCTGTAATACCACGGCTAAGGCGTTTGTTCAGGAACAAGGGGAATGCTAGAATGTTGCGATGGCACGTTGAAGAGCGTCAACAGGACGGGATGCTGAGACACCCCGCCGATGGTTCGTAGTGGCGAAACATCGACAGAAAATTTAAAGAATTTGGAAAGGACGC
>NZ_BSOW01000180.1 GCF_030160715.1 Bradyrhizobium iriomotense
GCACGAGCCTCCTCTTTTTCTTCTTGTTCCCAATTCAATACTAAGCAAGTTCGAACGAATTGACTATTCGTATGATAAATTCTTTGAGTTAACTTGCTATTTTCATGAGAAATAAAATTGACAAGTCGAAGTTGGAGATTACCCTCTTCCTGCAAGAGATCCTGTGGGAAAAGTGTTGCTAAATTTCTCCCTTCGTTCATTTCATACGCGACTGCAGGTCGAACCAAAACAAAATACTTTTCCTTGCTCTTGAGAATTTTTTTCCACTGAACATAGACCCAATTTTCCCTTTTTTTTGATTCCTTCGAATCTTTTTTTTCTCTTTCTAGTGGTATCAAACTGCCACCTAATATCTTATCCGCCTCTTCAGGAAAATGAATATCTCCAGAAAAGATTTTTAGTTCCGTATGGCTTTTTTTTCTCTTCACTCGAACCAATCCACCCAGCCGACTTCTTGTATTTTTTGTGAGTTGTGTATCCACTCCAATAATACTATTGTCAAGTACCTT
>NZ_BSOW01000181.1 GCF_030160715.1 Bradyrhizobium iriomotense
CAACGGCGGTGCAAAATCGCGCTCCGCAAACGCTGATGATCTCGCTCGCGAAAAGCGCAAGTGATTCCGAAATCGCGGCAGCGGCGGCGTATTTTTCCTCACTAATGCCGCGCGACCGCATCCGCGTCGTGGAAACGGATGTCGTGCCGAAGACTTTCGTCGCCGGATGGTTCCTCGCCGATCTTAGTAGTGGCGAGAAGGAACCAATCGGAAGCCGTATTATCGAGGTGCCCGAAGATCTCGCGCAGTTCGAGAATCGTGATAGCCGCGCGCGGTTCGTTGCCTATGTACCGCCCGGCGCGGTCAAAAAAGGAGAAGCGCTAGTCGCGAGCGGCGGCGGCAAGACAGTGTCGTGCAGCGTTTGCCACGGGCCAACGCTGCACGGGCTCGGCCCGATCCCGCCCCTAGCGGGCCGTTCGCCGAGTTATATCACCCGCCAGCTGTACGAGTTTCAGCACGGAGTGCGAACCGGAGCATGGAGCCCGCTTATGTCCAATGTCGTCACT
>NZ_BSOW01000182.1 GCF_030160715.1 Bradyrhizobium iriomotense
TTTGCCAACCCGAACGAAGCGAAGTTAGTACGTTGGCACGCCACGGAAAGAAGGAATGATGGTATGCTTAGACACCCAGCGGATTCGATTGAATGGAGGAATATAGATCGAAAACACAAAAACTTTGCTGCCGACCGTAGAAACATGAGGATATGTCTTTGTACGGATGGCATGAATCCTTTCGGTGACATGAGTAGTACTCACAGCACATGGCCAGTTCTTATTGCGAACTATAACCTCCCGACATGGTTATGCTTTAAACGGAAATATATTATGTTGTGCTTGTTAATCCAAGGTCCAAGGCAACCCGGCAATGATATCGATGTATTCCTAGAGCTTGTTATCGATGATCTTGAGATTCTCTGGAAAGAAGGTGTGGAAACATGGGATGCAAATGGTCAGGAGAATTTCAAGCTAAGAGTTCTATTGTTCTGCACCATTAATGACTATCCTGCACTCGGTAATCTTTCCGGACAAACTATAAAAGGAAAGAAGGCATGCTC